>JAUCDD010000018.1:0-441709 GCA_034675505.1 Melaminivora sp. | reverse complement strand
ACCACGGCAAAGCCGCACCCCCTGCTCGCCTGCACGCGCGGCCTCGACGGCCGCGTTCAGCGCCAGGATGTTGGTCTGGAAGGCGATGCCATCAATCACGCCGATGATCTCGCCCATGCGGCGTGCGTCGCCCTGGATGGCCTGCACCGAATCGGTGGCCTGCTGCATGGCCTGGGTGCCGGCGAGCACTGCTTCCTGCATCTGCACGGCCTCGCGGTCCGCCACGCTGGCCGCCTGGGCGGTGCTTTGCACCGTGGCGGCGAGCTGCTCGACGCTGGCTGCGGTCTGCTCCAGGCTGGCGGCCTGCTGCTCGGTGCGCTGGGCCATCTCGTCGTTGTCCAGCGACAGCTTGCGCCCCTCCTGGGCGACCAGCGCGGCGTTGCTGCGCACGTCGGCCACCATGGACGACAGCGTGCGCACCATGGCGTCGAACCCGCCGCCCAGGCGCGCCAGCTCGTCAGCGCCCGGCAAGCCGGCCTGGATGCCCAGATCACCCTGCGCGGCGCTTTGCAGCGCCCGGCCCAGGTGCGCCAGGCCAGGCGCCATGCCAGCCCACAGCGCCGCGCCCAGGTAGGCAAGCAGCGCCGCCAGGGCCAGCGCCGCCGTCCAGGCCCACCCGGGCGCCCAGGCCTGGAGCAACAGCACCAGCGGCGAGGCCAGCACGGCAAGGGCGGTCAGCAGCGCCACCCGGGCCGCGAAAGGCAGGCGACGCAGCAGCCGGACGCCCGGTTGCAAAAGGATGAAGGTGTGCATGGCGGCCTGGCTCCGTAGGGCTGGGGGTGCGCTGCATCGCGTGCCGCGCGGCTCGTATGGAACCCATGATACTCACGGTAACATTTCATCCAGCTTACTTGCCGGCGGGCCGGGGCCGGGGCCCGGCCACCTGCGCGGCGAGAGGCGGCGCCCAGGCCGCGCGGCCTGATAATCGCGCCCCTATGAATCCCCTGCTCGACCGCCTGCAGCCCTATCCCTTCGAGCGGCTGCGCCAGCTCTTCGCCGGCATCACCCCGGCACCGGGGTACAGCCCCATCAGCCTGGGCATCGGCGAGCCGCGCCACCCCACGCCGGCATTCATCCAGCAAGCGCTGGCCGCCGGGGCGGGCGGGCTGGCCAGCTACCCCGCCACGGCGGGCGAGCCGCGCCTGCGCAGCGCCTGCGCCGACTGGCTGCAGCGCCGCTATGGCCTGGCGCTGGACGCCGCCACCCAGGTGCTGCCGGTGAACGGCTCGCGCGAGGCCTTGTTCTCCTTCGTGCAGACGGTGGTCGATGCGCGCCAGCCCGGTGCCACAGTGGTGTGCCCCAATCCCTTCTACCAGATCTACGAAGGCGCCACCCTGCTGGCCGGCGCGCAGCCGTGGTATGCGCCCAGCGTGGCCGAGCGCAATTTCGCGGTGGACTGGGACAGCGTGCCCGAGGCCGTGTGGCAGCGCACGCAGCTGCTGTTCGTGTGCTCGCCCGGCAACCCGACGGGCGCGGTCATGCCGCTGCAGGAGTGGGCCAAGCTGTTTGCCTTGAGCGACCGCTACGGCTTCGTCATCGCATCCGACGAGTGCTACAGCGAAATCTATTTCCAGGACGAGCCGCCACTGGGCGGCCTGGAAGCGGCGCACGCCCTGGGCCGCCATGACCTGCGCCGCCTGGTGGCGTTCACCAGCCTGTCCAAGCGCAGCAACGTGCCCGGCCTGCGCAGCGGTTTCGTGGCCGGCGACGCGCGCCTGATCCAGGCCTTTTTGCTCTACCGCACCTACCACGGCGGCGCCATGGGCCCGGCCGTGCAGGCCGCCAGCGTCGCCGCCTGGGGCGACGAGGCCCACGTGCAGGACAACCGTGCGCTGTACCGGGCCAAGTTCAGCCAGGTCACGCCGCTGCTGGCGCAGGTGCTGGACGTCCGCCTGCCCGACGCCGGTTTCTACCTGTGGGCCGGCATTGCGCCGCAGCTGCGCATGGACGATACCGAGTTCGCCCGCGAATTGTTCGCTCAATACAATGTGACGGTGCTGCCCGGCAGCTTCCTGGCGCGCGCTGCAGGCGGCGCCAACCCCGGCGCGGACCGCGTGCGCATGGCCCTGGTGGCCCCGGTGGACGAATGCCTGGAAGCCGCCCGCCGCATCGTCCAGTTCGTGCAGTCGCGGCGCTGAAGCGCTCGCGCTGCGGGCAGCCTGCTTCCCCTCACCCCTTTTCCCTCACCCGTCCTCTCCCCATGACACATCCATTGCAGACCTTGATCGACAACGCCTGGGACAACCGTGCCAGCCTCTCGCCCGGCAATGCGCCGCGCGAGGTCGTGGACGCTGTGGAGCAGGTGATCGGCGCCCTAGACCGCGGCGAGCTGCGCGTGGCCACGCGCGAAGGCGTCGGCCAGTGGACGGTGCACCAGTGGATCAAGAAGGCGGTGCTGCTGTCGTTCCGCCTGAACGACAACGTGCCCATGCGCGCCGGCGACCTGGCTTTCTACGACAAGGTGCCGACCAAGTTCAGCCAGCTCACGAGCGAACAGCTGGCCGCCACCGGCGTGCGCATCGTGCCGCCGGCCACGGCGCGGCGCGGCAGCTTCATCGCGCCCGGCGCCATCCTGATGCCCAGCTACGTCAACATCGGCGCCTACGTCGGCGAAGGCACCATGGTGGACACCTGGGCCACCGTGGGCTCGTGCGCGCAGGTGGGGCGCCACGTCCACCTGTCGGGCGGCGTGGGCCTGGGGGGCGTGCTGGAGCCGCTGCAGGCCGGCCCGACCATCATCGAGGACAACTGCTTCATCGGCGCGCGCTCGGAGATCGTCGAAGGCGTCATCGTCGAGGAAAACTCGGTCATCAGCATGGGCGTGTACATCGGCCAGAGCACGCCCATCTATGACCGCGCCACCGGCCAGACGCACTACGGCCGGGTGCCGGCCGGCTCGGTGGTGGTCAGCGGCAGCCTGCCCAAGGACGGCGGGCGCTACAGCATGTACGCCGCCATCATCGTCAAGAAGGTGGACGCCAAGACGCGCTCGTCCACCAGCTTGAACGAGCTGCTGCGCGATTGACGCCCGGCCCCGCAAGGAGAACCCCGCCATGACCACGATGGGTACCATGGAGCGCATCCTGCGCCTGATGGCCGACAAGAAGGCGTCCGACGTCTATTTGTCCGCCAATGCGCCGGCGCTGATCAAGATCGACGGCGAGTGCGTGCCCATCAACAGCCAGGTGCTGCCCATCGAGGCGCCGCTGAACCTGCTGGCCGAGATCGTGGCCCCCGAGCGCATCGAGGAGCTCAAGGAAACGGGCGAGCTGAACATGGGCGTGCCCCTGGCCGGCGTCGGGCGCTTTCGCGTCAGCGCCATGCGCCAGCGCGGCACCGTCGCGGTGGTGATCCGCTTCATCGCCCAGCACATCCCGCCGCTGGCCACGCTGGGCCTGCCGCCCATGCTGCGCGAGCTGGCGCTGCACAAGCGCGGGCTGGTGCTGATCGTCGGCGCCACCGGCTCGGGCAAGAGCACCACGCTGGCAGCCATGCTGGACGAGCGCAACGAATCCACCACCGGTCACATCCTGACGGTGGAAGACCCGATCGAATACCAGTTCAGGAACAAGAAATCCATCGTCAACCAGCGCGAGATCGGCAGCGACACGCAATCGCTGCAGACGGCGCTGAAGAACGCGCTGCGCCAGGCGCCCGACGTGATCCTGATCGGCGAGATCCGTGACCGCGAGACCATGTCCGCCGCCATCGCCTACGCCCAGTCGGGCCACCTGTGCCTGGCCACGCTGCACGGCAACAACAGCTACCACGCGCTCAACCGCATCCTGTCGTTCTACCCGGTGGAGGTGCGCGAGACCATGCTGGGCGACCTGGCCTCGGCGCTGCGCGCCATCATCTCGCAGCGCCTGGTGCGCACCACCGGCGGGGCGCGCCTGGCGGCGGTGGAGGTCATGCTCAACACCAAGCTGGTGGCCGAGATGATCGAGCACGGCGACTTCTCCGGCGTGCGCGACGCGCTGGAAAAATCCATGGCCGAAGGCTCGCAGACCTTCGAGGAATCGCTGGCGCGGCTGATCCTGGAAGGGCGCATAGAACGCAAGGAAGGCCTGGCGCACGCCGACTCGCCGACCAACCTGATGTGGCGCCTGCAAAACGACTTCGCCACCCAACCGCGCGCACCCCAGGCCGGCGGCCCGGACGCGCCATCCGACCAAGACGAAGGCCCCTCGTTCACGGAAATCGTGCTCGACGTGCGGCCAGGCTGAAAAGACCTTCCATGAACGCCACCCTGGAGCTGGCCTGCCAGCTGATCGCCCTGCCCTCCGTCACGCCGCTGGACGCGGGCTGCCTGGAGCTGCTCGCAGCCCGCCTGGAGCCGCTGGGCTTTGCCTGCGAGCGCATGGACAGCGGCCCGCAGCAGGCCCGCGTCAGCAATTTGTGGGCAAAACGCCCTGTTGCCGGCGCCGCTGAAGGACATGTTGCTACAAAAACAATAGTCTTCGTGGGCCACACCGATGTCGTGCCGCCGGGCCCGCTGGACGCCTGGGGCAGCCCGCCCTTCGCGCCGGTGCAGCGCGACGGGCGCCTGTACGGGCGCGGCGCCAGCGACATGAAGACCTCCATCGCCGCCTTCGTCGTGGCGCTGGAGGAGTTCCTCGCCGCCACGCCCCGCCCCGCCATCGCGCTGGCGCTGCTGCTGACCAGCGACGAGGAAGGCCCTTCGGTGGACGGCACGCGCGTGGTCGTCGAGCAGCTGCGCGCGCGCGGCGAGGCGCTGCAATGGTGCATCGTCGGCGAGCCCACGGCCGTGCAGCGCACCGGCGACATGATCAAGAACGGCCGCCGCGGCACCCTGTCGGGCCGGCTGACGGTGCGCGGCGTGCAGGGCCACATCGCCTATCCGCATCTGGCGCGCAACCCCATCCACGAAGCCCTGCCGGCGCTGGCCGAGCTGGCCGCCACCCGCTGGGACGAGGGCAACGCCTTCTTCCCGCCCACCAGCTGGCAGATCAGCAACCTCCATGGCGGCACCGGCGCGAGCAACGTCATCCCCGGGCATGCCACGGTGGACTTCAACTTCCGCTTCAGCACCGAAAGCACCGCCGAGCTGCTGCAGCAGCGCGTCCACGCCGTGCTCGACCGCCACGGCCTGCAGTACGAGCTGGCCTGGACGCTGGGCGGCCAACCCTTCCTGACGCCGGCCGGCACCCTGGTCGAGGCCGTGCGCGGCGCCATCCACGACGAGACCGGCCTGGTGGCCGAGCTCTCCACCACCGGCGGCACCAGCGACGGGCGCTTCGTCGCCCAGATCTGCCCGCAGGTCGTGGAAGTCGGCCCGCCCAACGCCAGCATCCACCAGGTGGACGAGCACATCCGGCTGGACGACATCGAGCCCCTGAAGAACATCTACCGCCGCATCCTGGAGCGCCTGGACGCGCAGGCCGCCGCATGAGCACGGCCCCGGTCGCCGGCGCCACGGTAGGCGCGCTGGTGCACAGCGGCGAGCAGCGGCTGGCGCAGGCCGGCGTCGCCTTCGGCCACGGCACGGCCAATGCCCGCGACGAAGCCGCCTGGCTGGTGCTGTGGTGCCTGGGCCTGCCGCTGGACAGCGCGCTGGACGACCGCAGCCCCGATTCCGTGGCCAATCAGCCTGTTGCCGGCGCCGATCAAGGGCGTGTTGCTACACTTTTTGAAGAACGCATCGCCAGCCGCAAACCCGCCGCCTACCTCACGCGCGAGGCCTGGCTGCAGGGCGTGCCGTTCTACGTGGACGAGCGCGCCATCGTGCCGCGCAGCCTGATCGCCGAGCTGCTGGCCGACGGCGGCATAGACCCCTGGCTGAGCGACCGCACCCGCCGCGTGCTGGACCTGTGCACCGGCAACGGCAGCCTGGCCGTGCTGGCCGCACTGGCCTGGCCCGAGGTTCAGGTGACCGGCGCCGACCTCTCGCCCGACGCCCTGGCCGTGGCGCGCATCAACGTGGACCGGCATGGCCTGGGCGGGCGCATCGTCCTGGTGCAGGGCGACGGCCTGGCCGCGGCGCCCGGGCCATGGGATCTGGTGCTGTGCAACCCGCCCTACGTGAACGCCGCCAGCATGGCCGAGCTGCCGCCCGAATACCGCGCCGAGCCGGTGCTGGCGCTGGCCGGCGGGAGCGACGGGATGGACTTCATCCGCCGCCTGCTGCATGGGCTGCCTGCGCAGCTGGCCGAAGACGGCGTGCTGGTGCTGGAGATCGGCCACGAAAAGCCGTTCTTCGACGCCGCGTTCCCCGGCCTGCCGGTGTTCTGGCTGGATACCAGCGCGGGTGACGAGCAGGTATTGCTGGTGACTGCCGAGGGTCTGCAGGCGTGGCAGAGGGGTCTGGCAGCACCAGCGCCCCGCTGACGCAAGCTGCGGGCGCTGGCGATCGCGGGGCCGAAGCGCAATACTGTTGCGCCGCAGGTGCCCACCCTGGCGGAGGCCGGCGTGCCGGGCGTGGAGCTGACCTCCTGGGGCGGCCTGTCCGTTCCCGCCGGTACGCCGGATGCGGTGGTCGACGCGCTCTACCAGGCTTTCTCCAAGGCGCTTGCCCAGCCCAAGGTCATCACGGCCCTGCAGGAAAACGGCGGCATGGTGGACGTGCGCGATGGCGCGGCGTTCGCGCAGAACATCCGCCAGGAGATGCAGCAGACCGGGGCCATGATGAAGAAGCTGGGACTGCAACAGGTCTGATGGGCGGTGGGCCGTTTCATCGATTCAAGGAGACGCTTCATGTCATTCTTCCCACCCTCGTCCGCCCGCCTTGGCGCGGCCTTTGCCGCCACGCTGCTGCTTGCTGCCTGTGCGAGCGTTCCGGCTCCAGGCGCTGCGACAGGGCCATCGGCCGCGACGCCCGCCACGCAGGCGCGCCAGCAGGAGGTTGCCAAACGCTACGATTTAAGTAGCGAGAAAGCGTTGAATGACGCCGGCAGAGGCCTGATTGCAGCCCCAAAGGGGCAAATTCGCACCGCCGATGGGCGCGTGGTGTGGGACTTCGACAGCTTTTCCTTCATCCAGGGCGACGCACCCGACACCGTCAACCCCAGCCTGTGGCGCCAGGCACTGCTGAACAACCAGGCCGGCCTGTTCAAGGTCACCGAGGGCATCTGGCAGCTGCGCGGCTTCGACCTGGCGAACCTGACATTGATCGAGGGCCGGACCGGCTGGATCGTGGTCGATCCGCTGACCACGCGCGAGACCGCCGCCGCCGCACTGGCCTTCGCGCGCCAGCACCTGGGCGACAAGGCCGTGACGGCCATCGTGTTCACGCACAGCCATGTGGACCATTTCGGCGGCGCGCTGGGCGTGCTCTCGGCCAGGGAAGTGGCCGAACGCAAGGTGCCCGTGGTGGCCCCGGCCGGCTTCATGCAGGAGGCGACCAGCGAGAACGTGATGATGGGCCCGGCGATGACGCGCCGCGCGGGCTACATGTACGGCGCGCACCTCGAGCGCAGCGCCACCGGCCTGGTGGACAACGGCCTGGGCAAGGCGCCGGCCATGGGCCAGGTCGGCATCCTGGCGCCCACGGTGCAGATCACCGAGGCACGCCAGGAGCTGGTGCTGGACGGCGTGCGCTTCGTGTTCCACAACATGCCGGGCGCCGAAGCGCCGGCCGAGCTGACGTTCTCGCTGCCCGAGCGGCGCGCCTTCGGCGGCGCCGAGCTGGTCGCGCAGACGCTGCACAACCTCTACACCCTGCGCGGCGCCAAGGTGCGCGATGCGCTCGCCTGGGCCGGCCACATCGACACCATGCTGGAGCAGGCGCGGGATGCCGACGTGCTGTTCACGCAGCACCACTGGCCGGTCTGGGGCCGGGCGCAGATCGCCGACTTCCTGACCACCCAGCGCGACGTCTATCGCTACATCCACGACCAGACGGTGCGCGGCATGAACCAGGGCAAGACGGCCGGTGAAATCGCCGAAACCCTGGCGCTGCCGCGCAGCCTGGACCGGCATTTGTCCGTGCACGGCTATTACGGCAGCGTCAAGCACAACGTGCGTGCGGTCTACCAGCACTACCTGGGCTGGTTCGACGCCCACCCGGCCCAGCTCGACCCACTGCCGCCGGTGCAGGCAGCGCAGCGCTACGTGGCGCTGGCCGGCGGCGCCGACGCAGCGCTGCGCGCCGCGCAGGGCGCCTATGACGCGGGCGACTACCGCTGGTGCGCCGAGCTGCTGCGCCATGTGGTGCTGGCCGACAGCGGCAACGCCCGCGCGCGCGAGCTGCAGGCGCGGGCCTTCGAGCAGCTGGGCTACCAGGCCGAATCGGCGTCCTGGCGCAACTTCTACCTGGTGGGCGCGCACGAGCTGCGCGCCAGCGGCGCCGCGGTGGGCCAGGGGACGGCGGGAGCGTTGCGCGACATGCTCCCCCACATCCCCACCGAGCGTTTCCTGGAGGCCATGGCCACCAGCCTGGACGGGCCGCGCGCCGATGGCGTCGCCGCCACCATCAATCTGGCCTTCACCGATACCGGCGAGCGCTGGGGCCTGTGGCTGGAGAACGCCGTGCTGCACCACCGGCCGGGCGCAGCTCCGGGCGCCGCCCAGGTCACGCTGGCGCTGCCACGGACGGCTTTCCTGGGCCTGCTGTCGGGCGCGGCAAATGCACAAAAGCTGGTGGAGTCCGGCGCAGCCCGCGTCGAGGGCGATCCGCGTGCGCTGCAGGCGCTCCTGGGGCTGCTGACGCGTCCTGCTGCAGGCTTCCCCATCGTGACCCGCTGAAAAGCTGTAAATCGCCTGGCGCGCAAACCACCGGATAATCGCGCGCTCCATGATTACCCTAAGCCAAGTCATCCTGCGCCGCGGTGCCCGCGTGCTGCTGGACAAGGTCTCCGTCACCCTCAACCCCGGCGAACACATCGGGCTGGTCGGGCGCAACGGCGCCGGCAAGTCCTCCCTGTTCGCCCTGCTCGCCGGCCGTCTGCATGAGGACGGCGGCGGTTTTTCATCCCGCCGCAGTGGCGCATGGCCCAGGTGGCGCAGGAGATGCCCGAGACCGACGAAGGCGCCACGGCTTTCGTGCTGGCCGGCGATGCGCGCCTGGGTGAACTGCAGGAGCGCCTGCGCGCGGCCGAGGACAGCGGCGACGGCATGGCCATCGCGCAGCTGCACGCCGATCTGGGCGATGCCGGCGCGCACGACGCCACGGCGCGCGCACAGACGCTGATCCTGGGCCTGGGCTTTACGCCGGCGCAGCTGGAGCAGCCGGTGAACAGTTTTTCCGGCGGCTGGCGCATGCGCCTGCAGCTGGCGCGCGCGCTGATGGCGCCGTCCGACCTGCTGCTGCTGGACGAGCCCACCAACCACCTGGACCTGGACGCGCTGGTCTGGCTGGAGGCCTGGCTCAAGCGCTACGCCGGCACGCTGATCGTCATCAGCCACGACCGCGAGTTCCTGGACGCCGTCACCAGCGTCACCCTGCACATCGACAACGCCCAGCTCACGCGCTACGGCGGCAACTACAGCCGCTTCGAGGAGCTGCGCGCGCAGCAGATCGTGCTGCAGCAGGCGTCCTACGAGCGCCAGCAGGACAAGATCGCCCACCTGCAAAGCTTCATCGACCGCTTCAAGGCCAAGGCCACCAAGGCCAAGCAGGCGCAAAGCCGGGTCAAGCAGATCGAGCGCATGGAAAAAATCGCGCCGGTGCTGGCCAGCGCCGACTTCACCTTCACCTTCCGCGAACCAGCCAGCCTGCCCAACCCCATGCTGGCGATCACCGACGCCGCGTTCGGCTATGTGGACGAGGACGGGCGGGAGACGGCCATCCTGCGCGGCGTCAGCCGCTCGGTACTGGCCGGCCAGCGCATCGGCATCCTGGGCGCCAACGGGCAGGGCAAGTCCACCCTGGTCAAGACCATCGCGCGCGAAATGGCGCCGCTGGCCGGCAAGGTGACCGAGGGCAAGGGCCTGTCGATCGGCTACTTCGCCCAGCAGGAGCTGGACGTACTGCGCCCGCCGGAGGACCCGCTGGCGCACATGGTCCGGCTGGCGCGCGATACCGGCGCGGACGCGGCCCAGTCGCGCGAGCAGGAGTTGCGCAACTTCCTGGGCAGCTTCAATTTTGCCGGCGACATGGTGCGCCAGCCCGTGGGCAGCATGAGCGGCGGCGAAAAGGCCCGGCTGGTGCTGGCCATGATCGTCTGGCAGCGCCCCAACCTGCTGCTGCTGGACGAGCCCACCAACCACCTGGACCTGGCCACGCGCGAAGCCCTGGCCATGGCGCTGCAGGATTTCGACGGCACCGTCATGCTGGTCAGCCACGACCGGGCGCTGCTGCGCTCGGTGTGCGAGGACTTCTGGCTGGTCGGCCGCGGCGTGGTCGGCCCGTTCGACGGCGACCTGGACGACTACCAGCGCTACCTGCTGGAGGAGGCGCGCCGGCTGCGCGAGGCGACCCGCGCCGGCGCTGCGGCAGCGGCCGGCGAGGCGGACGCCGGTGCCGGCCGGCCCATGGGCGCAGGCGCGGGAGCCCGCGAGCTGCGCAAGGCCAGCGCGCAGGCGCGCCAGCAGCTGGCGCAGCGAACGCGCCCCTTGCGCCAGGAACTGGCGCAGGCGGATGCGCGGCTGGCCCAGCTGTCGGCGCTCAAGGCGGGCCTGGAGGAGCGCCTGGGCACCCCGCTGGCGCCCGCGCAGATTGCCGATTGCGGCCGCCAGCTCAAGGCCTGCAGCGACGAGATCGACGCGCTGGAGGAGCGCTGGCTGGAATTGAGCGAAGCCATAGAAGCACTGGAAGCCGCACCCGTGCAGGGGTGAAATCCGGCCCTTGCCGGCGTGGTTAGCCGGTTTGTTGCTATCAATGTTTATAACAAATGGGGTTGTCCGGCGGCGGCGAAATTATTTTTGCGGGCGTGTCAACGCGGTTCAACCCAGGGGCGTTGTTCACTCATCCAAGGAGGCTTACCGCCATGAACACCACCGCCAACCTGTCCGCCTGGCCCGAAGACGAACGCGATCGCAAGCGCGCCCCGGCCCGCTTCTGAGCGCGGCCGGCACCCTGCCGGCTTGCGCCTCGCACTCGCCGTTGCGGCATTTTCCGTCCCCGCGCCGGAATTCCAGGTCACTGGCCACCATGAAAAAAACCCGCTTTCGCGGGTTTTTTCGTTGGCCGGCGCCCGCCGTCAGTTCATGTGCAGGCCACCGTTGACCGAGAACTCGGCGCCGGTGGCGTAGCCGCCTTCCTCGCTGGCCAGCCAGGCGATGATGGAGGCGATCTCGCTGGGCTCGCCCAGGCGCTTGACGGGCACCGTGGCGACGATTTTCTCCAGCACGTCCGGGCGGATCGCCTTCACCATGTCGGTGCCGATATAGCCCGGCGCCACGGTATTGACGGTGACGCCCTTGCTGGCCATCTCCTGCGCCAGCGCCATGGTGAAGCCGTGCATGCCCGCCTTGGCGGCCGAGTAGTTGGTCTGGCCGGCCTGGCCCTTCTCGCCGTTCACGCTGGAGATGTTGATGATGCGGCCCCAGCCCTTTTCCACCATGTCGGCCACGACCTGCTTGGTCACGTTGAACATGGAGTTCAGGTTGGTCTCGATCACCGCGTCCCAGTCCTCGCGCGTCATCTTGACGAACATGCGGTCGCGCGTGATGCCGGCGTTGTTCACCAGCACGTCGATCGAGCCGTGCTCGGCCTTGGCCTTGTCGAACGCGGCGACGGTGGAATCCCAGTCGCCCACGTTGCCGGCCGAGGCGTGGAAGGTGTAGCCCAACTCCTTTTGCTCTCCCAGCCACTTCTGGTAGTCGCGCGTGGGGCCACAGCCGGCGATGACGGTGAAACCTTCCTTGTGCAGACGCTGGCAGATGGCGGTGCCTATGCCTCCCATGCCGCCGGTGACGTAGGCTACTTTTTGACTCATTTTGCTTCTCCTTCTTGGGTATTGGGCCTGGTCACTCTAACCAAGGTTTTCGGGCTTTTTTGCCCAGGTAAACACTGATCGGGTATTGGCGGGGTCAGCGCTCGACGGCCATGGCCACGCCCATGCCGCCGCCTATGCACAGCGCGGCCAGGCCCTTGCGGGCGCCGCGGCGCTGCATCTCGTGCAGGAGCGTGACCAGCACCCGGCACCCGGAGGCGCCTATGGGGTGGCCGATGGCGATGGCGCCGCCGTTGACGTTCACCTTGGCCGGATCGATGCCCAGCTCCTGGTTCACGGCGCAGGCCTGGGCCGCGAAGGCTTCGTTGAGCTCGAACAGGTCCACGTCAGCGGCCTGCCAGCCGGCGCGCTCCAGCGCCTTGCGCGACGCCGGCACCGGCCCCATGCCCATGGTTGCGGGGTCCAGCCCCGCCGTGGCGTAGGCGCGGATGTGGGCCAGCGGCGTCAGGCCCAGCTCCCGGGCCTTGGCAGCGCTCATGACCACCACGGCGGCGGCGCCGTCGTTGAGGCCCGAGGCGTTGCCGGCCGTCACGGAGCCGCCCTTGTCAAATGCCGGGCGCAGCCCGGCCAGCGCTTCGGCGTTGGTCTTGCGGTTCAGGTATTCGTCCTGCTCCACGGTGAGGGGGTCGCCCTTTTTCTGCGGGATGCGCACCGGCACGATCTCGTCCTTGAAGCGGCCTGCATCCTGCGCGGCAGCCGCCTTTTGCTGGCTGGCCAGCGCCAGCGCGTCCTGCGCCTCGCGCGTGATGCCGTGCTGCTTGGCTACGTTCTCAGCGGTAATGCCCATGTGGT
Source organism: Melaminivora sp. (assembly GCA_034675505.1). Lineage (GTDB taxonomy): Bacteria > Pseudomonadota > Gammaproteobacteria > Burkholderiales > Burkholderiaceae_C > Melaminivora. The sequence continues at coordinate 429,062 of JAUCDD010000018.1, read as the reverse complement.
ACTGGTGGTACACGTCCCACAGGCCATCGACGATCATGGTGTCGGTCAGCTTCCAGTCGCCCATGCGGTGGCCGTCGCGCGAGCCGTTCAGCACATGCGGCGACAGGCTCATGTTTTCCTGGCCGCCGGCGACGACGATCTCGCTGTCGCCCGTGGCCACGGCCTGCGCGGCCAGCATCACGGCCTTCAGGCCCGAGCCGCAGACGGCGTTGATGGTCAGGGCCGGGGTTTCCTTGGCCACACCGGCGGCCATCATGGCCTGGCGCGCCGGGTTCTGGCCGCTGCCGGCGGTGAGCACCTGGCCCATGATGACCTCGCCCACCTGGTCGGCAGCGATGCCGGCGCGCGCCAGCGCCTGCCTGATGACGGTGGCGCCGAGTTCGGTGGCGGGCACCTTGGCGAGCGCGCCGCCGAACTTGCCCACGGGCGTGCGCACGGCGGAGACGATGACGATGTCTTGTTCCATATCTGGCTTTCTGTCGATGCGTTGTTGCGGTTGTCGAGCGGCGCTGCTCAGGCTTTTTGCTGGACGTAGCGGCCGGGTGCCGGCTCCAGGGCCTGGGGGGTCTTGCCCCGGCCGTATTTCTTGGGCGCGGCGATCTCCTTGCCCGCGTGGCCCTTGAGCCAGGCGGCCCAGTCGCCCCACCAGCTGCCCGGCACCTGGGTGGCGCCGGCGATCCAGTCCTGCAGCGCTGGCGGGAATGCACCGTCCTCGCGCACCCAGTGGCTGCGCTTGCCGGCGGCGGGCGGGTTGATGACCCCGGCAATGTGGCCGGACGCGCCCATGACGAAGCGCTTGTCGCCCGGCAGCGCCTGGGTGGATGCGTAGGCCGCGCCTATGGGCACGATGTGATCCTCGCGCGAGCCGTAGATATAGACGGGCAGCTGCACCTGGCCCAGGTCGAGCCGCTCGCCGCACACGGTGAGCGCGCCGGGCTGCACCAGCTTGTTCTCCAGGTAGAAGTTGCGCAGGTACCAGGCGTAGAACGGCCCGGGCAGGTTGGTGCTGTCGCCGTTCCAGTACAGCAGGTCGAAGGCCGGCGGCGTCTCGCCCTTCAGGTAGTTGCCCACGACGTAGTTCCAGACCAGGTCGTTGGGCCGCAGGAAGCTGAAGGTGCTGGCCATGTCCTGGCCCTTCATCAGGCCGCCCTGCCCCATCTGCATCTCGCGCAGGCGCACGAAGGCCTCGTCGATGAAGACGTCCAGGATGCCGGTGTCGGTGAAGTTGAGCAGCGTGGTCAGGAAGGTGGCGCTGGCCACGGGCTGCTGGCCACGCGCCGCCAGCACGGCCAGCGCGTTGCACAGCAGGGTGCCGCCCACGCAAAAGCCCAGGGCGTTGATCTGCGGGGTGCCGCCGATCTCGCGTGTCACGTCGATGGCCTTGAGCACGGCCTGCTCGATGTAGTCGTCCCAGGTCTTGCCGGCCAGCGACTCATCGGGGTTGCGCCAGCTGACCACGAAGGTGCGGTGCCCCTGCGAGACGGCATAGCGGATCAGCGAGTTGCCGGGCTGCAGGTCCAGGATGTAGAACTTGTTGATGCACGGCGGCACCATCAGGAACGGCCGCTCGTGCACCTTGGCGGTGAGCGGCTTGTACTCGATGAGCTGGAACAGCTCGTTCTCGAACACCACCGCGCCTTCGCTGGTGGCCACGTTGCGCCCGACCTCGAAGCCGCTCTCGTCGGTCATGGAGATATGGCCCTGGCGCAGGTCGTGCAGCAGGTTGGCCACCCCCTTGGCAATGCTCTGGCCCTGGGTCTCCAGCGCCATGCGCTGCGCCTCGGGGTCGAGCGCCAGGAAGTTGCTGGGCGCCATGGCCGCCAGCCACTGGTCCACGGAAAAACGGATGCGCGCGCGCGTCTTGTCGTCGGCCTGCACCGCGTCGGCCAGCGCCGTCAGCGTGCGCGCCTGCAGCTGGTAGGCCGCGGCAGCGTAGGCCGCCAGCGGGTTGTTCTCCCAGCCCTCGCCGGCGAAGCGCTTGTCCGGGCCGGCCACGGCTGCGGGGCCCTGGGTCCACAGCGCGCGCGCGTCGGCCAGGTAGTGCTCGCGCAGCTGCGCGAGCTTGTCGGCATCGAAGCCCACCGGCAGGGCGGCCGGGCAGGCCGCAGCCGGTGCGCCTGAAGCGGGGGGTTGCACGGCCGCGAGCATCCGGCTCCAGCCCTCGCCCATCATGCTTTGCCATTGCCGGGCGGCTTCAGCCCAGCCTGCATCAAAATTCATGCTGCCTCCTTGTGTGAACGAACCGGCGGCGCATCCAGGTTGCGCGGGATGGCCGCCGTGGTGGTTGCCGCCAGTATGCTGGCACAAATTCGCGCCGATCCCGACCCGTGCCATCCCCGACATCCCCTGACCGAGCCGCCCCATGTACCTGGTAGCCATTGCCTGGCTTTACGTCACCCTGATGATGGCCGTCGCCGAGGCCGGCTCCCCCCAGGGCACGGTGCTGGGCGCGCTCATCACGTTCGCCCTGTACGGCCTGCTGCCGCTGTCCATCGTGCTGTATGTCCTGGCGACCCCGGCGCGCAAGCGGGCGCGCCGCGAGCGCGAGCGCCAGCAGCTGGACGCAGCTTCAGGCATCCAGCCAGACCAGGGCTGCCATGCGGCCGGTGGCGCCCAGCCGGGCGCCGTCGCGCCGGTGCGAGAAGAACCTTGACGCATCGCTGACCGTGCACCAGGCGGGCGAGCTGTCGTTGCCGTGGATGCTGCGCACGCCGGCATGGCGCAGGCGCCGGCGGGCCAGCGCGGCCAGGTCGGCCAGATACTTGCCGTCCGTGCAGGCCGCGAAGTGGGCGGCCGACCCGGGGTCGCGGGCGACGAAGGCCTGGCGCACCTCGGCGCCGACTTCAAAGGCCGCCGGCCCATGCCCGGGCCGATCCAGGCCATCACCTCACGGGCGTCGTTTGCTTCATTTTTAATAGCTACATCTCGTTGATTGGCGCCGGCGTGTGGCCTGAAAGACTCCAAAACCGCCTCCAGCACCCCGTTGGCCAGGCCCCGCCAGCCCGCATGCGCCGCGGCCACGCGCGTGCCGGCGCGGTTGGCCAGCAGCACCGGCAGGCAGTCCGCGGCCATGGCCACGCAGGCCACGCCCGGCTCGCAGGTGGTGGCGGCATCGGCTTCCTGGCGCTCGGGGGTTTCCCGGCCCGCGGCCTGCACCAGCGCGCCGTGCACCTGGTGCAGGCGCACGGCGCGTACCGGGCGGCCGCCGGCCTCCAGTGCGGCCTGGACGATCCGCCAGTTGGCGGCCACCGCCTGCGGGGCGTCGCCGGTCGAGAGGCCCAGGTTCAGGCTGTCGTACGGCGCGGCGCTGGTGCCGCCGCGGCGTGTCGTGCACAGCGCGCGCACCTGCGCTGCAGCGGGCCAGTCGGGCGTGATCCAGTCGTGGGGGGGATGGACGGTCGTCATGGTTGGAAGTGCATGGGAACGGGCCGCGCGGCTGCGTGGCACACTGCGGCGCTCCCCTGTATTGGAGTGGTTCATCCAGCCCGCATCATGCGCCATGCCATTTCCCCTGCCGCCCCGCCGGTGGTGCCCATTGCCGACAGAGACGCGCAGTTTCCCGTGCGGCGCATCTACTGCGTAGGCCGCAACTACGCCGAGCACGCCCGCGAGATGGGCTTCACCGGGCGCGAGCCGCCGTTCTTCTTCATGAAGCCTGCCGACGCCATCGTGCCCGTGGCCCAGGGCGCGACGGGCCGCCTGCCCTACCTGCTGCTCACCGCCGAGCTGCACCACGAGATCGAGCTGGTCGTGGCCATCGGCCGCGGCGGCGCCAACATTGCGGCGGCCGACGCGCTGGCCCATGTGTGGGGCTACGCCGTGGGGCTGGACATGACGCGGCGCGACCTGCAGGCGCAGATGAAGCAGCAGGGCCGCCCCTGGTGCATCGCCAAGGGCTTCGATGCCAGCGCGCCCATCGGCCCGATCACGGCGGCAGCGCAGGCCGGCGACGTGGAGCATGCCGCCATCTGGCTCCAGGTCAACGGCCAGCAGCGCCAGCGCAGCAATACCGGGCAGCTGATCTGGAGCGTGGCCGAGACCATCGCCCACCTGTCGGCAGCCTGGACGCTGCAGCCCGGCGACCTGATCTTCACCGGCACGCCCGAAGGCGTGGGCGCCGTGCAGCGCGGCGATCTGCTGGAGGGCGGCATCGACGGCCTGGGCAGCCTGCGGCTTGCGGTGGCATGAGCTTTCCGCGCCGCCCCCCTGCGCCACTGCCGCGAGTGCGGCGCGGCCGTGGCCTACCGCGTGCCCGACGACGGCGACACGCGCGCACGCGCCATCTGCACCGCCTGCGGCACCATCCACTACGAAAACCCCCTGAACGTGGTCGGCACCGTGCCGGCGCTGGGCGGGCGGGTGCTGCTGTGCAAGCGCAACATCGAGCCGCGCTGGGGCAAGTGGACGCTGCCGGCCGGCTTCATGGAACTGGGCGAGACCACCGCCCAGGGCGCCGCGCGCGAGACGGACGAGGAAGCGGGCGCGCAGATCACGCTTGGGCCGCTGTTTTCCGTGGTGAACGTGCCGCACGTGGGCCAGGTGCACCTGTTCTACCTGGCGGCGCTGCTGAGCGAGAGCTTCGCGCCCGGCCACGAGACCATTGAGGCGCGCCTGTTCGCCGAGCACGAGATCCCCTGGGACGAAATCGCGTTTCGCACCGTGCGCGTGACGCTGGAGCGCTATTTCTCCGACCGCCGCGCGGGCCGCTTCGGCATGCACTGCATCGATCTGGCCTGACCGCCGCGCAGCGCCCCGGCAGCGCTGCGTAGGCCGGCGCCGACACTGGAGCGCTGGGCGTTCCTTCACGGTCCTGCAGCAGCGGCACGACCATCGCGGAACTGGACGATCCGACGATGTTTTCCCCGCCTGCCCCCGCTCCCGCCCCTGCCGCGCACACCCTGGCGCGCGCCGTGCCCCGGCATTACCGGCCGTTCGACGAGCTGGGCGCCCACGTGGACGCGGCAGGCACGCACTTTGCCGTGTGGGCGCCCAACGCCCGCCAGGTCAGCCTCATCGGCAGCTTCAACGGCTGGCAGCCGCAGGACATGCAGCGCCAGGGCGACGGCAGCGGGCGCTGGCAGCTGCAGGTGCCACAGGCACGCCACGGTGACTTCTACAAGTACCGGGTCACCGACGTGCACGGCAACACCGTGGACAAGGCAGACCCCTGCGCCACGCGCGACGAACAGGCGCCCGGCAATGCCTCGCAGGTCTGGGCGCTGGACTACGGCTGGGGCGACGGCGCCTGGATGGCTGCGCGCGGGCAGCGCCAGGCAGGCGACCAGCCGATGTCGATCTACGAGGTCCACCTGGGCTCGTGGCAGCGGCTCGAGGACGGCCATTTCCTGTCGTATGCCGAGCTGGGCCCGCGCCTGGCCGCGCACTGCCAGGCGCTGGGCTTCACCCATGTGGAGCTGATGCCGCTGGCCGAGCACCCGTTCTACGGCTCCTGGGGCTACCAGGCCACAGGGCCGTTCGCCCCCACTTCGCGCTACGGCACCCCGCAGGAGCTGATGGCCATGGTGGACATCCTGCACCAGCACGGCATAGGCGTGGTGCTGGACTGGGTGGGCTCGCACTTTCCCGCCGACGCCCACGGGCTGGCGCGCTTCGACGGCACGGCGCTCTACGAGCACGACGACCCGCGGCGCGGCTTTCACCCGCAATGGAACAGCCTGATCTTCAACTACGGCCGCCATGAAGTGCGCGACTTCCTCATTGGCAGCGTGCTGTTTTGGCTGGAGCTCTACCACTTCGACGCCATACGGGTCGATGCCGTGTCGTCCATGCTGTACCTGGACTTTGCCCGGGCGCCGGGCGAGTGGCTGGCCAACGACCAGGGCGGCCACCAGAACTGGGAGGCGGTGCATTTCCTGCAGGAGCTCAACCGCAGCGTGTACGCCGCCTTCCCCGACGTGCACATGATTGCCGAGGAATCCACCGCCTGGCCGGGCGTCAGCCGGCCGGTACACGACGGCGGGCTGGGCTTCGGCATGAAGTGGAACATGGGCTGGATGAACGACACGCTGCACTACCTGCAGCGGCCCCACGCCTACCGGCGCTGGCACGGCAGCGACATCCGCTTCTCCAGCGTCTACGCCTTCGACGAAAACTTCGTGCTTGCCCTCTCGCACGACGAGGTGGTGTATGGCAAGGGCAGCCTGCTGATGCGCCAGCCCGGCGACGAATGGCAGCGCTTCGCCGGCCTGCGCCTGCTGTATGGCTACCAATGGACGCACCCGGGCAAGAAGCTGCTGTTCATGGGCGGCGAATTCGCGCAGGAGCGCGAGTGGCACCACGAGCGTGCGCTGGACTGGCCGCTGTGGCAGCAGCCCCTGCACGGCGGCGTGGCGCGCTGGGTGGCCGACCTGAACCGCGCCCTGCGCGAGCAGCCCGCGCTGCATGCCTGGGACTTCGACAGGCGCGGCTTCGAGTGGGCCCCGGTGGCGCACGAAATCCCGACCGTGCTGGCCTTCCTGCGCCGCGCGCCCGGCCAGGACCTGCTGGTGCTGTGCAACTTCACGCCCGAGCCGCATACGGCCCTGCGCGTGGGCCTGCCGGCCGCCGGCCGCTGGCGCGAAATCCTCAACAGCGACGCCCGCCCCTATGGCGGCGCCGGCATGGGCAACCTGGGCGGCGTCGATGCCGAGCCGCGCCCCCTGGGGGCCATGCCTGCCAGCGCCACCCTCGTGGCGCCTCCCCTGGCCACCGTGGTGCTGCGCCATTCGGGCGCAGAGCGCCCTTGATAAACCCTTTTTTCCCCTCTCCAGGAGCCACCGCCATGCCCCGCACCAAGAACGTCCTCGCCTTCGTCATGGCCGGCGGCGAAGGCTCGCGCCTGCACCCGCTCACCGCCGAGCGTTGCAAGCCGGCCGTGCCGTTCAATGGCAAGCACCGCATCGTCGACTTCGTGCTGTCCAACCTGGTCAACTCGGAGATCTACTCGATCTACCTGCTGGTGCAGTACAAGTCCCAGTCGCTCATCGAGCACATCCGGCAGTCCTGGACCCTGGCGCGCTTCATCCCGCAGCACTTCGTCACCGTGGTGCCGCCGCAGATGCAAAACGGCCCGGAGTGGTTCCAGGGCACGGCCGACTCGGTGTTCCAGAACATCCACCTGATAGAGGAATTCCAGCCCGACGTGGTGGCCGTGTTCGGCGCCGACCACATCTACCGCATGGACGTGCGCCAGATGCTGGACTTTCACCAGGCCCATGACGCCCACGTGAGCGTGGCCACGCTGCCCGTGCGCCTGGCCGAGTGCCACCAGTTCGGCATCGTGCAGACCGATGAGCGCCACCGCATCACGCAGTTCATGGAAAAGCCGGCCACGGCGCGCCCCATGCCCGGCAGCAGCACGCATGCGCTGGCCTCCATGGGCAACTACCTGTTCAACGCCGACGTGCTGCTGCAGGCCTTGAAGCGCGCCCATGCGCAGGGCCAGAGCGACTTCGGCCGCGACATCCTGCCAGCCATGCTGCAATCGCACCGCCTGCTGGCGTATGACTTCGCCACCAACGAAATCCCGGGCACAGCGCCCTACGAGGAGCACGGCTACTGGCGCGACGTGGGCACCATAGACGCCTATTTCCAGGCGCACTTCGACACCCTGGGCGCCACCCCGCGCTTTCGCATGACCAACCGCCAGTGGCCCATCTACGCCAGCCCGGACCAGGCCGAGTCGGCGCAGATCGAGAACGGCGTCATCCACCGCTCGGTGGTCGGCTCGGGCTCCATCGTCGACGGCGCGCGGCTGGACCACGCCATGCTGCGGCGCAGCGTCACGGTGGAGCGCAACGCGCAGCTGTCGCACTGCATCGTCATGGAGCGCTCGCGCATCGGCCAGGGGGCACAGGTGCACCGCGCCATCATCGACCAGGACAACGACATCCCGCCGGGCGAGCGCATAGGCCTGGACCCGCAGGCCGACCGCCAGCGCTTTCACGTGACGGACAGCGGCATCGTGGTCGTGCCGCGCGGTTTCTTCCCGCCGCTCAAGCAGCTACCACCGACGCCGCTGTCCGCGCGCCGCGCCGCCGCGCCGTCGGCCAGCGAGAGCCGGTGGGTCATCGCATGAAAGCCGACGTCCCCGACGTGGCGTCCCTGGTCACGCCACGCCGCCACCGCGCCCCCCACCACCACGTCACGCACGGCCGCGCCTGGCCGCTGGGCGCCACGGCCGAGCATGGCGGCGTGAACTTTGCCGTGTACTCCAGCATCGCCACGCGCGTCGAGGTCTGCCTGTACGCCGATGACGGCCACGAAACCGCGCGCATCGCGCTGCCCGCATGCACGCACGATGTCTGGCACGGCCATGTGCGCGGCCTGAAGGCCGGGCAGAAGTACGGCCTGCGCGTGCACGGCCCCTACGACCCCGGGCAAGGCCTGCGCTGCAACCCCGCCAAGCTGCTCATCGACCCCTATGCCCTGGCGCTGGACCGCACCGTGCGCGGCGATGCCGGCCAGTTCGGCTATGCGCTGGGCCAGGAGGACGAGGACGCGCAGCCCAGCGACGTGGACAACGGCGCCAGCGCCCCGAAGGCCCGCGTGGCGCGCACCCGCTTCGACTGGCAGGGCGACGCGCCGCCGCGCGTGCCGCCGCAGTCCATGGTGCTGTACGAGGTGCACGTCAAGGGTTTCACGCAGACGCTGGCGCAGGTGCCCGAGGCGCTGCGCGGCACCTACGCCGGCCTGGCCAGCGACGCCGCCATCGCGCACCTGCAATCGCTGGGCGTGACCAGCGTGGAGCTGCTGCCGGTGCAGGCCTTCATCGACGACCACTACCTGGTCGAGCGCAACCTGGTCAACTACTGGGGCTACAACACCGTGGCGTTCTTCGCCCCCGAGCCGCGCTACTGCGTGGGCGGCGATGGCGGCGTGGACGAATTCAAGGCCATGGTGCGCGCGCTGCACCGCGCCGGCCTGGAAGTCATCCTGGATGTGGTCTACAACCACACCGGCGAGGGCAACCACCTGGGGCCCACCCTGGGCCTGAAGGGCATGGACAACCCCGCCTACTACCGCCTGGAGGACGACGCGCGCTACTACACGGACTATGGCGGCGTGGGCAACACCATCGACTCCAGCAGCCCGCCGGCGCTGCGGCTGATCACCGACAGCCTGCGCTACTGGGTCACGGAGATGCACGTGGACGGCTTTCGTTTCGACCTGGCCACTGCGCTGGCGCGCGGCGCCGACGGCGCGTTCAGCCAGCGAGCGCAGTTCTTTGCCGCGCTGCACCAGGACCCGGTGCTGTCGCAGGTCAAGCTGATCGCCGAGCCCTGGGACCTGGGGCCGGACGGCTACCAGGTCGGCCGCTTTCCCGTGGGCTGGGCCGAGTGGAACGGCCGCTTTCGCGACGCCGTGCGCGACTACTGGCGCAGCAGCGACGGCAGCCTGCCGCAGCTGGCCGCGGCGCTGTGCGGCTCGCGCGACCTCTACGAGGCCAGCCGCAGGCCACCGACGGCCAGCGTCAACCTGGTGACCGTGCACGACGGCTTCACCCTTGCCGACCTGGTGAGCTACAACGACAAGCACAACGAGGCCAACGCCGAAGGCAACCGCGACGGCATCGGCGACAACCGCAGCTGGAACTGCGGCGCCGAGGGCGCCACCGGCGATGCCGCCATCCTGGCCCTGCGCGCGCGCCAGATGCGCAACCTGCTGGCCACGCTGCTGCTGTCGCACGGCACGCCGCTGCTGCTGGGCGGCGACGAGTTCGGCCGCAGCCAGGGCGGCAACAACAATGGCTACTGCCAGGACAGCGCGCTGACCTGGTACGACTGGACGCTGGCGGCCAGCGAGGCGGGGCGTGGGCTGCAGGCCTTCGTGCAGTCGCTCACGGCGCTGCGCCGCGCCCTGCCGGTGGCCCGCCCCGCGCACTGGCCCGACCCGGAAAATCCGCAGGCCGAATGCTCGGGCGTGCACTGGTTTAGCGTCTGGGGCCTGCCGATGAGCACCGAGGAATGGGACGATCCGCTGGTGCGCTGCGTCTGCGCGGTGATGGAGGCCAGGGAGGGCGAGTCGCTCATGCTGCTGTTCAACGCCACGCCCGCCGAGGCCACCTTCACCCTGCCGGCGGGCGGTGAAGGCACGGCGCGCCAGTGGCAGCTGCGCATCGACACCCGCGACGCGCAGGTGCGGGCGGCGGGCGCCGGGCAGACGATCGCCGTAGGCGGAAAGTACGCGCTGCTGCCGCACTCGATGGCGGCGCTGACGGCGCCTGCCGGTGCGCCCCCCGTGGCACCCAGGCCATGAGGTGCGCCCACGCCATGCCGTTTGGCGCCACGCCCGGCGCGCAGGGCGTGGATTTTTCGCTGTGGGCGCCCGCCGCGCGCCAGGTCGCGCTGCGCCATGCCGATGCCGCACAGGCTGCCTGGCATGAAGAGCCCGCCGAGGCGCGGGCCGATGGCTGGTGGCGCTGCCAGGTGCCGGGCGCCGCCGCCGGCACGCGCTACCAGTGGCGCGTGGACGGCACCCTGGTGCCCGACCCGGCCTCGCGCAGCAACCCCGGGGGGCCGCACGCCGCCAGCGAGGTGGTCGATCCGCACGCCTACGACTGGCGCCACGTCCAGCAGGGGCGGCCCTGGAGCGAGGCGGTGTTCTACGAGCTGCATGTCGGCACCTTCACGCCCGGCGGCACCTTCACAGCCGCCATCGAGCGCCTGCCGGCCTTGCGGGACCTCGGCTTCACGGCCATCGAGCTCATGCCGGTGGCCAGCTTTGGCGGCGACTGGGGCTGGGGCTACGACGGCGTGCTGCCCTTTGCCCCGCACGCCGCCTACGGCACGCCCGAGGAGCTCAAGCGGCTGATCGACGCAGCGCACGGCCTGGGCCTGATGGTGGTGCTGGATGTGGTCTACAACCACTTCGGCCCGGACGGCAACTATCTCGGGGGATACGCGCCGCAATTCATGTCCACCCTGCATTCCAGCCCCTGGGGCCCGGCCATCAACTTCGACGGCGAGGGCGCGCGCACCGTGCGCGAGTTCTTCATCCACAACGCGCTCTACTGGGTCGAGGAATACCGCTTCGACGGCCTGCGCCTGGACGCCGTGCACACCATCGTGGACGACACCCGGCCGCACCTGCTGGTGGAGCTGTCGCAGCGGGTGCGCGCGGCCGCGCAGAGCCGCCATGTGCACCTGGTGCTGGAAAACGAGCACAAGCAGGGCGAGCGCCTGGCGGCCACGCCCCAGCCCGGGCGTTTCGACGGCCAGTGGAACGACGACTTCCACCACGCGCTGCGCGTGCTGCTGACGGGCGAGGCCACGAGCTACTACCACGACTACCGCGACCAGCCCCTGGCCTACCTGGCGCGCAGCCTGTCGCACGGCTACGTGTTCGCGCATGTGGACCGCAAGGACCTGCCCAGCACGGCGCGCACCCAGTCCGAGGCCCAGCCGCTGGGCGCCATGGTCAACTTCATCGGCAACCACGACCAGGTGGGCAACCGCGCCTTTGGCGAGCGGCTGGGCCAGCTGGTGCCGCTGCCGGCGGCGGAGATCGCGCTGCTGCTGTCGCTGCTCACGCCCGCCATCCCGCTGGTGTTCATGGGCGACGAGTTCGCCGCCAGCACGCCCTTCTTGTACTTCGCCAACTGGCAGGGCGAGCTGTGCGACGCCGTGCGCGCCGGTCGCCAGCGCGATTTCGGGCATGCGGCGGACGATGCGCCGCCGGGCCGCGGCGAACTGCCCGACCCCTGCGGGGTGCAGACCTTCCACGCCAGCCGGCTCGACTGGGCGCAGGCCGCGACCAACGCGGGGCGCAGGCGCCAGGACCTGGTGCGCCGCGCCCTGGCCGCCCGGGCCGAATGGATCGCGCCGCGCCACGCCATGCTGCTGCCGCGCGGCCATGAGGCGCAGCTGGTGGGCGGCACCGCGCTGCGCGCGCGCTGGTTCTACCTCGACGGCATGGAGCTGCTGCTGCGCATCAACCTGGGCGATGCGCCCGTGGTGCCGGACGACAGGGCGCAGGCTGGCGGCCAGGACCCGGCCGGGACGCTGGTGTTCGAGCACCGCCGCGATGCGGCCGGGCGCGGCGCGGACGCGGCCTGGCCCGCCTGGTCGGGCTGCTGGCTGCTGCAGGAGCGCCAACGGTGACGCAGCCGCTGCCGGATTCCTTGCGCGAGCGCGCCGGGCGGGCCGGCATCGCCACCGAGTTCACTTCGTTCTGGGGTGAGAGCACGGCGGTGGAGCCTGCCGTCATCGCCCGGGCCCTGGCCGCCATGGGCGAGCAGGCCGACGCCCAGGCGCTGCCGCCGGCCTTCATCGCCGCGCCCGGCAGCGCAGCCAGCGTGCCCCTGCCGGCGGACGGGCCATGGCGCCTGCTCGACACGCAGGCCTCGCAGGACATCCAGCACGCCAAGGGCAGCGGCGCCGTGGCCGACCTGCCCGCCGACCTGCCCATGGGCAGCTACCGGCTGCTGCAGGGCGGCCATGAGCAACTGGTGCTGATCGCGCCGCCGCGCTGCTGGCTGCCACCCGAGTGGAGCGAGGGCGAGCGCTGGTGGGGCATCACCTGCCAGCTGTATGCGCTGCGCTCGGCGCGCAACTGGGGCATTGGCGACTTCGGCGACCTGCATGCGCTGGTGGCCATCGCCGCCGAGCAGGGCGCGTCCTTCGTCGGCCTGAGCCCGCTGCACGCGCTGCACCCGGGCCGCCCCGAACTGGCCAGCCCCTACAGCCCCAGCAGCAGGCTGGCGCTGAACACCTTGTTCATCGACGTGCCGGCCGTGCCCGAATTCCTGGGCTGCGCGGCGGCGCAGGCGCTGCACGCCGACGTGGCCTTCCAGCAGCGGCTGCAGGCCCTGCGCAGCAGCGAGCAGGTGCAGTACGCCCAGGTGGCGGCCGCCAAGCAGGAGGTGCTGGGCCTGCTGTGGCAGCACTTTTGCCAGCTCGAGGGCCAGGGCTCGACGGCACGCTCGCGCCAGTTCGACCGCTTCGCACGGCAGCACCAGGACACGCTGGGCCGGCACGCGCTGTTCGAGGCCATCCAGCTGTACCTGCACGCGAGCGACCCACGGTCTGGGGCTGGCCGGCCTGGCCGCAGGAGCTGCAGGACCCGGACGGCGAAGCCTGCGCGCGCTTCGCCCGCGAGCATGCGGACGCGGTGCGCTGGCGGCTGTGGCTGCAGTGGCTCGCGCACGAGCAGCTCGAGCGCGCCAGCCGCAGCGCGCGCGCGGCGCTGGCGCTGGGGCTGTACTGCGACCTGGCGGTGGGCGCCAGCGAGGGCGGCTCGGAAACCTGGAGCGCGCGCCGCCTGTATGCGCGCGGCATGCACGTCGGCGCGCCGCCCGACCCGCTGAACACCCAGGGGCAGGACTGGGGCCTGCCGCCCATCAACCCCGCGGCCCTGGCGCAGGCGCGGTTCGAGCCGTTTCGCCAGCTGCTGGCGGCCGTCATGCGCCCGGCCGGCGCCGTGCGGCTGGACCACGTCATGGCGCTGATGCGGCTGTTCTGGACCAGCGCCGAGGGCGGCACCTATGTGCGCTATCCGCTGCCCGAGCTGCTGGCGCTGCTGGCGCTGGAAAGCCACCGCCAGCAGTGCGTGGTCATTGGCGAAGACCTGGGCAACGTCGCGCCGCCGATGCGCGAGGCCATGGCCCGGCAGGCGCTGCTGTCCTACCGCCCGCTGCTGTTCGAGCGCGAGGAAGGCGGCCATTTCCGGCCGCCGGCGCAGTGGCCGGTGCAGGCCATCGCCGTGGTCGGCACGCACGACCTGCCCACGCTGCGGGGCTTCTGGACCGGGCGCGACATCGAGGTGCAGCAGCAGCTGGGCTGGCTGGGCGCCGGCGAGCCTCAGGCGCGCGCGCTGATGGAGCGCACCCAGGACCGGGTACGCCTGCTCTACGCCCTCGACCAGCAGGGCTTGCTGCCGCCCGGCAGCTCGCTGGATCCGCAATCGCAGCCCGACGTGGAGCCCGCCCTGGCGGCGGCCGTGCACCAGTGGCTGGCGCGCACGCCGTGCTGGCTGGCGGCGGTGCAGATCGAGGACGCCACCGGCCAGGCCGAGCAGGTCAACGTCCCCGGCTCGACCGAGGACATGCAGCCCAACTGGCGCCGCCGCCTGGCGCCGGGCCTGGAGGAATTGCCCGGCCACGCGTGCTTCATCGCCATCATGCAGGCGATGCGCGCCGAGCGCGCCGGCCCGCAGCGCGCGGCCATCGCCCAGCCGCTGCCCGCGCTGGACAGCGCGGACGTGCCGCTGGCCACCTACCGCCTGCAGTTCCACTCCGGCAGCACCTTTGCCCAGGCGCTGCAGGCCGTGCCCTACCTGCATGTGCTGGGCATCAGCCACCTGTACAGCTCGCCCTACCTGAAGGCCGAGCCCGGCAGCACGCACGGCTACGACGTGATCGACCCCGGGCAGCTCAACCCCGAAGTGGGCACCGAAGCCGAGCACGAGGCGCTGTGCGCCGCGCTGGCCGGGTGCGGCATGGGCCAGGTGCTGGACATCGTGCCCAACCACATGGGCATCGCCAGCAGCGGCAACGCCTGGTGGGACGACGTGCTGCAGCACGGCCAGGCGTCGCCGCATGCGCGCGCCTTCGACATCGAATGGAATGCATCGGCGCCGGACCTGCACGCGCGCGTGCTGCTGCCGGTGCTGGGCGACCACCTGGGGCGCGAGCTGGAGGCCGGGCAGCTGCAGCTGCGCTTCCATGAAGATACCGGCCAGCTGCGCCTGCACTACTGGCAGCACCACTGGCCGCTGGACGCCCAGGGCACGGCGCGCGTGCTGCGCAGCGCGCCGCTGCCGCTCAGCGCCCAGGCCGGCGGCGACGACCTGGCCCAGGTGCAATCGCTGCTGGACGCCTTCGAGGCGCTGCCGCCGCGCGACGTGCAGGACGACGCGCAGCGCGCAGCGCGCGTGCGCGACGCCGCGCTGCACCGCCAGCGCCTGGCCGACCTGGCCGCGCAGCACGCCTGGCTGCGCGAATGGATGGCGGCGGCGCTGACGCTGCTCAATGGCCAGCCGGGCGAGCCTGCCAGCTTCGATGCGCTGCAGCAGCTGCTGGCGGCGCAGGCCTGGCGCCTGGCCAGCTGGCGCGTGGCGGCCGACGACATCAACTACCGGCGCTTCTTCGACATCAACACCCTGGCTGCAGTCCGGGTGGAAGACCCCGCCGTGTTCGAGGCCGGGCACGCCCTGGTGTTGCGCTGGCTGGCCGAGGGCAAGGTGAGCGGCCTGCGCATCGACCACCCGGACGGCCTGGCGCAGCCGGCGCAGTACTTCCGGCGCCTGCAGCAGCACCACGCCGACGCCGACCGCGCCGCCGGGCGCGAGCCGCGCGCGCTGTACCTGGTGGTGGAAAAAATCCTGGCCGAGCATGAGCCCCTGCCGCCAGGCTGGCTGGTGCACGGCAGCACCGGCTACCGCTTTGCCAGCCTGGTCAACGCGCTGTTCGTCGATGGCGCGGCGCAGGCCGCGTTCGATGGCGCCTACACCCGCTTCACCGGCGAGCAGCCGGACTTCGAGCAGATGCAGTACGAGTGCAAGCGCCTGATCATCAAGAGCGCCTTTGCCGGCGAGCTGAACTGGCTGGCCGCCACCCTGCACCGCATCACCCGCGCCGACCGCGCGGCCAGCGACTACACGCTCAACCAGCTGCGCCAGGCGCTGGCCGAGGTGGCGGCGCACTTTCCCGTCTACCGCACCTATGTACAGCCGGACGAGCCCGCCAGCGACGCCGACCGCCAGCACATCGACTGGGCGGTGGCGGCCGCGCGCCGGCGCATGGGCACGGCCGAGGGCGGCGTGCTGGCCTACCTGCGCTCGGTGCTGCTGGGCGGGGCCGGCAGCGCGCCGCAGGCGCGGCGCGACTTCGTGCGGCGCTGGCAGCAGTTCACCGCGCCCGTCACGGCCAAGGCGGTGGAGGACACGCTGTTCTACCGCTACGTGCGCCTGGTGTCGCTGAACGACGTGGGCGCCGAGCCGCGGCGCTTCGGCGTGCCGCCCGCCGCCTTCCACCAGGCGCAGCAGCAGTCCGCGCGGCTGCTGCCGCACGCCCTGCTGGCTTCGTCCACGCACGACAGCAAGCGCTCGGAGGACGTGCGCGCGCGGCTCAACGTGCTGTCCGAGGTGCCAGCCCTGTGGGAGGCCACGGCACGGCGCCTGCGCCAGGCGGCGGCGCGCTTCGAGGGCGAGGTGGACGGCGAGCCCGCCCCCGGCGCGCGCGACCTGTGGGCGCTATACCAGGCGCTTGTGGGCATCTGGCCGGCGCAGGGGGCAGACGCCGCCGCGCGCGCCGCCCTGCAGGCGCGCATCCAGCAGTACATGGAGAAAGCCATGCGCGAGGCCAAGCAGGCCACCAACTGGCTGTTCCCCAACCAGGCCTACGAGGGCGCGGTGGCCAGCTACATCGAGCGCGCACTCGCCACCGAGGCCTTCACCGGCACGCTGCAGGATTTCGTGCAGGCCATCGCGCCCTACGGCTTTCGCAACAGCCTGTGCCAGCTGGCGCTCAAGCTCACCGCGCCGGGCGTGCCCGACATCTACCAGGGCTGCGAGCAGTGGAACTTCTCGCTGGTGGACCCCGACAACCGCCGGTCGGTGGACTTTGCGGCGCTGGCGGCCGACCTGGCGCGCGTGCAGCTGCTGTACGCCCCTGGCCGCCACCCCCGGCCCGCCGACTGGCGGCAGCTGCTGGAGGGCGTGCCCGCGCCGCAGGCCAAGCAGCTCGTCACCTGGCGCCTGCTGCAGCTGCGCCGGCGCCTGCCCGCGCTGTTCCGCGATGGCAGCTACCTGCCGCTGGCCGTGCAGGGACCGGCCGCCGACCACGCCCTGGCGTTCGCCCGGCTGCACCAGGGGCAGGCCGTGGTGGTGGTCGGCGTGCGGCTGGCCCTGGGCCTGGCCGCGCGCGGCTGGCAGGGCACGCGGCTGGCCCTGCCGGGCGGCCATCCGCTGCTGGGCCAGGCGCAGCGCTGGCGCGAGTGGACGACCGGGCGCGAGCTGCACGCATCGCTGGACGGCCTGGAGCTGCAGTCGCTGATCGCCAGCGCCGCCGTGCCCGCCACCGGCCTGCCCTTTGCCGTGCTGGTGTGCGAGGATGCCGCGCCATGAAAGTGCTGTTTGCCACGCCCGAGTGCGCGCCGCTGGTCAAGACCGGCGGCCTGGCCGACGTGAGCGGCGCCCTGCCCTGCACCCTGGCCGCGCTGGGCCACGAGGTGCGCGTGCTGCTGCCGGCCTACGGCAGCCTGGCCCAGGTGCCCGGGCGCCTGCAGGCGCTGCACCACCTGCCCGCGCACGGCCCCTGGCCCGACGCGCAGCTGCTGCACCTGGCCCAGGACGGCGGGGTGGACCTGCTGCTGCTGTCGTGCCCCGCGCTGTACGCGCGGCCCGGCCCGCCCTACGGCCCGCCGGGCGGCGGCGACCATGTCGACAACGCGCTGCGCTTCGCCCTGCTGGCGCATGTCGCCGCCCTGCTGGGCAGCGCCGCCACGCCGTGCGGCTGGCAAGCGGATGTGGTGCACGCCAACGACTGGACCTGCGCGCTGGCACCCCTGTACCTGCAGCAGATGCGCGCGCGCGGCGAACCGGTGGCGCGCAGCGTGGTGACCATCCACAACCTGGCGTTCCAGGGCCTGTTCCCGCTCGCGCTGGCCAGCGGCCTGGGCATCGCGCCCGAGCATCAGGGCGTGCAGGGGGTCGAGTTCTGGGGCCAGCTGTCCATGCTCAAGGCGGGCCTGCAGTTCGCCGACGCCATCACCACCGTCAGCCCGACCTACGCACGCGAGATCCAGGGCGAGGCGCTGGGCTTTGGTCTGGATGGCGTGCTGCGCGCGCGCGCCGGGGCCTTGAGCGGCATCCTGAACGGCATCGACACGCAGGTGTGGAACCCCGCCACCGACCCGCTGATCGCCGCGCGCTACGACGCATCCAGCCTGCAGCGCAAGGCGCTCAACCGCGCGGCGCTGCGCCAGCGCTGCGCCCTCGCCACGCAGGTGGACGGCCCGCTGTTCGGCCTGGTGGGGCGGCTGACGCGGCAAAAAGGCGTGGACCTGGTGCTGGCCGGCGCCGAGCCGCTGCTGGCGCAGGGTGCGCAGCTGGTGGTGCTAGGCAGCGGCGATGCCGACCTGGAGCAGGCGCTGGCGGCCCTGGCGCGGCGCCGGCCCGGCCGGGTGCACGTCACGCTGGGTTTCGATGAGGCGCTGGCGCACCAGATCGAAGCCGGCGCGGATTGCTTCCTCATGCCCTCGCGCTTCGAGCCCTGCGGGTTGAACCAGATGTACAGCCAGGCCTACGGCACGCCGCCGCTGGTGACGCACACCGGGGGCCTGGCCGATTCGGTGGTGGACGCCGAGGCCCCTGGCGGCAGCGGCTTCGTGCTGCCCGAGGCGTCGCAGGCCGCGTTCGACGCCGGCGTGCAGCGCGCCTGCGCCGCCTGGCGCATGCCTGAGCGCTGGCAGGCGCTGCAGCACGCCGGCATGCGCCGCGATTTTGGCTGGGGCCCGTCGGCGCGCGCCTATGCGGCGGTGTACCGGAAAATCCTCGATATGTGATGAAAACTGCCGCATGTCGGCGCCAATGAAGCGCTGCTAGCTATCATTTTTGCATCAAGCGATAAAGCGCTGCAGCTGCGGCAGCGCGGCTTCGGTGGCGCGGCGGCCTTCCTCGATGGCTTCCTCAGCGCGGTGAAAGTCCAGCAATCCCAGGTGCGCCAGGTTGGGCGCGATGACCACCTCGGGCGGGTCGCCCGCCATGCGGCTGCGGGTGATGCGCATCTGCATGATGGTCACGCTGGTCATGACCACGTCCAGCACCGAGGGCTTGGGCGGCAGTGGCGCCACCTGGTGCTGCGCGGCGCTGCCGGCGCCCCAGAACTTCAGCCGGCCCATCCAGTCGCCGCCACTGCGCTCTGCCGGATCGGGCGTTGCAGGCGGCGCTTCCTCTTCCGCCGCTGCGGTCGTCAGCGCCAGCGGCTGCAGATGGCGCTGCAGGATGTCGGAATTCAGATCCACGCCGATGACGATGTCCGCGCCCATGGCGCGCGCCAGCGAAGTGGGCACCGGGTTGACGATGCCGCCATCGACCAGCAGCCGGCCATCCGCACGGGCCACCGGCGTGAACAGACCCGGCAGCGCGATGGAGGCGCGCACCGCGTCGGCGATTGAGCCCTCGCGCAACCAGACTTCGGCGCCCGAGTGCAGATCGGTGGCGACGGCTGCGAAGGGCGTCGGCGAGGCCTCGATGTCGAAGTCGGCGAAGTTGCGCCGCCAAAAGGCGATCAGCTTCTCGCCCTTGAGCATGCCGCCCGAGAGGTTGAAATCCATGAAGCCCCAGACCTGGCGCATGCTTAAGGCCCCCACCCACTCGGCAAAACGCTCCAGTTCGCCAGCGGCATAGGCCGCGCCGACCAGCGCGCCGATGGAGGCGCCGCACACGAAGTCGGGCCGCACGCCGGCGTCCATGAGTGCGCGCAGCACGCCGATGTGCGCCCAGCCGCGCGCCGAGCCGCTGCCCAACGCCAGGCCCAGCCGGGGAGCGCGGCGCGCCAGCACTGCCTTACTCCCGGCTGCCCTGCAGCAGCGCGCGCAGGCCGTCCTCATCGAGTACCGGCACACCCAGCTTCTGCGCGCGCTCCAGCTTGGAGCCGGCCTGCTCGCCGGCCACCACATAGCTGGTCTTGCTGCTGACCGAGCCCGCCACCTTGGCGCCCGCAGCCTCCAGCAGCTCCTGCGCCTGCTCGCGCGTGAGGGTCGGCAGGGTGCCGGTCAGCACAACGGTCTTGCCGGCCAGGGGCAGCAGCGCCGCTGGCTGCGGCTCGCTCTCGGTCCAGTGCACGCCGCAGGCGCGCAGCTGCTCGACCACCTCGCGGTTGTGCGGCTCGGCGAAGAAGCCGTGCACCGCCTGGGCGACGATGGGGCCGACGTCGGGCACCTGCATCAGCTGCTCGGGCGTCGCGTCCATCAGCGCGTCGAGTTGGCCAAAGTGCCGCGCCAACTCCTTGGCCGTGGCCTCGCCGACGTGGCGGATGCCCAAGGCGAACAGGAAGCGCGCCAGCGTCGTGTGCTTGGACTTTTCCAGTGCCGCCAGCAGGTTCTGCGCCGACTTGTCGGCCATGCGGTCGAGCTGCGCGAGAGGCGCCAGGCCCAGGCGGTACAGGTCTGGCAGGGTGCGGATGACGTGGCCTTCGATCAGCTGGTCCACCAGCTTTTCACCCAGGCCCTCGATGTCCATGGCGCGGCGCTGGGCGAAGTGCAGGATGGCCTCCTTGCGCTGCGCTGGGCAAAACAGGCCGCCCGTGCAGCGATGGTTGGCCTCGCCTTTCTCGCGCACCACCGCGCTGGCGCAGACCGGGCACTGGCGCGGCATGCGGAAGTTGGGCACATAAGGGGTGCGCGGCGCAGCGCGCGAGGCGCCGGCGGTTGCGCCTTCCTGGTCGGCGGCCGCGTCCAGCAGCGCATCCGAGCCGGACAGTGTCTGCGCCACCGGCGCCAGCGCGGCTGGCACGGTGCCGACCACTTCGGGAATCACATCGCCGGCCCGGCGCACGATCACCTGGTCTCCAACGCGCACGCCCTTCTTGCGGATCTCGAACAGGTTGTGCAGCGTGGCATTGGTGACGGTGACGCCGCCGACGAACACCGGCGCCAGGCGCGCCACCGGCGTCAGCTTGCCGGTGCGCCCGACCTGGATGTCTATGCCCTCCACGCGGGTGACCATCTCCTGCGCCGGGTACTTGTGCGCCACCGCCCAGCGCGGCTCGCGCGTGACGAAGCCCAGCTGGCGCTGCAGCGCCAGGCTGTTGACCTTGTAGACCACTCCATCGATGTCGTAGGGCAGCTGGTCGCGCTGTTGCCCCACGCGCTGGTGATACGCCACCAATTCGGTAGCACCGTGCGCAATCTCCACCAGGGGTGAGACCGGAAAACCCCAATCCTTCAGCTGCTGCAGCAGTTGGTAATGCGTGGCGAAATCCGGGCCGCACTCGGCCGCGGGCGTGACCTCGCCCAGGCCGTAGGCGAAGAACGACAGCGGGCGCTGCGCGGTGATGCTCGAGTCCAGCTGGCGCACGGCGCCGGCGGCGGCGTTGCGCGGGTTCACGAAAGTCTTGCCGGCGCTCTCGCGCTGGCGCTCGTTCAGGCGCTCGAAGTCGGCGCGGCGCATATAGACCTCGCCGCGCACCTCCAGCACGGGCGGCGCGCCGGGGGGCAGCACCAGCGGAATCTGGCGAATGGTGCGCACGTTGTGCGTCACGTCCTCGCCCACCTCGCCGTCGCCGCGCGTGGCGGCCTGCACCAGGCGGCCGTTCTCGTAGCGCAGGCTCATGGCCAGGCCGTCGAATTTGGGCTCCGCGACGTACTCCACGGGCGGCGCGTCGGCGGGCAGCTTCAGCTCGCGGCGCACGCGCGCGTCGAAGGCCTCGGCGCCGCTGGCCTCGGTGTCGGTCTCGGTGCGGATGCTGAGCATGGGCACGCGGTGGCGCACCGGCGCCAAGGCCCGGCAGCACCGCGCCGATGACGCGCTGCGTAGGCGAGTCGGGCGTAACCAGCTCGGGGTAGGCGCCCTCCAGCGCCTGCAGCTGCTGGAAGGCCCGGTCGTACTCGGCGTCGGGGACGCTGGGCGCGTCCTGCACGTAGTACTCGTGCGCCCAGCGGTTCAGCTGTGCCCGCAGTGCTTCTATTTTTGTAGCTACCCGCCCGCCATTGGCGCCGGCAGGAGCGCTGAAAAGGTCCAGATTCCCAGTCATGTCACGGTTTCCCCAGCGGTCCGCGCGGCGCCCGGGCCGGGCGTCTGGCTGGCTGCATCAACTGAACAGGCGCCGCGCCAGGGCCGAGCCGGCCGACAGCTCGCGCTCGTCGAGCTGGTCGTAGAGCTGCTCCAGGTCGGCGGCGATGGGGTCCATGGCCATGGCGGGCAAGGGCACGCCGTTGCCGTCGCACAGCACGCCGTCCATGGCCTGGCACAGCTCCTCGGCCACCTGGCGCAGGCGCGCAAAGGGCTGCTCGGCACGCGCCACCTGGGCCACGTCCAGGCTCAGCGTGACCTCGCGCAGCGCGGTCTGCTCGGGGTCGTCGGACAGGGCGGCCTGCACGTCGTAGTCCAGCACCAGCAGCGGCGGCAGCGCCGCCACGGCTACGGGCAGCACCATGCGCCCGGGCACGGGGCCGGGCGCCAGGCCCAGCCGGGCGGCGTTTTGCTGCACGTAGCCGGGGCTCCAGGCCGCCTGGCGCGCGCGCAGCGCAAAGGTGAGCTGGGCGTCGTGCTCGCTGGCGAACTGGTCGAGCTCGCGCGCGCGCGCCACCTCGTGCAGCATGTCTGGAAAGTCCACCGCCGCGCCGATGGCGTCGGCAAAGGCCTGGGTCTTCATGACGAACTCGGAGAACTCGATCTCGTTGAGCGCGCCCATGCGGTTGGCCAGCTGCACGCCCGCCTGGAAGTGGCGGTAGCGCTGGCCGGCCTGGGGTGCTTCCCACTGGCGCGTGTCCTCGTGCAGGCCTTCGATGGCGAACGGCTTGCTGCCGGCGCGGCGCGTGGGCGGCAGCGCGGCGAGCACGGCGTCGCCGGCGATGGCGTGCTCGGGGGTGATGGGGGCGATGGCGTCGATCAGCGCGTCCAGCCCGCCCCGGCGCTCGGCCACCGGCAGGGGCAGCTCCAGCGCGTCATGCGGATCGACGATGTGGCCGCTCAGCGGCTCGTCCAGATGCTGGCCCGCCGCCAGGGGCGTGCCCTCCAGCGCAGGCTCGTGGCGCGCGGCGGCGCCCTCGGCCGGCGCGCCCGGCGGCGGGTGCGCGCGCCGGGGCGCGTTGCGGTGGTTGCTCCAGGCGTTGTGCGCGACCACGATGATCAGCACGAGCGCGCCGGCGATGATGAGGCCAAGTTGGAAGTTGCTCATGGTCAGTCAGTGAATTCAGGCCTCGGCCATGGACAGGGCGCTGTCCATGTCCACGGCGACGATGCGCGAGACGCCCTGCTCCTGCATGGTCACGCCTATCAGTTGCTCGGCCATTTCCATGGCGATCTTGTTGTGGCTGATGAACAGGAACTGCGTGCCGTGCGACATGCTGGCCACCAGGCGCGCGTAGCGCTCGGTGTTGGCATCATCGAGGGGCGCGTCCACCTCGTCCAGCAGGCAAAACGGCGCCGGGTTGAGCTGGAAGATGGCGAACACCAGCGCGATGGCCGTGAGCGCCTTCTCGCCACCGGACAGCAGGTGGATGGTCTGGTTCTTCTTGCCCGGCGGCTGCGCCATGACCTGCACGCCGGAGTCGAGGATCTCGTCGCCGGTCATGGTCAGCCGCGCCTGGCCGCCGCCGAACAGCTCGGGGAACATGCGGCCGAAATGGGCGTTCACCGCGTCGAAGGTGCCCGACAGCAGGGTGCGCGTTTCCACGTCGATCTTGCGGATCGCGTCCTCCAGGGTGGTCATGGCCAGCTGCAGGTCCTGGGTCTGCGCGTCCAGGAAGCCCTTGCGCTCGCGCGCCAGGCCCAGCTCCTGCAGCGCCGCCAGGTTCACGGCGCCCAGCGCCGCCACTTCGCGCTGCAGCCGCTCGATCTCGCCTTGCAGGCCGGGGGCGCGCACGCCCCCTTCGGCGATGGAGCGCTGCAGCTGCTCCAGGTCGGCCTGGGCCTCGGCGAGCAGCGTCTCGTACTGCTCCAGGCCCAGCCGCGCGGCCTGCTCCTTGAGCTGCAGCTCGGTGATGCGCTGGCGCAGCGGCTCCAGCGCGCGCTCGTGCTGGCTGCGCTGCTCGTCGCTGGCGCGCAGCCGGGCGGTCAGGCCGTCGTAGTCGCTGCGCTGCGCGGCCAGGCGCTGCTCGCACGCGGCCTTGCGCTCCAGGGCCTGCTGCAGGCCGCCCTGCGCGGCAGCGTCGCTCAGGCGCGCCAGCTCGTCGCCGCCGCGCTGGCGCTCGCCGTCCAGGGTCTGCGCCTGGGCGGCGGCGGTGGCCAGGGTGCGCGCCAGCTCGGTGCGCCGCGCCGCCAGGCTGCGCTGCGAGAACTGGGCCTCCTGGGCGCGTCGCTCCAGCGCGCGCTGCTGCTCGCGCGATTCGGCCACGCGCCGCTCGGCCTCGATGACGCGCTCGCCCAGCTGCGCGTGCCGCTCCTGGCTGTCGGCCAGCTGCAGGTCCAGCTCCTCGAAGCGGGCCTCGGCGGTGGCGGCGCGCTCGTGCAGCTCGGCCAGCTGCTGCCCGGCTTCGGCCAGGTCGGCGCCGATCTGCTCGCTGCGCGCCCGCGTCTGCTCGACGGCCTGCGCCAGGCGCAGCGTCTGCACCTGCAGCTCATGGGCGCGGGCCTGGGTGTCGGCGGCTTCGCGGCGCGCACCGGCCAGGCGCTGCGCGGCGTCGGCGTGGGCGGCTTCGGCGCGCACCAGCGCGCTGGCCGCTTCCTCGGCGATCAGTGCCTGGGCGCGCAGCTCCTTGTGCAGGTGCTCGATTTCCTGGGCGCGCGCCAGCAGGCCGGCCTGTTCGGAATCGGGGGCGTAGAAGTTCACGCTGTGCGCCGTCGCGGCATGGCCGGCGCGCACGTAGACAGCCTCGCCCGGCTGCAGCTCGGCACGCAGGGCCAGCGCCTCGTCCAGCGTGGGGGCGGTGTAGCAGCCGTGCAGCCAGTGCTGCAGCACGGCGCGCAGGCCGGCATCGGGCACTTGCAGCAGGTCGGCCAGGCGCGGGCGGGCGGGCGCCGCCGGCGCGGCGGCCGCAGCGGGCAGGCCGGCGGGGGCGCTGTAGAAGGCCAGCCGCACCGGCGGCCCTTCGGCGCCCGCGGCGCCGGCAAAGCCGCGCACGCTCTCCAGCCGGCCTACGGGCAGCGCCGCCAGGCGCTCGCGCAGCGCGGCCTCCAGGGCCGGCTCCCAGCCGGGCTCGACGTGGATGCGGCTCCACAGGCCGGCCAGGCCTTCCAGGCCATGGTGCGCCAGCCAGGGCTGCAGCCGCCCGTCCACCTTGACCTTGTCCTGCAGCGCCTGCAGCGCCTGCAGCCGCGCGGCCAGCTGCGCCTGGCGCGCGGCCTCGGCGTTCACGGCCTGCTGGCGCGTGCGCCGTTCGTCGTCGAGCTGCGGCAGCGCGTCGTGCAGCTCGGCCAGCTGCGCCTGGGCCAGCTCGGTGAGTTCCTGCGCCTGCTGCAGCTGCTGGCGCAGGTGGGCCAGGCGCGCCTCGTCGGGCGCGGCCAGTGCGCCCAGGTCGGCGCGCAGGCGCTCGCTGCGTGCCGCCAGCTGGCGCGTCTGCTCGCCGGTGCCGCGCTGCTCGGCAGCCAGCACCTGGATTTGCTGCTGGACCTGCACCACCGCGCCGCGCTGGGCTTCTGCGCCCTGGCGCGCCCGCGCCAGCGCGTCCTCCAGGTCGGGCAGCGCCTGGGCCTGCTCCTCCAGCTGCGCGGCCAGCAGCTCGGCCTGCTCCTCGGCATCCAGGCCCTGGTCTTGCAGCTGCTCCAGCTCGGCCTGCGCTTCCTCGCGGCGCGCCGCCCATTCCTCGATTTGCTGCGCCAGCTGCGCCAGGCGCAGCTGCACGCGCTGGCGGCCCTCGACGACGTAGCGGATCTCGGCCTCCAGCCGGCCGACTTCGGCGGTCGCCTCGTACAGCTGGCCCTGGGCCTGGTTGAGCGCGTCGCCGCCCTCGTAGTGCGCCTGGCGCAGCGCCTCCAGTTCGGCCTCGCCCTGGCGCAGGCTGGCGGTGCGCGATTCCAGGTCATTGACGGCCTGCAGCCCTTCGCCGCGCACGCGGGCCTGCTCGGCCAGCGCGTCGGCGCGCTTGAAGAACCACAGCTGCTGCTGGCGCAGCGACACGTCGGCCTGCAGCTGCTGGTAGCGCGCGGCCACCTCGGCCTGCTGCTCCAGCTTCTCCAGGTTGGCGTTGAGCTCGCGCAGGATGTCGTCCACGCGCGTCAGGTTCTCGCGCGTGTCGGTCAGGCGGTTCTCGGTCTCGCGCCGGCGTTCCTTGTACTTGGAGACCCCGGCGGCTTCCTCCAGGAACAGGCGCAGGTCCTCGGGGCGCGACTCGATGATGCGGCTGATGGTGCCCTGGCCGATGATGGCGTAGGCGCGCGGCCCCAGGCCGGTGCCCAGGAACACGTCCTGCACGTCGCGCCGGCGCACGGGCTGGTTGTTGATGTAGTAGCTGCTGGTGCCGTCGCGCGTGAGCACGCGCTTGACCGCGATCTCGGCAAACTGGCCCCATTGCCCGCCCACGCGGTGGTCTTCGTTGCTGAAGGTCAGCTCGACGCTGGCTCGGCTGGCGGGCTTCCTGCTGGTGGTGCCGTTGAAGATCACGTCCTGCATGGACTCGCCGCGCAGCTCGCTGGCGCGCGACTCTCCCAGCACCCAGCGCACGGCGTCCATGATGTTGGACTTGCCGCAGCCATTGGGCCCGACCACGCCCACCAGCTGGCCCGGCAGCAGAAAATTGGTGGGCTCGGCAAACGACTTGAAGCCGGCAAGCTTGATGGAGCTGAGGCGCACGAAAAGGCGGTAGGAAGCGGTGACCCGGGGGCGGCCGCGCAGGCGGCAAGGGACGAAATCATACCGTGGCGCCCCGCCAGGGCCCGCTGCACGGCGTTCTGGCATGAAAAATGCCTCTTGCCGGCGCCAATCAATGGCTTTCAGCTACATAAACAATAGCGCTCAGGACTCGGCCGCGGCCCGCTCCAGCACCAGCGCCTCGAAGCGCTCGGCCGGCAGCGGCGGCGACAGCAGGTAGCCCTGCCAGACGTGGCAGCCGTTTTTCTCCAGGAACTGGCGCTGGGCCTCGGTCTCCACGCCCTCGGCGACCACCTGCAGGCCCAGGCTGGTGCCCAGCGCGACGACGGTGCGGGCGATGGCCGCGTCGTTGGGGTCGGTCAGCACGTCGCGCACGAAGCCCTGGTCGATCTTGAGCTCGTGCAGCGGCAGCCGCTTGAGGTAGGCCAGCGACGAGTAGCCGGTGCCGAAGTCGTCCAGCGAAAACCCCACGCCGTAGCCGCGCAGCTGCACCATCTTGGCGATGGTGTCCTCCACGTCCTGCAGCAGCATGCCCTCGGTCAGCTCCAGGCGCAGGCGCCGGGGTTCGGCGCCGCTGCCGGCCAGCGCCTGCAGCACCTGGGCGACGAAGCCGGCCTCATGGAACTGGCGCGGGCTGACGTTCACCGCCAGGGTCAGCGGCTGCAGCAGCGGGTGGCTGCTCCACAGCGCCAGCTTGCGGCAGGCTTCCTCCAGCACCCACTGGCCCAGCTGCAGGATGAGCCCGCTTTGCTCGGCCAGCGGTATGAATTCGGAGGGCGCCACGAAGCCGCGCTCGGGGTGGCGCCAGCGCAGCAGCGCCTCGGCGCCCTGGATGCTGCCGTAGGCCACCTTGGGCTGGTAGTACAGCTCGAACTGCCCGGCGGCCAGGCTGCTGCGCATGTCCGCCTCCAGCTGGGCGCGCGCCGCCACCACGGCCTGCATGCGCGGGTCGAAAAAGCGCAGCGTGTCGCGCCCGGCGGCCTTGGCGTCGTACATCGCCAGTTCGCTGCGCTTGAGCAATTCCTCGGCCGGCTCGCCGTCGCCGTCGAACAGCGTGATGCCTATGCTCAGCGTGGTGTGGTGCGTCTCGCCGCCGCCCAGCTCGAACGGCTGGTGCAGCGCCTGGATGGCGCTGCGCGCCACTTCCTCGGCGTGGGCCGCGGCTTGCTCGGACTGCTCGCCGACTTCCTTGAGCACGACCACGAACTCATCGCCGCCCTGGCGCGCCAGCGTGACGTCGCTGCCCAGGCTGGCGCGCAGCCGCTCGGCCGTCAGGCGCAGGAGCCGGTCGCCGGCGTCGTGGCCGCGCGTCTCGTTGATGGTCTTGAAGTGGTCCAGGTCCAGCAGCAGCACCGCGCCCCAGGTCTTGTGCCGCATGGCCATGGCCAGCGCCTGCTCCAGCCGGTCCAGCAGCAGGCGGCGGTTGGGCAGGCCGGTCAACAGGTCGTTGTAGGCCAGGTAGCGCAGCTCCTCCTCGGTGTTGCGCCGCTGCGTGATGTCCTGCACCACCACGACGTGGTAGCGCGTGCGGGCGCCGTCCGCGCGCATGGCCGAGGCGGTGACGTCGACCCACACGGCGCTGCCGTCCTTGCGCCGGTAGCGTTTTTCCAGCCGGTACTCGGCGATCTCGCCGGCCACCAGCTGGCGCAGCAGCGCCTGGCCGCGCTCCAGGTCGTCGGGATGGATGACGTCCTGCATGCGCAGCTGCCGCGCCTGCTCGGGCGGGTAGCCCACGATGTCGCAAAAGCGCCGGTTCGCCCGCACCAGCTCGCCCGTGTCCGAGTTCACCTGGGCCATGCCCACCGCCGCCTGGTTGAACACGGCGCGGAAGCGGGTCTCGCTCTCGCGCGCCGAGCTGGCGGCGCTTTGCGCAAAGGCCAGCGCCTGCAGCCGCCGGCGCACCAGCAGGCCGACCAGGGCCGTGAGCAGGGCCGTCATGACCAGCGCGCCGGCGGCAAAGATGGCCGGCAGGCGCGCTTCCTGGGGCGTCAGGAACGGCTGGGATGGCGCGAACCGCGCGCGCCACACCCGCCCGCCCACGGGGATGTCCTGGTCCAGCCGCATGCCGTCCGCAGGCACGTCCTCGGCGCCGTACAGGGCCAGGCCGGGCGAGACTTCGCGGCGCAGGGCCGGGCCCATGTCATGCACCGACATCAGCAGCCCGGCCAGGTAGCCGCGCTGGCGCAGGTCCTGCACCAGAGCCGCGACGGTGATGATGGCGCCCACCGTGCCCAGGAAGCGCACGGGCTGCCCGTCCTGCTGCGGCGTGAACACCGGCAGCCGGATGTTGACCGCCCGCGCCGGCCCGCCGTCTTGCTGCGCCAGCGTGAAGGGGGCCGATATCACCAGGCTGCCCGACTCGCGCGCCAGCACGAACGAGTCCAGGTTGGCGGGCTGCGAATGGACCTCCAGGCCCTGCACTTCCTCGTTGCCCTGCACCGGCCAGACGTAGTCCACGACGTAGTACTCGGGCTGCGCCAGGGCCGGGTGGATGGCGAAATCAAGCGGCAGGCTGCCGTCCAGGTGGGCGTTGGCGCGGGCGCGCTCTTCAAACGCCTGGCGCTCGGACGCCGGCACGTAGCGCGTGAAATGCAGGTTGCGGACGCTGACGTGGCGCGTCTCCAGCTGCAGGCTGCCCGCCACCTGCTCGAAATCGCTGCGCGACAGCTGCGGGTTGACCACCAGCAGGCCGCGCATGCCCATCAGCAGGTCGCCCTTGGCGTCCACGCGCTGGCGCACCACGTCCGCGGCCGCGGGCGCCTGGCGCTCGAAGCGGGTCTGCGCCAGCGCCTGGGTCTGCTCGGACTGGTATTGCCACAGGCCGCAGCTGACGAGCACGCCGACCACGGCCACCACGGCCCCGGGCAATGACTGCCAGGGCACGCGCAGGCGGTTTCTGGAGGTTCGGTGGACGGAGTTCATGGTGCAGGCCAACGCACAGCATAGTGCTTGCGGGCACTGTTGTACCTGCCTGCGCCGGATTGCCGGTAGGCCGGCACGCACATCGCCAGGCGTATCGCCCTATGCTTGCCGCTGGCCGACCAATCCCAACACACCGTGCTGTTTCGCTTTTTTGAAAACCGGCTGCCGCCCTACCCGCCTGCCGAGCCAGAGCCGCCGCCGCAGGGCTTCCTGCGCTTCACCTGGAGCTGCACGCAAGGCATGCGCGGCTGGATCGCGCTGCTGGTGACGACTTCGGCGCTGCTGGCCGTGTACGAGGCGCTGCTGTTCGCCATCCTGGGCCAGGTGGTGGACTGGCTGTCGGCCGTCTCGCCGCTGCAGCTGTGGCAGTCGCAGCGCCCGACGGTGCTGGCGATCGCGGCCGTGCTGCTGTCCAGCACCTTGCTGCTGGCGCTGCACACCACGGTGCTGCACCAGGTGCTGGCGATCAACTTCCCCATGCGCCTGCGCTGGCTCTTTCACCGCCTGATGCTGGGCCAGAGCATGGCGTTTTATGCCGACGAGTTCGCCGGGCGCATCACCACCAAGATCATGCAGACCGCGCTGTCGGTGCGCGAGGTGGTCTTCATGGTGGTGGACGTGCTGGTGGGCGTGAGCGTCTACATGATCGGCATCCTGGTGCTGGCGGCGAGCTTCGAGTGGCGCCTGATGCTGCCCTTTGCCCTGTGGCTGCTGGCCTATGGCGCGGCCTGCTGGTATTTCGTGCCGCGCCTGGGCGCGGTCGGCAAGCAGCAGGCGGACGCGCGCTCCATGATGACCGGGCGGGTGACCGACGCCTACACCAACATCACCACCGTCAAGCTGTTCGCCCATACCCGGCGCGAGGCCGAATACGCCCGCAACGCCATGGAGGCCTTCAAGGCCACGGGCTATGCGCAGATGCGCCTGGTCAGCCAGTTCGAGATCGCCAACCACCTGATGATCACCCTGCTGCTGCTGGGCTCGGGCGGCACGGCGCTGTGGCTGTGGTCGCACGGCCAGGCCAGCGCCGGCGTGGTGGCGGCGGTGCTGGCGATGGCGCTGCGCCTGATGGGGTACTCGCACTGGGTGATGTGGCAGATGACCGGCCTGTTCGAGAACGTGGGCACCATCCAGGACGGCATCCTGACGCTCACGCGCCCGCGCACCCTGGTCGATGCACCCGGCGCGCAGCCGCTGGTGGTGCGGCGCGGCGCCATCGAGTTCGAGAACGTGGATTTTGCCTACCGCGAGGGCGGGCGCCAGGTCATAGACCACCTGAACCTGAGCATCCGCCCGGGCGAGCGCATCGGCCTGATCGGGCGCTCGGGCGCCGGCAAGTCCACGCTGGTCAACCTGCTGCTGCGCCTGTCGGACGTGGGCGGCGGGCGCATCCTGATCGACGGCCAGGACATCCGCCTGGTGACCCAGGACAGCCTGCGCGCGGCCATCGGCATGGTCACGCAGGACACCTCGCTCCTGCACCGCTCGATGCGCGAGAACATCCTGTACGGCCGCCCCGACGCGGGCGAAGCCGAGCTGCGCGCCGCCGCCGAGCGCGCCGAGGCGGCTCAATTCATCGAGCAGCTGACCGACCTGCAGGGGCGCAGCGGCTACGACGCGCAGGTGGGCGAGCGCGGCGTGAAGCTCTCGGGCGGGCAGCGCCAGCGCGTGGCCATCGCCCGCGTGCTGCTCAAGGACGCCCCCATCCTGCTGCTGGACGAGGCCACCAGCGCGCTGGACAGCGAGGTGGAAGTGGCCATCCAGCGCAGCCTGGATGCGCTGATGCAGGGCAAGACGGTGATCGCCATTGCCCACCGGCTATCCACCATCGCCGCCATGGACCGGCTCATCGTCATGGACGAAGGCCGCATTGCCGAGCAGGGCACGCATGCCCAGCTGCTGGCCCAGGGCGGCATCTATGCCCGCCTGTGGGCGCACCAAAGCGGCGGCTTCATGGGCGACGCTCCGGATTGACCGGCTGCGCGGCGCCGTCCCGCGCGATCCAGTCCTCGATGCGCCGGCGCATGCGCTGGGCCTGCAGGCGCAGGCGCTTGTCCTCGTGGTCGAGCACGCGGTACACGCTGACCATGACCAGCGCCATCAGCACGGCAAAGGGCAGCGCGGCAATGGTGATCAGCGCCTGCAGCGCATCCAGGCCGCCGGCCAGCAGCAGCACGGCGGCTATCAGCGCCACCGCCACGCCCCAGGCGATGCGCTTGGACAGGGGCGGATCGCCGGCCTCGTCGGTGGACATGCTGGCCAGCACCAGCACCGCCGAATCGGCCGAGGTGACAAAGAAGATGATCAGCAGCAGCAGCGCCACCACCGACAGCAGGGCCGAGCCCGGCAGGCTGTCGAACAGCGCAAACAGCACCGTCTCGTAGCCGTTGGCCAGGGCCTGCAGCAGCTCGACGTGGCCAAAGATCTGCGCCTGCAGCGCGGCGCCGCCAAACACCGAGAACCACACGAAGCCCAGCAGGCTGGGCGCCATCACCACGCCCACCACGAACTCGCGCACCGTGCGCCCGCGCGAGACGCGCGCGATGAAGGCGCCCACGAACGGCGCCCAGGCGATCCACCAGGCCCAGTAGAACACCGTCCAGTCGCGCACCCAGGTGCTGTCGGAGAACGGCGACAGCCGCAGGCTCATGGTGACCAGCTGGTTGATATAGGAGCCCAGCGTGGTGGTGAAGGTGTCCAGGATGAAGCCGGTGGGCCCGATGACCAGCACCGTGAGCATCAGCAGGCCGGCCAGGACCAGGTTGAAATTGGACAGCCACTTGATGCCGCGCTCCACCCCGCTGGTGCTGGAGGCCATGTACAGCACGAAGGCCACGGCAATGATGACCAGCTGCGTCGTGGTGCTGGCGGCAACCCCGAACACCCGGTGCAGCCCTGCGGCGATCTGGATGGTGCCAAAGCCCAGCGTGGTCGCCACGCCGATGGCCGTCGCCACCACGGCGGCGATGTTCACCGCATGCCCGAGTGCGCCGCGGTGGCGCTGGCCGATCACCGGCTCCAGCATGTCGCTGACCAGGCCGCGCCCGCCGCGGTTGTACTGGAACCACGACATGGCCAGCCCGATCAGCGCGTAGATGGCCCACGGATGCAGGCCCCAGTGGAAAAAGGCATAGCGCATGGCCGCCCGCGCCGCCGCCGAACTTTGCGGCTCCAGGCCCTCGGGCGGCTTCAGGAAGTGCGAGATCGGCTCGGCCGCGCCCCAGAACACCAGGCCTATGCCCATGCCGGCGGCAAACAGCATGGCCAGCCAGCTCCATTGCGAGAACTCCGGCTCGGCGTCCTCGCCACCGATGCGCAGGCGGCCAAAGCGCCCGAACGCCAGGTACAGCAGGAACAGCAAGGCCAGGAACACCACCAGCAGGTACATCCAGCCGGCGCCGCGCACCACGCTGGCAAGGGCCGACTGCATGGCCTCGTTGAATGGCCCCGGCGCCATGCCTGCGAGCAGCACCAGCGCGGCGACGAGCGCCATCGAGACGCGAAAAACCATGGATTGCCCTCCTTCAGGCATGGGGGAATGGCGGGCGCCGCTGCCGCTGCTGCGGCCGCGGGCGCCGCCGGGCGCCGGCTCAGCCGTGCGCCTTGAGGTGGCGCTGGAACGTCTTGCGGAATTTATCCAGCTTGGGAGCGATCACCACCGCGCAGTAACCCTGCTGGGGATTGCGTGCGTAGTACTGGCCATGCTCGGCCTCGGCGGGCCAGAAGCCGGTCAGCGGCTGCACCTCGGTCACGATGGGCGAGTCGAACACCGCATCCTGCTGCAGCTGGCGCAGGACGTCGCGGGCCGCCTGCTCATGCGCCGGATCGCTCCAGTAGATACCGCTGCGGTACTGCGTCCCCACGTCGTTGCCCTGGCGGTTGAGCGACGTCGGGTCATGGGTGGCAAAGAAGATTTCCAGGATCTCGCGCACGTCGATCTCCTCAGGATCGAAGGTGATGCGCACCGCCTCGGCGTGGCCGGTGCGCCCGCTGCACACCTGCTCGTAGGACGGATCGGGGAGCGCGCCGTTGGCGTAGCCGCTTTGCACGCGGCTCACCCCGCGTACGCTGTTGAAGACGGCTTCGGTGCACCAGAAACATCCGCCCGCGAGGGTGATGGTTTCCGAAGGGGCGGGGGCGGAGGGCATGGCAGGCTGTCCTTGGGTGTCCAGTGGAAGGGGCCGGCCATCATAGGAAATGCAGCCGCCTGGCGCTGCCGGACAACGGCGCGTTGACGGCGGGCCCTGCCTTGACTATATTACTAACCAGTCAGTCATTAATATGCCTTCTCCGCACCCCGACCCTTCCACCCCCGCCGCCGCGCCGCGCAGCCGGCGCAAGGAGGCGCGCCCTGGCGAGCTGCTGGCGGCCGCGCTGGACGTGTTCGCGGAAAAAGGCTTTGCCGCGACGCGCGTGGACGAGGTGGCCGCGCGCGCAGGCGTGTCCAAGGGCACGCTGTTCCTGTACTTCCCCAGCAAGGAAGAGCTCTTCAAGGCCGTGGTGCGCGAGAACATCTCCGGCCGTTTCGCCGAGTGGGACGAGGAGCTGGCGGCCTTCGAGGGCAGCACCAGCGAGCTGCTGCACTACTGCTTCGAGACCTGGTGGTGCCGGGTGGGCTCGACCAAGGCATCGGGGCTGGGCCGGCTGATGCTGGCCGAGGCCAACAACTTTCCCGAGCTGGCGCTGTTCTACCGCCAGGAGGTGGTGGAGCCCGGCCACTGCCTGGTGCGGCGCATCCTGCAACGCGGCATCGACCGGGGCGAATTCCGCGCGCTGGACCTGGACCACGCGGTCTACCTGGTGCTGGCGCCGCTGATGTTCCTGATGCTGGCACAGCCCACCATGGGCATGTGCATCCCCTGCCCCGAGCGCTTCGATGCCGAGTGCTACATCCGCCTGCAGGCCGACAACGTGCTGCAGGGCCTGCTGGTGCGGCCAGCCTAAAATCCTGGGTTTGCCCGATTACCAACGTCCTTCGCCACGGAGCCCTTCATGAACCTGCCTTTGAACACGTTTGCCGACGTCCAGGATGCCACCGCGCAGGCGCGCTTCAACATGATCGAGCAGCAGATCCGCCCCTGGAACGTGCTGGATGAGCGGGTGCTGCAGGCGCTGGCCATGGTGCGGCGCGAGGATTTCGTGCCCCCGGCCTACCAGGGCATGGCCTTTGCCGACGTCGAGATTCCACTGAGCCACCCGGTGGACGAGGCCGCGCGCCTGGGCCAGGTGATGCTGGCCCCGCGCGTGGACGCCCGCATGCTGCAGGAGTTGCAGCTGCGCCCCACCGACCGCGTGCTGGAGATCGGCGCCGGCTCGGGCTACATGGCCGCGCTGCTGGCCTTCCAGACCGAGCATGTGGTGTCGCTGGAGCTGGTGCCCGAGCTGGTCGAGTTCGCGCGCGAGAACCTGCGCGATGCAGGCGTGCGCAATGCCGACGTGCGCCAGGCCGACGGCGCGCGCGACCTGATCAACGACGGCCCGTTCGACGTCATCGTGCTCAGCGGCTCGGTGGCCGAGGTGCCGCACCGGCTGCTGGCGCTGCTGCGCGATGGCGGCCGCCTGGGCGCCATCGTCGGCCTGGAGCCCATGATGCGCGCCACCGTGGTGCGCCGCAGCGGCGACCGTTTCGAGACCACCCAGCCCTGGGACGCCATCGTGCCCCGGCTGCGCCACTTCGGCGAGCCGTCCGGCTTCCGCTTCTGAGCCGAACCCCGCACTTGGAGCGCCCCATGATCGAGCAGCTGCCACCCTCCCGCCTCGACGCCTGGATGGCCGGCCACGGCCACGGGCGGCCGCTGCTGCTGGACGTGCGCGAGCCCTGGGAGGTGCAGACCGCCAGCGTGACTGCGCCGCCGGGGTGCGAACTGCTGGCCCTGCCCATGGGCACGCTGGCCGCGCGCGTGCACGAGCTCGACCCTGCCCGGCCCGTGGCCTGCCTGTGCCACCACGGCGCGCGCAGCATGCGGGTCGCCCTGTTCCTGGCCCAGCAAGGCTTTGAACAGGTGGCCAACGTGGCCGGCGGCATAGACGCCTGGTCGCTGGAGCGCGAGCCCGGCGTGCCGCGCTACTGATGGGCGCAAGCGCTGGTTGTCCCACTTTTTTCCCTACACCTGGAACCGCCCATGAGAGCAACGCGCCACCGGCTGCTGGGAATCGCCGCTGCCTGCCTGGCCTGCTGGGGCGCGGCGCAGGCCCAGGGCCTGGCGGCGCTGGCGCCGCTGGCGCGCGCCCATGACGCCACGCTGCAGGCAGCGCAGGCCCAGCTGAACGCTGCCGCCAGCCGCGCCGAGCAGGCCCGGGCCGGCCTGCTGCCCAGCGCCGCCCTGACCGGCGGGGCCAGCTATGCCCATACCGAGGTCACGCGCCCGCCCATCGACCTGCGCGCACCCACGCAGACGCTGGCGCTGGTGGCCTCGCAGCCCGTGTATCGCCCGGCCAACGCCATCACCCTGGAGCAGGGCCGGCGCGGCGTGGAACTGGCGCGCGCCCAGCTCGATGCCGCCGAGCAGGAACTGCTGGTGCGCCTGGGCCAGCGCTACTTCGACGTGCTGGCGGCGCAGGACACCCTGGAGGCGCTGCGCGCCCAGCAATCGGCGGTGGGCGAGCAGCTGGCTGCGGCGCAGCGCAACTTCGAGGTCGGCACCGCCACCATCACCGATGCCCGCGAGGCCCAGGCGCGCCGCGACCTGGTGCAGGCGCAGGAGCTGGCCGCCGAGAACGAGCTGCAGGTGCGACGCCTGGCGCTGGATGAAACCGTCGGGCGCAGCGGCGCGGCGCCGCTGGCGCTGGCGCAGCCCGTGCAATTGCCCGCCCTGCCCGCCGGCAGCCTGCACGACTGGGCCATGGCCGCCGAGGGCAGCCAGCCGCTGGTGCGCCAGGCGGCGATCGCGCTGGACGTGGCGCGCCTGGAGACCGCGAAGGCCGAGACCGGCCACCTGCCCACCGTTGACCTGCAGGCCGGCTACAGCGTGCAGCGCACGCCCAACGGCACGCCGACCACGCCGGGCCTGCCGGCGCGCGCCAACGTCGCCAGCGTCGGCCTGGCGCTGAACCTGCCCCTGTTCGCCGGCTTCGCGGTGCAAAACCGCGTGCGCGAAACCCTGTCGCTGGAAGACCGGGCCCGGGCCGACCTGGACAATGCGCGCCGCAGCGCCGCGCAGGCGGCACGCGCGGCGTACCTGGGCCTGCAGTCGGGCCAGGCGCAGGTGCAGGCGCTGCAGGCCGCCGAGGCGTCCAGCCAGCTGGCGCTGCAAGCCAATTTGCTGGGCTATGACGCCGGCGTGCGCGTCAACATCGACGTGCTGAACGCCCAGAGCCAGCTCTACCAGACGCGGCGCGACCTGGCCCTGGCGCGCTACCAGGTGCTGGTGGGAACGCTCAAGCTGCGCCAGGCGGCCGGCACGCTGTCGCTGGACGACCTGGCGGCGCTGGACAGCCTGTTCGCCCGCTGAAAAACGCCTTTTAAGGCCAAATCGCCCACATGCCGGCGCCAGCTGGCGATATGTTGCTATGGTTTTTTAGCCAATGCTCAGGCTGCGGCCGGCATTTGCAACGCCGAGTGGGCGGCTTGTAGCGCTCCACGCGGGTATGCCGGGTCGTTCACACCTGCTCGTCAGCCCGCGCGGGCGGCGTCGGCCAGCTGCTGGGCGCAGCGGCTGGCCTGGCCGGCGTCGCGCGCCTCCACCATGACGCGCAGCAGCGGCTCGGTGCCGCTGGCGCGCACCAGCAGGCGGCCGTCGTCGCCCAGCTCATCGCGCGCGGCGCGGGTGGCACGCTCCAGCGCCGCGTTGGCCTGCCAGTCCTGCCCCGGCGCCAGGCGCACGTTCAGCAGCACCT
Source organism: Melaminivora sp. (assembly GCA_034675505.1). Taxonomy (GTDB): domain Bacteria; phylum Pseudomonadota; class Gammaproteobacteria; order Burkholderiales; family Burkholderiaceae_C; genus Melaminivora. The sequence continues at coordinate 391,894 of JAUCDD010000018.1, read as the reverse complement.
GCGGGAACAGGGGCACCTCGGCCAGCAGCTCGGCCAGCGTGCGGCCGCTGCGCACGCAGGCCTGCAACACCTGCAGGGCGCTGACCAGCCCGTCGCCCGTGGTGTGGCGGTCCAGCGCCAGCAGATGGCCCGAACCCTCGCCGCCCAGCAGCCAGCGGCGCTGCGCGAGCTCCTCCAGCACATGGCGGTCGCCCACCTTGGCGCGCACGAACTGCACGCCCCGGCGCACCAGCGCCTGCTCCACCGCCATGTTGGTCATCAGCGTGCCCACCACGCCGGCCACCGGCTCACCGCGCGCCAGGCGGTCGGCCGCCAGCAGGTACAGCAGCTCGTCGCCGTTGTACAGGCGCCCGGCGGCGTCCACCATCTGCAGCCGGTCGGCGTCCCCGTCCAGCGCAATGCCGAAATGCGCATGGTTGGCGCGCACGGCCCGCACCAGGGCCTCGGGGTGCGTGGCCCCGACCTCATGGTTGATGTTCATGCCATCGGGCGCGCAGCCGATGGCCACCACGTCGGCGCCCAGTTCGTGGAACACCTTGGGCGCGATGTGGTAGGCCGCCCCATGCGCCGCGTCCACCACGATGCGCAGGCCGCGCAGCGTCAGGTCGTGGTCGAAGGTGCTCTTGCAGAACTCGATGTAGCGCCCGGCCGCGTCGTCCAGGCGCCGCGCGCGGCCCAGCGTGGCAGAGTCGGCCCAGGCGGGCGGCTGCTCCAGCGCCTGCTCGACCTGCAGCTCCCAGGCGTCGGGCAGCTTGCTGCCCTGGGCGCTGAAGAACTTGATGCCGTTGTCCGGGTAGGGGTTGTGGCTGGCGCTGATGACCACGCCCAGGCTGGCGCGCTGCGCCCGCGTCAGGTAGGCCACGCCCGGCGTGGGCAGCGGGCCCAGCAGCACCACGTCGGCGCCCGCTGAATTCAGCCCCGATTCCAGCGCGCTTTCCAGCATGTAGCCGGAAATGCGCGTGTCCTTGCCGATCAGCACCGTGGGCCGCTCCTCGCTGGCGCGCAGCACGCGCCCCACGGCGTGGCCCAGGCGCAGGACGAAGTCCGGGGTGATGGGGGCGGCGCCCACGGTGCCGCGGATGCCGTCGGTGCCGAAGTATTTGCGTGTCATGGTGTCAGAGCCTATTCAGCTTCTTTTCATAGGGTACGTTGCCTTTGCCGGGCAACCCGAAGGGCATGGCAGCAAAACGCCACGCCCGGCGTTGCCCGCGTTGCCCAGGCCGCCAGCACGGGCTGCGGCGGGCGCCTTGATCGTGGCGCCTTGCTGCCCTGCACACCCCATGAAAAGACATTGAACAGGCTCTCAGGGGTTGGGGAAAGGGGACGCGGCCGTGCCGCGCTGTGCATCCATGGCGGCCCACACGGCCAGGGCGGCGACGGTTTCGCGCACGTCGTGCACGCGCACGATGCGCGCGCCCTGCTGCACCGCCAGCACGGCAGCGGCCACGCTGGGCACCAGGCGCTCGCCCACGGGCAGGCCGGTTGCGGCGCCCAGCGACGACTTGCGCGACCAGCCGGCCAGCACCGGCAAGCCCAGCACGGCCAGCGCATCCTGGCGGGCCAGCAGCGAAAAATTTTGCTCGGCGGTCTTGCCGAAGCCGATGCCCGGATCGACGGCAATCCGGCCCATATGCACGCCCAGCCGGCGCAGATCATCGACAGCTTGCTGCAAAAAATGCAGCACCTGCGGTACTGCATCGCCCTGCATGGGCGACAGCTGCATGGTGGCTGGCTCGCCGTGCATGTGCATCAGGCACACGCCGCAGCGCCCATGTTGCGCCACGGCTGCGGCGCTGCCGGGCAGGCGCAAGGCCCAGACGTCGTTGATGATGTCCGCGCCCAGCTCCAGCGCCGCCTGCATGACGGCGGCCTTGCAGGTGTCCACCGATACCGGAACGCCCAGGCGCACCGCTTCGCGCAGCACCGGCAGCACGCGCTCCAGCTCCTGCTGCGCGGGCACGGGCGGGCTGCCGGGGCGGGTGGACTCGCCGCCGATGTCCAGGATGTCCGCACCGTCGCGCAGCAGCTGCTCGCAGTGTGCCAGCGCCGCGCGCGTGCCGGCGTGCCGCCCGCCGTCCGAGAACGAGTCCGGCGTGACGTTGACGATCCCCATCACCCGGGGGCGCGCCAGGTCCAGGACAAACCGGGAGGTCTGCCAGACCGGCGGGGCGGGCGGGGACGCGGGCATGGAGGGCGGGCGGTGGCCGGGCATGAAAAACGGGGCGCTGCGCCCCGCTCTTCGTTTGCTGCAATGGCTCTGCGGCTGCGCCGCTTCAGGCCGCCGTAGGCGCCGGGTCCGGCTTGACCGCAGGCGTGCCGCCCGAGCCGTCGTCGCCCGAGGGCGGCGGGCGGCGCGGCGTCCAGTCCTTGGGCGGACGCGGCTCGCGCCCGGCCATGATGTCGTCGAGCTGCTCGGCGTCTATGGTTTCCCATTCCAGCATGGCTCGCGCCATGGCGTGCATCTTGTCCTGGTTTTCCTCGATCAGGTTGCGCGCCAGGGCGTACTGCTCGTCGATGATGCGGCGCACTTCCATGTCGACCTTCTGCATGGTCTCCTCGGAAATGCTGGTGGTCTTGGTGACCGAGCGGCCCAGGAAGACCTCGCCCTCGTTTTCCGCATAGACCATGGGGCCCAGCGCCTCGGTCATGCCGTAGCGCGTGACCATGTCGCGGGCGATGGACGTGGCGCGCTCGAAGTCGTTGCTCGCGCCAGTGGTCATCTGGTTCATGAAGACTTCCTCGGCGATGCGGCCGCCGAACAGCATGGCGATCTGGTTGAGCATGTACTCCTTGTCGAAGGAGTAGCGGTCCTTCTCGGGCAGGCTCATGGTCACGCCCAGGGCGCGCCCGCGCGGGATGATGGTGACCTTGTGCACCGGGTCGCACTTCGGTAAAAGCTTGCCGATCAGCGCGTGGCCGGCCTCGTGGTAGGCGGTGTTGCGCCGCTCTTCCTCGGGCATGACCATGCTCTTGCGCTCGGGGCCCATGATGATCTTGTCCTTGGCCTTCTCGAAGTCCTGCATCTCGACCACACGCGCGTTGCGGCGCGCGGCCATCAGCGCGGCCTCGTTGCACAGGTTGGCCAGGTCGGCACCGCTCATGCCGGGCGTACCACGCGCGATGATGGCGGGGTTGACGTCCTGGCCGGCCGGGATCTTGCGCATGTGCACGTTCAGGATCTGCTCGCGGCCGCGGATGTCGGGCAGCGTGACGTAGACCTGGCGGTCGAAGCGGCCCGGGCGCAGCAGCGCGGCGTCCAGGATGTCCGGGCGGTTGGTGGCAGCCACCACGATCACGCCCAGGTTGGTCTCGAAGCCGTCCATCTCGACCAGCATCTGGTTCAGCGTCTGCTCGCGCTCGTCGTTGCCGCCGCCCAGGCCCGCGCCACGCTGGCGGCCCACGGCGTCGATCTCGTCGATGAAGATGATGCAGGGCGCGTTCTTCTTGGCGTTCTCGAACATGTCGCGCACGCGCGCCGCGCCCACGCCGACGAACATCTCGACGAAGTCGGAGCCCGAGATCGAGAAGAACGGCACCTTGGCCTCGCCGGCGATGGACTTGGCCAGCAGCGTCTTGCCGGTGCCCGGGGGGCCGACCAGCAGCAGGCCGCGCGGGATGCGCCCGCCCAGCTTCTGGAACTTCTGCGGGTCCTTCAGGAAGTCTACGACCTCCTTGACCTCCTCCTTGGCCTCGTCGCAACCGGCGACGTCGGCAAAGGTGATGGTGTTGTTGTTCTCGTCCAGCATGCGCGCCTTGGACTTGCCGAAACTGAACGCCCCGCCCTTGCCGCCGCCCTGCATCTGGCGCATGAAGTACACCCACACGCCGATCAGGAGCAGCATGGGGCCCCAGCTGACCAGCAGCGTCATCAAGAGCGAGCCTTCCTCGCGGGGCTTGACGTCGAATTTGACGTTGTTGTTGATCAGGTCGCCCACCAGGCCGCGGTCCAGGTAGGTGGCGGTGGTGCGGATGCGGCGGTCGTCGTTGGTGGTGGCCGTGACCTCGGTGCCGCCGGGCCCTTCCTGGATGGTGGCGTTCTTGATGCGCCCGTTGCGCACGTCTTCCAGGAAGGCCGAATAGCCGACCGTGCCGGCGCTCATGCCGGTGCGGGTGTCAAACTGCTTGAACACCGTGAACAGCACCATGGCAATGACCAGCCAGACGGCAACTTTGGAAAACCACTGATTGTTCAAGCTGAACTCCAGAGACTGAGAAATGAGGGACTGCGCGCCCTGTGGCCCAAGGCTGCCGTCCAGGCGCATGTGGGGCGGATTTTAGGCCTTTCAACCCGCGCGCAGCCTTCATTAACCCTGTGCCGGGCCATGGTCAACCGGGGCGGGCGGCAGCTTCAGGCGCCGGGTTTCAGGCGCATGCCGACCAAAAAGGTTTCCGCCGAGCGGTCGCGCGAGGCCTTGGGCTTGATGGTCTTGACCACCTGAAAAGCGCCCTTGAACGACTGCACAAGCGCGTCATAGCCGCTGCCGTGGAACAATTTGACCACCAGCGCGCCTTCGGGCTTGAGGTGCTGCTGCGCAAAGTCCAGCGCCAGCTCGATCAGATGCGCGATGCGCGCGGCGTCGGCGGAGGCGATGCCCGACAGGTTGGGCGCCATGTCCGACACCACCAGATCCACCGGCCGCCCGTGAATGGCCTGCTGCAGCTGCGCCAGCACGGCATCCTCGCGAAAGTCGCCCTGGATGAAAGTAACCCCTTCAATGGGCTCCATCGGCAGCAAATCCAGGCCGATGATGGCGCCGTCGAGCTGCCCGGAGGCCGCCCCATCCGGAGCCAGGCGGCGGCGCAGATACTGGCACCAGGCGCCGGGGGTACAGCCCAGGTCCACCACCACCTGGCCGGGCCGCACCAGCCCGAGCTGCTCGTCGATCTCCTTGAGCTTGTAGGCGGCGCGGGCGCGGTAGCCCTCCTTCTGCGCCAGCTTCACCCAGGGGTCGTTGATGTGGTCGTGCAGCCAGTTCTTGTTCACCTTCTTGGCTTTGGTCTGGGTTTTCATGCGTTGAAGAATAATACGGGTATGCCCCAAATCGAACTGACCACCGCCGAACGGCGCGCACACCGCGCCGACGCGCACCATCTTGACCCCGTCGTGCTCGTCGGCAACGACGGCCTGACGCCTGCGGTGCGCAAGGAAATAGACGCCGCGCTGAGCGCGCACGGGCTGATCAAGATCCGTGTGTTCGGCGATGACCGAGCGGCGCGCGAGGCCATGTTCCAGCAACTGGCCGACGAATTGAACGCCGCGCCCGTGCAGCACATCGGCAAGCTGCTGGTGCTGTGGCGCCCCGTGCCTGACAAGGCACGCGCCGTCGATGAAGACCGCAAGCCCGGCCCGCGCGACGTCAAGGTGCTGAAGTTCGGCCGCCCGGGCCAGCGCCCCGAGGTCAAGCAGCTGCGCGTGCTGGGCAACCAGCGCCTGACGGCAGGCGGCCAGATCAAGCGCGCCAAGCCCAAGCAGACCTCGGTGAAGAAGCGCCAGGGCGACTGATGGCCGCGCCGGCGGCGTCTGCACGCCACGTCCTCTGCATGAAATGGGGCAGCAAGTACGGCCCCGAGTACGTCAACCGGCTGTACGCCATGGTGCGCCGCCACCTGCGCGGCGACTTCTCCTTCGTCTGCCTGACCGACGATGCGCAGGGCATCCGCGCCGAGGTGCGCTGCCTGCCCATCCCGCAGCTGGACCTGCCCGCCGGCATCCCCGAGCGCGGCTGGACCAAGCTGGCCACCTTCAGCGCCGACCTGCACGGCCTGCGCGGCACGGCGCTGTTCCTGGATCTGGACGTGGTGGTGGTGGGCCCGCTGGATGATTTCTTCACGCAGCCGGGCGAATTCCTCATCATCCACGACTACAAGCGCCCGCGCCGCATCACCGGCAACTCGTCTGTCTACCGCTTCCAGCTGGGCGCGCATCCCGATGTGCTGGCGTACTTTCGCGGCCACGTGCGGCAAGTGCGCGAGCGTTTTCGCAACGAGCAGGCCTACCTGTCGGACTTCCTGCACCGGCAGGGCAGCCTTGCCTACTGGCCGCCCGGCTGGTGCCCCAGCTTCAAGTACCACAGCATTCCGCGCTGGCCGGCCAACTACTGGACGCCGCCGGCCGTGCCGGAAGGCGCACGCATCGTCATCTTCCATGGCGAATGCAACCCGCCGGACGCGCTGGCCGGGCGGCGCAACCGCCGCTTGCGGCACATCCAGCCCGCCGCCTGGGTGGCCGAGCATTGGCGCGAGTGAGCCGCGCCCGCCTGCGCCGCAGGCTCAGCGGCGCCCCAGGCGCAGCAAGGTGGCCAGGGCGCACAGCCACTGCGCCGCATACATCGCGCTGCCCAGACCGTGCCACAGGCGCAGGTCCTGCCGCGCCACGATGCGCGGAGCGACACCGAACTGGATCAGCAGGGCCAGCAACATGCCGCCCACTATGAAAACAATAGCTGCATCCCGGCCCTGGGCGCCGGCATCCTCGGCATTTGGCAGCGAATGCACCAGCAGCACCAGGGTGCAGGCCACGGACAGCCAGGTTTGCGCCTGGAACAGCTGCGCCGCCATGCCGCCGGCCAGGGCGGGCGTCGGCAGGCGGGCGAACAAGAGCGGCACCGCCATGAAGCCGATGGCCGTGAGGCTGCCCCACCACAGCGCCGCCGCCAGCAGCGGCAGCCGTGCGCGAATGCTGGCCAGGCCCTGCATCAAAGGTAGCTGACGGCGACGATCTCGTAGCGGCGCACGCCGCCGGGCGCCTGCACCTCGGCGGTGTCGCCCTCTTCCTTGCCGATCAGCGCGCGGGCAATCGGGCTGCCGACGTTGATCAGGCCCAGCTTCAGGTCGGCCTCGTCCTCGCCCACGATCTGGTATTTCACGGCATCGCCCGTGTCCTCGTCGGCCAGCTCCACCGTGGCGCCAAATACCACGCGGCCGCCGGCGTCCAGGCTGGACGGGTCGATGACCTGTGCGGCCGCCAGCTTGCCCTCGACCTCGGCGATACGGCCTTCGATGAAGCCCTGGCGGTCCTTGGCCGCTTCGTACTCGGCGTTCTCGCTCAGGTCACCCTGGGCGCGCGCCTCGGCAATGGCGGCGATGACCGCCGGACGATCCTGGGACTTGAGGCGCTGCAACTCGGCCTTGAGCAGTTCGGCGCCGCGCTTGGTGATGGGAAAAGTGGCCATGGAATGGGTTCAGTGGGTGGGCAATTGCGTGATTGACGGAGCGTTAAAAAGAAGAAACCATCGGCGCCCGAACGCAGATGGTTTGCTCTGTTGCCGCGATTCTAAGCGGCCCGGACGTCCGGCTGCGCTGCACCACCACGCCACCCCCGGAGGAACGCCATGCCCGCCTTGAACCGCCGCCAGACGCTGGGCCTTGCCGGCGCCGCCTGCCTGGCCCTGCCGGGCGCGGCGCTGGCGCAAGCCGCCTGCGCCATTTCCACGCCCGCCACGCAGGGCGCCACCGGGCCCGACGCTGCGCTCAAGCGGCTGCAGGAGGGCAACGCCCGCTTCGTCGCCGGCAAGCCGCTCAACTGCGACCTGCGCCAGCAGGTGCGCGGCACCGCGCAGGCGCAGGCGCCGTTTGCCGCCGTGGTGGGCTGCATCGACAGCCGGGTGCCGCCCGAGCTGGTGTTCGACCAGCACATCGGCGACATCTTCGCCGCGCGCGTGGCCGGCAACGTCATCAACGACGACATCCTGGGCAGCCTGGAATTCGCCACCCGGCTGGCCGGCGCGCGGCTGATCGCCGTGCTGGGGCACAGCGAGTGCGGCGCCGTCAAGGGCGCCATCGACGGGGCGCAGCTGGGCCACTTGACGGGCCTGCTGGCGCGCATCCGGCCATCGCTGCAGCGGCTGGATTATTCGGGCGTGCCCAGCTCGAAGGACAAGGCACTGGTGCAGCGCGTGGCCGAGCGCAACGTGCAGGACGCCGTGGCCCAGCTGGAGCGGGCCGAGGTGCTGCGCGCGCTCATCGACCAGGGCCAGCTGCGGGTGGTGGGCGCCATGCACGACGTGGCCACCGGCCGCATCGATTGGCTGGCCTGAACCACCGGTTTTGAACCAAAAAGCCTGCCAGCCGGCATGAAAAAAACGCCTGCCGCTACAAATACCGTAGCGTCAGGCGCCTTGGCTGGCGCAAGGCCCGTGATCAGGCCAGTTGCGCGTGCATTTCCTGGATGGAGATGACGCCCAGCTGGTCCATGAACTTCATACCTTCCACGGCAGCCTCGGCGCCGAAGATGGTCGTGAAGGTGGTGACGCGCGCGGCCAGCGAGCTGGTGCGGATCGCCCGCGAGTCGGCAATCGCGTTGCGGCGCTCTTCCACGGTGTTGATGACCATGGCGATGTCGCCGGTCTTGACCATGTCCACGATGTGCGGGCGGCCCTCGGTGACCTTGTTGACCACCTGCACGGCAATGCCCGCTTCGGCGATCGCCGCCGCCGTGCCCTTGGTGGCCAGCAGCTCGAAACCCATGGCGGCCAGGTCGCGTGCAATCGCCACCGCGCGCGGCTTGTCGGCGTTCTTCACCGTCAGGAACACCTTGCCGGACGTGGGCAGGCGGGTGCCTGCCCCCAGCTGGCTCTTGACGAAGGCCTCGCCAAAGGTCTTGCCCACGCCCATGACTTCGCCGGTGGACTTCATCTCGGGGCCGAGGATGGTGTCCACGCCGGGGAACTTCACGAAGGGGAAGACGGCTTCCTTGACGCTGAAGTACGGCGGGGTGACCTCGCGGGTGATGCCCTGCTGCGCCAGCGTCTCGCCGGCCATGCAGCGCGCCGCGACCTTGGCCAGCTGGATGCCGGTGGCCTTGCTGACGAACGGCACGGTGCGGCTGGCACGCGGGTTGACTTCCAGCACGTAGATCACGTCGCGCTTGTCCTGGCCCTCGCCCACTTCCTGGATGGCGAACTGCACGTTCATCAGGCCGACGACCTGCAGGCCCTCGGCCATCGCGGCGGTCTGGCGCTTGATCTCGGCCACCGTTTCGGCGGACAGGTAGTACGGCGGCAGCGAGCACGCCGAGTCGCCCGAGTGCACGCCCGCCTGCTCGATGTGCTCCATCACGCCGCCGATGAACACGGCACCGGTGTTATCGCGCACGCAGTCCACGTCGCACTCGATGGCGTTGGACAGGAAGTGATCCAGCAGCACGGGCGAATCGTTGGAGACCTTGACGGCCTCGCGCATGTAGCGCTCCAGGTCGCGCTGCTCGTGCACGATCTCCATGGCACGCCCGCCCAGCACGTAGCTGGGGCGCACGACCAGCGGGTAGCCCAGCGTGGCGGCCTTTTCCAGCGCCTCTCCTTCAGTGCGCGCGGTGGCGTTGGGCGGCTGGCGCAGACCCAGGTCATGGAGCAGCTTCTGGAAGCGCTCGCGGTCCTCGGCCGCGTCGATCATGTCGGGCGTGGTGCCGATGATGGGCACGCCTTCCTTTTCCAGGCCCAAGGCGAGCTTCAAGGGCGTCTGGCCGCCGTACTGCACGATCACGCCCTCGGGCTTTTCCAGCGCGACGATTTCCAGCACGTCTTCCAGCGTCAGCGGCTCGAAGTACAGGCGGTCCGAGGTGTCGTAATCGGTCGAGACAGTCTCGGGATTGCAGTTGACCATGATGGTCTCGTAGCCGTCCTCGCGCATGGCGAGGGCCGCGTGCACGCAGCAATAGTCGAACTCGATGCCCTGGCCGATGCGGTTGGGCCCGCCGCCCAGCACCATGATTTTTTTCTTGTTCGTCGGCGCGGCCTCGCACTCTTCCTCGTAGGTCGAGTACATGTAGGCGGTGTTGGTGGGGAACTCGGCCGCGCAGGTGTCCACGCGCTTGTAGACCGGGCGCACACCCAAGGCATGGCGGGCATCGCGCACCGCCTTGTCAGTCGTCTTGAGCAGCTTGGCCAGGCGGCGGTCGGAAAAGCCCTTGCGCTTGAGTTCGCGCAGCGTGGCTTTATCGAGGCTGGCCAGCGCGCCCTCGCCTTTTGCCTCGGTCAGCTGGTCCAGCTCCAACTCGATCTTCACGATCTGCTCGATCTGCACCAGGAACCACTTGTCGATCTTGGTCAGGTCGTGCACCTCATCGACCGACAGGCCCATGGCAAACGCGTCGCCCACGTACCAGATGCGCTCGGGGCCGGGCTCGCCCAGCTCCTTTTCGAGCAGCTCGCGGTCCTGGGTCTTCTCGTTCATGCCGTCCACGCCCACTTCCAGGCCGCGCAGGGCTTTCTGGAAGGATTCCTGGAAGGTGCGGCCCATGGCCATGACCTCGCCCACGCTCTTCATCTGCGTGGTCATGCGCGAATCGGCGGCGGGGAATTTCTCGAAGGCAAAACGCGGGATCTTGGTGACCACGTAGTCGATGGTCGGCTCGAACGATGCCGGCGTGGCGCCGCCGGTGATGTCGTTCTTGAGCTCATCGAGCGTGTAGCCCACGGCCAGTTTTGCCGCGACCTTGGCGATGGGGAAACCCGTGGCCTTGGACGCCAGCGCCGAGGACCGCGACACGCGCGGGTTCATCTCGATCACGATCATCCGCCCGTCCTTGGGGTTGACCGCGAACTGCACGTTGGAGCCACCCGTATCGACGCCGATCTCGCGCAGCACCGCGAGACTCGCGTTGCGCATGATCTGGTATTCCTTGTCGGTGAGCGTCTGCGCCGGCGCGACCGTGATCGAGTCGCCGGTGTGCACGCCCATGGGGTCGAGGTTTTCGATGGAGCAGACGATGATGCAGTTGTCCGCGCGATCGCGGATGACCTCCATCTCGAACTCCTTCCAGCCCAGCAGCGACTCCTCGATCAGCAGCTCGCTGGTGGGCGATGCCTCCAGCCCGCGCTTGGCGATGGTCTCGAACTCTTCCGGGTTGTAGGCAATGCCGCCGCCCGTGCCGCCCAGCGTGAAGCTGGGGCGGATGACGGTGGGAAAGCCGACGCGCTTTTGCACGCCCCAGGCTTCGTCCATGGTGTGGGCGATGCCGGAGCGGGCCGACTCCAGCCCGATGCGCGTCATCGCGTCCTTGAACTTCAGGCGGTCCTCGGCCTTGTCGATGGCCTCGGGCTTGGCGCCGATGAGTTCCACGCGGTACTTGTTCAGCACGCCGTTCTTCCACAGGTCCAGTGCGCAGTTCAGCGCGGTCTGGCCGCCCATGGTCGGCAGGATGGCGTCGGGGCGCTCCTTGGCGATGATCTTCTCGACCGTCTGCCAGGTGATGGGCTCGATGTAGATGGCGTCCGCCGTGGCCGGGTCGGTCATGATCGTCGCGGGGTTGCTGTTGATCAGGATGACGCGGTAGCCCTCCTCGCGCAGCGCCTTGCAGGCCTGCACGCCGGAGTAGTCGAATTCACACGCCTGGCCGATGACGATGGGGCCGGCGCCGATGATGAGGATGCTCTTGAGGTCTGTGCGTTTTGGCATGGTGCGTGTGTTCAGGCGGCGGCGCGGGCGGCGTGCATCAAATCGGTGAAGCGGTCGAACAGGTGCGCCACGTCCTGCGGGCCGCTGGAGGCCTCGGGGTGGCCCTGGAAGCAGAACGCCGGCTTGTCGCGGTGCGCAAAGCCTTGCAGCGTGCCGTCGAACAGGCTCACGTGGGTGGCGCGCAGGTGCGCGGGCAGGGTCTGCATGTCCACCGCGAAGCCGTGGTTCTGGCTGGTGATCGCCACCGAGCCGTTGTCCAGGTCCTTGACCGGGTGGTTGCCGCCGTGGTGGCTGTTGTCCATCTTGAAGGTCTTGGCGCCAGCGGCCAGCGCCATGATCTGGTGGCCCAGGCAGATGCCGAAGGTGGGCACGCCGGCGTCGATGATCTGGCGCACGGCTTCGATGGCGTAGTCGCACGCGGCCGGATCGCCCGGGCCGTTGGACAGGAACACGCCGTCCGGCTGCATCGCCAGCACCTCGGCGGCGGACGTCTGCGCCGGCACCACGGTGAGCTTGCAGCCGCGTTCGGCCAGCATGCGCAGGATGCTGTACTTCACGCCGAAGTCGTACGCCACGACGTTGAACTGTGCGCTGCCCTGCTCGCCGTAGCCCTGGCCCAGCTCCCATTCGGTCTGCGTCCAGGCATAGGGCTTGTCGGTGCTGACGATCTTGGCCAGGTCCTGGCCTTTCATCTGCGGTGCGGCGCGGGCTGCCGTGAGGGCCGCAGCTATGTGCTGCTGGCTGACGGATTCGCCCGCCGCAAGGCCGACGATGGCGCCGTTTTGCGCGCCTTTGTCACGCAGGAGGCGCGTCAGCTTGCGCGTGTCGATATCGGAAATGGCAACGGTTCCATTGCGCACCAAGTAGTCGGACAGCGTTTCGGTGCAGCGGAAGTTGCTGGCGACGAGCGGCAGGTCGCGGATGACGAGACCGGCGGCCTGGACTTTGTCGGACTCGATGTCCTCGGGGTTGACGCCATAGTTGCCGATGTGCGGATACGTGAGCGTCACGATCTGCTGGCAATAGCTGGGGTCGGTGAGGATTTCCTGGTAGCCGGTCATCGAGGTGTTGAACACCACCTCGCCAACGGTGGTGCCGGTGGCACCGATCGAGTTGCCGATAAAGACCGTGCCGTCTGCAAGCGCCAGGATGGCGGGCGGGAAGGTTCCCTTGAGAGACAAAAGCACTGGGTTCTCCGAATGAATAGCGGGTCGCCCGGCGGCCTGCGGGACGTGGCCTCCTGCAGGCAGTTGTGTATGGATGGGGTTGCTTTTCGTGCGGCCGGGCGACTGTTGGGCGGGAAAGCCCTTTATTGTAGCGCGGCGCCGGGGGCGCGGCCGGCCGCTCAGCGCCGCCGCGCGGTGCGCACCCCGGGCACGCCGGCGACGATGGCCAGCACCTTGGCCAGGCGCCCGGCGTCCGATATTTCCACCGTGAACGTCATCCAGGCGGTGCCGCGCACGGACTGGGTCTGCACCCCGATCACGTTGGTCTTCTCCCGCGCGAAGACATCGGAAATGTCGCGCAGCAGCCCCTGGCGGTCGGCCGCCTCGACCGCCACGTCCACCGGATAGACGGCCGGGCGCGCCACGCTGGCGGCCGCCCGGCCCCACTCCACCTCGATCACGCGCTCGGCGTTGCGCGCCGCCATCTCGCGCAGGTTCAGGCAGTCGCTGCGGTGCACGCTCACGCCCTTGCCGCGGGTGACGAAGCCGGCGATGGCGTCCGGCGGCGCCGGCCGGCAGCACTTGGCCAGCTGCGTCATGAGCGAATCCACGCCCACCACCAGCACGCCGCCCTTGCCCGAGTGCTGCGCGGCGCTGGGCTTTTTCAGCAGCAGCTCGGGCTCGGGCGCGACCTGCTCGGCCTGCGGGCGCAGGAGCTGCTCGATGCTGCGCAGCGAGAACTCGTCCTTGCCCACCACCTCGAACAAGGCATCGGCGGTCTTGAAGCCCAGCTGCACGGCCAGGTCATCGAGCTTCAGCGCGGTCTTGCCCTCGCGCTGCAGCAGCTTTTCCACCAGCTCGCGGCCGCGCGCCACGGTGGCGTGGGTGGCCTGGGCGTTGAACCAGGCGCGCACCTTGGAGCGCGCGCGGTTGCTGGTCAGGTAGCCCAGCTCGGGGTTGAGCCAGTCGCGCGACGGGCGCCCCTCCTTGACGGTGCTGATCTCCACCGTCTGGCCGTTGTGCAGCGGGGTGTTCAGCGGCGCCATGGCGCCATCGATGCGCGCGCCGCGGCAGCGGTGGCCCAGGCTGGTGTGCACGGCGTAGGCGAAATCCAGCGGCGTCGCGCCCTGGGGCAGCTCGACCACGGCGGCGTCGGGCGTCAGCACGTAGATGCGGTCCTCGAACAGCCCCTGGCTGGCGGGCGCCGGAGAGGTCGCGCTCCCAGGCCAGCAGCTGGCGCAGCACGGCGATCTTGGCGTCGTACTCGCTGCTGGCAGACACGCCGGCATAGCCCTTGGCGCCGGCTTCCTTGTAGGCCCAGTGCGCGGCGACGCCGCTTTCGGCGTGGTCGTGCATGGCCTGGGTGCGGATCTGGATCTCGATGGCCTTGCCCGTTTCCTCGCGCACCACGGTGTGCAGCGACTGGTAGCCGTTGGGCTTGGGGCGGGCGATGTAGTCGTCGAATTCGGCCTCGATGGGGCTGTAGTGGCTGTGCACCCAGCTCAGCGCGGCGTAGCAGTCCTTGACCGAGGGCACGATGACGCGCAGCGCGCGCAGGTCGAACACCTGCTCGAAGGGCAGCGATTTGCCGCGCATCTTCTTGACGATGCTGTAGATGTGCTTGGGCCGGCCGGTCACGGCGGCGCTGATGCTGTGCGCGCGCAGCTCGCCTTCCAGGCGCTCGCGCAGCTGCTCCATGTGGTGCTCGCGCTCGGTGCGCTTTTCGTCCAGCAGCCGGGCGATTTCCTTGTAGGTCTCGGGCTCCAGGAAGCGAAACGCCAGGTCTTCCAGCTCCCACTTCATCTGCCAGATGCCCAGCCGGTTGGCCAGCGGGGCGAACACCTGCAGGGCTTCGCGCGCCATGGCTGGCGAGACCGGCCGCTTGGCGGCCGCGTAGTAGCGCAGCGTCTGCAGGCGCGAGGCCAGGCGCAGCATGACCACGCGCAGGTCGCGCGAGAAGGCCAGCAGCATCTTGCGCACGTTCTCGGTCTGCGTCGCGGCATCGTCCACCTGCTGGCCGCTGGCGCGGGCGTCGCGCGCCTGCTGCTGCACGCGCATCAGCTTGGTGGTCTCGACCGCGAGCTCGGCCAGGTTGTCGCCGAAGGCCTTGGCAATGACCTCGTGCGGCCGGTTCAGGTGCGCGCAGGTATAGACCAGGTAGGCGGCCGCCTGCATGGTCTCGGAGCCGCCCAGGTCGCGCAGGATGGCGCACACGCCCCGGGCATGGACCAGCGTGTTCTCGCCGGTCTCCAGCGTCTCGCCCGTCAGCAGCGGCTCGGCGAAGGCCAGCGCGCGCTCCAGCGAGCCCACCTGGTCGGGCTGCACCTGGGCGGTGGCCGCGATGAGCTGCGGCATCGGCTCGCGGGGCGTGCCGGCCGCCGCGCTGGGCGCTGGCGAGCCGCCCTTCATGCGGCGCCCGCCTCGTCCAGCAGGAACGCGCTGACCACTGCCACCTGGGCCGCATCGACCAGCGTGGGCGCATGGCCCACGCCCTCGAACTGCACCAGCCGCGCCTTCGGGCCGCGCCCGGCCATGGCCTGCGCCGTCTGCGGCGAGAGCAGGTCGGACTGCGCGCCGCGCAGCAGCAGCACCTGTGCCTGGATGTGGTCGTAGAGCTGCCACAGCTGCTCCTCGCCGGCGGCCGCGCCCTCCTGCGTCATGGCGCGAAAGGGCACGGCGATGGCCGGGTCGTAGTGCAGGGCGTAGCCCCCTTGCGGCGCCGGCCGCAGCATGGGGCGGGACAGCGCCAGCCACTGCTGGCGCGTGTGCGGCCCGAAGCTGCTGGAGATGGCCCACAGCGCGTCGGCCGCCTGCTCCTCGGTCTGGAAATGCGCGGGGGCGCCCAGGTACTGGCCGATGCGCTCCAGCGCCGACCACTGCAGCTCGGGGCCCACGTCGTTCAGCACCAGCCGGCGCAGCGGCGCGGGCAGCGGCAGGCCGTCCTGGCCGGCCAGCAGCAGGCCGATCAGCCCGCCCATGCTGGTGCCCACCCAGTCCAGGGTGCGGATGGGCTGGTGCGCATGCAGCTGCGCCAGCAGGGCCAGCATGTCGGCGGCGTAGACGGGGATCTGGTAGAGGCCGGGGTCGGCCAGCCAGTCGCTGCGGCCGCGCCCCACCACGTCCGGGCAGACCACGCGGGCGTGCGGCGCCAGGGCGCGGGCCAGCACGTCGAAGTCGCGCCCCTGGCGCGACAGGCCGTGGGCGCATACCACCACGTGGGAGGGGTCGCCGGCAGCGCCCGCCGGCCACTCCCAGTAGGCCATGCGATGCCCGCCTGCCCCGGCGGCAGCGTCGGCGCCAGCGGCGGCGGGGCCCGGGCACGTTACGTAATTCAGCGTAGGTTCAATCATGGAAACGAAGGCGCCGTGACGCGCCGGATAATGCCCCGTTGCATCCTAATTCATCCGGAGAGACTCCCATGCTGAACGGCAAGACCGCCCTCGTCACCGGCTCCACCAGCGGCATCGGCCTGGGCATCGCCCAGGCCCTGGCACGCCAGGGGGCCAACATCGTGCTCAACGGCTTCGGCGACGTGGACGGCCCGCGCGCGCAGGTGCTGGCCGCCGGCGAGCACGCCGGCGTGCGCGTCGCCTACCACGGCGCCGACATGAGCCGCCCGGCCGAGATCGAGGACATGCTCCAGTACGCTGCCAGCCAGTTCGGCCGCGTGGACATCCTGGTCAACAACGCCGGCATCCAGTACGTGGCCAACGTGCAGGACTTCCCCGTGGACAAGTGGGACGCCATCATCGCCATCAACCTGAGCAGCGCCTTCCACACCACGCGGCTGGCCCTGCCGGCGATGCTGGCCGCGGGCTGGGGGCGCATCATCAACCTCGCCTCGGTGCATGGCCTGGTCGGCTCGGCGCAGAAGTCGGCCTACGTCGCCGCCAAGCACGGCCTGGTCGGCCTGACCAAGGTGACGGCGCTGGAGACGGCCACCACCGGCGTGACCTGCAATGCCATCTGCCCCGGCTGGGTGCTGACGCCGCTGGTGCAAAAGCAGGTGGACGCCAAGGCCGCCGAGCACGGCCTGACGAACGAGGACGCCAAGCGCCTGCTGCTGGGCGAGAAGGAGCCCTCCATGCACTTCACCACGCCCGAGGAGCTGGGCGAGCTGGCAGTGTTCTTTTGCTCGCCCGCCGGCAACAACGTGCGCGGCGTGGCCTGGAACATGGACGGCGGCTGGACCGCCCAGTGATGCTCTGATTTTGATAGCTTCAAGCCGGCCCGTGGCGCCGGCGTGCGGCCGAGAACACTGAAAAAGCCGGCCCGGGCGCCTTCCAGCGCCCGCCCGCGCCCTCAGCGCATCTGCACCGATCCCGACACGTTGACCACCACCTGCGCCTTGCCCGCCTCCACCGGCACGGCGGCGTCGGCCTCCATGGCGGCGCCCTTGGCCTGCATCATCATCATCCGGGGCCGGGGGCCGGGCGAGGCCTCGTGGCTGCTGACGTTGACCTCGCGCAGTCCGTAGCCGGCAAAGCCGAAGCTCCTGGCCAGCTCGCCTGCCCGGGCCTTGAAGGCCTCCACGGCCTGCGCCTGGGCCTGGCCCTCCACCCGCTCGCGCGCCTCGCGCGACAGCTCGAAACCCACCTGGCTGACGGCCAGCCCGCGCGCGCGCCCGCCGGCGGCGGTGATGCGCGCAAAGTCGCGCCCGGACAGCACCAGCTCCGCCCGCCCCTGCCAGGTGGTGATGCGCCCGTCCTTTCCGTAGCGCGGCTGGATGCTGAAGTCGCCGGTGCGCACGTCCATCTGCCCCGGGGCGGCGCTGCGCCGGACTTCGGCCAGCGCCGCGTCCAGCGCCTGCTGCAGCTGGGACTGGACGGCGGCGGCATCGTCGCCCTCGCGGATGGCGGCCAGGGTCAGCACCAGCAGGTCCTGCTGGGCCTGCACGCTGGCGCTGGCCGACAGCTGCACCACGTTGCGCGGCTGCTCGCAGGCCACGGGCTGCGCCGCAGCGCCAAAGGCGGCGGCGGCGAAGGCGATGGCCGCCAGGGGGCCGGAGGGTGAAATGCATGGTGTGTCCTTCCTGGATGAGAGTCGTACAGGCACATGCGCTGCCCGCTGACAGCGAAGCTAACCGGGCCGTGGCATGGCTGGTGCCAGTTCGAGCGCCACGGCGGCCCGGGGTGCGGCAAAACCTGTAACAGTTGGTCAGACCACGGCGGCAAACCGGGAAATCCGCAGCCAAGCTGGTCAGAATCGCCGTTGTTACAAATTTGGATTCGAGGAATAGAACATGGCTTCGACGACCAACCGCACCGACAAAGTACTCGTGGTGGACGACGATGCGCGCATCCGCGACCTGCTGCGCCGCTACCTCACGCAAGAAGGGTTCGAGGTCATGGTGGCCGAGGACGGCAAGGCGCTCAACCGCATCCTGCTGCGCGAAACGGTGGACCTGATCGTGCTCGACCTGATGATGCCCGGCGAGGACGGCCTGTCCATCTGCCGGCGCCTGCGCGCCGCCAACGACCGCACGCCCATCATCATGCTCACCGCCAAGGGCGAGGACGTGGACCGCATCGTCGGCCTGGAGGTCGGCGCCGACGACTACCTGGGCAAGCCCTTCAACCCGCGCGAGCTGCTGGCGCGCATCCACGCGGTGCTGCGCCGCCGCCCGCCCCAGGAGGCGCCGGGCGCGCCCTCGGGCGACAACGAGGTGGTGAACTTCGGCCCCTTCACCTTCGACCTGGGCACGCGCGCGCTGCAGCGAAGCGGCGAGGAGCTGCCGCTGACCACCGGCGAATTCGCCATGCTCAAGGCGCTGGTGCGCCACCCGCGCCAGCCGCTGTCGCGCGAGAAGCTTGCGCTGCTGGCGCGCGGGCGCGAGTTCGAGCCCTTCGACCGCAGCCTGGACGTGCAGATTTCGCGCCTGCGCAAGCTGGTGGAGGTGGACGCCGCCCAGCCGCGCTACATCCAGACCGTCTGGGGCGTGGGCTATGTGTTCGTTCCGGATGGCGCCAACTGACCGGCGCGGCGATGCCACTCGCTGACGCCACCAGCCCCGCCCCGCTGGAGGCGGCGCCGCAACGCCCGGCGCCACGCGCGCGGGTCGGGCTGAACCTGTTTTGGCGCACCTTCTTCCTGCTGTCGCTGCTGCTGGTGGGCAGCATCCTGGCGTGGCTGCAGACGCTGCGCGCCCTGGAGTTCGAGCCGCGCACGCTGCAGGCGGCGCAGCAGATCGCCTCGCTGGTCAACCTGAGCCGGGCGGCGCTGATCCACGCGGACGCGATCGCCCGCGTGTCGCTGCTCAAGACCATGGCCGACCAGGAGGGCGTGCGCATCCTGCCGCGCGAGCCCGGCGACCGCTTCGAGCCGCTGGCGCCCTCGGCACTGGGCGCGCGCCTGACCGACGAGCTGACCCAGCGCCTGGGCCCGGGCACCATCGTCGCCGGCAACGTCAACGGCGAGCCGGGCCTGTGGATAGGCTTCACCATCAATGGCGACACCAACTGGCTGCTGATGGACCGCTCGCGCCTGGCGGCGGCCAGCGGCAAGACCTGGCTGATCTGGCTGATCACGGCCGGCGCCCTGTCGCTGGCCGGTGCGGCGGCGATCGCCCGGCTCATCAACCGCCCGCTCAAGCAGCTGTCCTACGCCGCCAACCGGGTGCGCGACGGCGACTTCGCCGCCAGCCAGCTCGACGAGGGCGCGGTGACCGACGAGATCCGCGAGGTCAACATCGGCTTCAACCGCATGGCGCAAAAGCTCGCCAAGCTGGAGCAGGACCGCGCGGTGATGCTGGCCGGCATCTCGCACGACCTGCGCACCCCGCTGGCGCGGCTGCGCCTGGAGACCGAGATGAGCGTGTCCGACGACGTGGCGCGCCAGCACATGGTGGCCGACATCGTGCAGCTGGACGCCACCATCGACAAGTTCCTGGACTACGCGCGCCCGGATGGCGTGGCCCTGGCCGCCGTCAACCTGCATGGCGTGGTGTCGTCGTGCGTGTACGCCGTGCAGGACCACCGCGAGCTGCAGATCACCATGAACGTGCCCGAGGACCTGAACGTGCTGGCCGACGAGGTCGAGCTGGCGCGCGTCATCTCCAACCTGCTGGAGAACGCGCGCCGCTACGGCAAGGACCCCGAGACCGGCATCACCGTCGTGGACATCGCCGCCAAGGCGCGCGAGAAGTGGGTGCTGCTCAAGGTGCGCGACCACGGCCCGGGCGCGCCGCCCGAGCAGCTGGCCAGCCTGACCAAGCCGTTCTTTCGCGGCGACACGGCGCGCACGGCGGCGGCCGGCGCCGGGCTGGGCCTGTCCATCGTGGACAAGACCGTCCAGCGCCTGGGCGGCGTGTTCGCGCTGGCCAACTCGGCCACGGGCGGCCTGGTGGCGCACGTGCAGCTGCAGCGCGCCGACCTGGGCGACGGCGAAGACCCCAAGCAGCGCCTGCAGCGCCCGCAGATCAAGCGCCACCTGCCCCCGGACGCACGCCAGGGCTCGCGCCCGCTGTAGCGCCCGGGCTGCGGCGCGCGGGCGCTGCCCGGTGCTACTATAACAATAGCAAGAAGCCGTTGATCCACGCCGGCAAGCGCCGGATTTGACCCCAATCAGCGGCCAGCGCGCACCAGCAGGGCCACGGCGCGGGCCTCGATGGCCAGGCCCTGGCCCACGGGCCCCAGCCGCTCGGCGGTCTTGGCCTTCACGCTGACCCGGTCGAGCTCCAGCTCCAGCGCGGCCGCGATGCGCGCGCGCATGGCGCCGATGTGGCCGGCCAGGCGCGGGGCCTGGGCGATCACGGTGCCGTCCACATTGCCGATGGCGTAGCCGCGCTCCCGCACGCTGCGCGCGGCCGCGCGCAGCAGCGCCACCGAGTCGGCGCCGCGAAAGCGCTCGTCGGTGTCGGGAAAGTGGCTGCCGATGTCGCCCAGCGCCGCGCCGCCCAGCAGCGCATCGGTGAGGGCGTGCAGCAGCACGTCGGCGTCCGAGTGGCCCAGCAGCCCCAGCGGGTGCTCGATCTCCACGCCGCCGATCACCAGCCTGCGCCCCGGCACCAGCGCGTGTATGTCCCAGCCCTCGCCCATCCTGAAATCCATGTCGTTCCTTTTGCCTGCTTGGTGGCCGGCCTACAGAAGCGGCCGGCTGAAGAACACTGCCTTGTCGGCGCCCGAGGCCGCCTCGCCCAGCGCGCCGCCGAAGCGCTCGACGGTGGCGCCATGCAGGCGCTGCGCCAGCACCGCCTCGGCGAGCGCGAAATCCTGCGGCCAGGTGACCTTGAAGTTCTGCGCGCCACCCTCGACCAGGCGCGGGCGCTGGCCCGCGGCCTCCATGGCGCTGGCCTCGTCGGTGGCGGCGCTGCCGGCCTGCTGCAGCGCGCTGCGCAGCGCGCCCAGGCGGAACATCTGCGGCGTCTGCGCCAGCCACTTGTCGCTGCGGTCCACGGTGGCCAGCACGCGCAGGCCGCCGGGGCCGTCGCTGGCGGTCTTGAGGGTGTCGGCCAGCTTGTGCGCCAGCAGGCCGCCCACGCTGTCGCCCAGGCAGGCATCGATCAGCGCATCGATCAGCGCGCTGGTGACCAGGCAGCGCGCAGCGTCGTGCACCAGCACCCAGTCGCGCTCGTGCGCGCCGCGCGCGGCCAGCGCGGCCAGCCCGCCCAGCACCGACTGCGCGCGCGTGGCGCCGCCGCAGGGCACGGCGAAGCTGCCCGGGTACGGATGGCGCGCAAAGAAATCGTCGCCCGGCGCCACCGCCACCAGCGTGCCGGCCAGGCGCGCCACGCCGGCAAACGCCGCCAGCGTGTGCAACACCAGCGGCTGGCCGGCGACGGGCTGGTACTGCTTGGGCGCCGCTGCCGCACCGGGCGCCAGGGCGCGCGAACCCGTGCCGGCGCAGGGGATCAAGGCCCACAGGCGGGGCGGGCGCACAGCTGCGGCGTCGGGCGAACCCGGCGGGGCGCCAGGGGCGGGCATCTCCATCATGGGCGGCATTCTAGAATCGCCCTGCCCCGGCCCCGCGCTGGCCCGCCCGTGGGCCCAGCCTGCCTTTGCCGCCTGGCGCCACCCCGCATGGAACTGCCCAAACTCTCCCCCGGAAAACGCTTCACCCTGCCCCGCCCCGTGGGCAGCGCCGACGCCCTGCTGCTGGCCCGCCTGGCCCGGCGCGAGCAGGCGGGCGGCCGCCTGACCGCCATCGTCAGCGCCGACGCCACCGACACCCAGCGCCTGCAAGACGAGCTGGCCTTCTTCGCGCCGCAGCTGCGCTGCGCGGTGTTCCCGGACTGGGAGACCCTGCCCTACGACAGCTTCTCGCCGCACCAGGACCTGATCAGCGAGCGCCTGGCCACGCTGTGGCGCATCTCGCAGGGCGAGGCGGACGTGGTGCTGGTGCCGGCCACCACGGCGCTGTACCGGCTGGCGCCGCAGTCGTTCCTGGCGGCCTATACCTTCCAGTTCAAGACCGGGCAAAAGCTGGACGAGGCCAGGCTGCGCGCGCAGCTGGCGCTGGCCGGCTACCAGCATGTGTCGCAGGTGGTGGGCCACGGCGAATACGCGGTGCGCGGCGGCCTGATCGATTTGTTCCCCATGGGGTCCGAGGTGCCCTACCGGGTGGACCTGTTCGACGACGAGATCGACTCCATCCGCACCTTCGACCCGGACAGCCAGCGCAGCCTGCACCCGGTGCAGGAGATCCGCCTGCTGCCGGGGCGCGAATTCCCCATGGACGAGCCGGCGCGCCAGCGCTTTCGCCAGCGCTGGCGCGAGCTGCTGGAGGGCGACCCGACCAAGAGCCGCATCTACAAGGACATGGGCGCGGGCCTGGCCACGGCCGGCATCGAGTACTACCTGCCGCTGTTCTTCGAGGCCACGGCCACCGTCTTCGACTACCTCGGCAGCCAGGCCACGCTGGTGCTGCACGGTGACCTGGAGGCGGCCTTCCAGCGCTTTTGGCAGGACACGCGCGAGCGCTACCGGCTGCTGCAGGGCGACCCGGAACACCCGGCGCTGGCGCCCGAGGCGCTGTTCCTGACGGCCGAGCAGTTCTACAGCCAGGCCAAGCCGCACGCGCAGCTGGCGCTGCGCGCCGGCATCGAGGACACGCCCGACAGCGCCTGGTTCCAGCCGCTGCCCGCGCTGGCCGTGGTGCGCGGCGCCGACGAGCCGCTGACGCGGCTGCAGGCGCACATCGCCACCGGCGAGCGGCGCACGCTGGTGCTGGCGGAGAGCAGCGGGCGGCGCGAGAGCCTGCTGGACTTCCTGCGCGCCTCGGGCCTGAACCCACCGGCCTTCGACGACCTGGCCGAGTTCCAGGCCGCGCAGGACGAGCGCGTGGGCATTGCCACCGGCGCGCTGGCGCAGGGCTTTGCCTGGGTGGACGGCGGCATCGACTTCGTGACGGAGACCGAGCTGTTCGCCGCCAGCGGCACCACGCGCCGGCGCAGGAAGCAGGAGCAGGCCAGCGACCTGGAGGCGCTGATCAAGGACCTGTCCGAGCTGAAGGTGGGCGACCCGGTGGTGCACACCCAGCACGGCATAGGCCGCTACCTGGGCCTGGTCCACATGGACGTGGGGCAAAAGGGCCCCGACGGCGCGCCGGCGCTGCAGGAATTCCTGCACCTGGAGTACGCCGACAAGGCCGCGCTGTACGTGCCGGTGAGCCAGCTGCAGCTGATCGGGCGCTACACCGGCGTCTCCGCCGACGAGGCGCCGCTGCACAAGCTGGGCGGCAGCCAGTGGGAAAAGGCCAGGCGCAAGGCGGCCGAGCAGGTGCGCGACACCGCCGCCGAGCTGCTCAACATCTACGCCCGCCGCGCCGCGCGCCAGGGCCACGCCTTCCGCTTCCCGGCGCAGGACTACGAGGAGTTCGTCAGCGACTTCGGCTTCGAGGAAACCGCCGACCAGCGGGCCGCCATCGACGCCGTGGTGCGCGACATGGTCAGCCCGCAGCCCATGGACCGGCTGGTCTGCGGCGACGTGGGCTTTGGCAAGACGGAGGTCGCGCTGCGCGCGTGCTTCGTCGCCGTGGCGGGCGGGCGGCAGGTGGCCTTCCTCGCGCCCACCACGCTGCTGGCCGAGCAGCACTACCGCACGCTGGCCGACCGCTTCTCCAAGTGGCCCGTGAAGGTGGCGGAAGTCTCGCGCTTTCGCTCGGGCAAGGAGATCACGGCCGCCGTCTCGGGACTGTCCGACGGCACCGTGGACATCGTGGTCGGCACGCACAAGCTGCTGTCGGAGTCGACCCGGTTCAAGAACCTGGGCCTGCTCATCATCGACGAGGAGCACCGCTTCGGCGTGCGCCACAAGGAGGCCATGAAGCAGCTGCGCGCCGAGGTGGACGTGCTGACGCTCACCGCCACGCCCATCCCGCGCACCATGGGCATGGCGCTGGAGGGCCTGCGCGACCTGTCGGTGATCGCCACCGCGCCGCAGCGCCGCCTGGCCATCAAGACCTTCGTGAGGAGCGAGAACAACGGCGTGATCCGCGAGGCCGTGCTGCGCGAGCTAAAGCGCGGCGGGCAGGTGTACTTCCTGCACAACGAGGTCGAGACCATCGAGAACCGGCGCCAGGCGCTGGAGGCCATCCTGCCCGAGGCGCGCATCGCCATCGCCCACGGCCAGATGCCTGAGCGCGAGCTGGAGCGCGTGATGCGCGACTTCGTGGCGCAGCGCTTCAACGTGCTCCTGTGCTCGACCATCATCGAGACCGGCATCGACGTGCCCTCGGCCAACACCATCGTCATCGCCCGCGCCGACAAGTTCGGCCTGGCGCAGCTGCACCAGCTGCGCGGCCGCGTGGGCCGCAGCCACCACCAGGCCTATGCCTACCTGATGGTGCCCGACCTGGAGGGCCTGACCCGGCAGGCGGCGCAGCGGCTGGACGCCATCCAGCAGATGGAGGAGCTGGGCAGCGGTTTCTACCTGGCCATGCACGACCTGGAGATCCGCGGCGCCGGCGAAGTGCTGGGCGAGCACCAGAGCGGCAACATGCTGGAGGTGGGCTTTCAGCTGTACAACGAGATGCTGGCCGAGGCCGTGCGCTGCCTGAAGGCCGGCCAGGAGCCCGACCTGCTGGCGCCCATGCAGGCGGCCACCGACATCAACCTGCACGCCCCCGCCCTGCTGCCCGAGGACTATTGCGGCGACGTACACCTGCGCCTGTCGTTCTACAAGAAGCTGGCCACGGCCAGGACCGGCGAGCAGATCGACGCGCTGCTGGAGGAGCTGGTGGACCGCTTCGGCAAGCTGCCCCCGCAGGCGCAGACGCTGATCGACGTGCACCGCCTGCGCGTGCTGAGCCAGCGCTATGGCGTGGTCAAGGTCGATGCGGCGCCGGGCGTCATCACCATCACCTTCAAGCCCCAGCCGCCCGTGGACCCGGTGGCCATCATCCAGCTGATCCAGAAGAACAAGCACATCAAGCTGGCCGGCAACGAGAAGCTGCGCATCGAGCGCGCGCTGCCCGACGCCGCCGCGCGCGCGCAGATGGTGCGCGACGTGCTGCGCAGCCTGGGGCAGCCGCTCAACGAGGCGGTTTCGGCCTGATTTGAATGAAAAACGCACCACGCCGGCGCCAATCCACGATAGTTTGCTATCAAAATAAAAGCACCTGGGCGGCACATGCGCCGTGCGCCGGGGCCGGCTGCCGTGGTGCTTGAGGCCGCCCTGGCGCTGCTGGCGCTGCTGCTGGCACTGGCCGCGCGCCCCTGGCGCATGCTGGCCAGCCGCCGGCCGCTGGCGCACCAGGCCCACGGCGCCCCCGCCGCGCTGTGGACGCCGCTGCTGGCCACGCTGGCCATCCTGCCCTGGGCCTGGGCGCTGCCCACGCTGCACCGCATGCCGCTGCAGCTGCAATGGTCGGGCGCCTGCCTGGTGCTGCTGATGCTGGGCTGGCCGCTGGCCGTGCCCACGCTGCTGGCCGTGGGGCTGCTGGCCTGCCTGTTCTCGCCCGGGCTGGCCTGGCCCGAGGCGCTGGGCCTGGCCGTGTGGTCGGGCATCGTGCCGGCCACGCTGGCGCTGCTGCTGGGCGTGCTGGTGCGCCGCTGGATGGGCGAGCGCAGCCTGGGCGGGGTGCGTGCCTTCATCTACGTACTGGGACGGGGCTTCCTGGGCACGGCGGCGTGCATGTTCATCGCCGGCACGCTGGCGCAGTGGACGGGCCATGTGCTGCCCGGCGTGGGCGACGGCCTGTCGCTGGTGGCGCGCTGGCTCATGGCCTGGGGCGACGCCTTCGTCACCGGCATGCTCAGCGCGGTGTTCGTCGCCTTCAGGCCGCAGTGGCTGGCGACGTGGTCGGACGAGATCTACCTGCCCCCGCCCTGAGAACGTGTTCACGATCTCCACGCGGGTGTGCAGTCGCGGCCTCGGGCGGTCTGCATCGTTGCAAATCCTCGCGATAGCACAGGCTATCGCTGCGGTTTGCGCCTCGCATCCCATCCCGATCCGCCTCCCGCACCCCTTCGCGCGGAGATCGTGAACACGTTCTGAGAGCCCTGCCGGTTGCGTTACGATCGCGCTCCCTTCAACTTCGGGTTTCCTCCGATGGACAGTCCCAGTCGTCGATCCTGCATCGACCCACTGCCGGCAAGGTAATCGCGAGTTCTCCGCCTCGCCACCGCCTTGCCACCCTGGCGGGTAGTGGCACCAGGCAGCCGGCCCCCGGCTGCCCCCAAGCTGCTTTCCCTTTTGATCGTTGTCGTGTTGCCGCAGCTGCGGCGGCACCGATTCGGCCCTGCGTCCGCGCGCACGGGCCGGGAAGTACGTATGCGCTGCATCTTCATCACACCGCGCCGCC
This sequence comes from Melaminivora sp., assembly GCA_034675505.1. Classification (GTDB taxonomy): domain Bacteria; phylum Pseudomonadota; class Gammaproteobacteria; order Burkholderiales; family Burkholderiaceae_C; genus Melaminivora. The sequence goes on along the minus strand of JAUCDD010000018.1, from coordinate 365,594 downwards.
TGGCGCATTCCCGCGTCCGGGCTGCGCTCGCCGCCGCCCTCCTCGTTCCCGCAATCGGCCATGCCGAGGCCCCCGAGGCCGAGGACTGGAACGCCAGGTTCCAGGCCACCTACGTCTGGCAGGGCAAGCGGCCCTTCCCCGCCGCCTATTCGGGCGCGAACAGCCTGACCCCCGGCAAGGAGAGCAGCTACTCCTTCACCGCAACCGCCATGCTGGGCTGGCGGCCATGGGCCGGCGGCGAGCTGTACTTCAACCCCGAGGCGGCGCAGGGCGTGCCGCTGTCCAACCTCACCGGCCTGGGCGGCTTCACCAACGGCGAGATCGCACGCACGGCCGGGCCTGTCCTCAAGGCCTATTCGGCGCGCCTGTTCCTGCGCCAGACCTGGGGCGCGGGCGGCGGACAGGAACTCGTCGAATCCGGTGCCAACCAGCTGGCCGGCCCGGTGGACAAGCGCCGCTGGGTGCTGACCGCCGGCAACCTGTCGGTGCTCGACGTGTTCGACGGCAATGCCTACAGCCACGACCCGCGCACGCAATTCCTCAACTGGTCGCTGATGACGCACGGCGCCTATGACTACGCGGCCGATGCCCGTGGCTACTCCTGGGGCGCCGCCCTGGAGTGGTACCACGACGACTGGGTGGTGCGCGCGGGCCGCTTCATCCAGCCCCGGGAGCCCAACCAGCAGGCCCTGGACCCGAACATCTTCCAGCACTACGGCGACCAGATCGAGGTCGAGCATGCCCACACCCTGGGCGGCCAGCCGGGCAGGCTGCGCGTGCTGGCGTTCCGCAGCCGCGTCAGGATGTCGCGCTTCCAGGATGCCCTGGACCGCGCCGCCCGGGTGGGCGGCGCGCCGAGCATAGACGACGTCCGCACCAGCGAGCAGGTCAAGCACGGCATCGGCCTGAACCTGGAGCAGGCCCTGTCCGGCGACACGGGCCTGTTCGCCCGCGCCAGCCTGGCCGACGGCAAGACCGAGACGGTCGCCTTCACGGAAATCGACCGCTCGCTGTCCGGCGGCGTGCTGGTCAAAGGCACGAGTTGGGGGCGCGGGCAGGACAGCCTGGGCGTGGCGGTGGCGCGCAACGGGCTGTCCGGGGTGCACCGCAACTACCTCGCGGCAGGCGGCCTGGGCTTCTTCATCGGTGACGGCCGCCTGAACTACCGCCCCGAGACCATATTCGAGGCGTTCTACAACCTGAACCTGGGCAAGGCAGCGTGGCTCACGCTGGACTGGCAGCACATCCGCAACCCCGCCTACAACGCCGACCGGGGCCCGGCCCGCGTCGCCTCCGTGCGCTTGCATGCCGAGTTTTGAGCCGCTGCACAGGGCTGTGCGCACGCGGCCGGTCGGCCACCCGTGCACGGCATGACCTGAGCGCCAGCGTGGGCGGCCGCGCCGACACGCGCCCTTGCCCGGTTGGGCCAGACTGCAGGGGTGCGGCCAAGTTGCATGGGGGAAAAAGCATGTCAGAGGAAGCGATCAAAACAGCAGCCGAGGCTTGGGCGCGGCAGAACAAAAAAACGTTTGCCAGAGAGCTGACTTGTACGAAACGCTTTCCTGGCGAGCTGTCACCAGTGTCTGTTTTCATGGCTGGCTCGCCCGGGGCGGGAAAGACCGAGACGGCCAAAGCCCTCGTAAAACAGCTTGGAGACGGTTTCCTTCGCATCGATCCTGACGAATTTCGCGCCGCAATTCCCGGCTACAACGGATCGAACTCGTGGTTGTTCCAGGGCGCGGTCAGCATCCTTTTGGGCAAGGTGCTGGACCTGGCTTTCGATCAGAACCAGAGTTTCCTGCTCGATGGAACACTCTCCAACTTGGCACAGGCTGAGCGCAACGTGCAGCGCTCCCTTGCGAAGGGCCGCAGAGTCCTCGTCCTGTACGTGTACCAGGAACCCCAGCAGGCATGGAGGTTCGTACTAGCGCGCGAGACGCTCGAAGGCCGGCGTATCCCCCGAGATCGCTTCGTGGAACAGTTCCTGGCAGCACACCGCGTGGTCAATGCGCTTAAGGTAAAGTTCGGCGCTGCCATGACGATCGATGCCATCGTCAAAGACATCGATGGGAGCAGCCGCCGCTATCACGCGAACGTGTCCGACCTGAATGACGCGGTGCCCCTCACATACTCACCTGAACAGCTTCAGGCAATCGTCGGCTCTGAGTGAGGTCAACATGTTGAAATTGTTTCGCCCCAAGCAGGTCCTCGTCGAAGAGACCCCCCTCTCACGCTTTGTGCACCGCGCCTCTTCTGCGGAGAAGCGCCGTATCTACGACTGTGTCATTCGCGAGGCAGCACAAGAACAGCGTGATGTGATTGAAGCATCACGGAAGCGCCGCAAGCTGCACGAGCGTGCTCCCGCTTGAGTGAGCTGCGCCGTCCGGAGAGCCCGCCTGAATGCGGGCCTTTTTTTGCCTGGCACGCGGCGCTATCTGCATCCGGGACCAGGCCTGCGGCGCGGCGGCTTCGGCGCCTCGCCGGGAGCAGTGGCTGCGCCGTGCCGGACGCATGTAGATAATCCCCGCCTTTGCGCAGCATGAACCTTCCCGCCACCGTTTGCCCATGAGCCTGACCCCCACAGAATTCGCCCCCGGCCTCGTCGTCCAGGGCATCACGCCGCCCCTGAAGCTGTCGGACTACAAGCTGATCGCCTTCGACATGGACTCCACCCTCATCAACATCGAGTGCGTGGACGAGATTGCCGATGCCGCCGGCAAAAAGGCCGAGGTCGCGGCCATCACCGAGGCGGCCATGCAGGGCGTCATCACCGACTACAAGGAAAGCCTGCGCCAGCGCGTGGCGCTGCTGGCCGGGGTGCCGGTGGAGCACCTGGAGCGCGTGTTCGACGAGCGCCTGCGCTTCAACCCCGGCGCCCGCGAGCTGATCGACGCCGCGCGCGCCGCCGGGCTGGCGACGCTGCTGGTCTCGGGCGGCTTCACGTTCTTCTCCGACCGCGTGCGCTCGCAACTGGGCATACAGTTCGCGCGCGCCAACGTGCTGGAGATCGAGGACGGCCGCCTCACGGGCCGCATGGTCGACCAGGTCTGGGGCGACATCTGCGACGGCGCCGAGAAGCGCCGCACGCTGCTGGAGGTCGCATCGCTCATGGGCATAGCCCCGCACCAGGCGATCGCCGTGGGCGACGGCGCCAACGACCTGCCCATGATGGGCGCGGCCGGCCTGTCGGTGGCCTACCACGCCAAGCCCGCGGTGCGCGCGCAGGCGAAGGTGGCGATCAACAGCGGCGGGCTGGACCGGCTGCTGGAAGTGCTGCGCTGAGGCGCGGCATTTCGCTCCCCGATTGATAGCTGAAGACGCTTTACCGGCGCCGGCTGGTGGCCTGAAACGCCTTCAGGCGCCCTGCCACACCCACCAGGCCAGCACCAGCATCATGGCGCCGGTCAGCCCGTCCAGCACGCGCCAGGCCAGCGGGAGGGCGAACACGCGCTGCAGGCGGCGCCCGGCAAAGGCCAGCATGGCGAACCAGGCCAGGCTGGCCGAGGCCGCGCCCAGCACGAAGAAGGCCTTCAGCCAGCCGTCCTGGCGCGCGCCGATGGAGCCGATCAGCAGCACCGTGTCCAGGTAGACGTGCGGGTTCAGCAGGGTGATGACGGCCAGCCCGCTGAGGACGCCCAGCACGCCGCGCGCCACCCGCTGGCCTGTGCCATCGAGCCCGCCCCCCGGCGCAAAGAGCGCGCGGTGCCAGGCAAAAACGCCGTAGGCCAGCAGGAACAGCGCCCCGCCCCACTGCAGCCACTGCGCCAGCAGGGGCGAGCTGCCCAGCAGCCGCGCCATGCCGGCCACGCCCAGCGCCACCAGCAGCGCATCGCTCACCACGCACCAGGCCACGCAGGCGCGCACATGCTCGCCCTGCACGGCCTGGCGCAGCACATACAGGTTTTGCGCGCCTATGGAGGCGATCAGGGACAGGCACACGGTGAAGCCCGTGAGCCAGGTGGAGGAAGCGGCGGCGGTGGTGAACATGGGCCGGATGCTAGGCCGGCACGGTGTTTAAGTACACTTCAAATTCCTGAACGAACATTAGGAGCGCTAACTTGCTGGACTACGCCGGACTGGAAGCCCTGGCGGCCGTGCTGCGCGAGGGCAGCTTCGAGCGCGCAGCGCGCCGGCTGCACGTCACGCCCTCGGCGGTGTCGCAGCGCGTCAAGCAGCTGGAGGAACGCGCCGGCCAGGTGCTGGTGCTGCGCGGCGCGCCCTGCACCGGCACCGATGCCGGCCGGCGCCTGTGCCTGCACCTGGAGCAGGTGCAACTGCTGGAAAACGAGCTGCGCCGCGTCAACCCCGACCTGCTGGCCGGCAGCGGCGGCGCGCCTGCGCCCACGCTCAAGCTGGCGGTGAACGCCGATTCGCTATCGACCTGGTTCATGGACGCCATGGCCGCCTTCACCGCCGGCGGCAACGAGCTGCTGGACCTGCGCATCGACGACCAGGAGCACACCGGCGAGCGGCTGCGCGAGGGCGAGGTGATAGCAGCCGTCACCGCCACCGGCACGGCGATTGCCGGCTGCAACACCTGGCCGCTGGGCACCATGCGCTACGTGGCGGCGGCCAGCCCGGGCTTTGCCGCGCGGCATTTCGCGGGCGGCGTGGATGCCGCCGCGCTGGCGCGCGCGCCGATGATGATCTACGACCGCCGCGACCGGCTGCAGGACCGCTGGCTGCAGGCGCGCGGCCTGGCCACGCGCGCGCACCCGCCGCGCCACGTGCTGCCGTCCAACTTCGGCTATGTGCGCGCCTGCGAGGTGGGCATGGGCTGGGGCATGCACCCGACGGCGCTGATCGCCGGGCAGCTGGCCAGCGGTGCGCTGGTGCCGCTGATGGAAAACGCGCCGCTGGACGTGCCGATGTACTGGGCGCACCCGCGCAGCGCCCAGCAATCGCTCACGCGGCTGACGCAATGCGTCATGGCCGCCGCGCGCCAGTGGCTGGACCCGGCGGTTTCACTACCAATTCAATAGCTACAGGCCCAATAGGCACGCCGGCAAGCGGCGCCTTGGGCCCAAAATCACCCTGCGGCGGGCAATCCGGGCAGGTAGCGCAGCGCATGCACCGCGCGGGCCTCCTGCCCCTCGCCCCTGGCCGGCACCAGGTCTTCCAGGGTCACGGCGTCCAGCACCGCCAGGTAGGCCTGGGTGGCGCGCGTCAGCAGGCCCTTGATGCTGCAGTGCTCGCTCATGCGGCAGGTGTTGGTCTCGGCGTTGAAGCACTCGACCATGTCGAAATCGGTCTCGGTCATGCGCACCACCGCGCCGATGTTGATGTCGCGGGCCGGGCGCATCAGCCGCATGCCGCCGCCGCGCCCGCGCGTGGTGTCCAGCAGGCCCTGGGCGGCCAGCTCCTGGACGATTTTCGTGAGGTGGCTGCGCGAGATGCCGTGCGCCTGCGCGATCTCGGTGATGGTCACCGGCTGCGCGCGGTCCTGGCTGGCGGCGCAATACATCAGCACGCGCAGCGTGTAGTCAGTCCACTGGGTCAGTCGCATGGGCCCTGCCTGCAAAAAGGTTCATTCGACAAGAATTTTATGGAATTAAAATGTTCATGTCATTTGAACATTTGAAGGACCCAGCCCCATGAATGCCATCCTGAACGCCCCCGCCGCCATCGATCCGGCCCAGGCCATCGGCCAGATCGCCGTCGAGCTGCCCGGCGCGACTGCCGTGTTTCGCCGCCTGAAGCTGGATTTCTGCTGCGGCGGCCAGGTCAGCCTGCGCCAGGCGGCGGCCGACAAGGCGCTGGACCTGGACGCCGTGGTGCAGGAGCTGTCGGCCCTGCAGCGCCCGGACAGCCTGCCCGAAGCCGGCACGCCGGCCGAGCTGATCGGCCACATCGTCGCGCGCTACCACGAGGTGCACCGCCAGCAGCTGCCCGAGCTGATCCGCATGGCGCGCCGCGTCGAGGCCGTGCACCGCGGCAATCCGCACGTGCCCGCCGGCCTGGCCGATGCGCTGGAGGCCATGCACGAGGAGCTGCTCTCGCACATGCACAAGGAGGAAGCCATCCTGTTCCCCATGCTGGCACGCGGCGGCAACAGCTTCGCGGCGCAGCCCATCGGCGTGATGCGCGCCGAGCACACCGACCACGGCGAGGCGCTGGAGCACATCGCCCACCTGACCACCGACATGGTGCCCCCGCCCGGCGCCTGCAACACCTGGCGCGCGCTGTACTCGGGCCTGGCGCAGCTGGCCGACGACCTGGTCAACCACATCCACCTGGAAAACAACGTGCTGTTCCCGCAGTTCGAGCCGGCTGCTGCCGCCGCCGCCGCGCAGGGCTGCGGCAGCGGCACGGCCTGCGGCTGCGCCTGAGCGTGCCCATGAGCGAAGCGCAGCCAACCGCCGCCCTGGTCGAGCAGCCGGACGCCGCCAGCATCCACCGGCTGGTCCACGGCTTCTACGCCGACGTGCGCGCCGATCCCGGGCTGGGCCCACTGTTCGACGGCGCCATCGGCGACCACTGGGAGCCGCACCTGGCGCGCATGGTGGAATTCTGGAGCACGGTGGTGCTGGGCACGCGCAGCTTCCGCGGCGATGTATTCAGCAAGCACATGGCGCTGGACGGGGTGCAGCAGGGGCATTTCGCCACCTGGCTGCAGCTGTGGCAGCGCACGACCGAGGCAATCTTCATCCCCGAGGTGGCGCAGGAGTTGCAGACGGTGGCGCACGGCATCGCGCGCAACCTGTTTCGCGGCTACTTCGGGCACCTGCCCGAACGCGCGCACTGAGCCAGCCTCTTTGCGCGCCCCTATCGCGCAGGTGACTCACGGGGGCGCCGCATCACTTTTATCCTTCGCGGTCTGCCTGCTGCGCCAGACGCTGCAGGCGCCGGTTTTTCCCATTCACGAAGGAGACAACAAGGATGATCAGCTACGACGTCATCGCCTGCGGCGAGCCCCTGGAGCGCAGCGAGCGCCCCACCCCCCAGCCCACCGGCGACCAGGTGCTGATGCGCATCGAGGCCGCTGGCGTGTGCCACTCGGACCTGCACATCTGGCACGGCTCCTACGACCTGGGCCACGGCAAGAAGCTGTCCATGCTGGACCGGGGCCTGAAGCTGCCCCTGACCATGGGCCACGAGATCGCCGGCGAGGTCATCGCCGTGGGCGATGAGGCCAAGGGCGTGCAGGTGGGCAAGCGCTACGTGGTGTTCCCCTGGCACGGCTGCGGCGAGTGCAAGGTCTGCAAGCGCGGCGACGAGAACATGTGCCTGGCCGGCAAGTCCATGGGCGTGTACCAGCCGGGCGGCTACGCCGACCATGTGCTGGTTTCGCACTCGCGCTACCTGGTGGACATCGGCGACATGCCGCCGGTGCAGGCCGCGCCCTATGCCTGCTCGGGCCTGACGACCTACAGCGGCCTGCGCAAGTTCGACCCGCAGGTGCTCAAGGACGAGAAGGTGGTGATCATCGGCGGCGGCGGCCTGGGGCTGATGGCGACGCTGCTGGTCAAGGCCATGGGCGGCGCCGGCGCCATCGTCATCGATCCGGACGAATCCAAGCACGCGGCGGCGCTGGAAGCCGGTGCCGACGTCGTGTTCAGCCCGAAGGCCGAGGGCTACCTCGCCGACGTCAAGAAGGCCGCGGGCGGCGCCGTGTGGGCGGTGCTGGACTGCGTGGGCTCCAGCCAGACCGTGCAGGCCGGCATCGACATGCTGACCAAGGGCGGGCACCTGGTGCAGATCGGCCTGTACGGCGGCCACATCGACATCCCCACGCCCTTCATGGCGCTGCGCGCCATCACCTACCAGGGCATCTACGTGGGCAGCCTGCGCGAGCTGCAGGAGCTGATGCAGCTGGTCCGGGACAAGAACCTGCGCCCCGTGCCCATCACCTGCATGCCGTTCAGCAAGGCCTTCACCGCCCTGCTGGCGCTGGAAAAGGGCCAGGCCGTGGGCCGGCAGATCCTGACGCCCGAAGCAGCGGGCTGAGCGCTGCGCGGGCCCGCCGGGCTCAGGCCTGGCGGCGCAGGGGCGCCAGCAGCGGGCGCAGCCCGTTGTGGTCGATTTCGCGCATCAGCGCCAGCAGCGCGCCGATCTCGCCCTTCGGAAAACCCTGGCGCGCAAACCAGTGCAGGTAGTTGGCCGGCAGGTCGGCGATCACGGTGCCCTGGTGCTTGCCGAAGGGCATCTTGCGCGTCAGCAGCAGCGCCAGGCGCTCGGGGTCCAGCCCTGCAACCGGCTGCATCAGCCGCCCACGCCGCCGTAGCGAAACGCGACGCCGGTGAGCACGAAGCCCACGCCCAGCAGCGTCACGGCGCCGACGTGCCAGGCCATCAGCGGCAGGGTTTCGGCGCTCAGGCGCGGAATCACGCGCGCGCGGGCGTGCGCCGCCACCAGCGCAGTGGCGGCCAGCAGCGCCAGCTTGAGCGACACCGCGCGCTCCATCGCCGTGTCGGGGCTGAACCACTGGTCCCAGTCGGGCACCAGTTGCAGCGCCATCCACAGCCCGCTGGCCACCTGGATGGCCAGCGCCGCCATGCCGACATGCTCATAGCTTTGCTCGAACTGCAGCAGCGTCTGCGGCGAGCGCGTGCGCAGCGCGCGCGGCAGCACCGCCAGCGCCAGCACCAGGTGGCCGCCCGTCCAGATGGTGGCGGCCAGCAGGTGCAGCGAGAACACATAGGGGTACATGGCAGGCGCGCTCGCGGCTTGATCAGTAATGCGGCGGCAGTTCGTCGCGCAGGCTGCGCGGCGCCCCTGCCCCCTCCGGCGCCTGGCGGCGCAGCTCGGCCAGCTCTGCCTGCAGCTGCGCCAGCGCCTGCTGCTGGCGATAGACCAGCAGGTTCAGCTGGTCCAGCAGGTCCTCGGCATACGCCGCCTTCACTTCCAGCGCCTCCAGGCGCGATTCGGTACCGGCCATGGCGTTCAGGCGGGCAGCAGCGCCGGCGCGGCATGCACGGCCCGGCCCAGCCGCGCCACGCCCTCGCGGATCCGGTCCACGTCCGCCGTGGCAAACGACAGGCGCAGCGTGGCGTGATCGGGCTCGGCGCAGAAGAACGGCGTGCCCGGCACGAAGGCCACGCCCTGCTCGATGGCGCGGCGCGCCAGCTCGCGCCCGTCGGCCACGCCGCCGCCCGCGCCCGTCAGGCGCGCCCAGACGAACAGGCCGCCGCGCGGCTGCACGAACTGCACGGCATCGCCCAGCTCGCTGCGCAGCGCATCGCCCATGGCCTGCGCACGCGCGGCGTAGACCTCGCGCACGCGGGCAAGCGTGGCCGGCATGCGGCCGGCCTTCAGGTAGTGCGCGGCGGTGGCCTGGGCGAAGGTGCTGGTGTGCGCATCGGAAAACTGCTTGCACATGGTGGCGCGCGCCAGCAGCTCGGGCGGCGCAACCAGCCAGCCCACGCGCAGGCCGGGCGAGAGCACCTTGCTGAGCGAGCCGCAATGCACCAGCCACTCGCGGCTGCCCGGCACTTCGCCCGACAGCGCCAGCAGGCTGGGCGGCGGCGCCGCGCCGAAGTACAGGTCGCCGTAGGGGTCGTCCTCGACGACCACGGTCTGGTGCTTCACGGCCAGCTCCAGGATGCGCTTGCGCCGCTCCAGGCTCAGCGTGGCACCGCTGGGGTTGCCAAAGGTGGGGATCAGGTACACCAGCTTCGGCGCGTGCTGCTCGATCAGCTGCTCCAGCCGGTCCACCTGCACGCCATCGGCGTCGATGGGCGCGCTCACCAGGTCGGCGCCGTACAGGCGAAAGCACTGGATGGTGGCCAGGAAGGTCGGGCCCTCGACGATCACCTTGTCGCCCGGATCGATCAGCGTCTTGCCCAGCAGGTCGAGCGCCTGCTGGCTGCCGGTGGTGACGATGAGCTGCTCGGCCGCCAGGCCCTGCGCGCCCTTGGCCGCCATGAAGGCGGCGAGCTGCTCGCGCAGCGGCTGGTAGCCCTCGGTCGCGCCATATTGCAGCGCCGCCCCGGGCTCGTCGCGGAGCGCCGCCTCGCTGGAGGCGCGGATGCCGTCCACGTCGAACATGGCGCTGTCGGGAAAGCCGCCGGCAAAGCTGATGATGCCGGGCTTGCCCAGCAGCTTGAACAGTTCGCGTATGGCAGAGGTCTCGACCTGGTCGAGGCGCTTGGCGAAGGCAATGGGCATGGCGGGGGTGTCTCGCAGGTTCTGGAGCCGGATGGCGAATCAATGCAACGCGCATTGTCGCCAATCGCTGCGCAGTTTTCATGCGCCCGCGCACAATGGCGCGCCATGAAAGACCGTGACGTCGCGCCCTTCTTCGCCGCCCTGCAGGCCGGCAACCCGCATCCCACGACGGAGCTGGAATACACCAGCGTGTTCGAGCTGCTCGCGGCCGTGCTGCTGTCGGCGCAGGCCACCGACGTGGGGGTCAACCGCGCCACGCGCAGGCTGTTCCCGGTGGCCAGCACGCCGCAGGCCATCCTGGCGCTGGGACATGAGGCGCTGGAGGGCTACCTGTCCAGCATCAACCTGTACCGCACCAAGACGCGCCACCTGCTGGCCACCTGCGCCCTGCTGCTGGAGCGCCACGGCGGCCAGGTCCCGAGCACGCGCGAGGCGCTGGAGGCGCTGCCGGGCGTGGGCCGCAAGACTGCCAACGTGGTGCTGAACACGGCCTTCGGCCAGGCGACGGTGGCGGTGGACACGCACATCCTGCGCGTGGCCAACCGCACCGGGCTGGCGCCCGGCGCGACGCCGCTGGCGGTGGAGCGCGGCCTGGTTGCGCGCGTGCCCGAGGAATACCTGCCCAATGCGCACCACTGGCTGCTGCTGCACGGGCGCTATGTTTGCCAGGCGAGAAAGCCGCGTTGCTGGGAATGCGTGGTGGCGCAGTGGTGCGACTACGAATCCAAGACGCCGGCGCCGCGCTGACTGGGCCGGGCTACCTGCGGATTCAAGCGCCAGCCGCTACCGCCGCTGGTTCGCCGGCCTCGATGGATTTGCTGTACGCAAAGAAAACCTCATCCCGCACCCAGCCCAGCGATTCATAAGCCGCCTGCGCCGCGTGGTTGGTCTTTGCGGTCGTGAGATCCATACGCGCCATGCCGCGCTGCCCAGAGAGCCGGTACGCGGCCTGCAAAAGAGCCCTGCCCGCCCCTGAACGCCTTGCCTGCGGCGCGACAAAGAGGTCGTACAGCGAATATATCGGCTTGGCCTCAACGGAACAAAACGTGGGATACAGCTGGCAAAAACCCAGCACCTGCTCGCCTTCATCAAAGGCCAGCAAAATCACCGACTCTCCCCGCTGCAGGCGATCATGGATGAATTGCCGGGCCAGCGGGAGGTCAGGCGACTTTTCATAGAACTGGCGATAGGCATCGAATAGCGGGGCTATGAGCTCAAGATCGTTGAGCGTGGCCGGGCGTGTTTGAATGGAGTTCATGAAATGCATGAAAAATGAATTGCCACATACCGCCAATGGCACATAACGGCAGTGGGGAAGTGAAATGAAATGGGCCACGGCAGAATTTTACAGAACTCTGCATAAGATTTTCCCAAATTACTCTCAGCAAGAGCAAAAAATCTAAGGGGCGGTCCCTTACCGTGTTCATAGTCTAGAGAGGCAACGAGAGCCTTCGCTTGAATGACACCGGCATTAGAAGCGTGCTACTTCCGCCGCCTATTTATACGCCGATAAGGGCGCGGGTTGTAGATCGTGGAAAGCGGTTTGAATTTTTCTTGTTCTTGCCGCGTGCGGAAAGCAAGGATTCCTCTGCTGCGGCGCTTTTTTAAGAGGGTGAACATTTTCACAAGAATGAAAAACCCCAACGCCGAAAAGAATACAGCCCATTTGCGTGCAATGAGCCACTGAACAAGTACCTCAGGTGACGGCATGGAATATTGCTAGCTCCTGCGTTAAGCCGCATCGCTGGGCGGCGTCTGCCTTGATGGATCGTCAGGCCCTGGCCCAGACTTCCAAAGGGCAGGTGCGAACGCGAAAAAAACGAGACAAGCCAAATAGACGGCGCCCGAGATCGGGTCTCGGCTCGCGATGTACTGCGCCGGCGAGCGGGCACCGAGGAAGTAGGCGACCGCCAGTTCCGCAGCCACAAGACAGACAAACGCGAGCAGACCAGCCGCGAGGCGCTCGCTGCGTAAAAGACCAGGGTGGCGGCCTGCCAGGCGCCTGGACGCCCAGACGATGACCGCCAACATCACCGGAATTTCCATCAACTCGGCCGCCCGGACACTGAAGGTAGGAACCAGAAATGGAACGCGGACAAAGGCCAAAGCAAAGCCGGCGCCAAAAACCAGTAAAAAGTAGGTGAGCCCGGCTTTAACGATGTGCATGAATGAAATTAGTGCCTAACGCTTGAATCAACCGGCGCGAGCTGCAGGCGCACGCCCGGTGGGACGAACTGTCAGGCCTCAGGCTCTGACCACACAGCGAACTCATTACCGCTGGGCTCGGTGAAGTGGAACCTACGGCCGCCCGGAAAGGAAAATATTGGCTTGACCACCTCGCCGCCGGCAGCCACGACCTTTGCAAGCGTTTCTTCGAGATGCTTGCTGTAGAAGACGAGTAACGCACTGCCCTCATCGGTACGTGCAACCAACTCGGACCTAAAGAAACCGCCATCCAGCCCTTGACCCGTGAAAGCGACGTAGTCAGGACCGTAGTCATCAAACACCCACCCGAATGCTTGTTGAAAAAAGCGCTTGGTAGAGCCCAAGTCCCGCGCAGGGTACTCGACGTAATTGATCTTCTCGTGTGCGGGCATAATTTATCTCCTGAAACCTAACGTTGGAACTAGCCGGCGTGCCGTAGGGACGTCGGGTTGACTGAAGAGGTTAAGCGTCAGACAAGCGCCTTATGGTCAGGGAGTGCCTTGCTCCAATGCAAAATATCGATGCTCTGGCGAAGGCCACAGATAAAAAAGGGGTCACTCTGCATCAAGTCAAGAATCGCGGCTTTGGAGCTTGCCTCGACAACCCAAAGACCTCCCTGCGGAACGTCCTCGGGTTGCGCGCGCAAGGAGCCAGCGACAAGTATTGCCTCCTTGTTCTGATCGATCCATGCGATATGCGTCTGGAGATGCTCTGCGCGAAGCTGACCGTGACCTGGCTTGTCGGTGAACAATACCGCGAACAGCATTTCTTGATTCTCTTTCTGGAGTCAATAAAATTTTTTTGGATGTCAGGTTTTTTTCGATGTTGATGCCTAATGCCTGTGGTCAGCGACGCATGCAATGCGTCGGTCGGAGCGAAATTTTAGAGCCAGCTATGGAGTGATAGCTGACGGTACAGTACCATCAAGGAAATTGTGATTTGAACCCAATTTAATTTCGGCGCTCAAGGATAACCTCCCACAGCGCCTTCGTCTTGACATACTTGTTAGTGGTGAAGTGCTCCAGTGAGAGCGTATTCCAGCCCGCTGCAAACAGTGCCTCGATGGAAGGTCTATCAAAGAAACGCTTGGGCTCCCCATTGACCAAGAAGAAATTCGGTTCAATTTCCGGGCCTCCGCTTGCTCCGAAGTTGTGATCCTCAGTGGAGTTAAGGCGGCAGAGAAGGATGCCATCAGGGCGAAGTGCCGAACGAATGCGCTGAACGAGAGATTGAGTCTCAGCCCATGAAAAATAGTGCAATGAGAGACTTGCAACCACAACACCCAGCTCAGTCGCCTGCTCTGGAAGCGGCTCGCGAAGGTCCCTGCGCTTCACTGTCGCACCGGGAACACGGGCTTTGGTGATGCCCACCGCCAGTCTTGAGAGGTCGAAGGCCAGGACTCTCGCTCCAGCTGCCGAAAGCGTAGCTGTGTCATCACCATGGCCGCATCCGATTTCAAGAACGATGCCGCCGCCTGCGCGCTCACGGGCGAGGGGAAGCCAACGGGTGAGCCAAGGGTCCACAAACATGATGGAGAGGGATTTAACACCCTGAGTTCAGCCGCCTCCGTAGGCGGCCGGCTGCGGCGAATAGTTAGAAATGGTCAGTTGGTTACTGGACGGCTATATATTTTTCCCTGATGCTTTCTATGGTTTGGTTGCAGACTTTTTGGCTAATTAAGTCTAGGGATGGGACCAAGATACAGACGCCAACTGAATGACGAAAGCTTGTAGATTTGATTTCATCAAAATATTGAATTTCCCCATCTCCAAGCTTTACTGTGTATCTGAATTGAAATTTTGAAGCTGGACCTGAATCCATAGTTGATCCAATTATCGCTCCAAGAAGGCCGATGGCCAAAGCGCCGCCTGCTGAATAGCTGTTACCCCTCAAGCCTCTATCGATGTATGCGGCACTTGCGGCTGCGCTACCGAGAGCAGCCCCTGCGTTCGAGCCAGGAGTTGATTGGTCTGCGCCTTGAACGTCAGTTATTATCCCAAATGAATCCGGTGATAATATATTTATTTCGTAATCTGCGGCGATGGAAGCCTTCTCTGCATCACTAAGTTTATCCCATGTAGGCTTCGTGATTAATGCGGGCTTTTTAACGTGCAATATTACTGTTTTTTCTGCTCCACTCGTTGATTTGGATGACGGGGCCAAATATCCAACTTCATCCACTCGCTGGGTCTGTCGTGGCATTTCTGGCGCGGATGTCGCACACCCCGCCAGGAATATCAAGACACATAGTGCAGAAAAATTACCTAATGTACTTGATTGCACGCCCTTTGCCTTCCAAGCTACCCCAACTCATAAGAGAAATGCCGCCGTCACCGTAGCGAATTAAAATTACTGCATCAGCACCCAATTCTGATGCTTCTTTTTGCAACTTTTCGTTCACCATTTCGCGTGTTGGATTTGGGTGGAAAATTGTAGTTTTATTAACCGTAGCAGTAATATCTCCGAGTGATTTGTACGGACGGTCGACTACGTCTTTATCTGTTAAATAAATTTGTGATGGGAGTTTCTTGGAAATGGCACTTTGGCTACTTTCCTGAGTGCTCACATCTTTGTTATCTATACTACTCGTCGACCATGTGGCGCAGCCACTCATAGATCCAGCGATAAATAATGCAAAAAATACCTTATGAGCTTTCATTGTTTCTCCGTGATGTTTGAAAATTATTAAATTGCCCTGAGTTCAGCCGCCACCGCAGGCGGCCGGCTGCGGCGAATTTTTAGACTTGCCCGAATTTTTGATTGAATTTTTCGTTGCTCATTACAAACAATAGAATGGCTTCAACGAACGCCACTATGGCCGGAATAAATGTCCAGCAGAATAGTAAATATGCAATTCCCCAGCCCACTTGCCCGAGGTAGAATTTATGTATTCCGATTCCGCCTAAAAATAAGGCAAACAAAGCAGCTGCAAGCTTACTTTTGCCGTTCGGGGCTGTGGCAGCAAGGTCAATGCTGCTAGGTGCGGTCATTTGGCGTACACCACACTTGGGGCAAATTTCCGCTTTGATCTTTATAACTGAACCGCAGTCTGAGCAAAATTTCTCATCTACGTTCTTCATCACCGCTTGATCCATGAATATTCCCTCCTTTAAAAATTAACACCTGAATTAAGTCGTGCCGAGAAGCAGCATTGGCTTGAATTAATCGTTAAGACTTATACCGGGTATTCTCCGCTGCGCTCTGCGGATTGAGGCGGCGGAACAATACATAAATCTAGGCGTATCAGTTTATTCCCAGAGACACGGGCCAAGATGAGCCCAACTAGATGGTCTTGAGTGTTCTGGGCGAGTACGACACACGGTTGATGCTTTCCATAAGCGGAAACCGTGCCCAACTCGGCAAACACGGTGGCCCCAGTTTTTTGAATTGTTTTGAGTTTTAGCCGGATGTAGTCCAAGAAGGCTTGCTTCGATTCCAATGCGGAGAACACAGTTTGTGATTCATAGGTGAAGTTGTCCGCAAGCAACGGCTCAAGCGGAGCGATGCTCAGGGTGTTCATCATCTTGGCGTAGGCACGCAGCCCTTCATATTGGGTCAATTCCATAATTTCTCACCTTAACGTCCTGAATTCAGCCGCCGCCGCAGGCGATCGGCTGTGATGAATTGTTAGGCATCGTCGTAAGGCAGGTCATCTGGATCCACCCCTACGTAGTCAGGCTCCGGCAAATCCGACAGGCGATATGCAAGCACAAACGGACGGTCTTCCAAAAAGGCTTTTACCACTCTGTGCATACCATCCATAACTCTTCCCTCTGGGCAGACGATTATTGGGTAGGCTAAGTCGGTAGATTGAATCAGACGAACGTGGCCCGCGATGGATTTGCATGTTGGAATATCGACTTCGGATTCATACCAGTAGGGCTCATCCAGCTCAATTATCTTATCTAGTGGGAGCTTAATAGCCTTCAGATCCGCTGTGAGGTGAATAAGACTGTCAACATCCCAAGCCAGAAGTCCTTGTTCGCTATTTCGGAAATGGTACTGCTTTCTCATAAGGCCTAACGCCCGCGCTAACCGGCCGCAACCTGCGAAGCAGCTTGTGGTCCGGTTGAACAACCAGTTAGGTCGCTTGCTGGTGCCAGCAGCCGAGAAAAGTCATGGCAGACGTACTTCTGGTACCGCTCCTTCATGTACTCTTCTCTTTGCCCGGACGCTTTGTTGAGCTTCGTTCCGTTGAACCAAAGGTTTCTCTTCCCGACATTGATGCCATTTTTGTTCTGAGCAGCCTCTGCGATGAACTCTTCAGAGGACATCACCCAAATGGCATTAAGACGCTCGGAATAAAAGACAAACCAGTAGTTGGATCGAAGCTCGTGGGTGATGGCTGCGAACAAAGCGCCATCGCCTAGCTTGACGAAACTGGACCTAGCTTTTATTTGAACTTCCACGAAGCTACCGTCAGGTCGCTTGATGACCGCATCGATTGCATCATCATCAACCAATGGAAGATAGACGTCCAAGCCTTGCTTTAGCATGAGGCCGACGATCCAATACTCAATCCTCTTGCCAAAGCCCGCAGAGTGGCGAAATGTAATGCTCACGATGAGAGGCCTAACGCCCGCGTTAACAGCCGGCTGCCAGCGTAGCTGGCAGACGTCCTGTTGAACAATCGGTTAGGCCACGGTGTGAAGACACGGCGTTGTGCTTGCTATATAAAAGCTTTGGTTTTGAGTTTTTTCTGGATGCCATTTAGCATTTCCCATGTGTTGAGGAATATTTTCTCAAGTGTTTCAAAGTAGGCGTCGTCTAGCCTGGCCGTACGAGGAGTACCTTCGAAGTAATGGAGTTCCTGAGCTTCGCCAGTGTGTGCCAGTGTTCCATGCGCGAAAGCATTTCGGTACTGGGTGACCTTCATAAGGTTTGATTCCAGCACGTTTTTCTGAGATCCGTCGAGAAGATTGAAGTTTTCGATCGCAATTTTCAAAAGCTTTCGTTTGGCTGCCAACGAGCACCAGTCTGCACCAAGAACTGAACCGAACACGAGTTCTCTATGTTCTTTTACTTCTCGAAAGATAGTGTCGGCAATGATCTCTGCAATCACTTGGTCTATCGCCGAAGTCGCAGAAATGATACGCCCTGACGTCCGTCGAATTTCTCTCGCTTCATCGAAGTCCTCTTCGATTGTTAATAGCGGGTATCCTCGATAGAGTGCCGGCAGCTTCAAATCGCGCATGTTGAGAGGCCTAACTAAGATTGGGTGACCTGCCCGACGAAGCCGCAAGTCTGCCAATGCGGCGCTGCTGTGGACACCCCCACGTTAACCCTCCCCATCGCCCCGTTTAGGCAAACCTAAAATTTCTCGGATGAACGACCTCTGCGCGCAGTGCCCTCCGATCCAGCGGCGGCTCGTCAGCAGCCCAAGCTGCTCGACCGACTGCGCGATCATCTGCGCACCCGCCACTACAGCATCCGCACTGAGCAAGCCTACGTCGACTAGTCGCGACGTTTCATCTTGTATCACAACAAACGGCATCCGCAAGACATGGGTGCAGCGGAAGTTGCGACGTTCTTGACGCACATGGCTGTTGACAGGCAGGTTTCCGCGTCCACGCAGAACCAGGCCAAGGCCGCGCTGCTTTATCTGTACAAGCAGCTCTTGGGCGTGGACTTGCCTTGGCTCGACGACGTGGTGCAGGCCAAGCGTCGGCGCCGGCTGCCAGTCGTATTGACACAGATGGAAGTGCGCGCGCTGCTGCAGCACATGGACGGCACGACGGGGCTGATTGCCAATCTGCTGTACGGTACCGGCATGCGTCTGCTGGAGGGGCTTCGCCTGCGCGTGAAGGATGTGGAGTTTGCGCGGCGCGAGATCGTCGTGCGCGAGGGCAAGGGCGGCAAGGATCGCATCACGGTGCTGCCGGAGAATTTGATCGCGCCCCTGCAGGCGCAATCGCACAAGACGCGCGAGTTGCATGAAAAGGATTTGGCTGCCGGTTTCGGCCAGGTGCATTTGCCGCACGCGCTGGCCGTGAAATACGCCAATGCCGATCGCGCATGGGCGTGGCAATGGGTGTTTCCGTCGCCGGTTCGCTCGATTGATCCCCGGCCGGACGCGCGAACGGGTGAGCAGCTTGAGCGGCGCCACCATATATTTCCAGAATCAGTGCAGCGCGCGGTGCGCGAGGCGGCGAGACTCGCGCAGATTGCCAAGCCCGTTTCGCCGCATGTGCTGCGCCATTCATTTGCCACGCATTTGCTGCGGGCGGGTTATGACATCCGCACGGTGCAGGAGCTTTTGGGCCATGCGGACGTGAACACCACGATGATTTACACGCATGTGATGAACAAGGGCGGCCGGGGCATTTTGAGCCCGCTCGATGCGCTTTAGCGCCGGGCCCCTGGCAGAAAAATCAAAGGCTGTTGGACACGCCAGCCGTTTCAAAGCTCGCCATTTCCCGCAATATGGCGCAAGCCGATACCAGCAGCGGCCACGCCAGCGCCGCGCCCGAGCCTTCACCCAGGCGCAGGTTCAAGTCCAGCAGCGGATCAGCGCCCAAAGCCGCCAGCATGTGCGCATGCCCCGGCTCATGCGAACGGTGGGCGAACACGCAGCGCTCCAGCACGGCGGGCGCCAGGCGCGCTGCCACCAGCACGGCCGCGCTGGTGATGAAGCCATCGACCACGATCACGCGCCGCTCGTGCGCGGCCTGCAGCACGGCGCCGACCAGCGTGGCGATCTCGAAGCCGCCCAGGGCGGCCAGCGCGTCCAGGGGCGAACGGGCGTCCGCATTGGCCGCCAGTGCCTCGCGCAGGACGGCGACCTTGCGCGCCAGGCCGTCTGCGTCCAGCCCGGTGCCGGGGCCGGCGCAATCCGCCACGTCGGCGTCCGTCAGGCGGGCCAGCAGAAGTGCCGCGGCCGAGGTGTTGCCGATGCCCATCTCGCCCAGCAGCAGCGCGTTGCCGGGCAGCAGGCGCACCACCTCGCGGCCGTTGGCGATGGCCGCCTGGCACTGCGCGGCCGTCATGGCCGGGCCGCGGCTGGCGTCCTGCGTGCCGGGGGCGATCTTGCGCACCACCAGGCCGGGATAGGGCGCGAAGT
The DNA here is from genome assembly GCA_034675505.1 of Melaminivora sp. Lineage (GTDB taxonomy): Bacteria > Pseudomonadota > Gammaproteobacteria > Burkholderiales > Burkholderiaceae_C > Melaminivora. Next base: position 346,222 of record JAUCDD010000018.1, on the reverse strand, counting down.
CATGGCGCACGCCGCAGTCCACCACAGTCAGGCCCAGGCCGTGCTGGCGCGCCAGCACGCTCACCGCCGCGCCGCCGGTGACGAAGTTGTGCACCATCTGCCAGGTCACGTCGCTCGGAAAGGCCGACACGCCGCGCGCCGCCAGGCCGTGGTCGGCCGCGCAGACCAGCATCTGCGGCGCGTGCAAAACCGGCGCCTCGCTGCCCAGGACCAAGCCGATGCGCAGCGCCAGCTGCTCCAACCGGCCGAGCGAGCCCAGCGGCTTGGTCTTGTTGTCGATGAGCGCCTGCAGGCGTGCGGCCAGGGCCGGGTCGGCGAGAGCGGGGATGTCGGGTAGGGTCATGAAGCACTCTTTAATTGATAGCAAAGTATCGGCTATCCACGCCGGCCTGAAGGCGATTTTGGTCAAATCTTCAAGAAATCGGGGTCAAACCACCGTCCCACGCCGTCTGCCATGCGTTCGAAAGCCGCGTCCAGCGTCTGCGCGCCACCGCCCAGGAGGGCCTGCAGCACGCTGGCGTTCTCGAACAGGCCGTGCAGGTACACGCCCAGCACGTTGCCGGCCGCGTTCTGCCAGGCCAGGCCGGGGATCAGCTCGCGCGCCACGTCGCCCTTGGCGGCCATGGCCGGGTGCTGGGCGGTCTGGCCGTGGTGGATTTCGTAGCCCAGCACCTCGACATCCGCCAGCGCCTGCCATGCGCCCTGCGCGTCGCCAGCGAAGCGCGCGCGCGTGCTGCCCACCGTCTTCTTCGCCTCGAAGCTGGTGACCAGCGGCAGCAGGCCCAGGCCGGGGCCGTTGCCGTCCACACCCACGGTGTCGATCAGCGCCTCGCCCAGCATCTGCAGGCCGCCGCACACGCCCAGCACGCGCCCGCCAGCCGCCGCGTGGCGGGCTATCGCCGCGTCCAGGCCCTGCGCGCGCAGCCACTGCAGGTCGGCCGCGGTGGCCTTGCTGCCGGGCAGGATGATCCAGTCGCAGCCCGCAAGCTCGGCCGGGCTGCGCGCCCAGGTCACCGCCACGCCACCGGCCGATTGCAAGGGTGCGAATTCGTCCAGATTGCTCACGCGCGGGTAGGCCACGATGGCCACGCGCGTGTGGATGCGCCCTGCCCCGGCGGCCGCGCGCAGGCTGCCTTCGTACAGGCCGTCTTCCTCGGGCAAGCCGTGGCCCCACTGCATGGGGATGGTGGCGACCACCGGCACACCGGTGCGCTCTTGCAGCAACTCGGGCGCAGGCGCCAGCAGGCTGGCGTCGCCGCGGAATTTGTTCAAAACGAAACCCTGGATCAGCGCGCGCTCATCCTCAGGCAGCAGCGCCCAGGTGCCGTACAGGTGTGCAAAGGCGCCGCCGCGGTCGATGTCGGCCACCAGCAGGCAGCGCGCGCCGGCGTGGCGCGCCACGCGCATGTTGACCACGTCGCTATTGGACAGATTGATCTCGGCGGGCGAGCCGGCGCCCTCGATGACCACCACGTCGTTCTCGGCGCGCAGCGCATCGAGCGCCCGGGCGATTTGCGGCCACACGCGCTGGCTGCGCCCTCGCCAGGGCAGCTGCGACAGCTCGTGGCTGACCTGGCCCAGCAGCACCACCTGGCTGCGCGTGTCGGCCTCGGGCTTGAGCAGCAGCGGGTTCATGCGCACCTCGGGCACGGCGCGCGCGGCCAGCGCCTGGAAGTACTGCGCGCTGCCGATCTCGCCGTACTCGCCGCCCGGCGTGGCGACCACGCGGGCGTTGTTGCTCATGTTCTGCGCCTTAAAGGGCGCGACCTTGAGGCCCTGGTTGGCATACCAGCGGCATAGCGCGGTGGCTAGCCAGCTCTTGCCGGCGCCCGAGCTGGTGCCCAGGACCATGATGCAGCGGGCGGTCATGCGTCGATGTGCTCCGTTGAAGGCAGGGGATGGTAGAGCGGCGCGCGCAGTGGCAGCGGGCGCACCATGCGCGCCATCAGGTGCTCCAGCGCGGCGCCGGCGTCCTCGCACCAGCCGGTGTGCGTGGGCGAGGTCTGGATGATGCTGCTGCGCCGCGCCGTGAGCCAGTGAAAGCGCGCGCGGTGCGCCAGCTGCGCGATCGGGCCGGCCTGCGCATCGCCGGCACAGATGGCGGCCAGGGCGGCCAGGTGGCGGCGCACCAGCGCCACGTCGGCCCAGGGGTCGAGCGCGAGCAGGCGCGCCTCGTCCAGCTCGACGGCAGCCTGCAGAAAGCCCGTGCGCTGGCACGAGACGATGGCGCCGGCGTTGATGAATTCGTCCCGTTCCACGCGCGGCACCACGCGCACGATGGCCCAGTCGTACAGCTCACGCGCGCGCATCGATCGCTCCTTGCAACCAGCGGCCGCGCCCGGCCAGGCGCTGCTCGAAATACGTCACGTAGGCCTGCCGGTGCTGCTGCGCATCGGCCAGTGGGCCGTCGCCGCGCTCGCTGGCCGCCTGGGCCAGGAAGCTGTCCGGCACCGCCGCCAGCACGCGCTGCAGCACGGCGGACGGCAGGCGCGCGGCCAGCGCGGCGTCCACCTCAGCCAGGCGCGAGGCGCGCGGCAGCAGCACGTGCTCGGCAATCGGCGCGAAGGGCCGCCCCGGGTCGGCCACGGCGCCGTCCCAGGCGTGGTGGAAGGTCAGCGCCGCGCCGTGGTCGATCAGCCAGGGCTGGCCGTGCCAGACGAGCAAATTGGTGTTGCGCGCAGTGCGGTCCACGTTGCTCACCAGCGCGTCGAACCAGACCAGGCGCGACGCGAAATCGTCGCTCACCGCGCCCGCGTCGGCCGCCGGGTCGAAGTTGACGGCGCCTGCCAGGTAGTCCAGCGCCACGTTCAGCCCGCCGCTGGCGCGGATCAGGTCCTGGATCTCGGGGTCGGGCTCGGTGCGCGCTAGTTCAGCGTCCAGCTCGGCCAGCACCAGCTCGGGCACCGGCAGCGCCAGGGCGCGCGCCAGGCCGGCGCAGATGATCTCGGCCATCAGCGCGCGCACGCCCTGCCCGGCGCCGCGGAACTTGAGCACGTAGGTGCCCTGGTCGTCCGCCTCGACCACGGCGGGCAGCGAGCCGCCTTCGCGCAGCGGGGTGACGTAGCGCAGCACCTGGGTGCAGCGCAGCGCGTGGGGGTTTTCATCGGTCATGCCGGATGGTAGTGCGGCTGCGCCCGGCCTCGGCCGCCCGTCAGCGCCGTTGCGGTGGATGGCGCCGCTCATGCGGGTGGGCACGTGTGCAGGCGCCGGGCTGCCAACCAGTCCCGCCAGGCGGCGTGCAGCGCCTGCTGCGACGCCGGGGGCAGCACGCCCAGGCGCACGTGGCCCGGCAGGCCGAATGAAGCGCAGTCGCGCAGCTTGATGCCGTGTGCGCGCAGCGCGGGCAGCAGCACCTCGGCCGACACGCCCTGCGGCAACCGGGCAGTGAAGAAGTTGGCCAAGCTGCCGGGCACGACGCGCCAGCCCAGCGCCTGGCACAGGGCGGTCTGCTGCGCCTTCCAGCCGCGCAGCGTGGCGAGCGACTGCGCCAGCCAGAGCTGGGCAGGTTGCCCCGTCCAGGCGGTGAGCAGGGCGACGCCATCCGCGCCCACAGGCCAGGACGGGGCCAGCGCGCGCAGCTGTTGCGCCGTGCCGCCTGCCTGCGCGCCGGGTGGCGCGATGGCGTAGGCCGCGCGCACGCCCGTCAGGCCCAGGGCCTTGTTGGGCGAATACATCTGCCAGGCGCCTTCAGGCAAGGCGCGCGGCTGGCCGTGCAGGCGCAGCGGGGCGTAGGCGCAATCGACGATGCGCAGCTGTGCGCTGCTCGGATGGGCCCATGCGTCCAGCGCTGCATCGGCCGTCCCCAGCGGGCTGGCGGGCTCGCAGGCCCAGCGCAAGTCGAGGCGCGTCCCGTCTTCGCTCCCTCCCCCCCTGGGGGAGGGCTGTGGTGGGGGCCAGCGGCGGCGTGCTTCTTCCGGTGCGGCGAGGTCATCCAGCCGGCCCCCATCCCCACCTTCCCCCAGGGGGGGAAGGGGCAACAGCCGGCCGGCGCTGGCTGCATCTGCCGGCACCCCAGCGCAATCCATCCCCCACAGCTGCGCCGCGCGCGCGTAGTCGCCATAGCCGTGCGCCGGCACGATGGCCCGGCGCGCGCCGCTGCGCGCGGCCAGCGCGGTGATGCGGTGGATGAATTCGCTGGCGCTGGCGGCCAGCACGATGCGGTCAGCCGCGACGCCGTGGAAGGCCGCCAGCGCCGCGGTCAGCGCGGTGTAGGCTGGATCGGGGTAGCGGCTACGGTCGGCCTGCGCCAGCGCCGCCAGCGCCGCCGGGCAGGGGCCGCAGGCGTTGGCGTTGGTGGAAAAGTCGTGCAACGGCGCGCCCAGCGCGTCCGGCCCGCCATGCACCGCAGGCGTCAAGGCCATGTCCCGGCTCCCGTGATAGCGGCAAAAATCATAGCTGCCCATGCAGCAACGACAAAGGCAAGCACCGCATTTCTCGCATACGCCACGGCGCGCGCCATGTCCGCGTCCTGCGGCGGGCGCCCTGCCGGGTTGAGCACGTACGCGCCCGGCTTGCCCAGCCGCACGCCCAGCAGCTGCGCCATCACGCCCATGGGCCAGCCGCCGTTGGGCGACGGCGTGGCGCGCGCATCGCACAGCAGCTGCGCGGCTGGCACGCGCCGCCCGGCCGCCAGCACCAGCAGGGCGGCCGTCAGCCGCGCCGGCAGCCAGCTCAGCGCGTCGTCGGCACGCGCGGCCCATTTGCCGGCCCACTGCCAGTGGCGCCGCTGCGCGCCCGCGCCGCGCCAGCCGGGGTAGCCCCACATGGCGTCGGCCGTGTTGGCGAAGCGGTACAGCGCCGCGCCGGGCAGGCCCAGCAGAGCGAACCACAGCAGCGGCGCGACGACCGAATCGCACAGGTTTTCCGCCAGCGTCTCGATGGCGCTCTCGCGCACCTGCGCGGCGTCCAGCTGCGCGGTGTCGCGGCTGACCAGCCAGGACAGGCGCTCGCGCCCGGCGGATAGCGACTGCGCCAGCGCCGCGCGCACCGCCAGCACTTCGGCGCGCAGCATGCGCCAAGCCAGCAGGGGCTTGAGCAGCAGCCCCAGGAACAGCGCCGCGGCCCAGCCCGGCAGGTGGCGCACGATGAGCGCCTGCAGCAGCCACGCCGCTATGCAAACGATAGCTGCAAGCCCGCACCAGGCGCCGGCAAACAGCCAAAATATCTTGAAATCCGGCGTGCGGGCCTCGCCGGGCGCCCAGCGCGCGCCGCAGGCGCCCAGGGCCCGGCCCATCCAGACGACGGGGTGCAGGCGCGCGGGTGGCTCGCCCCACAGCGCGTCCACGGCCAGCGCCACCAGCAGCGCGCCCGCCCACAGCGCCAGCGGCGCGCCGCCGCCCCAGGGCCACGGCAAGGTGCTCATGGTGGCGGCGCCTCGCCGGCGCATTCCCGCACCAGCCAGTCGCGAAACGCCTGCACCAGCGGCTCGTGCGCGCGCGCTTCCGGATAGACCAGGTAATAGGCGTCGCTGCCCACCAGCGCGTCGGCGAACAGCTCGACCAGGCTGCCGCCGGCCAGCTCCGCCTCGATCAAAAAGCGCGGCAGCAGCGCCGCGCCCTGGCCGCAGGCGGCCGCCTGGGCAATCATGGCGAAGTGCTCCAGGTGCGGGCCGCGCAGCGCCACGGTGGTGGCGACGCCGACCTGCTCGAACCATGCTGCCCACTGCGTGGGGCGCGTGCTTTGCTGCAGCAGCGCCACGCGCGTCAGGTCCTGCGGCTGGCGCAGATCATGCGCGGCGCGAAACGCCGGGCTGGCCACGGCGACGACCTGCTCGTGCATCAGGAACTGGCACACCGCGCCGGCCCAGGTCGGCGCGCCGAAGTGGATGGCGGCGTCGAACGGCGTGCCGGCGAAGTCGAACGGCTCCGAGCGTGCCGCCAGGTTGACCGTGGCGTCCGGGTGCAGCGCCTGGAAGGCGCCCAGGCGCGGCACCAGCCAGCGCGTGCCCAGGGTGGGCAGCACGGCCAGGTTCAGCAGCCCGCCGGCGTGCGAGAACGCCATCGCCTTTTGCGTGCCGGCCGACAGCTGCTGCAGCACGGCGCGCACGTCGGCGGCATAGACGCGGCCGGCGTCGGTCAGCACGATGCGCTGGCGCACGCGGTGGAACAGCGCCATGCCCAGCTGGCGCTCCAGCTGGCGGATCTGGCGCGAGACGGCGCTTTGCGTCAGGTGCAGCTCGTGCGCCGCGCGCGAGATGCTGGCGTGCCGCGCCGCGGCCTCGAAGGCCAGCAGGTCGGCGATGGCGGGCAGGAAGGTCTTGCGAAAGCGGGTCATGCGGGAAAGGAATGAGGCCGGGCCGCCGCGCTGCGGGCGTGGGGTGGCGGCATCTCTTGTCAAGCCGGGCAAAACCCGGCCATGAGCGGCAGATTTTGACCGACTTCATGCGCCCGCCGCATGAAGTCGTTCCACTTTGTCGCTATGCACCACGGCGCGGCGCGGGGATAGTGCGCGCTGGAGCACAAGAGAAACCGACCGGCGGGCGAGCCCGCCGGCATTCCACCCTAGGAGACAATCCCATGGCACCCTGGCACAAGAATCTCGCCGCCCTCTCGGGCGCCGCCCTGGCGCTGGCCTGCACGGCCTTGAGCCCCGCGCACGCGCAGGCCCCCTCGGCCACGTTCGACAAGATCAAGTCCAGCGGCAAGGTGGTGCTGGGCGTGCGCGAGACCTCGCCGCCCATGGCCTACGCGCTGGGCGCCAACGACAAGTACGTCGGCTACCACGTCGAGCTGTGCGAGCGCGTGCTGAAAGACATCGCCCCGGCCGCGAAGCTGGAGTACATGGCGATCACCGCGCAAAGCACCCTGCCCCTGGTGAGCAACGGCACGGTGGACATCGGCTGCGGCCCCACCACCAACAACCTGGCGCGCCAGCAGCAGGTGGCCTTCGCCGTGACCACCTACGTGAGCGAGGTGCGCATGGCGGTGCGCAGCGACTCCGACCTCAAGTCCATCGGCCAGCTGGGCGGGCGCACGGTGGCCGCGTCCACCGGCACCACCGCCGTGCAGCTGCTGCGCAAGCAGGAGCGCGTGGTCGGCGCGCCCATCAAGACGGTGCTGGGCAAGGACCACCACGAGAGCTTCATGCTGCTCGAATCGGGCCGCGTCGATGCCTTCGTGCTGGACGACAACATCCTGGCTGGCGTGATCGCCAACTCCAAGGACCCGGGCGCCTTCCGCATCGTCGGCGAGCCGCTGGGCGCCGAGCCCATCGCGCTGCTGTTTCGCAAGGACGATCCGGCCTTCAAGGCCGCGGTGGATGGCGCCATCATGCGCCTGATGCAGTCCGGCGAGATGGAAAAGCTCTACACCAAGTGGTTCGTCAGCCCCATCCCGCCCAAGAACGTGAGCCTGAACCTGCCCCTGGGCGGCACGCTGCGCCAGCTGTTCGCCAACCCGAACGACAAGCCGCTGGAGTCCTACCAGCAGCCCTGACGCGCGCCGCCTGGAGTGCCCCGGGCATGCCCTTTCGCCAGCGCCGGCCCCGAAGTGCCGGCGCGGCCGTTTTTTCGACCCCTCCTGATGCGATGACCGATTCCACCCCCTCCACCCGCACCGGCGGCCAGATCCTGGTGCGCCAGCTGCTCATCCACGGCGTGCAGCAGCTGTTTTGCGTGCCCGGCGAGAGCTACCTGGCCGTGCTGGATGCGCTGCACGATGCCGACATTGCCGTCACCGTCTGCCGCCAGGAGGGCGGCGCGGCCATGATGGCCGAGGCGCAGGGCAAGCTGACCGGCCGGCCCGGCATCTGCTTCGTCACGCGCGGGCCGGGGGCGACCAACGCCTCGGCCGGCATCCACATCGCGCAGCAGGACTCCACGCCCATGATCCTGTTCGTCGGCCAGGTGGCGCGCGGCGCGCGCGGGCGCGAGGCCTTCCAGGAGCTGGACTACCGCGCCGTGTTCGGCACCATGGCCAAGTGGGTGGTCGAGATCGACGATCCGCAGCGCCTGCCCGAGCTGGTCTCGCGCGCCTTCCACGCCGCCACGTCGGGCCGGCCCGGGCCGGTGGTGGTGGCGCTGCCCGAGGACATGCTCACCGACTGCGCCAGCGTGGCCGACGCCCTGCCCTGGCAGGCCACCGAGACGCACCCCGGCGCGGCGGCGCTGCTGGAGCTGCAGCAGCGCCTGCAGGCGGCCGAGCGGCCGGTGCTGATCCTGGGCGGCAGCCGCTGGAGCGAGGCCGCCGTGCGCGACATGGCGGCTTTTGCCGGGCGCTGGCAGCTGCCGGTGTATTGCTCGTTTCGCCGGCAGATGCTGTTTCCCGCCGGACACGACAGCTACTGCGGCGACCTGGGCCTGGGCGCCAACCCGAAGCTGCTGGCGCACATCCGCGGCAGCGACCTGGTCGTGCTGCTGGGTGGGCGGCTGTCCGAAGTGCCATCGCAGGGCTACGAGCTGCTGGCCATCCCCAACCCCGCGCAGCCACTGGTACACGTACACGCGGACACCGACGAGCTCGGCCGCCTGTACCGCCCGGCGCAGGCCATCCACGCCACCCCGGCCGCCATGGCGGCGGCGCTGGGCGAGCTGCCCGCGCCCGCAGCCGCGCCGCGCTGGGCCGGGCGCACGCAGGCGGCACGCGCGGACTACCTCGCCTGGAGCGACCCGGCGCCCATCCGCATCCCGGGCAGCCTGCAGATGGGCGCCGTCATGCAGCATTTGAGAGCCACGCTGCCGGCTGACACCATCGTGTGCAACGGCGCCGGCAACTTCGCCACCTGGGTGCACCGCTTCTGGCCCTTCAACCACTATGCCAGCCAGCTCGCGCCAGCCAGCGGCTCGATGGGCTACGGCCTGCCCGCCGCCGTGGGCGCCAAGCGCCTGTGGCCGGCGCGCGAGGTGCTGGTGCTGGCCGGCGATGGCGACTTCCTGATGCACGGCCAGGAGTTCGCCACCGCCGTGCAGTACGGCCTGGCGCTGGTGGTGGTGCTGCTGGACAACGCCATGTACGGCACCATCCGCATGCACCAGGAGCGCGAATACCCCGGCCGCATCAGCGCCACCAGCCTGCGCAACCCCGACTTCCGGGCCTACGCGCAGGCGTTCGGCGGTCACGGCGAGCGCGTCGAGCGCACCGAGGACTTCGCCCCTGCCCTGGCCCGCGCGCGCGCCAGCGGCCTGCCCGCCGTGCTGCACTGCCTGATCGATCCCCAGGCCATCACGCCCACCGGCACGCTGGACGGCATCCGCGCGGCGGCGCTGGCCAGGGGCTGAGGCTGCGCCGGCGGCCGCACGCAGTTGCGGGCGCGGGCGCGATTTTTGGTGCAGCGCCGCGCGCCCGGGAAAACCGGCCGAAAACGCCGCTACAATGGCGGGCTTCGGAGAGGTGGATGAGCGGTTTAAGTCGCACGCCTGGAAAGCGTGTGTGGGCTAATCCCCACCGCGGGTTCGAATCCCGCCCTCTCCGCCAGTCAAAATTTCTGGATCGTTGATTTGGAAAGCGAAAAGCCACCGGAAGGTGGCTTTTTTGTTGTCCTGGCCTCCCTTCCAGCCATGCGCCTGTGCTGGATGGGCCCGGGTGACCCTGGACGGCTGGCAAGGCTGGCCACCCAGCCTGGGCGCGCGATTACTGCGTCACCATCGCTCCATACACAGTCCAGAAGGACTGCCCCTGCCGCACGGCATCCAGCAGTTGCACGACCCCGGCATTGCCGCGCCTGCCAATCCACGCTGCCACCTCCGCACGCGCCTGGCAGTAGGTCTTGAAGAACACCGGCTCCGGCCCGGTATATGCCACCCAGTCGGCCTCCCGATCGAGCTTGCGCAAATCATCGATGCCCTTGCCGGTGACGTTCGTGCAGATGGGCTCGCCACCCACATAGGTCGCCAGCCCTTCGTCGAACCAGGCCGGCACATGGCCGCCGCCGATCCGCCGGGCCACCTCCACATGAGAGAACTCGTGCGCCAGCACATAGGGGTTCTGCGTCCAGGTCGGTGAGGTGAGCACCACCGTCATGCGCGGAGCCACATATTGGCCCGCATAGGTATTCGGGTACAGCGTCACGTTGCGCCGCCGAGGCCCCGCAAAATAATCCGCGCACGCACCCGACTGGCACACCAGCACGTCCGGTTGCGTGGCCTGCAGCGGGCCATAGACCCTGCGGTCCATCTCCAGCGCTGCCCGGATGCCGTTGACGATCCCCGGCACGAGATCGCTGGCGACGGCAGGTTCTACGAACACGTTGCCACAGGCGGCCACCATGGCCGTGCCATTGAAAGACGGCGGGGGATTGCTCACCTCACCAAAACTCACCAGCGAGAAGGTAGGGCGTGTGAGGCTGACGGCGGGGTAGACCACGCCACCGAAACTCAGCTGCGGAATGCGCAGCACGTTGCCCGCCCAGGTAAAGCTGATGTCGGCCCCCACGCTGGAATCGTTGAGGCGCAGCTGGCCAGGGGAGGCCAGGCGGATCACCACATCACAGAACTTCAGGTTGCCGTCGAGGTGCAGGATGGGCAGGCGCAGCTGGCTGGTGGCCGCATCGAACACGGCAGGCTCGGCCGCATGCGCGGGCGTGGCAGCCAGGCCCGCCATGGCGAGGGCCAGCGCGAGAACCCGATTCCTGAGGGACAGCATGAGATACATCCTTTGCGATTGACAGGGTGAAAAGAAAAGTGTCGGTCACCGGGAACTCTTGCACAAGCGGGCATGCGCATGGGACACCCCGGATCGCCCCCCGCCCTCCCAGCCGGTGCTGACGCGCTCGCGGCACCTGCGCCGACAGCGGCGCGCGCCTGGGCTGCGATGGTCTATTCCGTGGCGAGTGTTCGGGCTTGCCTTGTTCCAATCCAGGGAAAGCGAGAACCGCATGAGCAAGACCGTGGGCGATTTTTTCGTGCAGCGCCTGCACGACTGGGGCGTGCGCCGCATCTTCGGCTACCCCGGCGATGGCATCAACGGCGTGATCGGCGCCATCCAGCGCAGCGAGGGCAAGGTGGAGTTCATCCAGGTGCGCCACGAGGAAATGGCGGCCTTCATGGCCACGGCCTATGCCAAGTTCTCGGGCGAACTGGGCGTGTGCCTGGCCACTAGCGGGCCGGGCGCATCGCACCTGCTCACCGGCCTGTACGACGCGCAACTCGACCACCAGCCGGTGCTGGCCATTGCCGGGCAGTCGGCGCGCAGCGTGCGCGGCGCCCAATACCAGCAGGAGGTCAACCTGGACCGCATGTTCGCCGACGTGGCCGACTATGTGCAGGAGGCCGAGTCCCCCAGCGCCGTGCGCCACATCACCGACCGCGCCGTGCGCATCGCCCTGGGCCAGCGGGGCATAGGCGTGGTCGTGCTGCCCAAGGATGTGCAGGACCTGCCGTACGAGGACCCCGGCCAGGAGCCCAACGCCGTGCGCTCGGGCGTGGGCTACCAGCGGCCCAGGGTCGTGCCCTATGCCGCCGACCTGCAACGCGCGGCCGAGGTGCTGAACGCCGGCAGCAAGGTCGCGATGCTCATCGGCGCCGGCGCCCTGCAGGCCACCGACGAGGTAATTGCCGTGGCCGACCAGCTCGGTGCCGGCGCCGCCAAGGCGCTGCTGGGCAAGGCGGCCCTGCCCGACGACCTGCCCTGGGTCACGGGCGCCATCGGCATCCTGGGCACCAAGCCCAGCTACGAGATGATGATGGAGTGCGACACCTTGCTGATGGTCGGCACCGGCTTTCCCTACGCGCAGTTCCTGCCCAAGGATGGCCAGGCGCGGTGTGTGCAGATCGACATCGACCCGGCGATGCTGGGCATCCGGTACCCGGCGGAGGTCAACCTGCACGGAGACGCCGCAGAGACCTTGCGCGCGCTGCTGCCGCTGCTCGCCAGGAACGACAACTCGGGCTGGCGCAAGCGCATCGAGGCCAACGTCGCCGACTGGTGGAAGACGCTGCAGGACCGCGCCATGCAGCCCGCCAAGCCCATCAATCCGCAGCGGGTGTGCTCCGAGCTGTCTCCACAGCTGCCCGATCGCGCCATCGTCACCAGCGATTCGGGCTCGTGCGCGAACTGGTATGCGCGCGACCTGAGGTTCCGCCGCGGGCACATGGGCTCGCTCTCCGGCGGCCTCGCCTCCATGGGCGCGGCCGTGCCGTATGCCATCGCCGCCAAGTTCGCGCACCCGGAGCGCCCGGTGATCGCGCTGGTCGGCGACGGCGCCATGCAGATGAACAACATGGCCGAGCTGATCACGGTGGCCAAGTACTGGAAGGGCTGGGCCGACCCGCGCTGGATCGTCTGCGTGTTCAACAACGAAGACCTGAACGAGGTGACCTGGGAGCAGCGCGTGATGGAGGGCGACCCCAAGTTCAACGCCAGCCAGAAGCTGCCCAACGTGCCCTACGCCGCCTTTGGCGAGCTGATCGGCCTGAAGGGCATCTTTTGCGACGACCCGGACCAGATCGCCAGCGCCTGGGAGCAGGCCCTGGCCGCAGACTGCCCCGTGGTGCTGGAATTCAAGACCGACCCGGACGTGCCGCCCCTGCCCTCGCATGTCTCGCTGGAGCAGGCCAGGAACTTTGCCGCCAGCCTGCTCAAGGGCGACCCGCGCGGGGCAGGGGTGCTCACGGGCACCGTGCGGCAGGTGTTGAGCGCCGTGCTGCCGGGCGACAGGAAATCCTGAGCGGCGGCCAGCCCGCCGCAGGCGGATTGGGGCGCTGATCCGATCGCTCTCTTCCTCAACCACCCTCCCCCGCCGCACTGCGACACATGCCGTCGCAGCCTGGCTCACGATGCGTCCCTGTCCGACCAGCGGCCAGGGCCGCCGGCTGCATCCGCCTCCTGCCCTCGCCTGCTCGCCAAGGTCTGACACAATTTCTGACAGGTGTCCGAGACCGATAACCGAGGAGGGAGCCCATGCGCCTGCTGTCCAAATCCAAACTGATGGCGTTTCGCCAATGCCCGCTGCGCCTGTGGCTGGAAGTGCACCAGCCCGAGTTGCGCGAGGACTCGGCTGCCGCGCAGGCCAGCTTCAGCATGGGCTACCAGGTGGGCGACGTGGCGCGCAGCATCTACGACCCACACGGCCACGGCGAACTGATCCAACTGGACCACAGCGATTTCGGGCGCCGCCTTTGCCCACACGCACCGGTTGCTCGATGAGCGGCGGCCGATCTTCGAGGCAGGATTCCAGGGCGAAGGGGCGCTGGCCTTTGCCGACGTGCTGCTGCCCGACGAGGACAGCGCAGGCGGCACGACCAGCACGGGCTGGCGCATGGTCGAGGTCAAGTCCAGCACCACCCTGCGCGACTACCACCGCGAGGATGTGGCCGTGCAGGCCTTCGTCGCGCGCGCCTCAGGCCTGGCGCTGCGCTCCGTCGCCGTGGCGCATGTGGACAACCGTTGGACCTACCCCGGCGGCGGCGACTACCGCGGCCTGCTGGCAGAGCACGACCTGAGCGACGAGGCGCTGGGCCGCGCCGGCGAAGTGCGCGGCTGGATCGCCCAGGCGCAGGCCGTGGTGCAGCAGCACCAGCCGCCGCTGGCACAACCCGGCGGCCACTGCACCCAGCCCTATGCCTGCGGCTTTCAGCAGCACTGCCAGGCGCAGCAACCCCAGGCGCGGCACCCCGTGCACTGGCTGCCCTGGCGCGGGTCCAGGCTGAACCAGCGCCTGGCGGCAGACGGCATCGCCGAGATGGCTGACGTGCCCAGCGACTGGCTGAGCGAGCGCCAGCAGCGCGTCAAGGCAGGCCACGCTGTCGGGCCAGGCGTATTTCGACCAGCCTGCGGCGGCGCGCGCGCTGGCACCGTACCCGCTGCCGGCGTACTTCCTGGATTTCGAGACCATCCAGTTCGCCGTGCCACTGTGGCCCGGCACGCGGCCATATCAGCAACTGCCGTTCCAGTTCAGCGTGCATCGGCTGGGGGCCAGTGGCGGCAGCGCCGACCACCATGAATTCCTCGACCTGTCGGGCCACAACCCATCGCTGCCCCTGGCGCTGGCCCTGGTCGAAGCCTGCGGCCGGCAGGGGCCGGTGTTTGCCTACAACGTCGGCTTTGAAAGGGGCTGCATCCGCGCCCTGGCCGAACGCCACCCGGCCCTGGCGCCAGCGCTGCTGGCGCTGGCCCATCGCCTGGTCGATCTGCTGCCCGTGGCGCGCGATCACTACTACCACCCCAGCCAGCAGGGCAGCTGGAGCATCAAGGCCGTGCTACCCGCCCTGTGCCCCGACCTGGGCTACGACGCGCTGGACGGCGTGCAGGACGGTGGCGGCGCGCAGCAGGCGTTTCTGGAGGCCATCGCCCCCGTCACCTGCGCCGCGCGCCGCGAGCTGCTGCGCCGCCAGCTGCTGGCCTACTGCCGCCTGGACACCTGGGCCATGGTGCGCCTGTGGGCCGCCTTCACCGGTACGCAGCGCGTGCCCTTGGAAGGCTGACATGGCGCAGCGCCCCGACACCCTGGAGACCACGCGCCTGGCCGTGGAGCTGCTGCGCCGCATCCCGCGCGGGCGCAAGATCACCGTGGGCGAGCTGCAGCGCGAGCTGCAAGGCATCGGCCTGACGCGCGACGTGCGCACCATCCAGCGGCAGCTGGAGATGCTCAGCCAGCATTTCGAGATCGAACGCGACGACCGCAGCAAGCCCTATGGCTACCGCTGGCTGGAGCGCGCCCGCGGCCTGGCCGTGCCGCACCTGACGGCGCAGGAATCGCTCCTGCTGCGCCTGGCCGAGGAGCACCTGCGCCACCTGCTGCCGCCGCGGCTGATGCAGTCCATGGACGGCTTTTTCTCGCAGGCGCGGCGCAACCTGGGCGACGCTGCCAGCGCGCAGCTGGAGCGCCAGTGGCCGCGCAAGGTGCGCGTGGTGGCGACCAGCCAGCCCCTGCTGCCCCCGCGCATCCGCACCGGCGTGCTGGAGGAGGTCAGCGAGGCGCTGTATGCCAACCGCTGGCTGGATCTGGATTATCAGAACGCCGCAGGCAAGCGCCGGCCGGTGCGCGTCATGCCGCTGGGCCTGGCGCAGCAAGGGCCGCGCCTGTACCTGGTGTGCCGCTACGACGGCTTCGACAACGAGCGCAGCCTGGCGCTGCACCGCATCCGCCGCGCCCAGGCGTCCACGCTGACCTTCGAGCCGCCGCCCGAATTTGACCTGCAGCGCTACGACGACGACGGCCGCTTTGGCTTTGGCGAGGGCGAGCGCGTGTCCCTGAGTTTTCGCATAGCGCGCGATACGGGATATCACCTGCTGGAGACACCGCTGTCGCACGACCAGCAGGTAGAGGACCAGGGCGACTGGCTGGCCGTGCAGGCGACGGTGGTGGACAGCGCAATGCTGCAGTGGTGGCTGCGGGGGTTCGGGGGAGGCGGTGCAGGAGGTGCGGCGCCAGCGCGTGCCGGACCCGGCGCCCTGAGCGGCGCGTGGCATCGATTGGCGGCGCTTCAGTGCGTCAGGGCGAACAATGTCTCGCTCGCATCGCACGCCCCTTGCCGCGTCTGCTGCACCTCGCCCTGCTCGACGAGCAGCTCCAGGTGCTGCGCAATGCTGCGCCGCTCGGCACTTTCCACGTACGGATATTCGAAACCCACCGGATACAGGATGCGCCGGGCCGCGAGCTGCTCCAGCGTCTGCGGGCCGTCCTTCAGGTAGCCCAGCAGGCGCGCGCTGCGCTCGTCGATCTTGCTGGCGAAACGTGCCAGTGCGTCTTCAAAGGCTGCGCGCTCGGTCAGCACGCCGCGGTGGTGCGAGGTCACCCACACGCGCGCGTCCAGTTCGCGCACGCGCCCAAGGCTACGCTGAAACGCCCGCAGGTCCGAGCTGCCATCGCCGTAGTACGGCCCGAAGCCCGTCAGGTCGATGTCGCCGATGAAGGCCACGCCGGTGCTTTCCTCGACCAGCGCGCAGTGGCCCGCCGTGTGGCCGGGCAGGTGGTGCGCGCGCACGCGCACGCCGCCGCCCAGCTCCCATGTCTGCCCATCGGCGTAGCCGGTTGCATCCGGGCGCGGGGCGTAGTCGAAGTCGCGCTGCACCAGGGCGTGCAGCTGCTGCAGGACTGGCGCCGGGTAGCCGTAGTGGCGCGCAAGGCCCTCCCACGATTGGGCGGCGGGCAGGTCCGCCTCATGGACCTGCACGGCAGCGTGCGGCATCCGGCCCAGGGCGACGGTGTGGTCTTCGTGGACATGGCCGAGCACGACCAGGTCCACCGGCGCCAGCGCGCTTGCCAGCTGGCGCGAGATCAACGGTGTGTCGAACGCAACCAGGGTATCGCTGCCCTGGACCAGCACCTGGTTGCCGTCCGGATACTTGCCGGATTTCGCGCCCAGGTACACGCGCACCGGGCCGAATTGCAGGGGCTGCGCGGCTGCTGGGCTCATGGCCGGGCGCGCGGAATGCGGCGCCCCTTCCTCAAACCGTGTGGCTGACGTCAACTTCAACTCCTTCAAGCCTTGCACCTTGGGCAGCGCCACCGCGCATGCGCTTGCGCGCAGCAGCACTGCCCGTATTCAGAGGGCAAAGGTGCGCGTGCGGTCCGGGTTGCCCGGGAGCCGATCCTTGACGCGCACCCGCTCGGGCGCCTGGAACCGCAGCTTGTACGAGGCGTCGTGGGCGGCGGGATTTCAATTCAAAATTGATAGCTGCTTGCCCTTGATCGGCGCCGGCTGGCGGCCATTTCAGGCCAAAACTGGCGCCCGCACCCGCCCCTCCAGCTCCAGCAGCGCCTGCTTGCGCGGCAGGCCGCCGCCGAAGCCGGTCAGGCTGCCATCGCTGCCGATCACGCGGTGGCAGGGCACGACGATGGAGACTTTGTTGCAGCCATTGGCGCCGGCCACGGCGCGCATGGCGGTGGGCTGGCCGATGTGGCTTGCCTGCTGGGCGTAGCTGCGCGTCTGGCCAAACGGGATGGCCAGCAGCGCCTGCCAGGTCTTGAGCTGGAAGGGAGTACCCACGAGATCCAGGGCGATGGAAAACCCCTGCCGCTCGCCCGCGAAGTACTCCTCCAGCTGCTGGCGCGTCTGCTCCAGCACGGGGTTGCTGCCCTCCCGGGCCGGGCCGCCGCGCGCGGCCTCGACCTGCGCCAGTTCGCGCTCGACGCCTTTTTGGCCGACGAATCCCAGCAGGCACAAACCCTGGCCGGTGGCCACGGCGAGCATGTCGCCCAAGGGGGTGGGGATGACGGTCGAGGTGAGGGACATGGCGGACTCCTTGCAGTCGGCAACGCGGACGCGAAGCCCCCATTGTGCCGACCCGCCCGCGATCGCGCAGGGCGGGTCGCCGCCGGCCGTCAATCCTCGATGCCGCGCTGCGCCGGGATGCCGGCCTGGAAGGCGTGCTTGATGAGTTTCATCTCGGTCACCGTGTCGGCTACGTCGATGAGCTCCTGCGGGCAGCGCCGGCCCGTCAGGCACACGTGCACGTCGCGGGGCCGCTGCGCCAGGGTGTCCAGCACCTCCTGCAGCGGCAGCCAGCCGTAGATCAGCGGGTAGGTCACCTCGTCGAGCACCACCAGGAAATACTCGCCCGACACGATGGCCGCGCGGGCCTTGGCCCAGCCGTCGCGTGCCAGCTGGGCGGACTGCTCCAGGTCGCGGCTCTTCCAGGAAAAGCCGTCGCCCAGGCCCTCGACGGGCAGGCCCACCTGGTCGGCCAGGCGGTGCTCGCCGAAGCGCGCGCTGGGCACCTTCATGAACTGGAACACCTTCACGGCCTTGCCCCGGCCGGTGGCGCGGAACGCCAGGCCGAAGGCCGCCGTGCTCTTGCCCTTGCCGTCGCCGGTGTTGACGAGAACCAGGCCGCGCCGCTCGCCCTCGGGCTTCTCGTAGGGCTTTTCGCTGGGTGGGGTTTCGATCTGCATGGGGGGACAGCTCCTTTCGTCTCGTCAGTCAGTCAATCAGTCATCAAACACGGGGCAGCGCCATCCAGATGCCGTCGATCTGGCGCACCCGGATGCGTTGCTCGAACACCTGCTCCAGCGCCGCGTGCGTGGCGGTGTCGGCGCACAGGCCGTGGTGCAGCACGCGCCCGCCGGCCATGATCAGCAGGTCGTCGGCCTGCAGGGCGATGGAGATTTCGTGCAGCACGCTGACCACCGTGCCGCCGGCGGCCACCAGCGCGCGCACGGTGCGCAGCCAGTCGGTCTGGTGCGGAGGGTCCAGGTTGGCCAGGGGCTCGTCCATCAGCATGACCGGCGCCTGCACCGCCAGGGCGCGCGCCAGCAGCACGCGCTGGCGCTCGCCGCCGGACAGCTGCGCCAGCGGCCGCTCGCGCCAGGCCCAGGCCTGGGTGGTGTGCAGCGCGGCCTGCACGGCGGCGTGGTCGGCGCCCGATGGCGGCGCCATCCAGGCACGGTGCGGCAGGCGCCCGAGCATGGCGATGTCGTAGGCCGGCAGGTCGCCCTCGGCGGCTTCGTTCTGGCCCAGCCAGGCGAGCTGGCGCGCCCGCTCGCGCGCCGGCCACTGCGCCAGGGGGCGGCCCAGCAGCTCGACCTGGCCTTCCACGCGGGCGTGGCGCAGCAGGCCGCCCAGGCATTTCAGCAAGGTGGACTTGCCCGCGCCATTGGGGCCGACGACGCTGGTCCAGCGCGCAGCCGGCACAGCCAGGTCGATGCCGTGCAATATCCGGGCGTTTTGCACGCTGGCCCGTATGCCGCAAGCGCGGATGGCTATCGGATCCGTAGCGCTCTGGCTCACAGTCCGCCCCCCAGCGTGCGCCGGTGCATCAGCCACAGCAGGTAGCTGCCGCCCAGGGCGGCGGTGAGCACGCCCACGGGCAGCTCCTGCGGCGCGATCAGCCAGCGCGCGAGGATGTCGGCGGCCAGCAGCAGCACGCCGCCCACCAGGCTGGCCAGCCAGACCTGCCACTGGTGCGTGACGCGGGCAATCGAGCGCACCAGGTGCGGCGCCGCCAGGCCGACGAAGGCGATCAGCCCGGTATGCGCCACGGCCGTGCCGGTGGCCAGCGCCAGCGCCAGCACCAGACCGGCGCGCATCGGCGCCAGCGGCAGGCCCAGGCTGGCGGCGGTGGCCTCGCCCAGCACCAGGCCATCGAGCAGGCGCGACAGCGCCCAGGCCGCCAGCGCGCACGCCAGCCACAGCCCGGCCATCAACAGGCAGGCCTGCCAGCCCACGAAGGCCGAGCTGCCCATGGTGAAGACCTGCATGGCCTCCAGGATCTGCGGGTGGGCGACCTGGATCAGGTCGCGCGCGGCGCTCAGCACCACGCCGACAACCACGCCGGCCAGCAGCAGGCGCAGCGTGTGCTGCACACCGCGCGCCAGCACCAGCGTCAGCAGCACCGCGCCCGTGGCACCGACGAAGGCTGCGCCGGTCAGCCCCAGGCGCGCCAGCCAGCTGGCGTTGGACAGCGACACGCCCATCAGCGCCAGCGCCAGGGCCCCGCCCAGCGCGGCGCCGCTGGCGCTGCCCAGCAGGTAGGGGTCGGCCAGCGGGTTGCGAAACAAGCCCTGCGAGATGGCGCCGGCCAGGCCCAGCAGCGCGCCCGCCAGCCACGCGCCCAGGGTGCGCGGCAGACGGATGTCCCGGGGACGATCTGCTGCGCCAGCGGGTCGTGGCCCAGCTGCAGGATGCTGTCAAAGCCCGTGCTGCCCACGCTGGCCCCCAGCAGCACCAGCGCCGCGCTCACGGCCAGCAGCAGCGCCGCCAGCGTGGCGGCGCGGCGCTGGCTGGCTGCGGGTGCAGCGCCGGCGGCGGCATCCGGGGCGCTGGGCGGCGCGGGGGCGCTCACCGCAGCTTCTCGCCGAGGCAGCCGGCCATGAGGCGCGCGGCCTCGGCCATGCGCGGGCCGGGGCGCACCAGCACGTCCGATTGCTCGGGGCCGAAGACGCACAGCCGTCCCGCCTGGATGGCGGCCAGATGGTTCCAGCCGGGGTACAGCGCCAGCGGCTGCGCGCTGCGGTTGGAGACCATGACCACGTCCGGCTGGGCGCGCAGCACGAATTCCGGGCTCAGCCGGGAAAGGGCCCCAGGTGGGCCGGCACCACGTTGCGCGCGCCCAGGCGTGCCAGCGTCTCGCCGATGAAGGACGGCTGGCCGGCGGCATACGGCCCGCGGCTGACCTCGAAATAGACGCGCGCGCCGCGCGCCCTGGGCGGCAGGGACTGCGCCGCCGCCTGCACGGCGGCGTCGATCACGCGCCACAGGCGGTCCACGCCCTGCTCGCGCGGCACGGCGAACAAGTCGCCGATGAGGGCCAGCACGCGCCGCACGTCGGCATGCGTCTTGGGCTCCAGCGCCACGACCTTGATGCCCAGCGACTCCAGCCGGTCGCTGACGCGGCTGCTAACAGACAGCAGCACCACGTCGGGCTTCAGGGCGACGACGGCCTCGATGTTGGGGTCCATCCCGCCGCCCACCTTGGGCAGGCGGCGCGCGGACTCGGGCCAGTTGGAGTAGCGGTCGACGCCCACCAGGCGCTCGCACTGCTGCATCTCGCACAGGCTCTCGGTGCTGGACGGCAGCAGGCTGACCACGCGCCGCGGCGGCTCGTCGAACTGCAGCGTGCGGCCCCGGTCGTCGGTGACCTGGATGGCGGCCTGCGCGGCCAGGCCGCTGCCGGCCAGCGCCAGGGCACAGGCGGCGGCGCGCAGCGGCCGGGCGCGCGCCAGCCGCTTGGGGGCAGGCAGGGCGTGGTTCAAGGCTCGTCCTTCAGGGTCAGGGGCAGGCCGGCGGCCATCAGCGTGACGCGCTGGCAGGCAGCGGCCGCGCGCTGGTTCAAGAGGCCCAGGGCGTCAACGAAGGCGCGCACCTCGCGCCCCAGCGGGATGACGCCCAGGCCGATCTCGTTGCCCACCAGCACCACGGGGCCGGCGGCCTGGCCCAGCGCATCAAAAAAATGAGCACACTCCTGGCTCCAGGCGCCGGCATGGGCCGGATTTTGTTCAAATTGTGCCGTTTCGGCCGGCATCAGCCAGTGCGTGAGCCACAGCGTCAGGCAGTCCACCACCAGCAGCGTGCCGGGGTGGCTGTGGCGGCCCAGCACGCCGGCCAGCCCGCGCGGCTCCTCGATGAGCTGCATGCCCGGCACGCGCGCGGCGCGCTCGCGCTGGTGGCGCTCGATGCGCGCACGCATCTCGGCGTCGTGGGCCTGGGCGGTGGCGACCAGGGCCGCGCGGCGGCCGGGCGCTTGCAGCCAGGTGCGCGCCAGCAGTTCGGCGCGGCGCGATTTGCCGCTTTTCTGGCCGCCCAGGATCAGCTCGCTGCGGGCGATGGACAGTGGCGCATCCATGGCTTAGCCCAGCAGC
Organism: Melaminivora sp.; assembly: GCA_034675505.1. Taxonomy (GTDB): domain Bacteria; phylum Pseudomonadota; class Gammaproteobacteria; order Burkholderiales; family Burkholderiaceae_C; genus Melaminivora. The sequence continues at coordinate 325,048 of JAUCDD010000018.1, read as the reverse complement.
CGCGCCGCCACCTGCGGCGCCGAGGGGAACCAGGCATGGAAGTAGCTGGCGTGGATGCTGCCGTGGCGGTAGACGGCCTCGGGGCCGACCGCTGCCTCGGCGGGGTCGGGCCGGACGGCGTGCGCGACGACGGCGGCGCTGCTGTCCACGCTGGAATAGTGGAAGCTATGGCCGCGCAGCCCTGCGGCGTCGCCAGGCAGGTGCAGCACGCGCGGCCCCAGCGCCTGCAGCCGCGGATGCAGCGTGGCGTGGCCCGGCAGCAAGCCCCACAGCGGCTGGCAGCTGCCGTCCGCCAGGGTGACCGATTGCAAAAGCGCCAGCATGCCGCCGCACTCGGCCCAGACCGGCCGGCCGGCGTCGATGTGCTGGCGCAGCTGCTCGCGCAGCGCCGTGTGTGCCGCCAGCGCCGGCGCATGCAGCTCGGGGTAGCCGCCAGGCAGCCACAGCGCGTCGCACGCCGGCAGCGCCTCGCCGCGCAGCGGCGAGAAGCACTGCACCTGCGCGCCCAGCTGGCGCAGCGTGTCCAGGTTGGCCTGGTAGACCAGGCAGAAGGCTTCGTCCTGCGCTACGGCGATGCGCCGTCCGGCCAGCAGGGGGCCGGGCTCGTCCGCAGCCGCCGGCGCGGGAAATTCCACCGCCCAGCGCTGCCACTCCGGCGGCGCCATGCGGCCCAGCGGCGTGGCCTGCAGGGCATCGGCTGCCGCATCCAGGCGCGCCAGTGCGTCGGGCAGTTCGCGCGCCGTCACCAGGCCCAAATGCCGCTCGGGCAGCAAGCCTCTGGACTTTGGCTGGCCGCCGCCGGCCAGGGACACGGGGGGCATGGCGCCCAGCCAGTCGGCGGCGTCGCGCAGGCCGGCGCGCAGCATGTCGGCATGGCGCTGGCCGGCCACGCGGTTGGCCAGCACGCCGGCCCAGGGCAGGTCGGGCCAGTAGCTGCGCAGCCCGTGCGCCACGGCGCCCAGCGTGCCGCCCATGGCGCTGGCATCGATCACCACCAGCACCGGCAGGCCCAGGCGCCGCGCCAGCTCGGCCACGCTGGCCGTGCCGTCGAACAGCCCCATCACGCCCTCGACCAGGATCAGGTCGGCCTCGGCGGCCGCGGCGTGCAGGCGCTGGCGGCAGTCGCGCTCGCCCGTCAGCCACAGGTCCAGCGGATGCACCGGCGCGCCGCTGGCCAGCTCGTGCCAGTGCGGGTCGAGGTGGTCCGGGCCGCACTTGAACACGCGCACGCGCCAGCCCTGGCGGGCATGCAGGCGTGCCAGCGCGGCCACCACCGTGGTCTTGCCCTGGCCGGAGGCAGGTGCGGCGACGACCAGCGCCGGACAGCGCAGGGGCGAACTCATGGCGTTGCCATCAGTACTGCGGCGCCCACTTCAGGCCGACGAACAGGCTGCGCCCGGGCGTGCCATAGGTGCGGGCGAGCTCGTATTGCTTGTCGGCCAGGTTGTCCACGCGGGCGACGAGCTGCCAGTCGCGCGCCAGGCGGGTGCTGGCGTACAGGTTCAGCAGCGTGTAGCCGCCCAGCGCGGTCCGGTTGGCGGCGTCGTCGAAGCGGCGGCCCGACAGTTGCGCCTCGGCGCCTACCGTCCATTGCGCCAGGCGCGTCTCGGCGCCCAGGCTGGCGTGGCGCCGGGCGCGGCGCGCCAGCTGCTTGCCGGTGTCCAGGTTCTGGGGGTCCTGCAGGTCGATGGAGCCCCGCAGCCGCACGCCGGCCAGCTGGTGCGAGCCGGCCAGCGTCAGGCCCTGGTAGCGCGCCTTGCCCACGCTGGCGTAGCAGCCCGGGAACGGGCCGCTGGCGCCCGGGCAGGGGCCGGGGCCGCCCACGAAGGTGATCAGGTTGCTGACGTCGTTGCGGAATACGGTGGCCGAGAAGCTGCTCGACCCTTCCAGCCACTTCAGGCCCAGCTCCACGTTGCGCGCGGTCTCCGGCGCCAGGCCGGCGGCGCCGTACATGCTGAAGCGCTGGTACAGCGAAGGCGCGCGGAATGCCGTGCCGGCCGATGCGGTGGCGCGCCAGTTGCGGGCAAATTCATAGCCATAGGCAGCGCCGCCGGTGGCCTTGCCGCCGAACTCGCTGTCCCGGTCGTGGCGCGCATTGAGCTGCAGCGTGTGCGCGCCCTGGTGCAGGCCCCAGCCCAGGGCCAGGGCGTTTTGCGCGCGGCCGCGGTCGATGGGCGCATTGACCAGGTGGTCCTCGCGCCGCTCCAGCGCCGCCGTGAACTGGTGCACGCCCCGACGCCACTCGTTGTGCAGCAGGTAGCCGCGCAACTGCGTGTCGGCGCGGTAGGGCGAAGGCCAGGTTTCGTAGCGGTCCCTCGATTCGGTCACCGACAGGCGGGTCTTGTAGCTTTCGCTCCACTGCGCCTGCCAGTGCGCGCCCAGCGCCTGCAGGCGGTGCAGGCTACGGTCGTCGGCGTCCTTGCTGGCGTCGTAGCCGCTATTGGATTCGTTGTGCAGCAGCGTGCCTTCCAGGCGGTGCGCGGCGTTGAGCTGCCAGCCCACGCGGCCATTGGCGGCGCTGCTGTGGTAGCCGTCGCGGTCGGGGTTGCTCCTGGCGTCGGTCTTGGCGCTGAAGCCCCGGCTGCCCTCGCGCGCCAGGCCCAGGGCATAGTCCACCGCGCCGCTGGCGCCGCTCACGCCGGCCTCGGTGCGCCAGGTGCGGTAGGTGCCCATGCCCACGCCGACGTAGGGCGCAATGCCGGCCTCGCCCTTCCTGGTGAAGATCTGGATCACGCCCGCCACCGCGTCCGAGCCATAAATGGCTGCCGCCGGGCCGCGCAGCACCTCGATGCGGTCGATCAGCGCCAGCGGGATCGCCTCCCAGGTCGCGCCGCCGCTGCCGGCCTGCGAATCCACGCGCACGCCGTCGACGTACACCGCGGTAAAGCGTGTTTCCGCGCCCCGCAGGAACAGGCTGGTCGTGGTGCCAGGCCCGCCGTTGCGCGACAGCTCCACGCCAGGCAGGCGCGCCAGCACGTCGGCCAGGCCCGTGGCGCCGCTGGCCTCTATGGTCTGGCGGTCCACGATGGTCACGTCGGCCAGCACGTCGGTCAGCGGCTGGGCGGTGCGGTTGGCGGTCACCACCACCTCGTTCATCACCGGCGAGTGCAGGTTCTGCGCCACCAGCGTGGCGCCCTGCTGGGCGTGGGCGGCGCAGGCGGCCAGGGCGGCGGTGGCCAGGGCGCCCAGGCGCAGGTACGTGCAGGCACCGGCGGCCGCGCGGCGCGTGCGGGAGGGGGACATCAACATGGAAAACTCAGGAAATCTCAACGGCCCGTGCCAGCTTCCCCGCCGGCGATGGGTGACAACGGCTGCGTGCATCGCTGACACGCACCCTCCTCGTTGGCCGGTATCCGGGCTGGCGAAAGACCTTCCAGCGCCTTCCCAGGCGCTTGTTCAAGGCGCCCAGTGGCTTCGTGCGTGAAAGGGTGAGCCGATGGCGGCTCCTTCGCTGACCGTTGCGGGGGCAGCGCAGGCCCGGGGCCGCCTCATGGCGAGGCGCTCCTCCCTGCTTCCCGTTGAACTGCAGCATGTGAACCATGCGGCGAGCACCAACGGGCGCGATTTTATGCGCTGGCGCGGCGCCCTCTCTACAATCGCTCCCCTATGCCAGCCCCCTCCCCCATTGACCAGGTTGCAGAGCGTGTGGAGCGGCTGCTGCAACAGCACGAGCAGTTCAAGCGCAGCAACGCGCAGCTGGCGCAGCAGGTCATGGCGCTCACGCACGAGCGCGATTCGCTCAAGTCCCGCCTGCAGGCCGCCCGCGCGCGCGTGGACGCGCTGCTGGACCGGCTGCCCGCCAACCAACCGCCCCCGGACGATGCGCCATGAAGCAGCTTGAGGTTCAGATCCTGCAGCAAAATTACCTGCTGTCCTGCCCGGACGGCCAGGAAGCGCGGCTGCTGGATGCCGTGGCCCGCGTGGACGCGGCCATGACCCGGATCCGCGACGCCGGCAAGGTGCTGGCCCGCGAGCGCATAGCGGTGCTGGCAGCCCTCAACCTGGCCTTCGAGGTCGCCGACCAGGCCCCGGCTGCCGACCCGCAGCCCGGCCCTGCGGTGGACGAGCGCCTCGCCCGCCTGGCGCAGCGGCTGGACGAGGCGCTGAATGACCACCCCGCCGGCTCGTAAACCCGCACCCGGGCAGGCCCGGGCCGGCCGCACGGGATTACAATGGATGCGTCTGCGGTGCCGCCGGGCTTTATAGTTCCTTGAACCAATGCTCTACGAGCACGGGCTTGGTACATTGCCTGGCAGGCGTGATCATCTCGCGTCAGATGAACCCAATGCCACGCTGCCCTCGCCCACCTGAACCCCCGGTTCAGGATGACGGCCCGGTGGCACTTGCAGACACCTTTTGCTGCAGCGAGCGCTCCTGCATGACCAGGGCCCGCAGCTCGTGCACCGGCAGTGCCCGCGCGCACAGATACCCCTGATAGAAATCGCAGCCCATGGCTTGCAGCGCGTCGCGCTGCTCGGGTGTTTCCACGCCTTCGGCGACGACCTCGATGCCCAGCGCCCGTCCCATGCTGACGATGGCGCGCACGATGGCCGCGTCGCGCTCTTGCCCCGGCAGTCCATCGACGAAGGATTTGTCGATCTTCAATCGCCGGATCGGCAGCTTGCGCAGGTAGGCCAGGCTGGAATAGCCCGTACCGAAGTCATCGATGGACAGGCCCACCCCCAGGCAGGCCAGGGCGCGCAGCAGCTGCTCCATCTCCTGCGCATCCTGCAGCAGCACGCTCTCGGTGAGCTCCAGCTCCAGCAGGTGGGGCGGCAGGCCGTACTGCGCCAGGAGCTGCGCAATGCGCTCGACGAAGCCAGGCTGGCGGAACTCCAGCGCCGAGACGTTCACCGACACCTGCAGCGGCGCGCCGCTGGCCTGCCAGTGCGCGGCCTCCCGGATCGCCTGCTCCATGACCCACGCACCCAGCGCGACGATGTGGCCGCATTCCTCGGCCAGCGGGATGAAGGTGGCTGGCGCCACCTGGCCCAGCACCGGGTCGTGCCAGCGCAGCAGCGCTTCCAGGCCGGCGATCTGGCCGCTGGCGAAGCTGACCTGGGGCTGGTAGTGGGCCGCCATGTGCTGGCCGCTGAGCGCCAGGCGCATCGCATGCTCCATCTTGATGCGCGACAGCAGGTTGACGTTCATGTCCGCCTGGTAGAAGCCATAGCTGCCGCGCCCGCGCTCCTTGACCCGGTACATCGCCGTATCGGCATGCTTGATCAGGTCATCCAGCGCCACGCCATCGTGGGGATACAGCGACACGCCGATGCTGCACTGGATGGAAAAACCCATTTCGTCCAGCGAAAAGGGCCGCATCATGTTCTCCAGCATGCGCCGCGCCACGGCCTCCGCAACCGGGCGGCCGGCATCGTGCAGGTAAATGACGAACTCGTCGCCACCGGCGCGGCACAGCATGTCCGACTGGCGCAGGCAATCCTGCAGGCGTTGGGCCACCAGCTTGAGCACCCGGTCGCCAAAGGGGTGGCCCAGCGAGTCGTTGACGATCTTGAAGCGGTCCAGGTCGAGAAACAGCAACGCAAACTCGGCGTTGCGCTGGCTGGCGCTGTCAATGGCGCCGCCCACGCGCAGCGCGAACTGCACCCGGTTGGGCAGGCCGGTGAGCGTGTCGGTAAAGGCCAGCTCCTCGATGCGGCGCTGCGCCGCGTGCTGGGGCGCCAGGTCGCGCATGAAGCCTATGCTTTGCGTCGCCAGGCCGCGCTCGTCGCGCAACACCACCCAGGACAGCTGCACCGGCCCGCCGCCCCGCAGCATGGCCTCGCCGGCCCAGAACCCCTGCGTGTTCCAGGCCTGCTCCAGCTGCGGCAGGAACACCTGCTCGGGCATGCCAAAGTCCAGCAATCCCAGCACCCGCCGCCCGGCGATGGGCGCCGGGCCGCCGTCCAGCAGCTGGCGGCAGCTGGCATTGATGCGCGCGATGCACCGGCCTTCGTCGGCGATGAAGATGGCGTCCAGGCTGGATTCGAACACCTGGGCCGCCAGCTTGAGGCCGGCCTGCGCATGGGCCTGGCTGGAGATATCCCGGAACGTGAAGACGCGCCCGGCAGGCCGGCCATGCACCAGCTGCGGCACGCAGCGCTGCTCCACGATGAGCCCGCTGCGCAGCTGGAAGACGTCGGTGGCCTCCAGCAGCGGCTCCCGGCGCAGCGTGGCGATGCGCTGCCGATAGAGCTCGGGCTCGAGCACCTGCGCCTCCATGTGGGCCTGGATGGCCGCGTCGTCGCGCCGGGTCAGCAGCGCATCGGGCAGCTGCCAGATCTGCACCAGGCGGTGGTTGAAGGCGCGAATGCCGCCGCGCAGGTCGCAGGTGAGGATGCCGTCGGCCGCCGAATCCAGCGTCGCGCGCAGCTCCGACAGCAACGTCTCCAGCTCACGCGTGGAGGCCTCGCTCTCCGAGCGGTCCAGCATGGACAGCACCAGCAGCGCGGGCCCCTCGCCGGGCGCCGCTGCTCCCGCGGCCGGGCCGGCAATGGCGTGGACCCAGCGCTCCACGGGTATGTGCACGCCGCGATGCGCATTCCAGACCGTGGTGCAGGAGTGGATGCCTGCCGCGATCTCCTCGGGCGGCTGCTCCCAGAAGAACTGGTCCTGCGGCGCTGCCGCCAGCTGCTGCGCCGCCATGCCCACCATGGCTTGCGCGCTGGTGCCCACCAGCCGGGCGGCCGCCTCGTTGGCATACAGCACCCGCAAGGTGCCTGCATCGATCAGCCACACAGCCTGGTGCAGGCCGTCCGCGATGGCCCGCAGCGTGGAGTCGGCAAGGTGCAGGCTGGTCATGGTTGTTCGTCTTTATCGTCCGCTGCGACCGCACGCTCGAAGTAGTAGCAGATGCGCGAGTCGGGCCACAAGGCCTGCAGGGCCGCGCGCGGCAGCTGCGAGGGGCGCAGGCTGCGGCGGATGCCCAGGTCCTTGTGCAGCGACAGGTCCACCGCCTGCACCTCGCTGCCGGCCACGTGCACCAGCACGGACGGGCGCAGCGGATGCCCGGCGTCCACGCTGGTGACCAGCGCATGCCGTCCATCCACCAGCTGTACCAGGGAGCCCGGCGGATAGACGCCCATCATGCGGATGAAAGCGCCCATGACGACGGCGTCAAACCCCGCCCGCTGCTGGGCATACAGGCGCGAGACTGCCTCGTGCGGGGTGTGCACCTGCGCACCCAGCAGCGGATTGCACAGCCGGTCGTAGGCGTTGACCAGCGCCAGGACCTGGCTGCTGCGGCTGAGGTCCTCGGCCACCAGGCGCAAGGGGTAGCCGCTGCCGTCGGCCCGCTCATGGTGCTGTGCCATGGCGATGAGGACGTCGCTTGGCAGGCCCATGCGCTGGCCCAGGGCCACGGACTCTCCCACGTGGGCCTGGTAGCGCTGCAGCTCGGCGGGGGCAGCCGGGCGCCGGGCTCGCCGATGTGCGCCGGCATGGTCGTCTTGCCGATGTCGTGCAGCAGCGCCGCCAGCCCAACGTGCCGCAAGGCGGGGCCGCGCAACTCCAGCGCCCGGCCCAGCAGCAGCGCCAAGACCAGCACGTTGGCGGCGTGCGCCGCCGCGCCGGGGCTGTCGCCGTCGGCCATCAGCCTTATGACGCAGGCGTCGGCCTGTTCGAGCTCGCGGGCACATTCATCCACCAGCGCCTGTGCCCGTGCATGGGCCAGCAATGGCTCGTGCGCCACCTGCGCGGCGATTTCCTCATAGGTGGCCGAGGTCTGGCGGTAGCGCGCCTGGCAGTCGGGCTGCGCTGGCCCGTAGGGGGCGGGGACGCAGGGCGCGGCGCCAGCGCCGGCCTGCTGTTCCCAGTCTTGCGGCATGGCACCGGCGGGGTGGCCAGGGCTGGCCGGAGGTTGCTCCTGCACCGCGTCAGCGCCCGGCTGCGCAGCCGCCAGGATGCTGCGGGCGGGCACGTAGTGGAGCGACTTCACGCCCAGTTCGCGCAACACCCGTATCTGGTCTGATGACGCGATGCGGAAGTTGCTGGTGGGAAAAGGATGCTGCATCCAGCTCAAGGGCAGCTGAATGAACATGCCGACACGCAGCTCGTCAATATGGATCGGAAGCGATGAGTTCACGGAGGCGAGCTGCGCAAGCGTTTGCTGCTCCAGCCGATGGGGGTGGGAACGGGAAGATTATCGCAAGCTGAAACCATTGCAAGCGGTCGCAACCGCCATGAATTGCGCCCGAAACCAGCGCCGCCTTCAGGCCGCGCACCACGGCGCCGCCGTTCCGTGCACGACCTGCATCCACAGCGCCCAGCCTGCCAGCACGCACAGGACGAGGCCGGCGGCACGCGCGCCCCATTCCCGGGACGCGCCGGGAAGGCCGGCCCGAAGCCGTCGCCAGGCCCACGGCCCGGCCACCAGCCAGGCGCCGCTGCCCAGGCCGAATGCCACCATGGACAAGGCGCCGGCTGCCGGGCTGCCGCTGAGGGCCGCGGTCATCAAGGCCGTGTAGAGCAGGCCGCAAGGCAGCAGCGCCCAGGCGGTGCCGGCCAGGAAGATGCCGCCGGGGCGGGCCACCCAGGGGCGCACCCGGGCCCATGCGACCCGGCCAGCCCCCTCGATCCAGGCGGGCTGGCGCGCCTGCGCCAGCATGGCCAGGCCCCACACGCAGCACCAGCACATGCGCCAGCGACCACAGCGGCCGCAGCGCGGCGCTGTGCTCGCCCATCCACGCCAGGCCGTCCATGGTCAACGCGGCCAGCGCGCCTGCCAGCCCGTAGCCCACCAGCCGACCCAGGTGGAAGGCCGCCGGCCGGCGCATCGCCCCGCCGCGCGGCTGCCAGTGCACGGGCTGCTCGCCGGGCTGCGCCGGGGCTTGCGCGCGCCCGGCGCCGACCACGGTGGCACAAGGGGCTGCGCACATAGCCAGGCAGTGCGTGCCGCCGAGCAGGCCCATCAGGAACACGGTGGAGATGAGCGCCAGCGACATCGGTCAGATGATGCGGGAAAAGCGCGTGCGGGTGCGGTTGGCCTGCAGATACTTGTCGAAGACCATGGCTACGCCGCGCACGAAGTACCAGCCCATGGCGGTGACGGTGACCGCCTCGTCGCTGACCGAGACCAGGCCCTGGTCAGCCAGCTCCTGCAGCTGCTCCAGCTCCGGTGCGAAATAGGCCCTGAAGTCGATCAGCCAGGCTTGCTCCAGCGGCTCGAACAGCACCTCTCCCTGGCACATCAAGGCCATGATCACGCTGCGGCGCACCAGGTCATCGCGCGTGAGGGCCAGGCCCCGGTTGATGGGCAGGCGGCCCTGGTTGATGGCGGTCGTAGTACTCGTCCAGCGTCTTGACGTTCTGGCTGTAGGTGGCGCCGATACGCCCGATGGCCGAAACCCCCAGCCCTATCAGGTCGCAGTCGGGCTGGGTGCTGTAGCCCTGGAAATTGCGGTGCAGCCGACCCTGGCGCTTGGCCACCGCCAGCGCGTCCTGCGGCAGCGCGAAATGGTCCATGCCGATGTAGACATAGCCGGCCTGGGCGAACACCTCGATGCTGCGCGCCAGCATGGCCACTTTGGCCGACGCCACCGGCAGCTCGGAGTTGATGATGCGCCGCTGCGCCTTGAAGCGCTCGGGCAGGTGGGCGTAGGCGTACAGGGCGATGCGGTCCGGGCGCAACTGGGCCACCTGGCCGAGCGTTCGCTCGAAGGACTGCGGCGTCTGGCGCGGCAGGCCGTAGATCAGGTCCACGTTGACCGACTCGAACCCCAGGCCGCGCGCGCTCTCCACCAGCGCGAAGACCTGCTCGGCGGGCTGCACCCGGTGCACGGCCTTTTGCACCTCGGGATCGAAATCCTGCACGCCAAAGCTCAGGCGGTTGAAGCCCAGCTCGGCCAGCAGCGCCAGGCGCTGCGCGTCCACCGTGCGCGGATCGACCTCGATGGAGTACTCCCCGCCCGGCACCAGCGTAAAGCTGCGCTGGATCATGGCCATCAATTCACGCAGGCCGTCGTCGGACAGGAAGGTCGGTGTGCCGCCGCCCAGGTGCAGCTGGCTGACCTGCTGGCCCACGCCGCAGTGCGCGGTGTGCAGGTCGATCTCGCGGGCGAGGTAGCGCAGGTAGGCTTCGGCGCGCTCCGGGTGGCGGGTGATGATCTTGTTGCAGGCGCAGTAGTAGCACAGCGACTCGCAAAACGGAATGTGGACGTACAGCGACAACGGCATCGCCTTGCCCACCGAGCCGACCTTGCGTTGCTGCAGCGCCAAAGCGTATTCGTCCTCGCCAAAAGCCTCGACGAAGCGGTCGGCCGTAGGGTAGGAGGTGTAGCGCGGCCCGGCGACATCGAAGCGTTGCAGGGATTCGGGGGTGACAACGGACATGGTGGGGGATCCTCGCTTGACTGGCCACTGTGCCGCATCGCCCACCGGAGTTGCTTGATCATGATCAAGGCGGCTGCACGTGCGAAAAAAGACAAATACTGCCTGCCAAGACCCGAAACGACATGGGGCTCTCGGGAAAATTCCATGATCGAGGTTAAGCTTCCGCCATGACACGGGAAACCATGCCCCCCCAGCTGCAGGCCATCAAGGTGGCTTGCTCCAACTGCAACCTGCGCGAGCTGTGCATGCCCGTCGGGCTGGAGGAGCAGCAGCTCAAGCGTATCGATGAAATCGTCGCCGTTCGCCGCAAGGTCAAGCGCGGCGGCACCCTGTTTCGCAACGGCGAAGCCTTCAGCTCGCTGTTTGCCATCCGTACCGGGTTCTTCAAGACCTGCGTGGCGACCGAGGACGGGCGCGACCAGGTGACCGGCTTCCAGATGGCCGGGGAGATCATCGGCCTGGACGGCATCGTCAACGACCATCACACCTGCGACGCCGTGGCCCTGGAGGATGCGGAAGTGTGCGTGATGCCGTTCGACCGCATCGAGGAGCTGTCGCGCGAAGTGACCGCCCTGCAGACACACGTGCACAAGATCATGAGCCGCGAGATCGTGCGCGAGCACGGCGTCATGCTGCTGCTGGGCAGCATGCGCGCCGACGAACGGCTGGCGGCGTTCCTGCTGAACCTGGTGCAGCGGCTGCACGCGCGCGGCTTCTCGCAATCCGAGCTCGTGCTGCGGATGACGCGCGAGGAAATCGGCAGCTACCTGGGGCTCAAGCTCGAAACCGTGAGCCGCACTTTCTCCAAGTTCGTCGAGGACGGCATCGTCGAGGTCAAGCAGCGCCATGTCCGCATCCTGAGCACCGATGCACTCAAGCGCATCGTGAACAGCCAGCAAAACTGCCATTGACCTGCGCGCCGGCGCACCTTGCGCAGGCGCAATGAAAAATGGCGATGTGCCCGGGCACATCGCCATTTTTGTCGGCCTGCCCGGCCAGCAGGTGGCCGGGCAGCGACGCACTATCAGTTCAGCGGCGTCTTCTTGCCGTCGATGTAGTTGTACAGCGTGATCGCCGGGTGCTTCATCTCGCCATTGGGTTCGAAGGCGATGTTGGCCGTCACGCCCTTGTAGTTGGACTTGAGCAACTCGGGGATGTAGACCTTGGGGTCCGACGAGCCGGCACGCTTCATGGCGTCCACCAGCAACATCGTCGCGTCATAGGTGTAGGGGCTGTACACCTGGAACTGGTTGGGGTACTTGGTCGTACTTGGCCTTCCAGGCCATGCCGCCAGGCATCTTGGCCAGCGACGCGCCGCCTTCGGCGCAGATCACGTTGGACAGGGTCTTGGCGCCAGCGGCCAGCTTGGCGATTTCGGACGTGCAAACGCCGTCACCGCCGAAGTACTTGACGTTGCCCATGCCCAGCTGCTCCATCTGGCGCAGCATGGGGCCGGCTTGCGGGTCCATGCCGCCGTAGAAGATGGCGTCGGGTTCTTGGACTTGATGGCAGTCAGGATGGCCATGAAGTCGGTGGCCTTGTCGGTGGTGAACTGCTCGTCCACGACCTTCATGCCCTTCTCGGCCGCCACGCGCTTGAACACGTTGGCGACGCCCTGGCCGTAGGCCGTGCGGTCGTCGACGATGGCCACGGTCTTGAGCTTGAGGGTGTCGGCTGCATACGCTGCCAGGCCGGCGCCCAGCGCGTTGTCGTTGGCAATGATGCGGAACGTGGTCTTGTAGCCGGGCTTGGTCAGGTTGGGGTTGGTGGCCGCGCCGGTCACGTGCGGGATGCCGCAGTCGTTGTACACCTTGGCCGCCGGGATGGTGGTGCCAGAGTTCAGGTGGCCGACCACGCCGGCCGCCTTGGCGTCGCACAGCTTTTGTGCGGCAGCGGTGCCTTGCTTGGGATCGGCGGCGGTCGTCTTCTGCGAGCAGTTCGAACTTCACCTTCTTGCCACCGATGGTGACGTTCTGGGTGTTGAGCTCCTCGATGGCCATGCGGGCGCCGTTTTCGTTGTCCTTACCGTAGTGAGCCTGCGGACCCGACAGGGGTGCGACGTGACCAATCTTTACCACCTCTTGGGCGCAGGTCACTCCGGCAACGGGCTGCGATAGCAGCGGCCACGGTCAGTTTCAACTTCAATTGCATATGGGTCTCCAAAGAATGCGCTGGAAATATTGTGTTGCCACAACGCGCTGGAACATATCGCAATTCGAGGGGTGGTTCACTAGGGAACACGAGAAAATCACGTTGATACCACACCGGGATATACCCTGTCATCGGTTCAAGGCGCCGGGCGTTCCTGCGCCAGTTCCTGGGCCACGGCCTCATACACCGCGTGGCGCACGACGGACTCGACTTCCTCGCGCAAACGCGGGCCCAGGGAGCGCGTTTGCTCCTCGGTGACCTGGGCGATGGCCTGGCGCAGACGCTGCTCCAGCACCAGGTCCACGCGCTGCATGACCCGGTGCACCACGTACTCCTCGAACTCGCCGGCCGTGCCGTGCGGGGCCGCCGGCACCGGGGCGGCCCCGGGCAAGGGCGCGGCAGCCGGCGCGGGCGGCGCATGCACCACCTGGGTCAGCGTGGGCACGAAGCGCGGCGGCACGCGCGGCGGCGAGTTCATCGCGCGCCCTGCTGCGCCGCGGCATCCAAGCGCTCGATGGCATGCCCGGCCGCCGCATATGGCGCGCCAGCGCTGGCGCGCCAGGGCGCGCTCGTCCTCATCGGCGTTGCCCACGATCTCGATCACGCGGGCGAACTCGTGGTAGCCGGCGGGCAGCTGCGGGGCCAGGTTGACCAGTACGTCGCGGTGGGGGCAGCCCTGTGGATCGGCGGTGAGCAGCACCGGCGACGCAGCCAGCACCGCTGGTTCAGCGCCGTCCAGGCAATGGGCGACGAAGTCGGCCGGGTCCAGCTCCCACAGCATGCGGTCGAGCTGCTCCAGCTGGCCGGCGCTGGCGGTGATGGCCAGCCGGGCATCCTTGCCGCACGGCCTTGCGGGCCAGCCGGCAGGCGTAGGCCAGCTTGTGCGGCACGTTGAAATGAAAGGAGACGTCGGGCATGGGTGTGGGCGAGCCAGCGCCGCGGCAGGCGGTTCAGCCGGCTGCCGGTTTCCTGCGCGGCGCGGCGGCGACGGCGGCGCGCGCGCCGTCGGCCTGTGCCGCACGATCGTGCAGCCAGCGCAGCAGCAGCGCCACGGGGCGGCCGGTGGCGCCCTTGGCCTGCCCGCCCTTCCAGGCCGTGCCGGCGATGTCCAGGTGCGCCCAGGGCGTACTGCCCACGAAGCGCTGCAGGAACTTGGCCGCCGTCACGGCGCCGGCGGGCCGGCCGCCGACATTGGCCACATCCGCGAAGTTCGTCTTCAGGCCCTCGGCGTACTCGTCGTCCAGGGGCATTCGCCATACCGGGTCGAGCGCCGAATCGCCTGCGCCCTGCAGCTGGGCGGCCAGGGCGTCGTCGTGCAGAACAGGCCGCTGCGCACGCCGCCCAGGGCGATCACGCAGGCGCCGGTGAGGGTGGCCACGTCCACGATGGCGGCTGGCTTGAACCGCGTGGCATAGGTCAGCGCATCGCACAGCACCAGCCGCCCCTCCGCATCGGTGTTGAGCACCTCGATGGTCTGGCCGCTCATGCTGGTGACCACGTCGCCCGGCTTGAGCGCGCGCCCGTCGGGCATGTTCTCGCACGCCGGGATCAGGCCCACCACGTTCAGGGCCGGACGCGACTCGGCCAGCGCCCGGAACACGCCCAGCACGCTGGCCGCGCCGCCCATGTCGAACTTCATCTCGTCCATCTCGGGCGCGGGCTTGAGCGAGATGCCGCCGGTGTCGAAGGTGATGCCCTTGCCCACCAGCACCACCGGCGCCTGCCCCTTGGGCGCGCCGTCGTAGCGTAATTCGATGAAGCGCAGCGGCTCGGCCGAGCCCTGCGCCACCGCCATGAATGCACCCATGCCCAGCTTGGCCACTTCCTGGGGGCCGCGCACGGTGCAGCGCAGGCCGGGCCGCCGGGCGAGCGCCCGGGCGGCGTCGGCCAGCAGCGCCGGCGTGGCGTGGTTGGCCGGGCGGTTGGCCCACTCGCGCGCGAAATCCACGCCCGCGACCTCTGCCAGCGCCATGTCGAACTGGCCGCGCGCCGCCGCTGCCCCGGGCACGCCCAGCGTCAGCGCCTCCAGGGGGCGCGCCTGGGGCTGCGCCCGGGTGGCGGTATAGACATACGCGGCGTCGGCGGCCGCGCGCATCGCGATGCCGAGGGCCTGCGGCGCCGGGGCAGCGGCAAAGACCAGGGCCGCGCGCCGCACGGCGGGCGCCTTGAGCGCCGACCCCAGCGCCAGCACTGCCTGGCGCACCGCCTGCGGCGAGCCGTCGCCGCAGCACACCAGCGCCAGCTGGCGCGCGGCGATGCCCTCGGGGGCGTACAGCTGCAGCAGCTTGCCGGGCTTGAGCTCCAGGTCGCCTGCCGCCAGCACGCGGCCAACCAGGCGGCCGAGGGCGTCGGTCCGCCTGCGCCGCGAAGTCCGCCGCCACCAAAACGGCCAGCAGGTCGCACTTGTGCCGCGCGGCCCCGGCCAGCGACAGCGTCTTCAGTTCAAAGTTCATAATCGACGGTTTCCTCTCGAACTATGTTATTCGATTCGTCCATCCGCAAGGAGCTGGCCCGCGCCTTCGGCGCGACGCTGGTGGTGCTGATCACCGTGGTCATGACCATGATGCTGATCCGCACGCTGGGCCTGGCCGCGCGCGGCAACGTCGCGCCTACCGATGTGCTGCTGGTCATGGGCTATACGGTGCTGGGGCAGCTGTCCACCATCCTGAGCCTGAGCCTGTTCGTGGCCGTGGTGAGCGTGCTCTCGCGCATGTACCGCGACAGCGAGATGGTGATCTGGTTCTCGGCCGGCCGGGGCCTGGCCAGCCTGCTTGCGCCCCTGCTGCGCTTTGCCTGGCCCGTGATGCTGGCCGTGGGGGCGCTGGCGCTGGTGGCCTGGCCCTGGGCCAACCGGCAGATCCAGGACCTGCGCACGCGCTATGAGCAGCGCGCCGACGTGGACCGCATCGCACCGGGGCAGTTCCAGGAATCGGCCAACGGCACGCGCGTTTTCTTCATCGACAAGGAGACGCCGGACGCCAGCTCGGCCAGCAACGTCTTCATCGCCACCACCGACGCCGATCGCGAGACCGTCACCTCCGCGCAGGGGGCGCGGCTGCAGATCATCGAGGGCGAGCGCGTCGCGGTGCTGAGCCATGGCCAGCGGCTGGAAACCCTGCTGCGCCAGCCCGGCCTGCGCCTGAGCGAGTTTGCCGAGTACGGCACGCGGATCGGCAAGGCCTCGGCAGGCAGCGCCGAGGAAACCCAGGCCAAGGCCCGCAGCACGCTGGAGCTCGCCGCCGCTGCCCCTGCCGGCGTACCGCGCCGAGCTGGGCTGGCGGCTGGGGCTGGTGGTGGGCGTGCTCAATTTCGTCGTGCTGGGGGTGGCGCTGGCGGTGGTCAACCCGCGCGCCGGGCGCAGCGCCAGCATGCTGCTGGCGCTGTTCACCTTCGTCGTCTATTACAACCTGATGGCGGTGGGGCAAAGCTGGATCGGCAGCGGCCGCGTCGGCCTGGGCGCCTTCATGGCAGCGCTGCACGGCGGCACGCTGGCGCTGGCGCTGGCGCTGCTGGCGCTGCGCCACAACCAATGGTCGCCGCGCGCCCTGCTGGCGCCGCCCTGCCCGGCCATGAAAACCCTGCGCCGCTTCATCTTCCGCGAGGTCGCCACCAGCGTCGGCCTGGTCACGCTGGCCTTCCTGGCGCTGTTCTTCTTCTTTGACCTGGTCGATGAGCTGCGCTGGGTGGGGCGCGGCGGCCCGGGGGGCTACCAGCTCGGCCCAGGCGCTGCTGTACGTCACCCTGAGCCTGCCCCAGCACCTGTACGAGCTGCTGCCCATCACGGTGCTGATCGGCACCATCTTCGTGATGGCGCGGCTGGCCCAGAATTCCGAATTCACCATCATGCGCACCAGCGGCCTGGGGCCGGGCCGGGCCCTGGGCACGCTGCTGCTGCTGGGCAGCGCCTTCGTGGTGCTGACGTTCGCCATCGGGGACTACATCGCGCCGGCCAGCGACCGCGCCGCCCAGCTGGTGGGTGCGCGGCACGTGGGCCAGCTCAGCACCGGCGCCACCGGCGCCTGGCTGAAGGAGCGCCAGGGCGGCCATTCGCGCGCCATCAACGTGCGCGCCCTGGGCACCGACGGCGGCATGCGCGACATCCGGGTGTTCGAATTCGACGCGCAAGGCCGCGTCCTGTCCACGCTGGTGGCCGAGCAGGGGGAATTCGCCCCCGCCGGCGGCGCCTGGCTGCTGCGCCAGGTGCGGCGCAGCGTGTTCGAGCACGCCGACAGCGACCAGGCGCGGGTGGTGCGCACCGCCGAGCCGCAACTGCTGTGGCCCACCGGCATCAGCGCCGGCATGGTGTCGGCAGCGGTGCTCAAGCCCGACAAGATGCCCACCATCGAGCTGTTTGGCTACATACGCCACCTGCAGGCCAACGGCCAGGCAGCGCAGCGCTACGAAATCGAGTTTTGGCGCAAGGTCTTCTACCCCTTGAGCTGCCTGGTGATGGTGGTGCTGTCGCTGCCCTTCGCCTACCTGCACTTTCGCTCCGGCGGCATCGCCGGGCACGTGTTCGGCGGCGTCATGGCCGGCATCAGCTTCTTCCTGCTGAACAACGTCTTCGGCTTCGCGGGCAACCTGCAGAACTGGTCGCCCTGGCTGACCGCCGCCGCGCCGGGGCTGATCTACACCGCGCTGTCGCTGGCGGCCTTCGGCTGGCTGGTGCTCAGGCGTTGAGCGCGCCATGCCCGACCGCGCCCTCATCCTGCTGGCCCACGGCTCGCGCGACCCGCTGTGGCGCCGCCCCATCGAGGCCGTGCAGCAGCTGCTGCACCGCCAGCAGCCGCAGCTGCAGGTGCGCTGCGCCTACCTGGAGCTGTGCCCGCCCACGCTGGAGCAGGTGGTGCAGGAACTTGCCGCGCTGGCGGTGGCGCGCGTGGCCGTCGTACCCCTGTTCCTGGGCGCTGGCCGCCATGTGCGCGACGACCTGCCCCAGACCGTGCAGGCCCTGGCCCGCGCCCACCCACAGCTGGGCCTGGCGCTGGCGCCGCACATCGGTGACGATGCGCGCCTGCTGGCGTTGATGGCGCAAATCGCTGCGGACGCGGCTTCAATAGACGATTGATGCATAATTATCTGGTTCTTTATAATTTATAAGATATGAACCTGCACCAGTTCCGCTTCGTCCAGGAAGCCGCGCGCCGCAACCTGAATCTGACCGAAGCCGCGAAAGCGCTGCACACCTCGCAACCCGGTGTTTCCAAGGCCATCATCGAGCTGGAAGACGAGCTGGGCGTGGACATCTTCGCGCGCCATGGCAAGCGCCTGAAGCGGGTCACCGAGCCGGGGCTGCATGTGCTCAAGAGCATTGAGCTGATCATGCGCGAGGTCGGCAACCTCAAGCGCATCGGCGAGCAATACAGCCAGCAAGACAGCGGCACGCTGTCGATCGCCACCACCCACACGCAGGCGCGCTACGTGCTGCCCCTGCCGGTGGCCAAGCTGCGCGAGCAGTACCCCAAGGTCCACATCAGCCTGCACCAGGCCACGCCGCACGAGGTGGCGCGCATGGTGCTGGACGAGGTGGCCGAGATCGGCATGGCCACCGAATCGCTGGCCGCCTACCCGGACCTGGTGACGCTGCCCTGCTACGAGTGGCAGCACGTGCTGGTCATTCCCGCCGCCCATCCGCTGGCCAAGAAGGAGCGCGTGGGCCTGGACGACCTGGCGCACGAGTCGCTCATCACCTACCACCCCTCGTTCACCGGGCGCGCCAAGATCGACCAGGCGTTTGCCGCCCGCAAGCTGCAGCCGCGCGTGGTGCTGGAGGCGATCGACTCCGACGTGATCAAGACCTACGTGCGCCTGGGCCTGGGGATAGGCATCGTGGCCGAGATGGCCATGCGCGACGACCCGCAGACCGACCTGGTGGTGCGCCCCATGGGCCACCTGTTCGGCCAGAGCGTGGCGCGCGTGGCCTTCAAGCGCGGCGCCTACCTGCGCAACTTCGTCTATCGCTTTGCCGAATTGCTCAGCGACCGCCTGAGCCGCGACCTGATTGCACGCGCCATGACCGGCCACGTGAACGACTACGAACTCTGACCCCGCGCCGACCCGATGACCACGCCGAGCTTCCCCAGCCGCCTGCCCACGGTGGGCACGACCATCTTCACCGTCATGTCGCAGCTCGCGGCCGAGCACGGCGCGGTGAACCTGGGCCAGGGCTTTCCCGACTTCGCCTGCGACCCGGCGCTGGTGGATGCCGTCTGCCGCGCCATGCAGGCCGGCCACAACCAATACCCGCCCATGCCCGGCGTGCCGGCGCTGCGCGCGGCCGTGGCCGGCACGATCGAGGCCCTGCACGGCCGGCGCTACGACCCGGAGCGCGAGATCACCATCACCGCCGGCGCCACGCAGGCCATCCTCACCGCCATCCTGGCCTGCGTGCAGCCGGGCGACGAGGTCATCGTGCTGGAGCCCTGCTATGACAGCTATGTGCCCAACATCGAGCTGGCCGGCGGCATCGCGGTGCGCGTGCCGCTCACGCCCGGCAGCTTTGCGCCGGACTTCGGGCGCATCGCCGCGGCGCTCACGCCGCGCACGCGCCTGTTGATCCTGAACACGCCGCACAACCCCAGCGCCAGCGTCTGGAGCGCAGCCGAGATGCGCCAGCTCGAAGCGCTGCTCGCGCCGACCAACGTGCTGCTGATCAGCGACGAGGTCTATGAGCACATGGTCTATGGCGGCCAGCAGCACCAGAGCGCAGCGCGCTTTGCCGGCCTGGCCGAGCGCGCCTTCATCGTCTCCAGCTTCGGCAAGACCTTCCACGTCACCGGCTGGAAGGTCGGCACCGTGGCCGCGCCTGCGCCGCTCACGGCGGAGTTCCGCAAGGTGCACCAGTTCAACGTGTTCACCGTCAACACCCCCATGCAGCACGGCCTGGCCGAATACCTGCAGGACAGCGCGCACTACCTGGGCCTGGCCGCCTTCTACCAGGGCAAGCGCGACCTGTTCCGCGAGGGCCTGTCGGGCACGCGCCTGAAGCTGCTGCCCAGCAGCGGCAGCTACTTCCAGTGCGTGGACTACTCGGCCGTGAGCGACCTGCCCGAGCGCGCTTTCTGCGAATGGCTGATCCGCGAGATCGGCGTGGCCGGCATTCCGGTGTCGGCCTTCTACGGCGATGGCTTCGAGCAGCGGGTGATACGCCTGTGCTTTGCCAAGCGTGACGAAACGCTGCGCACGGCGCTGGAGCGCTTGCAGCGCCTGTAGCCAGCGTTTTCAAGCCAAAAGCGGCGCGGGCCGGCGTGAATAAACGGCGTATGGCTATTATTTATATAGCGATATACCAGCATCCCCGCGCCGCCGGCGCCTGTGGCGTCAACCGCGCAGGTGTGCCGCCGCGCCGCGCAATGCGCGCTCACCCGCCGCGCGCACCCGCGCCGCCAGCGCCTCGGGCGCCAGCACCTCGAAATCCACCTCCAGCGCCATCAGCCAGAACACCAGGGCGCCGCTCGCGTAGCTGGCGCACGCCAGCTCGCAGCGGCGCTCATCAAGCGGGTGCAGCGTTCCGGCGGACGCGGGCAGCTGGCGCGCCATGCGCGCGAGCGGGGCGTGCAGCACGATGCGCGCCGGCTCGGCGGCGGGCGGCGCCGACAGCGAGCGCGCGACATAGGCCTTGAGGTCGCCGCCGTCCGGCGACGGCCGCGGCGCGAAATGCCCGCCCGGCCGGGGCGCGCCCTCGATGCGGTCCACCCGAAAGGTGCGCCAGTCGCCGCGCGCGCCGTCCCAGGCGACCAGGTACCAGCGCCGCTGCGCATGCACCAGGCCGTGCGGCTCGACGCTGCGCTCGCTGCTGCGCCCCTGCCCATCGATGTAGGCGAACGCGACGCACAGCTGCTCGTGGCAGGCGGAGGCCAGCGTCACCAGCAGCAAGGCGTCCACCGCCGGCCCGTCGGCGTGCAGCGGCAGCGGCACGATCGCCGAGCGCAGGACGTCCATCTGCTGGCGCAGCCGCGCCGGCATGGCGTGCTCCAGCTTCACCAGCGCGCGCAGCGCAGGCTCCTCGACGCCGCCCGCGGCGGTGGCGGTGCGCAGCGCGATCGAGACGGCGCGCGCCTCGTCGTCGTCCAACAGCAGCGGCGGCAGGTCGCGCCCTGCGCGGAAGGCGTAGCCGCCGGCGACACCGCTGCTGGCATGCACCGGGTAGCCGAGCTGGCGCAGCCGGTCGACGTCGCGGCGCAAGGTGCGCGGATGCACCTGCAATTGCTCGGCCAGGGCGGCGCCCGGCCAATGGCGGCGCGTGGACAACAGGGCCAGCAGCCGCAGCAGCCGGGTGGACGAGGACAGCATGGCGCCACTGTAGCCGTCCATCGAGGACAAAAACTGTCCGCAATGCTCCCTACAGTCGCGGCTCCCTCAACCACCACCGGCCTGAACAGGCCCAGGAGCCTCCCCATGTCCATCGTCCTCTACGGGCATCCCATGTCCAGCGCCACGCCCATCGCCCGCGCCCTCGCCGAGCTAGGCGTGCCGCACGAGCGGGTGCGCGTCGACATCCGCGCGGGTGAACAGCGCCAGGCGCAGTTTCTCGCCCTCAACCCGAACGGCAAGGTGCCCACGCTCACGGTCAACGGCGCGCCGATGTTCGAGGCCCTGGCCATCCACCTGTGGCTGGCCCATCGCTACGGCGTGGAGCGCGGCCTGTGGCCGCAGGCCGGCACGCCCGAGGCGCTGCAGGCGCTGTCGTGGTGCGCCTGGGCCTATGTCAGCTACTGCGCCGTGCTGCCCCGCCTCGCGCCGGTCGAAGGCGAAGCCGCGCAGGCCGCCCATCCGCAGGCGGACGCCGCGCTGCAGAGCCTGCACGCCCTGCTGGCGGTGCTGGACGCGCGCCTGGCCGGCCAGCCCTGGATGCTGGGCGACGGGTATTCGCTGGTTGACCTGGTGGTGGCCTCGGTGATCGGCTACAGCCTCCACGTGGGCGCGCCGGTGGGCGCGTACCCGCACGTGCAGGCCTGGCTGGGGCAGGTGCAGGCGCGCCCGGCGATGCAGGTTGACGCCTGACGGCGCCGCGCGGATGGACGGACGGCCGGGCGGCTACAGCAGCACGATGTCGTACTGCTCCTGCCCCATGCCGTTCTCGGCCTGCAGCGAGATCGGCTTGGCGATGAAGTCCGACAGGCCGGCCAGGTGCTGGCTTTCCTCGTCCAGGAACAGCTCCACCACCTTGGGCGAGGCCACGACGCGGAACTCGCGCGGGTTGAACTGGCGCGCTTCCCTCAGCACCTCGCGCAGGATGTCGTAGCAGACGCTGCGCGCGGTCTTGACCTGGCCGACGCCGGTGCAGGTCGGGCAGGGCTCGCACAGCATGTGCGCCAGCGATTCGCGCGTGCGCTTGCGCGTCATCTCCACCAGGCCCAGCTGCGAGAAGCCCCCGACCATGGTCTTCACCCGGTCGCGCGCCAGCTGCTTCTTGAACTCGGCCAGCACGGCGGCGCGGTGCTCCTCGCGCGTCATGTCGATGAAGTCCGCGATCACGATGCCGCCCAGGTTGCGCAGGCGCAGCTGGCGCGCTATCGAGCCCGCGGCCTCCAGGTTGGTCTTGAAGATGGTGTCGTCGAAGTTGCGCGCGCCGACGTAGCCGCCGGTGTTCACGTCTATGGTGGTGAGCGCCTCGGTCTGGTCCACGATCAGGTAGCCGCCGGACTTGAGCTCCACGCGCCGGCCCAGGGCGCGGCCCACCTCCTCGTCGATCGAGTAGAGGTCGAAGATCGGCCGCTCGCCCTTGTACAGCTGCAGCTGGGGCACGGCCGCGGGCATGAACTCGCGGCCGAACTGGGCCAGCAACTCAAACTGCTCGCGCGAGTCGATGCGGATGGACTGCGCCTGCTCGCCGGCCAGGTCGCGCAGCACGCGCTGCAGCAGGCTCAGGTCCTGGTGCAGCAGCGAGCCGGCGGGCCGCTCCAGCGCGGCCTGGCGGATGCGCCCCCAGGCCTTGCGCAGGTAGGCGATGTCCTCGCCCAGCTCGGCGTCGCTGGCGTCCTCGCCGTTGGTGCGCAGGATGAAGCCGCCCCCGCCGCCCGTGTCCTTGTCGCCCACCAGCGCCTGCAGGCGCCGGCGCAGGGTGTCGCGCTCGGCGGCAGGAATTTTTTGCGAGATGCCGATGTGGTCGTCCTGCGGCAGGAACACCAGCAGCCGTCCGGCGATGCTGATCTGCGTGGACAGGCGCGCGCCCTTGCTGCCGATCGGGTCCTTGATGACCTGCACCATGAGCGGCTGGCCCTCGAAGACCTGGCGCTCGATGGGCACGGGCGGTTCGCCCTTGCGCGCGAACATCGGCGCCTCGCCGCCCTCCTGGCGCTGCCACACGTCGCCCACATGCAGGAAGGCCGCGCGCTCCAGGCCAATGTCGATGAAGGCCGACTGCATGCCCGGCAGCACGCGCGAGACGCGGCCCAGGTACACGTTGCCGACCAGCCCGCGCTCCAGCGTGCGCTCGACGTGCAGCTCCTGCACGGCGCCGTTTTCGACCACTGCGACGCGCGTTTCCTGGGGCGACCAGTTGATGAGGATGTCTTGTTGCATGAGGCTTTCATGATGCCCGAAAGCGCCCGCCGCAGTGGCGCTGCAGCCTATGCCTCAGAGCCTGTTCATGATCTTTTCATCCTGCCCGCAAGGCAGCAAACGGCCGCAGCCAAGGCGCCCGCCGCAGCCCATGCTGGCGGCCTGGGCAAGGCGGGCAACGCTGGATGCGGCCGTTTGCTGCCTTGCCCGGAGGGTTGCCCCGCCTGGGGCCCATCTGCGGCGTCGCAAATGCTCGCCGGGCCACCAGCTCAGGCGCGCTTTGCTTCTTGCACCTGGGCCCCAGGCGGGGCAACGGGCAGGATGAAAAGATCATGAACAGGCTCTCATGCGGCGCAGCCCGCCGCGCGCAGCAGCGCCGCCGTCTCGAACAGCGGCAAGCCCATGATGCCGGAGTAGCTGCCCTCGATGCGCTCGACATGCGCCGCCGCGTGACCCTGGATGCCGTAGGCGCCGGCCTTGCCCAGCGGCTCGCCGGTGGCGACATAGGCGTCGATCTGTGCCGGCGTCAGCGCGGCAAAGCGCACGCGCGACACCGACAGGGCCGCCAGGCGGCGCCCGCCGGCGGCGACGGCGACGGCGGTCAGCACCTCGTGCTCGCGCCCGGACAGCAGCGCCAGCATGCGCGCCGCATCCCGCCCGTCCGCGGGCTTGCCCAGGATGGCCGGGCCCAGCGCCACGGTGGTGTCCGAGCACAGGATGGGCGCCTCCCGCAGGGTCCGGCGCGCGTGGCGCGCCACCGCCGCGTCGAGCTTCAGCGCGGTGACGCGCCGCACGTAGTCGGCCGGCGGCTCGCCGGGCAGCGCGGCCTCCATGGCCTCGGCATCCTCGGGCAGGTCACCGGCCGCGTTGGGCAGCAGCAATTCATGGCGCACGCCGATCTGCGCCAGCAGCTGGCTGCGCCGGGGGCTTTGCGAGGCAAGAAAGACGAAATCAGCCATGTTTGAAGCCAGACAGGCCGCACGTCGGCGTGCAGGGCCGGGATGCAGCTATCAATTCAGGAGTCCGCCGCGCTATTCGCGGTGGTAGGGATGGCCGGCATTGACCGACCAGGCGCGGTACAGCTGCTCGATCAGCAGCACGCGCACCATGGCGTGGGGCAGCGTCAGGTCGGACAGGCGGATGCGCTCATGCGCGGCCTGGCGAAAGCCCGGGTCCAGCCCGTCCGGGCCGCCGATGACCAGCGCCACGTCGTCGCCCGACAGCTGCCAGCCGCGCAGCCGCTCGGCCAGCGCCCGGGTGGCGAGGCTGGTGCCGCGCTCGTCCAGGGCCACCACGCGCGTGCCGCGCGGGATGGCCGCCTCGATGCGCTCGCGCTCGGCCGCGTACAGCGTCTCCAGCGTCTTGGAGCCGCGCGGTTCGGTCTTGACGGCGCGCAACTCCACCTTCAGCTCGGGCGGAAAACGCTTGGCGTAGTCGTCGTAGGCAGCGGCGGCCCAGTCGGGCACGCGCTGGCCGACGGCGACGATGAAAAGCCTCATCGCGCAGCAGCGCCGTCAGGCCTTGGGCGCGGCGGCCTTCCTGGCCGGCGCCTTGCGGGCGGCGGTGGCCTTGGCTCCGGTCTTTGCAGCGGTCTTTGCGGCGGTCCTGGTAGCGGTCTTGGTAGCGGTCTTTGCAGCGGCCTTTGGAGCAGCCTTGGCGGCCGGCCTGGGCGCGGCGGCGGTCTTGCCGGCGGCCTTCTTCGCCACCGGCTTGTTCACGACCACGGTCTTGACCGGTGCCTTGGCGGCGGCGGACTTGCGCGGCGCAGCGGCCTTGCCGGCGGCCGGGGCGGCGGACCTGGTGGCGGGCCTGGCGGCGGCGCGCGGGGCAGCGCCGGCAGCCGCCTTGGCGGGCGCCTTCTTGCCGGCGGCCTTGCGGGCCGGGGCGGCGGCGGGCTCGGCGGCTGCGCTGGCGCCCTTGCGCGCCGGGGCCTTGCGGGCGGCGGGCTTGGCCGCCGGGGCGGCTGCCGAGGCGTCCTCGGACGCGGTGACCCGGCGCGGCTTGGCCGCGCCCAGCTTCAGGCGCACCGGCTTTTCGCCCCAGATCTCCTCCAGCCGGTAGTACTGGCGGATGGCCGGCTGCATCACGTGCACCACGGCCGGGCCGCAGTCCACGATGATCCATTCGCCATTGTCCTCGCCCTCGGTGCGCGGCTTGGAGAAGCCGGCCTCGCGCACCGCGTCGCGCACGCTGGCCGCCAGCGCCTTGGTCTGGCGGTTGGAGGTGCCGGTGGCCACCACGACGCGCTCGAACAGCGGCGACAGATGCTCGGTATTGAAGACCTGGATGTCCTGTGCCTTGACGTCCTCCAGGCCATCGACGATGGCGCGCTGGAGCTTGGTGACGTCGCGCTTGGCAGCGGTTTCCGATTGTTTGGAGGTGCTCATCGGGCGGTTGTTTCGTGGCAAATGATGGTTGGCACTATAGCGGTGCGTGCCAAATGGGGGTGTAGTCGGCGTCCCGCAAGGACGTATCGCTATGGAAAAAGAAGTGGCTGGCGTCAGGCCCAGTCGCGGCGCACCAGGAAGCGCGCGGCGAGCTCGGCCTCGGGCGAGCCGGGTTCGGGCTCGCGCCGGTAGCTCCAGCTGGCCAGCGGCGGCATGGACAGCAGGATGGATTCGGTGCGCCCGCCCGACTGCAGGCCGAAGTGCGTGCCCCGGTCCCAGACCAGGTTGAACTCGACGTAGCGGCCGCGCCGGTACAGCTGGAACTCGCGCTCGCGCTCGCCATAGGCGCTGTCCTGGCGCCGCTGCACGATGGGCAGGTAGGCGCCCAGGAAGGCGTCGCCCACGCTTTGCGTCATCGCCAGGCTGCGCTCGAAGCCCAGTTCCGAGAAATCGTCGAAGAAGATGCCGCCCACGCCGCGCTGCTCATCGCGGTGCTTCAGGTAGAAGTACTCGTCGCACCAGGCCTTGAAGCGCGGGTGCAGCTGCTCGCCAAAGGGCGCGAGCGCATCGCGGCAGGCGCGGTGGAAGTGCACCGCGTCTTCCTCGAAGCCGTAGAACGGCGTCAGGTCCATGCCGCCGCCAAACCAGCACACGGGTGGCTGCCCGGCCTGCGCGGCGGAGATCATGCGCACGTTCATGTGCACGGTGGGCACATAGGGGTTGCGCGGGTGGAACACCAGCGACACGCCCATGGCCTCGAATGGCGCGCCGGCCAGCTCGGGCCGGTGCTCGGTGGCCGAGGGCGGCAGCCGCGGCCCGCTGACGTGCGAGAAGCCGCAGCCGGCGCGCTCGAACACGCGCCCGCCTTCCAGGATGCGCGTGATGCCATCGCCCTGCAGGGGCGAGCCGGGCGGGCGCTGCCAGGCGTCCTGGCGAAAGCGTGCGCCGCCCTCGCCTTCCACGGCTTCGATGGCATCGGTGATGCGGCCTTGCAGGCTCAAAAGGTAGCTACGGACTTCTTCGCTCATAGGTGTAGTCGCCAGTCATTCAGGGCATTGCGCAGGAAAGCGCGCCGCGCCAGGCCGCTGGCGCCGTCCCCCTTCCAGGCGAAGCGCCAGAGAAGGGGGAAGCCGCGAGGCGGCTCAGGGGGTTGTCCCTATTTCATCGCCCGGTGGCCGATGTCGCCGCGCCACTGCGCGCCGTCGAAGGCGATGGCGCGCACTGCGTCGTAGGCGCGCTGCTGCGCCTGGCGCACGTTGTCGGCCAGCACGGTCACGCACAGCACGCGGCCGCCGCTGGCGCGCAGCGTGCCGTCCTCGTCCAGCTGGGTGCCGGCGTGGAAGACCACCGCGTCATCGGCCTCGGGCGGCACGCCGCTGATGGCATCGCCCTTGCGCGGCGCGTCCGGGTAGCCGTGCGCGGCCATGACCACGCCCAGGGCGGTGCGGCGGTCCCACTGCAGCTCCACCTGGTCCAGCCTGCCGTCCACGGCGGCGGACAGCAGGTCCACCAGGTCGGACTTCAGCCGCATCAGGATGGGCTGGGTCTCGGGGTCACCCAGGCGGCAGTTGAACTCCAGCGTCCTGGGGTGGCCCTGGGCGTCGATCATCAGGCCGGCGTAGAGGAAGCCGGTGTAGGGGATGCCGTCCTTTTCCATGCCGCGCATCGTGGGCAGGATGACCTCGCGCATGGCGCGCGCATGCACGTCGGCCGTGACCACGGGCGCGGGCGAATACGCGCCCATGCCGCCGGTGTTGGGGCCTTCGTCGCCGTCCTTGAGGCGCTTGTGGTCCTGGCTGGTGGCCAGGGCCACGACGTTCTTGCCATCGGCCAGGACGATGAAGCTGGCTTCCTCGCCCTCCAGGAACTGCTCGATGACCACGCGCGCGCCGCCTTCGTTGTGCGCGCCACGCCTGCGGAGTTGCCCTGCAGCATGTAGTCGATGGCTTCGTGCGCCTGCTCCAGCGTGGTGGCCACCACCACGCCCTTGCCGGCCGCCAGGCCGTCGGCCTTGACGACGATGGGCGCGCCCAGGCGGTTGACGAAGGCGTGCGCGGCATCCGCGTCGGTGAAGGTGTCGTAGTCCGCCGTGGGAATGCCGTGGCGGCGCATGAAGGCCTTGGAGAAGGCCTTGGAGCTCTCCAGCTGCGCGGCGGCCTTCGTGGGGCCGAAGATGCGCAGGCCATGGGCGCGGAACTCATCGACCACGCCGGCGGCCAGCGGCGCCTCGGGGCCGACCACGGTGAGGCCTATGCGCTGCTGCTGCGCCCACTCGCGCAGCGCCTGCACGTCGGTGATGGGGACGTTCTCCAGCTTGGGGCTGAGCGCGGTGCCGCCATTGCCCGGGGCCACGTAGACCCGGCTGGCCTTGGGCGACTGGGCGATCTTCCAGGCGAGGGCGTGCTCGCGGCCGCCGCCGCCGATGACGAGAATCTTCATGGCGTCACAGCTCGGCGTTGTGGAAGACTTCCTGCACGTCGTCGAGGTCTTCGAGCACGTCCAGGAGCTTTTGCATGCGCGCGGCGTCGTCGCCCGCCAGGGCGATGGGGTTTTCGGCGCGCATGGTGACCTCGGCCAGGTCGGGGGCCAGGCCGGCCGCGGCCAGCGCGTCCTTGACGGCCTCGAAGTCGCCGGGCGCGGTCAGCACCTCGATGGCGCCCTCGCCGTCGGTGATGACGTCCTCGGCGCCGGCCTCCAGCGCCGCCTCCATCACCTTGTCCTCGTCGGTGCCGGGCGCGAAGATGAGCTGGCCCACGTGCCTGAACTGGAAGGCCACCGAGCCCTCGGTGCCCATGTTGCCGCCGTATTTGCTGAACGCGTGGCGCACCTCGGCCACCGTGCGCACGCGGTTGTCGGTCATGGTGTCCACGATGATGGCCGCGCCGCCGATGCCGTAGCCCTCGTAGCGGATTTCCTCGTAGGTCACGCCTTCGAGGTTGCCGGTGGCCTTGTCGATGTTGCGCTTGATGTTGTCGGCCGGCATGTTGGCCGCCCGGGCCTTGTCCACCGCCAGGCGCAGGCGCGGGTTGGCGGCCGCATCGCCCCCGCCCTGGCGCGCCGCCACCATGATTTCCCGAATGATGCGGGTCCAGACCTTGCCGCGCTTTTCATCCTGGCGGCCCTTGCGGTGCTGGATGTTGGCCCATTTGCTATGTCCTGCCACTGCAGCGCCCTTCTTCTTGATGATTGATTTAACCTTGCGATTTTACGTTTGACTCAGAGGCCTTCCGTTCACCATGGCACCACCGCTGCTCATCGCCCAAAACGCCCACGCCAGCTGCGAGCTGCTGCCCGGCCTGGCCAACCGCCATGGCCTCATCACCGGCGCCACCGGCACCGGCAAGACGGTGACGCTGCAAAGCCTGGCCGAGCAGTTCTCGGGCATCGGCGTGCCCGTGTTCATGGCCGACGTCAAGGGCGACCTGACGGGCATCAGCCAGAGCGGGCGCATCGGCGACAAGCTGGCCGCCGTGCTGGCCGAGCGCGGCCTGGCGCTGCCCGGCCCGTGGCCTGCCCGACCACGCTGTGGGACGTGTTCGGCACCCAGGGCCACCCGGTGCGCGCCACCATCTCCGACATGGGGCCGCTGCTGCTGGGGCGCATGTTGGCGCTCAACGAGACGCAGATGGGCGTGCTCACCCTGGTGTTCAAGATCGCCGACGACCAGGGCCTGCTGCTGCTGGACCTGAAGGACCTGCGCGCCATGGTGCAGCACGTGGGCGACAACGCCCGGCAGTTCACCACCGAGTACGGCAACGTCAGCAGCGCCAGCATTGGCGCCATCCAGCGCGCGCTGCTCACCATCGACAGCCAAGGCGGAGGCGAGTTCTTCGGCGAGCCCATGCTGGACATCGACGACCTGCTGCAGACCGTGGATGGGCGCGGCGTGGTCAACATCCTGGCGGCCGACCGGCTGATGAACGCCCCGCGCCTGTACGCCACCTTCCTGCTGTGGCTGCTGTCCGAGCTGTTCGAGCGCCTGCCCGAGATCGGCGACCCGGAAAAGCCCAAGCTGGTCTTCTTCTTCGACGAGGCCCACCTGCTGTTCACCGACGCGCCCAAGGTGCTCGTCGAGCGCATCGAGCTGGTGGTGCGCCTGGTGCGCTCCAAGGGCGTGGGCGTGTATTTCGTGACGCAGAACCCGCTGGACATCCCCGACAGCGTGCTGGCCCAGCTGGGCAACCGCGTGCAGCACGCGCTGCGCGCCTTCACGCCGCGCGACCAGAAGGCCGTCAAGGCCACCGCCAGCACCATGCGGCCCAAGGCCGGGCTGGACGTCGAGGCCGCCATCACCGAGCTGGCGGTGGGCGAGGCGCTGGTCAGCCTGCTGGACGCCAAGGGCCGCCCCAGCGAGACCGAGCGCGCCTACGTCATCCCGCCCGGCAGCCAGATCGGCCCCATCACCGACGAGCAGCGCCGCGCGCTGATCGCCGGCTCGCTGGTGGCCGGCCGCTACGACACGGCGATCGACCGCGAGTCGGCCTACGAGATCCTGCGCGGGCGCGCCGGCGCCTCGGCCAGCGCGGCGCCCGCCCCGGGCGGCGCGGCGGCGCGCGGCGCGGCGGCGGGTGGCGCGGCGGCGGGCGGAATCAAGGACGGGCTGAACGACCTGCTGTTCGGCAGCACCGGCCCGCGCGGCGGCAAGACGGACGGGCTGGTGCAGACCATGGCCAAGTCGGCCATCCGCACCATGGGCACCGGCCTGGGGCGCGAAATCCTGCGCGGCGTGCTGGGCGGGCTGCTGGGCGGCGGCAAAAGGCGCTGAAATCGGCATTTTTCGGTCAAATCCCTGTCTTGCCGGCGCCAACAAACGATAGTTAGCTATCATTTTTTGCAAACACACCCGCGCCTCCAGGGCGCGGGCCAGCGCGCGGCGGGCGCCCGGCCGCACCCTGGCGGCGGCCCGTGGCCATGCAAAAATCCCGGCCTCCCGCAGACACTTTCCCTTCGAACAAGAGGCCAGGCCCATGAGCAGCAACGTCCACGTCATCGACCATCCCCTGGTGCAGCACAAGCTCACCCTGATGCGCAGGAAGGACGCCAGCACCAACAGCTTCCGCCGCCTGCTGGGCGAGCTGTCCACGCTGATGGCCTACGAGGTGACGCGCGACATGCCGCTGCAGGACTTCGAGGTCGAGACGCCGCTGGAGACCATGACCGGCAAGGTGATCGACGGCAAGAAGCTGGTGCTGGTGTCCATCCTGCGCGCCGGCAACGGCTTCCTGGACGGCATGCTCAACGTAGTGCCGGGCGCGCGCATCGGCCACATCGGCCTGTACCGCGACCCGGCGACGCTGCAGCCGGTGGAGTACTACTTCAAGATGCCCTCGGAGATGGCCGAGCGCGACATCATCGTGGTGGACCCGATGCTGGCCACCGGCAACTCCGCCG
Organism: Melaminivora sp.; assembly: GCA_034675505.1. Classification (GTDB taxonomy): domain Bacteria; phylum Pseudomonadota; class Gammaproteobacteria; order Burkholderiales; family Burkholderiaceae_C; genus Melaminivora. The sequence continues at coordinate 294,287 of JAUCDD010000018.1, read as the reverse complement.
CCGCCGCCGTGGCGCGCCTCAAGCAGCTCTCGCCGCGCTCGATCAAGTTCGTCTGCCTGCTGGCCGCCCCGGAGGGCGTGGCCACGCTGCAGGCCGCGCACCCGGACGTGCCCATCTTCACCGCCGCCATCGACCGCGAGCTGAACGGCCACGGCTACATCCTGCCGGGCCTGGGCGACGCGGGCGACCGCATCTTCGGCACCAAGTAGCCCTTCGAGGGGCACGCACAGCCGCCCTACGGAACCACCTGCCCCACGGTAGCCGACGCCGGCGCGCTCTCCGCCTGCGCGCCGGCGGCCTCGCGCCAGCCGGCCATGAGGTCGTCGGCCATGGCCTGCAGCAGGCGCAGCTCGCGCTCGTCGAAGCTGCGCGGCTGCACGTCCAGCAGGCACAGCGCCCCCAGCACGTGGCCGGCCTCGTCGCGCAGCGCGGCGCCGGCGTAGAAGCGCACGCCGCGCTCGCGCAGCGCCGGGTTGCCGGCAAAGCGCGCGTCGCGGGCGATGTCGGGCACCACCATCGCCTGGCGCAGCGCCACCACGTGGGCGCACAGCGACAGGCGGCGCGGCATGCGCGGGGCGCCGGCCGGCGTCATGGCGTCGCCGGGCGCCTGCCCGATGGCCTCGTCCTCGGGCGCCAGCAGGCCGTGGCTGCACAGGGCGATCTGGTGCTCGCCATCGACCAGCGTCACCATGGCCTGGGGCACGTCGAAGATGTCGGCCGCGCGCTTGGCGGTGTGCAGGCAGGCCTGGCGCACGCGGTCGCTGTCCAGCAGGCCGCTGGCCAGCAGCGCCTGCACGCGCGCCGCGTCGCCCTCGGGGATGGGCGCCTCCTCGAAAGCCTGGTGCAGGTCCACGCCCTGCAGCTCGGCCACGCGCGCCACCGTCTCCGCCAGCGACAGCGCCACCGCATCGGCCCCCAGCGCCTGCGGGTCCTGCACGCGGGCCTGGGCCTCCAGCGGGTCGCCCCACAGCGCCAGCACGATGCGCACGCGCGGCCAGCGCCGGCGCAGGCGGCGGCAGAAATGCCGCGCCGCCGCTGCCGGGTCGCTCGCCAGCCAGACCACGCAGACCACCTGCACGCCCTCCAGCGCCAGCTCCTCCAGGTGCCCGGCCGAGAGCGTGCCCAGCGAGCGCGTCTGCGCCGGCCAGCCCTGCAGCGCCAGCGAGTGCGCCACCATGCGCGCGGCGATGTGGTCCAGCTCCCACTTGCCGCCCAGGCAGACGATGGGCTGCTGGTGCGCGGCGGCGACGGTCGCGGTCAGCGGCGGCGGGTATTGCTCCTGCAGGTCGTCCAGCAGCGCGTCCATGCCCTCGAACAGGCGCAGCCGGTGCTCGGGCGTGGCCACGCGCGCATGGTCGCCCACGGCCATGCGCAACACCGGCAGCGCGACCTGGCCGTAGAAGGCCGCGGCCGCCCCGCCCAGCGCCTCGACCTGGGTGACGCTGAGCTCTATGGCTTCCTCGGGATCGCCGGCCAGCAGGCGCTGGTAGATGCGCGTGGGCTCGTCCAGCGCCGGCTGGCTGCCCAGCAGCACATCCAGGAAGGCCAGCTGGGGCAGGTAGCGGCCGATGACCAGCAGGCACACCGTGAGCGGCGTGGACATGATCAGCCCGACCGGCCCCCACAGCGCCGCCCAGAACGTGGCGGCGACGATCAGCGACAGGATGGACAGCCCCGTGCTGCTGCCGTAGAGCCAGGGCTCGATGACGTTGTTGCTGACCAGCTCCAGCAGCACGATCAGCGCCAGCGTCCACAGCACCAGGTCCCAGCCGGGGCTGACGGCGAACGCCAGCGTCAGCGGGAACACCGCCGCGACAAAGGCGCCCACGTAGGGCACGAAGCGCATCACCCCGGCCAGTGCCCCCCACAGCAGGGCGCCGGGCACGCCGATGGCCCACAGCCCCAGCGCCATCGGGATGCCGTAGCTGACGTTGACCATAAGCTGCATGATCAGGTAGCGCGAGATGCGCTCGCCGGCTTCGTCCATGGCGTCGGTGGCGCGGTGCAGGTTGCCGCCCAGCAGGCGCAGCAGGCGGTCGCGCAGGTCCACGCGGTCGAGCAGGATGAAGACGATGAATACCAGCACCAGGCCGGCGTCGGTCAGCGGGCGCTTGAGGGCATCGAACGCCGCCAGCGCCTGCTGCGCCGGCGACAGCTCGCGCGGCTGTACCTGCACCTGCTGCACGGGGGCGCTCCGGGCGCCGGCGCCGGCGGCCTTGGCGGGTGGCGTGGCCGCCTCGACCTCGTGCTGCACGATGTCCAGCGTGCGCTTGGCGCCGTCGAACATGCCGGGCGCGCGCAGCTCCTGCGCCAGGCTGCGCAGCTTCTTGCGGATGGTGTGCTGGTACTGCGGCAGCTGCTCGCTGAGCACGCGCGCCTCGTTGGTCACGAAGACTGCGGCGGTGGTCAGCACGGTCAGCGTCAGCGCCACCACCAGCAGCACCGCCGGCAGGCGCGGCAGGCCGATGCGCTTGCAGCGCACCACCAGCGGATCGAGCACGAAGCTGAGCAGGAACGCCAGCGCCAGCGGCACCAGGATGGTGCGCCCGGCATACAGGCCGGCGATGAGGAGCGCGGCGATGAGCAGGCCGGACATGAAGCGCAGGCTGGGCGCCAGGGCCAGCAGGGCGGCCAGCTCGCGCGGCGGGCCGCCAGCGTGGGGCGCCGAGGGCGCAGCAGGGGCGGCGGGAGGTGGGGTGCTGCGGGGCATGGGCGCGGGCCGGAGGGCGGAAGTGATCAGGGGATTGTCATGAAGGCTGGCCATGCCCGCGTGTAGGCCGGCGCGCGCTGGTGGCTACCGCCATGCGGCCGTGGCGGGCGGGGTGCGCGCCGCTCAGTCCAGCTCCGGCGCTATGCCTTCGGCCCAGTCGTACAGCGCCTCCAGGATGGCCTGGCCGCGCGCGTCGGCCTGCGCGCCCAGGGTGTCCAGGCGCTCGAACAGCGCGTCGAAGGTGAGGCCGCCGCCCTGCCCGTCCAGCAGCACGGCGGCGCGGTGCGCCTGCCAGCGCTGGTGCTCGGCGTCGCTCAGCGTGTCGGGGAAGTTGCGCGCGCGATAGCGCCACAGCAGCTCGGCCAGGCGCGGGTCGTCGAAGCCGGCGCGCGCCTGCGCCAGCTCCGCGGGGTCGAGCGCGCGCAGGCGCTGCAGGCGGCGGCGGTCCTCGTTGCCCACGAAGCCGCCGTACAGGTCCTGGTCCACGTCGGGCGCGGGCTCGGGCGCGCGCTCGAACACGGCGGCCCAGGTGGCGCTCAGGTCGGGCAGCGCGCGCGCCGCCTCGGCGTGGCGCGCGGCCTGCTCCAGATCCAGGCCCCAGCGCTGCGCCAGCGCCGGCGCCAGCGTGTTCAGGTTGCCCACCACCATGGGCGACTTGTTCAGGTGCACGGATTTCAGCGGCAGCCGGCGCACGCCTTCGGGCAGGTCGGCCGTGCGGGTGAACAGGCGCTGGCGCAGCTCGGGCACCGCCAGGTGCGCCAGCTCGGTGGGGTCGTGCGCCAGGTCCCAGGCCAGCAATTCGTTGCGGTTGGCCGGGTGGCTGGCCAGCGGCCACATCACCGCCAGGCAGCCGCGTTCGGGGGCGAACATGCCCGATACGTGCAGGAACGGCCGCGCCGTGTCCGCCGTGGCCGGCAGGCGCAGCTCGGCGGCCACGCGCTCCTTCTTGTGCAGCGACAGGGCGAAGTCGAACAGCCGCGGCTGTTGCCGGCGCAGCAGCCGCGCCAGCGCGATGGTGGCGCGCACGTCCGACAGCGCATCGTGCGCCGCCTCGTGCGCCAGCCCGTTGGCGCGCGTGAGCTGCTCCAGCTTGAAGCTGGGCTTGCCGTCGGCGTCCGTGGGCCACTGGATGCCCTCGGGGCGCAGCGCGTACGCCAGGCGCACGACGTCCAGCAGGTCCCAGCGGCCGCACTGGTTCTGCCACTCGCGGCCATAGGGGTCGAGCAGGTTGCGCCAGAACAGGAAGCGCGTCACCTCGTCGTCGAAGCGGATGGTGTTGTAGCCCACGCCTATGGTGCCGGCCAGCGACAGCTCGGCGTGGATGCGGCTGGCGAATTCGTGCTCGGGCAGGCCGCGCGCCTGGCACAGCTGCGGCGTGATGCCGGTGATCAGGCAGGCCTCGGGCTGCGGCAGGTAGTCGTCGGCCGGCTGGCAATACAGCATCAGCGGCTCGCCGATCTCGTTGAGCTGGTCGTCGGTGCGGATGGCGGCGAACTGGGCCGGGCGGTCGCGGCGCGGCTGGACGCCGAAAGTCTCGTAGTCGTGCCAGAGGAAGGTGTGCATGAAAAAACGGGCCGGGCGGCGCGGCTGCGGGCGAATCGGCCAAGTATGCCCGCGAGGCGGCGGCACAATCGCAGCCATGCACCGTCCCTTGATGTCTTCCCGCCTGGCGTCCGGCTGTTTCGCGCTCGCCAGCCTGGGCGCTGCCCTGGGGTGCGCCAGCGCCCCGGGCCAGGCGCCCGTCCTTCCTGCCGCCCCGCGCCTGGCGCCGCCTGCGGCGCTGCCCCTGGCGGCGCCGGCGCCGGCCGCCGCCTTGCCGCCGGCGGGCGCCCTCCCGGCGGCGCCGGCGGATGCAACGGTCTTGGCGGCGGCCCGGCCGCGGCCCGCGCCGCCGGCGCTGCCGGCACGCGCGGCGCCCCTGGACGCCGCCGGCTTCGGCGCCTGGGTAGAGGCGTTCGCCCCCACGGCGCTGGCTGCCGGCATCACGGCGCGCACCGTGCAGGCCACGCTGGGCCGGGCGCGCTTCCTGCCGCAGGTGGTGCAGCTCGATCGCGCCCAACCCGAGTACACGCGCCCGCCCTGGGCCTACCTGGACGGCGCCCTGTCGCGCGAGCGCGTCGCGGAGGGCCGCACGCGCCGGCGCGCCCACGCGCGCGCGCTGGACGCGGCGGCTGCGCGCTACGGCGTCCCGGCCAGCATCGTCACCGCCATCTGGGGCATGGAGAGCGACTTCGGCCGCAATTTCGGCAACTTCCGCGCCGTGGATGCGCTGGCCACGCTGGCCTACGAGGGCCGGCGGCGCGAGTGGGCGGAACGCGAGCTGCTGGCCGCGCTGCGCATCGTGGACCGGGGCGAGATCAGCGCCGACGCCCTGATCGGCTCCTGGGCGGGCGCGCTGGGGCACACGCAGTTCCTGCCCTCGGTGTTCCTGGAGCATGCGGTGGACGGCGACGGCGACGGCCGGCGCGACATCTGGGCCAGCGTGCCCGACGTGGTGGCCTCCACGGCCAATTTCCTGGCCCATTCGGGCTGGGTGGCGGGCGAGCCCTGGGGCGCGGAAGTGCGCCTGCCGCCGGGCTTCGACTACGCCCGTGCCGAGCTGGCTGTGCGCCAGGACAGCAGCGCCTGGGCCGCCGAGGGCGTGCGTGCGCAAGACGGCACGGCGCTTCCCGCGCTGGCCGGCGCCTCCATCCTGGCGCCGGCTGGGGCGCGCGGCCCGGCCATCCTGGTGGGCAACAACTTCCGCGCCCTGCTGCGCTACAACAACTCGGTCAGCTACGCGCTGGCCGTGGCGCTGCTGGCGCGCCAGATCGATGGCGGCGCAGGCCTGCAGGCGCCCTGGCCGCGCGAGCTAAAGCCCTTGTCGCGCAGCGAGGTGATCGCCTTGCAGCAGGCCTTGAACGCACGCGGGCTGGACGTGGGCGAGGCCGACGGCGTACTGGGCCCGGCCACGCGCGCCGGCGTGCGCCGGCTGCAGCAAAGCCTGGGCCTGCCGGCCGATGGCTTTGCCACCCGCGAGCTGCTGCAGCGCGCCGGCCCCTGAGCGCGGCGGCGCCGCAGGCGCTTCGGCGCACTACTATTTTCATAGCTAAAAACGCTTGTAGCACGCCGGCAAGAGGCGTTTTTTGCCCAAAAACGCCCTTCACGCGGGCTGTGGCGGCTGCTGGCACGCGCGGCTCCAAGGCCGGCAGCCGGCTGGCCCGGCGCCGCGCGGGCGTGCGATCTCCGGCTTGTTTGCGCCAGGTCGCGCTGGCCGTCTTCCAGGAGGACAAAATTCAGGGTAAACCCTGGATTTCACCCCCTGAAGGAAGTCGATGTATTACAGCAGCGGTAACTATGAAGCCTTTGCCCGGCCGCGCAAGCCAGCGGGCGTGGAGGGCAAGCGTGCCTGGTTCGTGGGCTCGGGCCTGGCGTCGCTGGCGGGCGCGGCCTTCCTGATCCGCGATGCCTACATGGCCGGCGAGCGCATCACCATCCTGGAGCGCCAGGAGCTGCCCGGCGGCGCGCTGGACGGCATCGACGAGGCGGGCAAGGGCTTCGTGGTGCGCGGCGGGCGCGAGATGGAAGACCATTTCGAATGCCTGTGGGACCTGTACCGCTCCATTCCCTCGCTGGAGGTGCCGGACGCCAGCGTGCTGGACGAGTTCTACTGGCTGAACAAGGACGACCCCAACCGCTCGCTGATGCGCGCCACCGTGAACCAGGGCCAGGACGCGCGCACCGACGGCCTGTTCGCGCTGGGCGATGCCGCCCAGAAGGACATCGTGAAGTGCTTCCTGGCCACGCGCGAGGACATGGAAGGCCGGCGCATCGACGAGGTGTTCGGCCAGGAGTTCCTGGCCAGCAATTTCTGGCTGTACTGGCGCACCATGTTCGCCTTCGAGGAGTGGCATTCGGCCCTGGAGATGAAGCTGTACCTGCACCGCTTCATCCATCACATCGGCGGCCTGCCGGATTTTTCCGCCCTCAAGTTCACCCGCTACAACCAGTACGAATCACTGGTGCTGCCGCTGGTGCACTGGCTGCGCGGGCACGGCGTGCAGTTTCGCTACGGCGTGCAGGTGCTGGACGTGGACTTCGACCTGGGCGGCGGGCGCAAGCAGGCCACGCGGCTGCACTGGCAGGACGGCGCGGGCGCGGGCGGGGTCGATCTCACGGCCGACGACCTGCTGTTCATGACCATAGGCTCGCTGACCGAGAATTCCTGCAATGGCGACCACCACACGCCCGCGCGGCTGGACGAAGGCCCGGCGCCGGCGTGGGAGCTGTGGCGCCGCATCGCCGCCAAGGATCCATCCTTCGGCCGCCCCGACGTCTTTGGCGCGCACATCGACCAGACCAAGTGGGAATCGGCCACCGTCACCACGCTGGACGCGCGCATCCCGCGCTACATCGAGAAGATCGCCCGGCGCGACCCGTTCAGCGGCAAGGTGGTGACCGGCGGCATCGTGACGGCGCGCGATTCGTCCTGGTTGCTGAGCTGGACGGTGAACCGCCAGCCGCACTTCAAGAAGCAGCCCGCGCACCAGGTCGTGGTCTGGCTGTATGGGCTGTTCCCCGAGAAGGTGGGCGACTTCGTGAAAAAACCCATGCAGGACTGCACGGGCGAGGAGCTGACGCAGGAGTGGCTGTACCACCTGGGCGTGCCGCAGCAGGACATTGCCGAGCTGGCCGCGACCGGCGCGCGCGCCGTGCCGGTCATGATGCCCTACGTCACCTCGTTCTTCATGCCCCGGCGCAGCGGCGACCGGCCCGACGTCGTGCCGGCAGGCGCGGTGAACTTCGCCTTCATCGGCCAGTTCGCGGAAGCCGGCCAGCGCGACTGCATCTTCACCACCGAGTATTCGGTGCGCACCCCCATGGAGGCCGTGTACACCCTGCTGGACGTGGAGCGCGGCGTGCCCGAGGTATTCAACTCCACCTACGACCTGCGCACGCTGCTCGCAGCCACGGGACGGCTGCGCGACGGCAAGGAGCTGCAACTGCCCGGGCCGGCGCTGGTGCGCAAGCTGCTGGTGGGCAAGCTGGACCAATCGCAGATCGGCGCGCTGCTGCGCCAGGCCGGCCTGGTGCAGGACAGCTGAGCGGCATCCATGAAAAAACCGCAGCGACTGCTGCGGTTTTTTTAAAGGGAGTGGCGAGGCGCCGTCAGTCGGCCGTCGCCTCCTCGGGTTCCGCGGGCTCGGACTTGGCGCCGCGCTCCTTCCGGGACAGCGGCTGGATGTCCAGCTTGACCTCGGCGGTCTCGACGCCCTTGTCGTCGGTGGCTGCCTCGACATCCACTTCCAGCCGGCCGCCGTCGGTCAGGCGGCCGAACAGCAGCTCGTCGGCCAGCGCCTTGCGGATCATGTCCTGGATCAGGCGCTGCATGGGACGGGCGCCCATCAGGGGGTCGAACCCCTTCTTGGCCAGGTGCTTGCGCAAGGTGTCGGTGAAGGTGACCTCCACCTTCTTCTCGGCCAGCTGCGTCTCCAGCTGCAGCAGGAACTTGTCGACCACGCGCAGGATGATCTGCTCGTCCAGCGCCTTGAAGTTCACGATGGCGTCCAGGCGGTTCCTGAACTCGGGCGTGAACAGGCGCTTGATGTCGGCCATCTCGTCGCCCGCCTGGCGCGGGTTGGTGAAGCCTATGGTCGCCTTGTTCATGGTCTCGGCGCCGGCGTTGGTCGTCATGATCAGGATGACGTTGCGGAAATCCGCCTTGCGGCCGTTGTTGTCCGTCAGCGTGCCGTGGTCCATGACCTGCAAGAGCACGTTGAAGATGTCCGGGTGCGCTTTTTCGATCTCGTCGAGCAGCAGCACGCAGTGCGGCTTCTTGGTCACCGCCTCGGTCAAGAGGCCGCCCTGGTCGAAGCCCACGTAGCCCGGGGGCGCGCCAATCAGGCGGCTCACGGCGTGGCGCTCCATGTACTCGGACATGTCGAAGCGGATCAGGTCCACGCCCATGATGTAGGCCAGCTGCTTGGCGGCTTCGGTCTTGCCCACGCCGGTGGGGCCGCTGAACAGGAAGGCGCCGATCGGCTTGTCGCCCTTGCCCAGCCCCGAGCGCGCCATCTTCACGCTGGCGGCCAGCACTTCGAGGGCCTTGTCCTGGCCGAAGACCACGCTCTTGAGGTCGCGCTCCAGCGTCTGCAGCTTGCTGCGGTCGTCGTTGCTGACGTTGGCGGGCGGGATGCGGGCGATCTTGGCCACGATCTCCTCGATCTCGGTCTTGCCGATGGTCTTCTTGCGCTTGGACGGCGTCAGGATGCGCTGCGCCGCGCCGGCCTCGTCGATCACGTCGATGGCCTTGTCGGGCAGGTGGCGGTCGTTGATGTACTTGGCCGACAGCTCGGCCGCTGCCTGCAGCGCGGCGGCCGCGTACTTGACGCTGTGGTGCTCCTCGAAGCGGGATTTCAGGCCCTTGAGGATGTCGATGGTCTCGGCCACCGTGGGCTCGACCACGTCCACCTTCTGGAAGCGCCGCGACAGCGCCGCGTCCTTTTCGAAGATGCCGCGGTACTCGGTGAACGTCGTCGCGCCGATGCACTTGAGCTGGCCGCTGGAGAGCGCGGGCTTGAGCAGGTTGCTCGCGTCCAGCGTCCCGCCCGAGGCGGCACCGGCGCCGATCAGCGTGTGGATCTCGTCGATGAACAGCACCGCGTTGGGCTTGTCCTTGAGGCTCTTCAGGACGCCCTTGAGGCGCTGCTCGAAGTCGCCGCGGTACTTGGTGCCCGCCAGCAGCGCGCCCATGTCCAGCGAGTACACCGTAGCCTCGGCCAGGATCTCCGGCACGTCGCCCTGCGTGATGCGCCAGGCCAGGCCCTCGGCAATCGCCGTCTTGCCGACGCCAGCCTCGCCCACCAAGAGCGGGTTGTTCTTGCGCCTGCGGCACAGGATCTGGATGGTGCGCTCGACCTCGTAGTTGCGCCCGATCAGCGGGTCGATGCGCCCGTCCTTGGCGGCCTGGTTCAGGTTCTGCGTGTACTGCTCCAGCGGCGAGGATTTCTCGCTGCGCTCGCCCTGGCTGCCCTCTTCGGCTTCGGCCTGGCCGTCCTGCTTGGCAGGCTCCTGGGGCTCGCCCTTCTTGATGCCGTGGGCGATGAAATTCACCACGTCCAGGCGCGTGACGCCCTGCTGGTGCAGGTAGTACACGGCGTGCGAGTCCTTCTCGCCGTAAATGGCTACCAGCACGTTGGCGCCGGTGACTTCCTTCTTGCCATTGCCCGTGGACTGCACGTGCATGATGGCGCGCTGGATGACGCGCTGGAAGCCCAGCGTGGGTTGCGTGTCAACCTCGCCCTCGCCAGCGACCTGGGGCGTGTTGTCCTTGATGAAATGCGTCAGCGATGCGCGCAGATCGTCGATGTTGGCGGCGCAGGCGCGCAGCACCTCGGCGGCGCTGGGGTTGTCCAGCAGCGCCAGCAGCAGGTGCTCGACGGTGATGAACTCGTGGCGCTGCTGGCGGGCCTCGACGAAAGCCATGTGCAAGCTGACTTCCAGTTCCTGGGCAATCATGTGAGAACTCCTTTGGCTTGCGGGATGGGAATGACTGTATTTCGGGAGCAATAGCCCGTTATTCAACAGGCTCACTCATACATTGCAGCGGATGGCCGGCCTGGCGCGCGGCCTCCAGTACCTGCTCGACCTTGCTGGCAGCCACGTCGCGGCTGTATACGCCGCAAACGGCCCTGCCGTCCAGGTGGATCTTGAGCATGATCTGCGTGGCCGCCTCGCGGTCCTTGTGGAAAAACTCCTGCAAGACCACCACCACGAATTCCATGGGGGTGTAGTCGTCGTTGAGCATGACCACCTGGTGCATTTGCGGCGGCTTGGTTTTCTGTGCTCGGCGCTCGACGACGGCCGCGCCGCCGCCGTCGGAGGGCGGGGCCAGCGGCCGCGTCGGCGCCTGCGATGGGGGAAGGGTTGCCATTTGGAAATTGATTCTATCGAGCCGCGCGGACGCGCGGTCCTGGGGAAACTGGCAGCTTTGGGCGATATTTCAAGCCGTTTCGTAGATCACGCTGATGCTGCCTTCGCCGGCCTGCGCCGCCCAGGCCGCCAGCGCCTCGTCCGAGGGAAAGAAGCGGCTGGAGTCGCCCAGCTGCAGCTCGGCCTGCGCCCGCACCTGGCCTTCGCTGTCGGCGCAGCGCACCGCCAGCCGCACCCGCAGGCCGCGCAGCAGCGCCTCGCCCTGCTGGGTTTCCTCGCGCTGCGGCGGGTGGGCGCGCACGATGGCGGCCACGTCCGGCTGGGCGCCGGCGGCGACATGCAGGTAGCGGCCGAACCGCGCGCGCGCGCCCGCCAGGCTCCACACCTGCTGTACCTTCAGCCGCAGGCCGCCGCTGAAATGGTCCAGCTGCAGGCGCCCGCCCAGCACCACCAGCTCGTCGTCGCGCAGCAGGCCGGCGCTGGCGGCAATGACGGCCTCGTCCGCCGAGGCTTCGATGGCGCCTGACTTGTCGTCCAGCTTGAACAGCGCCAGCTTGCCACGCTGGCCGGTGATGACCCGGCAATCGCTGACGATGCCGGCCATGAACTGCGGCTCGCGGCTGTCGGCCAGCTCGGCCAGCGGCGTGCGGATGAAGCGGCGCACCTCGGCCTCCACCTCGTCGAACAGGTGGCCCGACAGGTAGAAGCCGACGGCGGTCTTTTCCTGCGTCAGGCGTTCCTTCACGCCCCAGGCTGGCGCATCGGCCAGGCCGGGCTCCTCGGTGCTGGCGCCGATCGCGCCCTCGCCCATCATGTCGAACAGCCCGCCCTGGTTGGCGTTGGCCAGCTGGGCGGCGGCATAGTCGAAGGCGCGGTCGATGGAGGCCACCAGCGCTGCGCGGTTGGCCTCCAGGCAATCGAAGGCGCCGGCCTTGATGAGCGCCTCCAGGGTGCGCTTGTTGAGGCGCGTGCGGTCCACGCGCACGCAAAAGTCGAACAGGCTCCTGAAGGGCCCGCGCACGTCGCCCTGCGGGCCCGTGCCCTGGCCTTCGCGGGCGGCGACGATGGCCTCGATGGCCTGCTGCCCGGTGCCCTTGATGGCGCCCAGGCCGTAGCGGATCACCTTGTCGGTCACCGGCTCGAAGCGGTAGCGCCCCCGGTTGATGTGCGGCGGCTCGAAGCTGATGCCGAAGTGCTTCACCGCGTCCTCGTACAGCACCTTGAGCTTGTCCGTGTCGTCCATTTCCACGGTCATGTTGGCGCAGTAGAACTCGGCCGTGTAGTGCACCTTGAGCCAGCCGGTGTGGTAGGCCAGCAGCGAGTAGGCGGCGGCGTGCGACTTGTTGAAGCCGTAGCCGGCGAACTTCTCCATCAGGTCGAAGACCTCGTCGGCCTGGGCTTCGCCTATGCCCTTCTCCGCCGCGCCCTTCCTGAAGATGGCGCGGTGCTCGGCCATCTCCTCGGCCTTTTTCTTGCCCATGGCGCGGCGCAGCATGTCGGCGCCGCCCAGGCTGTAGCCGCCCAGCACCTGGGCGGTCTGCATGACCTGCTCCTGGTAGACCATGATGCCGTAGGTCTCGGCCAGCACGGGCTCGACCAGGGGGTGCGGATAGATCACCTCTTCCTTGCCGTGCTTGCGGTTCACGAAGCTGGGGATCAGGTCCATGGGCCCCGGGCGGTACAGCGCGTTCAGGGCGATCAGGTCCTCCAGGCGGCTGGGCTTGGCCTCCTTCAGCATGCCCTGCATGCCCCGGCTTTCGAACTGGAACACGGCCTCGGTCTTGCCCTCGGAGAACAGCCGGTAGGTGCGCGCGTCGTCCAGCGGCACGCGCTCGAAGGCGAAGTCCTCCTGGCCCTTGTGGCGCTGCTGGATCAGCTCGCGCGCAATCTCCAGGATGGTCAGCGTGGCCAGGCCCAGGAAGTCGAACTTGACCAGGCCGATGGCCTCCACGTCGTCCTTGTCGTACTGGCTCACGGCCGACTCGCTGCCGGGCTGCTGGTACAGCGGGCAGAAATCGGTCAGCTTGCCCGGCGCGATCAGCACGCCGCCGGCGTGCATGCCGATGTTGCGCGTCATGCCTTCGAGCTTTTGCGCCATCTCGATGACGGTGCGCACGTCTTCTTCCTGGCGCACCCGCTCGTACAGCAGGGGCTCGAGCTCCAGGGCGTAGTTGTTCTTGTCGCCCTCCTTCTTGGCTTCAGGCGGATAGGCCAGGGTGTAGGTCTGGCCCGGCTTGCCGGGCACCAGCTTGGAGATGCCGTCGCAGAACGTGTAGCTCATGTCCATGACACGGCCCACGTCGCGGATCGCCGCCTTGGCGGCCATGGTGCCGAAGGTGGCGATCTGGCTCACGGCGTCCTTGCCGTACTTGTCCTTCACATAGTCGATCACCCGGTCGCGGTTGGCCTGGCAGAAATCGATGTCGAAGTCGGGCATGGACACCCGCTCCGGGTTCAGGAAGCGCTCGAACAGCAGGTTGTACTGCAGCGGGTCGAGGTCGGTGATCTTGAGCGCATAGGCCACCAGCGACCCGGCGCCCGAGCCCCGCCCCGGCCCCACCGGGCAGCCATGGGCCTTGGCCCACTGGATGAAGTCCCCCACGATCAGGAAGTAGCCGGGGAAACCCATCTTCAGGATGGTGCCCAGCTCGAACTCCAGCCGCTCCTCGTAGCGCGGGCGCTGGCGCTGGCGCTCGGCCGCATCCGGGTACAGGTGCGCCAGGCGTTCCTGCAGCCCGTCGTGCGAAGCCTGGCGGAAATACTGCTCGGCGGGCATGCCGCCTGGGGTCGGAAACTCCGGCAGCTGCGGCTTGCCCAGCACCAGCGTCAGGCTGCAGCGGCGCGCGATCTCGACGCTGTTGGCCAGCGCCGAGGGCAGGTCGGCGAACAGCGCCTGCATCTGCGCCGCGGTCTTGAAGCACTGCTCGCGCGTGAAGCGCCGCACCCGGCGCGCGTTGCCCAGGATTTCGCCCTCGGCGATGCACACCCGGGCCTCGTGCGCCTCGTAGTCGTCGGCGGTGGCGAACTGGATCGGGTGCGTGGCCACCACCGGCAGCTGCAGCTGCGCGGCCAGCTGCGCCGTGGCGGCCACATGGGCCTCGTCGTCGGGACGGCCGGCGCGCTGCAGCTCCAGGTAGCAACGGCCGTCGAACACCGCCGCCAGCTGCCGCGCGGCGGCCTCGGCCTGCTCGGCGGCGCCCCGCGTCAGGGCCTGGCCCACCGGGCCGGCCTGCGCACCGGACAAGGCGATCAGCCCGCCGCCCAGCTCCTGCAGCCATTCCCAGGTACACAGCGGCAGGTTACGCACGACGTTGCGCGTCCACGCGCGGGACAGCAGCTCGCACAGGTTCAGGTAGCCCTGGCGGTCCTGCACCAGCAGCACGATGCGCGCCGGCGGCGTGGCGCCGGCGCTGCCATCGTCCAGCAGGACTTCGGCGCCCACGATGGGCTTGACGCCCCGGGCGCGGCCCTCGCGGTAGAACTTGATGGCGCCGAACAGGTTGTTCAGGTCGGTGATGGCCAGCGCCGGCTGGCCGTCGCTGGCTGCCTGCCGGACGATGTTGTCGATGCGGGTCGTGCCATCGACGACGGAAAACTCGGAATGCAGGCGCAGGTGGACAAACATCGAGGCATTGTAAAAACCGGGCCAAGCCCTTGCGCGGCGTGCGGCGCGGCGCCCTCGGACGCCTGTCCAATGTCTGTTCACGGTGCCCGCAAGGCAGCACAAGGCCGCAGGGCTGCCCCGCAAAAGTGGCGCCTGCCGCGTTGCAAATCCTCGCCGGGCCACCCGCCCAGGCTGCGGTTTGCGCCCTGCACCCGCCACTTTTGCGGGGCAACGGGCGCCATGAACAGACATTGGACAGGCTCTTACAATGCGCCGCTGCGCCCCCTCCTGTCCACACCACGTACCAGAGCCATGCCGCGTTCCCTCCCGACCCTGATGCCTGCCCTGCTGGCTGCTGCCGTGCTGGCCGCCTGCTCCAGCACCCCCGACGACAAGACGGCCGGCTGGAGCCCGGACAAGATCTACTCCGAGGCGCGCGACGAGCTCAAGGGCGGCGCCTACGACAAGGCCGTGCCGCTGCTGGAAAAACTCGAAGGCCGCGCCGCCGGCACGCCCCTGGCCCAGCAGGCCCAGCTGGAGAAGGCCTACGCCCAGTACAAGGGCGGCGACAAGGCCCAGGCCCTGGCCACGCTGGACCGCTTCATGAAGCTGCACCCGGCCAGCCCCGCCTATGACTACGCGCTGTACCTGAAGGGCCTGGTCAACTTCAACGATGAGCTGGGCCTGTTTTCCTGGGTGTCGCGCCAGGACCTGTCCGAGCGCGACCAAAAGGCCGCCAAGGACTCTTTCGAGGCCTTTCGCGACCTGATCACGCGCTTTCCCGAGTCCCGCTACACGCCCGACGCCCGCCAGCGCATGACCTACATCGTCAATTCGCTGGCGCAGTACGAGGTGCACGTGGCGCGCTACTACTTCGAGCGCGGCGCCTACGTGGCGGCCGTCAATCGCGCGCAGAACGCCATCGCCGAGTACCAGGACGTCCCGGCCACCGAGGAGGCGCTGTACATCCTGGTGCGCTCCTACGACGCCCTGGGCATGGAGCAGCTGCGCGACGACGCGCGGCGCGTGCTGCTGGCCAGCTACCCCCAGACCACGCTGCTGCAAGGCGGCTTCCGCGGCAAGGACAGCCCGTGGTGGAAGTTCTGGTGATGGCGCAGCCGGCCCTTGCATGAGCAGGCCATTCCGGCTCCTGGCCTCGACCGGCACCCACCGGGGCGACCGCGAATACCAGCAGGACCAGGTGGCCCTGCTGGTGCACCCGCGCGCGCATGGCTGCGTGCTGGGCGTGGTGGCCGACGGCATGGGCGGGCGCAGCGGCGGGCGCAAGGCCTCCGACCAGGTCATGCTCAGCGCGCGCCAGCTCTTCGAACGCTACAGCCCGGCCCAGGACGATGGCGCGGCCCTGCTGCGCAACCTGGTGCACGAAGCCCACATGGTCATCCGCATGACGGCCATCACCGCGGAGCAGGAACCGCACAGCACCATCGCCGCCTTCCTGGTCAACCCGCGCGGCGACTGCCACTGGGTGCACTCGGGGGACTCGCGCATCTACCACTTCCACAACGGGCAGCTGGTGCAGCGCACCAAGGACCATTCCTACGTGCAGGCCCTGGTGGACCGCGGCGACATCACTGCCGAGCAGGCCCTGACGCACCCGCAGTCCAACATCCTGGTGGGCTGCCTGGGCACCGAGGGCGAGCCGCCGGCCACGCCGCACTACATCACCCAGCTGCAGGCCGGCGACGTGCTGATGGCCTGCAGCGATGGCGTGTGGCACTACTTCTCGCCGGATGAGCTGGCTACCGTGCTGCACCAGCTGGCACCGCGCGAGGCGGGCGAATTCCTCATCGACAAGGCGCGCCAGCGGGCACAGGGCGGCGGCGACAACCTGTCGTTGGTGATCGTCAGGATCGAGGCCCTGGGCTGAGACGGCCAGCAGTGCGCCTGTCCGGCCCGGCGCACCGCAGCGCCCGTCAGGAGCCGGAAGCAGGCGCGGCAGGGGCTGCGGGCAAGGGCTGCGGCAGGGGACGGCCGGCAGCGGCGTCCTGGGCCCGCTGGGCTTCGTAGTCGCTGCGTTTTTGCCGCGCGCGCTCCTGCCTGGCTTCGGTGCGCTCGCGCGCCTGCTGGGCGCGCTCGGCGTTTTGCTGGGCGCGCTCGCGCTGCTGGCTGGCGTGCTCCGCCTCGCGGCGGCGCTGTTCGGCGGCGCGCTCGCGCGCCTGGGGATCGCGGGCGGGCATGGGCTTGTCCGCAGCGGGTTCTGCGGGCCGGCCCTGGGCGGGCGCAGCCGCGCCCTGCGCGCGCTCGATGGCCAGCCTGCGCTGCGCCGCCTTGTCCTGGCGCTCGGCCTCGCCGAGGCGCTGCTCCTCGCGGTGCAGCCGTTGCTCATCGCTGCGCGCCAGCGAACGCGCGCTGCGCAGGCAGTCCTCCACCGCGAAGCGCTGCCAACAGGCAGCCTCCTGCTGCGCCAGCCGGGCGGCGACGTCGGCGCGCGCCTGGCGCAATGCCTCGCGCTGCGCCTGCCGCTGGCTGTGCTCCGCGCTTTCCTGGGCGCTGGCGGCGGGCAGGGCAGTGGCCAGGGCAAGGGTCGCCAGCAGTGCGCGGCAGGCGTGTGCGAAGGGCTTCATGGCGTCAGGTCAGGCCGGTATCGACCACGCGGCGTTCCAGGGACAGGAACTGCCGGGACTGCATCTCGCTCAGCCGCGAGACGGTGCGCGGGAATTCGTGGGCCAGCGGCCCCTCGGTGTAGAGCTGCTCGGGCGGCACGGCGGCGGACATGACGAGCTTGACGCGCCGGTCGTACAAGACGTCCACCAGCCAGGTGAAGCGCCGCGCCGGCGACGCCATGTTCACCGGCATGTGGGGCACGTTGGACAGCAGCACGGTGTGGAACTGGGTGGCGATCTCCAGGTAATCGTTTTGCGAGCGCGGCCCCATGCACAGCTCGCGGAAATCGAACCAGACCACGCCGCCGGCGCGCCGCAGGGCGCGGATCTCGCGCGCCTCGATGTGCAGCACCGGGTCTTCGTCGTGCGTCTCGGCCAGCGCGGTGAAGGTCTGGGCCATGGCGGCATCGGCCTGCGGCCCCAGCGGGCAGTGGTACAGCTGGGCGTTTTCCAGCACGCGGGTGCGGTAGTCGGTGCCGTTGTCCACGTTCACGACTTCCATGCGCTCGTTGAGCAAGGCGATGGCCGGCAGGATGCGGTCGCGGTGCAGGCCGTTCGGATACAGCTCGTCGGGCCTGAAGTTGGAAGTGGTCACGAAGCCCACGCCGTTGTCCCATAGCGACACCAGCAGGCGGTGCAGGATCATGGCGTCGGTGATGTCGGCGACGTGGAACTCGTCAAAGCAGATCAGCTTGTAGCGGCGGGCGATGCGCGCGCCCAGGACCTGCAGCGGGTTCTGCTGGCCCTGCAGCGCGACCAGCTCGCGGTGCACCTCGCGCATGAACTCATGGAAGTGCAGGCGCACCTTGCGCTTGAGCGGCACGGCATTGAAGAAGCAGTCCATCAGGAAGCTCTTGCCGCGCCCCACCCCGCCGTACATGTACACGCCCTGCGGGATGCCGGGGTGGTGGATGAGCTTCTTGAGCGCGTTGGAGCGGCGCTGCTTGTACGCGCCCCACTCGCGCGCGCAGCGCTCCAGTGCCTGCACGGCACGCAGTTGCGCCGGATCGCTCGTGAAGCCCCGGGCGGCAAGTTCTGCCTCGTAGGCCTGCTGGACGGACAGCATCTCGTTACTATGATATTGATAGCTGCACACCGGCTATTGGCGCCGGCATGCAGCGGTTTTGACCTGAAATGGCCAGAAAAGGTCAGAAATTCAGCGTGCGCTTGTCCACGGCCAGCGCAGCTTCCTTGGTGGACTCGGACAGCGACGGGTGGGCATGGCAGATGCGGGCGATGTCCTCGCTGCTGGCCTTGAACTCCATGGCCACCACGGCCTCGGCGATCAGCTCGCTGACCATGGGGCCGACCATGTGCACGCCCAGGATCTCGTCGGTGGCCGCATCGGCCAGGAACTTGACCATGCCGGTGGTGTCGCCCAGGGCGCGCGCGCGGCCGTTGGCCATGAAGGGGAAGGTGCCGGCCTTGTACTTCACGCCGTCGGCTTTGAGCTGCTGCTCGGTGCGGCCGACCCAGGCGATCTCCGGGCTGGTGTAGATGACCCAGGGGATGGTGTTGAAGTTGACGTGCCCGTGCTGGCCGGCGATGCGCTCGGCCACGGCCACGCCTTCTTCCTCGGCCTTGTGCGCCAGCATGGGGCCGCGCACCACGTCGCCCACGGCCCACACGCCGGGCAGATTGGTCTTGCAGTTCTCGTCCACCACCACCGCGCCGCGCTCGTCCAGCTTCAGGCCCACCGCATCGGGGTTCAGGCCGATGGTGTTGGGCACGCGGCCGATGGAGACGATGAGCTTTTCCACCTCCAGCGTGACGGCCTCGCCCTTGGCGTTGGCATAGGCCACGCTCACGCCCTTCTTGCCCTTCTTGACTTCGCTGATCTTCACGCCCAGCTCGATCTTCAGGCCCTGCTTGTCGAAGGCTTTCTTGGCCTCCTTGGCGATCTGCTCGTCCACGGCGCCCAGGAAGGTCGGCAGGCCTTCCAGCACGGTGACCTGCGCGCCCAGGCGGCGCCAGACGCTGCCCATCTCCAGCCCGATCACGCCCGAGCCGATGACGCCCAGCGTCTTGGGAACACCGGTGAGCGCCAGAGCGCCGTCGTTGGACAGGATGCTGCCCTCGTCGAACTCGGCGCCGGGCAGCGCGCGGGCGTTGGAGCCGGTGGCGATGATGACCTGCTTGGCGGTCAGCGTTTCGTTGCTGGCGCCTGTGATTTGGATCTCGTAGCCCCCGTCCGCCGCCTTGGAAAACGCGCCGCGGCCGTGGAAGAACGTGACCTTGTTCTTCTTGAACAGGTACAGGATGCCTTCGTTGCTTTGCTTGACGATGGTGTCCTTGCGCCCGACCATCTTGGCCGCGTCCATCTTCACGTCCTTGGCCGTGATGCCGTGGTCCGCGAAGTGCTTGTTGGCATGCTCGAAGTATTCAGACGACTGCAAGAGCGCCTTGGACGGGATGCAGCCCACGTTGGTGCAGGTGCCGCCGGGGGCGGGGCCGCCCTTGTCGTTCTTCCACTCGTCGATGCAGGCGACCTGCATGCCCAGTTGCGCCGCACGGATGGCCGCGATGTAGCCGCCGGGGCCGGCGCCGATGACGATGACGTCGAATTGCTTGCTCATGATGTTTGTCGAAATCTTGTGTCTGAATGGAAAAACCCACCGCTGGGCCGGGCCGAGGGTGGGTTTGCGAGAGATGCAAGCGCCCTGTGCGGTGCGCGTTACAGGTCGAAGAGGAGACGGGACGGATCTTCCAGCGCGTCCTTCATGGCCACCAGCCCCAGCACGGCCTCGCGGCCGTCGATGATGCGGTGGTCGTAGGACATAGCCAGGTAGTTCATCGGGCGCACCACGACCTGGCCGTTCTCGACCATGGCGCGGTCCTTGGTGGCGTGCACGCCCAGGATGGCCGACTGCGGCGGGTTGATGATGGGGGTGGACATCATCGAGCCGAAGGTGCCGCCGTTGCTGATCGAGAACGTGCCGCCGGTCATCTCCTCGATGCCCAGCTTGCCTTCGGCGGCCTTCTTGCCGAACTCGGCGATTTTCTTTTCGATGTCGGCAAAGCTCATCTGGTCGGCGTTGCGCAGGATGGGCACGACCAGGCCGCGCGGCGAACCCACGGCGATGCCGATGTCGAAGTAGCCGTGGTAGACGATGTCGTTGCCGTCCACGCTGGCGTTGATCACCGGGAACTTCTTCAGGGCGTGCACCGCCGCCTTCACGAAGAAGCTCATGAAGCCCAGCTTGACGCCGTGCTCCTTGGTGAACTGGTCCTGGAACTTCTTCCTCAGCTCCATCACCGGCGCCATGTTGACCTCGTTGAAGGTGGTCAGGATGGCGTTGGTGGACTGCGACTGCAGCAGGCGCTCGGCGATGCGCGCGCGCAGGCGGCTCATGGGCACGCGCTGCTCGGGGCGCTCGCCCAGCTCCTGCTTCGCGGCGGGCGCGGCCACCTGCGGCAGCGCCTTGGTCGGCACGCCGGTCGGGATGACCGCAGCGGTGGACTTGGCGCCGCCGGCCGATGCAGCAAGCGCATCGCCCTTGGTCACGCGGCCATCCCTGCCGCTGCCCTGCACGTCCGAGGGCGCGAGGCCCTTTTCCGACAGGATCTTGGCGGCGGCGGGCATGGCCACATCGCCCTTGCTGCCGCCGGCGGCGGGCGCGGCAGCCGCGGCGGGCGCCGATGCGGCAGCAGCGGGTGCGGCAGCCGGGGCCGATGCCGGCGCGGCAGAGGCCACGGCGTTGGTGTCGATGCGCGCGATGACCTGCTCGGAGGCGACAGTGGCGCCGTCGGCCTGCACGATCTCGGCGAGCACGCCAGCGGCTGGCGCCGGCACTTCCAGCACGACCTTGTCGGTCTCGATCTCGATGAGGATCTCGTCGGCGGCGACGGCTTCGCCGGCCTTCTTCTTCCAGGACATCAACGTGGCCTCGGCCACGGACTCGGACAGCTGGGGAACCTTGACTTCAACGATGGACATTTTTCGAATACTTTCCAAAACGGGTTTTGTCTGAACTGGACGGGCAGTGCGTGGGTTTGCGGCCTTATTTGGTCAGGACAAAACCCTTGAGCTTGGCGAACGCGGCTTCCACCAGGGCTTTTTGCTGCTCCTGGTGCAGGTGCGCGTAGCCGACGGCGGGCGACGCCGAGGCGGCGCGGCCGGCGTAGCCGAGCTTTTGGCCATCCACCATGTTCTCGTGGATGTTGTGCTGGATGAAGAACCAGGCGCCCTGGTTCTGCGGCTCGTCCTGGCACCACACCAGGTCGGTGGCCTTGGGGTACTTCTTCAGCTCGGCGGCGAAGGCCTTGTGCGGGAACGGGTAGAGCTGCTCCACGCGGACGATGGCGACATCGTTGCGCTCCAGTTCGGCGCGCTTCTTCACCAGGTCGTAGTACACCTTGCCCGAGCAGGCGATGACGCGCTTCACCTTGGCGGCGTTGCCGGCCACGGCGGCGTCCTGCTCGCCCAGTACGGTCTGGAAGGCGCCTTCGGTGAACTCGGCAACCGGCGAGGTCGCGTCCTTGTTCCGCAGCAGCGACTTCGGCGTCATGATGACCAGGGGCTTCCTCAGGTTGCGCACCATCTGGCGGCGCAGCACGTGGAAGATCTGGCTGGCCGTGGTCGGCTGCACGATCTGCATGTTGGCCTCGGCGGCCAGCTGCATGAAGCGCTCCAGCCGCGCCGAGCTGTGCTCGGGGCCCTGGCCTTCGTAGCCGTGCGGCAGCATCAGCGTCAGGCCGTTGACGCGGCCCCACTTCACCTCGCCCGAGGCGATGAACTGGTCGATCACGACCTGCGCGCCGTTGGCGAAATCGCCGAACTGCGCTTCCCAGATCACCAGCGTGTTGGGGTCATTCGAGGCATAGCCGTACTCGAAGGCCAGCACGGCTTCCTCGGACAGGATGGAGTCGATGACCACGAACGGCGCCTGGTTCTCGGCGACGTTCTGCAGCGGCACGTAGGTGCCCTCGTCCCACTTCTCGCGCTTTTGGTCGTGGATGACGGCGTGGCGGTGCGTGAAGGTCCCGCGGCCGCTGTCCTCGCCCGACAGGCGGATGGGGTAGCCCGAGGCCACCAGCGAGGCGAACGCCATGTGCTCGCCCATGCCCCAGTCCACGTTGACCTCGCCCCGGCCCATGGCGGCGCGGTCGTCCAGCACCTTCTTGACCAGCATGTGCGGCGTCACGCCCTCGGGCAGCGTGGTGATGCGCTCGGCCAGGCGGCGCCACTCGGCCAGCGGGATGGCGGTGTCGGCGGCGTCGGTCCAGGTCTTGCCCAGGAAGGGGCTCCAGTCCACGGCGTACTTGCCCTTGAAGTTGGTCAGCACC
This sequence comes from Melaminivora sp., assembly GCA_034675505.1. Taxonomy (GTDB): domain Bacteria; phylum Pseudomonadota; class Gammaproteobacteria; order Burkholderiales; family Burkholderiaceae_C; genus Melaminivora. The sequence continues at coordinate 272,152 of JAUCDD010000018.1, read as the reverse complement.
GGGTCCACCGTGTGCTTGCCCTCTTCCATGGCGGCGCGGTAGGCCTTGGCCATGTCCTCGCCCAGCGTGTCGCCCAGGCCTTGCGCGGCCAGCTTGTCGGCGTAGAGCTTCCTCGTGCCGGGGTGCTGGGCGATCTTCTTGTACATCAGCGGCTGGGTGAGCATGGGGGTGTCCTGCTCGTTGTGGCCCAGCTTGCGGTAGCAGACGATGTCCACCACCACGTCGCGCGCGAATTCCAGGCGGTATTCCAGCGCCAGCTGCATGGCCAGGCACACGGCCTCCGGGTCGTCGCCGTTCACGTGCAGCACGGGCGACTCGATCATCTTCACGATGTCGGTGCAGTACAGCGTCGAGCGCAGGTCGCGCGGGTCGCTGGTCGTGAAGCCGATCTGGTTGTTGATGATGATGTGCACCGTGCCGCCGGTGGTGTAGCCGCGCGTCTCGGACAGCGCCAGCGTCTCCTGGTTCACACCCTGGCCGGCAAAGGCCGCGTCGCCGTGCACCAGCACGGCCAGCACCTGCTTGCCCCGGGGGTCGCCGCGGCGGTCCATGCGCGAGCGCACCGAGCCCTCGACCACCGGGTTGACGATCTCCAGGTGCGAGGGGTTGAAGGCCAGCGCCAGGTGCACCGGGCCGCCGGTGGTGGTCACGTCGGACGAGAAGCCCGCGTGGTACTTCACGTCGCCGGCAGGCAGGTCTTCGGGGGCGGTGTGGTCGAACTCGGCGAACAGGTCCTTGGGCATCTTGCCCAGGGTGTTGACCAGCACGTTCAGGCGGCCGCGGTGGGCCATGCCGATGACCAGCTCCTGCACGCCGGCACTGCCGGCGGAGTTGATCAACTCGTCCATGGCGGCGATGAAGCTCTCGCCGCCTTCCAGCGAGAAGCGCTTTTGGCCCACGTACTTGGTGTGCAGGAAGCGCTCGAAGCCTTCGGCGGCCGTCAGGCGTTCCAGGATGCGCTTCTTCTTCTCGGCATCGAACTGCGGCTTGGCGCGGATCGATTCGAGCTTTTGCTGCCACCAGCGCTTCTGGTTCTGGTCGGTGGTGTACATGTACTCGGCGCCGATGGTGCCGCAGTAGGTCTCGCGCAGCGCGTTGATCAGCTCGCGCAGCGACAGGCTTTCCTTGCCGAAGAAGGTGTTGCCGACGTTGAACACCGTTTCCTGGTCGGCGTCGCTGAAGCCATAGAACGAGGGCTCCAGTTCGGGGATGCTCGGGCGCTCCTGGCGCTTCAGGGGGTCGAGGTCGGCCCAACGCTGGCCGACGTTGCGGTAGGCGGCGATGAGCTGCTGCACGCCCACGCGCTTCCTGCCCAGCTCGGAATCGGCCCCGGTGGCCACCACCACGCGCGTGCCGCCCTGCTTGGCGCGCTCGGCGAAGGCGTTGATGACCGGCATATGCGGCACGTCGCGGGCATCGCTGCCGTCGACGGCGGGAACGTGCTGCAGCGCGTCGAAATACTCGCGCCACGAATCGGGCACGCTGCCGGGGTTGGCAAGATAGCTTTCGTACATCTCCTCGACGTAGGGCGCGTTGCCGCCGAAGAGATAGGTATTGCCCTGGTAGGCTTGGTAGACGGACGTGGATTCGCTCATGTCTTCGCTGACCTCCGCTTCCCTCCGGGGAAGCTTTAGCTGGTTGTGGAGAAACCTTCCGCGGCACGGCTGAACCGGTTGGCGGACGCGACTGTGGCAGGGGAAGGGCCGGGTGCGGCGGCTATTGTGCCACCGAAGGCACGCCCGCCCGCCGCTGCCGGCTGCCCGCGCGCCTGGCTTACATTTGCGATTTGTGCCCTCCCGACCTGCGCTTTTTCCCATGTCCATGCCCGCTCCCACCCTCCAAAGCCGCACCTTGCTGCTGCTGCTCGTGGTCGTCACGCTGGCGTTCGGCGCCATCCTGTGGCCGTTTGGCGGCGCGGTGTTCTGGGGCGTCGTGCTGGCCATCCTGTTTGCGCCGCTGCAGCGCTGGGTGCTGGCGCGCATGCCGCGGCGGCGCAACGTGGCGGCGCTGCTCACGCTGCTGCTGTGCCTGGTGGTGGTCATCCTGCCCACGGCGCTGATCGGGGTGTCGATGGTGCAGGAGGCGGGCTCGGCCTATGAGCGGCTGCGCTCGGGCCGGCTGGACTACGGCCAGTACGTGCAGCAGGTGCTGCAGGCCCTGCCCTCCTGGGCACGGTCGCTGCTGGAGCGCTTTCACCTGACTACCGCCTCCGAGTTGCAGGAGCGCCTGACCTCGGTGGGCGCGCAGGCCAGCCAGTTCCTGGCCACCAAGGCGGTCAACGTGGGGCAGAACACGCTGCAGTTCGTGGTCAGCGCGGCGGTCATGCTGTACCTGCTGTTCTTCCTGCTGCGCGACGGGCCGCAGCTGGCCGTGCGCCTGAGCGAGGCCGTGCCACTGGATGACGCCCACAAGCGCCAGCTGAGCGCCAAGTTCACCACCGTGATACGCGCCACCATCAAGGGCAACCTGGCGGTGGCGGCGGCCCAGGGGGCGCTGGGAGGGCTGATCTTCTGGATCCTGGGCATCCAGGGCCCCGTGATGTGGGGGGTGCTGATGGCCTTCCTGTCGCTGCTGCCGGCCGTGGGCGCCAGCCTGATCTGGGGGCCGGTGGCCATCTACTTCTTCGCCACCGGGGCCACCTGGCAGGCGGTCACGCTCACGGCCTACGGCGTGTGCGTGATCGGCCTGGTGGACAACCTGCTGCGCCCCCTGCTGGTGGGCAAGGACACCAAGATGCCCGACTACGTGGTGCTGATCTCGACCCTGGGCGGCATGGCGTTGTTCGGCCTCACCGGCTTCGTGATCGGGCCGGCCATCGCGGCGCTGTTCATGGCGGTATGGGATTTGTTCGCGCCGCCGCGCTCGCACCTGCACGACGAGCTGGCACTGTGCCAGGCACCGCGTGAGCGCAGCGCCGCGCCGCGCCAGGAGGGCCCATGAGCAATGCGCCCCCAGGCCCTGCAGGCACCGCCGCAGGCGCCCCCGACACCGTGTTCGCATGCATAGACGGCCTGGCCGCCACCCACGCCGTGGTGGATGGCGCGGCCTGGGCGGCGCAGCGCCTGGAGGCGCCGCTGGCGCTGCTGCACGCCCTGCAGCAGCCCCAGCCGCTGCCACCCGTGGGCGACTACAGCGGCGTGATCGGCATGGGCGCACAAGACCTCTTGCTGCAGCGGCTGAACACGCTCGACCAGGAGCGCATGGAGCTGGCGCAGGAGGCGGCGCGGCACATGCTGGACGCCGCCCGCAGCCGGGTGGAGGGCGCAGCTGCCGGCCGGCTGCAGCTGCTGCTGCGCCACGGCGACCTGACCGATGTGGTGCTGGAGCACGAGCCCCTGGCCCGGCTGTTCGTGCTGGGCAGCAACCGGCGCCCGAGCAGCGCGCGCAAGCTGCGCCTGGACCACCACGTCGAGAGCGTGGTGCGCAGCGTGCGCCAGCCCGTCATGGTCATGCCCGGGCCGGAATTCCGGGCGCCCGCGGGCTTCGTCGTGGGCTGCGACGGCAGCGCCACCGCCCGGCAGGCGCTGCGCATGGTCGCGCGCAGCCCGCTGCTGCGCGGCATGCCGGCCCTGCTGGCCTTTGCGGGCGAGCCTGGCGCGCACGCCCGGCAATGCCTGGACGAGGGCCAGGCGCTGCTGCGCGCCGCCGGCTTCGAGGTGGACACGCGCATTGCCCCCGGCGCGCCTGAAGAGGCCCTGCCGGCACTGATGGAGGAGCGCCCGGGCAAGCTGCTGGTGCTGGGCGCCTACGGCCACTCGCGCATCCGCCAGCTGATCGTCGGCAGCACGACCACGGCGCTGCTGCGCCTGAGCAGCGCGCCGGTGCTGGTGCTGCGCTGAGCCGACCGCTCAGGCGGGCGGCAACCCGGCAGCGGCCACCAGCCGCCGGGTGTAGGGCTGGCGCGGCGCCTGCAACACCTGCTGCACGCTGCCCGCCTCCACCACCTGGCCGTCCTTCATCACCAGCACCTCGTGCGCCATGGCGGCGACCACGGCCACGTCGTGGGTGATGAGCAAATAGGACAGCGCACGCTCCTTTTGCAGCCGCTGCAGCAGCGCCAGCACCTGCTGCTGGATGGTCACGTCCAGCGCACTGGTGGGCTCGTCGAGCACCAGCAGGCGCGGCTGCACGATGAGCGCCCGGGCGATCGCCAGGCGCTGGCGCTGGCCGCCGGAAAACTCATGCGGATAGCGGTCGAGCAGGCCGGGGAACTGGCCCTGGCCCAGGCCCACCTCGTCCAGCATGGCCGCGACGCGCGCGCGGCGCTCGGCCGGGGCCAGCCCGGGCTCATGCACGCGCAGGCCTTCGCCGACGATCTCGGCCACCGTCATGCGCGGCGACAGCGACGAGAACGGGTCCTGGAACACCACCTGCACCTGGCGGCGCAGCTGCTGGTTGGCCGGGCTGTTGCGCTGCGCCGGCTGCTGCCACTGGCGGCCCGCCACCTGCAGCGCGCCGCTGCTGGGCAGCAGCCCCAGCAGCGCCTGCGCCAGCGTGGACTTGCCCGATCCGGACTCGCCCACCACGCCCAGGGTGCGCGCCTGCGGCAGGGAGAAATCGACCCCCCGGACGGCGACGAACTCGCCTTTGGCAAACCAGCCGCGCACGCCCGCCACTGGCACCGGATAGGCCACGCGCAGCCCTGCCGCCTGGGCGGCCGGCGGCTCGCCCGGCGCTGCAGCGGCCTCCAGCACGTCGCGCTGCGGTGCGCTGCCGATCAGGCGGCGGGTGTAGGCGTGCTGCGGCGCAGCGAACACCTGCGCCACGGCCCCCTGCTCCACCAGATGGCCCTGCTCCATCACGGCCACGCGGTCGGCGAAGCGGCGCACCAGCTGCAGGTCGTGGGTGATGAGCAGCACGGCCATGCCGGTCTGGCGCTGCAGGTCGGACAGCAGCTCCAGGATCTGCCCGCGCAGCGTCACGTCCAGCGCCGTGGTCGGCTCGTCGGCCAGCAGCAGGCGCGGCCGGCTGGCCAGCGCCATGGCGATCATGGCGCGCTGGCGCTGGCCGCCCGAGAGCTGGTAGGGAAAGCTGGCGGCGCGCCGCGCGGGCTCGGGAACGCCCGTGGATGCTAGCAACTCAATAGCAGCATCCCGGCTCTGCGTGCGGGCAAGCGCTTGTTTCAGCATCAAAACCTCGGCAATCTGCTCGCCCACGGCCATGAGCGGGTTCAGCGCCGTCATGGGCTCCTGGAAGATCATGGCGACGTCGCCGCCGCGCACGCCGCGCAGTTCGCGCTCGGGCAGGGCCAGCAGGTCGCCGCGGCCCTGCAGCAGCGCCTGGCCGCCGACCTGGGCGGAGCCGGCCAGGCGCAGCAGCGACAGGGCCGTCACCGTCTTGCCCGAGCCCGACTCGCCCACCAGGGCGAGTTTCTCGCCGGGCTGGATGTCGAAGCTGAGGCCATGCACGACCTCCTTGGCGCCAAAGGCCACGCGCAGGTCCCGCACCTGCAGCAGCAGCGGCGCCGCTGGCGCGGCCGAAGCAGGGGCGGTCGTCATGGCTGGGTCATTCGTCACTAGGGGCTCCGTTGCGGGTACCGGCACCGCCGCGCGCGCGCCGGGTTCATTGCTGGCGCGGGTCGAGTGCGTCGCGCAGCGCGTCGCCCATGAAGGTCAGCAGCAGCAGCGTGCTCACTAGCACCGCGAAGGTGGACAGCGAGATCCACCAGGCATCGATGTTGTTCTTGCCCTGGCTGAGCAGTTCGCCCAGGCTGGGCGTGCCGGGCGGCACCCCCAGGCCCAGGAAGTCCAGCGAGGTCAGCGCCAGGATGGCCGCGCCCATGCGAAAGGGCAGGAAGGTGACCACCGGCGTCATGCTGTTGGGCAGGATGTGGCGCCAGATGATCTGGCCGTCGGGCACGCCCAGGGCGCGGGCGGCCTTCACGTAGTCCAGCTGCCGGTTGCGCAGGAACTCGGCGCGCACGTAGTCCGACAGGCCCATCCAGCCGAACAGCGACAGCAGCACCAGCAACAGGCCCAGGCTGGGCGCGAACACGGCGCTGAAGATGATGAGCAGGTACAGCTCGGGCATGGAGCCCCAGATTTCGATGAAGCGCTGGAAGGCCAGGTCGAGCTTGCCGCCAAAAAAGCCCTGCACGGCCCCCGCCGCCACCCCCAGCCCCACGCCCACGACGGTGAGCGCCAGGCCGAACAGCACGCTGACGCGAAAGCCGTAGATGAGCTGCGCCAGCATGTCGCGGCCCCGGTCGTCCGTGCCCAGCCAGTTCTCGGGCGAGGGCGGCGAGGGGTTGGGCTCCCGGGAGAAATAGTTCAGCGTGGCGGAGCCGTAGCGGTTGGGCGGATAGAGCGCCCAGTTGCCGCCTTGCGTGATCCGCCCCTGCACGAACGGGTCCAGGTAGTCGGCGGGCGTGGGGAAGTCGCCGCCGAAAGTCGTTTCGGGGTAGTCCTTGACCAGCGGGAAATACACCTGGCCCTGGTAGCGCACCACCAGCGGCCGGTCGTTGCTGACCAGCTCGGCGGCCAGGCTGGACACCACCAGGGCGCAAAACAGCACCAGGCTCCAAAGGCCCAGGCGGTTGCGCCTGAAACGCTGCCAGGCGCGGCGCGCGGGAGAGGGGGACATCATGCTCGGCACGGCTTGGGGTTCACGCTCAGTCAAACTTCACGCGGGGGTCCACCCACACGTAGCACAGGTCGGAGACCAGCTTGGTCACCAACCCGATCAGCGTGAACAAAACAGCGTGCCCAGCACCACGGGGTAGTCGCGCCGGATGACGCTCTCATAGCTCAGCAGGCCCAGTCCGTCCAGCGAGAACAGCGTCTCGATCAGCAGCGAGCCGGCGAAGAACGCGCCGATGAAGGCGGCCGGGAAGCCGGTGACGATGGGGATCAGCGCATTGCGGAACACGTGCTTGTACAGCACCTGACGCTCGGACAGCCCCTTGGCGCGCGCGGTCAGCACGTACTGCTTGCGGATCTCCTCCAGGAAGGCGTTCTTCGTGAGCATGGCGGTCACCGCGAAGCTGCCCGCGACCATGGCGGTGACGGGCAGCGCGATGTGCCACAGGTAGTCCACGATGCGCGCGCCCCAGCCCAGTTCGTCCCAGTTGGCCGACGTGAGCCCGCGCAGCGGGAACCACTGCAGCTGCCCGCCAAAGATCACCAGCAGCGCCACGCCCAGCACGAAGCCGGGAATCGCGTAGCCCACCAGGATGATGAGCGTGGTGATGAAGTCGAAGCGCGAGCCTGCGCGCACCGCCTTGGCCACGCCCAGCGGCACGGCCACCAGGTAGCTGATGAAGAACGTCCACAGCCCCAGGCTGATGGACACGGGCAGTTTTTCCTTGACGAGCTGCCACACGTCCTTGTTTTGGAAGAAGCTGCGCCCCAGGTCGAGAGCGGGCGAACTGGCCCAGCATCTGCACGAAGCGCTCGTGCGCCGACTTGTCGAAGCCGTACAGCTGCTTGATCTGCGCCAGGCGCTTGGGGTCCACGCCCTGCGCGCCGCGGTAGGCCATGCCGCCGCCCTCGCTGGCCCCGCTGCCCGCGCCGGCCTTGGCCTCGGCCAGGTATTGCTCCACCGGGCCGCCGGGCACGAACTGGATGACCACGAACGTCAGCAGCAGCACCCCCAGCAGCGTGGGCAGCATCAGCAGCAGGCGCTTGAGGATGTAGGCAAGCATGGCGCCGATTATGGCGAGCCCCGGGGCACGCAGGTAACATCGGCCATCCGTTCATCGCCAGGGCGCCCGCCGCGCGCCGCACAACTGCCACCTGCTCCCGTGAAGGCCAGCCCTGCTCCCGCCACGCGCCGCCAGCTGTTGGGCACGCTGGCCGGTGCGTGGCTGCCGGCCAGCGCCACGGCGGCGCCGCACTTCGTGATGCAAAACGAGCCCCACCTGGCGCACGCCCGGGCCCTGGTGCATGTCGCGCTGCAGGCGGCGGGCGCGCCCGCGCAGTTCTCGGACGCGCCACTGGGCAACGAGAGGCGCAACGTCTACCAGATCAGCAGCGGCGCCACCCATGTGGACCTGATGCCGGCCACGCCCGAGCGCCTGCGGCTGGTGCGCGAGGGGCGGTTGCGCATGGTTCCGGTGCCGCTGGACCGGGGCCTGCTGGGCTGGCGCATCAACCTGCTGCTGCGCTCGCAGAAGGACCTGCTGGCGCGCGTGCGCAGCGTGGCCGACCTGGCGCATTTCACCCTGGGGCAGAACGTCGGCTGGATGGACGTGCAGATCTACCGCGCCGCCGGCATCCCCACCAAGGAAGTCAAGGCCTGGAGCAACGGCGAGTTCGCCGAGCAGATGCAGGCGGGCTTCCTGGACCTGTTTCCGCTGGGCCTGGAGGAGACGCAAAGCTTCTTCCTGCGGCACTTCCAGAAACGCTACCCGCAGCTCACGACCGACTCGCACATCCTCGTGCGCTACCCGTGGTTCCGCTTCGTCTGGGTGGCGCCGGGGGCCTACACGGCGGCGCTCTACGACGCCCTGCAGCAAGGCTTTGCGCGCATCGCCGCGGACGGCCGCTTCCTGCAGACCTGGGAGCAATACCGGCGCCTGCCGGGCGCGCAGGCCGTGCGCTCCCGCCGACTCATCCAGATTCCCAACCCGTTCTACGACGACACGCTGGTGCCCGCCGCCTACCGGCACCTGCTGGCGCAACCGTCCTGAGAGCCTGTTCAGTGGAAACCACGCCGCTTCCCGCCCCCGCCCCCGCCCCGCGCCGGCGCACGCTGCACAGCCTGTTCGTGCGCAGCCTGCTGGGCCCGCTGCTGCTGACGTTCGTGCTGGCCAGCAGCGCCATCACGGCCGTGGGCTACTACAGCCACCAGGCGCAACAGGCGGCCCAGCGCGCCCAGACCCTGCAGGCGTTCGTGCAATCGCTGGCCAAGCCGCTGTGGGATTGCGATGCGCCTACCGTGCAGGGCATCGTCGACACCCTGGCGCTGCAGCCGGGCGTGTACGACGTGCAGCTGCTCGACCGCTGCAACGCCCAGGACGTGACCGCAGGCGCCACCGCCGAAACCCCGGCGCAGGCGCCTGTGCAGGCACAAATCACCTACCAGGACTCGCGCGGGCGCCGCCACGACGTCGGCACTCTGCAGCTGCACTACCGCAAGCAAAGCATTGCCGGCGCCGCGCTGCAGGGCCTGGCGCCACAGCTGGCGCTGTTCGGCGCCACGCTCATGGTGGTGCTGGTGGGCGCCGCCAGGGCGTTTCGCCACACCATAGGGATGCCGCTGCAGCGCTTTCGCTCGGCCATCCTGGCGCAGCGCATCGTGCATGGCGACGAGGAGGCCGCGCCGCGCCACATCGACGAGCTGCACGATGTCACCCACGCCTCCACGCGATGGTGCTTGAGCTGCAGCGCCTGGCGCGCCACGACGCGCTGACCGGCCTGCCCAACCGGATGGCGCTGGACGAGCACCTGCACAACGCGCTGGAGCTGGCCCGCCTGCAGCCCGGGCGCGGCGTCTTCGTGCTGCTGATCGACCTGGACGGCTTCAAGCCGATCAATGACCGCCTGGGCCATGCCGCCGGCGATCACGTCCTGCAGGGCGTGGCGCAGCGCCTGCGCGGCTCGCTGCGCCAGGGCGACTTTGTCGCCCGGCTCGGCGGCGACGAGTTCGTCGTGGTGGCGCCGGACGAACCTGGCGGCGAGGGGCTGGACGGGCTGCTGCAGCGCATCCGCAGCGCCGTGCAGGCGCCGCTGCGCCATGCCGGGCAGGATCTGAGCGTGGGCGCCAGCGTGGGCGCGGCGCAGTTCCCGCACGATGGCCAGGATGCGCAGGCGCTGCTGGCGGCGGCCCACGCGGCCATGTACGGCCACAAGCTGCGCCGCTGAGCGCGGCCCGCCCGCCCTTTCACAGCCAGCGCCGCACCCGGGCCAGGTAGGCCTCGTAGGGCGCGCCGAACTTGGCCCGCAGGGCCCGCTCCTCGGGAATGATCTGGAACCGGGTGATATAGCCCACGAACGCGGCAATCGACAGCAGCGCCAGCGGATGGCCCAGCCACAGGCACAGCGCCAGCAGCAGCAGCGCAACGCCCAGGTACATGGGGTTGCGGGTGAAGCGGTAGGGCCCGTCCTGCACCACGCTGCGCGAGCGCTGCGGGGTGAACGGGCTGGGGGTGGTGCGGTGGCGCCGGAAGGTCCACAGGGCCCAGCCGTCCAGCGCCAGCGCCAGCGCGCCCATGGCCAGCGTCAGCGGCCCGCGCAGCGGCATCTGCCAGTGCCACGGCCCGCCGCCCAGGGTCGCCAGCCCCCAGGCCAGCAGCGCGCACAGCACGCCGACCACGGGGGGAGGCAGCCGGTGTTCCAAAGTCTTCATTTGCACCTCATATTTGCTCAAAACCCCTGGTTGCCGGCGTCCTTCAATGAGAGTTTGCTAAGGTTTTTTCCTGGCCCACCAGGTGTCCATGACCCACATCTCGCCCGGCGAATAGGGTGGCACGGCGTCCGGGCGCGCCAGGCGCCAGGCGTTGTAGGCCATGCGGTGCGTGCTGGCCGACCACTGCGGGATCAGGTAGTGCTCATGGGCAATGATGCGATCCAGCGCGTGGCAGGCGGGCAGCAGCTGCTGCAGCGTCTTGGCCGAGACCATGGCCGCGATGGCGGCGTCCACCGCCGGGCTGCGCACGCCGGGGAAGTTGCCCGAGTCCTCCTGCCCGGCCGCCTTGCTGCCAAACAGGTCTGCGAATTCCTGGCCCGGGTTGTTCGTGCCCTGGTAGGCGATGGTGGTGATGTCGAAATCGAACTTCTGCAGCCGCTGCTGGTACAGCGCGAAGTCCACCGAGCGGAAGGTCAGGGTGATGCCCAGCTTTTGCAGGTTGCGCATCCACGACGACAGGGTGCGGATGCCGCCCTCGCTGCTGTCCATGTATTCCAGCACCAGGGGCTCGCCACGGGCATTGCGCAGCAGGCCGCCCTCGCCCACCTGCCAGCCGGCATCGCGCAGCAGGCCCTGGGCGCGGCGCAGGTTGGCGCGCAGTTCGGCGGCGTCCCTGGGCTCGGGCGGCACGAACATCGGGCCGAACACGCTGGCCGGCAGCTGCGCGCGCCAGGGCTGGAGCAAGGCCAGCTCGGCCTCGGTCGGCAGGCCGTGCGTCTCGCAGGCGGTGTTGCCGAACAGGCCCTGCACGCGCTGGTAGGCGCCGTAGAACAGCCGCCGGCTCATCCACTCGAAATCGAACGCCAGGCCCAGCGCCTCGCGCACGCGCCGGTCCTGCAGGTAGGGGCGGCGCGTGTTCAGCACATAGCTCTGGAAGCCCGAGGGCAGCTTGTTGGCGAATTCGCCCTTGACCAGCTCGCCGCTGTCGAACTTGCGGCCGTGGACGCGCCGGGCCCAGTCGCCGGCGCTGAAGAACCGCATCAGGTCGAACTCCCCGGCCTTGAGCGCCTCCAGCCGCGCCGTGCTGTCCTTGTAGATCTTGACCAGCACGCGGTCGAAATTGGCCGTGCCCCGGCGCACCGGCAGCTCGCGCGCCCAGTAGGCGGGGTCGCGCACGTAGGTGATGTCCTTGCCGAAGTTCACGGGCCCGATCCGGTAGGGGCCGCTGCCTATGGGGATGTCCATGACCACCTGGTCGAAGGGCTTGGGCCGGCCCTGCTCGTCCAGGCCCCAGTCGCGGCTGAACACCGGCAGGCCGCCCACCGTCAGGGGCAGCTCGCGGTTGGGCCGGCTGAAGCGGTAGCGCACCGTGCGCTCGTCCAGCACGTCCAGGCCGGCCACGTCCGCCAGCAGGGTCTTGTAGCTGGGCGAGGTGTGCGGGCCCACCAGGGTGTCGAAGCTGTGCTTGACGTCGGCCGCCAGCACCGGCTTGCCGTTGTGGAACCGCGCCTCGGGCCGCAGCCGGAAGGTGGCGCTCAACCCGTCCGCAGCCACGCTCACATCCTCGGCCAGCAGGCCGTAGCCGGTGGCGGTCTCGTCCATGGAGCCGGCCAGCAGCGTGTCGAACATCAGCGCCGCCAGGTAGGCCGGCGCGCTGCCGCGGATGGTGAAGGGGTTGTACTTGTCGAAGGTCGATGTGCGCAGGTTGCTCACCAGGCGCAGCTCGCCGCCCTTGGGCGCGTCGGGGTTCACGTAGGGCAGGTGCGCAAAGCCGGGCGCGAGCGCCGGCTCGCCCCACAGGGCATAGGCAGGCGCGGCGCGCAGCGCAGGTGCCGCCAGCAGGGCGCAGGCGAGCGCAGAACAGGTCAACCAATACCGCATGCGACAATTCTGCCCCACCTGAAACACAACTCCTGGAGAGAACAACAATGGGTTTTCTTGCCGGCAAGAAGCTGCTCGTCACGGGCGTGCTGTCCAACCGCTCCATCGCCTACGGCATCGCCCGCGCCTGCCACGAACAGGGCGCGCAGCTGGCGTTCAGCTACGTGGGCGAGCGCTTCAAGGGCCGCATCACCGAGTTTGCCGCCGAGTTCGACTCCAGCCTGGTGTTTGATTGCGACGTCGCCGAGGACGCGCAGATCGAGCACATGTTCGCCGGCCTGCACGAGGCCTGGGGCACGTTCGACGGCTTTGTGCACAGCATCGGCTTCGCCCCGCGCGAGGCCATCGCCGGCAACTTCCTGGACGGCCTGAGCCGCGAGGCATTCCGCGTCGCGCAGGACATCAGCGCGTACAGCTTCCCGGCCATGGCCAAGGCGGCGCTGCCCCACCTGAACGACAAGTCGGCCCTGCTCACGCTGTCGTACCTGGGCGCCCTGCGCTCCATTCCCAACTACAACACCATGGGCCTGGCCAAGGCCAGCCTGGAGGCCTCGGTGCGCTACCTGGCCGAAGCCGTGGGCCGCACCAGCGACGGCCGCGCCATCCGCGTCAACGGCATCTCCGCCGGCCCCATCAAGACCCTCGCGGCCAGCGGCATCAAGGACTTCGGCAAGCTGCTGGGCCGCGTGGCCGACGCCGCCCCGCTGCGGCGCAACGTGACCATCGAGGACGTGGGCAACGTGGCGGCGTTCCTGCTCTCCGACCTGGCCGGCGGCGTGACGGCCGAGATCACCTACGTGGACGGCGGCTTCAGCCAGACCGCCGGGCTGTCGGCCGACCAGGTCTGAGCTGATTCGCACGCCAAAAAGCCCCGCAGGCCTGGCAGCCTGCGGGGCTTTTGCATTTAGCGCGGCGCGTTCAGTCCCACGCCGGCGCCAGGCCTTCGGGGTTGACCTCGCGGCCGTTGCGCTCCAGCGCGGCGATCCGGGCCATGTCGTCGGCGTCCAGCTTCAGGCCCAGAGCCAGCAGGTTGCTGGCCAGGTTCTCGCGCCTGGTCGATGACGGGATGACCGCGTAGCCCAGCTGCAGCGCCCAGGCCAGGGCCACCTGGGCCACCGTGGCGCCGTGCCTGGCGGCGATCTGCGTCAGCACCGGGTCCTTGAGCACCTTGCCGTAGGCCAGCGTCATGTACGAGGTGACGGCAATGCTCTGCTCCTGAAGGAAGGCCGTCAGCTTGCGGTTTTGCAGGTAGGGGCTCAGCTCGATCTGGTTGGTGGCGATCTCGCCTTGCCCCACTGCGGCGATGGCCTGCTTCGTCAGCTCGATGTTGAAGTTGGAGATGCCGATCTGGCGCGTCAGGCCCTGGGCCTTGGCCTCGGCCAGCGCCTGCATGGTCTCCGCCAGGTCCACGCCGTTGCCCGGGGCGGGCCAGTGGATCAGGGTCAGGTCCACGTGGTCGGTGCGCAGCTTGTCCAGGCTCTCGCGCAGGCTGGGCACCAGCTTGGCGCGGGCGTAGTTGTCGGTCCAGATCTTGGTGGTCAAAAACAGCTCGGAGCGCGGCACGCCGCTGGCCGCAATGGCCTGGCCGACCTCGGCCTCGTTGCCATAGATCTGCGCCGTGTCGATGGCGCGGTAGCCCACCTCCAGCGCGTTGCGCACCGAGTCGGTGGCGGCCTGGCCCGTCAGGCGGAAGGTGCCGACGCCGAAGGGCGGGATGGTGTTGGTGTGCTTGTTCATGCAAAGGCTCCTGCAATAAATAAAGAAGAAGGGAAAGAAGAGAAGGGGTTCAGAGGGACAGAGTGGGCGCGGGGCAAGCCGTGCGGCGTTTTGCGCGGCCCAGCCAGGCCAGGCCCAGGCCGCCGGCGGCCAGCGCCGCGCCCACCCAGGGCACGGCGGCATAGCCCAGGCCCTGGCTGATGACCAGGCCCCCGGCGGCCGCCCCCACGGCGTTGCCCAGGTTGAAGGCGCCCACGTTGACCGACGAGGCCAGGCCGGGCGCCTGGGCCGCTGCCTGCATGACGCGCATCTGCACCGGCGGCACGATGCCGAAGGCGGCGGCGCCCCAGGCCACCAGCCCAAGGGCGGCGCCGACGTGGGTCGTCAGCAGCAGCGGCAGCACGGCCATGATGGCGGCCAACGCGGCCAGGATGAGTTGCGTGGCGCCGTCCAGCGACCAGTCGGCCAGGCGCCCGCCCAGGCTGTTGCCCAGGGTGAAGCCGATGCCGATCAGCACCAGCGCGAAGGCCACGAAGCCCGGCCCGGCGTGGGTGATGTCGGCCAGCAGCGGCGCCACGTAGGTGTACAGGGCGAACATGGCGCCCGAGCCCAGCACCGTGGTGCCCATGGCCAGCAGCACCTCGGGACGCGCCAGCACCTTCAGCTCGCGGCGCGCGTCGGGGCGCGCGCCGGGCTCGCCCGGGGCAGCGCCAGCAGCAGCGCGGCGATGGTCAGCAGCCCCAGCACGGCCGTGCCGCCAAAGGCCACGCGCCAGCCCACCTGCTGGCCGACCCAGGTGGCGGCGGGCACGCCGCCGATGTTGGCCAGCGTCAGGCCCATGAACATGGCGGCGATGGCGCTGGCCTGCTTGTCCCGCGGCACCACGCTGGCCGCCACCACGGCGCCGATGCCGAAGAAGGCACCATGGTTGAGGCTGGTGACCAGGCGCGATAGCAGCAGCGCGGTGTAGCCCGGCGCCAGCGCCGACAGCAGGTTGCCCACGGTGAACAGCAGCATCAGCGCCACCAGGGCGCTGCGCTTGCCAAAGCGCGACAGCAGCAGCGTCATGACCGGTGCGCCGGCCATCACGCCCACGGCATAGGCCGAGACCAGCATGCCGGCCTTGGGGATGTCCACCTGCACACCGTCGGCAATCACGGGCAAAAGGCCCATGGGGGTGAACTCGGTCGTGCCTATGGCGAAGGCGCCAACGGCCAGGGCAAGCAATGCAGCGGAAGCTTTCATGCCCCGCAGTGTGCTCCGCTAATATTTGAAGATTAAGCCCTGTACCCAGGAAATACTTTTGATTCCATTTCAACAATGAAGACCACGCTGGACGAACTGCAGGCCTTCGTGGCGGTGGTGGACACGGGCTCCATCACCGCCGCGTCGGAGCTGCTGGGCCTGACCATCTCGGCCACCAGCCGCACCCTGGCCCGGCTGGAGGACAAGCTGCAGACCACCCTGCTGCGCCGCACCACGCGCCGGCTGGAGCTGACCGAGGAAGGCGCCGCCTTCCTGCGCAGCGCGCGCGCCATCGTCGCCGCCGTGGACGAGGCCGAGGAGCAGCTGCTGGCGCGGCGCATGCGCCCGGCCGGGCGGCTGCGGGTGGACGCAGCCACGCCGTTTTTGCTGCACGCGCTGGTACCGCTGCTGGAGGGCTTTCGCGAGCGCTACCCGGACGTGGAGCTGGAGCTGCACTCCAACGAAGGCATCATCGACCTGATCGAAAAGCGCACCGACGTGGCCTTTCGCATCGGCGCGCTGAAGGACTCCACCCTGCACGCCCGCCCGGTGGGCAGCAGCCGCCTGCGCGTGCTGGCCAGCCCCGCCTACCTGCAGCGCCACGGCACGCCGGCCAGCCCGGCCCGGCTGGCGCAGCACGCCCTGCTGGGCTTTACCCAGCCCGAATCGCTGAACGAATGGCCGCTGACCGGCGCCGATGGCGCCCCGCTGCGCATCCGCCCGGCCATCGCCGCCTCCAGCGGCGAGACGCTGCGCCACATGGCCCTGGCCGGCCTGGGGGTCGTCTGCCTGTCCGACTTCATGACCGGCGAGGACCGGCGCAGCGGCCGGCTGGTGCAACTGCTGGCGCGCCAGACGCTGGACGTGCGCCAGCCCATCCACGCCGTGTACTACCGCAACACCGCCCTGGCGGCGCGCATCACCTGCTTTGTCGATCACGTGGTGCAGGCGCTGGGGCCGAGGCCCTTCGAGGCGTGAGGCACTGGCAGGTTTCAAGCCATTTTGGCCTACAGCCCCCTACAGACAAGCGCCAGTCGCTCATTTTTAAATAGCGTTCACCATGTCCCTTCCCTTGCCACACCCTGCCCTGCGCTGGCTGCGCGCCTGCCTGCTGGCCCTGGCCGCCGCCATGCCCTTGGCGGGCGGCGCGCAGCCGCAGGCACCGGCACTGGCGCAGAGCTACCAGGGCGGCGTGGACCTGTCCGCCTACTGGGTCAGCGAAAAATACGACGGCGTGCGCGCGTTGTGGGACGGGCGGCAGCTGCTCAGCCGCCAGGGCCTGCCCATCCGCGCGCCGGCCTGGTTCACGGCCGGCTGGCCCGCCACGCCCATGGACGGCGAGCTGTGGGCCGGGCGCGGGCAGTTTGCCGCCGTGCAGTCGGCCGTGGCGCAAAACGCGCCTGCCGATGCGCAGTGGCGCGCGCTGCGCTACATGGTGTTTGACCTGCCCGCGCATGGCGGCCCGTTTGACGCCCGCTTGCCCGCGCTGCAGGCGCACGTGGCCGGCCTGGGCCAGTCCTGGGTGCAGGCCGTTCCCCAGTGGCGCGTGACCAGCCACGACGCGCTGATGGCCCGGTTGCGCGAGCACGAGCGCGCCGGCGCCGAAGGGCTGATGCTGCGCCGCGGCGACGCGCCGCACCAGGGCGGGCGCAGCGGCGACCTGCTCAAGGTGAAGTCCTTCGAGGACGCGGAAGCCGTGGTCGTCGCCCACCTGCCCGGCCAGGGCAAATACGCGGGCCTGACGGGCGCGCTGCTGGTGCAGCTGCCGGACGGCCGCCGCCTGCGCCTGGGCAGCGGCCTGCCCGACGCGCTGCGCCGCGCGCCGCCGCCCGTGGGCAGCACGGTGACCTACCGCTACAACGGCACGCATGGCGCAAGCGGCCTGCCGCGCTTCGCCCGTTTCTGGCGCGTGCGGGCAGACGTGCCGCCAGCTGCGGAAAAATAAGAGCCAGATCAGGCTCCAGCCCACGATTGGCAAGGGCGTGTTGCTACCAATAATGGAGCAAAACCCGCCCGCGCGGAAGGCGCTCCGGCAGGCGGCCCAGCCAGGACCAGCAGGCAGGCCCCTTGGGTCAGATGATGCGGCTGTAGGCGCCGTCGTCGCCCACCTGCACCAGCTTCTTGCCACGGCCGGCATTGCTGCGCGACTTCGGGATCTCGGTCTTCTCGGCGACCACGCAGTCGGCGTAATAGCGCACCGTGCCCTCCTCGTCCTCGATCTCCACCAGGCCGTGGATGTCGGTCTCGAAGCCCGGGCACAGCTTGGAGAACTCGCGCGAGAACTTCAGGTAGTCCACGATCTTCTTGTTGAACACTTCGCCCGGGATGAGCAGCGGGATGCCCGGCGGGTACGGCGTGATCAGGCTGGTGGTGATGCGCCCCTCCAGCTCGTCGATGGGCACGCGCTCGGTGCGGCGCTGGGCGATGTGCGCGAACGCGTCGCTGGGCTTCATCGCCGGCGTCAGGTCCGACAGGTACATCTCGGTGGTCAGGCGCGCCACGTCGTAGCGGGCGTAGAGCTCGTGCACGTGCTGGCACAGGTCCTGCAGGCCCATTTGCTCGTAGCGCTTGTGCTGCGCGCAGAACTCGGGAAGGATGCGCCACATGGGCTGGTTCTTCTCGTAGTCGTCCTTGAACTGCTGCAGCGCGGCCAGCAGCGTGTTCCAGCGGCCCTTGGTGATGCCGATGGTGAACAGGATGAAAAACGAGTACAGCCCGGTCTTCTCGACCACCACGCCGTGCTCGGCCAGGTACTTGGTCACGATGCTGGCGGGAATGCCGGTGCGGTCGAACTTCCCGTCCAGGTTCAGGCCCGGCGTGACTATCGTGGACTTGATGGGGTCCAGCATGTTGAAGCCGTCGGCCAGCTGGCCAAAGCCGTGCCACTTGCCCTTGCCCTTCTTGCCCTTGGCGTCGCTGCGCAGGATCCAGTCGTCGGCGCGGCCTATGCCCTCCTCGACCAGCCCGTCCGGGCCCCAGACCTTGAACCACCAGCCGTCCTTGCCGAAATCGGCTTCCACCTCGCGCATGGCGCGGCGAAAGTCCAGCGCTTCCAGGATGGACTCCTCCACCAGCGCGGTGCCGCCGGGTGGCTCCATCATGGCGGCGGCCACGTCGCAGCTGGCAATGATGCTGTACTGCGGCGAGGTGCTGGTGTGCATCAGGTAGGCCTCGTTGAACAGGTGGCGGTCCAGCTTGGTGGTCTGGCTGTCCTGCACCAGCACGTGCGACGCCTGGCTGATGCCGGCCAGCAGCTTGTGGATGGACTGGGTCGAGTACACCACCGACTGCTTGGGCCGCGGGCGCTTCTTGCCCATGGCGTGGTAGGAACCGTAGAACGGGTGGAACGCGGCGTGCGGCAGCCAGGCTTCGTCGAAGTGCAGGTTGTCCACGTAGCCGTCGAGCATGCCCTTGATGGTCTCGGTGTTGTAGAGCACGCCGTCGTAGGTGGACTGGGTCAGCGTCAGCACGCGCGGCTTGACATCCCTGGCATCCACGCCCTTGAGCAGCGGGTTGGCGCGGATCTTGGCCCGGATGGTGGCGGGCTCGAATTCGCTCTTGGGGATGGGGCCGATGATGCCGAAGTGGTTGCGCGTGGGCTTGAGGAACACCGGCACCGCGCCGGTCATGATGATGGAGTGCAGGATGGACTTGTGGCAGTTGCGGTCCACTACCACCACGTCGCCCGGCGCCACCGTGTGGTGCCAGACCATCTTGTTGGACGTGCTGGTGCCGTTGGTGACGAAGAAGCAATGGTCGGCGTTGAAAATGCGCGCGGCGTTGCGCTCCGACTCCCCGATGGCGCCGTTGTGGTCCAGCAGCTGGCCGAGCTCCTCCACCGCGTTGCAGACGTCGGCGCGCAGCATGTTCTCGCCGTAGAACTGGTGGTACATCTGGCCGACGGGACTCTTCAGGAAGGCCACGCCGCCCGAGTGCCCCGGGCAGTGCCAGGAGTAGGAACCGTCCTCGGCATAATCCAGCAGCGCCTTGAAGAACGGGGGCTGCACGCCTTCCAGGTAGCTCTTGGCCTCGCGGATGATGTGGCGCGCCACGAACTCCGGCGTGTCCTCGAACATGTGGATGAAGCCGTGCAGCTCGCGCAGGATGTCGTTGGGCAGGTGGCGCGCGGTCTTGGTCTCGCCATGCACGTAGATCGGCACGTCGGCGTTCTTCCTGCGCACCTCGCCGATGAAGTTGCGCAGGCTGTGCACGACGGGATCGTGGCCGGCGCCCAGCGTGAACTCCTCATCGTCGATCGACAGGATGAAGGCGCTGGCCCGGCTTTGCTGCTGTGCGAATTGCGTCAGGTCGCCGTAGCTGGTCACCCCCAGCACTTCGAAGCCCTCGGCCTCGATGGCCTGCGCCAGGGCGCGGATGCCCAGGCCGGAGGTATTTTCCGAACGGTAGTCCTCGTCGATGATGACGATGGGAAAGCGAAATTTCATGCGCTGCCTCCGGGCTGCGGGTGGGGAAACAAGAAAAGGGCCGAAGTGTACGGAATATGGCGCACCGGACGGGTACAACCCCGGCAGCCGGCCCACAATCGAAGGCGCCAGGCGTGCGGCTCAGGAGTGTTCAAGTGATCCAGGAAACATCGACCCTTTGGTGGCTCATGGCCGGGCTTGCCGTCGTGGCAGAGCTGCTGACAGGCACTTTTTACCTGCTGATGCTGGCCATCGGCCTGGCCGCTGGCGCACTCGCCGCCCACGCCGGCCTGTCGGCGCCCTTGCAGGTGCTGGTCGCCGCAGCGGTTGGCTCGGCCACGGTGCTGGCCGCCTACCTGGCGCGGCGCCGGCGCCCGGGCGACCCGCCGGCGCGCGCGGATCGCAGCGTCAACCTCGATGTCGGCGAGACCGTGCACATCGACGCCTGGCTGCCCGACGGAACGGCAAGCGTGCGCTACCGGGGCGCCGCCTGGACGGCCATTGCCCGCCCCGGCGCCCAACCCACCCCCGGGCCGCACCGGGTGGCCGAGCTGGTGGGCAACCGCCTGCTGGTCGACCCGCTGCAGGCCGCCATTCCACCCGCCCCCTCAGGAAAGTAGCCCATGGAAGTCGCCATCGTCCTCTTCGTCATCGCCGTGATCTTCATCGTGCGGTCGGTACAGATCGTGCCGCAGCAGCACGCCTGGGTCATTGAGCGCCTGGGCAAGTACGCCGGCACCCTGTCGCCGGGGCCGAAATTCATCATCCCGTTCATTGACCGGGTGGCCTACAAGCACAGCCTGAAGGAAATCCCGCTGGACGTGCCCAGCCAGGTCTGCATCACCAAGGACAACACGCAGCTGCAGGTGGACGGCATCCTGTACTTCCAGGTGACCGACCCGATGCGCGCCAGCTACGGCTCGTCCAACTACATCATGGCGGTGACGCAGCTGGCGCAAACCTCGCTGCGCAGCGTGATCGGCCGCCTGGAGCTGGACAAGACCTTCGAGGAGCGCGACATGATCAACGCGCAAGTCGTGGCGGCCATCGACGAGGCGGCGCTGAACTGGGGCGTCAAGGTGCTGCGCTACGAGATCAAGGACCTGACGCCGCCGGCCGAGATCCTGCGCGCCATGCAGGCGCAAATCACGGCCGAGCGCGAGAAGCGCGCCTTGATCGCAGCCTCCGAAGGCCGGCGCCAGGAGCAGATCAACATCGCCACCGGCGAGCGCGAGGCCTTCATCGCGCGCTCCGAAGGGGCCAAGCAAGCCGCCATCAACAACGCGCAGGGCGAGGCCACGGCGCTGCTGACCATTGCGGCTGCCAGCGCCCAGGCGATCGAACGCGTGGCGGCGTCCATCCGCCAGCCCGGCGGCGAGCAGGCCGTGCAATTGCGCGTGGCCGAGAAGGCCGTCGAGGCCTACGGCAAGGTGGCGGCGGATGCCACCACCACCCTCATAGTGCCCAGCAACATGACGGAGGTATCCGCCCTGATCGGCTCGGCCATGCAGATGGTGCGCACCGGCCAGCGCGCATCCTGATTGGCGCGCAGGCCGGCGGCGCCATCAGCTGTCGCGGATCTCGCGGCGGTCCGGCTCGTCGCTGGGCTCGACGCGGTTGGACATGATCTCGGCGGGCGGCGCTATGGCGCCGCTGTCGCTGCCCTCGTCTTCCCAGGTGCCGCCCATGCGCTGCGTATCACCGCGCGGGCGCTCCATGGTGCCGTCCTCGAAGTTCAGCGGGCCGTCTTCGGGGATGTCGTCGAAAGCATGCGCGGTGATGTCGTCGATGCCGGCGGACACGTCTTTTTCAGCGCTCAAGATGGAGTTGGCCTGGGCGGCGGTTTCGGCCTGGGCAGTGGCCTCTTCGGGCGTATCTGCGGCCAGCGAGCCGGGGATGGTTTTGGGCTGCTGCATGGTGATGACCTCCTGAATGTGGATGAGCATCAGCTTGGCTGCAAGGCGCGGCGCACGCAGTGAGGGGGACGCCAGTGCGCAGGTAGGAGCGTGCCGGCTTCGCGCAGCGATGGCGCTCCAGCGGACGCGCGCGTTGAAACCTGGCCTACACGCGAGAGGCGCTGCCAGCGCTAAGTTGCCTGCATCGCCCACCATCGGCCAAGGCATTTCCATGAGCAAGATCCAGTCCGCCATCCTCGGCGTCATGAAGGACATCGCCACCACCGGCATCGCCAAGCTGCAGCGCAACGTGCAGCAGGGCTACACCTTCCGCGGCATCGAGTCGGCCATGAACGAGCTGTCGCCGCTCCTGGTCAAGCATGGCATCACGGTGACACCCAGCTATGGCGAGCTGAGCATCCACGAACGTTTTCGCGGCGATCCCAAGGACGGCCGCGCCATCCGCTTTTGCACCCTGAAGGGGAGCTTCAAGTTTGTGGCCGAGGATGGCTCCTACACCCTCAGCGAGTGCTTCGGCGAAGCCATGGACAGCGGGGACAAGGCCGTGACCAAGGCGCAGTCCATCGCATTTCGCACCGCTCTGTTCCAGCTGTTCGTCGTCCCCACCATGGCCATGGATCCGGAGTCCTACATCGACCCCGACGACGAGGAACTGCCGATCGGCCCGGCCCCCTCGCAGGACCTGCTCGACGCCGCCATCCGCGCAGCCGATGGCGGGCTGGAAGCCTATCGCAGCTTCTGGCAGGCCGCCCTGCCCGACGAGCGCATGGCGCTGGCGGGCCGGCATGCCGAATTGAAGGCCCTCGCCCAGCGTGTGTCCAGCGAGCCGCATGCGGGCCAGTAGTGCGCCACAAGGCAGCAGCGAGTGGATGGCGCTGCGGCTGGGCAAGGCCACGGGCAGCCGCTTCGCGGATGTCCTGGCTGCGGGCAGGGGGCTGACACGCCGCGCCTACGCCACGCAGCTGGCCCTGGAGATCATCACCGGCCAACCGTCAGAGACCTATACCTCGCCGGCAATGGAGCTGGGAGTCGAGCGCGAACCCGTGGCCCGGGCGCAGTACGAGGCGTTGACCGGCAATTTCGTCACCGAGGTGGGTTTCTGCCTGCACGACAGCCTGCCCTGCGGCGTCTCCCCGGACGGCCTGATCGACACCAACGGCGGCCTGGAGATCAAATGTCCCAAGGAACGCACGCACGCTGAGTACCTGGCGCTGCCCGCTGAGCCGCCGGCCTACACCGCACAAATCCAGGGATGCCTGTGGGTCACGGGCCGCCAGTGGTGGGATTTCGTCAGCTTCAACCCCGCCTTTCCGCCCAACGCGCGCCTCGTCATGCGACGCGTACTGCGCGACGATGCCTATATCGACCGCCTGGCAGACGCGGTTGCGAGCTTCAGCGCCGAGGTGGCCGGCACGGTCGATTTGATCCGCAACTACCGTAACCCGCAGCTGTCCTGACCGGATAGCGCGCTGCCGGCATCGCCTCATTGGCGCCTTGCTGGCATGATCCTGCGCGACGGGCGGCCGGCCAGCCGACGAACGCTGCAGAAAGCACAACGATGGAGCTGATGAGGATAAGCCTGCTGTTCGCCATCACGGCGGCCGCAGAACTTGCGGGTTGTTATTTGCCATGGCTGGTGGCCAGGCAAGGAAAGCCCCTGTGGCTGCTGGCACCCGCCGCCTTGTCGCTGGCGCTGTTTGCGTGGCTGTTGACCCTGCATCCCGCGGCTGCCGGACGCACCTATGCGGCCTATGGAGGAATGTATGTCGCCATGGCCCTGCTCTGGCTGTATTTCATCGATGGGGTGCCCCTGACCCGCTGGGACATTGCCGGGGCCGCTATTGCGCTGGTGGGCATGGCGGTCATTGCCCTGCAACCCCCTTCCACCGCCGGCTGAAGCGCAGTGCCTTGCGGTTGCAGTCACGCTGCCCGATGGGGTTGCATTTGGAGCTGCGGCGGTTGGCTCAAGTGTGAAAGACCCTATTTCCTGCCGGCCAGTGCGGTTGGCATGGCTTCTGATCGAGAGCGTCTCGATCGCGCCGGGACGATTGGGCCCACCTGGTTCCCAGGCGATTCCGGCCCATCCGTGAGAATTGCCAAAAGCCCAAGGCCGCCATGCGTCTGGCCGCCCGAGCGGATCGGTGCGATTTTCCGTGCGAAATCGGTGTGAATTTCAGGACACGACAGCACCCCAAAGAACAAGAAAAAACCGCCACACACCTTGGTTTTCAGTGTGTGGCGGTGTCTTGAGTGGTGGAGCTGGCGGGAATTGAACCCGCGTCCGCAAGCCTTTACCGGGCAGATCTACATGTTTAGCGTTCTGGTTTGGATCTCGCCTCCTGCATCGCGCAGACGCACGCTATGCAGGTGGCCAGTACCCTTGAATCTCGCGTCCGGCCAAGGTACCCGGCAGGACGCCAGCTGATGTGAATTCCCTTGCAGCCTGGAGGCCTTGCGGCCCCCTTGCCCAGCCCATCAGCGTGCTGTTGCAAGGCTCACCGGTGTTTAAGCGGCGAGTGCGAAACGTTCGTCGTTTGCAGTTGGTTTTTTGAATGGAGATTTACGAGCGTCAATCAAGCTCGACATGCACCACACCGATTCCGAACCCACGTCGAAACCAGGACAGCCCCAGACCCATCATCTTAAGGCAGTTCCAGGAGTTTCAAGAGGTCCAGAGGCTTTTCGATCATCGCATCCGCGCCCCATGCCGTGGCTTCGGCGTCCTGGCCGAGATACCCGTACAGCGCTGCCACCGTGCCCATGCCTGCCGCCCGGCCCGCCTGCACGTCGCGCAGGTCATCGCCCACGTAGATGCAGTCGGCAGGCGCCCGGCCCAGGCGGCCTGCGGCCTCCAGTAGCGGTGCGGGGTGCGGCTTGGCATGTGGCGTGGTGTCCCCGCTGATGACGGTACCAGCCCGCGCAAACAGGGGGATGCGCTGCACGATCAGCGAGGTGAAGCGACTGGCCTTGTTGGTCACCACACCCCAGGGCATGGAGCGCTGCTCCAGGCACGCAATCAACTCCTCCACCTGGTCGAACACCTGCGTCTGCGCATGGATGCACGCCTCGTAGGCATCGAAGAAGGCCTCACGCAAAGGCGAAAATTCGGCATCCTCGGGCGTTATGCCGAATGCGATGGACAACATGCCGCGCGCTCCGGCTCCCGCCATGCAGCGGTATGCCGACAAGGGCAGCGGCGCCTGGCCGCGCGCGATGCGCAGCTGGTTCGCCGCCAGGCCCAGATCCGGCGCGCTGTCGATCAGGGTGCCGTCCAGGTCAAACAACACGGCACGTACGCTGCTCCAGCTGGGCGCGGTCATGGCCCGGGCCGCTGCGTGGCGAACATGTAGTTCACGCTGGTGTCCCCACTCAGCCAGTAGCGGCCGGTCAAGGGGTTGTACTGCATGCCGCGCGTGTGGCGCACATCCAGGCCGGCGCTGCGGCATGCTGCCGCCAGTTCTGCTGGCTGGATGAACTTCGCATACTCGTGCGTGCCCCGCGGCAGCATCTTCAACAGGTATTCGGCCCCGAGTATGGCCAGTCCAAATGCCTTGGCGTTGCGGCTGATGGTCGAGAAAAAGACCCATCCGCCAGGCTTGACCAGCTGGGCACAGGCAGCGACCACCGACCGGGGATCGGGCACGTGTTCCAGCATCTCCATGCAGGTCACGACGTCGAAGGATGAAGGCGCCTCCCGCGCCAGATCCTCGACGCTGACCTCGCGATAGCGCACGCGCGGCGTTTGCGCCTCCAGGGCGTGCAGGCTGGCCACCCGCAGGGCCTTGCCAGCCAGGTCTATGCCCAGCACATCGGCCCCCTGGCGTGCCATGGAGTCGGACAGGATTCCCCCCCGCAGCCTACGTCCAGCACGCACCGCCCTTGCAAAGGGGCCAGTTGCTGAATCCAGTCCAGGCGCAGCGGATTGAGTTGGTGCAGGGGGCGGGAACTCACTGTCCGGGTCCCACCAGCGGTGGGCCAATTCAGAAAACTTGGCCAGTTCAGCCGGGTCGGCATTCACGGAATCGGTCATGGACACATTGTCGGCTCGAAAATGCTGCGGGCGAAAAAAAGCCCCGTTGCCGGGGCTTTTTCTGGTCACTGACGAGAGCCTATCAGTTGGCGCGGGTGCCGACGACTTCGATCTCGACGCGACGGTTCTTGGCGCGGCCTTCGGCGGTGCGGTTGTCAGCCACGGGCTGCTTCTCGCCCTTGCCTTCGGTGTACACGCGGTTCTTCTCGATGCCCTTGGAGACCAGGTAGGCCTTCACGGCTTCGGCGCGACGCACCGACAGCTTCTGGTTGTAGGCGTCAGTGCCGATGGAGTCGGTGTGGCCGACGGCAATGATCACTTCCAGGTTGATGCTCTTGACCTTGGAGACCAGGTCGTCCAGCTTGGCCTTGCCCTCGGGCTTGAGAACGGACTTGTCGAAGTCGAAGAAAGCGTCAGCGGCGTAGGTCACCTTGCTGGCAGCAGCCGGGGCGGGAGCCGGTGCGGGCGGCTTGGCTGCCGGTGCGGCGGGCGTTGCAGCAGGTGCGGCAGGTGCGGGAGCGGCGGCAGCCTTCACCAGAGCACCGTCGCAGCCTTCAGCGGCCGTGGCGGGCGTCCAGTTGGCATCGCGCCAGCACAGTTCGTTGGTGCCGTTCTTCCAGACCAGCTCGCCGGTGCCGTTTTGCCAGTTGTCGATGACCTTGCCGCCGTCCGCAGCACGCACCTGGGCGCCGGCGGAGGTAGCAATCACGACAGAGGCCAACAACATCGCCACTTTGTTCAGTTTCTTCATGGTTCTCCTCTCGGGGATAGAAAGCCGCAGCCGGGCTGCGAATCATGGACGTCGCCGGTGACCATCACCAACAAAAACGTTGAAACGATTGTGCCATACGTAACAAGGGCGGGGTGCTACAGCTTTTGCCGGAACCGTAGGACAGAAGCGCAAACCCCCCGCACCTGTTGCGCAACCGCGACAAGGCCTTGCACCTAAAATGGTTCGCTTCCGCCAATGCCGGCAACCGCCCGATGTATCCGACATGAACCAGTTCGCCAAAGAGACCCTGCCCATCAGCCTGGAAGAGGAGATGCGCCGCAGCTATCTCGACTACGCCATGAGCGTGATCGTGGGGCGGGCGCTGCCGGACGCGCGCGACGGCCTCAAGCCCGTGCACCGGCGCGTGCTGTACGCCATGCACGAGCTGAACAACGACTGGAACCGGCCCTACAAGAAGTCCGCCCGCATCGTGGGCGACGTGATCGGTAAATACCACCCGCACGGCGACAGTGCGGTGTACGACACCATTGTGCGCATGGCGCAGGATTTCTCGCTGCGCCACATGCTGGTCGATGGCCAGGGCAACTTCGGCAGCGTGGACGGCGACAACGCCGCCGCCATGCGCTACACCGAGATCCGCCTGGCGAAGATCGCCCACGAGATGCTGGCCGACATCGACAAGGAGACGGTGGACTTCGGCCCCAACTATGACGGCAGCGAATCCGAGCCGCTGGTGCTGCCCAGCCGGCTGCCCAACCTGCTGGTCAACGGCTCGGCCGGCATCGCCGTGGGCATGGCGACCAACATTCCGCCGCACAACCTGAATGAAGTGGTGGACGCCTGCCTGCACATGCTGCGCCACCCCGAGGCGAGCATCGACGAGCTGATGGAGATCGTGCCGGCGCCGGACTTCCCCACCGCCGGCATCATCTATGGCATCAACGGCGTCAAGGAAGGCTACCGCACCGGCCGCGGGCGCGTGGTGATGCGCGCCAAGGTGCACTTCGAGGACATCGACCGCGGCCAGCGCCAGGCGATCATCGTCGACGAGCTGCCCTACCAGGTCAACAAGAAGACGCTGCAGGAGCGCATGGCCGAGCTGGTGCACGAGAAGAAGATAGAAGGCATCAGCCACATCCAGGACGAGTCCGACAAATCGGGCATGCGCCTGGTGATCGAGCTCAAGCGCGGCGAAGTGCCCGAGGTGGTGCTGAACAACCTGTACAAGCAGACGCAGCTGCAGGACACCTTCGGCATGAACATGGTGGCGCTGGTCGACGGCCAGCCACGCCTGTGCAACCTGAAGGATCTGATCGTCGTCTTCCTGCAGCACCGCCGCGAGGTGGTCACGCGGCGCACGGTGTTCGAGCTGCGCCGCGCGCGCGACCGCGGCCATGTGCTGGAAGGCTTGGCGGTGGCGCTGGCCAATATCGACGAGTTCATCCGCATCATCCGCGAGTCGCCCACGCCGCCGGTGGCCAAGGCCGAGCTGATGACGCGTGCCTGGGACAGCCAGCTGGTGCGCGAGATGCTGACGCGTACGCGCGAGGATGGCGGCGTGGTGAATGCCGACGACTACCGCCCCGAGAGCCTGGAGCGCGAGTACGGCATGCAGGCCGGAGGCCTGTACCGCCTGTCGGACACGCAGGCGCAGGAAATTTTGCAGATGCGCCTGCAGCGCCTCACGGGCCTGGAGCAGGACAAGATCGTCGCCGAATACAAGGACGTGATGGCGCAGATCGAGGATCTGCTGGACATCCTGGCGCAGCCGGGGCGCGTGTCCACCATCATCGGCGACGAGCTCACCGCCCTGCGCACCGAGTTCGGCCAGACGCGCCTGGGTGCGCGCCGCAGCACCATCGAGCACAGCGCGCAGGACTTGTCCACCGAAGACCTGATCACGCCCACCGACATGGTGGTGACGCTCAGCCACAGCGGCTACATCAAGAGCCAGCCCCTGTCGGAGTACCGCGCGCAGCGGCGCGGCGGGCGCGGCAAGCAGGCCACGCAGACCAAGGAAGACGACTGGATCGACCAGCTCTTCATCGCCAACACGCACGACTGGATCCTGTGCTTCTCCAACCGCGGACGCCTGTACTGGCTCAAGGTGTGGGAAGTGCCGGCCGGCTCGCGCGGCTCGCGCGGGCGGCCCATCGTCAACATGTTCCCGCTGCAGGAGGGCGAGAAGATCAACGTGGTGCTGCCGCTCACCGGCGCCAACCGCAGCTTCCCGGCCGACCGCTTCATCTTCATGGCCACGGCCGACGGCACGGTGAAGAAGACCACGCTGGACCAGTTCAGCAACCCGCGCAAGGTCGGCATCATCGCCATCAAGCTCGACGAGGGCGACCAGCTCATCGGCGCCGCCGTCACCGACGGCCAGCACGACGTGATGCTGTTCTCCGACGGCGGCAAGGCGGTGCGCTTCGACGAGGACGACGTGCGCGCGCTCGGCCGCGACACGCGCGGCGTGAAGGGCATGACGCTGGAAGAAGGCCAGAGCGTGATCGCCATGCTGGTGGCCGAGGACGAGTCGCAAGCCGTGCTCACCGCGACCGAGAACGGCTTCGGCAAGCGCACGCCGATCGGCGAATACACGCGCCACGGCCGCGGCACCAAGGGGATGATCGCCATCCAGCAGTCCGAGCGCAACGGCCGCGTCGTCGCCGCCACGCTGGTGCGCGCCGACGACGAGATCATGCTGATCACCGACACCGGGGTGCTGGTGCGCACGCGGGTGTCCGAGATCCGCGAGCTGGGCCGCGCCACGCAGGGCGTGACGCTGATCGCGCTGGACGACGGCGCGCGCCTGTCGGGCCTGCAGCGCATCGTGGAGAACGACGCCCAGGACGACGCGCCGGACGCCGCCGCAGATGAAGCGCCGCAGGACTGACGGCCCGCCGACTTTACTATCAAAAAAATAGCTGCATGCCGGCATTCCACGCCGGCTGGAGCACGATTTGACCCAAAACCTGCCATGAACCGCCCCTACAACTTCTCCGCCGGCCCGGCCGCCATCCCTGAAGCAGTGCTGCAGCGCGCCGCCGCCGAGATGCTCGACTGGCACGGCAGCGGCATGGGCGTGATGGAGATGAGCCACCGGGGCAAGGAGTTCATCGCCATCTACGAGCAGGCGGAGGCCGACCTGCGCCAGCTGCTGGCCGTGCCGGCGAACTTCAAGATTTTGTTCATGCAGGGCGGCGGCCTGGCCGAGAACGCCATCGTGCCGCTGAACCTGTCGCGCGCGGCCACGGTGGACTTCGTCGTCACCGGCAGCTGGAGCGCCAAGTCGCGCAAGGAGGCGCTGAAATACGCCGCCGAGGTGCACACCGCCGCATCCGGCGAGGACGGCGGCTTCACCAGCATTCCCGATCCGGCCAGCTGGCACTTGAGCCGCGGCGCCAGCTACGTGCACATCTGCAGCAACGAGACCATCCACGGCGTCGAGTTCCACCAGCTGCCCGACCTGCAGGCGCTGGGCAGCGATGCGCCGCTGGTCATCGATTTTTCCTCGCACGTCGCCTCGCGCCCGGTGGACTGGTCGCGCGTCGGCCTGGCGTTCGGCGGCGCGCAAAAGAACCTGGGCCCGGCCGGGCTGACGCTGGTCGTCGTGCGCGAGGACCTGCTGGGCCACGCCCTGCCCGCCTGCCCGAGCGCATTCGACTACCAGGTGGTGGCCGACAACCAGTCGATGTTCAACACCCCGCCCACCTGGGGCATCTACATCGCCGGCCTCACCTTCCAGTGGCTGCTGGCCCAGCGCGAGGGCGGCGCCACCGGCGTGGCGGCGATGGAGCTGCGCAACCGGGCCAAGGCCGAGCGCCTGTACGGCTACATCGACGGCTCGCAGCTGTACTTCAACAAGGTGGCGGCAAACGCGCGCTCGCGCATGAACATCCCCTTCTTCCTGCGCGACGAGGCCAGGAACGATGCCTTCCTGGCCGGCGCGCGCGAGCGCGGCCTGCTGCAGCTCAAGGGCCACAAGTCCGTCGGCGGCATGCGCGCCAGCCTCTACAACGCCATGCCCATGGCCGGCGTCGAGGCGTTGATCGGCTACATGCAAGAATTCGAGCAGCAGCGCGCCTGAGGCCGCTGCCCCCCCGGCCTGCCCGCGCGGGCTGCCGCCCCGACCCGACCCACCGCCCGCGCGCCCCCCCGGCCGCGCCGGCTTTGCACCACGCCACCGATGACCACGCCCACTGCTTCGCCCGACCTTGCCAGCCTGCGCGTGCAGATCGACAGCCTCGATCAGCAGCTTTTGTCCCTGCTCAACCAGCGCGCCCGGGTGGCCGAGCAGGTGGGCGAGCTGAAGAAGCGCGAAGGCTCGCCGTTCTTCCGCCCCGACCGGGTGGCCCAGGTCATCGAGAAGATCACCCGCGCCAACCCCGGCCCGCTCAAGAACGCGCACGTTGCCGCCGTCTGGCGCGAGATCATGTCGGCCTGCCTGGCGCTGGAATCGCCCCAGCGCGTGGCGGTGCTGGGGCCGGAGGGGACGTTTTGCGAGCAGGCGGCGATCGAGTACTTCGGCGGCGCCGCCGACCTGATGTATTGCAACAGCTTCGACGAGGTGTTCCACGCGACGGCGGCGGGCAGCGCGCAGTACGGCGTGGTGGGCGTGGAAAACTCCAACGAGGGCGTGGTCACGCGTTCGCTGGACATGTTCCTGCACACACCCTGCCACGTGGTGGGCGAGGTCAGCCTGCTGGTGCGCCACAACCTGCTGCGCGAAAGCGCCTCGGCCGAAGGCATAGAGGCCGTGCTGGCGCATCCGCAGGCGCTGGCCCAGTGCCACGCCTGGCTGGCCAAGCACCTGCCGCACGCCGAGCGCCGCCCCGTGTCCAGCAACGCCGAGGGCGCGCGCCTGGCCGCCCTGCACCCGGCCTGGGCCGCGATCTCCAGCGAGCGCGCGGCGCAGCAGTACGGCCTGCACGTGGTGGCGCGCGCCATCCAGGACGATGCCTACAACCGCACGCGCTTCGCCGTGCTGTGCCTGCCGCACACGCTGGACACGCCGCCGCCTTCCGCCAAGGACTGCACCAGCCTGATCATCTCGGTGCCCAACCGCCCGGGCGCCGTGCACGACCTGCTGGTGCCGCTCAAAAAACACGGCGTCTCCATGACGCGCTTCGAGTCGCGCCCGGCGCGCACCGGCCAGTGGGAGTACTACTTCTACATCGACCTGGAAGGCCACCCCGCACAGGCCCACGTGGCGGCGGCGCTGGCCGAGCTGCAGCAGCTCGCGGCCTTCTACAAGGTGCTGGGCACCTACCCGGTGAGCGCCTGACATGTTCGAGCAACTGGGCCTGATCGGCTGCGGCCTGATGGGCGGCTCGTTCGCCCTGGCGTGCAAGCGCGCCGGGCTGGTGCGGCGCGTGGTGGGCTACAGCAAGTCGCCCTCGACCACCGAGCGCGCGCGCCAGCTGGGGGTGATCGATGTCGAGGCGCCGTCTGCGCTGCTGGCCGTGGCCGGGGCCGACCTGGTGCTGCTGGCCGTGCCGGTGGCGGCCACGGCGGCCACGCTCAAGGCCATTCGCCACCTGGTCACTGCGCAGACCCTGGTCATGGACGTGGGCTCGACCAAGCTGGACGTGGTGCACGCCGCGCGCGACGCGCTGCGCGAGCGCTTTGGCTCCTTCGTGCCGGCGCACCCCGTCGCCGGGCGCGAGGTGGCGGGCGTGGAGCACGCCGACGCCGAGCTGTACCGGGGCGCGCAGGTCATCCTCACGCCCACCGAGCGCACCCTCACCGCGCAGCTGCAGCGCGCGGAAAGCCTGTGGCGTGCCTTGGGCTGCCGCGTCAGCAGCATGGCGCCGGAGGCGCACGACGCGGGCTTTGCCGCCGTCAGCCACCTGCCGCACCTGCTGGCGTTCGCGCTCATGGGCAGCATCCAGGCGCAGCCCGACGCCAAGCGCCTGCTGTCGCTGGCCGGGCCGGGGTTCCGCGATTTCACGCGCATCGCCGCCGGCGACCCGGCGCTGTGGCGCGACGTGCTGCTGGCCAACCGCGAGCAGGTGCTGGCGCAATCGCAGCAGTTCATGGCCGCGCTGGAGCAGCTGCAGCAGGCCATGCGCGCGGGCGACGGGCAGCTGCTGCACGACCTGATCACCCTGGCCAGCACGGCGCGCGCGCGCTGGCGCCTGCAAGGCAATACCCAGCCCACGGACCACTGATGTACACCACGCCTTTCCTCGACCTGCCCGCGCTGGCCGGCGCCGGCGGCAGCGTCCAGTTGCCCGGCTCCAAGAGCATCTCCAACCGCGTGCTGCTGCTGGCTGCCCTGAGCGAGGGCACGACCGAAGTGCACGACCTGCTGGCCTCGGACGACACGCGCGTCATGCTGGACGCACTGCGCCAGCTGGGTTGCGGCGTGGAGGAACCCGCCAGCGGCCCGGTGCGCATCACCGGCCTGGGCACCCGCGCGCCGCAGTCCCCGGCGCATCTGTTCCTGGGCAACGCCGGCACCGCCATGCGGCCGCTGGCGGCCGCGCTGGCGCTGCTGGGCGGCGAATACGAGCTGTCGGGCGTGCCGCGCATGCACGAGCGCCCGATCGGCGACCTGGTCGAGGCGCTGCGCCAGCTGGGCTGCGCCATCGACTACCTGGGCAGCGACGGCTTTCCGCCGCTGCGCATCGCGCACGGCGCGGGGCTGCCGCCGCTGCGCCTGGACGCGCCCATCCGCGTGCGCGGCGACGTCTCCAGCCAGTTCCTGACGGCGCTGCTGATGGCGCTGCCGCTGGCCGCGCGCGGCCAGGACGTCGCCATCGAGGTGGTGGGCGAGCTGATCTCCAAGCCCTACATCCACATCACGCTGGAGCTGCTGGCGCGCTTTGGCATCGCGGTGCAGCGCAGCGGCTGGCAGCGCTTCGTCATCCCGGCGGGCAGCCGCTACCGGTCGCCGGGGCGTATCCACGTCGAGGCGGATGCCTCGTCAGCTAGTTATTTCATAGCGCTGGGCGCAATCACGGCGCCGGCTGCGGGCCAAAACCCCTTGAAAATCCTCGGCGTCGGCCTGGATTCGATCCAGGGCGACATCCGCTTTGTCGAGGCAGCCCGCGCCATGGGCGCGCGCGTGCAGGGCGGCCCCGGCTGGCTGCAGGTGGAGCGCGGCGCCTGGCCGCTCAAGGCCATCGAGCTGGACTGCAACCACATCCCCGACGCCGCCATGACGCTGGCCGTGATGGCGCTGTACGCCGACGGCCCCAGCCTGCTCACCAACATCGCCAGCTGGCGCGTGAAGGAAACCGACCGCCTCGCGGCCATGGCGATCGAGCTGCGCAAGCTGGGCGCCAGCGTCGAGGAAGGGCCCGACTGGCTGCGCGTGCACCCGCTGCCGCACGCGGCCGGCTGGCGCGCCGCCAGCATCCACACCTACGACGACCACCGCATCGCCATGTGCTTTTCGCTGGCGGCGTTCAACCCGGCCGGCCTGCCGGTGCGCATCCAGGACCCGCGCTGCGTCGGCAAGACCTTCCCCGACTACTTCGAGGCGCTGTTCTCGGTGGCGCAGACGCCGCCCGAGCGCATCCCGGTGATCTGCATCGACGGCCCCACGGCCTCGGGCAAGGGCACGGTGGCGGCGGCGCTGGCGCGCGAGCTCGGCTACCAGTTCCTCGACTCGGGCAGCATGTACCGCACCACGGCGCTGGCGGCGATGCGCGCCGGCATCGCCATCGAGGCCGCGCAGGAGGCGCGCCTTGCCGGGCTGGCGCGCAGCCTGCCGGTGCGCTTCGCCGGCGGCAGCATCTGGCTGGACGGCGACGACGTCACCGACGCCATCCGCGCCGAGGAAGTCGGCATGAACGCCTCGCGCGTGTCCGCGCTGCCGCTGGTGCGCCAGGCGCTGGTGGCGCTGCAGCTGGCGTTTCGCCGCCTGCCCGGCCTGGTGGCCGATGGGCGCGACATGGGCACCGTCATCTTCCCGCAGGCGCAGCTGAAGGTCTTCCTCACCGCCAGCGCCGCCGTGCGCGCCGAGCGGCGGCATAAGCAATTGATTTCCAAAGGCATTTCCAGTACAATTGCCGGCCTTCTTGCAGACCTGGAAGCACGCGACGCGCGCGATGCAACGCGCAGCGCCTCGCCGCTCAAGCCTGCCGAAGACGCCCTGCTGCTGGACAACTCCTTGCTCACGATCGATCAGGCCGTGGCGCAGGTGCTGGCTTGGTGGCAGGCACGCCAGCCCTTCTGATACCGCATCAGGGGCTGGTTTTTTGGTCCGCACGGCCGCCTTCGCGCTCTTTTGTCGCAGCGCACTGGCCGGGCGGTTGTTTCACCCGTAACCCCGCGGCGCATTGCCGCAAACCCTCCACAGGCAGTCCTAGCAACGCGGGCAATGGTGCTCGCGGAAACCTGTCCGTGGTCAAGGAAACACATGTCTGAATCTTTTGCCGCCCTGTTCGAAGAATCGCTGCAACGCACCGAAATGCGTCCCGGCGAAGTCATCACTGCTGAAGTGGTGCGCGTCGAGCACAACTTCGTGGTCGTCAACGCCGGCCTGAAGTCCGAGGCCTATGTGCCGATCGACGAGTTCAAGAACGACCAGGGCGAGATCGAAGTGCAGGTGGGCGACTTCGTGTCGGTCGCCATCGGCTCGATCGAAAACGGCTACGGCGACACCATCCTGTCGCGCGACACCGCCAAGCGCCTGGCCTCCTGGCTGTCGCTGGAAAAGGCGCTGGAGTCCGGCGAATTCGTCACCGGCACCACTTCCGGCCGCGTCAAGGGCGGCCTCACCGTGCTGGTCAACGGCATCCGCGCCTTCCTGCCCGGTTCGCTGATCGACACGCGCCCGGTCAAGGACCTGACGCCCTACGAGAACAAGACCCTGGAATTCAAGGTCATCAAGCTCGACCGCAAGCGCAACAACGTGGTGCTGTCGCGCCGCGCCGTCGTGGAAGCCTCGATGGGCGAAGAGCGCGCCAAGCTGATGGAGACGCTGAAGGAAGGCGCCATCGTCAACGGCGTGGTCAAGAACATCACCGAGTACGGCGCCTTCGTGGACCTGGGCGGCATCGACGGCCTGCTGCACATCACCGACATGGCCTGGCGCCGTGTCCGCCACCCCTCCGAGGTGGTGCATGCCGGCCAGGAAATCACCGCCAAGATCCTGCGCTTCGACACCGAGAAGAACCGCGTCTCGCTGGGCCTCAAGCAGATGGGCGACGACCCGTGGCTGGGCGTGTCGCGCCGCTACCCGTCGAGCACCCGCCTGTTCGGCAAGATCACCAACATCGCCGACTACGGCGCCTTCGTCGAGCTGGAGCCCGGCATCGAAGGCCTGGTGCACGTCTCCGAGATGGACTGGACCAACAAGAACGTCGCGCCCAACAAGCTGGTCTCGCTGGGTGACGAAGTCGAAGTCATGGTGCTGGACATCGACGAAGACAAGCGCCGCATCAGCCTGGGCATGAAGCAGTGCAAGGCCAACCCGTGGCAGGAATTCGCGCAGGACACCAAGCGCGGCGACCGCGTCAAGGGCCCGATCAAGTCGATCACCGACTTCGGCGTGTTCGTGGGCCTGGCTGCCGGCATCGACGGCCTGGTGCACCTGTCCGACCTGTCCTGGAACGAGCCCGGCGAAGCCGCCGTGCGCAACTACAAGAAGGGCCAGGAAGTCGAGGCCATCGTGCTGGCCGTGGACGTGGACCGCGAGCGCATCTCGCTGGGCATCAAGCAGCTCGACCAGGACCCGTTCACCACCTTCGTGACGGTGAACGACAAGGGCCAGACCGTTTCCGGCAAGGTGCTGACGGTGGACGCGCGCGGCGCTGAAATCGACCTGGGCCAGGACATCACCGGCTACCTGCGCGCCTCGGAAATCTCCCGCGACCGCGTGGAAGACGCCCGCAACGTGCTCAAGGAAGGCGACGAAGTCACGGCCGTGGTGGTCAACGTGGATCGCAAGACCCGCAACATCCAGCTGTCGATCAAGGCCAAGGACCAGGCCGACCAGCACGAAGCCATGGCCCACCTGTCGGCCCAGTCGTCCAAGGAAAACGCCGGCACGACCAGCCTGGGCGCCCTGCTGCGCGCCAAGCTGGACAACTCGGACAAGTGATCCAGGGCGGTGGCGGGCTGCGCCTGGAGCGCCCCGCCACGCCGGCCGGCGCTGCGGCGCCGGCCCACGCAGCGGGCGCCTGGGGCGCCCGCTGTCCTTTGAGCTTCCACTCCATTGCAGGCCCACGCCATGACCCGATCCGATCTCGTCGATGAACTCGCCGCCCGCTTCGCCCAGCTCACGCAGCGCGACGCCGAGCTGGCCGTCAAGACCATCCTGGACGCCGTCGGGGACGCGCTGGTGCACGGGCACCGCATCGAGATCCGCGGCTTTGGCAGTTTTTCCGTCAATCGCCGCCCCGCGCGCATGGGGCGCAACCCGCGCACCGGCCAGGCCGTGCCCATCCCCGAGAAGCGCGTGCCGCACTTCAAGCCAGGCAAGGCGCTGCGCGAGGCAGTAGACCAGCGCTTGCTCGGGCCTTGAACGCACGCAGCCTGCAGCCACTATGAATACGATAGCTGACTATCGTTGATTGGCGCCGGCAAGAGGGCTTTTTTGCTTAAAAACCGGTATTTTGGTGCCCGCAGGGCCGCCCGCCCGGCGCCCGTAGAATGGCGCCGGCCTGCCGGGATGATGGACGCAATGAAATATTTCCTGTGGCTGCTCAAGGCAGCCATTTTTTTCACCCTCTTTGCCTTCGCGCTGAACAACCAGCAAGGCGCCACCGTGCACTTTTTCTTCGGCACGCAATGGACGGCGCCGCTGGTGCTGGTGGTGCTGGCGGCCTTCACGCTGGGCGTGGCCGTGGGCGTGCTGGGCATGGTGCCGCGCTGGTGGAGCCACCGCAGCGCCGCGCGCCGCGCCCAGGACGCGGCGCCTGCGGGCGAGCAGCCCGCCCCCCTCCCGGCGGCCGAGGCCCCGGCCGCGCCGGTGCCGCCCTCCTCCATCCATGGACTTTGACCTGAGCTGGATCGTCCTGGGCCTGCCCATCGCGTTTGCGCTGGGCTGGCTGGCTTCGCGGCTGGACCTGCGCCAGCTGCGCCAAGACAGCCGGCGCGCCCCCAAAGCCTATTTCAAGGGCCTGAACTACCTGCTCAACGAGCAGCAGGACCAGGCCATCGACGCCTTTATCGAGGCCGTGCAGAACGACCCGGACACCACCGAGCTGCACTTTGCGCTGGGCAACCTGTTTCGCCGCCGGGGCGAGTACAACCGCGCGGTGCGGGTGCACGAGCACCTGCTGGCCCGCGGCGACCTCTCGCGCTCCGACCGCGAGCGCGCCCAGCACGCGCTGGCGCTGGACTTCCTGAAAGCCGGGCTGCTGGACCGCGCCGAAGACGCGCTGCGCCGCCTGGAGGGCACGCCGCTGGAGGCGCAGGCGCGCATGGCGCTGCTGGCCATCTACGAGCGCTCACGCGACTGGCCCCAGGCCAGCGACATCGCCCAGCGCATGCAGGCCGCGCAGCAGGGCGACTTCAGCACCCGCCAGGCGCACTATTTGTGCGAGCAGGCGCTGGCCCGCGCCGCGCATGGCGAACTGGACGCCGCGCAGGCCCTGCTGCAGCGCGCCGTGGCGACCGCCCCGCAGGCCGCGCGCGCGCGCATCGAGCTGGCGCGGCTGCACCAGCGCATGGGCCATGCCCCCGCCGCCTGGCACATGCTCCAGGAGCTGGCGCAGGCGGCGCCGGCCGCGCTCCCGCTGGCCGCCTCGCTGCTGGTCGAGGTGGCCAACGCCAGCCGCCAGGCCGATGCCGCGCATGCCCTGCTGGTGCGCCACTACCGGGAGTTGCCGGCGCTGGACCTGCTGGACGCCATCGTGGCCCTGGAGGCGGCCGCGCCCGAGCCGGCCGCCGCAGCGCCGCGCCACTGGTACCTGCGCCACCTGGAGCACGAGCCCTCGCTGGTGGCAGCCACGCGCTGGCTGGCAGACGAGGCCCTGGCGCCGCCCGCATCGCACGCCCTGGTGCAGCGCGCGCTGGAGCATGCCAGCCGACCGCTGACACGCTACCGCTGCGCGGCCTGCGGCTTCGAGGCGCGCCAGCACTTCTGGCAATGCCCTGGCTGCCAGAGCTGGGACAGCTACCCCGCGCGGCGCGTGGAGGAGCTGTAGTGCCCGGGTTGCCAGCGGGCTGCGCTGCGGGCACATTGCCCGCTTCACCACCCCGCTGCCGGAGGCCCTGACCATGCGCACCCGCCTGCTGTTGCCCATCGCCCTGCTGCTGCTGGCCTGGCTGCTGCCCGGGCGGACCGAACCGGACGGGCCTGCGGCGGCCCTGCTCGAACTCAACCACGCCAGCGAGGCCCAGCTGGACGGCCTCAAGGGCATAGGGCCGGCCACGTCGCGGCGCATCCTGGCGGCCCGCGCCGAGCGCCCCTTCGACAGCTGGCAGGACTTCCAGGCGCGCACCCGGGGCATAGGCCCGGCGGTGGCGCGGCAGCTGTCGCTGCAGGGGCTGCGGGTGCAGGGCCAGGCCTTTGCGCCCTCCCCGCCCCCACAGCGCTGACGCAACGCACACGCCGGCGGCGAATCGTTCCCAGGCCCGCGCCAGGGCTCGCCAGGCGCTCGATTTTTCATAGCAGGCAGCGGGCGGCATGCCCCTAGAATGGGCGCCCCATGTCGCTGGTTTTCCTTGTCCTGCTGCCCTTCGTCGCCAGCCTGCTGGCTGCGGTGCTGCCGGCCAATGCGCGCAATACCGAGTCCACGCTGGCCGGCGTGGTGGCGCTGTTTTGCACCGTGCAGGCGGCGCTGGCGTTCCCGTCGGTCGAGGACGGCGGCGTGCTGCGCCAGGACATCGACTGGCTGCCCGCGCTGGGCCTGCAGCTCACGCTGCGCATGGACGGCTTTGCCTGGATGTTCGTCATGCTGGTGTTCGGCATCGGCACGCTGGTGGTGCTGTATGCGCGCTACTACATGTCGCCGGCCGACCCGGTGCCGCGCTTTTTCTCCTTCTTCCTGGCCTTCATGGGCTCCATGGCGGGGGTGGTGCTGTCGGGCAACCTGATCGTGCTGGTGTTCTTCTGGGAATTGACCAGCCTGTTTTCCTTCCTGCTGATCGGCTACTGGCACCACCGCAAGGACGCGCGGCGCGGCGCGCGCATGGCGCTCACCGTGACCGCCTCGGGCGGCCTGGCGCTGCTGGCAGGCGTGCTGGTCATCGGCCACATCGTCGGCAGCTATGACCTGGAGCACGTGCTGCAGTCGGCCGAGCTGCTGCGCGAGCACCCCCTCTACCTGACCGCCCTGGTGCTGGTGCTGCTGGGCGCATTCACCAAGAGCGCGCAGTTCCCCTTCCATTTCTGGCTGCCGCACGCCATGGCCGCGCCCACGCCGGTGTCGGCCTACCTGCACTCGGCGACCATGGTCAAGGCCGGCGTGTTCCTGCTGGCGCGGCTGTGGCCCGTGATGGGCGACACCGAGGCGTGGTTCTGGCTGGTCGGCGGCGCCGGCGTCTGCACCTTCCTGGTGGGCGGCTACGCGGCCATCTTCCAGAACGACCTGAAGGGGCTGCTGGCCTACTCCACCATCTCGCACCTGGGGCTGGTGGTGCTGCTGCTGGGGCTGAACAGCCGCCTGGCCGCGGTGGCGGCGGTGTTCCACATCATGAACCACGCCACCTTCAAGGCCTCGCTGTTCATGGCGGCCGGCATCATCGACCACGAAAGCGGCACGCGCGACATCCGGCGCCTGTCCGGGCTGCGCCACATGATGCCCATCACCGCCACGCTGGCGGCGGTGGCCAGCGCCGCAATGGCCGGGGTGCCGCTGCTCAACGGCTTCCTGTCCAAGGAAATGTTCTTCGCCGAGACGGTCTACCTGGACGCCTCGCCGCTGGTGCGCGTGGCGCTGCCGGCCGCCGCCACCCTGGGCGGCATGTTCAGCGTGGCGTATTCGCTGCGCTTCGTGGTCGATGTGTTCGGCGGCCCGCCGGCACAGGGCCTGCCGCACACCCCGCACGAGCCGCCGCACTGGATGCGCGTGCCGGTCGAGCTCCTGGTGCTGATCTGCCTAGTGGTGGGCATTTTCCCGGCCTGGGCCATGGGCCGCTACCTGGACGCCGCCGCGCTGCCCGTGGTCGGCGGCGAGCTGCCGCCGTTCAACCTGGCGCTGTGGCACGGCGTGAACACCCCGCTGGTGATGAGCTTCCTGGCACTGGCCGGCGGCGCGGCGCTGTACCTGTTCGTGCGGCGCCAGCGCGAGGCCGGCCGCATGGAAGCGCCGCCGCTGATGGTGCGGGTGAGCGGCCAGCGCATGTTCGAGTGGCTGCTGGCCTGGGCCTCCAATGCCAGCCGGGTGTTGCGGCGCGCGTTGTCCACCGGGCGGCTGCAGTGGCAGATGCTGTGGCTGGTGCTGGCCACGCTGGCCGCCGCCGCCCTGCCCCTCCTCGTGCCGGGCGCGCCAGCGCAGGGCCAGGCCCGCGCGCTGCTGCCGCTGCCGGCGGCGTTCGCGCTGCTGTGGACGCTGGGCGCGGCCTGCGCGCTGGCCACCGCCTGGCAGGCCAAGTACCACCGGCTGGCAGCGCTGGTGTTCATGGGCGGCGCCGGCCTGTGCGTGTGCATCACCTTCCTGTGGTTCTCCGCGCCCGACCTGGCGCTCACGCAGCTGTCGGTGGAGGTGGTGACCACCGTGCTGTTCCTGCTGGGCCTGCGCTGGCTGCCCCGGCGCGACGCCAGCCTGCCGGCCGCCGATCCCCGCGCCCTGGCGGCGCGCATGCGCCGGCTGCGCGACCTGGGCCTGGCGGTGGCGGCCGGCGGCGGCATGGCCTGGCTGGCCTTCGCCATGATGAACCGGCCGTTTGCCCGCAGCACCTCGACCTTTTTTCCTGGAGCGTGCGCTGCCCGAGGGCGGCGGCACCAACGTCGTCAACGTCATGCTGGTGGACTTCCGAGGCTTCGACACCTTCGGCGAAATCGTGGTGCTGGGCATCGTGGCGCTGACGGTGTACGCGCTGCTGCGGCGCTTCCGCCCGGCCGGCGAGGCCATGGACCTGCCCGAGCAGCAGCGTTCGCTGCCCGCCGACCTGCAGACCGACCTGCTCAACCCGCGCCACGCGGCGGACACCGCCATCGGCTACCTGATGGTGCCGGCGGTCCTGGTGCGGCTGCTGCTGCCCTTCACGGCGCTGGTGGCCATCTACCTGTTCCTGCGCGGCCATGACAAGCCGGGGGGCGGCTTCGTTGCCGGGCTGGTGTTTTCCGTGGCGCTGGTGCTGCAATACATCATCTCGGGCACCGAATGGGTGGAGGCGCACATGCGGCTGTTCCCGCGCCGCTGGATCGCCACCGGCATGCTGCTGGCCCTGGCCACCGGGCTGGGCGCCGTGGCGCTGGACTACCCCTTCCTGACCAGCCACATGGCGCACCTGCGCCTGCCGCTGGTGGGCGAGCTGCACCTGGCCAGCGCCATGTTCTTCGATGCCGGCGTGTTCGCGCTGGTCGTGGGCAGCACGCTGCTGATCCTGACGGCCATTGCCCACCAGTCGGTGCGCAGCCACCGCTGGCATGCCCGGCTGCTCGAGGAAGAGCAGCAGGCGCTGGCAGCGTTGGTCAGCTACGGCGGCGAGCCCGCCGCCGGGCAGGGGGCGCGCTGATGGAGGTGGTGCTGGCCCTGGCCATTGGCGTGCTCACCGGCTCGGGCGTGTGGCTGCTGCTGCGCCCGCGCACCTTCCAGGTCATCCTCGGGCTGTCGCTGCTGTCCTATGCGGTCAACCTGTTCATCTTCAGCATGGGGCGGCTGGGGCTGGCCGTGGGCCAGGAGCCGGTGCTGGCCGCCGGCGTGCCGCAGGACCTGGCGCACTACGCCGACCCGCTGCCGCAGGCGCTGGTGCTCACGGCCATCGTCATCGGCTTTGCCATGACGGCGCTGTTCCTGGTGGTGCTGCTGGCCTCGCGCGGCATCAGCGGCACCGACCACGTGGACGGCGCGCAGGCGCCCGGCAGCCAGGAGATGCCCTGATGAGCCTGCTTGCCGAGCTGGCCGGGCGCTGCATGCCGCACCTGATGCTGGCGCCGATCGCGCTGCCCCTGCTCACGGCCACGCTCACGCTGGTGGTGCGCGAGGAGCGCCAGCGCGTGAAGCTGGCGCTGAACATCGCCTCCACGGCGCTGGGCCTGCTCATTGCCGTGGCGCTGCTGCGCTGGTCGCACCAGACCAGCGCGCCGGCCGGCATGGGCGTCTACCTGCAGGGCAACTGGGCCGCGCCCTTCGGCATCGTGCTGGTGCTGGACCGCCTGACCGCGCTCATGCTCACGCTGACCAGCGCCATCGCGCTGTGCGCCGTGGTGTTCGCCGGCACGCGCTGGCACCGCGCGGGCGTGCATTTCCACACGCTGTACCAGCTGCAGCTGATGGGGCTGGCAGGCGCCTTCCTGACCGGCGACCTGTTCAACCTGTTCGTGTTCTTCGAGATCATGCTGGCGGCCTCCTATGGCCTGCTGCTGCACGGCTCGGGGCGCGCGCGCGTGCAGTCCGGGCTGCACTACATCGCCATCAACCTGGCCGCGTCCTCGCTGTTCCTGATCGGCGCGTCCATGCTGTACGGCATCACCGGCACGCTGAACATGGCCGACCTGGCGCGCGCG
The DNA here is from genome assembly GCA_034675505.1 of Melaminivora sp. Taxonomy (GTDB): domain Bacteria; phylum Pseudomonadota; class Gammaproteobacteria; order Burkholderiales; family Burkholderiaceae_C; genus Melaminivora. The sequence continues at coordinate 229,347 of JAUCDD010000018.1, read as the reverse complement.
GTGCCCCTGGTCGCCCCCGAGGACCTGGGCCTGCTGCACGCCGCCGCCGCCATCCTGGCCACGGCCTTCCTCATCAAGGCGGCGGTGTGGCCGCTGAACTTCTGGCTGGTGCCGGCCTACAGCGCCGCCACGGCGCCGGTGGGCGCGCTGTTCGCGGTGATGACCAAGGTAGGCGTGTACACCCTGCTGCGGCTGTGGACGCTGATGTTCAGCGCGGAGGCCGGCGCCTCGGCGCTGTTCGGCGGCCCGTGGCTGGTGGGCGCGGGCATGCTGACCATGGCCTTCGGCGGCATCGGCATGCTGGCCTCGCAGCGGCCGGTGCGGCTGGCCGGCTTTGCCGCGGTGCTGTCCTCGGGCACCGTGCTGGCGGCCGCCGGCTTTGGCCAGAACGCGCTGACGGCCGCGCTGCTGTACTACCTGCCCGGCTCGACCATGGGGATCGCCGCGCTGTTCCTGCTGGCCGACCTGGTCGAGCGCTGGCGCACCGACGGCACGGCGCTGCGCGCCGACGACGGCGACGAGGCGCCCTTTCTCACGCCCGAGCTGGTGCCCCGGCCGGGGCTGAACCTGGACGACCAGGAGGAGGTGCTGGTCGGGCGCGCCATCCCCGCCGCCGCCGCCCTGCTGGGCCTGGCCTGGCTGGTCTGCACGCTGGTGATCGCCGGGCTGCCGCCGCTGTCGGGCTTCGTGGGCAAGTTCGCCATGCTGAGCGCAGTGTTCAACCCGCTGGGGCTGGGCACGTCCGCCGGCGCCCGCCCGGGCCCGGCCGGCTGGGCGCTGCTGGCGCTGATGGTGGCCACCGGGCTGCTGTCGCTGACCGCGCTCACGCGCACCGGCATGCGCAACTTCTGGGCGGCATCCGAGCGCCTGGCGCCGCGCCTGCATGTGCTGGAGGGCCTGCCCGTGGCCGCGCTGCTGCTGGCCTGCGTGGCGCTCACGCTGCGCGCCGGGCCGGCCATGCGCTTCACCGAGGCCGCCGCCAACGCCCTGCACGCCCCGCAGACCTACATCCGCGCGGTGCTGGACGCCCGCCCCGTGCCCGCTCCCGCCGCCGCGCCGCCGGCGCCGGCCCGGTGAGGCCGGCGCCATGACACCCATGAAGAAACTCCTTCCCGCCCCGCTGGTCTCGCTGGGGCTGTTCGTGGTCTGGCTGCTGCTGAACCAATCGGCCAGCGCCGGCCACCTGCTGCTGGCCGGCGTGCTGGCGCTGGCGCTGCCGCTGGCGTTCGCCTCGCTGCGGCCGCAGAAAGTGCGCGTGCGCCGGCCGCTGGCCATCCTGCGGCTGTGCTTCGCGGTCATGGTCGACACCACCGAATCCAACATCGCCGTGCTGCGCGCGCTCCTGCGCCCCGGCCCGCCGCGCCACCCGCCCGACTTCGTGGTCATCCCGCTGGAGCTGCGCGACCCCAACGCCCTGGCGGTGCTGGCGATGATCGTCTGCATCACCCCCGGCACCTCCTGGGCCGAGCTGTCGCTGGACCGCTCGCTGCTGATGCTGCACGTGCTGGAGGTGCAGGATGCGCAGGCCATCGTGCAGCACGTCAAGACGCGCTACGAGCGCCCGCTGAGGGAGATTTTCGAGTCATGAACAGCCCCGTCCTGTCCTGGGCGCTGCCGGTGGCGCTGGTGGTGCTGGCGCTGGCCATGCTGCTGTGCCTGGTGCGCGTGGCCCGGGGCCCGAACGCGCAGGACCGCATCCTGGCGCTGGACTGCATGTACCTCAACGGCATGCTGTTCATGCTGCTGCTGGGCATCTACTACAGCAGCACCAATTACTTCGAGGCGGCGATGCTGATCGCGCTGCTGGGCTTCGTCAGCTCGACGGCGCTGGCAAAGTTCCTGCTGCGCGGGGAGCTGATCGAATGAGCCCGCCGGCGCTGCCGCTGTGGCTGGACGTCACCGTCTCGGTGCTGGTGCTGCTGGGCGCCGCCATCGCCTTCATGGGCTCCTTCGGCCTGCTGCGCTTCAAGAGCTATTTCGAGCGCGTCCATGCGCCCTCGATCATCGCCACGCTGGGCTGCTGGTGCGTCATGCATGCCACGCTGATCTATTTTTCCGCCATCGGCGGCCTGGCGCTGCATGCGCTGCTGATCGCGCTGTTCATCGCCGTGACGGCGCCCGTCACCACCATCTTCCTGATGCGCGCGGCGCTGTTCCGCGCCCGGCGCAAGGGCGAGCCGGTGCCGCCCAGCCTGAGCAGCAGCGGCCGCCAGCACGATCAATAGAGCGTGCTATTCAAAAAAATGATAGCAAACTATCGTTCAAGCACGCCGGCGTGAGCCGCATTTGACCCAAAACAGTCACTGGGAGGCCCCAAAACCGCCGCCGCCTGGTGTCTGGACCTCGAACACGTCGCCCGGCTGCATCTGCACCTGGCCGATGTGGCCCAGCGGCTCGATGCGCCCGTCCGCGCGCAGCACGCGGTTGACGCCCACGCTGCCCGCCTGTCCCCCGGCCATGCCGAAGGCGCCATGCAGCCGGCCGTTGGACAGGATGCTGGCCGTCATCGGCGCCAGGAAGCGCAGCCGCCGCACGCCCCCGTCGCCGCCCGCCCAGCGGCCCGCGCCGCCTGACCCGCGGCGGATGGCGAAGCTCTCCAGCAGCACGGGAAAGCGCCACTCCAGCACCTCCGGGTCGGTCATGCGCGAGTTGGTCATGTGCGTCTGCACCACGCTGGTGCCGGCAAAGCCGCCGCACGGCGCGCCGGAGTCGTCGAACTCGCCGCCCGCGCCGCTGCCGCCGGCGATCGTCTCGTAGTACTGCAGCCGCTCGTCGCCGAAGGTGAGGTTGTTCATGGTGCACTGGCTGGCCGCCGACACGCCCAGCGCGCCCAGCAGGGCGTTGGTGATGCAGGTGGAGGTCTCGACATTGCCGGCCACCACCGAGGCCGGCGGGTTCGGGTTGAGCATGCTGCCCGGCGGGATGATGACCTCCAGCGGCTTCAGGCATCCGGCGTTCAGGGGGATGTCGTCCTCGACCAGCGAGCGGAACACGTACAGCACGGCCGCCATGCACACCGCCGTGGGCGCGTTGAAATTGTTGGCCTGCTGCGCGCTGGTGCCGGTGAAGTCGATGACCGCGCTGCGGCTGGCGGCGTCTATGCGCACCGCCACGGCGATTTGCGCGCCGTTGTCCAGCCCCAGGGTGAAGCGGCCATCGGACACGCGCGCCGCCAGCCGCGTGATGGCGCGGCGCACCGATTCCTCGGCGTTGTCCTGCACGTGCTGCATGTAGGCCTGCACGACGGGCAGGCCGAACTGCGCCACCATGCGCGTGAGCTCCTGCACGCCCTTTTCGTTGGCGGCGATCTGCGCCTTCAGGTCGGCCAGGTTCTGCTGCGGGTTGCGGCTGGGGTATTCGCCCGAGGCCAGCAGGGCCAGCATGCGCTCTTCCTGCAGCACGCCCTGCTCGACCAGCCGGACGTTGTCCAGCTGCACGCCTTCTTCCTCGATGCGGGTGGAGAACGGCGGCATCGAGCCCGGCGTCGCGCCGCCCACGTCGGCGTGGTGGCCCCGGCTGCCGACGTAGAAGGTGGGCGCTTCGGCCGCGTCGATCCAGACCGGCGTGATGACGGTGATGTCGGGCAGGTGCGTGCCGCCGTGGTAGGGGTCGTTCAGCACGAACACGTCGCCACGCTGCATGCGGCCCCGGTTGCGCTCGACGACGGTGCGGATGCTCTCGCCCATGGAGCCCAGGTGCACGGGCATGTGCGGGGCATTGGCGATCAGCTGGCCCGCGCCATCGAACAGCGCGCAGGAAAAGTCCAGCCGCTCCTTGATGTTGACCGAGTAGGCGGTGTTTTGCAGCTGCAGGCCCATCTGCTCGGCGATGTTCATGAACAGGTTGTTGAACACTTCTAGCAGCACCGGATCGACGGTCGTGCCGGCCGCGTGGCGCGCCGGGCGCGGCAGGTGGCGCGCCAGCAGCAGGTGGTCGAGCTGCGTCAGGCGCGCGCGCCAGCCGGGCTCGACCACGGTGGTGGCGTTCTTCTCGGCAATGATGGCGGGCCCGTCGATGGTGTCGCCGGCGCGCAAGTCCTCGCGCACCACCAGGGCGGCGTCATGCCAGGCGGGCGCGCCGTCGGCGCCGGTGGTGAACATGCGCACCGTGCCGCGCCGGGGCGCCTGGCGCGGCGGGTGCAGCGCCAGCGGCTGCTCCTGCAGCGCATCGGCCGCGCGCACGGCTTCGACCGAGACGGCCTCCACCACCAGCGCCTTGCCCTGCATCAGGAATGCAAAACGCCGGCGGTATGCGGCCTCGAACGCGGCCACGATGTCCGCCAGCGGGCCGAAGGGCACGACCAGGGCCGAGTCCGTGCCCTCGTAGCGCAGGTGCACGCGCCGGCGCACGTCCACGCTGCCGCCCGCCTGCTCGCCGGCCAGCTGCGCCTGCGCGGCGGCGGCGAGCGCGTCCAGCGCGCTGCCGATCGGCGCCATGGCGGCGTCCTCCAGCCGCAGCTCCAGGGCCTGCTCGCGCATCACGCTCTGGTCGGCCAGGCCCATGCCATAGGCCGACAAGACGCCGGCCAGCGGGTGCACCAGCACCTGCGGCATGCCCAGGGCGTCGGCCACCAGGCAGGCGTGCTGGCCGCCCGCGCCGCCAAAGCATTGCAGCGTGTAGCGCGTGGCGTCATAGCCGCGCGCCACCGAGATCTTCTTGATGGCGCCCGCCATCTGCTGCACGGCGATCTGGATGAAGCCGTGCGCAGCCTCCTCGGGCAGCCGCCCGGTCTGCCCGGCCAGTTCGGCAAAGCGCGCCTGCACCACGTCGGCGTCCAGCGGCTGGTCGGCGCCCGGGCCGAAGACGTGCGGGAAGTGCGCCGGCTGGATCTTGCCGACCATGACGTTGGCGTCGGTCACCGCCAGCGGGCCGCCGCGGCGGTAGCTGGCCGGCCCCGGGTGCGCGCCGGCGCTGTGCGGGCCGACGCGGAACCGCGCGCCGTCATACGCCAGGATGGAGCCGCCCCCGGCCGCCACGGTGTGGATGCTCATCATGGGCGCACGCATGCGCACGCCCGCCACCTGGGTCTCGAACTCGCGCTCGAACTCGCCGGCGAAGTGGCTCACGTCGGTGGAGGTGCCGCCCATGTCGAAGCCGATCACGCGCACGCCCTCGCCGCCGGCGCCGAATGCCATCTGCGCCGTGCGCGCCATGCCGACGATGCCGCCCGCCGGGCCGGACAGGATGGCGTCCTTGCCCTGGAAGTGGTGCGCCTCGGTCAGGCCGCCCGACGATTGCATGAAATACAGGGGCACGCCGGGCATCTCCGCCTGCACCTGCTCGACGTAGCGGCGCAGGATGGGCGAGAGATAGGCATCGACGACCGTGGTGTCGCCGCGGCTGACGAATTTCATCATGGGGCTGACGGCGTGCGAGACGCTGACCTGCGTGAAGCCCGCCTCGCGCGCCAAGCGCGCGGCCGCTTGCTCGTGCTGCGCATGCCGCCAGCCGTGCATGAAGACGATGGCCACGCTGCGCAGGCCCGCGTCATAGGCGGCCCACAGGCGCTCGCGCAGGTGTTCCTCGTGCAGCGGCTGCAGCACCTCGCCGTGCGCGCCGATGCGCTCGCTGGCCTCGATCACGCGCTCGTACAGCAGCTCGGGCAGCACGATCTGGCGATCAAACAGGCGCGGTCGGTTCTGGTAGGCGATGCGTAGCGCATCGCGAAAGCCGCGCGTGGTGACCAGCAGCGTCGGCTCGCCCTTGCGCTCCAGCAGCGCATTGGTGGCCACCGTGGTGCCCATCTTCACGCACTCGACCTGCGCGCGCGTCACCGGCGCCCCGGGCGCCAGGCCCAGCAGCTGGCGGATGCCGGCCACCGCCGCGTCGCGGTATTGTTCGGGGTTGTGCGACAGCAGCTTGTGCGTGACCAGCGCGCCCTCCGGGCTGCGGCCGACGATATCGGTGAAGGTGCCGCCCCGGTCCACCCAGAATTGCCAGAGTTTCAATGCCATGCACAGGCTCCTTGGTAAAAATGCCATGCCGGCTGCCCGCATCGCATGCAGCCGCCCCTAGGCCACCCGCGATTTAACGACACTTCATGCACGATTTTTCCGGTGCCGGCGCACAGCCCTCACAGCTTCTGGACCTGCGCCTGGAGCGCACGCTGGCCGCCTGGGTCCAGCGGTTTTCGCAGCCCCGATGGCGCGGGCTGCATCTGCAGGGCTGGCTGTTCGAGGGCCGGCCGGCACGCCAGGCCGCCGAGCAGCAGCTGGCGGCCGCCGGCGTGCAGGCGCGCCTGTACAGCGCCTACAAGCCGCTGGTGCAGTTTTTCATCGACGAGGTGCCGCTGGCGCAGCTGGCCGGCGCGCATATCCGCTACCCCCTGCCGGCGGCCGGCATCGTGCAGCGCTTTGCCCTGGAGGCCTACCCGCTGGCCGCCCTGCTGCCGCGCGGGGCCTTGCAGCTGGAGCAGCGCACGGACCATGCGCCCTGGTACGACCTGCAGCTGCGCTGGCACGACGGCAGCGAGACCACGTCGCGCGTACACGCGCCCAACCGCCAGCACGCGGACACCACCGGGGCGCCGGTGCTCTCGCCCACCGGCTGGCTGCGCGTAGGCACCGCGCCCGGGCTGGCCGACGTGCTGGACTGCGCCGCCAGCACCGACTACGAACAGGCCTATGCCCAGGCCATGGACGCGGTGCGCCGCCACCCCTGGCCGCAGGCCGAGCCGTATTTCGAGCGCCTGGACCTGCGCATCGACCTGCCCGGCTACGAGCAGCCGGTGGCCTGGGCCGGCGAAGCCATCAGCACGCTGGAGGCACTGCACGAGGATTTGTACTTCTCGCTGCTGGAGTTCTTCCAGCAGCACAGCGGCCGCCCCAGCGGCGACCGCACCCTGCAGCCCGGGCAGATCGTGCCCGACGTGCGCGCGGGCGCCGGGCAGCCGCGGGTGCAGGTGCGGATGCGCGCCTTCGATGCCGCCGCCCAGGACGCCGCAGCAGCCACCAGCGGCGACGATGACGGCCTGCCGCTGCAGCAGCTGCAGGCGCCGCCCACTCCCGCGCGCATCGCGCGCACCCTGCAGGCCTGGCCGGGCGAGCGCTTCCAGGCGCCCACGCGCCAGGGCCGCACCGTCCATGGCCACTACCACGCGGGCACGCAGGAGCCGGTGTTCATCAGCGCCGGCCAGCACGCCAACGAAACCTCGGGCATCGTCGGCGCGCTGCGCGCCGCCGAGGTGCTGCGCCAGCAGCCCGGCGCGCACTTCGCGCTCATCGCCCTGGAAAACCCCGACGGCTACGCCCTGCACCGCGAGCTGTGCGCCCAGCACCCCGGCCACATGCACCACGCGGCGCGCTACAGCGCCCTGGGCGACGACATCGAGTACCGCCAGCGCCCCCCGCTGCTGGAGCGCCAGGCGCGGCAGACCGCGCTGGCGCGCTCGGGGGCCCGGCTGCATGTCAACCTGCACGGCTACCCGGCGCATGAGTGGACGCGCCCCCTGTCGGGCTACATGCCGCGCGGCTTCGAGGCCTGGATGCTGCCCAAGGGCTTTTTCCTGATCCTGCGCCACCACGCCGGCTGGCTGCCCGTGGCACGCGCCCTGCTGGAATCGGTCTGCGCGCAACTGGCGCAGGTTCCGGGCCTGCCGGCCTTCAACGAACGCCAGCGGGCGCTGTACGAGGCGCATGCCGGGGCCCTGCCCTTTGAGCTGCTGCACGGCATCGCCTGCGTGCAGGCGGAAACGGCGCACGATGCGCCCGTGACGCTGGTGACCGAATTTCCCGACGAGACGGTGCAGGGCCCGGCCTTCCGGTTCGCGCACACGGTGCAAATGGAGACGGTGCTGGCCGCAGTCCGGGCCTGGCAGGCCCTAGCGGGCCGCCTGCCCGGTCGCTGAAGGGCACAACACGCTCTAGGGCCGCGGCGAAAGGTGGATGCCGGCGAGCATGCAGCGCACGGAGCCGCCCGCCGTCTCGATGGTGGGGACCGGCAGCGCCACCAGCCGGGCCGTGCGCTCGATGCGCGCCTTCTGCCCGGGCGTCAGGCTGGCGGCGGCCCGCTGCGACAGGGCCAGGATGCGGCCATCGCTGCCGCTGAGCTCGATGGCGTTGCCGGCGAAGTCAGCGATCTGCGCATGGCTCAGGGCGATCACTTCGCGCCCCGTCTCCTCCAGGCGCTGGCGAACCTGGGCGGCGCGGCGTGCATCGGTGATGGCTTCCAGCCCGACCAGGGCGAACTCCGTGGCCACGCACATCATCACGTTGGTGTGGTAGATCGGCCGCCCGGCGGCATCGGCCGAATCGAACAGCATCGGCTCGAAATTGAAGTACGCGCTGAAGCGCTCCAGCGCCAGCGGGTCGGCGCGGTTGGAGCGCGCCGTGTACGCCACCCGCGCAATGTGGTCGAGCACCATGGCGCCCGTGCCCTCCAGGAACACCCCGTCGTGCTCCAGCCCCGAGAAATCGACCACGTCCTGCACCCGGTAGCGGGACTTGAGCAGGTCGATCACGTCGGCGCGCCGCTCGCGCCGCCGGCTGGGCGAATACATGGAGTAGATCGCCACATGCCCGCCCGGGTGCGTGGAGAACCAGTTGTTCGGGAACACGGAGTCGGGCGTGTCGCGCTCGCCCCCATCCTCCACCAGGTGGACGCAGACCCCGTGCGCCCGCAGCTGCTGCGCGACGGCGCCGACCTCGTGGTAGGCGGCGTGCGCGACGGCCTCCAGCTGCGCAGGCGCGGCGCTGTGCTGGAAGGCATTGTCCGCAGCCGTCTCGGCGTTGGGCATGAAGCGGTGCGGGCGCACCATGACGACAGCTGAGGGCGCCTGGACGGAGCGAAATGGCATGGATCGCATCCCCGCTGGCTCAGGCGACACGCAGGGCCGCGCGCTGGCGCACGGCGCCGCAGGCATGGCGAAACAGGTCCTTGGGATCTTCGTCCCGGGGCACCAGCTCCAGCGACAGCCCCAGCTGGCGCCGCCCGGCCTGCTCGTGGATGTAGCGCAGGGTGGAGTAGTCCTCCAGGGCAAATCCGACCGAGTCGAACACCGTCACCTGTGCATCGTCCTGGCGGCCCGGCTCCAGGCCGGCCAGCACCCGCCACAGCTCCAGCACGGCGAAGTCAGCGGGCATCTGCTGCAGCTCGCCTTCGATGCGCGTTTGCGGCTCGTATTCGACGACGACGCGCGAGCGGCGCAGCACGTCGGGGTGCAGTTCGGTCTTGCCCGGGCAGTCGCCGCCCACCGCGTTGATGTGCATCCCCGGCTCGACCATGTCCGGCGCGAGGATGGTGGCACGGGCCTTGTCGGCGGTGACGGTGGTGACGATGTCTGCTCCCCGCACGGCCTCCGCAATGGAGCCAGCGCGGATGACCCGCAGCGACGGGAACAGGGACAGGTTGCGCACCAGCTTGCCCGTGGCGCACTCGTCCACGTCGTACACCACGATCTCGTCGATCCCCAGGTGGCTGTGGAATGCCACCGCCTGGAACTCGCTCTGCGCGCCGTTGCCGATCAGCGCCATGCGGCGCGCCTGCGGCCGCGCCAGCACGCGCGCCGCCACCAGGGAAGTGGCACAGGTGCGCAGCGCAGTGGCGACGGTGAGCTCCGACAGCAGCAGCGGGTAGCCGGTCTCCACCTGCGCCAGCACGCCGAAGGCCATCACCGTCGGCAGGCCGCAGCGGGTATTGGCCGGGTGGCCGTTGACATACTTGAAGGCATAGCGCGCCGCGTCTGCCACCGGCATCAGCTCGATGACGCCGATCTCCGAATGGCTGGCGACGCGCGCGCACTTGTCGAACTCGCGCCAGCGCAGGAAGTCCTGCCGGATGGCGTCGGCCAGCTCGCCGATGAAGCGGCTCACGCCGATGTCCTGCACCAGGCGGGACATGGTGGGTACGTCTATGAAGCGGGTCATGGTGTCTCCTGGTCTTGTCAAAGCACGGGGCGTGCTCTGCTGTCAGGAAATTGTTCCGGGCGGTGGTGCCAATGTGAAGGCAGCTTCTTGCCAATTTATTCATTGAATCTTACATTTTGCTAAGGAAGGTCTGCATAAGTCCCCCGCCCGAGCCCCTCAAGCGTTGAACACCGATGAACCAGATCAGTCTTGCAAACAGCGGCTTCGAGTTGGCCAGTAAACGCACCCGCAAGCGTGCGTTCCTGGAGGAGATGGATCGGGTCATCCCCTGGTCTGATCTGCTGGCCCTCATTGCCCCGCACGCGCCAGCGGGCAAGACGGGCCGTCCGCCCTTTGCGCTGGAGACCATGCTGCGCATTCACCTGCTGCAGCAGTTCTTCGGTCACTCCGACCCAGCCATGGAAGAAGCGCTGCACGACATTCCCCTGTACCGGGAATTTGCTCACCTGGATGCCGGCATCACCCGGCTGCCCGACGAGAGCACCATCTTGCGCTTTCGCCACCTGCTGGAGAGGCACGAGCTGGCCGCGCAGATTCTGTCCACCGTCAACGCCCAATTGGCCGCCCGTGGCCTGCTGCTCAAGAGCGGCACCGTGGTGGATGCCACCTTGATCGCCGCGCCCAGCTCCACCAAGAACAAAGACGGCCAGCGTGACCCTGAGATGCACCAAACCAAGAAGGGCAATCAGTGGCACTTCGGCATGAAGGCGCACATCGGCGTGGACGCTGACTCGGGGCTGGTGCACACCGTGACCACCACGCCAGCCAATGCCCACGACATCACGCAGGCAGCAGCGCTGTTGCATGGCGAGGAAGAGCTCGTCTTTGCCGATTCGGGCTACCGGGGCGTTGAAAAGCGGGGCGATGTCCAGGATCAATACCCCGACACCCCCTGGCACGTTGCCATGATGCCGGGCCAACGCAAGAAGCTCGACACAAGCCACCCGCTGCAGGCCTTGCTCGATCAAATGGAGACTGTCAAGGCACGCATCCGTGCCAAGGTCGAGCACCCGTTTCGCGTCATCAAGTGCCAGTTCGGCCATCGCAAGGTGCGCTACAAAGGTCTGGCCAAGAACACCAGCCAGTTGCTGGTGATGTTCGCGCTGTCCAACCTGTGGATGGTGCGCAAGCGAATGGGGCAGGCGGTGCGGGCATGAGTGCGCCCGAGGCACGGGCGCAAGCCCAGAAAACGGCTGAAATCGGCCGAAAGAGCGGCAAATCGGGCGCAAATTCGGCCTTGGTTTCGCCATGTGAGCATTCACGCTTCAACTCGTCCTGTGGGGCGGGTTGTGCAGACCTTCCCTAATACAACAAGGCAAAAAGCAAAATGGACGATACGGATCGTGAATTGATCGCCCTGCTGCGCGACAACGCGCGCGCGCCGGTGGTGGCGCTGGCCAAGAAATTGCGGGTGGCGCGGGCGACGGTGCAAAACCGCATTGCCCGCCTGGAGGCGCAAGGGGTCATCGTCGGCTACACCGTCCGCTTGAAGCCCGAGGCCGAGCAATACCGCATTCGCGCCCTGACCTCAATCGAGGTGACCGGCAGCCATGGCGAAGCCGTGCGCCGCACCTTGCGCGGGCACCCGAACGTGGTGGCGCTTCACACCACCAACGGGCGCTGGGACCTGATCGCCGAGCTGCGCGCCGACAACCTGGAAGCGTTCGACCGCGTGCTCAACGAGATCCGCGCGGTGCAGGGCATCGCCATCCAACATATACTGCTGTCGACCCACAAGCTTTGAGCGCCGCCACGGCGGCGCCGGTCACGCTGCGCCCTGGTGCTGGCGCAAGGCCCGCGCCAGGGCGTCCGGCGAGCCAAAGCCGCTTCGGGCCGCCACCTTCTCGCGTGGCCAGTCCGTCTGGCTCAGCAGCTGCGCAGCGTGCTGCGCGCGCGCCTGGGCCACGTAGCGCGAGGGCGTGCAATGCACCTGCGCGGCAAATGCGCGCGCAAAGTTGCGCGGGCTCATGTGTACGCGGCTGGCCAGCGCGGGCACCGACAGGTCTTCCGTGAGGTGCCCCTGCACCCAGGTGATCAGCTCGCGCAGCCGCGCCGAGGCATCGGCCTGCGCCTGCAGCGCGGCGCTGCTCTGGGGTGCCGCGCCGCCGCGCACCATGAACATCGCCAGGTTGCGCGCCACCTGCATGGCAATGGTGCGGCCCAGGTCGTCCTCGACCAGCGCCAGCGCCATGTCCAGCCCCGTGGTCACGCCTGCCGAGGTCCATACGTTGGCGTCGCGCACGAAGATGCGGTCCCGCTGCACGTGCGTGCCCGGGCTAGTTGCGCCAGCAGCTCGCAGGCGTTGGCATGCGTGGTCGCATTGCGCTGCTCCAGCAGGCCGGCGGCGGCCAATGCGAACGCCCCCGTGCACACGCTGGCGACGCGCCTTGCCCGAGGCGCCGCCTGGGCCAGCCACGCCCCCAGGCCGTCTTCGTAGATGGCGCGGCGCAAAGCGCCCTCCTCACCGCCAGCGACGATCAGCGTATCGACCTCGCCGCCCTGCAGTTCGCCCATGGGCGTCGTGTCTGCCAGGGCAAAGCCCGCGCTGGTGCGCACCGTGCCTCCGCGTGCGGACGCCACCACGACCCGGTAGGCGCCAGGCGCCAGGAGCGCAGCCTGGCTGAAGGCGCTGGCCGGCGCGGCGACATCGATCGCCTCGACTCCATCGAAGACCAGCAGCGCCACTACGCGGCCATGCGCGCCAGCAGTGTCCGGCAGACGGTACGGCTTGGCAGGAAGTGCGGTGGATTTGGCGTGGCGCGGCATGGGCGTGGGATCTAAGCTGGTATCAGGCCAATCAAGACAGGAGACGGATGTGGCGACATTGTGGCGGCGGTGCGGGCGTGCGGTGGTGTGGGCGGGGCTGCTGGCGAGCGCCCTGGCCGGTGGCGCGGCCCCCGCGCCGGGGGCGGACGCATTGGCGCCCGCCCTGCGCGGGGTGGGCCCACAGCCGGTGATCGCCTTGCTGGCGCTCAACGAAGGCACCGAGACCACCGACTTCCTGGTTCCGCATGCGGTGCTGCAGCGTGCAGGTGTCGGTACGGTGGAAGCCGTGGCGCCCCGGGCCGGCCGGGTGGCGTTGATGCCCGCCCTGGAGGTTCAGGTAGCGCGCGACCTGGCCTCGTTTGATGCCGACCACCCTGGCGGCGCGCAGATCGTGATCGTGCCGGCAATGCACGTGGATGACGACCCGAACATCATTGCCTGGCTCAAGGCGCAAGCGGCCAAGGGCGCCATCGTGATTGGCATCTGCTCGGGTGCGCGCGTGCTGGGCCAGGCGGGCCTGCTGGATGGGCGCCGCTTCGCCGGGCACTGGCATGACCGGGACACGCTGCTGCGCCGGCACCCCGGTGCCAGCCATGTGCCCGACCGGCGCTACGTCGCCGACGGGGTGGTGATCACCACGACCGGCGTATCTGCGTCGCTGCCCGTATCGCTGGCCCTGGTGGAAGCGCTGGCGGGCAGTGCCCGCGCACGGGCGCTGGCCACCGAACTGGGGGCGGGGCCGTGGGACGCGCAACACCGCAGCAGCCGTTTCGGCCTGGACGCGGCGCATGTGTGGACTCTTGCGGCCAACACCCTGATGTTCTGGCGCCATGAGCGCCTGGCGGTCGAGGTGGAGGACGGCGCGGACGACATCGCGCTGGCCTTCAGCGCCGATGCGTGGTCGCGCACCTACCGCTCACGCGCGCATGCCACGCACCAGCAGGGGCAGCCAGTGCGCCTGCGCAGCGGCTTGGTGCTGAATACGGACTCCGCTCAAGGCACGCCAGCTTCGTGGAGCCTGCCTGCCGGCGACACCCCGGGTTGCGCGCTGGAGCGCAGCCTGGCACGCATAGGCACGCGCTACGGCGGCGCGACGCGCCGCTGGGTGGCGGCGCAGATGGAGCATGAAGAAGGCAGCCCTGCTGCTGCGGCCTGCACGCCAGCGCCCAACGCTGCGGGCACCGGCAGTCCCGCCGGCCGCCCAAGCAGGGAGCGCCCGGGCGGCCATTCTTGACCGCGACTTGGCGTGGGCATTCACACGGGCAAGAAAAAAGCACCTGCGGTTTCCCGCAGGTGCTTTTCGCATTGGTAGGCGCGATTGGACTCGAACCAACGACCCCCACCATGTCAAGGTGGTGCTCTAACCAGCTGAGCTACGCGCCTAAGGGTCGGTTTGAAAACGATTTCCGGAGAAATCATTTTCTGATAATGGTCGGCGTGGCGGGATTCGAACTCGCGACCCCTCGCACCCCATGCAAGTGCGCTACCAGGCTGCGCTACACGCCGACAAGACATCGATTATATGCAGAAAAACGGCCTCAAAAGAGAATTGCGCGAATTTCTTCAAGTTCCCTGCGCAGCGCTGCGGGATCGACCTCCCCTGGCGACAACCCGGGCGCGGCCAGGTCCGGCAACATGCAGGAAGCAGCGGCCAGCGCCGCAGGAGTAGCGCCCAGGAAAGCTCCTCCAGCGCTACGACGGGCTGGGCGCCCTGCGGCCGCTCCAGCAGCCGGTTGCGCGCGCCGCTGATGGTGAAGCCCTGCTCATACAGCAGCTCCCGGATGCGGCGGATCATCAGCACCTCGTGGTGCTGGTAGTAGCGCCGGTTGCCGCGCCGCTTCATGGGCCGCAGCTGGGTGAATTCCTGCTCCCAGTAGCGCAACACATGCGGCTTCACGCCGCACAACTGCGCGACTTCGCCAATCGTGAAATAGCGCTTGGCTGGCAAGGCGGGCAACTCGGAGCTCATGGGGCGGGTCGGTCAGTGGACGGTCGATGAACGCATCAGGGTAGCCACACTCCGCCAGCCGCGCCATGAGGCAAATCACGCCTTGCAGGCCAGCAGCTCGTGCTGGAGCTGCTCCTTGAGCTTGCTGCTGGCGTGAAACGTCACCACTCGCCTGGCCTCGATCGGGATCGGCTCGCCGGTACGCGGGTTGCGCCCCGGACGCGGGGCTTTCATGCGGATCTGGAAGTTGCCGAAACCTGACAGCTTCACGTCCTCGCCTTCGACCAGGCGCTGGGCGATCAGGTCGAAGAAGGCGTCGACCATATCCTTGGACTCGCGCTTGTTCAGCCCGATCTGCTCGAACAGCAGCTCGGCCAGCTGCGCCTTGGTCATGGCCGCAGATTCCAGGCTCTGCACCACCAGTTCCAGCGTATCCCGGCTCATCGCAGGCGCGCTCCCGTCTGCTGCGCGAGACGCTGCAGCACGGCCTGCACGGCAGCGTCGATCTCGGCATCCTGCAATGCCGCCGCGTCGCTGGCCAGCGTCAAGCGGATGGCCAGGCTTTTCTCGCCCGGCGCCAGGTTGCCCGGCTGGCCGGCGCGCCCGGCCTGCGGGCGAAAGACGTCGAACAGCACTGCGCCGCGCAGCAAGTCCGGCGCCAGCGCCGCGCGCACGGCCTGCATCACCTCGTCGTGCGTGACGCTCTCGGCCACCACCACGGCGATGTCGCGCTCCACCGGCTGGCGCCGCGTGACGGGCTCGAACTGCGGCACCGGACGGCGCAGCACGGCGTCGAGCTCCAGCTCGAACAGGATGGGCGCCATGGGCAGCTCCCACGACTGGCGCCAGCGCGGGTGCAGTTCGCCGACGTAGCCAATGGGCTGGCCATCCAGCAGCACCCGCGCGCAGCGCCCCGGGTGCAGCGCCGGATGCCCGGCGGCCTCGAACGTGGCAGCCAGGGGCGCCAGCAATGCCTGCACGTCGCCCTTGGCATCGAAGAAATCCGTTGCACGGCCCTTGGAGCCCCACTGCAGCACGTCAACCGTCCCGTAGGCCAGGCCCGCCACGCGCATGGGCTGGGCAATGCCTTCGACCGTGGCATCGCTGGCCGCTACTGCAGCGTCGCGCATGAAGACACGCCCCAGCTCGAACACGCGCACGCGGTCGGCCTTGCGGTCAAGGTTGAACTTCAGCACCTGCAGCAGCGACCCGAGCAGCGATGAGCGCATCACGCTCAGCTGGCTGGCGATGGGGTTGAGCAGGCGGATCGGCGCTGCGTTGCCGGCCAGCTCGTGCTCCCAGGATTCCTCGACAAAGCTGAAGTTGATCGTCTCCTGGTAGCCCAGGGTCGCCAGTTCGCGGCGCACGGCAAAGCTGCTGCGGCGCGCCTCGGGTGGCAGGCGCGGCGTGATGGGAGCCAGGGGCGGCGTGGTGGGCAGCCGGTCATAGCCGATCACGCGGGCCACTTCCTCGATCAGGTCTTCTTCCAGGCGCAGGTCGAAGCGGTACGAGGGCGGCGTGACGGTGATGCTGCCCTCGCCTTGCTGCAGCGGCAGGCCCAGGCGGGCCAGCGCCTGCACGCACTGCTCCTGGGAGAGCGGCATGCCAATGACCTTGGCAGCGCGGGCCACGCGCAGCAGCACGGGCTGGGGCACGGGCAGGTTGACCTGCTGGTCGTCGATGGGGCCGCAGGCCGTATCGGGGGTGCCGCAGATGTCGATGACCAGCTGCGTGATGCGCTCGATGTGGTCTACCGTGCCCTGGGGATCCACGCCGCGCTCGAAGCGGTGCCCGGCATCGGTCGCGAAGTTGTAGCGGCGCGAGCGGCCGGCGATCGCGGCCGGCCACCAGAAGGCGGCCTCGACATAGATATTGCGGGTGGCTTCGTCCACGGCCGTGGCGTCGCCGCCCATGATGCCGGCCAGCGACTCGACCTGGCGCGCGTCGGCAATCACGCCCACCTTTTCGTCGACGCTGATGGTGCTGCCGTTGAGCAGCTTCAGCTGCTCGCCGGCCCGACCCCAGCGCACTTCCAGGCCGCCCTGGATCCTGTCCAGGTCGAAGATGTGCGAGGGACGGCCCAGCTCGAACATGACGTAGTTGGAGATGTCCACCAGCGGCGCCACGCTGCGCTGGCCGCAGCGCGCCAGGCGGTCGACCATCCATTGCGGCGTGGTTGCACGCGGGTTGACGCTGCGCACGATGCGTCCGGAAAACCGACCGCACAGCTCGGGCGCATCGATGCGCACCGGCAAGCGGTCTTCCAGCCGTGCCGGCAGGGCGTGAAATGCGGGGCTCAGCAGCGGCGCACCGGTCAAGGCCGCGACTTCCCGCGCCACGCCATGGACGCTCAGAGCGTGCGCCAGGTTGGGCGTGAGCTTCAAGGTGAACAGCGTGTCATCGAGCTGCAGGTGCTGCCGGATGTCCTGGCCCAAAGGCGCATCGCCAGACAGCTCCAGCAGCCCGCCGTGGTCTTCGGACAGCTGCAGCTCGCGCGCCGAGCACAGCATGCCCTGGCTCTCCACGCCGCGCAGCTTGCCGGTGCGGATGACAAAAGGCTTGCCGTCCTCACCCGGGGGCAATTCCGCACCGACCAGCGCACAGGGCACGCGAATGCCGACGCGGGCGTTGGGCGCACCGCAGACGATGGTCAAAAGCTCGGGGCCGCCCACATCCACCTGGCAGACGCGCAGCCGGTCGGCGTTGGGGTGCTGCTGCGCAGTCTTGATCTCGCCGACGACGATCTTGGTGAAGGGCGGCGCCACCGGGCGCAGTTCCTCCACCTCAAGGCCGGCCATGGTCAGCGTATCGGCCAGCTCCTGCGTGGACAAAGGGGGGTTGCAAAACTCGCGCAACCAGGATTCGGGAAATTGCATGGGAACGTTGAGCGTTGGGCGTTGGGGGCTGGGCGTGGGATGTCGGGTGCTGGGCGTCGGGCGCTATGTGCGGAAATCGCACAACGCACATCGACCTGCGCCCAACGCCCTCACCTGAATTGCGAAAGAAAGCGGATGTCGCCGTCGAAGAACAGGCGCAGATCGTTCACGCCATAGCGCAGCATGGTCAGCCGGTCCGGCCCCATGCCAAAGGCAAAGCCGATGTAGCGCTCGGGGTCCAGCCCCATGTTGCGCACGACGTTCGGATGCACCTGGCCGGAGCCGGACACCTCCAGCCAGCGGCCGGCGAGCGGCCCTTGCTGGAACTGGATGTCGACCTCGGCGCTGGGCTCCGTAAACGGAAAGAAGCTGGGGCGAAAGCGCAGCACCAGGTCGTCGCTCTCAAAGAAGGCCCGGCAAAAATCCGTGAACACCACCTTCAAGTCCTTGAAGCTCACGTTCTCCCCGATCCACAGGCCCTCGCACTGGTGGAACATGGGCGAATGGGTGGCATCGGAGTCCACGCGGTAGGTGCGCCCCGGGGCGATCACCCGGATCTCCGGCATGGCTTGGCCTGCATCGATCAGGTGGCGGTACTTCTTGACGTGCTGCACGGCATAGCGCACCTGCATGGGGCTGGTGTGCGTGCGCAGCAGGTGCGGTGCCTCGGGACTGCCGCCCTCCACGTAGAAGGTGTCGTGCATGGAACGCGCGGGATGATCCTCAGGCGTATTCAATGCAGTGAAGTTGAACCAGTCGGTCTCGATCTCCGGGCCGTCGGCCACGTCGAAACCCATGGTGCCAAATATGCGCTCGATACGCTCCAGGGTGAGCGATACCGGATGCAAGCCGCCGCGGCCACGCTGGCGGCCAGGAAGGCTCACATCCAGCGCTTCGGCCTGCAGCTGCAGTTGCAGCTCGGCATCGGCCAGCTGCTGGCGGCGCTCGGCCAGGGCGCCCTCTACGTCCTGCTTGGCCACGTTGATGGCCGCGCCGCGCGTCTTCTTTTCTTCCGGAGACAGCTGCGCCATGCCCTTCATCAGCTCGGTCAGCCGACCCGACTTGCCCAGGTACTGGGCCTTGGCGTTTTCCAGCTCGGCCGGGGTTGCACAGCGCACGAAGGAGTCGCGCGCACTCGTCACCAGGGAATCCAACTCGTTCATATCGATTCTTGAAAAGAAACAAGGGCTAGCGCTCTTTCAAGCCCTAGCCCTTGTCGTTGGCGCGCCGGCAGCTATTCAAATAATAGTGGCCGGTTCGTGAACTCAAGCGGCCAGCTTGGCCTTGACTTGCTCCACGATGCTGCCAAAGGCAGCCTTGTCGTGCACTGCGAGGTCGGCCAGCATCTTGCGGTCGATCTCGATGGCAGCCTTCTTCAGGCCGTTGGTGAACTGGCTGTAGGTCAGGCCCAGTTCGCGGGAAGCCGCATTGATACGCGTGATCCACAGACGGCGGAACACGCGCTTCTTGGTACGGCGGTCACGATAGGCGTACTGGCCAGCCTTCATCACCGCCTGCTTGGCGATGCGGAAGACATTGCCGCGGCGACCGCGGAAACCCTTGGCCAGGGCGAGAACCTTCTTGTGACGGGCGCGTGCCGTTACACCACGTTTGACGCGAGGCATGTGTTTTCTCCTTGTTCGTCGATGTGAATTACAGGCCGGCCATGGGCAGCATCTTGGCGATGGAGCCCATGTCACCGTCGTGCACGTTCACGGTGCCACGCAGGTGGCGCTTGTTCTTGGTGGTCTTCTTGGTCAGGATGTGACGCTTGAAGGCTTGGCCGCGCTTGACGGTGCCACCTGGACGAACGCGAAAACGCTTCTTCGCGCTGCTCTTGGTCTTCATTTTGGGCATGTGAATGCTCCTTGAATTGTGCTCGTGAGGCGTTTGCACACCACTGTGCAACCTTGCTGGCCCCGAGCCACTTCTTGGTTGGCGAATTTGACTCCGCCGTGCGGCAGCGCCCTGATGAGCGCTGCCTGGCCTGCCAGCAGCCCTGGATCTACACCCAGGCCCGCCAGCGGGATTCTTGTCGTCCGTGTGCGCTCAGTCCGGGCTGCTGGCAGCCTGGGCGCTCTCGGCAGCCGCCTTGGGTGCGGCAGCAACCTTCTTGCGTGCCGGCGCGATCATCATGATCATTTGCCGGCCTTCCAGCTTGGGGAACTGCTCGACCACGATGGTGTCGGCAAGCTCGTCGCGCAAGCGGTTGAGCAGGGCCAGGCCCAGCTCCTGGTGCGTGATTTCACGGCCCCGGAACCGCAACGTGACCTTGACCTTGTCGCCTTCGGCCAGGAAGCGGCGGATGTTGCGCATCTTGATGTTGTAGTCGCCATCATCGGTGCCGGGGCGGAACTTCACTTCCTTGATCTCGATGACCGTCTGCTTGGCCTTGGCCTCCGCCGCCTTCTTTTGCTCCTGGTACTTGAACTTGCCGTAGTCCATCAGGCGGCAGACGGGCGGCGTGGCCGTGGCGGCGATCTCCACCAGGTCCACGTCCAGCTCGCCGGCCATGCGCAGGGCTTCCTGCAGGCTGACGATGCCGATGGGTTCGTTCTCAGGACCGGACAGGCGCACTTCAGGCGCCATGATTTCACGGTTCAGCCGGTGCTTGCGCTCCTCACGGTGGCGACGGTCACGAAATTCGGTAGCGATGGTTCTCACCCTCTATCAAAAAACCACGAAAAGCGTGGCGCTCACGCACGACTTGTGCGCTTCCAAGCGGAATTGATCCCAAGAAGAATCAGGCTTTGGAGGCGATGTCCTGTGCGATCAATTCGACGAATGCGTCGATGGACATCACGCCGAGGTCTTTGCCACCCCGGGCACGCACCGCCACCGAGCCGGCTGCCCTTTCCTTGTCGCCCACGACCAGGATGTAGGGCAGCTTTTGCAGCGAATGCTCGCGTATTTTATACGTGATCTTCTCGTTGCGCAGATCTGTGGTCACCCTAAGGTCTTGATCCGGCAATGCTTTTTGCAGCGTTGCGGCAATTTCGCGACAGTAGTCGGCCTGTGCATCGGTGATGTTGAGCACGGCCACCTGCACGGGCGCCAGCCACGCCGGCAAGGCCCCGGCGTGCTGTTCGATCAGGATGCCGATAAAGCGCTCAAGGCTGCCGACGATGGCCCGGTGCAGCATGACGGGGCGGTGGCGCGCACCGTCTTCGCCCACGTACTCGGCGTCCAGGCGCTCCGGCATGGAAAAATCAACCTGGATGGTGCCGCACTGCCACTGGCGGCCCAGCGCATCTTTCAGCGTGTACTCGATCTTGGGGCCATAGAACGCCCCCTCCCCTGGCGACAGCTCGAACTGGCTGCCCGAAGCCTCCAGGCTGGCGATCAGCGCCGCTTCGGCCTTGTCCCAGCTTTCATCCGAGCCGATGCGGGCCTCGGGGCGCGTGGCGACCTTGTAGATGATGTCGGTGAAGCCAAAGTCGGCGTACACCTTCTGCAGCAGCCGCGTGAAGGCCAGCACCTCAGGCTGGATCTGGTCTTCGGTGCAGAAGATGTGTCCGTCGTCCTGCGTGAAGCCGCGCACGCGCATGATTCCGTGCAGGCCGCCCGTGGGCTCGTTGCGGTGGCAGTTGCCGAACTCGCCGTAGCGCAGCGGCAGGTCGCGGTAGCTCTTGATGCCCTGCTTGAAGATCAGGATGTGCCCGGGGCAGTTCATGGGCTTGAGCGCGTAGTCGCGCTTTTCGCTCTCGGTGACGAACATGTTCTCGCGGTACTTGTCCCAGTGGCCGGTCTTTTCCCACAGCGTCTTGTCCAGGATTTGCGGCCCCTTGACCTCCTGGTAGCCGTTGTCGTTGTACACGCGGCGCATGTACTGCTCGACCTGCTGCCACAGCTGCCAGCCCTTGGGATGCCAGAACACGGTGCCTGGCGAATGCTCGTCGATGTGGAACAGGTCGAGTTCGCGCCCGAGCTTGCGGTGATCGCGCTTCTCGGCTTCCTCCAGCATGGTCAGGTATTGCTGCAGGTCTTCCTTGCTGGCCCAGGCCGTGCCGTAGATGCGCTGCAGCATCTCGTTGCGGTGGTCGCCGCGCCAGTAGGCGCCGGCCACCTTCATCAGCTTGAAATGCTTCAACTTGCCCGTGGAGGGCACATGCGGCCCCCGGCACAGGTCCTCGAAACTGCCTTCGCGGTAGAGGCTCACGTCCTCGTTCGCTGGAATGCTGGCAATGATTTCGGCCTTGTAGTGCTCGCCCAGGCCCTTGAAGTACTGGACTGCTTCGTCGCGCGGCAGCACCCGCCGGGCCACGGGCTCGTCCTTGGCGGCCAGCTGTGCCATGCGCTGCTCAATCGCCGCCAGGTCTTCGGGGGTGAAAGGGCGCTTGTACGAGAAATCGTAATAAAACCCGTTGTCGATCACCGGGCCAATGGTGACCTGGGCGTCCGGGAACAGTTCCTTGACGGCGTAGGCCAGCAGGTGGGCGGTCGAATGCCGGATGACCTCCAGCCCGTCTGCGTCCTTGGCGGTGACGATGGCCAGCGGGCTGCTTTCCGTGATCAGGTGGCTCGTGTCCACCACCCGGGCATCTTCGCCCTGCCCGAGCCGGCCAGCCAGGGCCGCCTTGGCCAGGCCGGAGCCGATGGAGCCCGCCACCTCGGCGACGGTGACGGGGCCGGGAAATTCGCGTTGCGAGCCGTCGGGCAGCGTGATCTGGATCATGGTCGGTGAGTCCTGGTGGGTATCGAAATGGGGCAACGCGCTGGCGTGCGTGGCTGCCCCGATGCCGGAAATGCAAAAAGCGCGGAACAGGGTCCGCGCTTTTCAAGATGGGGAGAAGGATCGAATCTCTCGTGCAGGCGCGAACCGCCAGCCGTCATTGGCTGGATGGGGTCTCCGAGGTAGTTCGCGGTGTCATAACCGAAAGTGCCTTTCTCGCCCTTGTATGGTGTTTATGCTATTGCCAGAACCGCACATTATAGCGGCGACGGGTGGAGCCTGGCCGCATCCGTCCCGCACGCGACAACCCATCGCAAACCAGTCACGCAAAAGACAGCCCATGCACGAACCCATTCTTACGATCGAAGAACGTGAAGCGATCAACTCAGGTCGCTGGTTTTCTTCTCTTTCACCCTCTTTGCGGCACGACATATTGCGATGCTCCTACGTCAAGCGTTTCAAGGACGGCGCGCTGATTGCAGCGCGGGGCGAACCGCCCGAGGAGTGGATCGCCTGCGCACGCGGCGCCGTGCGGGTGAGCTCGACCTCGATCTCCGGCAAGCAGATCACGCTGACCTACGTGGAGCCCGGCATCTGGTTTGGCGACGTGGCGTTCTTCGACGGCGAGCAACGCACCCACGATGCATATGCACATGGCGACACCACCATCCTGTGCGTGGCGCGGGGCGACTTCCGGAAAATCCTGGCGCAGCACGTGGAGCTGTACGACGCCCTGCTGCGCCTGCATGCCCGGCGCATTCGTGTGCTGTTCGGGCTGGTGGAGGACTTGAACACCCTGCCGCTGCGCGCACGCCTGGCCAAGCAGCTGCTTCACCTGGTGCGCAGCTATGGCGTGCCGAACCTGGCCAACGGCGACGAGGTGCGCATCAGCCTGCAGTTGGCGCAGGAAGAGCTGGCCCAACTGCTGGGCGCATCGCGCCAGCGCGTCAACCAGGAACTCAAAGGCATGGAGCGCGAGGGCACCATCCGCATAGAGCCAGCGGGACTTGTCATCTGCGACCGGCCGACGCTGCTGCACATCGCTCAAGCGGCCGTATGAGCCACCTGGCTGCGCACCTGCACACCCCAACGGCTTGCACGTCCTGGCGAGCTGCATGCTCCCTGCCCGTGCCGGCACGGCACCCCTTTCCAAAGCAATCGGCCCATCCATGAGCAATTTCGACCATTTCATCGGCACCCGCCCAGTGGCGCAGCAGCATGCCTTAGACAACGCAACCTTGAGCACCTGGCTGGCGCAGCACGTGGCGGGCTTCCAGGGGCCCCTGAGCGTCGAGATGTTCAAGGGGGGCAGTCAAACCCGACCTACAAGCTGGTGACGCCGGCGCGCAGCTACGTCATGCGCTCCAAGCCCGGGCCCGTGGCCAAGCTGCTGCCCTCGGCCCACGCGGTGGAGCGCGAATACGCCGTGATGCGCGGCCTGGCCGGCACCGACGTCCCGGTACCGCAGATGCTGGCTTTGTGCGAGGACGAGTCGGTCATCGGGCGCGCTTTCTACATCATGGAATACATGCAGGGCCGCGTCCTGTGGGACCAGTCGCTGCCCGACATGCTGCCCGCCCAGCGCGCGGCCATCTATGACGAGATGAACCGCGTGATCGCGGCGCTGCACAAGGTGGACTACGCAGCCCAGGGCCTTGCGGGCTACGGCAAGCCAGGCAACTATTTCGAGCGCCAGATCGGCCGCTGGAGCAAGCAGTACCAGGCATCGGTCACCCAGCCGATCGCGGAGATGGACCGCCTGATGGACTGGCTGCCCAGCCACATGCCGGCCAGCGCCCTCGACGAGAGCCGCGTGTCCATCGTGCATGGCGATTACCGCCTGGACAACTTGATGTTCCACCCCACCGAGCCGCGTGTCATCGCGGTGCTGGACTGGGAGCTGTCCACGCTGGGCCACCCGCTGGCAGATTTCGCCTACCACTGCATGGCCTGGCATATACCGCATGCACTCAGCCGCGGCATAGGCGGGCTGGACCTGCCGGCGCTGGGCATCCCCGGCGAACATGAATACATCGAGCGCTACTGCCAGCGCACGGGCATCGCCGACGCCGGGGCGCTGGCTGCCGACTGGAACTTCTACCTCGCCTACAACATGTTCCGCATCGCCGCGATCCTGCAGGGCATCGCCAAGCGCGTCGAGGCCGGCACCGCCGCCAGCGCCCAGGCCCGCGCCGCCGGAGCTACGGCCCGGCCCATGGCCGAGCTGGCCTGGTCGTTCGCCCAGCGCAGCTGACCGGCGCACCTTCATCCTGACACCCACGCACCAACGCCAGAGGAACCCCATGGACTTCGACTATTCACCCAAGACCCGCGAACTGCAGGCCCGCCTGACCCAGTTCATGGACGAGCACATCTACCCCGCCGAGCGCGACTATGCACAAGAGATGGCGGCCAACACTGCTGCGGGCCGGCGCTGGACGCCTCTCAACACGATCGAGAACCTCAAGCCCAAGGCCCAGGCGGCCGGGCTGTGGAACCTGTTCCTGCCGGTGGATACGGCCGAGGCATCGGGCTACCACGGAGCCGGACTTACCAATGCCGAGTACGCGCCACTGGCCGAGATCATGGGCCGCGTGCTGTGGGCCAGCGAGGTCTTCAACTGCTCGGCGCCCGACACCGGCAACATGGAAACCATCGCCCGCTACGGCTCCGAAGCGATCAAGGCCGAGTGGCTCAAGCCGCTGCTGGAAGGCCGCATCCGCTCGGCCTTCGCCATGACCGAGCCGGACGTGGCTTCCAGCGACGCCACCAACATCGCCACCCGCATCGAGCGCGACGGCGACCACTACGTCATCAACGGCCGCAAGTGGTGGACCAGCGGCGCCAACGATCCGCGCTGCAAGGTCTTCATTACCATGGGCAAGACCGACCCGGACTCGCCCAAGCACTCGCAGCAAAGCATGATCGTGGTGCCCGCGGACACCCCGGGCATCACCATCGTGCGGGCCTTGAACGTTTTTGGCTACGACGACGCGCCGCACGGCCATGCCGAGGTCATCTTCGACAACGTGCGCGTGCCCGCCGACCACATCCTGCTGGGCGAGGGACGCGGGTTCGAGATCGCGCAGGGCCGCCTCGGGCCGGGACGCATCCACCATTGCATGCGCCTGATCGGGCAGGCGGAGCGCGCACTGGAGCTGATGTGCAAGCGCGCCTCCAGCCGCGTGGCATTCGGCAAGCCGATCGCAGCGCAGACCGTGACGCAGGAGCGCATTGCCGAAGCACGCTGCCGCATCGACATGGCCCGGCTGCTGACGCTCAAGGCCGCCTGGATGATGGACACCGTGGGCAACAAGGTCGCCAAGACCGAGATCGCCATGATCAAGGTGGTGGCCCCCAGCATGGCCTGCCAGGTGATCGACTGGGCCATCCAGGTGCATGGCGGCGGCGGCATGTGCGATGACTTTCCCCTGGCCTATGCCTATGCCAACGCGCGCACGCTGCGCTTCGCCGATGGCCCGGACGAGGTGCACCGCAACTCGATCGCCAAGTGGGAGCTGGGCAAGTACGGCAGCTACGGCAAGGGCGCGCCGGTGCCGGTGACGCGCGGGGCCTGACACAACAACGGGCGGGGCCCAGGCAGCACCGCCTGCAGGTGTATTCACGGGCGCATGGTGCATTCATTTTTCATTACGTAAAATGAAGGCCTGTCCCGCCCCATGCCGCCGCCATGAAGAAAAGCCCAGTCGATCAGCCCGCCAAGCCCAGCGTCCAGGTACTGGAGCGCATGTTCCAGCTGATCGACGTGCTGGCCTCGCGCGAGGAGACCATCTCGCTCAAGGAAATCAGCGAGAAGACCGGCCTGCATCCCTCCACAGCGCACCGCATCCTGAACGACCTGACCATCGGCCGCTTCGTGGACCGGCCCGAATCGGGTGCATACCGGCTGGGCATGCGCTTGCTGGAGCTGGGGAACCTGGTCAAGGCGCGCCTGTCGGTGCGCGACGCCGCCATGGCGCCCATGCGGCAGTTGCACAAGCTGATCCAGCAGCCCGTCAACCTGAGCGTGCGCCAAGGCGATGAGATCGTCTACATCGAGCGCACGTACAGCGAGCGCTCTGGCATGCAGGTGGTGCGCGCCATCGGCGGGCACGCGCCGCTGCACCTGACCTCCACCGGCAAGCTGTTCCTGGCGGCCGACGACCTGCAGCGTGTGCGAGCCTATGCAACGCGCACCGGCCTGCCCGGCCACACGCGCAACAGCATCACCCAGCTGGCCTTGCTGGAACGTGAGCTGGGGCGGACGCGGCAGTACGGCATTGCCCATGACAACGAGGAGCTGGAGCTGGGGGTGCGTTGCATGGCGGCTGGCGTGTTCGACGACCAGGGACAGCTGATCGCAGGCCTGTCCATATCGGCGCCTGCCGATCGCCTGGACGAAGGCTGGACGCCCAAGCTGCAGACCGCAGCCCAGGACATCTCACGCGCACTGGGCTATACGGCAGGTGTGCGTACGGCGCTTGCGGCGGGTATGAAGTAAGAGCCTTGGAGCCGCCGCGCCCGGGCCGGCAACCGCGCTGCGGGCAGGCGTCAATGCTTGAGGTGGATGGTCGGCGCGGCGCCCGCGGCCAGCACCGAGCTGGCAGACGGGTGCATGCCTTCGATCCAGGAACGCACGCGCTCGGCATCGCCCAGGCGGCTGAATTTGCCAGCCGAGTCCAGGAACACCATGATCAGCTTGCGTCCGGCCACCTGGGTCTGCATCACCAGGCAGCGGCCAGCCTCGGAGATGTAGCCGGTCTTTTGCAGGCCGATGTCCCAGGCCGGGCTCTTGACGAGGCGGTTGGTATTGTTGTATTGCAGCACGCGGCTGCCAATGGCCACCTCGTAGCCGGGTGAGGTGGACAACTCGCGCAGCAGCGCATCGCCGTGCGCGACGTTCACCAGCGTGGCCAGGTCCTGGGCACTGGACTGGTTCTGGCTGGACAGGCCCGTGGGCTCCACGTAGCGGGTGTTGGTCATGCCCAGCAGCCGCGCCTTGCCATTCATCCGCTCGACGAAGGCGGCCATACCGCCTGGATAGGTGCGGCCCAGGGCATGGGCGGCACGGTTCTCGCTGGACATCAACGCCAGGTGCAGCAATTCACCCCGCGTCAGCGTGCTGCCCACCGTCAGGCGCGAACCGCTATGTTTTTCGGTATCGACATCGTCCTGCGTGATGGTGATGGACTCGTCCATGGGCAGCCTGGCTTCGGACACCAGCAGACCGGTCATCAGCTTGGTCAGCGAGGCGATGGGCAGCACGGCGCGATCGTTCTTGCTGAGCAGTACTTCCTTGGTGTCCTGGTCCATCACCAGCGCCACGCTGGACTTGAGATCCAGCGGATCAGCAACCTTGTGCAGGCCGGCGATCTGGCCGAAGGACAGGCGCGCCGGCTCGGCTGCGACGCGTACTGCGCTGCGCGCGCTGCGGGCGGCCATGCGGGGCCCGGGAGCGGCCGCCCCCTTGCGGGCCGGGCGCAGTGCCGAGGATGCGGCAACACGCTTGGCCACCACGGCATTGGCAGGCTTCTTGGCGCTGGCCTGCTTGCGCTGTGCCGCGTGCGCCGCCGGGACTGCAAGCGCCAGGGCCAGGCTGGCCAGGGCTGCCAGGTGAAACACTCGGGGGGCAATTGGCAGGCGCGCGGGCATCAAATGCTCCAAAAGAGAAAAACCGTTCAAACTGTTCGGAAGTGTACCGGTGCCAAAAAAGCGGCGCAAGATCAATGTCTTGCGCCGCTTTCTTGACAAGCCGCGTGAATTCTCACGCGTGTGGTTGTCAGCCCTGGGCAGCAACCTTCTCAGACTTGCTTTGCAACTTGTTCAAGGCGCTCAAGTATGCCTTGGCAGAAGCCACGATGATGTCCGGATCTGCCCCGACACCGTTGACCACGCGGCCCGCGCTCTGCAGCCGTACCGTCACCTCTCCCTGGCTCTCTGTCGAGCCGCTGATGGCATTGACCGAGTACAGGATCATGTCGGCGCCGCTCTTGACCTGCGCCTCGATGGCCTTGAGGGATGCATCGACCGGGCCGTTGCCCTCGGCGCCACTGCGCACCTCCTTGCCGCCCACGGTGAAGACGATGTCGGCATGCGGCCGCTCGCCGGTCTCGCTGCGCTGCGACAGCGAGACGAAGCCGAACTGCTCCCCGTCGCCACCCAGGCTTTCGTCGCTGACCAGCGCCAGGATGTCCTCATCGAAGATTTCACTCTTGCGGTCGGCCAGCTCCTTGAAACGCGCGAAGGCGGCGTTGATCTCGCTTTCGCTGTCCAGTTCCACGCCCAGCTCCTGCAGGCGCTGCTTGAAGGCATTGCGGCCGGACAGCTTGCCCAGCACGATCTTGTTGGCGCTCCAGCCCACGTCCTCGGCACGCATGATTTCGTAGGTATCGCGCGCCTTGAGCACGCCGTCCTGGTGGATGCCCGAAGCGTGCGCGAAGGCGTTGGCGCCCACTACGGCCTTGTTGGGCTGCACCACGAAGCCAGTGGTCTGGCTGACCATGCGGCTGGCGGCGACGATGTGCTGGGTGTCGACATCCACCTGCAGGCCGAAGTAGTCGCGGCGCGTCTTGACGGCCATCACCACCTCTTCAAGCGAGCAGTTGCCCGCGCGCTCGCCCAGGCCGTTGATGGTGCACTCCACCTGCCGGGCGCCCCCGATCTTCACACCGGCCAGCGAGTTGGCCACCGCCATTCCCAGGTCGTTGTGGCAATGCACGCTCCAGACCGCCTTGTCGCTGTTGGGGATGCGTTCGCGCAGGTTCTTGATGAAGTTGCCGTACAGCTCGGGCACGGCGTAGCCGACGGTATCAGGCACGTTGATGGTCGTGGCACCCTCGCGGATCACGGCCTCGATCACCCGGCACAGGAAGTCGGGATCGCTGCGGTAGCCGTCCTCGGGACTGAATTCGATGTCCTGCAGCAGGTTGCGCGCGAAGCGCACGGACTGCGTCGCCTGCTCCAGCACCTGCTCCGGCGTCATGCGCAGCTTCTTTTCCATGTGCAGCGCACTGGTGGCAATGAAGGTGTGGATGCGTGCGCGGTTGGCGTCCTTCAGCGCTTCGGCGGCGCGCGCGATGTCGCGATCATTGGCGCGCGAGAGCGAGCAGATGGTCGAGTCCTTGACCGCGCGGGCGATGGCCTGCACGCACTCGAAGTCGCCGTTGGAGCTGGCGGCGAAGCCGGCCTCGATCACGTCCACTTTCAGGCGCTCGAGCTGGCGCGCGATGCGCAGCTTCTCGTCGCGCGTCATGGACGCGCCAGGCGACTGCTCGCCGTCGCGCAGGGTGGTGTCGAAAATGATGAGCTTGTCTGTCATGGAAACCTCTTCGTGCTGATGGGTGGAAATGGGTGGATGTGCCGGTGCCCGGGTTGCGGCGGCGGTTCAGGCAGCCTGCGCCACCTGGTCCCGGGGCCGTTGGGCCTCCGGGGCCTGGCCTGGCGCGGCGCGCAACAGGCCCGAGGCGACGGCACGCAGGGCAGCGCCGATGATGTCGTGGTCCATGCCCACGCCGAATACCTGCCGCTCCTCGTCCACGCGCAGCTCCACATAGGCAGCAGCGCGTGCATCGCCCCCGGCTGCACCGGTGCCGTTCAGGGCGTGTTCTTGGTAGTCGAGTACGCGGATGGTATGCCCGGTGGCTGCGCCCAGGGCTTTCACGAACGCATCGACCGGGCCGTTGCCGCTCCCGTGGAGCAGGCAATCATGGCCGCGCCAGAGCATGCGGCCGTGCAGGTCGGTCTGCGCGGCGCCGTGCGCGCCAGTGCGCGTGGCGATGCGGCGCTCGCGGAGCTCGGGTGTGCGGTCCAGGCGGTATTCCTCGCTGAAGATGCGCCACAGGTCGGCCGCCGCCAGCTCCTTGCCCAGCACATCCATGGTGCGCTGCACCACCTGGCTGAACTCGATTTGCAGCCGGCGCGGCAGCTGCACGCCGTAATCGGCTTCGAGCAGGTAGGCGATCCCGCCCTTGCCGGACTGGCTGTTCACACGGATCACGGCCTCATAGCTGCGCCCCAGGTCCTTGGGATCGATGGGCAGATAGGGGATGGCCCACATGTCGCCCGGCTGGCGCACCGAGAAGGCCTTCTTGATGGCGTCCTGGTGCGAGCCGGAAAACGAGGTGTAGACCAGGTCGCCCGCGTACGGATGGCGCGCCGGCACGGGCAATTGGTTGCAATGCTCGACCTCGGCGCGAATGGCATCGATATCGGAAAAATCCAGCTGCGGGGCTACCCCCTGCACATACAGGTTGAGCGCGACGTTAACGAGATCCAGGTTGCCGGTGCGCTCGCCATTGCCAAACAGGCACCCCTCGACACGGTGCGCGCCCGCCATCAGCGCCAGCTCAGCTGCCGCCGTGCCGGTGCCCCGGTCGTTGTGCGGATGCACCGACAGCACCACCTCGGGACGATCGGCGAAGCGCCGCGCCATCCATTCGATCTGGTCGGCGAAGACGTTGGGCGTAGCCGCCTCCACCGTGGTCGGAAGGTTCAGGATGACCGGCCGCCCTGCCCCCCAGGCGGCAATCGCCGTCTCGCAGGCCTCAAGCGACACTTGGAGCTCGGCCAGGCTGAAGGTCTCGGGCGAATACTGCAGCACCCACTGCGTGGCCGGCCGCGCATCGGTGAGGGCGCGCAGCTGGCGCACATGGCGCTCGACCAGCGCCATGACCTCGGGCACGCCCATGCCGAACACCACTTCGCGCCACACCGGGGCCACGGCGTTGTACACGTGCACGATGGCGCGGCGCGCGCCGTCGAGCGATTGCACGGTGCGCTCGATCAGCTCCTCGCGCGCCGGGGTCATGACCTGGATGGTCACGTCCTCGGGAATGCGGCGTTCCTCGATCAGGGTACGCACGAACTCCCACTCGACCTGCGAAGCCGCCGGGAACCCCACTTCGATTTCCTTGAAGCCGATGCGCACCAGCAGCTCGAACATGCGCAGCTTGCGCTGCAGATCCATGGGCTCGATCAGCGCCTGGTTGCCGTCGCGCAGATCGGTGGACAACCAGGACGGCGCCTGGGTGATCTGCGCGTCCGGCCAAGTGCGGTCCTTCAACCCGATAGGGGCGAAGGCGCGGTACTTGCTGGCGGGGTTTTTCAACATGGTGGCGAACTTCCAGTCAACGGGGTGGAAGCACCAGCAGCCTGCATATGCCAACGAAAACGGCCCGCTGCTGGTGCAAACGGGCCGAATCAGTAGTGGGGGAAAACGCGCGCGCTACCTTGCCTGCCCGTGGGACATGGTTGGTAGGGATAGCGACAGCGTATGCATGGCAAACACTTTAGCACATCAATCGTGCAGCCCGCGCTCATCGGGCTCGTCGGTGGACGTGCTGATGACGCTGGTGTGCTGGCCCTTGGCCTTGCGCCAGACATACACCGCATAGCCCGACAGCCCGTACAGCACGAAGACCCCGAACAACACGCTGGGCGGGTCGATGTTGACCACGGCAATTCCCAGGGCGATCAGCACGATCACGGCAAAGGGCACGCTCTTTTTCAATTGCACATCCTTGAAGCTGTAGAAGGGAACGTTGGTCACCATGGTCAACCCGGCATACAGGGTGAAGGCGAACATCACCCAGGTCACGGTATCCCACGCCAGCCAGCCGTCTTCGCCCGGGCGCAGGCCGGAATCGGTCATCAGCCAGATGAAGCCCGCCACCAGAGCGGCAGCCGCCGGCGACGGCAGCCCCTGGAAATAGCGCTTGTCCACCACGCCCGTATTGACGTTGAAACGCGCCAGGCGCAGTGCTGCGCAGGCGCAATAGACGAAGGACGCGATCCAGCCCCAGCGGCCCAGCCCCTGCAGCGCCCACATATAGGCGATCAGCGCCGGCGCAGCGCCAAAGGACACCATGTCCGACAGGGAATCCATTTGCTCACCGAAGGCGCTTTGCGTATTGGTCATGCGCGCCACGCGCCCATCCAGGCTGTCCAGCACCATGGCCCAGAAAACGCCGGCGGCGGCCAGCTCGAACCGGGCATTCACCGCCATGACGATGGCGTAGAAGCCGCCGAACAGCGCGGCCAGCGTGAACAGGTTGGGCAGGATGTAGATGCCCTTGCGCCGCTTGCGCACCAGCACGCCGCGCGCGGACTCCTCGCCCTTGCCTTCATGCGTCAAATCAACCTCCAGCCCTTGTTGAACAAGCGCGGCCAGCTATTGTTTTTGCTGCAAGCGCGGCCCGCGCGGAAAATCCTTGCAGTGTAGCCGTGGCGCACACGCAAAAAAGGCCACCGCAGTGGCCTTGACCGTCCAGCGGGCCCGCCGGCAGCTGGCTGCCGGCGCCCCGCCAGCGCACCATCAGTTGCGGCTCTGGTCCACCAGCTTGTTCTTGGCGATCCAGGGCATCATGGCGCGCAGCTGGGCGCCCACTTTTTCGATGCTGTGGTCGGCCAGGTTGCGGCGGCGCGCCGTCATGCTGGGGTAGTTCAGGCGGCCTTCCTGGATGAACATCTTGGCGTACTCGCCGTCCTGGATGCGCTTGAGCGCATTGCGCATGGCCTTGCGCGACTCTTCGTTGATGACCTCGGGGCCGGTGACGTACTCGCCGTACTCGGCGTTGTTGCTGATCGAGTAGTTCATGTTGGCGATGCCGCCTTCGTAGATCAGGTCCACGATCAGCTTCAGCTCGTGCAGGCACTCGAAGTAGGCCATCTCGGGTGCGTAGCCGGCCTCGGTCAGCGTCTCGTAGCCCATCTTGATGAGCTCCACCGCGCCGCCGCACAGCACGGCCTGCTCGCCGAACAGGTCGGTCTCGGTCTCTTCCTTGAAGTTGGTCTCGATGATGCCGGCCTTGCCGCCGCCGTTGGCCATGGCATACGACAGGGCCAGGTCACGCGCGCGGCCCGACTTGTCCTGGTGCACGGCCACCAGGTGCGGCACGCCGCCGCCCTGCGTGTAGGTGTTACGCACGGTGTGGCCGGGCGCCTTGGGCGCGACCATCCAGACGTCCAGGTCGGCGCGCGGCACGACCTGGTTGTAGTGCACGTTGAAGCCGTGCGCGAAGGCCAGCGAGGCACCTTGCTTGATGTTCGGCTCGACGTTGTTCTTGTAGACCTCGGCGATCTGCTCGTCCGGCAGCAGGATCATCACCACGTCGGCGGCCTTCACCGCGTCGTTGACTTCCTGGACGTTCAAACCGGCCTTGCCGACCTTGTCCCACGAGGCACCGCCCTTGCGCAGGCCGACCACGACCTTCACGCCGCTGTCGTTCAGGTTCTGGGCATGGGCATGGCCCTGCGAGCCGTAGCCGATGATGGCCACGGTCTTGCCCTTGATCAGCGAGAGGTCGCAGTCCTTGTCGTAGAAAACTTTCATGTCTGTGTGGCTCCGGTTGAGAGTTATGGGGGTGGGAGTAAACGGGCGATTGTCCTACACGCGCAGGATGCGTTCGCCGCGGCCTATGCCGCTGGCGCCGGTGCGCACGGTCTCCAGGATGGCCGTGCGGTCGATGGCCTGCAGGAAGGCATCGTTCTTGGGCTGGTCGCCGGTGAGCTCGATGGTGTAGCTCTTGTCGGTCACGTCGATGATGCGGCCGCGGAAGATGTCGGCCATGCGCTTCATCTCCTCGCGCTCCTTGCCCACGGCGCGCACCTTGACCATCATCAGCTCGCGCTCGGTGTAGGCGCCCTCGGTCAGATCGACCACCTTGACGACCTCGATGAGGCGGTTCAGGTGCTTGGTGATCTGCTCGATGACGTCGTCCGAACCAGTGGTCTGGATGGTCATGCGCGACAGCGACGGGTCTTCCGTCGGCGCCACGGTGAGCGATTCGATGTTGTAGCCCCGCGCCGAGAACAGGCCCACGACGCGCGACAGCGCACCGGCTTCGTTCTCGATCAGGACGGCGATGATGTGTTTCATGGATGCAGCTTCCTCTTCTTGCTGCCCTCCCCTGGCGCCGGTAAGCGCCAGGCTTGGCAGGCAATAGATTCGTCAGTGGTTGAAATTGCTATCGTAATGATAGCTACAGGCCGTTGATTGACGCCGGCAACAGGCCTGTCTTGCTGAAAAAGCGCGATTTAGAGGTCTTCCGAGCCCAGCAGCATCTCGGTGATGCCCTTGCCGGCTTGCACCATCGGGAACACGTTCTCGGTGGGGTCGGTGCGGAAGTCCATGAACACCGTGCGGTCCTTCAGCTTGCGCGCCTCGCGCAGCGCGGGCTCCACGTCCTGCGGGCGCTCGATCAGCATGCCCACGTGGCCGTAGGCCTCGGCCAGCTTCACGAAGTTGGGCAGCGCGTCCATGTAGCTGTGGCTGTAGCGGCCGGAGTATTCGATCTCCTGCCACTGGCGCACCATGCCCAGGTAGCGGTTGTTCAGCGACACGATCTTGATCGGCGTGTTGTACTGCAGGCAGGTGGACAGCTCCTGGATGTTCATCTGCACCGAGCCTTCGCCGGTGATGCAATACACCTCGGCCTGCGGCTTGGCCAGCTTGATGCCCATGGCGTAGGGGATGCCCACGCCCATGGTGCCCAGGCCGCCGGAGTTGATCCAGCGGCGCGGCTCGTCGAAGCGGTAGTACTGCGCAGCCCACATCTGGTGCTGGCCGACATCGGAAGTGACGTAGGCGTCCGCATCCTTGGTCATGTTCCACAGCGTCTCGACCACGTGCTGGGGCTTGATGACCTCGGTGTTGCTGCGGTCGTACTTCAGGCAGTTGCGGCTGCGCCAGGCCTCGATCTGCTCCCACCAGGCCGCGAGTGCGCCGGCGTCGGGGCGCGTCGTGGTCTCGCGGATCATGGAGATCAATTCGGTCAACACGTCCTTGACGTCGCCGACGATCGGGATGTCCACCTTGACGCGCTTGGAAATACTCGACGGATCGACGTCGACGTGAATGATCTTGCGATCGTTTTGCGCGAAGTGCTTGGGATTGCCGATCACCCGATCGTCAAAGCGCGCGCCCACGGCCAGCAGCACGTCGCAGTTCTGCATGGCGTTGTTGGCCTCGATGGTGCCGTGCATCCCCAGCATGCCCAGGAACTTGCGGTCCGAAGCCGGGTACGCGCCCAGGCCCATCAGGGTGTGCGTGACCGGGTAGCCGAGCATGTCCACCAGCGTGCGCAGCTCGGCGCAGGCGTTGCCCAGCAAAATACCGCCGCCGGTATAGATGTAGGGGCGCTTGGCGGTAAGCAGCAGCTGCAGCGCCTTGCGGATCTGGCCGGCGTGGCCCTTCTTGACCGGGTTGTACGACCGCATCTCGACGCTCGCCGGATAGCCGTGGTACGGGGTCTTCTTGAACGAAACGTCCTTGGGCACATCCACCACCACCGGGCCGGGCCGGCCGGTGCGGGCGACGTGGAAAGCCTTTTTCAGCGTCATGGCCAGGTCGCGCACGTCCTTGACCAGGAAGTTGTGCTTGACGATGGGACGCGTGATGCCCACGGTGTCGCATTCCTGGAAGGCATCCAGCCCGATCGCGGGCGTGGGCACCTGGCCAGAGATGATGACCATGGGGATGGAATCCATGTAGGCCGTGGCGATGCCGGTGACCGCATTGGTCAGGCCGGGGCCGGAGGTCACCAGCGCCACGCCCACGTCGCCGGTGGCGCGCGCGTAGCCGTCTGCTGCGTGCACGGCTGCCTGCTCGTGGCGCACCAGCACGTGCTGAATGCTGTCCTGCCGATACAGCGCGTCGTAGATGTAGAGCACCGCTCCACCGGGGTAGCCCCAGATGTATTGCACGCCTTCGGCCTGCAGGCCCTTGACGAGAATATCGGCGCCCATCAGCTCCTGGGAGGCGGGGGTAGAGGCGGCAGCCGCTGCCGAAGTGAGCTCGGCCTTGGAGATTTCCATGATCAACCTTTGTGAATTTCTCTGACGAAAAACCTTGGGTGCCTCTTGGTCGTGCCCTTGTGGAGCCGCCTCGAGACTTGAGATCCAGGACATGGACGCAGTGCGTGTTGCGCCGGACCGGGACCCGTTTGCCTTGTTCGGATCAGGCAATTATTGCACTGCAATAAAGCGCCGCGCCGGCGCCCGGGAAAATATTTTCACCCCGGTGCGATAATCGCCAATCATCCCCCCGTGGCGCCGCGTGCCAGTCGGCAACGCCCCGCGCCCACCCGCCCCGCCAACGGGGCTCGCTGCCTTTGGCCACCGAGCAAGAGTTATCCGATTTCCTCAAGAGCGTCGATAAACGTGCCTTCAAGCGCACGCTCTATCACGTGCGCAACGAGGAATCGGCGCTGGATATTGTCCAGGACAGCATGATGAAGCTGGCCGAACACTATGGCGACAAGCCCGTGGGCGAGTTGCCCATGCTGTTCCAGCGCATCCTCACCAACAGTACGCTGGACTGGTTCCGCCGCCAGAAGACGCGCAACGCCCTGTTCACCAACCTGGGCGACTTCGAAGGCCCCGACGACGAGGGCGGCGGCTTCGACCTGCTGGAGGTGCATTCCGGCGTGCCCGAGGGCGAGGCCGTGCAAAGCGCCGAAGACCTCGTGCGCCGCCAGCAGATACTGCACAGCATAGAGACCGAGATCCAGGCGCTGCCCGCGCGTCAACGCGAGGCATTTCTGCTGCGTTACTGGGAAGAAATGGACGTCGCCGAGACAGCAGCCGCCATGGGCTGCTCGGAAGGCAGCGTCAAGACCCACTGCTTTCGCGCCGTGCAGACGCTGAGCCGGACATTGAAAGCCAAAGGAATCGCGCTATGAACCGCCCCCCCGAGCCCACCGCCGCAGCCGCCCTGGCGGGCGATGCCTATGCGCGCCGCGTCGCCGCGCGCCTGAGCGAGGCCAGCAGCGATCTGCCCTACGACATCGCCGAACGCCTGCGCGCCGCGCGCATGCAGGCGCTTGCAAGGCGCAAGCGCGTCGCCCTGCCGGTCCACCGCGCCGCGCCGGCCCCTGTGGTCATCCACGCCGGCAATGGCGCGGCACTGCTGGGCGGCGGCGGCGACTCCGGCCGCGGCAGGTGGTGGCCGGCGCTGGCCTCGGCGGTTCCACTGCTGGCGCTGCTGGCCGGGCTGGTGTTCGTCAATGTCTCGCAGGACGAGAGCCTGGCCACCGAGATGGCCGAGGTGGACGCCGCGCTGCTGGCCGACGACCTGCCGCCTTCCGCCTACACGGATCCGGGTTTCGTGCAATATTTGCGGGTGTCCAGCAGCCATCCCTGAATGACTGATTCCTGCTCGCGCTCCGTGCTGACCCGCACTGCATGACCGCTTCGCCGCCGCACCACACCTCCTTCATCACGCCCGCCTGGATACTGGCACTGGCATTGCTGATCGGCCTGGCCGTGACGGGCGTGCGCGTCGTGGGCTGGATCCGCATGGCGCCCGGCACGCCCCTGCCCGCGCAGGCGCTGGCCGACATCCGCCAGCGCACCGCCGTGGATGCGCGCGCTCCCGGGCGCCCTGAGGCCGGCCCCTCCTGGAGCGAGCTGACCACCAGCCAGAAGGAGGCCTTGTACCCGCTGGCCAACCGCTGGAGCGTGCTGACGGAAGTGCAAAAGCGCCACTGGCTGAAGCTGGCCGCCGAATTCCATACCCTGGAGCCCGACGAGCAGGAGAAAATGCTCGCCCGCCTGACCGACTGGTCCAGC
Organism: Melaminivora sp.; assembly: GCA_034675505.1. Classification (GTDB taxonomy): domain Bacteria; phylum Pseudomonadota; class Gammaproteobacteria; order Burkholderiales; family Burkholderiaceae_C; genus Melaminivora. The sequence continues at coordinate 191,655 of JAUCDD010000018.1, read as the reverse complement.
CTGAGCGCCCAGCAGCGCAGCCAGGCCCGGCTGAACTACGCCGCCACCAACGCCCTGAAGCCGGACAGCAAGCGCGCCAAGTGGGAGGCCTACCAGGCCCTCAGCGAGGACGAGCGCAAGCGCCTGGCCGCCAAGGCGCAGCCGCGCCCGGCAGGCGCCGCGCCCGCTGTCCGGCCCAGCCCACGCAAGCTGGCCCGGGTGCCGGCGGCCAGCAATGCCCCGGCGGCCATCGCCAATCCGCCCAAGATTCCGCGCCCCAGCCAGGCCCACATTCCCCAGGCCCTGCCAGTGCCCGTGCCGGCGCCCGCCCCGGCCCCTGCGCCGGTTGTGGTAGAAACCAGGCCCGTCGAGACGCCCTCCGCCCTGGGCTCGGCCCTGCCGCCGCTACCGCCCGAGCCGTCCCAGGAGCGCGAGCCGCCGCCCGTCAGCGGCAGCGCAGCGCCCCTGCATCCGCCGCAATAGGACAGGACGGGCAATGCCGCTGCGGCGCCTGGACGGCGCCGCACCCTGAATCGCTCACCTTGCCTGCACAGATGCCTGCTTCACCCCTGCCCGGGCAGCCGCCAAGCGCCAGCACCGCAGACCCGGCGCCCGCCGCGCCGATCTTCTGCACGCCGCTGATGGCCCCGCCGCTGCGCCGGCGCATGGCGTGCTGGCTGTACGAGGGCATGCTGATGTTTGGCGTGGTGTTCATTGCCGGCTACCTGTTCGGCACGCTCACGCAGACGCGCCATGCGCTGGACAACCGCCATGCGCTGCAGGCCTTCCTGTTCGTGGTCTTCGGCATTTATTTCACCTGGTTCTGGTCGCGCGGGCACACCCTGGCCATGAAGACCTGGCACATCCGCGTGGTCGATCGCTGCGGCCGCGCCCTCACCCAGCGCCGCGCGCTGGTGCGCTATGCGCTGTGCTGGCTGTGGTTCCTGCCGCCCCTGGCGCTGGCCGCCTACCTGCAGCTGCCGGCGGCGCAGGGCGCAGCCGCAATGGCGGCCTGGGCCGCCTGCTGGGCGCTGCTCAGCCGCCTGCATCCGCAGCAGCAATTCCTGCACGACGCCCTGGCCGGCACCCGGCTCATCCACCAGCAGGCAGCGCCGCGCCCGCACCAGGGACGCAGCCGCCGTGCCTGAGGGCCAGCGCACCGGCGGCCCGCAGCACGCGGCGGCCATCCACAAGCAGCGCACCGGCCTGGAGCGCCTGCTGCACGCCACGCGCCACTCGCTGCGCGGCCTGGCGGACGGCTGGGCTGAAAAGGCCTTCCGGCTGGAGGCCTGCCTGGCCATGGTGCTGCTGCCAGCGGCTGCCTGGCTGGGGCGCAACTGGGTTGAGGTGGCCGTGCTGGCGGCCACCGTGGTGCTGGTGCTGGTCACCGAACTGCTCAACTCGGGCATAGAGGCCACCGTCGACCGCATCGGCCCCGAGTGGCATGAACTGTCGCGCCGGGCCAAGGACATGGGCAGCGCCGCAGTACTGCTCAGCCTGCTGTTGTGCGGCGCGACCTTTGCCGCCGCTTTTGTTCAGAGGATCTTCCTGCATGGCTGACGCCGCCTTCTCCATCTGCGTGTACCTGGGCTCGCGCACCGGCAGCGATCCGCGTTTCGCCGAAGCCGCCAAGGCCGCCGGCCGGTTCATCGGCAGCCACGGCGGCCAGCTGGTCTATGGCGGCGGGCGCAGCGGGCTGATGGGCACGGTGGCCGAAGCCACGCGGCTGGCGGGCGGGCGCGTGGTCGGCGTGATTCCGCAGTCGCTGGTGGACAAGGAGCTGGCCAACGAGATGTGCGATGAGCTGCACATCGTCACCACCATGCACGAGCGCAAGGCCATGATGGCCGAGCGCAGCGACGCCTTCGTCGCCCTGCCCGGCGGCATCGGCACGCTGGAGGAGCTGTTCGAGGTATGGACCTGGCGCCAGCTGGGCTACCACGACAAGCCGGTCGGGCTGCTGGACCAGGATGGCTACTACGCCGCGCTGCTGCAGTTCCTGCGCCACAGCGTCGCCAGCGGCCTGATGGGCGAGTGGCAGATGGGGTTGATCAGCGTGGGCAGCCAGGTCGACGCGCTGCTGGCAGAGCTGGTGCAGCAGGCCGGGGCGCGCAAGGGCGCCGCGGTGCCGCTGCGCAGCGTGATCTGAGAGCCTGCTTGCGATCTTTTCATCCTGCCCGCAAGGCGGCAAACAGGCGCTGAGCCGCCGCGCGGTCAGATCGCCGCTTCGTCCAGTTCTCCGGTGCGGATGCGCACCACGCGCTCGACGGCCGTCACGAAAATCTTGCCGTCGCCGATCTTGCCGGTGCGCGCTGCGGCGACGATGGCGTCCACGCAGCGCTCGACGTCGTCGCCCTGCACCACGACCTCGATCTTCACCTTGGGCAGGAAGTCCACCACGTACTCGGCGCCGCGATACAGCTCGGTATGGCCCTTTTGCCGGCCAAAACCCTTGACCTCCGTCACCGTCAGGCCCGTCACCCCGCATTCAGCCAGGGCCTCGCGCACCTCCTCCAGCTTGAACGGCTTGATGACGGCAGTGATCATGTGCATGGCGAAGAGCTCCTGGGACGGACGGGCAAAAAATGGCTGGCCGGATTATGCGCGCGCCGTGCCGCCGCCGGCGGCGGCTGGTTATCCCCGCCAGCTCTGGACAGGTCTGTGGACAACTCGTGCAAGCCACAGGACTGTTGGCCCAACTGCTTGATTTGCAAGGGAGAGCGTGCCGCTGCCCGATTTTTGTGCAGGCCTGCATGCCCCCTATGATGGCCTGGCCGCCACAGGAGTACGCCCATGACAGAGTCTGCCCGCAGGTTGACGCTCTTGCAGATCAACGACACGCACGGCTACCTGCAGCCCCACCGGGAGATGTTTCGCACCGGCCAGGGGGTGCGCCACGAGGTGATCGGGGGCTACGCCCGGATCAAGGGCTGCTTCGACCAGGTGCGGGCCGAGTGCGGCGCCGATGCCGTGATTGCGCTGGACAACGGCGACACCTTGCACGGCACGTTCGCGGCGGTGCACTCGCGCGGCGAGGCGTTCGTCGAGCCGCTGAACGCGCTGGGCCTGGACGCCTGGACGGTGCACTGGGACTTCATCTACGGCCCGCAGCAGCTGCACGACATCAGCCGGCGCCTGAACCACCCCCTGCTGGCCTGCAATTGCCACCGCAAGGATGGCGGCGCCGCGCCGTTCGCGCCCTGGCTGCTGCTGGAGCGCGGCGGCATCAAGGTGGCAGTGATAGGCATTGCCGCCTACATCATCGACAAGAGCTTCCCGCAGCGCTGCAGCGAGGGCCTGTACTTCACGCTGGGCCGCGACGAGCTGCCGCGCCATATCCGGTACCTGCGCGAGCACGAGGGCGCCGAGCTGATCGTGGTGCTGTCGCACCTGGGCTTTCCACAGGAATGCCAGCTGGCCCGCGAAGTGGATGGCATCGACATCCTGCTCAGCGGCCATACGCACAACCGCATGACCGAGCCGGCGCGGGTGAATGGCGCGGTGATCATGCAATCGGGCTGCCACGCGTCGTTCGTGGGCCGGCTGGACGTGGAGCTGGCCGGCGACGGCCAGGTCAGCGTTTCGCACCAGCTCATCGCCCTGGACGAGCGCATCCCGTCCGACCCGCCCATGCAGGCCCTGGTCGAGTCCATCCACGCGCCCCACCAGGCCATGCTGGACGAAGTGGTCGGCCGCACGGCCAGCGACCTGAACCGCTACACCACGCTGGAGGCGAGCATGGACAACGTGCTGCTGGACGCCATCGCCCAGGCGGCAGGCACGCAGATCGCGTTTTCCAACGGCTGGCGCTACGGCGCGCCGATACCGGCCGGCGCCCCGCTGACCATGAACGACCTGTGGAACATCATTCCCACCAACCCCCCGGTGGAAGTCGTGCAGCTGAGCGGCGCCGAGCTGTGGGACATGATGGAGGAGAACCTGGAGAAGACCTTCTCGGCCGACCCGTACCAGCAGATGGGCGGCTTCGTGAAGCGCTGCCGGGGCGTGAACATCTATTTCAAGATCGAGAACCCGGCAGGGCTGCGCATCCAGGAATTCTTCGTCGAAGGCCGGGCCCTGGAGCGCGACAAGACCTACACCGCCGCCTTCGTCAGCGCCCAGGGCGTGCCGCACCGGTATGGCCGCCAGCGGCGCGAGGTGGGCATGGACGCCATCGAGGCCCTGCGCCGGCACGTCCGGCAGGAACACACCGTCTGCGGAGCGCTGCGTGGCACTGTGGTCGCCGTCTGAACCTGCGCCGCCTGCGGATGCGGGGTACGAGCTGCGCCTGGCCCCGTCGGCCAGCCAGGTCGATGCAGCCGCCTGGGACGCCTTGCTGGCGCGCCAGCCACGGCCCACGCCCTTCATGCGCCACGCCTACCTGGCGGCCCTGGAGGACAGCGGCAGCGCCACGCCGCGCACCGGCTGGTCGCCGACCTACCTCACGCTCTGGCAGCGCGGCGCGCTGTGCGGGGCCTGCGTGGCATACGCCAAGGCGCATTCCTATGGCGAATATGTATTCGACCAGGCCTGGGCGCAGGCCTATGCGCGCCACGGCTTGCAGTACTACCCCAAGGCCGTGCTGGCCGTACCGTTCACGCCGGTGCCGGGGACGCGCGTGCTGGCGCTGGACGGCCCGGCCCGCGCCGCCACGCTGCGCGCCGCCATCGCCTGGGCGCAGCAGGCGCAGCTGTCGTCGCTGCACCTGCTGTTCGGGGCCGACGAGGACATCGCCGCCGCGCGCGCGTGCGGGCTGATGCTGCGCCACACCGTGCAGTTCCACTGGCACAACGCTCGCCCGCACGGCGGCGGCGGCTTTGGCGACTTCGAGGACTTCCTGGGCAGCCTGAACCAGGAAAAGCGCAAGAAGATCCGCCAGGAGCGCCGCCGCGTGCGCGAAGCCGGCGTGACCTTCCGCGTGCTGAGCGGCCAGGCGATCACGCCCGCCGACTGGGATTTTTTTCTACCGCTGCTATGAGCGCACCTACCTGGAGCACGGCAACGCGCCCTACCTCACGCGCGATTTCTTCGCCCGCATGGCGCAGCACATGCCGGACGCCTGGGTGCTGTTCGTCGCCGAGCGCGAGGGCCGGGCCATCGCGGCCAGCCTGGTTGCCGTGCAGGGCGAAGGCGCCGGGCACGGCGGCCCGGTGGCCTATGGGCGCTACTGGGGCGCGCTCGCGCGCGTGGACCAGCTGCACTTCGAGGCCTGCTACTACCAGCCCATAGAGTGGTGCATCGCGCAGGGCGTGCGCCGCTTCGAGGGCGGGGCGCAGGGCGAGCACAAGATGGCGCGGGCGCTGCTGCCGGTGCAGGCCGGCAGCGCGCACTGGCTGGCGCACCCGGCGTTTGCCCAGGCGGTGGAGCGGTTCCTGGAGCGCGAGGACGAGGGGATGGCCCACTACCTGCAGGACCTGCAGGCGCGCAGCCCCTGGCGCCGCCTGCCGTGAAAGTTGCCTGGGGCCGCTCGGGGCCGCGCTCAGGCGCTGGCGGCGGCCCGCTGCACCAGGCCGATCTCGGCGCCGCTCAGCAAGGATTCGATGTCCACCACGATCAGCATGCGCTCGCCCACGGTGGCAATGCCGCGCACGAACGAGGCGTCCACCTGGCCCTGGAATTGCGGCGCTGCCTTGATGGCGCCAGCCGGCAGTGCCACCACGTCGGCCACCGCATCCACGACCGCGCCCAGCACGGTGCCGCCGACGTTCAGGATGATGACCACCGTGAAGTCGGTGTACTCGACCTGCGCGCAGCCGAGCTTGAGGCGCAGGTCCACGATGGGCACGATCACGCCGCGCAGGTCGATCACGCCCTTGATGAAGTCGGGCGCATGCGCCATGCGCGTGGGCGGCTCATAGGAGCGGATTTCCTGCACGCGCAGGATGTCGATGCCGTACTCCTCCTGCCCCAGGCGGAAGGTGAGGTACTCGGCCACGTTGGTGGCAGCGGCTGCGGACGAGGAACGCTGGACGGGCGAAGACAACATGGCGCACAACTCCTGGAGCAACCGCCTTCAAGGCGGACAAGCTGCGAGCATAGCAGCCGGACGTTACGTATCTTGACAATTGACCGGCTGGGGCCCGGGACGGGCCGGCGCCGGTCATTTGGAGTGATTTCGTACCCATGCCGGCGTCGATAGCCGGCATGTAGCTATCATTTCAGAAGCGAATCAGCCCTGCGATTTGGCGTAGTTGGTCACGCCGTCGCGGATTTCCTGGTGCGCCGCCTCGACGCCCTCCCAGCCCAGCACCTTGACCCACTTGCCATCTTCCAGGTCCTTGTAGTGCTCGAAGAAGTGCGTGATGGCCTTCAGGCGCATCGGGTTCACGTCGTCCACGCTCTTCCAGTTCTCGTACATCTTGAGGACCTTGGTGGTGGGCACGGCCAGCACCTTGCCGTCCACGCCGGCCTCGTCTTCCATTTTCAGGATGCCCAAAGCGCGGCAGGGCACGACCACGCCGGGCAGCAGCGGGTACGGGGTGATGACCAGCACGTCCACCGGGTCGCCGTCGCCCGACAGCGTCTGCGGCACGTAGCCGTAGTTGCAGGGGTAGTACATGGCGACGGTGAGGAAGCGGTCCACGAAGACCGCGCCCGATTCCTTGTCCACCTCGTACTTGATGGGATCCGATTCGGCGGGGATTTCGACGACGACGTTGAAGGTCTCGGGCAGCTTGCTGCCGGGGCTGACGTGGTTCAGTGACATGTTGGGGGAATGGAGGTGATGACGGTGACGTAGCCGCGGCCCCGGCGGTGCCAGGCGCGGCCCGGGGCGATTTTAGGCGTTTACCCCTTGCTGCAAGCTTGCGGCCGCGCACTACAGTGGCGTGGTTGGCCAATCGTCTCCTGCCGTTTCGGGGCACGAGGAAGCAACGCAGCGGAAGCTCTTCCAACGCGTCGCGCTTCCCTATCCGTGCAAACCCAACACAACGGAGGCGAAGGTATGACCACTACGACGGGGCTGAGCGCCCCTCTCATGCTGGCTCTCATCTGCGGCTTGATTGCCGTGGCCTATGGCATCTGGGCCCGGGGCTGGATCCTGGCCAAGGACGCGGGCAACGCCCGCATGCAGGAAATCGCCGGCGCCATCCAGCAGGGCGCGGCCGCCTACCTGGCCCGGCAGTACACGGCGATCGCCGTCGTCGGCGTGGTGCTGGCGGTGCTGATCGCCCTCTTCCTGGACCTGCTCACCGCCGCCGGCTTCGTGGTCGGTGCGCTGCTGTCGGGCGCGTGCGGCTTCATTGGCATGAACGTCTCGGTGCGCGCCAACGTGCGCACCGCGCAGGCGGCCACGCAGGGCATGGCGGCGGCGCTGCAGGTGGCGTTTCGCGGCGGCGCCATCACCGGCATGCTGGTGGTGGGCCTGGGGCTGCTGGGCGTGGCCGGCTTTGCCTGGCTGCTGCTGGCGCGGGCGGCGCCGGGGGCGGCGCTGCCGGCCACGCTCAACCCCCTGATCGGCTTTGCCTTCGGCTCGTCGCTGATCTCCATCTTCGCGCGGCTGGGCGGCGGCATCTTCACCAAGGGCGCCGACGTGGGCGCCGACCTGGTGGGCAAGGTCGAGGCCGGCATCCCCGAGGACGACCCACGCAACCCGGCGGTGATCGCCGACAACGTGGGCGACAACGTGGGCGACTGCGCCGGCATGGCGGCCGACCTGTTCGAGACCTACGCCGTGACGCTGATCGCCACCATGGTGCTGGGCGCGCTGCTCATCACCGCCGCGCCGGGCGCGGCCGTGGCCTATCCGCTGGCGCTGGGGGCGGTGTCCATCGTCGCGTCCATCATCGGGTGCTTCTTCGTGAAGGCACGGCCCGGCATGACCAACGTGATGCCGGCGCTGTACCGGGGGCTGGCCGTCGCGGGCGTGCTGTCGCTGGCCGCCTTCTGGTTCGTCACCGCCTGGCTCATCCCGGACAACGCCCTGGGCGCGAGCGGCGCGCAGGGCCGGCTGTTCGGCGCCTGCGCCACCGGGCTGGTGCTCACCGCCGCACTGGTCTGGATCACCGAGTTCTACACCGGCACGCAGTATTCGCCGGTGCGCCACATCGCGCAGGCCTCGACCACCGGGCACGGCACCAACATCATCGCCGGGCTGGGCGTGTCGATGCGCTCCACCGCCTGGCCGGTGCTGTTCGTGTGCCTGGCCATCCTTGCCTCGTACACCCTCGCCGGGCTGTACGGCGTGGCCACGGCGGCCATGTCCATGCTGTCGATGGCGGGCATCGTGGGGGCGCTGGACGCCTACGGCCCCATCACCGATAACGCCGGCGGCATCGCCGAGATGGCCGAGCTGCCGCCGGCGGTGCGCGACGTGACCGACCCCCTGGACGCCGTGGGCAACACCACCAAGGCGGTGACCAAGGGCTACGCCATCGGCTCGGCCGGCCTGGCCGCGCTGGTGCTGTTCGCCGACTACACGCACAAGCTGCAGGCCTACGGGCAGCAGGTGAGCTTCGACCTCTCCGACCCCCTGGTCATCGTCGGGCTGTTCATCGGCGGGCTGATCCCCTACCTGTTCGGCGCCATGGCCATGGAGGCCGTGGGCCGCGCCGCCGGCGCCGTGGTGGTCGAGGTGCGCCGCCAGTTCAAGGAGATCCCCGGCATCATGGAAGGCACGGCCAAACCGGAATACGGCCGCGCCGTGGGCATGCTGACGGGTGCGGCCATCCGCGAGATGATCGTCCCCAGCCTGCTGCCGGTGGCCGTACCCATCATCGTGGGCCTGCTGCTGGGGCCGCGCGCCCTGGGCGGGTTGCTGATGGGCACCATCGTCACCGGGCTGTTCGTGGCGATTTCCATGTGCACCGGCGGCGGCGCCGGACAACGCCAAGAAGTACATCGAGGACGGGCACCACGGCGGCAAGGGCAGCGAGGCGCACAAGGCCGCCGTCACCGGCGACACCGTGGGCGACCCCTACAAGGACACCGCCGGGCCGGCCGTGAACCCGCTCATCAAGATCATCAACATCGTCGCGCTCCTGATCGTGCCGCTGGTGGTGCGCTTCCATGCGGGCGGCTGATGCTCTTCATCCGATAGCTGGAGAAGACCGCCGGCTGCCGGCAAGCGGCGGCTGGGCTCCAAAACCTGCCGCGGCCGGCACGCGCGCGGCGGGCGCAGCACAATAGCCACCATGCAACTGCACTACATCGCCAACGCGGCCATGGCCTCCACCTCGGGCCGCACCATCGCGGTCATCGACCCGTCGGACGGCCAGCCCTTCGACGAGATCCAGCGCGGCACGCCCGAGGACATAGACGCCGCGGTGCGCGCCGCGCGCGAGTGCTTCGACCACGTGTACGGCCGCATGGCGCCGGCCGAGCGCGGCCGGCTGCCGATGCGCCTGTCCGCGCTGGTCGCCGAGCACGCCGGCGAGCTCGCCGCGCTGGAGCAGCGCGACTGCGGCAAGCCCACGCGCCAGGCGCGCGCCGATGCGCTGGCGCTGGCGCGCTATTTCGAGTTCTATGCCGGCGCCTGCGACAAGCTGCACGGCGAGACTCTGCCCTACCACGACGGCTACAGCGTGCTGACCTGGCGCGAGCCCCACGGCGTCACCGGCCACATCGTGCCGTGGAACTACCCCATGCAGATCTTCGGGCGCTGCGTGGGCGCGGCGCTGGCGGCCGGCAACGTGTGCGTGGTGAAGCCCTCCGAGGACGCCTGCCTGTCGCTGTTGCGCGTGGCGCAGCTGGCGGCCGAGGCGGGCTTTCCGGCCGGCGCCCCCAACATCGTCACCGGCTACGGCCACGAGGTGGGCGACGCGCTGGCGCGCCATCCGGGCATCCAGCACATCAGCTTCACCGGCAGCCCGCGCATCGGCATGCTGATCCAGCAGGCCGCCGCCGAGCGCCACTGCCCGGTGACGCTGGAGCTGGGCGGCAAGAGCCCGCAGATTGTCTTTGCCGACGCCGACCTGGACGCCGCCGTGCCGGTCATCGTGAACGCCATCGTGCAAAACGCCGGCCAGACCTGCTCGGCCGGCTCGCGCGTGCTGATCGACTCCCTCATCTACGAGCCGCTGCTGGAGCGCCTGGCCCGCGCCTTCGAGGCGCTGCGCGTGGGCCCCGCCGCCATGGACCTGGACCTGGGCCCGCTGATCCGCCAGAGCCAGCAGCAGCGGGTGTGGGACTTCCTGTCGGACGCCCACGATGCCGGCATCCCGCTGGCGGCGCAGGGCACGGTGGTGGACGAGGCGCCCGAGACGGGCTTTTACCAGGCGCCCGCGCTGCTGCGCGACGTGCCGCCCGGCCACCGCCTGGCGCAGGAGGAAATCTTCGGCCCGGTGCTGGCCGCCATGCCGTTCGAGGACGAGGAGCAGGCCGTGCAGCTGGCCAACGGCACGCGCTACGGGCTGGTGGCGGGCATCTGGACACGGGACGGCGCGCGCCAGCTGCGCATGGCGCGGCGCGTGGCCAGCGGCCAGGTGTTCATCAACAACTACGGCGCCGGCGGCGGCGTGGAGCTGCCCTTTGGCGGCGTCAAATCCAGCGGCCACGGGCGCGAGAAGGGTTTCGAGGCGCTGTACGGCTTCACCACGCTCAAGACCGTGGCCATCCGGCACGGCTGAGGCACGCGCGGCGCCTCGGTCGCTACAAGAAAAGTAGCTACATATCGCCTATCCACGCCGGCGCGGGGCGGTTTTCCTCGAAAATCAGCCCAAAACGTCCCGCAAGGCCGCCTCATACAGGCCGGTCAGCTCGTCCATCACCTGCAGCAGCCGCTCGCTGGTGTGGGCCACGTCCTCCAGGCCGCGCGCGTCGGGTTGGCGCTTCAGCGCCGCTTCCAGGAACAGCCATTGCCCCTGGCCCAGCTCCAGCGCCGCGCGTATCGCCGCCGTGCTCACCGGGGCGCTGCCCAGCTGGGCCAGCGCCGCCTGGAACTGCGCCGCGTCCTGCGCCATCTGCGCGCGCACGCCGCTGCCGGCCAGGCCGGAGGCCAGCAGGTCGTAGTCGCGCGCCAGGCGCTGCGAGAGCATGCGCTGGCGTCCCGCCAGGTTCACCAGGCGCGCGCTGGGCGCGCTGGACAGCTGCTCCAGCGCCTGCGTCGCCTGGTCGGCACTGGCCAGCAGGTGGTCGGCCTGCCGGTTCACGGCCAGGTAGGTGTCGCGGGCCGGCGCCTGGGCCAGCAGCGCGTCCATTTGCCCCGCCGCCTTGCGCAGCTCCGCCAGCAGGCGCGCGACTTCGGCGGGCCAGCCGTTGTCATCCAGCTCGCGCAGGCCGGCCTGCATCTGCTTGCGCGAGTGCTCCAGCCATTCGCGCGAACGCACCGGCAGCACCTGCAGGTACAGCTGCCCATAATTTTTGGCCGCCCGCTGCGACAGCGCGCGAAAGCGCGCCGCGCGGTTGATGGCGCTGGCCAGCGCCAGCCGCGCCTGCGCCTGCGAGGGCAGCAGCTGCAGCAGCAGCAACGCCGAGGTGGCCTGCAGCACGCCGCGGCGGCCGGGCTGGCGAAGGGACGCCCCGGCGGCCGGGAGGCAGGGGAAACAGGGCGAACGGGGCGAGCGGGGCGAGCGGGAGCGGCTTGGGTGGTCCATGCGCCAAATTATCCGAACGCCGCGCCGCCCGCCCTTGACGCACATCAACCGCAAGCCCCCGCGCAGGCCCCGCGCCACAGCGATACGGCACAATTTGCCCATGGCGGAACGAGTCATTCCTATCGTGGATCAGCGCGCTGCAGTGCTGCTCCCCACGGTGCCGGCGCCGGCCGACTGCGCACCCCCCAGCGGCCTGCTGCTGGATGCGCGCGGGCGGCCGCTGCGCGACCTGCGCATCAGCGTGACGGACCGCTGCAACTTCCGCTGCAGCTACTGCATGCCCAAGGAAGTGTTCGACAAGCACTACCGCTACCTGCCGCACGGCGACCTGCTCAGCTTCGAGGAAATCACCCGCGTAGCGCGCATCTTCCTGGCGCATGGCGTGCGCAAGCTGCGCCTGACCGGCGGCGAGCCCCTGCTGCGCAAGGACCTGGAGCGCCTGGTGGCACAGCTGGCCGCGCTGCGCACCGTGGACGGCCGCGCCCCGGACCTGACGCTGACCACCAACGGCTCGTTGCTGGCGCGCAAGGCGCGCGCACTCAAGGACGCCGGGCTATCGCGCGTCACCGTCAGCCTGGACAGCCTGCATGACGCCACCTTCCGGCGCATGAACGACATGGACTTTCCCGTGGCCGGCGTGCTGGAGGGCATCGCCGCCGCGCAGGCCGCCGGCTTCGAGCATCTCAAGGTCAACATGGTGGTCAAGCGCGGCACCAACGACCACGAGATCCCGGCCATGGCGCGCCATTTCCGCGGCAGCGGCACCACGCTGCGCTTCATCGAGTACATGGACGTGGGCGCCACCAACGGCTGGCGCATGGACGAGGTGGTGCCCTCGGCCGAGGTGATCGCCCGGCTGCAGGCCGAGCTGCCGCTGGTACCCCTGGCCGCCAGCGCCCCTGGCGAGACGGCCCGGCGCTGGGGCTGGGCGGGCGCGGACGGCCGGCACGACCCGGCCTTGGGCGAGATCGGCGTGATCAGCAGCGTCACGCAGGCGTTTTGCGGCGACTGCAACCGCGCCCGGCTGTCGATGGAAGGGCGCCTGTACCTGTGCCTGTTCGCCAGCCAGGGCTGGGACCTGCGCAGCCTGCTGCGCGGCGACGCCGGCGACGGGCAGCTGGCGGCGGCCATCGCCGGCATCTGGGGCCAGCGCAGCGACCGCTACTCGGAGCTGCGCGCCAGCCTGCCCGCCGACACCGGCGCCGGCGGGCGGCGCATCGAGATGAGCTACATCGGCGGCTGAACGCCTGCCCGATGTCGCCTGCCCCGCGCCGCATGATCGAGCCGCACGACATCACCGCCCTGGTGCTGGCCGGCGGGCGCGGCACGCGCATGGGCGGCGTGGACAAGGGGCTGCAGCTTTTCTGCGGCGTGCCCCTGGCCCTGCACGCGGCGCGGCGGGTACGGCCCCAGGTGGCAGGGGTGATGCTCAACGCCAACCGGCACCTGGACGAATACCGGGCCTGGGGCCTGCCGGTATGGCCCGACGAGCCGGCCGACTTTGCCGGCCCCCTGGCCGGCTTTGCGGCCGGGCTGGCGCACTGCCCCACCCCGTGGCTGCTGGCCCTGCCGTGCGACACGCCCCTGTTTCCGGCCGACCTGGCGGCGCGGCTGGCCGCCGCCGCCCTGGCCGCAGGCGCGCCGCTGGCCACGGCGGCTGCGCCCGAGGACGTGCGCGAGGGCGCCGCCCCGGGCGCGCCGCGCGCCCACCCCGTGTTCTGCCTGATGCAGGCGGCGCTGCTGCCCGACCTGCTGGCGTTCATGGCTGCCGGTGGCCGGCGCGTGCAGCAGTGGAGCGCGCGCCACGGCGGCGCGCACGCCAGCTTCGACCAGCCGGGCGATGCCGGCCGGGCCTTCGCCAACGCCAATACGGCGGAGCAGCTGCGCGCGCTGCAGGCATGGGCACTTCGCTGACGCGCAGGCGGCCAGGCCGCCGGTAAGCTTGGCGCTCCAGCCGCCCGCCGGCGCCCCACGAGAAAACCCATGCCCTACACCCCCACCCACCTGGCCACGGCCCCCTCGCGCGACATGGTGGACCAGCTCACAGGGCCTGCCGTGCTCGAATTCGGCACCCCCTGGTGCGGCCATTGCCAGCGGGCGCAGCCGCTGATCGAACAGGCCCTGGGTCGGCAGCCGCAGGTCGAGCACATCAAGGTCGAGGACGGCCCCGGCCGGCCGCTGGGGCGCAGCTTCGGCGTCAAGCTCTGGCCCACCCTGGTATTTCTCAAGGATGGCCGGGAAGTCGCGCGCGTGGTGCGCCCTCAGGCGGCCCGGGAGCTGGACGACGCGCTGGCGCAGGCCACCGCCGCGCAGGCCTAGGCCGGCCTGCTCAGGCAGGCGTGCGCAGCCGCTCCACGCCCTGGTTGGCCAGGGCGTCGGCGCGCTCGTTGCCGGGGTCGCCGGCGTGGCCGCGCACCCAGTGCCACTCGATGCGATGGCCGACGCCGTGCGCCAGCCCGTCCAGGCGCTGCCACAACTCGACGTTCTTCACCGGCTGGCCCGCTGCGGTGCGCCAGCCCTTTTTCTTCCAGCCGTGGATCCAGGACGTGATGCCCTGGCGCACGTACTGGCTGTCCAGGTACAGCTGCACCTGGCAGGGCCGCTTGAGCGCGGCCAGCGCCTCGATCACCGCCAGCAGCTCCATGCGGTTGTTGGTGGTGTTTTGCTCGCCGCCGAACAGTTCTTTCTCCAGCGCGCCGGCGCGCAGCAGCACCCCCCAGCCTCCCGGGCCGGGGTTGCCCTTGCAGGCGCCATCGGTATAGATCACAACTTCAGTCAAGAAAAATCCCTCGATTCCATTCATCGGTGCAAGGCCCCGGCCCCGGCAGGGCGGGCCTGGCGCTGCGCGACCTGCGCCTGCGCCGGCACGGCCACCGGCGCCGCACGCCAGGCCGGCTCCAGCAGCCGCATGCCGCGCACGCGCTTGACGGCCACGGTCACGTAGGCCGCCCCCAACACGGGCCACCAGCGCGCGCCCAGCCCATCGAGCCAGGCATGGCGCTGCAGCCAGCGCTGGCTGTCCACGGCGGGCCGGAAGCAGCCGAAACTCACGCTCTCCAGCTCGAAGTCGAGCAGCTGCAGCCAGTCGCGCAGCCGGCCCGGGGCGATGAATTCGCCCGCCTGCGGCAGGTACGGCAGCCCGCCCGCGCCCAGGCGCTGGTACAGCCGCGCACGCTTTTGCCGCAGGCCCCACAGGCTCCAGGGGTTGAGGCCGCTGATGACCACCCGCCCCTCGGGCACCAGCACCCGCTGCACTTCGCGCAGCGCCGCATGCGGGTCCACGCTGAGCTCCAGCGTATGTGGCATCAGCACCAGGTCCAGGCTGGCCTCGGGAAAGGGCAGCATCACCGGCTCGGCGCGCAAGGCCGGGGGCATGCCGCCCGGCGCCTGCTGCTCGTGCTGGCCCAGGGCCAGCCAGCGGTGCGGCATGCGGTTGGCGCGCAGGCCGTCCAGGGCCGGCAGGCCCAGCTGCAGCGCATGGAAGCCGAAGAGGTCGGCCACCAGTTCGTCATGGCTCGCCTGCTCCCACGCCAGCAGGTGGCGGCCGGGGGGAGTATCGAGCCATTGGTGCAAACCTATAATTTCGCCGCTCATGAAGTTGCTGCCGCTGCCCGCCTTCGCCGACAACTACATCTGGATGCTGCAAAGCGCCCAGGGCGCCGTCGTGGTGGATCCCGGCGATGCGCAGCCGGTGCTGGCGGCGCTGGCCGGGACCGGCCTGCCGCTGCAGGCAATTTTAGTCACGCACCACCACGGCGATCACGTCGGCGGAGTGCGCGAACTGCGCGAGGCCACGGGCGCGCAGGTCTATGGCCCGGCCCGCGAGGCCATCCCCCAGCCCGCCGTGCCGCTGGCGGGCGGCGCCGGGCTCAGCGTGCTCGGCCTGCAGCTGCAGGTGCTCGACGTGCCCGGGCACACGGGCGGCCACATTGCCTACTATTGCCCCGACGCCGCCGGCGCGCCGCTGCTGTTTTGCGGCGACACGCTGTTCTCGGGCGGCTGCGGGCGGCTCTTCGAGGGCACGCCGGCGCAGATGCTGGCCTCTCTGGAGCGCCTGGCGCAGCTGCCGGGCGACACGCGCGTATGCTGCGCCCACGAGTACACCCTGTCCAACCTGAAGTTTGCCCGCGCCGTGGAACCTTGCAACGCGGCGCTGCTCCAGCACCAACGGCACTGCGAGCAGCTGCGCGCGCAGGACCGGCCCACCCTGCCCTCGCGGCTCGCCCTGGAGCTTGAGATCAACCCCTTCCTGCGCACCCGCGTGCCCGACGTGGCGCAGGCCGCCTGCCGCTTCGACGCCCGCGTGGACCCGGCCTCGCCCGTCGCCGTGTTCACCGCCTTGCGCCAATGGAAAAACGAGTTCCGATGAGATTTCTGCACCTGTTGATGCTGGCCAGCCTGTTGTGGCTGGCAGGCTGCGCCACCACCGCCAGCCCTGACAACCCCGCCGCCGCGTCCGCCGCGCCGGCCAGCGCTGCGCACCAGCCGCTGTTTCCCGCCGGGCCGCTGCGCCCCATCACGGCGGGCAGCACGCGCGGAACGGCGGTGGCCGGCATCGACGCCCCGGCCGACCTGTGGGACCGCATCCGCCGCGGCTTCGCCATGCCCGACCTGCAGGCCGAGCAGGTGCAGGAGCGCGAGCAGTGGTATGCCAGCCGCCCGGACTACATGCAGCGCATGACCGAGCGCTCGCGCAAATACCTGTTCCACATCGTCGAGGAGCTGGAGCGCCGCGGCATGCCGACCGAGCTGGCGCTGCTGCCCTACATCGAAAGCGCCTTCAACCCACAGGCCGTCTCCAGCGCCAAGGCCGCCGGCATGTGGCAGTTCATGCCCGCCACCGGCACCTACTTCGACCTGAAGCAAAACGCCTTCCGCGACGACCGCCGCGACGTGCTGGCCTCCACCCGCGCGGCGCTGGACTACCTGCAAAAGCTCTACGGCATGTTCGGCGACTGGCACCTGGCGCTGGCCGCCTACAACTGGGGCGAGGGCAGCGTGGGCCGCGCCATCGCCAAGAACGAGAAGCTGGGCCTGGGCACCAGCTACCCGGAGCTGTCCATGCCGGCCGAGACGCGCCTGTACGTGCCCAAGCTGCAGGCCGTGAAGAACATCGTGGCCAACCCCGAGCGCTTTGGCGCCGAGCTGCCGCTGATCGAGAACCACCCCTATTTCCAGAGCGTAGAGATCGCCCGCGATATCGACGTGGCGCTGGTGGCCAGCCTGGCGGGCATCCGCGAGGAGGACTTCCGCGCGCTCAACCCGTCGCTGCACAAGCCCGTCATCCTGGCCGCCGGCATGCCGCAAATCCTGCTGCCCTGGAACAACGCGCAGGTCTTCCGGCGCAACCTGCAGGCGCACAGCGAAGGCCAGTACGCCAGCTGGACGGTGTGGACGGTGCCCGGCAACATGACCGTGGCCGCTGCCGCGCAGCACGCCGGCATGAGCGAGGCCGACCTGCGCCAGGTCAACGGCATCCCGCCGCGCATGCTGATCAAGGCCGGCTCGGCGCTGATGGTGCCGCGCGCCGCGACCACGCGCCAGGACGTCTCCGGCCACCTGGCAGACAACGGCCAGATCGCCTTCACGCCAGAGATCGTCACGCGCCGCACCACGGTGCGCGCGGCCAAGCGCGGCGAGACGGTGGCCGCCATCGCGCAGCGCTACAAGGTCAGCGCGGCGGACGTGGCCGACTGGAACGACGTCAAGGCCGCCAGCCGCTTCAAGGCCGGCGAGGCCGTGGTGATGTACCTGCCGGTGCGCCTGGCCACCACGTCGCTGGCACGCACCAGCGCACGCCAGCCCGTGGCTGCGCCGGCGCACGGCAGCAAGGCCGCCGCGCGCACGCCCGTCGCCAGGACGGCAACCGCCAGCCCCCGCCCCGCAGCCAAGACGCGCAGCCAGGCGGCGCGCCACCGCTGACCACGGCCTGCCCGCGCTGCGGCGCGGCGCAATGCGCGCCAGGCCTCAGACCCGTTCCAGGCGGGCGCGGGCCTTCAGCGCCCAGCTGTCGCTGAAGGTCTTTTCCAGCAGCACCCGCGTCCGCGCGGCCGCTTCGGGCTGCATGCGCTGCACCGCGCGCCAGGCCGTGGCCGGGCCGTCGGGCGGCATCAGGCCGTCGGGCGAGAGGGTTTCGCGCACTTTCTCAAACGCCGCCAGGTAGGCGCCGCGATCGCCCAGCAGGTAGGGCGTGGGCACGACCTGCGCCAGGTCGGCCGGGCTGGCCATTTGCAGCCAGCGCAGCGCCCGCACCAGCGCCGTGGCCAGCGCCAGCGCCTGCTGGGGCCGGCGCTGCGCGAAGGACTGCGCGGCAAACAGGCAGCCGCCCGGCATGGTGCCGCCATAAATCTGCGCCGATGCCTTGAGCGAGCGCGTGTCCGCCAGCACTGCGACCCGGGCGCGCTGCTCCAGCTGGGTCAGCACCGGGTCGGCGTGGCACAGCGCATGGATGCGGCCCTGGTGCAGGGCCTGCGCGGCACTGGCGCCGCTGCCCACGGGGACGTATTGCACCGCACTGCCCGGCACGCCGGCATCGTGCAGCCACAGGCTGGCCAGGTAGTGGGTGGACGAGCCCGGCGCCGTCACGCCCACGCGCAGCGGGCTGGTGCGCGCCGCCTCGGCCCCCAGGCGCAAGTGGCTGGGCGCCACCAGGGCGATCTGCGGCGCACGCGCCAGCAGCACCAGGCTGCGCCAGTCCTGCCCCTGCAGCTGGCCGCGCACGACGTGCTCATAGGCGCCGCAGCAGACATCGGCGCCATTCACGGCCAGGGACTGCAGCGCCTGCGCGCCGGCGGGATGGTCGAGGATGCGCACCGCCAGGCCGGCGTCGGCGAAATAGCCCAGCTCCTGCGCCACCACCAGCGGCAGGTGGTAGAGCGTGCTGCGCGCCCCGACCGCGATGCGCAGCGGCTCGTCGCCCTCGCCAGCCGGCCGCGCCTGCGCCGCCACAGGCAGCGCAGCCATCGCCCCCAGGCGGCCCAGCTGGCTCAGCCATTGGCGGCGGGACGGGAGGTGGGACTTGGACATCACAGATCAGCAGGAACAACACCCTGCAAGTGTTTTTGTTGCAGTGCAGCAATCGTGCCGCAACCCCCGCCCGGCGCCACTGGGGAGAACCCTTGCGCAAAGTACGTACGCGCGGCACGGCGCGAGGGGGCGGAAACCGGGCAATTGCATGGTTTTCAGGTCAAACAGGCCGGTTGCCGGCGCCAACTGGCGATAGTTAGCTATAAAAACAGTAGCTTTCTATCGATCATGGACAGGCTCTCAGCCGGGGATCAGGCGCGCGGCCTCCCTGTGCCCCAGGTCTTTCAGGAAGGCCCACACCGCCTGGGTGCGCGCCAGGTGCTTGGACTCGGCCGGCATGCTCATCCAGAAGGTGCGCACGAAGCGCGCCTCGGCCGGCAGCACGCGCGCCAGGGTCGGGTCGCGGTCGGCCAGGAAGGCCGGCAGCACGGCCAGGCCGGCGCCGGCGCGCACGGCCTCGTACTGCGCGGTGACGCTGGTGCTGCGCAGCGCAAAGCGCTCGGGCGGCCAGAGCTGGTCGATGAACTGCAGCTCCTTGGAAAACAGCAGGTCGTCCACGTAGCTGACGAAATCGTGGTGGCGCAGGTCCTCGCGCCGCGCCACCAGCGGGCGGCGCGCCAGGTATTCGCGCTGGCCGTACAGGTGCAGCGTGTAGTCGGCCAATTTGGTGACCAGCACCGAGCCGCGCTTGGGCCGCTCCAGCGAGATGACGATGTCGGCCTCGCGCCGCGACAGGTGCAGCATGCGCGGCACGGCCAGCAGGTCGATGGACAGGTGCGGATGCTGGCGCGTCAACCGCGCCAGGTGCGGCGCCAGGATCAGCGTGCCGAAGCCCTCCGTCACGCCCACGCGCACTAGGCCGCTGGGGCCGCTCGCGGCAGCGTTGGCGGGCGAGGCGCGCTCCACGCCCAGCACGGCGGCTTCCATCGCCTCGACGGCCGGCAGCAGCTGGCGGCCGGCTTCGGTCAGGCGGTGGCCGGCCGCCTCTCGCGCGAACAGGGGCGCGCCCATCTGCTTTTCCAGCGCCTGGATGCGCCGGGCCACGGTGGTGTGCTCCACGCCCGTGCGGCGCGCGGCGGCGGCCAGGGTGCCGGTGCGGGCCAGCTCCAGGAAGTAGCGCAGGTTGTCCCAATCCATGGTGCGTGCCGTGTTGTGCAAATTTGCAAAGCCAAGGTGCAAGTTTATCTATTGCCCCTGTAATTTTGCACGCCTACCATAGGCGTTGTTCTTTCACCCCCTTTTCTTTCACCTCCAGGAGACGCTTCGCCATGGACGCATCCACCACCCAGGCCGTGCAGGCCCCCACCGTCAAGCTCTTGATCAACGGCAAGCTGGTCGAGTCCAAGACCACCCAGTGGCGCAACGTGGTCAACCCGGCCACGCAGGAAGTGCTGGCCCGCGTGCCCTTTGCCACGCCCGAAGAGGTGAACGAGGCCGTCGCCAACGCCAAGGAAGCCTTCAAGACCTGGCGCAAGACGCCCATCGGCGCGCGCTCGCGCATCTTTTTGAAGCTGCAGCAGCTGATCCGCGAGAACATGAAGGAGCTGGCCGCGCTGCTGACCGCCGAGCAGGGCAAGACCCTGCCCGACGCCGAGGGCGATGTGTTCCGCGGCCTGGAGGTGGTGGAGCACGCCGCCGGCATCGGCAACCTGCAGCTGGGCGAGCTGGCCAACAACGTGGCCAACGGTGTCGATACCTACACCGTCATGCAGCCGCTGGGCGTGTGCGCCGGCATCACGCCGTTCAACTTCCCCGCCATGATCCCGCTGTGGATGTTCCCGATGGCGATTGCCACCGGCAACACCTTCGTGCTGAAGCCCTCCGAGCAGGACCCGATGGTCACCATGCGCCTGTGCGAGCTGGCGCTGGAAGCCGGCGTGCCCCCGGGCGTGCTGAACGTCATCCACGGCGGCGAGGACGTGGTGAACGCCATCTGCGACCACCCGGACATCAAGGCGATTTCCTTCGTCGGCTCCACCAAGGTCGGCACCCATGTGTACAACCGCGCCAGCCTCGCCGGCAAGCGCGTGCAATGCATGATGGGCGCCAAGAACCACGCGATCATGATGCCGGACGCCAGCAAGGAGCAGTCGCTCAATGCCGTGCTGGGCGCTGCATTCGGCGCGGCCGGCCAGCGCTGCATGGCGATTTCGGTGCTGGTGCTGGTGGGCGAGGCACGCAAGTGGGTTCCCGAGATCGTCGAGAAGACCAAGGGCCTGAAGGTATCCGCCGGCACCACGCCGGGCGCTGACCTGGGCCCCCTGATCTCGTGCCAGGCGCGCGAGCGGGTCGAAAGCCTGATCGAGCGCGGCGTGCAGGAAGGCGCCAAGCTGGAGCTGGACGGCCGCAAGCCCCAAGTCGATGGCTTCGAGAACGGCAACTTCGTCGGCCCGACGATCTTCTCGGGCGTCAAGCCCGGCATGACCATTTATGACCAGGAAGTCTTCGGCCCGGTGCTCGCCATCGTCGAAGCCGACGACCTGGAGCAGGCCATCGAGTTCATCAACGCCAACCCCAACGGCAACGGCACGGCCATCTTCACGCAGAGCGGCGCAGCGGCGCGCATGTTCCAGGAGGAGATCGACGTGGGCCAGGTAGGTATCAACCTGCCGGTGCCGGTGCCGGTCCCGCTGTTCTCGTTCACTGGCAGCCGCGCGTCCAAGCTGGGCGACCTGGGGCCGTACGGCAAGCAAGTGGTTTTGTTCTACACGCAGACCAAGACGGTGACCGCGCGCTGGTTTGACGACAGCACGCTGCACCATGGCGTGAACACCACTATCAGCCTGAAATAAGGCGAGACGCCTGCTGCTTGGCTTTACGCCATCGCAGCGGGCGCCCTGTCTTATTCCCTCTCCCTCTGGGAGAGGGTCAGGGTGAGAGCCAGCGACGTTGACTTATCGACAGCCGTTTTATCGAGCAGGCTGCGGCGGCCCCCACCTCCCTCAGAGGGCGTAACAGCCAGAACGGCCGCAAGCCGTCGCCAATCAAGCGGCGGCAGCTATAAATAAAAGAGCACCAAAGGAGACCCCCGCGCATGAATTTCGACCTGACCGAAGACCAGCGCGCCTTTGCCGATACCGCGCGCCAGTTCGCTGAAGGCCAGCTGGCGCCGCACGCCGCGCACTGGGATGCCGAAGCCATCTTCCCGCGCGATGCCATCGCCAAGGCCGGCGAGCTGGGTTTCTGTGGCCTCTACGCGCCCGAGAACGCCGGCGGCCTGCAGCTCCCCCGCCTGGACGCCACGCTGGTTTTTGAAGAACTGGCCGCAGTCGATCCCAGCACCACGGCCTTCATCACCATCCACAACATGGCCACCTGGATGCTGGGCACCTGGGCCACGGATGAAGTGCGCGCCGAATGGGGCGAGGCCCTGACTAGCGGGCAAAAGCTCGCCAGCTACTGCCTGACCGAGCCCGGCGCCGGCTCCGACGCCGCCTCCATCAAGACCCGCGCCGAGTTCGTGGGCCACGAATACGTCATCAACGGTGCAAAAGCCTTCATCAGCGGCGCCGGCGCCACCGACGTGCTGGTGCTGATGGCGCGCACGGGCGACGCCCAATCAGGCGCCGGCGGCATCAGCGCCTTTGCCGTGCCGGCCAATCTGCCGGGCATCCAGTACGGCAAGAAGGAAGAAAAAATGGGCTGGAACAGCCAGCCCACGCGCACCATCAGCTTCGACAACGTGCGCATCCCCGCGAATCATTTGCTGGGCCGCGAGGGCGAGGGCTTCAAGATCGCGATGAAGGGCCTGGACGGCGGGCGCATCAACATCGCCACCTGCTCCATCGGCGCCGCGCAAGGCGCCTTGACCCACGCGCAGCGCTACATCCAGGAACGCAAGCAGTTCGGCAAGCCCATTGCCAGCTTCCAGGCGCTGCAATTCAAGCTGGCCGACATGGCGACCGAACTCGTCGCCGCGCGCCAGATGGTGCGCCTGGCTGCCAGCAAACTCGACGCCGGCGCGCGCGACGCCTCCACCTACTGCGCCATGGCCAAGCGCTTCGCCACCGATGCGGGCTTCAACGTCATCAACGACGCGCTGCAGCTGCATGGCGGCTACGGCTACATCCGCGAATACCCGCTGGAGCGCCTGCTGCGCGACGCACGCGTGCACCAGATCCTGGAGGGCACGAACGAGATCATGCGCGTCATCATCGGCCGGCGCATGCTGGACGGCGACGCGCCGGATGCCATCCGCTGAAGCACTCGCCATGCCACCCGCCGCAGCAGACGCACTAATGGCCGGCGCAGCAGGCGATCACGCTAGGCCGCCCTGCCCCGCCGCCGCGCCGCACCTGGCCACCACCGTGCTGGC
Source organism: Melaminivora sp. (assembly GCA_034675505.1). GTDB lineage: Bacteria > Pseudomonadota > Gammaproteobacteria > Burkholderiales > Burkholderiaceae_C > Melaminivora. Next base: position 168,804 of record JAUCDD010000018.1, on the reverse strand, counting down.
CGTGCACCAGGATGCGGAGCACCGCTTCTCCAAGCTGCCCGCGCCGCACATCACGCTGATCGAGAACATGGGCGTGGCCGGTGACGCGCATTGCGGCGTCACCGTCAAGCACCGCTCGCGCGTCAGGGCCGACCCGAGCCAGCCCAACCTGCGGCAGGTGCACCTGATCAGCGCCTCGCTGTTCGATCATGTGGCGGCCAGCGGTTTCGCGGTGCGTCCAGGCGAGCTTGGGAAAACATCACGCTGGCCGACGCCTGCGGCCTGGACTGGCAGGCGCTCATTGAGCTGCCGGCGGGAGCCGAACTGCACTTCGCCCGCGGCCCCGCCGTGCGCCTGACCGGGCTGCGCAACCCGTGCGCACAGATCGACAACTTCCAGGGCGGCCTGCTGAAAGCCATGCTGGGCGAGGACGCCCAGGGCCGCCTGCTGCGCAAGACCGGCGTGATGGGTGTCGTGCTGCGCGGCGGCCAAGTCTGGCCGGGCGACGCCGTCTCGTTCCACCTGCCGCCGCTGCCGCACGCGCGCATGGAGCGGGTGTGAGCCAGCACGTGCCCATGGGCTCGAGTTTCAACGAAATCTGCATTCAGCCGGCGTAAAACAACGGCCTCTAGCTACCAATTTCATAGTTCCATCACACACAAGGAGACCCACATGCAAATCGCCTTCATCGGCCTGGGCCACATGGGCGGCCCCATGGCCGTCAACCTGCACAATGCCGGCCACCAGGTCAAAGCCTTCGACCTGAGCCAGGACGCCCTCGCCAAGGCCAAGGCCGAAGGCCTGGCCATCGCCACCAGCGCCGAGGACGCCGTGCAGGGCGCCGAGGCCGTGGTCACCATGCTGCCCGCCAGCCAGCACGTCGAGGGCCTGTTCCTGGGCAAGGACGGCCAAGGCGGCCTGCTCGCGCGCATCGCCCGCGGCACGCTGGTCATCGACAGCTCGACGATTGCCGCCGCCACCAGCCAGAAGGTCGCCAAGGCCGCCGAGGCCGCCGGCATCGCCTTCATCGACGCGCCCGTCTCCGGCGGCACGGGCGGCGCCATCGCCGGCACGCTGACTTTCATGGTCGGCGGCAGCGACGCCGACCTGGAGCGCGCCCGCCCGCTGCTGGAAAAAATGGGCGCCAACATCTTCCACGCCGGCAGCGTGGGCGCCGGCCAGACGGCTAAGATCTGCAACAACATGCTGCTGGGCATTTTGATGATCGGCACCAGCGAGGCCATGGCGCTGGGCGTGGCCAACGGGCTGGACCCCAAGGTGCTGGCCGAAATCATGCGCCGCAGCTCGGGCGGCAATTGGGCGCTGGAGAAGTACAACCCCTATCCCGGCGTGCACGAGAACGCGCCGGCGAGCAAGGGTTACGCGGGCGGGTTTGGTACGGATCTGATGCTGAAAGATCTGGGGCTGGCGCAGGAGAATGCGATGGCGATGAAGGCGAGCACGCCGCTGGGTGGGCTGGCGCGGGCTTTGTATGCGGCGCATAGCCTGGGCGGGCATGGAGGGGAGGACTTCTCCAGTGTGATCAAGATGGTGCAGAAGAAGGGATGAGTTGCTGAGGTAGCAGCTTTACCGAAACGCACGGGCGCTGTAGCATGCCGTTACAGCGCTCGTGTCGTTTTCTCTCCAGCGAAATTTAGGTTTGACTAACAGGTTCTTTGGCAGGCCTTTGTCTGCAACGAGATGCCCCGAAGTTTCGTTATAAAACCTCAACAGGCAACCTGGGCGTCGTCTAATTCCAGTTAGTCCCATCAACCGTTTTATGCGCGCAGCCACTTGTTCCAGCGCTCGGCCATGTTCAAAAGGTTTTCAAGCCTTTTTAGCCTCCGGCGCTTGTTTGGCAAAGGTCACCAGCTATCATTCTTGCAGCGCTGCGCCGCTTTCGTGGCCCAGCGCTTTTTCGTGGGCTGCGCCCTTCTTCAAGTTCGGGCGCTCCCTGTTGGCCTTCGGGTCTAACTCTGCGTTCAAGCCGACCCGCCTGCGGCGGGCGGCTTACCTTGGCCGTTAGCAATCAAGGAGGCTCAATGAGCTCTGAGGGAGAGAAACGAAAAAAGGTCTACAGCACGTGCGCCTCGTGTGACAGAGACACATGGCACGACATCCTTTGCTCGCATGAGGAGTCCACGGGGGACGAGTACCGAATTGACACAATCCATCAAATTGTTCAATGCCGGGGGTGTAGCTCAACGAGCTTTCGCAAGGTCGTGCAAGACATCGAATCTGCTTACCCGGTCGACGACGATGAATGGCATGTCCCTGAAGACATCTATTGTTTTCCGAGCGTACTTAAAGGGCACAAGGAACTGCAGGATGTTTGGGAGCTTCCAAAGATGGTTCGGGAGATCTATACACAGTCAGTACAGGCAATCAAGGACAACTCCAACATCCTCGCCGGGATCGGTCTTCGCGCAACTATCGAGGCAATCTGCAACGATAGAAACATTGCAGGAAAGACCCTGGATAAGCGCATTGATGGTCTCACAAAGGCTGGGCTAATTTCCCAGACCGACGCGGAGCGATTGCACGCCATTCGCTTCCTTGGGAACGACGCGGCGCATGAAATCAAGAACGCCGAGTCAAAAAATCTACTGATAGCGCTTCGGATCATTGAGCATCTTCTCGTCAACATCTACATCCTGGACGGCGAGGCAGACGGAAAGCTCGAAACTATTGTCAAGACATCAAAGCAGTTTATAACGCTTCTTGAAGCCAAACTCCCAGGATTCCCGGCAGGGGACGAGGTTCCCCTTGCAAAGATCCTCGGTAAGGAAATGCGGCGCTTCCACGGGTACTTCTCCACACACGAGAAATATCTGATCGACCAGATCAACACGGGCGCATACACAAAACTGACACTGGGAAAATTGGACGTGTACGCGGGGTCAAAAGAACAACTGCAGCACTTCATCCTGCAGTGATTGCTAACCCTGCACTGCAGGGGACGGCTTTGCCGCCGGCTGAGTTTGAACGTTAGAGGTGGAAAGCACCCATGGAAAGCAAGCAAGCCCTCGCCCTTTCCGCAAAGGTTGCGGAACTTCAATCCCTCATGGTGGCCTACGCCACGGATGGGAGAACCTCTGATCAGCCTTCAGCCTATCGTGAACTCTACGGAGACATTACCTTAGGGCTAGAAGAGGCGAAGTACGCAAACCCAAATCCGCACAAGTCGCTTGAAGCGTTCTACGCCCACTGCAAGCTACAGGAAATGAAGACATATGCGAGCCGTCGCCTGTATGTCGGGGAGCTGTACGCTGATGTGCTAATTGACCTCAAGCGCGTTCAGCGGCACGCGCCTTCCCCCAGAAACTGGAGTAAGGCAAACGATGCGCTCGAAGATGAGCTCTCTCCCGTCCGTACTCAATGGCTAAAGGCCAAGAACTTCATCTACTTGTCGACTCCAGACGTCGAGAACTCTATCAAGGAATCAATCAGCGCCGTCGAGTCCTGTTTGATGATTCTGCTCAATGAGCCAAGCGGAACGCTTGGCAAGATCATCAAGCAGGCGAAGCTTGATCCAGATATCGAGCGCCTCGTCAGTCAGGCCTACGGTTTTGCCAGCAACAAGGCGTTTGTTCGGCACGGCGGAACGACAGAATCGACCCTTACAAGGGTAGAGGCCGAGTTCTTTCTCGAGTTCGCCGCGTCGTCCATCGTCTACATCACTCAAAAACTCAAGCATGGCAATCGTAGCCTCTAACACGTCATTCAACGAGATGCGCCTACGGCCCGCCCGTTATTTCGAACGTTAGGGAGCGAAACTCCAACTGACTAACTCAACGGCCGAGTGGTTTGACTTCGCCTACGAGAATGGTTACGAAGCCGGCAGACCTTTAGCAGTTGGTCCGTCCGTTGTTGATCGTAGTGAATACAACGCTGCATTGGAGGTCGCATGTACGGCCTAACCGGTTGGTCAAGCCGACGCCCTGGGTGCCCTTCGTGCTTCGCACTCGGGCGCCGCATACCGCAGGCGTTAGGCGGCGCACAAAGACCACCAAAAATCCGAAACGAACAAAAAGGCAAACCCGCGCGCGGCGTTCCCGTGTGCTCGATGAGTACTAAGGCTACTTTTCGGTAGGTGGTGGCATTAGCTCACGCGCACTAGCCTCACTCGGTTTCCGGCTCGTCGATTTCGAACACAGCCTGCACCGCAGCGACGATCTGCGCATGCCTTGGATAGAACACGCCATCTTCGGCAAAGATCTGGGGCAAGCCCTTGCGCAGCTTGTTGCTCACCTGCCAGCCTCCCTCCTTGAGCGAACGGATGATCCGGTCCGCATCCGCGTCCGGCATCTCGACAAAGTCCTTGATCGCCGCCCGCGCCTGGTCGTTCCGGCGCAGCGCCAGGGCCTCCTGCGTCATCTCCTGCTCGACCGTCTGGCGCAGCACGCCGCTCAGGTAGCGTGCATGCCCGGTCAGATCCAGGTAGCACCACGCATGCTCCGCGTCCTGCGTCTGCAGGAACTCGAAATTGGTCTCCACGCCGTCCGGGCACACCCGCTGCTGTCCAAAGCGGTAGGCATCGGCGTAGAGCTGCATGAAGGGCCGCGAGAAAGCCTCCAGCGCCAGGTCGTAGTCGGCGCGGCCCTTGGCGGAGCCGGCAATCGTGGCCGAGACCGGCACGATGATGTTGGCCGGCACCACCTTGTCCGCCGCGAGCAGGTGATTGATCAAAAAGCGGTGGATGCGGCCATTGCCATCCGCCAGCGGATGCAGATAGATGAAGGCGAACGACACAGCCGCCGCGCGCGCTACTGGGCTCGTGCCCCGCGTGCGGGCCTCGAAGCGGCGCAACGCACCGAGCATGTCCGTCACCAGTTCCGCAGGCGGCGCGATGTAATGCACGATCTCGCGCGCAAAGCTGCGTTCGCCCACGAACACCGGCGATTGCCGTATGCCTACCCGCAGCGCGGCCTCGCCCAGTACGGCCTGCTGCAGCGTGAGCAGCTGCTCTGGCGCCATCGGGTCGTCCATGCGGCCGCTGTGGTGGGCGATGGCCGCCGCAAAGCGCCTCACCCGGTCCTGCTGGTCCGCCTCGTGTTCGATCGCGAAGCTGGCCCGCGACTCCTTGAACGTCAGCCAGGCCGCGCTGCGCAGCAGCAACTCTGCCCCATAAGTGTCGTCAAGCGACTGGACACCCGCTGCCACGTCATAGAGCCAGTCACGCTGTTCCTGCGATCCCAGGAAGACCATCGGGCAGAAATCGCGTGAACCTGGCAGGTTGTCGTTGACCCGCCAGCGCCGCACCCGGTCCGGTCGCTGCGCGGCCAGGTACTGGCTGGCATCGATCGCGTCCACGTAGCCCACGTTGGGCGGGGTGTCCGGCACGGCCAGTTGCCGCCCGGTGAACCATTCATAAAAGAAAGCGGCACGCCGGGCATAGCGGCCCATGGGCTCGTCCCTCACCCAGGCCGCCACGTCCTCTGGCTCGACACGGTGGAACAGCCGAGAGAAGAACTCGAAGTTCAGCCGCTCATACTTCAGGCCGAATTCGAAGTGCCCGCGGAAGTTGTCGGTCGGCTGGTACTGCGCCGGCCAAGTGCGTGTTTCCTGGCCTTCGGTCGCTTCACGCTGGCGAACAGGTCCCAGGCGGCTGCGTGTGAACAGCGGCTGCGCCAGCTGGATGCCGTAAATTTCCGCGAGCCGGTGAAAGCCCAGGAGGATGTCGGACATGGATTGCAGTTTCGTTATGGGCGCAACCATTTTGCTAGAAGGTCTGCCGAATCCAACCAAATCGCTATATTTGGCCAGATGAAGAGTAAGCCGAGCTCTCCATCACGGCGCCTGTGGAGCAGCCCGCGCGCGGCGGCGATGACCTGCTGCCGGCTGGCAGCAGTTCGGTATGGTCATCGCTCACACGCCGAACTGCAACCGCGCCAGCCTTGCATACACCCCATCCTTCGCCACCAACTCCGCGTGGCTCCCCTCCTCCACCACCCTCCCCTGCTCCAGCACCACGATCCGATCCGCGTGCTGCACCGTCGCCAGCCGGTGCGCAATCACCAGCGTGATGCGGCTGCCCGCGCGCTGGGCCAGTGCGGCGTCCAGCGCCTGCTGCACCACCCGCTCGCTGTGCGCGTCCAGCGCGCTGGTGGCCTCGTCCAGCAGCAGCACCGGCGCATCCTTGAGCAAAGCCCGCGCGATGGCGATGCGCTGGCGCTGGCCGCCTGACAGGCGTACGCCGCGCTCGCCCAGGAAGGTGTCGTAGCCTGAAGGCAGTGCCTCGATGAAGTCGTGGGCGAAGGCGGCGCGGGCGGCGGCGATGACCTCCGCGCGGCTGGCATCGGGGCGGGCGTAGCGGATGTTGTCCAGCGCGCTGCTGGAGAAGATCACCGCGTCCTGCGGCACGGTGGCGATGCGCTGGCGCAGGGCGTGCAGGTCCCACTGGCGGATGTCCTGCCCGCCCAGCGCGATGCGCCCCGCGTCCACGTCGTAGAAGCGCTGCAGCAGCTGGAACACGGTGGACTTGCCCGCGCCGCTTGTCCCCACCAGCGCCACCGTCTCGCCGGGCGCCACGCGCAGGGTGAAGTCGCCCAGCGCCGCCCGCTGCGGGCGCGACGGGTAGTGAAAGGTCACGCCCTCAAAGGCCAGCGCCAGCGGCGCGCCTGGTGCAGCGCCAGCCAGGCTCGCCGCGCCACTGGCCTCTTCAGGCGATCGGATGTCCGGCTCGGTGGCCAGCAGCTCCATCAGGCGCTCCATGGCGCCCGCCGCGCGCAACAGGTCGCCGTACACCTCGCCCAGCACGGCCACGGCGCCAGCCAGTAGCAGCGCATAGACGATGGTCTGGCCCAGCGCGCCGGCGCTCATCTGCCCGGCCAGCACGGCCTCGGCGCCGCGGTACAGGCCCCACAGCAGCAGCGCGGCGTTGGCGATGATGATGAAGGCGATGAGCAGGGCGCGCACGCCGCTGCGGCGCACGGCGGTGTGGAAGGCGCTCTCGGCGGCGGCGGCAAAGCGCGCGGCCTCGCGGCCCTCGGCGGTGAAGCCCTGGACGGTGGGGATGGCGCCCAGCACCTCGGCGGCGATGGCGCTGGCATCGGCCACGCGGTCCTGGCTGGCGCGCGACAGGCGCCGCACGCGCCGGCCGATGAGCATGGCGGGCAGCACCACCACCAGCACCGCCAGCAGCGCCAGGCCCATCAGCATCGGGCTGCTCCACACCAGCATGGCCAGCGCACCCGCACCCAGCACGGCGTTGCGCAGCCCCATGGAAAACGATGAGCCGATCACCGTCTGCACCAGCGTGGCGTCGGCCGTCAGGCGCGACAGCACCTCGCCGCTTTGCGTGGTTTCGAAAAACGCCGGGCTTTGCCGCAGCACCTGCGCGTACACGCGACTGCGCAGGTCTGCCGTGACGCGCTCGCCCAGCCAGCTCATGGCGTAGTAGCGCCCGGCCGAGAACACGCCCACTGCCACCGCCACGCCGAACAGCAGCGCGAACTGGGCGCGCAGCGTGCCGCCAGCGCCCCCGCCGGGCAGGCCCTGGTCGATCAGCTGGCGCAGCGCCAGCGGGAAGGCCAGGGTGGAGAGCGCCGCCAGCAGCAGCAGCGCCAGCGCCCCGGCGATGGGCCAGTGGTAGGGGCGCAGGAAAGGCAGCAACGCGCGCAAGGCACGCGGCTGGCTGCGCGCTGCGGGCGCGGCAGCGGCGTCGCCAGAGCCGTTGCCATTGGCGGGGATGGAGCCGCCTGCCGGGCGGTTGGGTGTGTGAGCCATGCAGGTGCAGACCGGTACAGGGGGATAAAAAAAGCCAAACCCGCTCGCGCGGGCACCGTCAATGGCTTGGCGGCTGCCGGTGCGCGAGGAAGAAGCGCAGCATCTCCGCGCTCGCATCCACCCCGCCGGGCGCGGTGTAGCTGCCGGCGGCGCTGCCCCCCGACCAGGCGTGGCCCGCTCCGTGCAGTTGCCAGTATTCGGCTGCGGCGGCGCCGCCACCCGCACCGTACACGGTGCGCGTGAAGCGCTGGCCGCCGGGCGCGCGGCCGGCAGTCGTCTGCGCCGGGTTGCTGCCGCGCGCGGCGCCCGCCACGGCCGCGCCGTTGGCGGGGTGGACGGTGGAGTCCGCATCGCCATGGAAGACGATGACCGGGCGCAGCGCTGGCCCGCTGGCCTGGCCCGCAGGCGCGCCGCCGCGCATGGCGGCCAGCGCCGAGGGTAGGTCGGACGCCGCCCCGGCCGCCAGGCCCGAATGCACGCCCACGGCGGCGAACAGCTCCGGATAGGCACGTCCCAGGATGTCCGCCATCGCACCGCCCGCCGACAGGCCGGCGACATAGACACGCGACGGATCTACGCCGTACTCCGCCATGATTTGGCGCGTCAGGCTGGCCAGCAGCGCCGGCTCGCCCCGGCCGCGCTGCTGGTGCTGCGGCTTGAACCAGTTCCAGCACTTCTGGGCATTGGCGCGCTGGATTTGGTCAGGGTAGAGCACCAGCACGCCAGCCTCGCGCGCCAAGGCGTTCATGCGCGTACCGGCGGCGAAGTCGTCGGCGTCCTGCGTGCAGCCGTGCAGCATCAGGATCAGCGGGCGCGGCCCTGCGTGCGCCGCCTGGGCGGGCGGCACATACAGGCGATAGGCCAACTGGCGGCCCTGGTGGCTGTGGCTGGCGCGCAGCCATTGCTCGGCGCCGGCCGACGTCCCTGGCGCAGGCGCGGGCGCGGCGGCAGCGGCCTGCGGCTGAGCGGCGGGCTGCGCCGGCTCATCGATGACACGGGCCTCGGCATCGATGACCAGGCCGGCGCCGGGGCGCTGCGGTGGCGGCGGCGCGGCGCGGCCGGGCGCTGCGGCAGCGTCGCCGCGCAGGGCGCGCTGGATCAACTCGGTCGCAGCCATCAGGTGGCCGCCCTGCGTCAGGCGCGTGGCCTCGCCCAGCATGTCGTGGAAGGGGTGGTTCATACAGGTGATCGTTTCTTGCAGCGCGCGAGGCGCTAGTGGATGCGCCCGGCCAGCGCGGCCCGGACGGCGGGGCTGGCATGGAGCGCGCCCAGCACGGTGATGGATTCGATGGTGTCGGCAGCCAGCTGGGCCGGCACGTCCGGCGCGATGCTGGCCAGGCCCAGCACGCGGATTTGCAATGTCTCGCCGGCAGCCTGCACCCGGGCGAGGTCAGCCGCCGTGAAGTGCTGTAGGCCCAGCACCAGCATCTTGCGCGCCACGACCTGGCGCAGCGCCTCGCCGTGCGTGCCCAGGTGGCTGCGGATCGCCGTGCGGATGAAGTCGCTGCGGTTGGTATAGAAGCCCTCGGCCACCAGCAGGTCGATCTGGCCCAGGTCGATGTAGCCCAGGTTGATGGTGATTTTTTCGGTATCGCTGGCGCGGGGGGTGCTGGTGGTGGTTGCCATAAAACATCCTGTTGGAATCCAATTGGATGGTACATGGATGTTTTCAAGAGGGTTGCGGTAAATATCGATGACCTTCACCGAGCCGCTTCAAGGGCAGGCTCGGGGTACGAACGTTCCATGATCGCAGCCAACGCCCAGGTCCACGGCCTGAAGATAGTCACCGGCAACGAGGCCGATTTCCGCGCCCTGGGCCAGCAGGTCCTGAACCCGTTCACGCCTGCGTAGCCCCTTTTAGGGTCACGCCAGCGCCTCCTGCCGCATCCCGCCGCCCCGCAGCTGCGATGGCGCCGCGCCGAACCAGCGCTGGCAGCTGCGCGTCAGCACCGACGCCTCGGCATACCCCAGGACGTGCGCGATCTGCGTCAGGCTGGGGCCGCCGGGCATGGCGACCAGCGCCTGGAACTGCGTGCGCCGCACCTCGTCCACCAGCTGCGCAAAGGTCGTGCCCTCCTCCTGCAGGCGCCGCTGCAGCGTGCGCGGGTGCATGGACAGGGCGCTGGCGATGTCCCCCTGCCCGGCGCGGCCGGCGGCCAGCAGGTTGCGCACCAGGCCGCGCACCTGGCTCGATACCGGCGCGCGGGCGCTGCCGGCCAACTGCTCCAGGTAGCCCAGGGCCAGCGCCTTGACCTGCGGGTCGTTCTCCGTCAGCACCAGCTGCAGGTCGGCCTGGGCCAGGCGCACGGCGGCCGCCGCAGCGCCAAACACCACCGCGCAGCCATAGGACTGGCGGTAGGCGGCGGGCTGCGCCACCGGCGCATGGGGCAGCGCCACCTGCACCGGCTGGGCGCGCCCGCCCGTCAGCGCCGCCAGCCCCTGGCAGATGATGCCCAGCGACAGTCCGATGACCTGCGGGCGCGGCGTGAGCGCCGCGCCGTCGAGGGCGAACACCAGGTCCACCTCCTGCGGCCGGCCCGGCACGGCCTGCGTGGCCAGGCGCAGCGCCGGGCTGTGTACGAACAGGTAGCGCGAGGCCAGCGCCAGCGCGTCGCCCACGGTGGCCGCATGGCGCAGCAGCACCGCGACGGGGCCCAGCACGCCGATGCCCTGCATCTGCGCCAGGCGCAGGCCCAGGTCCGGGCAGCGGCCGGCGTGCGCGCAGTGCTCCAGCAGGTTGATGAAGGACTGGTAGGAGACGGGCAGGTCCGGCTCGCGCAGCGCCTGCCCCGGCAGGCCGAAGCGCTGCAGCAGGGCGGGCAGGTCCAGGCGCAGGTGGGCGGCCAGCGTGTCCAGGCCGGACAGCGCTGCGGAGCGGACGAGGACAGTCATGGCGGCCGATGGGAGAGAAAAAAAGGGAAAACCCGGGCAGGGCTTGTCGTGGAATGCCAAATTATTGTCGCGAATTGTCAAGACCTGGCGGCCCGTCTGCGCGACCATGGCGCCTTGCCCACGAGAGGTTCCGCCATGAACGCACCCCCGCCCCTGGCCGCGCTGGACATGCCTGCCGAATTCACCGACTGCCTCGCTCTGCAGCAGGCCGCCTGGCGCGCCCAGCCCAGCCCCACGCGCCAGCAGCGCGCGGCCGACCTGCGCGCGCTGCACCGCCTGGTGGCCGAGAACCAGGACGCCTTCGTCGCCGCCGTGAATGCCGACTTCGGCTGCCGCAGCGCCTTCGAGACGCGCGCCACCGAGCTGCTCCAGGTCATGGACGCCTGCCTGCACGCCATCCGCCACCTGCGCCGCTGGATGCGCCGCGAGCGGCGCAAACTGGACGTCACCCAGTTCCCCCTGGCCAGCGCCTGGACCTTCCCGCAGCCTGTGGGCGTGGTGGGCATCGTGGTGCCGTGGAACTTTCCCGTGGCGATGGCGCTGCAGCCGCTGGTGTGCGCGCTGGCGGCGGGCAACCGGGCGATGGTCAAGATGAGCGAGAACTCGGCGCACACGGCGGCGCTGTTCCAGCAGCTGGTGCCCAAATACTTTGCGCGCGACAAGCTGGCGTTCTTCGAGGACGGCGGCGGGCGCGGCCCGGCCTTCACGCAGCTGCCGTTCGACCACCTGTTCTTCACCGGCTCGCCCGCCACCGGCCGCGCGGTGATGGCCAGCGCCGCGCGCAACCTGACGCCCGTGACGCTGGAGCTGGGCGGCAAGTCCCCGGCCGTGGTGGCCCTCGGCTATTCGATGAAGAAGGCCGCCGAGCGGGTGCTGTGGGCCAAGATGATCAACGCCGGCCAGGTCTGCACCACGGTGGACTACCTGTTCCTGCCCGAGGGGCAGGTCGAGGAATTCCTGCGCGAGGCGCAGGCCGTGGCCACGCGCCGCTACCCCGACATCACGGGCGGCGACTACACCGCCATCATCGATTCGCGCCAGTACGAGCGCCTGCAGCACGCCCGCCAGGACGCGCTGGACAAGGGCGCGCGCCTGGTCAACCTGTGCGGCGGGCAGCAGGGCGACCCCCGCCGGCGCCTGATGCCGCTGGAGGCGGTGGTCGGCGCCACGGACGACATGCTGGTCATGCAGCGCGAGATCTTCGGGCCGCTGCTGCCCATCCTCACCTACCGCGAGCCGCAGCAGGTGCTGGACTACATCGGCGCCCGCCCCCGGCCGCTGGCGCTGTACCTGTACAGCGACGACCGGCGCGAGCAGCAGCTCTACCTGGAGCGCACCATCTCCGGCGGCGTGGGCATCAACGAATCGCTGGTGCATGCCGGCATGCACGACCTGCCGTTCGGCGGCAGCGGCACCAGCGGCATGGGCCACTACCACGGCTACGAGGGCTTCCTCACGTTCTCCAAACTGCGCCCGGTCTTCCGCCAGGGGCCCTGGCGGGCGCTGGACCTGTTCATGCCGCCCTACCGGGGCAGGGCCCAGCGCATCCTGGACCTGATGACGCGCATGAAGTCTTGACGGCACATTTTTCAAAATTGATAGCAAACTATCGTTGAAACACGCCGGCAAGAGGCTTGAACGACCCAAAAAGGCAGAAAACAGGCATGCAGACCTTCGATTTCATCGTCATCGGCGGCGGCGCTGCCGGCTGCGCCGTGGCCGCACGCCTGAGCGAGACGCCCGGCTGCCAGGTGGCCCTGCTCGAAGCCGGCCCCGACCGGCGCGGCCTGCTGGGCGACAACCTGGCGCTGGGCGCGCTGGCGCTGGGCCCGCGCAGGAGCAGCAACAACTACGGCTTGAAGACCGAGCCCGAGGCGGGCCTGAACGGCCAGCGCAGCTACCACCCGCTGGGCCGCGGGCTGGGCGGCGGCTCCAGCATCAACACGCTGATGTACATGCGCGGCAACCGCAAGGACTACGACGGCTGGGCGGCCGAGGGCAACCCCGGCTGGGACTGGGACAGCGTGCTGCCGTACTTCAAGAAATCGGAGAACAACCAGACCTTCCGCGCCGATCCGCTGCACGGCACCGACGGGCCCATGTGGGTGGAGGAAGTGCGCAGCGGCAACCCCTTCCAGGAGCTGTGCATGCAGGCCTGCGAGGAATCCGGCATCCGCCGCAACCCGGACCTGAACGGCACCAGCCAGGAGGGCGTGCGCCCGACCCAGGTCTGCATGAAGGACGGCGTGCGCTACGGCACGGCCAAGGCCTACGTCCACCCGCTGCTGGGCGTGCGCGAGAACTTCCACCTGCTGTGCGACACGCAATGCACGCGCATCGTGTTCGACGGCCGGCGCGCCGTGGGCGTGGAGGTGCGCCAGGGCGGCCGCCAGCGCGTGCTGCGCTGCACCAAGGAGGTCATCGTCGCCGGCGGCGGCATCCTGTCGGCCAAGCTGCTGCAGCTGTCGGGCGTGGGCGACCCGGCCTGGCTCGCGCCCCTGGGCATCCCGGTGGTGCAGGCGCTGCCGGCGGTGGGCAAGCATTTGCAGGACCACGTGGACGTGATCCTGGGCTTTCACATCCCGGCCAACCCGAACCTGCTGGCGCTGTCGCCCATCACCGCGCGCCGGCTGCGCGCCGCCTGGGCCGAATGGAAGCAGCACGGCACGGGCCTGTGCGCCACCAACTTCGCCGAGGTCACCGGCTTCATGAGCCTGGCGCCCGACTCGCCCATGCCCGAGATCCAGTACGAGTTCGTCATCGCGCTGGCCATGAACCACGGGCGCGACGTGTTCACCAAGCACGGCCTGTCTGTGCACGTGCTGCTGCTGCACCCCAAGAGCCGCGGCACGGTGCGCCTGGCCAGCCGGGATGCGCTGGCCGCGCCGCAGGTGCAGTTCAACTATTTCTCGCACGAGCAGGACATGCGCACCATGGTCGAGGGCATCAAGCGCACGCATGCCATCGTGATGCAAAGCCGCGCCCTGGGCAGCCTGGTGCGGCGCGACCTGCGCACCGCGCAATGCAAGAGCGATGCCGACTGGGAGCAGTTCGCCCGCCGCGTGGCCGGCACCAACTACCACCCGGTGGGCAGCTGCCGCATGGGACGAGACGCGCGCGATGCGGTGGTCGATGCCCGGCTGCGCGTGCACGGCCTGCAGGGCCTGCGCGTGGTGGACAGCTCCATCATGCCGGCCATCGTCGGCGGCAACACCATGGCGCCGTCCATCATGATCGGCGAGAAGGGGGCAGACATGATCAAGCAGGATTGGAGCTGGGCGCCAGCCTGACCCCTGGCTGTTGCTCCTTCCACCCCTGGGGGAAGGCGGGGATGGGGGCCGGCTGGCACTGGACGCCAAGGCGGGACATTCGCGCGCGGCTGGCCCCCACCCCGGCCCTCCCCCAGAGGGGGAGGGAGAAAAGAATCCCGTATCCGTTACAGCGAGAAAGCTCCCCATGCCCTACCCCTGGAAGCACACCGCCCCGCGCACCGCCTTCATCACCGGCGGCGCCAGCGGCATCGGCCGCGAGTTCGCCCTGCTGCTGGCGCGCGAAGGCGCCAGCATCGCCATCTTCAACCGGCGACTGGCGCCGCAGGTGGTGGATGAGCTGCGCGCCGCTGCGGCGCCCAGCGGGCCGCAGCGCTTTGCCAGCTACGCCGCCGACGTGACCGACGAGGCCGCCCTGGCCACCGCCTTTGCCCAGGCCCAGCAGGACATCGGCGCGCCCGACCTGGTCATCAACTCGGCCGGCATCCTCATCTCCGCACCCTTCCCCAACCTGGCCGCCAGCGATTTCGCCCGCGTGGTGCAGGTCAACCTGGTCGGCTCGCGCAACACGGCAGCCGTCGCCGCCCGCCACCTGCGCCCCGGCGGGCATCTGGTGCTGGTGGCGTCGCTGGCCGGGCTGGTGGGCAACTATGGCTACGCCGCCTATGGCGCATCCAAGTTCGGCGTGGTGGGCCTGGCGCGTGCGCTGGACCTGGACCTGCTGCCGCTGGGAATCGACGTCAGCGTGTGCTGCCCCGGCGTCATCCACACGCCCATGGTGGCGCACGAGCAGCAGGTCGAGCACCCCACGACCCGCTTGCTGGCGGAAATGCCGGGCGTCATGGAAGCCGGCCCGGCCTGCCGGGACATGCTGCGCGGCATCGCGCGGCGGCGCTTCATGGTCACGGCGGGGCTGCGCGCCCGCGCCACCGCCTGGCTGAACCGCATCCTGCCGGCGCCCATGCGCTGGGCCAGCCGCGCGCTGGTGCGCCGCAGCCTGGCGCAGGGCACCCGCACGGTGGTGAAATAGCCCGCCCTGCCCTACCGCTGCCCGCTGCCCGCTGCCATGACCCCTGCCGACTTCTTTGCCGCCACCCCCGAGCCGCCGTATTACGCGGTCATCTTCTCCTCGCAACGCACCGCAGGCGACCACGGCTACGGCGCCATGGCCGAACGCATGGCGCAGCTGGCCAGCCAGCAGCCGGGCTACCTGGGCGCCGAAAGCGCGCGCGGCGCCGACGGCGCGGGCATCACCGTCTCGTACTGGTCCAGCGCCGAGGCGGTTGCCGCGTGGAAGCAGCACGCCGAGCACCTGGTGGCGCAGGAGCGCGGCCGCAGCGGCTGGTACGCGCACTACGAGATTCGCATCGCACGCGTGGAGCGGGCCTACGGCGGCCCGTCCCCGCAGCGTTGACGCGGCCTGCGGGCCGGCGGCAGGCGGCGCGTTCGCGGCCACAATCGCTGGCGCGGCGTGGTCCACGCCGCAGCTTCGTTTCTCCATCAACCGCCAACCTCCATCCCCGCACCATGAGCCAACAGCCCACGTTCGCCCCCATGCCCGATGCCGCCGGTTTCTTCGGCCCCTACGGCGGCCAGCTCGTGCCGCCGCACCTGAAAGCAGCGATGGACGACATCAACGCCGCCTACGCCGAGATCACCAAGCGGCAGGACTTCCAGGACGAGCTGGCGCAGCTGTTTGCCGACTACGTGGGCCGGCCCAGCCCGATCTTCCACGCCCGGCGCCTATCGGACCAGCTGGGCGGCGCGCAGATCCACCTCAAGCGCGAGGACCTGAACCACACCGGCGCGCACAAGATCAACCACTGCCTGGGCGAGGCGCTGCTGGCCAGGTTCATGGGCAAGAAGAAAGTGATTGCCGAGACCGGCGCCGGCCAGCACGGCGTGGCGCTGGCCACGGCCTGCGCACTGGTGGGCATCCCCTGCGAGATCCACATGGGCCAGGTGGACATCGAGAAGGAACACCCCAACGTCACCAAGATGCGCATCCTGGGCACCAAGCTGGTGCCGGTGACGCGAGGCGCGGCAACGCTCAAGGAGGCCGTGGACAGCGCCTTCGAGGAATACCTGAACAACCCGCAGGACTACCTGTACGCCATCGGCTCGGTGGTCGGGCCGCACCCGTTTCCCATGATGGTGCGCGACTTCCAGTCCATCGTCGGGCGCGAGGCGCGCGAGCAGTTCCAGGCCAGGCACGGCCGCCTGCCGCACTACGTCGCGGCCTGCGTGGGCGGCGGCTCCAATGCCATGGGCATCTTCACGGCCTTCCTGAACGACGAACAGGTCAAGCTGGTCGGCGTCGAGCCCGCCGGCGAAGGCACGGACAAGCCCGGCCGCCACGCCGCCACGCTGACCATGGGCAAGCCCGGCGAAATCCACGGCATGAAGTGCTATGTGCTGGAGAACGACCAGGGCGAGCCCGCTGCCGTGCACAGCATCGCCTCGGGCCTGGACTACCCCGGCATCGGCCCGCAGCACAGCTACCTGAAGGACCTGGGCCGCGTGCAGTACGAGGTCGCCAGCGACCAGGAGACGCTGGACGCCTTCATGCGGCTGTCGCGCGTGGAGGGCATCATCCCGGCGCTGGAAAGCGCGCACGCCGTCGCCTGGGCCATGCGCGTGGCGCCGGGCTTGCCCAATGACCAGCACATCCTCATCAACCTGTCGGGCCGCGGCGACAAGGATGCCGACTACGTGGCCAAGGTGCTGGGCATCTGATGCGTGGCGGCTGCAGGTGACCATGCCCGCCAGCGCATTCCGGTCCAGCCTGGGCAGCTGCCTTTTCGCCCGCTGACGGCATGGCCCTTCCCCTGCCCTGGCTGGCCGCCGACGACCCCCTGCCCGCGCCGCAGCAGGCCTGGGGCGATGACGCGCCCGCCCCCGGCCTGCTGGCGGCAGGGGGCGCCCTGGACGTGCCCTGGCTGCTGCGGGCCTATGGGCAGGGGACGTTCCCGTGGTTCAGCGAAGGGCAGCCCATCCTGTGGTGGTGCCCGGAGCCGCGCATGGTGCTGCCGGTGCAGGGATTTCGCCTGCACCGCTCGCTGAGGAAGACCTTGCAGCGCTTTCGCGCCACGCCTGGGTGCGAGGTGCGCGTGGACAGCCATTTCTCCGCCGTGATCCGCGCCTGCGCCAGCACCCCGCGCGAGGGACAGGCGGGCAGCTGGATCGTGCCGGAGATGGTGCAGGCCTACGAGGCGCTGCACGCCGCCGGCCACGCCCACAGCGTGGAGACCTGGGTGCACGGGCGGCTGGTGGGCGGGCTGTATTGCGTGGCGCTGGGCCGCGCGGTGTTTGGCGAATCCATGTTCGCCCATGCCACCGATGCCTCCAAGATCGCGCTGGCGGCGCTGGTCGCCATCGCGCGGCGTGGCGGCGTCGGGCTGATTGACTGCCAGCAGAACACGCGGCATCTGGCCTCGCTGGGCGCGCATGAGGTGCCGCGCGGGCAGTTCCTGCGGCATGTCGCCCTCACCCGCACGGAGCCTGGGCCGCGCTGGGCGTTTGCGCCCGGCGATTGGGACGCCGTGCTGAGCGGCGGGATGCGCACGGCGCACGAGGGCGGAGGCAGCCCGCCATGACCCCGCCCTTTGCCAGCGCTCCCATCACGCGCCAGCAGATCATCGACCGCATCCATGCCCATCCCCTGGGCGACGAGACTGCCGGGCAGCGCCGCAACTTCGCGCGCCTGATGCTGGGCGACATGGCCGAGCATGAGCGCATGCCCCGGCGCGACCTGCACTGGCCGGGCGCGGGCGGCAGCATCGTGTACTTCCACGGCGGCGGCTACGCCTTTGGCTCGCCGCAGACGCACGCGCGCATCGGCCAGGCGCTGGCGCAGCGCACCGGCCTGCAGGTGCTGCTGCCGGCCTATCCGCTGGCGCCCGAGCAGCGCTGGCCGGCGCAGCTCGAAGCCGCGCTGGCCACCGTGCAGGCGCTGGCGCAGCAGCCGGATGCCGGCCCCATCGTGCTGGCGGGCGACTCGGCCGGCAGCCACCTGGCGCTGGTGGCGGCGCTGGCGCTGGCGCGGCGCGGGCAGCCGCTGGCCGGCCTCTTGCTGCTGTCGCCCAACACCGATCGCAGCGGCCTGTCCGGCACGCGCGAGCGCTCGGGCACCGAAGACCCCATGGTCGATGACGCGGGCGACCGGCGGCTGGCGCGCCAGTGCCTGGGCGACCTGCCGGACGGGCACATCCACGCATCGCCAGTGCTGGACGATTTGAGCCTGCTGCCGCCGCTGTACGTCGAGGCCGGCGCCGGCGAGGTGCTGCTGGGCGACAGCCTGATCCTGGCCCAGCGCGCCCGCGGCGCCGGCCGGGCCGTCACCCTGCACGTGCAGCCGGATGGCCTGCACATGGGGCAGCTGTGGGCGCCGTGGTGGCCGGTAGCGCAGGCGTCCCTGGCGCGCGCGGCGGCGTTCTGCCGCAGCGCGGTCGAGCTTGCGGCCAGCCCATCGCCCGAAGCCCCCGTGCCCGGCAAGTAACGAGCAGCCAGCGCCCGGGCGGTCGCCGAATTCCGACGCTGCCGGGCTGCCCCGTCCTATGGCGACACGGGGCGGCAGGCGCACCATGGCCGGCATGGAACTCGGACTCAACAACAAGATCGCGCTGGTATCGGGCGCTGACTCGGGCATAGGCTTTCACACCGCGCTGCTGCTGCTGCGCGAAGGCGCCCGCGTGGTCATGACCGACCAGTATCCCGACCGGCTCGACTGCGCCCTCGCCAAGGCGCGCGAGGTCTCGCCGCACGCCCACGCCTTCACCGCCGACCTGACCGTGCCCGCCGACGTGCAGCAGCTGCACGCGCAGGTGCTGGATGCCGTGGGCGACATCGACATCCTGGTGCAGTGCGCCGGCATCACCGGCGCGACCGGGGCCGTTCCACGAGAGCACCGACGAAGGCTGGTCGCACACCATCGAGACCAACCTGCTCGGCCCCGTGCGGCTGGTACGCACCTTTTTGCCGTCGCTGCGCAAGGGCGGCTGGGGCCGCATCGTGCTGATCGCCTCCGAGGACGCCGTCCAGCCTTACGACGTGGAGTTGCCGTATTGCGCCTCCAAGGCCGGCATCCTGTCGTTCGCCAAGGGCCTGTCGCGCTCCTATGCGGACGAGGGCCTGCTGGTCAACTGCGTGTCCCCCGCCTTCATCGCCACGCCCATGACCGACGCCATGATGGAAAAGCGCGCGGCCGAGCGGGGTACCTCCTTCGGCGAGGCCATCAAGAGCTTTCTCGACGAGGAGCGCCCCTACATGGAGCTGGGCCGCCGCGGCCGCCCCGACGAGGTCGCCAACGTCATCGCTTTTCTGTGTTCCGACGCTGCCAGCTTCGTGAACGGCGCCAATTACCGCGTCGATTCCGGCTCGGTAGCGACCCTGTAACCCCGCCACCGCGCCCGCCCGCCCGGCCTGGCACGCCGCAGCGGCAGCGGCGCCACAGGAGGATTGTTCCCATGGCCAACCAATACACGCTGCAGGACCCGCGCAGCCTCTACCCCTCCATCACCCCGCCCGAGCAGCGCCAGGAGGAGCCTGGCATCCAGGCAAAGATGCAGCCCGTGCCCGACCTGGGCGAGAAAACCTACGAAGGCCGCGACCGCCTGCCCGGGCGCAAGGCGCTGGTCACCGGCGGCGACTCGGGCATCGGCGGCGCCGTGGCGATCGCCTTTGCACGCGAAGGCGCGGACGTGGCCATCACCTACCTGCCCGAGGAAGAAGAGGACGCCCAGCACATCGTGCGCCTGATCGAAAAAGCCGGGCGCAAGGCGGTGGCCATCCCCGGCGACCTGACCGACCGCGACTTCTGCCGCGAGCTGGTCCAGCGCGCCGTGCAGGAGCTGGGCGGCCTGGACATCCTGGTCAACAACGCCGGCCGGCAGATCGTCGTCCACCGCATCGAGGACCTGAGCGACGAGCAGTTCGAGCGCACGCTCAAGACCAACGTCTTCGGCATGTTCTGGGTCACCAAGGAGGCCGTGCCGCACATGCCGCCGGGCGCAAGCATCATCTGCACCGCCTCGCTGGAGGTCTATCGCCAGTTGCCCTTTTTGCTGGACTACGCCACGACCAAGGGCGCCATCAACACCTTCACCAAGGGCCTGTCGCAGCAGCTGGGGCCGCGCGGCATCCGCGTGAACGCCGTGGCGCCCGGGCCGACCTGGACGGCGCTGCAGGTCAGCGACGGCTTTCCCACCGACGAGCTGCCCGAATATGGCAAGGACACGCTGCTGGGCCGCGCCGGCCAGCCGGCCGAGCTGGCGCCGGCCTATGTGTTCCTGGCGTCCGCCGAGTCCAGCTTCGTCATGGGCGAGACGCTGAACGTCAACGGCGGAACCCCCACGCCGTGAGCGGCGCCGACCCCGACTACGTGCCGCTGCGCGAGTACGCGCCGATTGGCGACGGGCGCACCGTGGCGCTGCTGCGCCGTGATGCGACCGTGGACTGGCTGCCAATCGCCGGACATGCGTCGGAGCCGGTGTTTGCGCGGCTGCTGGATGCCGAAGGCGGCGGCTGCATCGCCCTGCGCCCGGTGCAGGACTTCGAGGCCACGCGCGCCTATGTGGCCGGCACCAACGTGCTGCAAACCACCTTCGCCACGGACAGCGGGCGCGCCCGCCTGACCGACGCGCTGGTCACCGGGTTTGCCGGCCGCCTGTCATGGGTGGAGCTGGTGCGCCGGGTGGAGGGGCTGGAGGGCGAGGTCGAATTTTGCTGGCAGGTCGCCCCCGGCACGCGCCTGGCGACTGCCTCGCCCTGGGTGCAGGCAAGCCTGCACGGCAGCCTGCTGCAAAGCGACGGCGTGGTGCTGTCGGTGCGCGGCTGCAACCATGGGGACGAGCAGCGCGGGCAGCGGCAGGTGTCGGGCCGCTTTGCCACCCGCGCCGGCTCGCGCCATGTGCTGGTCGTCGCCGGCGCCGAGGACGGCCCGGTGCACGTGCCCGTGCCAAATTTGAGCGACGAGGGGCTGGACCGCACCATCGCCTCCTGGCAGCGCTGGTCGCACGATTTTCGTTATGAAGGCCCGTGGGCGCAGGCCGTGCAGCGCAGCGCGCTGATCCTGAAGCTGCTGCTGCACGAGCCCACCGGCGCCATCGCCGCCGCGGCCACCACCTCGCTGCCGGAAAACCGCCAGGGCGGCAAGAATTGGGACTACCGCTTCGGCTGGATCCGCGATGCCGCCTTCACCGTCGAATCGCTGATCCGCTTCGGCCTGCGCGAGGAGCCGCACGCGGCAGTCGCCTGGCTCTTGCGCACCATCAAGCGCCACGGCCCGCGCCTGCACATCTTCTACGCCCTGGACGGCAGCCTGCCGGGCAGCGTGCAGCAGCGCGCCGTACCCGGCTGGCGCGGCATAGGCCCGGTGGTGGCCGGCAACCGCGCCAACGACCAGATGCAGTTCGGTATCTTCGGCGACCTGATGAAGCTCATGCGCGTCTATGTGCAGGAGGGCAACCTGCTCGACCCCGAGACCGCGCAGCTGCTGCGCGCGCTGGCCGATGAAGTGCTGGGCCTGTGGCGCCAGGAGGATTCCGGCATCTGGGAGCTGCCCGAGACGCGGCACTACACCTCGTCGAAGATGGGCTGCTGGCAGGCGCTCACCGAGGCCGCGCGGCTGCACGGCATGGGCGCCATCGACGGCCCGGCCGACCATTGGCGCGCCGAGGCCAGCGCCATCCACGCCTGGGTGCAGGAGCATTGCTGGTCGGACCAGCAGGGCAGCTACTGCGCCTGGGCAGGTGGAAAGGGCGAACTGGACGCCTCCGTGCTGCTGCACGCGGCCAGCGGCTTCGACTGCGGCGAGCGCATGAAAAGCACCATCGCCGCGCTGCACCGCGGGCTGGGCCGCGATGCGCTGATGTACCGCTTCACCGGTGCCGACGAGGAGGAAGCCTGCTTCGTCGCCTGCTCGTTCTGGCAGGTCTCGGCCCTGGCGCACACCAGGCAGGTCGATGCGGCCCAGGCGCTGATGGAGCAGCTGCTGGCGCTGGCCAACGACGTGGGCATGTACTCGGAAATGATCGACCCCGAGGACCACAGCTTCCTGGGCAACCTGCCGCAGGGCCTGAGCCATCTGGCGCTCATCAACGCGGCCGTCACCGTGCAGGAATGCCGCCAGCGCGCACCGGGATAGCCGCTGCGTGGGCGCGCCCGCCCAGGCCCTTGCCTATACTGGAACGAGCGCTGGAACGGGCGTGCGCGCCCTGCCTGCCGGCCCGCCGTTTCCTTGACCGACCGCCGCGTGACGCAACTCAACGACCTTCCGCTGCAGAGCCTGCAGTTCTATGCCACCGCGCCCTACCCGTGCAGCTACCTGGAGGGCCGGCAGGCGCGCTCGCAGGTCGCCACGCCCAGCCACCTGATCCAGAACACCGTCTATTCCGGCCTGGTGGAACAGGGTTTCCGCAGGAGCGGCATGTTCACCTACCGCCCGCATTGCGACGGGTGCCAGGCCTGCGTGCCGCTGCGCGTGCTGGCCGCGGAGTTCCGCCCCGACCGCAGCCAGCGCCGCGCCGCGCGCCGCCACGCCGGCCTGCAGGTGCGCGTGCTGCGCCTGTGCTACGTGCCCGAGCACTACCAGCTGTACCTGCGCTACCAGAACCTGCGCCACGCCGGCGGCGGCATGGACCACGACAGCATCGACCAGTACACCCAGTTCCTGCTGCAAAGCCGGGTCAACTCGCGCCTGGTGGAATTCCGCGCGCCCGGCGAGGGCGGCCAGCCCGGCGCCCTCAAGATGGTCTCCATCCTGGACGTGCTGGACGACGGGCTGTCGGCCGTCTACACCTTCTACGAACCCGAAGACCGCGCCTGCTACGGCACCTACAGCGTGTGGTGGCAGATCCAGCAGGCGCGCACGCTGGGGCTGGCGCACGTCTACCTGGGCTACTGGATCGAGGAGAGCGCCAAGATGGCCTACAAGGCGCGCTTCCTGCCGCATGAGCGGCGCCTGGGCGGCCAGTGGCAGCGTTTTGATGCCTTTTGATGCCCTTTGATGCCATTTCCGGCTCCAGCCGGCACCAATAGCCAATAGTTTGCTATCGATATAGAAGCACCATGCGCTCGCATCCACCCGCATACCGCGGCCGCTCCTGGCGCGCCGGCCCCACACCGCCATGCAGGCCGCCCGCAACGCCCTGACCCCGGACAACCTGGCGCTGCTGCAAAGCGTGGCCGATGCCGGCAGCTTTGCCGCCGCCGCCCGCTCCCTGGGCCTGGTGCCCAGCGCGCTGACCTACCGGGTGCGCCAGATCGAGGAAGCCCTGGACGTGCTGCTGTTCGACCGCAGCGCGCGCCAGGCCCGCCCCACCGAGGCCGGGCTGGCCCTGCTGCGCGAGAGCGCGCGGCTGCTGGAGGACGCCGAGGCCGTGGCCCGGCGCGTGCGCCGCGTCGCCACCGGCTGGGAGGCGCAGTTCACGGTGTCCGTGGACGGCCTGATCTCGCCAGCCACCATGCTGGACCTGGTCGAGGCCTTCTACGCCCTGGCCCCGCCCACGCACATCAAGTGGAGCGACGCCATCCTCAGCGGCGCGGGCGAGGCGCTGGCGCTGGGCGCGGCCGACCTGGCCATCGGCGTCACCCTGCCCTCGACGCACATGGCCGGGCTGCAGGCCGAGCCGCTGGGCGAGGTGCCCTTCGTGTTCGCCTTGGCGCCGCACCACCCCCTGGCGCAGTTGCCCGAGCCCCTCACCGACGCCACGCTGCGCTCCCACCGCCTGGTGGCCGTGGCCGATTCGGCCCGGCGCAACCCCATCTCCATGGGCATCCTGCCCGGGCAGGACGTCTTCACCGTGGACAACATGCGCGCCAAGGTGCAGGCCCAGCTGCGCGCGCTGGGCTGCGGCTTCCTGCCCGAGCCGCTGGCGCGCCCCTACGTGCAGGCCGGCCAGCTGGTGCTGCGCCGCGTGGCGCGGCCGGTGCGCACCGTGCAGCTGTGCTATGCCTGGCGCGAGGCCGCGCCGGCGGCCCACGGCCGGGCGCTGGCCTGGTGGCTTGGGCAGCTGCGCAGCCCCGCCACGCGCACCGCGCTGCTGCAAAACCATGCCGCCTGAGCAGCCCCGGCAGGCCCGCCGGCGCGTGTAGAGTAGCCACCACGCCTGTGCGCACGCGCGCGGCCTCCCCCTCCTTCCGTCCAGCGAACCATCCGCCATGACCACATCTCGCCGCCCTGCCGCTCCCGCCCCTTCTCCCGCCGGCCCGCGCCGCTTTGCCGTGGTCGGGGCCGGCATGGCCGGCGTAGCCTGCGCGCGCACGCTGGCGCAGGCCGGCCATGACGTGACGCTGATCGAAAAACAGCCGCGCACCGGCGGCCGCACTGCGTCGCTGGACACCCCCTACGGCAGCTTCGACGCCGGCGCCCAGTACTTCACCGTGCGCGACGAGCGCTTCGCCCAGGCCCTGGAGACCGTGCCCGGCCTTGCCCGCCCCTGGAGCGCCAGCACCGTGCGCGTGCTGGACGCCGCCGGCCGCGTGGCCGCCGCCGCCCCGCCGCCCGGCGAGGCCCACTGGGTGGCCACGCCCGCCATGGACGCGCTGGTGCAGGCCTGGAGCGAGCCGCTGGCCCGCGCCGGCCGGCTGCTCACGCACACCGCGGTCACCCATGTCGAGCGCGACCCCATGCGCGCGCACGCCTGGCAGCTGCGCACGGCGACGGTGGATGGCGGCACGCGCACCCTGGCCGGCTTCGACGGTGTGGTGTTCGCCCTGCCCGCGCCGCAGACCCAGGCGCTGCTGGCCGCCTGCGCCGTGGCGCCCGACTGGAGCGAGGCGCTGGCCGACGTGCAGATCGCGCCCTGCTGGACGCTGATGCTGGCCTTCGCCCAGGCCGTGCGGCCTGGCCTGGTCACGCTGGGGCCTCAGTGGAATGCCGCGCGCAGCACGCACCACCGCGTCGCCTGGCTGGCACGCGAGTCCAGCAAGCCGGGGCGTGCGCAGATCGAGCGCTGGACGGTGCAGGCTTCGCCCCGCTGGTCGCAGGAGCACCTGCAGGACGACCACGAGCGCATCCGCGCCAAGCTCACACGCGCCTTTGCCGAGCTCACCGGCATCCGCGCAGAGCCCACCCTCAGCCAGGTGCGCTGCTGGCCGCATGCGCAGACGCAAAGCCCGCTGGGCCAGGCCTTCGTTTGGGACGACGCCAGCGGCCTGGGCGCCTGCGGCGACTGGTGCCTGGGCCACCGTCTGGAGGACGCCTTCGTCTCCGGCCTGTCGCTGGCGCTGGCGGCGGCCTGAGGCCGCCCGGCAGCCACCGCCACGCACTGCGGCATCACCGCACCGCGCCTTGGACTACGTCGGCCGCTTCGCCCCCTCGCCCACCGGCCCGCTGCACGCGGGCTCGCTGGTCGCGGCGCTTGCCAGCTGGCTGGACGCACGCGCCGCCGGCGGCCGCTGGCTGGTGCGCATCGAGGACATCGACCCGCCGCGCTGCGCGCCCGGCGCGGCCGAGCGCATCCTGGCGCAGCTGGCCGCCTGCCAGCTGCTGCCCGACGAGCCCCCGCTGCACCAGTCGAGCCGCAGCGCCCTCTACCAGCGGGCGCTGGACCACTGCCTCGCCCAGGGCCTGGCCTACGCCTGCGCCTGCAGCCGGCGCGACATCGACGCAGCCCTGGCGGCGCAGGGCGTGGCACCCGAACGCCACGCCCTGCGCCCCTACCCCGGCACCTGCCGCGCCGGGCTGTCCGGCCCGGCGCCGCGCGCCTGGCGCTTCGGTTGCGAGAAATACCAGTCAAGCCTGCCCCGAGCCGGCCTGGAAAGCCGGGATATAGCTACTCTTTCAATAGCAAGAAGCGGTGTGCGCTGGCACGACCGGCGCCTGGGCAGCCAGTGGCAGGACGTCGCGCGCCAGGTGGGCGACTTCGTGCTGCGCCGCGCCGACGGCCTGTGGTCCTACCAGCTGGCGGTGGTGGTCGATGACGCCAACCAGGGCATCACCCACGTCGTGCGGGGCGAGGACCTGGCGGACAACACCGCGCGCCAGATCCTGCTGCAGTCGGCCCTGGGCCTGCCCACGCCGCGCTACCTGCACACCCCGCTGGTGCGCGGCGCGGACGGCGAGAAGCTGTCCAAGCAGCACGGCGCCCCCGCCATCGACGACGCGCAGCCGCTGTCCGCGCTGGCCGGCGCCGCCACCGTGCTGGCCCTGCCGCCGGCGCCGCGCACCGCCGGCACGGCGGAGGTACTTGCCCTATGGGTACAGGCATGGCGCGAAACCTACAATCCTGCCCCGTGATCGACTCTCTCTCTCCCCCCCCCCACCGGCCAGCGCCAGCGGCGCCCCTGCCGGCATCGCCCATCCCAAGGGCATCAAGAGCTACGTGCGCCGCGCGGGCCGCACCACCACCGGCCAGGGCAAGGCGCTGGAGGCGCTCGGCCCGCGTTTCGTGCTGGACTATCGCGCTGCCCCGCTGGACGCCCCGGCGGCCTTTGGCCGCACCGCCCCGCTGATCCTGGAGATCGGCTTCGGCATGGGCGAGGCCACGGCCCACATCGCGCAGCTGCGCCCGCAAGACGACTTCCTGTGCTGCGAGGTGCATGAGCCCGGCGTGGGCGCGCTGCTCAAGCGCATCGGCGAGCAAGGCATCGGCAACATCCGCATCCTGCAGCACGACGCGGTCGAAGTGCTGCAGCACCTGCTGCAGCCCGGCTCGCTGGCGGGCGCGCATATTTTCTTTCCCGACCCCTGGCACAAGACGCGGCACCACAAGCGCCGCCTGCTCCAGCCGCCGCTGGTGGCGCTGCTGGCCAGCCGCCTGCAGCCCGGCGGCTACCTGCACTGCGCCACCGACTGGCAGCCCTACGCCGAGCAGATGCTGCAAGTGCTGTCTGGCGAGCCACTGCTGGCCAACACGGCCGCTGCCTACGCCCCCAAGCCGGACTACCGGCCCCTGACCAAGTTCGAAAACCGCGGCCTGCGCCTGGGCCACGGCGTCTGGGACCTGGTCTTTGAGCGCCGCCTGGGCGCCTGACGCCCCTTTTCCCCGGAGCACCGACTGCCATGAAGCCCCTGCTGCAGAACCTGGCCGAGATGACGGCCCACCGGGACCACCTGAGGCTGGAAGTGTCGGTGCTGTCCACCTTGCTGCTGCAGGGGCGCATCGTGCGCGTGCGTGCGCTGGAGCTGTTCACGCTGGGAGGCGTCACGCACCTGCGCCCGCGCAGCTGGAGCCGCGACGGCCAGGTGGTCTCCAGCACCCACGAGCCCTCCACCGACCCGCACGCCATGCCGCTGGCGCGCATGCCCGAGCTGGCGCGCTGCATAGCCTCCGGCGACCGCAGCGCCGAGCACGACCAGGACGGCTGCCACACCCTGTGGCTGCCCGTGTGGCTGGGCGAGCAGGTCCACACCTGCCTGGAGATCACCCAGGAGCGCCCCTTCAAGCGCCACCAGCGCGACATCATCACCGGCGTGTTCCTGGTCTACCAAAATTACCAGAACCTGCTGGACTACAGCGAGCGCGATGCGCTCACGGGGCTGCTGAACCGCAAAACCTTCGACGAGCAGTTCACCCGCCAGTACGGGACGGCCGCCGCCCCGGCAGGCGAGCTGCAGCCGCGCTGCCACTGGCTGGCGGTGGTCGATATCGACCATTTCAAGCTGGTCAACGACCGCTTCGGCCACCTGTATGGCGACGAAGTGCTGATCCTGGTGGCCAACCAGCTGCGCTCGCTGTTTCGCTCCGAGGACCGGATCTTCCGCTTCGGCGGCGAGGAATTCGTGGTGCTGCTGCGCTCGGCCACCCTGGAGCAGGCGCGCGCCGCGCTGGAGCGCCTGCGCGCCGCCATCGAGGCCCATACCTTCCCGCAAATCGGGCACATCACCGTGAGCCTGGGGTTTTGCGCCACCCAGGGAGGCGCGTCGGTGGAAATCCTGGGCCGCGCCGACCAGGCGCTGTACTACGCCAAGGAGCACGGGCGCAACCAGGTGTGCTTCTATGAAGACCTGATCGCCAGCGGCGCGCTGGGCAAGAACGTGGCGCACGACGAGGTCGAGCTGTTCTAGCACCTTTCGCGCAAGGCAAAACAGGCAGGGCTGGCGCGACGCGCCAGCCCTGCCTGTTTTGAGGTTGCCCCGTATCAGGCGCGCTCGCCCACCCAGTGGGCCACCGATGCCAGCGCCTGCGCCAGGGCGGCCGGATTGGTGCCACCGGCCATGGCCATGTCGGGCTTGCCGCCGCCCTTGCCGCCCACCTGCGCGGCCACGAAGTTCACCAGCGCGCCGGCCTGCACGCGGCCAATGCTGTCGGCGGTCACGCCGGCCGCCAGCTGCACCCGCTCGCCATCGACGGCCGCCAGCACGATGGCGGCGCTGCGCAGCTTGTCCTTGAGCTTGTCCATGGTCTCGCGCAGCGCGCGGGCGTCGGCGCCGGGCAGCTGCACCGCCAGCACCTTCAGGCCGCGCACGTCCACCGCCTGGCCCGCCAGGTCGTCTCCCTGCGACGCGGCCACGCGGCTCTTGAGGGCGGACAGTTCGCGCTCCAGGCCGCGCACCTGCTCCAGCACCTGCGCCAGGCGCGGCTGCACGTCCGCCACGGGCGCCTTGAGGGTGGCTGCGGCAGATTCGAGCGTGGCCTGCAGCTGCTGCACATAGGCCAGGGCATTGGTGCCGGTGATCGCCTCCAGGCGGCGCACGCCCGCTGCCACGCCGCCCTCGGCGACGATCTTGAACAGGCCGATGTCGCCGGTGCGCGCGACGTGGGTGCCGCCGCACAGCTCGCGGCTGGAGCCGATGTCCAGCACGCGCACGGTTTCGCCGTATTTCTCTCCGAACAGCATCACCGCGCCGGTCTTTTGCGCGCTCTCGATGTCCATCACGCGCGCCTGCGTGCCTTCGTTGGCCAGGATTTCCTGGTTCACCAGGCGCTCGATCTCGCCGATCTGCACATCGCTCAAAGGCGCGTTGTGCGTGAAGTCGAAGCGCGTGCGCTCATCGTTCACCAGGGAGCCCTTTTTGCTGCACATGGCTGCCCAGCACCTCGCGCAGCGCCTTGTGCATCAGGTGCGTGGCGCTGTGGTTGCGCACCGTCGCCGCACGCAGGGCGGTGTCCACGTGCGCGCTGACGCGGTCGCCCACGCGCAGGCTGCCCTGGGCCAGCGTGCCATGGTGGCCGAACACGTCGGCGCGGATCTTTTGCGTGTCCAGCACGCCGAACTGCACGCCCTGGGCGGCCAGGACGCCCTGGTCGCCCACCTGCCCGCCAGACTCGGCGTAAAAGGGCGTGGACGACAGCACCACCACCCCGCCCTGGCCTTCGTCGAGCTGCTGCACGGGCGCCCCGTCGCGGTACAGCGCGACGACCTGGACGCCTTCTTCTTCCAGCCGCTCATAGCCGGTGAAGCCGTGGCCGGCGCCGGTGTAGTCGAGTGCGCGGTCCATCTTGAACTTGCCCGCGGCGCGCGCCTGGGTCTTCTGGCGTTCCATGGCGGCGTCGAAGCCGGCCGTATCGACGCTCACGCTGCGCTCGCGCGCCACGTCCTGCGTCAGGTCCAGCGGGAAGCCGTAGGTGTCGTGCAGCTTGAAGGCCACGTCGCCGGGCAGTGCCGTGGCGCCGCCGGCCAGCGCGGCGTCCAGGATCTCCATGCCGTGCGCCAGCGTCTCGAAGAAACGCTCTTCCTCGACGCGCAGCACCTCGGTGATGCGCTCCTGCTGCTCGCGCAGCTTGGGGTAGGCGTCGCCCATCTGCGCCACCAGGTCGGCCACCAATTTGTGGAAGAAAGGGGTTTTCTGCCCCAGCTTGTAGCCGTGGCGGATGGCGCGGCGGATGATGCGCCGCTGCACGTAGCCGCGCCCCTCGTTGCTGGGGATGACGCCGTCGGCCACCAAAAAGGCCGTGGCGCGGATGTGGTCGGCGATGACCTTGAGCGAGGGGTTGGCCAGGTCAGCCGTGCCCGTCTCGCGCCCGGCGGCGCGGATCAGCGCCTCGAACAGGTCGATCTCGTAGTTGCTGTGCACGTGCTGCAGGATGGCCGCCAGGCGCTCCAGGCCCATGCCGGTGTCCACGCAGGGCGCGGGCAGCGGGGTCAGCGTGCCGTCTTCCTTCATGTCGAACTGCATGAACACGTGGTTCCAGATCTCGATGAAGCGGTCGCCGTCCTCGTCCGGGCTGCCCGGCGGGCCGCCGGGAATGTGCGCGCCGTGGTCGTAGAAGATCTCCGAGCACGGGCCGCAGGGGCCGGTGTCGGCCATCATCCAGAAGTTGTCGCTCTTGTACTTGCCGCCCTTGTTGTCATCGATGCGGATCACGCGCTCGGGCGGCAGGCCGATCTCCTTGGTCCAGATGTCGTAGGCCTCGTCGTCCTCGTGGTAGACCGTGGCCAGCAGCTTCTCGGCCGGCAGGCCGTAGACCTGGGTCAGCAGCTCCCAGCCCCAGTGGATGGACTCGCGCTTGAAATAGTCGCCGAACGACCAGTTGCCCAGCATCTCGAAGAAGGTGTGGTGGCGCGCGGTATAGCCCACGTTCTCCAGGTCGTTGTGCTTGCCGCCGGCGCGCAGGCAGGTCTGCACCGAGGCCGCGCGCACGTAGGGACGCTTGTCCGTGCCCAGGAACACATCCTTGAACTGCACCATGCCCGAGTTGGTGAACATCAGCGTCGGGTCATTGCCCGGCACCAGCGGGCTGGAGGCGACCACCGCATGCCCCTTGGCGGCAAAAAAGTCGAGGAACGTCTTGCGGATGTCTGCAACGGAGAAGGTGCGTGTGCTCATGGGTGTGAATGGATGTCTGCCGCTGCGCGCGGCGCTGCAGGCGCCGGCTGCGGCGAACCGCCGATTATAGGTTTCCACCCCTGAGTACAGGCCCGCCGCAGCTGCGGCCTGCGGCATCGGAAATGCCGGCATACCCAAAAATCCGGCGCCGCCGGGCCGGTGGCGGCCCGCGGCTGGCGCTAGAATGCGCGGCTTGACTTGAAATATCCTGCGCGGGCGTCGTTCAATGGCAGGACCTGAGCTTCCCAAGCTCAAGACGTGGGTTCGATTCCCATCGCCCGCTCCAGTGACCCACCCGGCATCCACCCCCGGGTTGCCCAGGCGCCATGCGCGCCCTCCCCCATGGGGGCCGGGCACACTGCCGGATCAGCGCCTGGCCGCTTCCTCAGCCGCCGCAGGACCCGCCCGAGCAGCAGGAGTCTTCGCGCACCGCGGCGCCTGCCACCTTGGCGATCTGCACGCGCCACAGCGCCGGGCCGGCCTGCAGGTAATTCCACTCGAACTGGCCGGGCGTGCGTGCGTCGAACTGGCGGCGCAGCGGCACCGGGTCGTGATCGTTGACGATCTCCAGCGCCTGGCCGGCAGACAGCGCGTCGAATTGGCCAAAGATCTGTGCATGGCGCTCATAGGGCGGGATGGTGCGCACGTCGAGTTGGGCCACGGTGTTGGTGCTCATGATGGTCTTCCTTGGAAGTGAGTGGAAAAAAACAGCAGGTGGAGAAAAACTGCAATGGCATGCCGCCCCGGGGCGTCAGCCATCCTTGCCGTCCAGGCGCGTGCGCGCCAGCCAGGGCGCGTAGATGACCAGGTAGATGGCAAAAGCCACGGCCCACATACAGGCGGCGGCCTCCAGCGCGGCCATGTACCAGGCGGGGTGCAGCGCGGGCACCAGCACGCGAGCCACTGCAGCCAGCAACACCAGGGCATACGCCGCCACCTCGGGCCGCGTCGGCTGCAGCGGGCGCCCGGTATGGCCGCGCGCGGTGCGGGTGAGCATGCCGATGATCAGGCCGCCGACCACCCCCACGCCCAGCGCATGCACCCCCAGCGAGGGCGCGACCCAGCCCCATTGGGCCAGCGCCAGCAGCGCGAGCCCGAGCGGCAGCCAGGCGTAGGACAGGTGCAGGATCCACAGGATGGGGCGGCGCAGCGTGACCCAGGGCTTCCATCCGGCCAGGCGGATGGCATGCAGCACGGCGGCGACCGCCAGCATGGCGCCGGCCACAGGCGCCGGCGCCGCACAGACCCACAGCAGCAGCGCCGCACCCGTGACGGCCAGCAAGGTCAGCTCGAAGCGGCGCGAGGTGTTGATGACCAGGCCCGGCGTCACGTTCTTGGTGAACAGGGGCACCACGCGCCCGGTGATGACCCCCACGACCATGATGACCATGGCCAGCTCGGCGTACAGCGCGTTGAGCGCCGGCACGGCAACCAGCCCCTGCGCCGACAGGTGGAACACGGCGTTGGCCACGGCCATCAGCAGCAGCAGCGAAATCAGCGGGATATTTCGCTTGTTGCCCGCCTGGAGCAGCACGCGCAGCAGGCTCAGGCCGACGGCGGGCAGCAGTGCCACGTCCAGCACGGCATACAGCGCGTAGGGAGCGCCAAAGGCCGCCACGCGCGCCGCCAGCCACAGCAGGAACAAGGCGCCCAGCAGCGGGCCGCGCGGCGTGGGCAGCCCTGTCCAGGCCTTCACCGCAGTCAGCAGGAAGCCCCACGATCACCGCCACGGCAAAGCCGTAGAGCATCTCGTGCGCATGCCACAGCGTCGGCGGAATGGCCAGCGGCAGCGTGACCCAGCCCCGGAACATGGCGATCCACAGCGGGATGGCCAGGCAGGCCAGCAGCGCCGCGCCAAGGTAGAAGGGGCGAAATCCCAGGCGCAGCAAAGGCATGCCTTGCAGGGCGGGCGCCGGTTGCGCCGCAGGGGCAGCGCGCTGGGGAAAGGGTAAGGGCTGGTTCACGGCAGGGAGGGCCCGCAGGGCGGCACCGGGGATGCGAACAATAAATTCATTTTATATGAATCTTAAAGCGCGAGGCCAGGCCCGGACGATTCAGGGGCCGGGTTTCAGTGGCCGGAGTTGCTGGAAAACAGCTGGATCACCAGCACCCCCGCGACGATGAGCCCCATGCCGGCCAGCGCCGGGCCGTCCAGCTTCTGGCCATACAGGATCCAGCCCACCAGCGAGATCAGGACGATGCCCAGGCCGGACCAGATGGCATACACCACGCCGGTGGACATATGGTTCATGACGCGCGCCATGCAGAAGAAGGCCAGGCCATACCCCAGCACCGTGAGGATGCTGGGCCCCAGCCGCGTGAAGCCGGCGGAGGACTTCAAGGCCGAAGTGGCGACGACCTCGGACGCTATGGAAATACCGAGCAGGACGTAGGGATGCATGGGGGCAGGCTCCGATGGCAGGGGGCCGGCGCGGCCCGGTTGTAAAGCCGAGGATAGTGCCGCCGCAGCGGCGCATGCAGGTGCAGCGCGGCGCGGCAGCCGGGCTCCCAGAGGGTGTCAATGGATCCCGTGTGCCCGAAAGGGGTGCCGCAAGCTGTGCCATCAAGGCGCACAGCGAAGCCGTGGCGCGGGCTTGCGGCGTGCTTTGCAACGCCGGGCGGGCGGCTTGCGGCGCTCAAGGCGGGCATGGGGGCGGTTCTGCTCACATCCTCTCAGGTCACAAGCGTCTGGGGAGGCAGGCCCCAGCCCTCGGGCGACAGCAGCTCGGGCAGCAGATGCGCGGCCGTGCCGCGCAGCACGGCGTGGGCTGCGCTGTCGAGCTCGCTGGGCGCCGGGTTGATCACGACCACGCGCGCGCCTGCCTGGCGCGCCAGGTGCGCCAGGCCCGCCGCCGGGTAGACGGCGCCCGCAGTGCCCACGACCAGCATGAGGTCAGCGGCCTGCGCCGCCTGCTGGGCCGCATCCAGGACGTCGGCCGGCAGGTGTTCGCCAAAACCACACGACTCCCGGCCGCACCAGGTTGCCGCAGCTGCCGCAGTGCGGGGAGCTCCCCGGGAACGCCGCGGCCGCCAGGCAGCACGCGCAGGGCGCGTCGAGCCAGCGATCGGCCATCAGGTCGCCGTGCAGGCAAGCTACCACCCCGGTGCTGCCCGCGCGCTGGTGCAGGCCATCCACGTTCTGGGTGATCACGCTGAGCCGGCCCGGGTGGTGGCTGGCGAAACCGGCCAGGGCAAGATGCCCGGCGTTGGGCTGCACGGCGGCCACGCCCTCGCGCCGGTGCGCGTACCAGTCCCGAGACGCGCGCCGGGGAGCGGCGCGAAAACCGCGCTCGCTGGCCATGTCCTGGGGGTTGCACTGCGCCCAGTAGCCCGTCCGGGCATCGCGAAAGGTGGGTACGCCCGACTCCGCGCTCATGCCCGCGCCGGTGAGCACCGCGATGCGCGCGGCCTCCAGCGTCCACCCCGCGCACCGCCTGCCGCTCCTGCCGTGTATTCATGGGCTGCGTCGGCCAGCGCCTCGTACAGGCACACGGCACTGGCCACGGAGACGTTGAGGCTCTCCACCGCGCCCTGCATGGGGATGCGTACCAGCGCGGTCCGAGGCAGGTCTTCCTGGTGAGCTGGCGCATGCCCGGCCCCTCGGCCCCCAGCACCAGGGCGACCGGCCCCTTGAGGTTCGCCTGGTACAGCGTGCCGGTGTCGTTGCTAGTGCCTATGACCCAGATTCCGCGCTCCTTCAGCTCGTTGAGGGTGCGCGCCAGGTTGGTCACCATGAAATACGGCACCGTCTCGGCCGCTCCGCTGGCCACCTTGGCTACCGTGGCGTTGACGCCCACGGCGTGGTCCTTGGGGGCAATGACGGCATGGGCGCCGGCCCCGTCGGCCACGCGCAGGCAGGCGCCCAGGTTGTGCGGGTCGGTCACGCCGTCGAGCACCAGGATCAGCGGCGCGGAAACGCCCTGCCCTTCCAGTTCGTCCAGCAGGTCGTCCAGCGAGTGCAGCGGCTCGACGGCCTGCACCCGCGCGGCCACGCCCTGGGGGCCGTGGCTGCCCGCGAGCTTGGCGATGCGCAAGCCATCGGCCTCGATCAACCGCGCGCCGGCTTCCCGGGCGCGCTCCAGGAACTGGCGCATGCGCGCATCGCGCCGGGTGGGCTCGTAGTAGATTTCAATGATGGATTGCGGTGCGGTTTTCAGGCGCACACCCACGGCGTGGAAGCCGAAGAGGACTTTTGGGCGGACATGGCGCGATTATCGGGCGCGCCACCCACGCCGCGGCCGTCCGCTAGCGCTGCGGGGCAAGCCCTTCGGGAATCCGTCCGGCCTCGATGGTGACGCGCCGCCCGCAGCGCGCGGCGATTTCGCGGTCGTGCGTGACCAAAACCAGCGTCGTACCCTGCTCGCGGTTGAGCGCAAACATCAGCTCCATCACGGCCGCGCCGGTGGCGAAGTCCAGGCTGCCGGTGGGCTCGTCGGCCAGCAGCACCGCTGGCTGCACCACGAACGCGCGCGCCAGTGCCACGCGCTGCTGCTCGCCGCCCGAGAGCACGCGCGGGTGGCGCTTCAGCCGCTCGGCCAGGCCCACGCGCGCCAGCATGTCGGCGGCGCGCCGGCGCGCCGCAGGGCTGCCGGCAAGCTCCAGCGGCAGCATCACGTTCTCCAGCGCCGAGAGGTTGCCCAGCAGCTGGAAACTCTGGAACACGAACCCCATCCGGCTTGCGCGCAGCGCAGCGCGGTCGTCCTCGTGCAGCGCAAACATGTCCTGGCCGGCGATGCGCACCGTCCCGCGCGTGGGCACGTCCAGCCCCGCGATGATGGACAGCAGCGTGCTCTTGCCCGACCCCGACGCGCCCACGATGGCCAGGGTCTCGCGCTCGGCGATGCGCAGGTCGATGTCGCGCAGAATGTCCAGCGTGCCCGTGGAGTCGGTGACGGACTTGTGCAGGTGCTCCACGGCAATGATGGGTTCGGGCATGAAGGAGAGGACGTGAACGCAAGAAATCATGGGCGGATGGCCCGGCGTGACTGTATCGCGGTGCTCGCCGCGCTCGGGCTGGCACACGCAGCCCGCGCCGCGAAGCCGGGCAGCGCGCCCCTGATCCTGGTGCTGGGCGATTCGCTCAGCGCCGAGTATGGACTGGCGCGCGGCAGCGGCTGGGTGGCGCTGCTGCAGGAGCAGCTGGCGCGCGAGCAGATCGACGCCCCGGTGGTGAATGCCAGCGTGAGCGGCGAGACCACCGCCGGGGGCCGTGCCCGCCTGCCCGCGCTGCTCAAGACCCACCGCCCGGCCCTGGTCGTGATCGAGCTGGGCGCCAACGATGCGCTGCGCGGGCTGCCCCTGAAGGACACGGAAGCCAACCTCGCCTGGATGACCGGACAGGCGCAGTCCGCCGGCGCGCGCGTGCTCCTGCTGGGCATGCAGGTGCCGCCCAACTACGGCGGCGACTATGGGCGACGTTTTGCGCAGCTGTTCAAGGATGTGGCGCACACCAAGCGCGCGGCGCTGGTGCCGTTTTTCCTGCAGGGCGTGGCGGACGCGCCGGACGCCGCGCGCCTGTTCCAGGCCGATCGCATCCACCCCAACGCCCAGGCCCACCCGCAGATGCTGGCCAACGTGTGGCCGCAGCTGAAACCGCTGCTGCGCCCGGCAGCACCTGCTTCCTAGGGCAGTGCCACCGGCGCCACCGCGCTGCGGTAGGCATGCCAGGTCGCGTGGCCCAGCAGCGGGCCGACCACCAGCAGCCCGGCGCCCCAGGCAAACAGCGAGGCCCCTACCGCCAGCGTGATGATCGCGCCCCACAACAGCATGACGCCCGGGTTGTCCAGCACCACGCGCATGCTGGTCAGCGCGGCGGTGAAGGCGTCGGTGTCGCGATCCAGGATCATGGGGATGGAGATCACGGTGAAGCAAAAGACCAGCGCTGCGAACAGGCCGCCCACGGCCGCATAGGCCAGCACGAACTGCCAGTTGTCCGGGTTGAACACCGCCTGCACCACCCCGGTGGTGGAGGGCATGCCGGTATTGAAGAACAGCGCGAACACGACCAGCGACGCGCGCCCCCACAGCAGCTCGAGCACGAGCAGCGCCAGCACCAGCATGGCCATGCTGGGAATGTGCCGGTCCCAGCAGGTCAACGAATCGGCCAGGCCGGGGGGCAGGCCGGCCTCGCGCCGCCGGCTGGTCTCGTACAGGCCCATGGCAAGGAACGGGCCCACCAGCAGGCAACCGCTGGCCAGCGACATGGTGTATTCGGGCCGGGCGCGGAACACCCAGGCAAGCAGCAGCGCCATGCCCCAGAAGCACAGCCCGTAGAAAAGTCCGACGCCAGGGGTGGCCAGCAGGTCGCGCGCGCCCTGCGCAATCCAGTGCAGGGGCTGGCTGGGCGACAGCGGCAACAGGACGGCGGGCGCCGGCGGCGCAGCGTTGGGAGGAGCGGTGGAAGTCATCGTGGCGGACGCGGGGCGGCGCAGGTCGAAAGGACGGTCCACCTTACGCGCTACCACCGCCCGCGGGCCATCGAGGAAAGCCCCAGCCCCTCAGCCGCCGAACGCGGACGCCAGGGCCTGCGCCAGGTCCTCGCGCAGGTCCCGGACATCCTCCAGGCCGACGCAAAAGCGCACCAGGGTGCCCGCCGCCAGATGGGCGGCCGGGCACGCCCGCATGCTGGCCAGGTCGTAGGGCACGACCAGGCTCATCGGCCCGCCCCAGCTATAGCCCAGGCGAAACAGCCGCAGGGCATCGCAGAAGGCATCGACCTGCGCCTGGCTGTGGCGCGCGTCAAACACCACGCTGAACAGGCCGGCGGCGGCCGCGTCGCCGCCGTGCGCCGCGCCGCACAGCGCCTTCCAGTGGGCGTGGCCGGGGGAGCCCGGCAGCGCCGGGTGCAGCACCTGCGCCACTGCCGGCTGCTGGCCCATCCAGCGCGCCAGTTCGCGTGCGGCTGCGTCGTGCGCGCGGTAGCGCAGCGCAATGCTGGGCAGCGCGCGCAGCACGGCCTCTGCATCGTTGGCCCCCACTCCCAGGCCCAGGCGCATGTGCGCCAGCTTGACCTTCAGGTGCAGGTGCTCGTCGCGCGTGGTGATGCTGCCCATGAGCACATCGCCGCCGCCGCTGGGGTACTTGGTGAGCGCATGGATCGACAGGTCGACGCCCAGGCTGGCGTCGCCGGTCAGGTCGAACGGCGCGAATGCCAGGCCTGCTCCCCAGGTGTTGTCCAGGGCGCAAAGCACGCCGCGCTCGCGGCAGGCGCGCACCTGGCCGATGAGGTCCGGGAATTCCAGCGTGACCGAACCCGCCGCCTCCAGCCATACCAGCCGCGTACGGCTGGTGATGTTGCGGGCCAGGTCCTCCACATCCATGGGATCGAAGATGCGGTGCGTGATGCCGAAGTGCGCCAGCTCCCCCTCCAGCAGGGCCTTGCCCGGTCCGTAGGCGTTGTCAGGCAGCAGCACCTCGTCGCCCTGGCGCAGCAGGGCCAGCGACACGGTGGAAATGGCGGCCAGCCCGCTGGGCACCAGCAGGCACTGCCTGGCGCCTTCCAGCGTGGCGATGCGCTCTTCCAGCTGGTAGGTGGTCGGGGTGCCGTGCAGGCCGTAGGTGTAGCTGGTCTTGTCCTTCCACTCGCGCGCGCGCATGGCGGCGACGTCGGGAAACAGCACCGTGGAGGCCTTGTGCACCGCCGGCTGCGGCGCTTCGAAGCCGGCCGGCGGGACGTAGGGATGGTGGACCAGTTGGGTGGACAGGGCGTCGTTGGAGGTAGGCGGCAGGCTCATCCGCGCATCGTAGCGGCTGCACCGCCGCCGATTCTCAGGACGCTGGGGCAAGGGTCAGGTTGTTGACCACCCGCACGACCCCATCGACCTTTTGCGCGATCTGCGTGGCGCGCTCGCGATCCTGGGCCGTCCTGGCCGGACCGGCCAGCGTGACCACGCCCTCGCGGGTGTCCACGTCGATGCGCACGGCGCTCAGGCCAGGGTCCCTGGCGAGCCCGGCGTTGACGCGTGCGGTGATGCCAGCGTCCTCGACGGCGGCCCGGGCATTGGCCTGCACCGCGTGCGTATCGGCCTTCGCAGCCTGGCCGGCCTCCTGCACCCGGGTGCGCGCTTCCTGCGACAGCTCCCCGGAGCGGGCCTGTGCGTCATGCGCCGCCGCCTCGGCCTTGGCCCGGGTCTCCTGGGCAGCCTCCTGGATGACCACCTTGGCCTCCTGCGCGGCCTGCTGGGCGCGCACCTTGGCTTCCTGCGCCGCCTGCTCGGTCGTGGCAATGGCCGAATCGAGCTTCTGGCCGGCCGTGCGGTCGTCGTTCCTGTTGCACGCCGCCAGGGCCAGGGCCAGGGCCGCAGCGGCAGCAATGGTGGCGCTGCGCAGCAGCGCGGGGCGGGCATGGGCGTGCATGGACATCGAAACTCTCCTGGTGTTCTGCGGACAACCACTCTAGCGAGGCGCGCCGCGCACGGGCGGTGGGAGAACGCCGAAACCCCGGTAGGACGACGGCGGCAGCGCTGCATGCGGGCAGCGGCAGCGCGGACAATCCACCCCATGACCCGCCTTTCCCTGTCCCGCTGGTTGCCATTCCTTGCCTGGCCGCGCCCGACGGCCGCATTGCTGCAGGGAGAGTTCTGGGCTGGCATGACGGTCGGCCTGATGCTGGTGCCCCAGGGCGTGGCCTATGCGCAGCTGGCCGGCATGCCGCTGGTCACCGGCATCTACGCCTCGCTGGTGCCGGCGCTGGTGGCCGTGCTGTGGTCGTCTTCCACGCGGCTGGGCGTGGGGCCGACGGCCCTGACCAGCCTGCTGATCGGCGCATCGCTCACCGGCATGGCCGAGCCGGGCAGCGCGCAATGGGTGCAGCTGGCGGCCTGGATGGCGCTGCTGTCCGGCCTGGTGCAGCTCACGCTGGGGGCCATCCGCTTTGGCTGGCTGCTCAACCTGGTCACCTCGCCGGTGCTGGGCAGCTTCACGCAGGCAGCGGCGCTGCTCATCCTGGTGTCGCAGCTGCCCGCCCTGCTGGGGCTGCGCACGTCCTGGAGCGCCGTTGCCGCCGACCCGTCCATACACCACTTCGATACGAACGCCATGGCCTTCGGGCTGGGCAGCCTGGCGCTGCTGATGCTGGCGCGGCGCTGGCGGCCGGGCTTTCCTGCAGCCATGGTGGTGATCGCCCTGGCGGCCCTGGCCAGCTGGCTCACGGGCTACGGCGATGCGGGCGGCGCGGTGGTGGGCCCCGTGCCCTCGGGCCTGCCTTCGCTGTACCTGCCCGGCTGGCTGTCCTGGGAGCAGTTCAGCGTGCTGGCCCTGCCGGTGCTGGTGGTGACGCTGGTGAGCTTCCTGGAGACAGCCTCCAGCGCCAAGGTGGAGCACGCGCGCGGCGGCACGCGCTGGAACGAGAACCAGGACCTGATCGCGCACGGCATGGCCAAGATGAGCTCCGGCCTGTGCGGCAGCTTTGCCACCAGCGCCTCGTTCTCGCGCTCGGCCATCAACCTGTACGCGGGCGCGAAGACGGGCTGGGCGACCTTGTTTGCCCTGCTGCTGGTGCTGGCCACCCTGCTGTGGCTGACGCCGGCCCTCTACCACCTGCCGCAGGCGGTGCTGGCGGCGGTGGTGGTCACGGCGGTGACGGGCCTGGTCAAGCCGCTGGGCATGCTGCGGCCCTGGCCCATCTCGCGCGTGGAGACCCTGATCGGCCTGGCCACCTTCACCCTGACGCTGCTCAGCGCCCCGCGCCTGTACTGGGGGGTGCTGGCCGGGCTGGTCATGAACCTCTCGCACTTCCTCTACCAGCGCCTGCACCCGCGCATCATCGAAGTCGGCCTGCACCCGGACGGCAGCCTGCGCGACCGCCATCTGTGGCAGCTGGCGCCGCTGGCGCCCGACGTGCTGGCCTTGCGCATGGACGCCGAGCTCGACTTCGCCTCCGCGTCGGCGCTGGAGCAGCGCGTGGCCGACGAGCTGGCGGCGCGGCCCGGCCTGCGCGAGCTGTGCCTGTTTGCACAGCCCGTGAACCGCATCGACGTGACCGGCGTCGAGGCCTTCATGCGGCTGCGCGCGCTGATGCAGGGCAGGGGCGGCGCCTTGCTGGTCGCTGGCCTGAAGCTGCCGGTGCAGCGCACCCTGGAGCGCGCCCAGGTCCTGCACGAGGGCCCGGACCTGCGCATCTACCGCATCGACTCGGAGGCCATCGCGGCCGTGGCGGCCCGCGCCGCCGCGCAGCAGGCGGGCTGAGGGCAGCGCTGCTAAACTCAAACGCTTTTGCTTCTATTCGCACCCTGCCGTGTCCACCTCCGCGCAACCTGCCACGGTCCACCTGCGGGACCTTGATCTGTCCACGGCGCATGCGCTCGTGGCGCAGTCGCCGGGCGGTGCGCAGGTATTGCAGGGGCAGCCGCCGCTGCAATACCTGCAGACACTGATCGACGGCCTTTGCAACCTGTCGCTCAAGGACCCGCTGACCGGTCTGCCCAACCGGCGCTTCTTCAAGGCCGTGCTGGACAGCGAGATCGACCGCGTGGCGCGGTCCGGGGAAGCGGCGCTGCTGCTGATGCTGGACATCGACCGCTTCAAGGCGGTCAACGACTGCCATGGCCATGGCGCCGGCGACCTGGTGCTGCAGTCGGTGGCGCGCACGCTGGAGCGCTGCCTGCGCCCCATGGACACGGTGGCGCGCTACGGCGGCGAGGAATTCGCCATCATCCTGCCGGCCTGCCAGTTCGGCTTCGGCCGCATGATCGCCGAGCGGGTGCGCCGCGCCATCGAGGCCACGCCGGTGGTCATCTCGCCGTCGCTGTCGCTGGACATCACGGTCAGCGTGGGCGGCGCCTTCGCGCTGCAGTGGATCCGCAGCACCGCCGAGCTGTGGACCGAGCGCGCCGACGCCGAGCTGTACCGCGCCAAGAGCGACGGGCGCAACCGCGTGAGCATCGAGGAGCAACCCGACAGCACCGTGAGCGCCGAGGAAAAAAATCTGCTGTTCGCGCCCATGTACATTGCCTCCGGTTGGGGCGAGCTGCCCTCAACCCATTGAACCCCGACCCGACTGCCCACAGCGCCTATTGAAAGAGCGAAGATGACTGACGCGCTGTCGCCCTCCCCCATGCCCCCGGCTGCCGCCCCCGGCAGCGCCGGCGCCCCGGCCGCCCCCCCTTCCGTTGCCGCGCCCCCGCCGGGCTCGCGCATCATTGCCGTGACCAGCGGCAAGGGCGGCGTGGGCAAGACCTTCGTCTCCGCCAACCTGGCGGCTGCGCTGACCCGCCGGGGCCAGCGCGTGCTGGTGCTGGACGCCGACCTGGGCCTGGCCAACCTGGACGTGGTGCTGAACCTGCACCCCAAGATCACGCTGCACGACGTGTTCACCGGCAAGGCCCGGCTCGATGACGCCGTGATCCAGGCGCCCGGCGGCTTCTCGGTCATCCTGGCGGGCTCGGGCATGGTCGAGTATTCGCGCCTCACGCCCACCGTGCGCAGCGAGTTCCTGAACGTCATCCACACCCTGGCGCCGCGCTACGACGTGGTGCTGCTGGACACCGGCGCCGGCATCTCCGACGTGGTGCTGTTTTCCGTGTCGCTGGCCTCCGAGGTGCTGGTGGTGGCCACGCCCGAGCCGACCTCGCTCACCGACGCCTACGCCGCCATCAAGGTGCTGGCCACGCAGCAAAAGCGCCAGCAAGTGCGCCTGGTGGTCAACCAGGCCGCCCGGCCCGGCGACGGCCGCGCCATCAGCGGCCAGCTGCAGCAGGTGCTCGACCGCTTCGTCACCACGGATTCGGGCCGCCCCATGCGGCTCATCCACATGGGCGACATTCCCGCCGACCCGTCGGTGCGCGACGCCGTGATGCGCCGCCAGCTGCTGATGCTGCACCTGCCGGGCTGCCCGGCAGCGCTGGCGATCGCGCAGCTGGCCAACAAGATCGAGTCCGCCATCCTGGCACCCAAGGGCGCCTGAAGCCCGGCCCGCAGCAAGCAGGCCCTGCAGGGCCTCAATGCACGTGGCCCCAGTACAGCAGCGCGTCGGCGCCCTTCCACGGACAGCGACACCGGTGCGCCCACCGGCAGCACCACCTTGGTGGCCACGTGGCCGAACGGCAGGTTGGTCAGCACCGGCACCGGCACCTGGGTGCGCAGCCAGTCCACCACGCTTTGCAGCTTGAAACCCTTGTCGTGCGGGGTCAGGCGGAACTCGTTGAACTGGCCCAGCACGATGGCCTGCTGGCGCGCCAGGATGCCCGCGTGCAGCAGCTGGGTCAGCAGGCGCTCGATGCGGTAGGGGTGTTCGCCCACGTCCTCCAGGAACAGGACGCCGCCCTCGACCTGTGGCAGATAAGGCGTGCCCACCAGCGAGCACAGCACGGCCAGGTTGCCGCCCCACAGCGGCGCCTGCTGCACGTACAGGTCGGGCACGGCCGGGCTGCCGTCGGCGCGGGGCTTTTCGCGCGCCATGCGCCAGCCGCTGCCCTCGCCGTGGCCGGTGAGCAGATCCTGAAGGCAGGCCAGCATGATCTCGTCGGGCTCGCCCGCGACGCCCAGGTCGCCCACCAGCGCCGGCCCGGCCCAGCTGGTGGCGCCGGTGCGCGCCAGCAGCGCCAGCTGCAGCGCCGTGAAGTCGCTCACGCCCACCAGGCGCAGGCCGCGCTCGGCCGCGCGCGCCAGCGCCGCGTAGTCGATGGCCGGCAGGAGCCGCGTGAGGCCGTAGCCCCCGCGGCTGATGAGCGCCACATCGGCGCCGCTGGCGGCCGCGCGGTGGATGGCGGCCAGGCGGGTGGCGTCGTCGCCGGCAAATCGGGTGTGGCTGGCCAGGGCGTCCGGGTCCACTTCGACCTGGTGGCCCATGGCCTGCAGGCGCTTGATGCCGCGGCGAAAGGCCGCCTTGTCGCGCACCGCCCCCGAGGGCGAATAGACATAGATGTGCCGGGGCCCGTGGTGGTGGCCGCAGGCGGCGTGGTCGTGGTCGTGCTCGTGGCTGGGATGGTCGTGCGGCAAGGCGATGCTCAGGCGCGGGGCGCCTGCTCCGTGGGCGGGGGGCTGGAAGGGAAAAAGTATGGCACGGCCGCCTGCACCAGCGCGGCGGCGGCCTGCGGGCTGTCCAGGCATCCCGGGCCGGCGCCCAGTTCACGCGCGTGCGCTGCGGCGCCGCCCCATCCGCCGGCCCGCAGCGCTGCCAGCGCCTGGCCGGGCGCTGCCGGGCCGCCATCGGCCGGCCAGCGCGCCAGCGCGCGCGGGCCGGCGCGGTGGCCGGCATCGGGGTACGGCGCGTCGCCGGGCGCGGCGGCGGCGCCGGCGTCGAGCTGCAGCACGCCGCACACGCGCTGCGGCTGCGCGAGCGCCAGTGCCCAGGGCGCGCCCTGGGCCACCAGCACCACGCGCTGCGCGTCCAGCCGCTGCAGCAGCTCGGCCAGCACCTGGCGGTGCCACTGCGGCGTGTGCGCGGATTCCCTCTTGGGCTTGTCGCTGCGGCCAAAGCCGATCAAATCCGGCGCCAGAACGCGCTGGCCGGCGGCGGCCAGCGCGCCGATCAGGTGGCGCAGGCCGTGCGTCCAGCCGCCGGCCGCGTGCACCAGCAGCCATAGCGGTGCCTGCGCCGGCGCCGCATCGCTGGCCACGTAGTGCAGCCGCAGCCCGGCCAGCGCGGGCAGGTCGCTCACGTAGTGCCCGGGCGCGCCCAGGGCGGCGAAGCGTGCTTCGGGCGTGCGCAGCGCGTCCTGGCGCAGCGGGTGCGGCGCGCGCTGCGCCTGGCGCCGCTGGCGAAAGAAGTCGGCCAGCAGCGCGCCGCACTCGTGCGCCAGCACCCCGCCTGCCACCCGCGTGTGGTGGTTCAGGCGCGGCTCGGCAAACAGGTCCAGCACCGAGCCGGCGACGCCGGTCTTGGGGTCGCGCGCGCCGAAGACCACCCGGTCCACGCGCGCGTGCAGGAGCGCGCCGGCGCACATGGCGCAGGGCTCCAGCGTGACGTACAGCGTGCAGCCGGACAGCCGGTAGTTGCCCAGCGCCTGCGCGCCGGCGCGCAGCGCCGCCATCTCGGCGTGGGCGCTGGGGTCGCAGCTGGCCAGCGGGGCGTTGCGGCCGCTGGCCAGCAGCTGGCCGCCGCGCACCAGCACCGCGCCCACGGGCACCTCGCCCGCCTGGCGCGCGCACTCG
The DNA here is from genome assembly GCA_034675505.1 of Melaminivora sp. GTDB lineage: Bacteria > Pseudomonadota > Gammaproteobacteria > Burkholderiales > Burkholderiaceae_C > Melaminivora. Next base: position 124,134 of record JAUCDD010000018.1, on the reverse strand, counting down.
GCCTGCGCCAGCGCCAGCCGCATCCAGTGCTCGTCGTGCGCGAGGTCGCCCTGTTCACTCATTTTTTTATAGCTAGAGGCCGTCTATTGGCGCCGGCAACAGCCCGATTTCACTGAGAATCGTCCGGATTTGGCCGCGTTTGCCGCATCAGGGCCTCGACCTGCTCGCGCACCTGCTGCTGCACCTGCTGGCTTTGCGCACGCACCGTGGGGGCCGACGCCGGGGTCCGCCGCCGGCTGCAGCACCGGCGGCACCGCCACGCGCGTGGCCCCCAGCTGCTTTTTGGCCAGCACCGCCGCGATGGCCAGCGCCAGCAACAGCGCGATCAACCCGAAACCCATGCGCATGGCCTGCTCCCTTGCGGCGTGTCAGCCGAACAGCTTGATGAACACCTGGATGGCCACGGCGTTCACCAGGTCGATGAAAGATGCGCCCACCATGGGCACGATCAAAAACGCCTTATGCGATGCGCCGTACTGGTTGGTGATGGCCTGCATGTTGGCCACCGCCGTGGGCGTGGCGCCCATGCCGAAGCCGCAGTGGCCGGCGCACAGCACGGCCGCATCGTAGTTGCGCCCCATGACGCGGAAGGTGATGAAGCCGGCGTAGGCCGCCATCACAAGCGTCTGCACGCCCAGGATGATGACCAGCGGCCCGGCCAGGCCGGCCAGCTCCCACAGCTTGAGTGACAGCAGCGCGATCGCCAGGTAGATCGACAGCCCGGCGTTGCCGAACACGTCGATGGCCCGGTCGAAGACCTCGAAATTGAAGACGTAGTCCAGCGCATTACGGATCAGCACGCCGCCGCCCAGCGCCCAGACGAAAGTCGGCAGCTGCACCGCCGTGCCGGCCGTGAAGTGCGTCATGAACTCGGCGAACGCCAGGCAGCCGGCGAACAGCGCCAGGGTCTCGATGGTGGCGTCGGCGGTGATCAGGCGCGTCTTGTGCGGGAACTCGAAGTTGGGCGTGCCCGCCTCCAGCGCGCCGTGGTTGCCGTCGCCCTGCGGGCCGTGCAGGCGATTGCGCTGGATCAGCCACTTGGCCAGCGGCCCGCCGATCAGACCGCCGATCACCAGGCCGAAGGTGGCGCAGGCGATGCCCAGCGTGACGGCGCCGCGGATGCCGTGCTGGGTCTCCAGCACCTGGCCCCAGGCGCCGGCCGTGCCGTGGCCGCCCACCAGGGTGATGGAGCCTGCGATCAGGCCGATCAGCGGGTCCAGCCCCAGCGCGCTGGCCAGCGCCACGCCGACGCTGTTTTGCACCACGATGAACACGATCACCACCAGCAGGAACACGATCAGCCCCATGCCGCCTTCGCGCAGCTTGGCGAAGTTGGCGCTCAGCCCGATGGAGGAGAAGAACACCAGCATGAAGGCCGTCTGCAGGCTGGTGTCGAACGACGGCTGCACGCCCGTGGCCAGGTTCAGCCCCCAGGAGAGCAGCGCCGCCACCAGGCCGCCAGCCACCGGCTCGGGGATGTTGAACTCGCGCAGCCAGCGGATGCGCTGGACCATGAATTTGCCCACCAGCAACACGATGGCGGCAAGGATCAGGGTGTAGTAGGTGCCGAACTGGATGGCCATGGTCTGTATTGGAGCGATGCGCGCGGGCGGTGGCCGCCATCCTATGCCGGCGCGGCAGCGCCGCCATGCAGGCGGGCAGGCAGGCGGCAGCACCGCCGCCACGCATCAGGGAAAACCCGCGATTGTGCCGCAGGCCCGGCGCCGCGCCGCCCCTGCGCAAACGGGCAAAAACCAGCGCTGGGATAATCCCCGCCCTATGTCCCTGCTGCCCCACCAGATCGAACTGCTCTCGCCCGCCCGCGATGCCGACATCGGCATCGAGGCCGTGAACCACGGCGCCGACGCCGTCTACATCGGCGGCCCGGCCTTCGGCGCGCGCGCCACGGCGGGCAACGAGCTGCGCGAGCTGGAGCGCCTGATTGCCCACGCCCACCGGTTCAACAGCCGCATCTTCATCACGCTCAACACCATCCTGCGCGACGACGAGCTGGAGGACGCGCGCAAGATGGCCTGGCAGGTGTACGAGGCCGGCGCGGACGCGCTCATCATCCAGGACATGGGCCTGCTGGAGCTGGACCTGCCGCCCATCCAGCTGCACGCCAGCACGCAGACGGACATCCGCACGCCGGAGAAGGCGCGCTTTCTGCAGGACGCGGGCCTGTCGCAGATCGTGCTGGCGCGCGAGCTGGACCTGGCCCAGATCGCGGCCATCCGCGCCGCCACGGACGCCGGGCGCACCACCATCGAATACTTCGTGCACGGCGCCTTGTGCGTGGCCTACTCGGGCCAGTGCTTCATCAGCCACGCCCACACCGGGCGCAGCGCCAACCGGGGCGACTGCAACCAGGCCTGCCGCCTGCCCTACGAGGTGCTGGACGGCCAGGGCCGCATCCTGGCGCACGAAAAGCACGTGCTGTCGATGAAGGACAACAACCAGAGCGACAACCTGCGCGCGCTGATCGACGCCGGCGTGCGCAGCTTCAAGATCGAGGGGCGCTACAAGGACCTGGGCTACGTGAAGAACATCACCGCCCACTACCGCAAGCTGCTGGACGAGATCATCGAGGAGCGCGAACTGTCGGGCGCGCCGCTGGCGCGGTCCTCGTCGGGCCGCACCACGTTCGCCTTCACGCCCGACCCCGACCAGAACTTCAACCGCGAGTTCACCGACTACTTCGTGAACGGCCGCAAGGACGACATCGGCGCCTTCGACACGCCCAAGACGCCCGGGCGCGCCATCGGCTGGGTCACGCGCGTGGGCAGCGCGAAGGCCGGCGAGCAATGGTTCGAGCTGGAGCTGAGCGAGCCCGCCACCGTGCTGCACAACGGCGACGGCCTGTGCTACTGGGACTTGCAAAAGGAGCTGGTGGGCGTACACATCAACCGCGCCGAGTGCGTGGACGCCAAGGCCGGCCGCTGGCGCGTGTTTCCCAAGGACCCGATCGCCGGCTTCAAAGACCTGCGCAAGGGCCTGGAGATCAACCGCAACCGCGACATGGACTGGGTGCGCACGCTTGCCAAAAAATCCAGCGACCGCCGCATCGGCCTGTGGGCGCAGCTGTCGGAGGTGCCGGACGGCTTTGCCCTGACGCTGACCGACGAGGACGGCTTCACCGGCAGCGCCGCCGTTTGCCACGCCCGCGAGCGCGCCGCCGACCCTGCCCGTGCCGAGGCCACGCTGCGCGAGCAGCTGGGCCGCTTCGGCGCCACGCTGTTCGCCGCGCACGACATCAGCCTGCAGCTGTCGCAGCCCTGGTTCGTGCCCGCATCCGCCCTGAACCAGCTGCGCCGGGGCGCCCTGGCGCAGCTGGAAGCGGCCCGCGCCGCCGGCTTCGTGCGCCTGCCCCGCGCGGCCCCGGTCGAGCCGCCCGTGCCCTTCCCCGAAGACACGCTGACCTACCTGGCCAACGTCTTCAACCACAAGGCGCACGACTTCTACGCGCGCCACGGCGTGAAGGTCATAGCCGCCGCCTACGAATCGAAAGAGGAGGAAGGCGAGGTCAGCCTGATGATCACCAAGCACTGCGTGCGCTTTTCCATGAGCCTGTGCCCCAAGCAGGCCAAGGGCGTGATCGGCGTGAAGGGCACCATCAAGGCCGAGCCGCTGCAGCTCATCAACGGCAAGGAAAAGCTGACCCTGCGCTTCGACTGCAAGCCCTGCGAGATGCACGTGGTGGGCAGGATGAAGAAGTCGGTGCTGAACCAGCACGCACGGCAGATGGCGGAGCAGCCCATGCAGTTCTACCGGACGCGGCCGGTGGCCTGAAAAGCGCCGCTGGCGCGGGGAAGCCGCAGGCCGGCGGCAGGCGTGGCTGCCGCACAATGCTCGCCCCTCGCCTGCAGGAGCCTGCCATGACCACGCCGAGCCAGATCGTCATCTTTGAGTCTGACAACCACACCGTGCAGGTGCAGCTGGAGGGCGAGTCCGTGTGGCTGAGCCAGGCGCAGATGGCGGAGCTGTTCGGCAAGGACATTCGCACGGTCAACGAGCACATCGGCAACGTCTATGCCGAGGGCGAACTCAGGGCAAACGGCAACCATCCGGAATTTCCGGATAGTTCGCCAGGAAGGCAAACGCCAGGTCCAACGCGAGATCGTCCACTACAACCTGGACGTCATCATTTCCGTGGGCTATCGCGTCAAATCGGTACAGGGCACGCGCTTTCGCCAATGGGCCACCACCGTCCTGCGCGAGCATCTGGTGCAGGGCTACACCATCAACCGCCAGCGCTTCGAGCACAACGCCGCCGAGCTGGAGGCCGCCCTCGCCCTGGTGCGCAAGGCTGCGTCCGGCGAGGCGCTGACCACTGACCAAGGCCGGGGCCTGGTGGACGTGATCGCGCGCTACACCCACACCTTCCTGTGGCTGCAACGCTACGACGAGGGCCTGCTCACCGACCCCGCCGGCAGCCCCGGAGGCACGCTCCCGGCGCCGGATGAGGCTCGCACCGGCATCGCACGTCTGAAAGCCGACCTGATGGCGCGCAAGGAGGCCACGCAGCTCTTCGGCCGCGAACGGGACGACGCCTTCGCCGCCACGCTGGGCAACCTGGAGCAATCGGTATTTGGCGAGCCGGCCTACCCCACGGTGGAATCCAAGGCCGCGCACCTGCTGTATTTCATCATCAAGAACCACCCGTTCTCAGACGGCAACAAGCGCATCGGCTCCTACCTGTTCGTGGACTTCCTGGCGCGCAACGGGCGGCTGCTGCGCGGCGGCGAACCCGTCATCAACGACGTGGGCCTGGCGGCGCTGGCGCTGCTGGTGGCCGAGTCCAATCCCACTGCCAAGGACATCATGATCCGCCTGATCCAGAACATGCTGGCGCCACCTGATGCCGCACGCGCGACCTGAAAAGCCCTTCCATGCCCCGCCGCCTGCCGCCCACCAAAGAGCAATCCGCCCTGCTGCCGCCCTTCCCCACGCTGGCGCCGGCGCGCATCCACATCCCCGCCACGGCTCAGGAATTCGCCGCCGCGCGCGCCGCGCTGCGGGGCGTGCGGGTGCTGGGCTTCGATACCGAGAGCCGGCCCCTGTTCACCGCCGGCGCGCACGACGCCGGCCCCGACCTGGTGCAGCTGGCCACGCCTCAAGATGCCTGGCTCTTGCAACTGCGCCAGCCCGAGGCGCTGCAGCTGGCGCGCGAGGTGCTGGCCGATGCGCGCATCCGCAAGGTGGGCTTTGGCCTGGACAACGACCGGCGCAGCCTGCCGGCGCGACTGGGCACCGAACCCGCCGGGCTGGAAGACCTGGACCGGGTCTTCTCCCGCCACGGCTTCGGGCGCAACACGGGCGTGCGCGCGGCCGTGGCGCTGGTGCTGGGCCAGCAGCTGTCCAAGTCCAAGAAGACGTCCACCACCAACTGGTCGGTGCGGTCCTTGAGTCCCGGTCAGATCCGCTACGCCGCCACCGACGCGCACGCCCCGGCCGTGCTGTGGCAGGCACTGCCCGCGTGGGAGGCCGCACAGCCGCCGCTGGCGCCGGCCCGCGCACCCCGGCCGCCGCGCGCCGCATAAGCACATAGCCAGCGCATCGTTTCAGCGCCGCGCCGGCTGGCCGACAATCGCCGCTTCACCCGCCAACCCTCTTTCAGGAGAACGCCCCGATGCGCATCGAAACCCTGGCCGTGCATGCCGGCTACTCGCCCGACCCGACCACCAAGTCCGTGGCCGTGCCCATCTACCAGACGGTGGCCTACGCCTTCGACAGCGCGCAGCACGGCGCCGACCTGTTCGACCTGAAGGTGCCGGGCAACATCTACACGCGCATCATGAACCCGACCACCGACGTGCTGGAAAAGCGCGTCGCGGCACTGGAAGGCGGCATCGGCGCGGTGGCCGTGGCCTCGGGCATGGCGGCCGTGACCTACTCCATCCAGGCGATTGCCGAGGCCGGCGACAACATCGTCAGCGCCAGCACGCTCTATGGCGGCACCTACAACCTGTTCGCCCACACCTTCCCGCAGCAGGGCATCGAGGTGCGCTTTGCCGACCCGCGCGACCCGGCCAGCTTCGCCAAGCTGATCGACGAGCGCACCAAGGCGGTGTTTTGCGAATCCATCGGCAACCCGCTGGGCAACGTGACCGACATCCGCGCGCTGGCCGACGTGGCGCACGCGCACGGCGTGCCCCTGATCGTGGACAACACGGTCGCCAGCCCTTACCTGCTGCGCCCCATCGAGCACGGCGCCGACATCGTGGTGCACGCGCTGACCAAGTACCTGAACGGCCATGGCAACAGCATCGGCGGCGCCATCGTGGACAGCGGCAAGTTCCCCTGGGCCCAGCACAAGGCGCGCTTCAAGCGCCTGAACGAGCCCGACGTGAGCTACCACGGCGTGGTCTATACCGAGGCCCTGGGCCCGGCCGCCTACATCGGCCGCGTGCGCGTGGTGCCGCTGCGCAACATGGGCGCCGCCCTGTCGCCGCACAACGCCTTCCTGACGCTGCAGGGCATCGAGACGCTGCCGCTGCGCATGGACCGCATCTGCGAGAACTCGCAAAAAATCGCCGAGGCGCTGCAAAAGCACCCCAAGGTGGAATGGGTGCGCTACGCGGGATTGAGCAGCCACCCCGACCACGCCCTGGTGCAGCGCCTGTCGGGCGGCAAGGCCTCGGGCATCCTGTCGTTCAGCCTGAAGACCGCCGCCGGCGAGGACGCCCGCGCGGCTGGCGCGCGCTTCCTGGATGCGCTGCAGCTGTTCCTGCGCCTGGTGAACATCGGCGACGCGAAATCGCTGGCCACGCACCCGGCCTCGACCACGCACCGCCAGCTGGATGCGGACGAGCTCGCCAAGGCCGGCGTGACCGAGGGCATGGTGCGCCTGTCCATCGGCATCGAGCACATCGACGACCTGCTGGCCGACCTGCACCAGGCGCTGGACGCGGTCTGAGCCTGGCGGCGCCCTCAGCCCGGCGCTCCCCCGCTCGCGGAAGCAGGGGATGAATCCGCCGCCCACGGCGCCACCCAGCCGCCGCCCAGTGCCTGGACCAGCGCGACCACCGCCTGCTGGCGCTGCAGCTGCAGCTGCATCAGCGTGCGCTGCGCGGCCAGCGACGTGGCCTGCGCCGCCACCACGGCGGTGTAGGCCGACAGGCCGGCGCGGTAGCTGTTGAGCGTGCGCTGCTCGGCGCCCGTGGCGGCGTCGGCGGCGGCGCTGGCGTGCTGGATCTGCTCGTCCAGCGCGACGCGCGCCGTCAGCTGGTCCTCCACCTGCCCCATGGCCGCCAGCACGCTCTGGCGGTAGTTGGCGCTGGCCGCCTGGTGCACCGCGCGCGCCTGGGCGATGGCTGCGTCGCGCGCGCCGCCATCAAAGACCGCCTGCGCCAGCGTCGCGCCCAGCGACCAGGCCAGCGTGGGCGCCGACACCAGTTGCGCCAGCCCCACCGCCGCGCCGCCCGCCCCCGCGCTCAGGTTGACGGCCGGCAGCCAGGCGGCGCGCGCTGCGCCGATGTTGGCGTTGGCCGCCGCCACCTGGCGCTCGGCGGCGGCCACGTCGGGGCGGCGCAGCAGCAGCTGCGCGGGCAGCTCGGGCGGCACCCCGGGGGCCGTGGGCAGCCAGCGCGCCGGCTGCAGCGCGAAGCGCGCCGGCACCTCGCCCACCAGCAGCGCGATGGCGTGCTCGTAGGTGTCGCGGCTGCGCTGCAGGCCGGCGCGCGTGGCCAGGGCGGACTCCAGCGTGCTTTGCGCCTGCAGCACATCGGTGCGCGCGGCGATGCCGGCGTCGTAGTTGTTCTGCGTGATGGACAGGGCGCGGCGGTAGCCCTGGATGATGTCTTCCAGCAGCGCGCCCTCGGCCTCGGCCTCGCGCAGGGCAAACCAGGCCTGCGCCAGGCTGCCCTGCGCCGACAGGCGCGCGGCCGCCAGCTGCGCCTGGCTGGCCTGCACGCTGGCGCCCTGGGCGCTGACGCCGGCCGCCAGCCGCCCCCACAGGTCGGGCGCCCAGCTGGCCGTGGCGCCCAGCTGCGCCGCGCCGCGCGCCGGCTGGCCGCTGCGCTGCTCGCTCAGCTGCACGCCCAGCGTGGGCGCCAGCTGCGCCTGCGCCTGGCGCAGGAGCGCCTGCGCCTGCGCCACGTTGGCCAGCGCCAGGGCCAGGTTCTGGTTGCCCAGGTCCACGCGCGGCATCAGCGCGTCCAGGCCCTCGTCGCCAAACAGCGTCCACCAGTGGCCCTCGCGCCAGGCGCGGTAGTCCTGGGTGCTGACCCAGCCCTCGGGCGCGACGCCGCGCCACCCAGCGCCCAGCTCCACGGCGGGCGCGGGCTGCGGCGCCAGCGGGCTGCAGGCGCCCAGCAGCAGCGCCAGGGCCGCCACAACCGCGTTTTTGCGTGAAATACGGCCCATGCCGGCGCCAATCAATGATAGTTTGCTATTAAAAATGTAGTCTTTCATGGCACCTCCGCCAACGCCGCGCCCGCGCTGCCGCCCGCCGCCGGTGCGCTGCGCGGGCGGCGCCGGCGCAGGCGGTCCAGCAGCACATAGACCACTGGCGTGGTCAGGAGCGTCAGCAGCTGGCTGGCCACCAGGCCGCCGACTATGGTCACCCCCAGCGGCTGGCGCAGCCCGGCGCCCTGGCCGAAGCCGATGGCCAGCGGCAGCGCGCCCAGCCCGGCGGCCAGCGTGGTCATCAGGATCGGGCGAAAGCGCAGCAGGCAGGCCTGGCGCACCGCGGCCACGGCGTCCAGGCCGCGCGTGCGCTCGGCCTCCAGGGCGAAGTCGATGATCAGGATGGCGTTTTTCTTGACGATGCCGATCAGCAGGAACACCCCGATCAGCGCAATCAGCGAGAACTCCATCTTCAGCGCCAGCAGCGCCAGCACCGCGCCAAAGCCGGCGCTGGGCAGCGTGGTCAGCACCGTGACGGGGTGGACCAGGCTCTCGTACAGCATGCCCAGCACCAGGTAGATGACGACGATGGCCGCCAGGATCAGCAGGCCCTGCTGCGACTGCGTCTGCTGCGCCTGCGCCGCCGCGCCGGCGAAGGCGCCGCGCACGTTGTTGGGCATGCCGATGGCGTCCACCGCCGCCAGCACCGCCTGGCGCCCCTCCTCGATGGCGACGCCCTCGGCCAGGTTGAACGACAGCGTGCTGGAGAGCTCGCCGCCGTCGTGATAGACCGAGGTGGGAACGGCGCGCTCGCCAAAGCGCGCGAAGGCCGACAGCGGCACCATGGCGCTGGGGCTGACCGAGATCGGCTGGCCGGTCGAGGCGTTGCGCAGGCCGGGGTTGGCCGAGCTGCCGCCGGTGCCGGCCGGGGCACCGGCCCCCGGGGCAGCGGCGGCGCCCGGGCCCGCCGGCGCCTGGCGCGGCGGATTGGCCGGCACCTGCACGTCGGCCAGCGCCACCGGCGAGCGCGTGTACTGCGGCCCCCATTCCATGACCACGCTGTACTGGTTCAGGTCGCTGTACATGGTGGCCACCTGGCGCTGGCCGAAGGCGTTGTACAGCGCCGCATCGATGGCGGCCAGCGACACGCCCAGGCGCGCCGCGCGCTCGCGGTCCACCTCGACGTAGGCCTCCACGCCGTTGTCGCTCTGGTCGTCATCCACGTCGGTCAGGCGCTCGTCCTGGCGCAGCCGGGCGGACAGCTTCAGGGCCCAGGTCTTGAGGTCGGCGGCGTTGTCGGCCTTCAGGGTGTACTGGTAGGTGGCGTTGCTGCTGCGCCCGCCCATGCGCAGCTCCTGCACCGGGTTCAGGAACACGCGCAGGCCGGTGATGCGCGCCAGCTGCGGGCGCAGCCGGGCGGCGACGGCGCGCGTGGTCTCGCCCGGCGCTCGCTCGCGCGGGGCCTTCAGCGCCGCCGACAGGAAGCCCCCGCCCGCCGAGGCGCCGCCGGCGAACGCCACCACCGTGCCCACCGAGGGGTCGGCGCGGATGATGTCCACCGCCTGCTGCAGCTTGTCGGCCATGGCCGTGGAGGAGATGCTCTGGTCGGCGCGCAGGCCGCCGAACATCTGGCCGTTGTCCTGGTCGGGAAAGAAGCCCTTGGGGATGGCCGAGAACAGGTAGCCGTTCAGCCCCACCACCACCAGCAGCACCAGCACCACCAGCCAGGGCGAGGCCAGCGCCCAGTCGAGCGCATGGGCGTAGCCGGCGGCCAGGCGCCGCTCGCCCCCGCGCGACCAGCCGCCCAGGCGCGCGCGCAGCCGGCCCATCAGGCTGCGCCGGGCGGGCGCGGCAGGCGCGCTGCCGTCGCCCGCCCCGCCGGGCGCCCGGCGCAGCAGCAGCGCGCACAGCATGGGCGTGGTGGTCAGCGAGATCACCAGCGAGATCAGCACCGCCGCCGACAGCGTGACCGCGAACTCGCGAAACAGCCGCCCCGGCTGCCCGCCCATGAACAGCAGCGGGATGAACACCGCCACCAGCGACACGCTGATGGTCAGCACCGTGAAGCCGACCTCGCGCGCGCCCTGCAGCGCCGCCTGGCGGCGCGTGCGGCCCATCTCCAGGTGGCGCGTGATGTTCTCCAGCACCACGATGGCGTCGTCCACCACGAAGCCGGTGGCCACCGTGAGCGCCATCAGGCTCAGGTTGTTCAGCGAATAGCCCAGCGCCCACATCACGCCGAAGGTGCCCAGCAGCGACACCACCGTGGCCACCGCCGGGATCAGCGCCGCGCGCAGCGTGCGCAGGAACAGCCCCACCACCAGCACCACCAGCACCACCGCGACGACCAGCGTGAGCTCGACCTCGCGCACCGACGCGCGCACCGAGCCGGTGCGGTCCATGGCCACGTGCAGCTGCACGTCGGAGGGCAGCTGCTCGCGCAGCTGGGGCAGCAGCGCGTCGATGGCGTCGGCGGTGGCGATCAGGTTGGCGTCGGGCTGCTGGGTGATGCTGACCACGATGGCCGGCTGGCCGTTGAACATGCCGCGCGTGCGCGTGTCCTGCACGCTGTCGATGACGCGCGCCACCTGCGACAGCCGCACCTCCTGCTGGCCGCGCATGCCGATCACCAGGTCGCGGTAGTCGGCCGCGCGCAGGCCGGGCGCGGGCGTGAGCACCTGCAGCGCGCGCCCGTCCTGCGGCGTGCCGACCTCGACCTGCCCCTTGGGCCGGTTGGCGTTGCCCGCCTGCAGCGCGGCGCGCACGTCGTCGCCGCTCATGCCCAGCTGCGCCAGCGCGAAGGGGTTGAGCTCCACGCGCACCGCCGGCTGCGAGCCGCCGCCCAGCATCACGTCGCCCACGCCCGGCACCTGCAGCAGGCGCTGGCTCATGATGTTGTTCACCGCGTCGTAGATCTGCCCGGGCGTGCGCGTCGCGGAGGTCAGCGCCAGGATCAGGAAGGGCTGCGCGGCCGGGTTGGCCTTGCGGTAGGTGGGGCTGGCGCGCAGGTTGGCCGGCAGGTCGGCGCGCGCGGCGTTGATGGCCGCCTGCACGTCGCGCGCGGCGCTGTCGATGTTGCGGTTCAGGTCGAACTGCAGCACCACGCGCGACGCGCCGTTGCTGGAGCTGCTGGTCATCTCGTTGACGCCGGCGATGGTGCCCAGCGTGCGCTCCAGCGGCGTGGCCACGGTGCGCGCCATGTCGGCCGGGCTGGCGCCGGCCATGTTGGCCGAGACGAAGATGACCGGGAAATCCACCGCCGGCAGCCGCGCCACCGGCAGCACGAAGTACGCCGCCAGGCCGGCCAGGGCGATGCCCAGGGTGAGCAAGATGGTGGCGATGGGCCGCTCGATGAACGGACGCGAGAGGTTCATGCGCTGCCCTCTTCACTCCCTCCCCCTTTGGTGGAGGGCGGGGGTGGGGGCGGCGCTGCGCCCTGGGCACGCCGGCCCCCACCCTGGCCCTCCCCCAGCGGGGGAGGGAAAAGAGAAGACCCCAGCCGGTCGAACCACAGGTAGATCACCGGCGTGGTGAACAGCGTCAGCAGCTGCGACAGCACCAGCCCGCCGAAGATGGAGATGCCCAGCGGCCGGCGCAGCTCGGCGCCGTCGCCCCAGCTCAGCATCAGGGGCACGGCGGCGGCCAGCGCCGCCAGCGTGGTCATCAGGATGGGCCGAAAGCGCAGCAGCGCCGCCTGGTGGATCGCCTCGCGCGGCGCAAGGCCCTGGCTGCGCTCGGCGTCGATGGCGAAGTCGATCATCATGATGGCGTTCTTCTTGACGATGCCGATCAGGAGCACCAGGCCGATGATGCCCACCACGTCCAGCGCATGGCCGGTGAGGACAAGCGCCAGCAGCGCGCCCACGCCGGCCGAGGGCAGCGTGGACAGGATGGTCAGCGGGTGCACGTAGCTCTCGTACAGCACGCCCAGCACGATGTAGACGCACACCACCGCCGCCAGGATCAGCCACAGCTGGTTGGACAGCGAGCTCTGGTAGGCCAGCGCCGCGCCGGTGAAGCGCAGCGTGATGGCGCCGGGCAGCCCCTGCGCCTGCGCCGCGCCGCGGATGGCCTGCACGGCCGCGCCCAGGCTCACGCCCGGCGCGGTGTCGAACCCCACGGTGGCGGCCGGGTACTGGCCTACGCGCTGCACGGCCAGCGGCGCCGGCTCCTCGGCGATGCGCGCGAACGAGCCCAGCGGCGCGGTGGCGCCGGTGCTGGTGCGCACCGGCAGGTCGCGCAGCGACTGCAGGCTGGCGGCATCGCCGCGCGCGGCCTCCAGGATCACGCGGTACTGGTTGGTCTCGCTGAAGATGGTGGAGACGATGCGCTGGCCGAAGGCGTTGTACAGGGTGTTGTCCAGCGCGCTGGTGGTGATGCCCAGACGCGCGGCGCTGTCCCGGTCCACCCGCACCATGGCCGCCAGGCCGGTGGCGCCGGCGCTGGTGGTGGCGTGGCGCACCTCGGGCAGCTCGGCCATGCGCCCGGCCAGGCGCTGCGCCCACTGGTTGACCAGCTGCATGTCCACGCCCTCCAGGTCCAGGCGGTATTGCGTCGGGCCGCTGGCGGAGTCGATCGTCAGGTCCTGCGTGGGCTGCAGGTACAGCTGCACGCCTGCCACCTGCTGGCGCACCTGCTGGCGCAGGCGCTGCATGATGGCCTGCTCGGAATCGCCGAACACGCCGCGCGCGCGCAGGTTGACCACCAGCCGGCCGGCCGACAGCGTGCTGTTGTTGCCCGCGTCCACGCCCACCACCGAGCTGAGCGAGAGCACCGCCGGATCGGCCAGCACCACGCGCGCCACCTCGCCCTGCAGCAGCGCCATGCGGCCGAAGGACACGTCCGCCGCCGCCTGCACCTGGCCCTGCAGCTGGCCGGTGCTCTGGGTCGGGAACAGGCCCTTGGGGATCAGCACATACAGCAGCGCCGTGACGGCCAGCGTCAGCACCGCCACCGCCAGCGTGAGCGGCTGGCGGCGCAGCACCCATTGCAGGCTGCGGTCGTAGGCGCCCACCGCCCGGTCCATGTGCGCCTGCATCCAGCGCCCCATGCGGCCCTGCGCGTGGTCCAGCGGCTCCAGCAGGCGCGCCGACATCATCGGCACCAGCGTGAGCGAGACCAGCGCCGAGAACAGGATGGTGATGGCCAGCGTCACCGCGAACTCGCGGAACAGCCGGCCGATCACCTCCTGCATGAACAGCAGCGGGATCAGCACCGCGATCAGCGAGACGGTCAGCGAGATGATGGTGAAGCCGATCTCGCCGGCGCCGGTGAGGGCGGCCTCGAGCCGCCCCTTGCCCATCTCCCGGTGCCGGGAGATGTTCTCGATCATCACGATGGCGTCGTCCACCACGAACCCGGTGGCGATGGTCAGCGCCATCAGCGTCAGGTTGTTCAGCGAATAGCCCAGCAGGTACATCGCCGCCAGCGTGCCGACCAGGGACACCGGCACCGCGATGCTGGCGATCACCGTCGCGCGCAGGCTGTGCAGGAAGGCAAAGATCACCAGCACCACCATCAGCACCGCCAGCACCAGCTCCATCTCGACGTGCTCGACGGAGGCGCGGATGCCCAGTGTGCGGTCGGTGAGCACCGCCAGGCGCACGCTCTGCGGCAGGCCCTGCTCCAGCTGCGGCAGCTGGCGCTTGATGGCGTCCACCGTGGCGATCACGTTGGCGCCGGGCTGGCGCTGCACGTTCAGGATGATGGCCGGGGTGGGTTCCAGGGCGTTTTTGGATGAAATAGCGCCCTTGCCGGCGTCAGCAGGCGATGTGTAGCTATCGTTTTTGATAGCCGTCCAGGCACCCAGGCGGCTGTTTTCCGCGCCGTCGATGACGCTGGCCACGTCCTTGAGGCGCACCGGCGCGCCGCCCGCGTAGGCCACGATCAGCTCGCGGTAGTCGCTGGCGCTGGTCAGCTGGTCGTTGGCGTTGATGCTGTACTGGCGCTGCGGGCCGTCGAAGCTGCCCTTGGCGGTGCTGGCGTTGCCGGCGGCAATGGCGCTGCTCAGGGTGTCCAGCCCCAGGCCCATCGCCGCCAGCGCCTCCAGGTTGGCCTGCACGCGCACGGCGGGGCGCTGGCCGCCGGCCAGCGTCACCAGGCCCACGCCGTTGATCTGGCTGATCTTGAGCGCCAGGCGCGTGTTGACCATGTTCTGCACGTCGGTGAGCGGCAGGCTCTCGGAGGTCACGGCCAGCTGCAGGATGGGGGCGTCCGCGGGGTTGACCTTGGCGTACACCGGCGGCGCCGGCAGGTCGGCCGGCAGCAGCGTGCTGGCCGCGTTCATCGCCGCCTGCACCTGCTGCTCGGCCGCGTCCATGTTCAGGTTCAGCACGAACTGCAGCGTGATCAGCGAGACGCCCGCGCTGCTCACGCTGCTCATGCGCGACAGGCCCGGCATCTGGCCGAACTGGCGCTCCAGCGGCGCAGTGACGGTGCGGCTCATCACGTCCGGGCTGCCGCCCGGGTACAGGGTCTGCACCTGGATGGTCGGGTAGTCCACCTGCGGCAACGCCGCCAGCGGCAGGAAGCGCAGGCCGACCAGGCCCGCCAGCACGATGGCGACCATGAACAGCGCCGTGGCTACCGGGCGCTGGATGAAGATGCGCGAGACGTTCATGCGTTCAAGCGAGGAAAAAGGGCGCTGCGGCGCGCGGCGGGCGCCGCCGCACGGCGGATGGACCGGCGGCGTTCAATGCGGCGGGCCACCGGCGCCGCCTCCGGGGCCCGGGCCGGGCGCGGGCCGGGCGGCGTCGCCCTCGGCCGGGCGGCGGGTGGCGCTGGCGCTGGCGCTGCGGCGCGGCTCGCTGGCGCCGCCGCGGCTGGCGCGGGCGCCGCCTGGCGCGCCGGCGCCGGGCTTGTCGCCCGCCAGCTGCACGCGCCCGCCGTCCTTGACGCGGTCGCCGCCCTCGGTCACCACGCGCTCGCCGGCCTGCAGGCCCTGGGTGACCAGCACCTGCTCGACGCTGGCCATGCCGCGCGCCACGGGCCGGGTGTGCGCCACGCGCTGCTCGTCCACCACGTACACGTAGTCGCCCTGCGGGCCGGTGCGCACCGCCGTGACCGGCACCAGCACCCCGGCCTGGCTGCCCAGCTGCAGGCGCGCGTTGACGAACTGGTTGGGAAACAGCTGGCCGTCGTCGTTGGCAAAGCGCGCCTTGGCGCGCACCGTGCCGGTGGCCGTGTTGACCTGGTTGTCCAGCGTCAGGAACCGGCCCGTGGCCAGCTGCTGGGTGCGCGCGCGGTCGAAGGCGACCACGGGCAGTGCGCCGCGCCGCTGCGCCTGCAGCACGGCGGGCACGCGGTCCTGGGGCACGGAGAACACCACGTCGATGGGCTGCAGCTGGGTGATGGTGGCGATGCCGGCGCTGGTGCTGGCACCCACCAGGTTGCCGGGGTCCACCGCGCGCAGGCCTATGGTGCCGGCCACGGGCGCGCGCAAGGTGGTGTAGTCCAGGTTCAGCTGCGCCGTGCGCTCGCTGGCGCGGTCGGACTGCACGGCCGCCTGCAGCTGCTGCACCAGCGCCGCCTGGGTGTCCAGCGTCTGGCGCGCCACCGAGTCCTGGCGCCACAGCTCCTCGTAGCGCGCCAGGGTCACGCGCGCGGCGGCCAGCTGGGCCTCGTCGCGCGCGGTCTGGCTTTTGGCCTGGGCCAGGGCCTGCTCGTAGGCGCGCGCATCGATGCGCGCCAGCACCTGGCCCTTCTTCACGCTCTGGCCCTCGGTGAACAGCACCTCGGTGAGCACGCCCGAGACCTGCGGCACCAGCGTGGCCGTGACCGAGGGGGTGACGGTGCCCAGCGCATCGATCAGCACCGGCAGCTCGCCCTGCACCGCCGCCGCCACGCCGACCGTGATGCCGCCCATGCCGCTGCCGCCGCCCGGCGGGCCGCCGGCGCCGGCAGGCGGGGCGTCCGGCGCGCGGGCGCGCTGGGCCAGGTAATACGCGCCGCCCACCAGGAGCGCGATCAGCGCCAGCGTGAGCAGCGCGCCCAGCCAGCGCCGGCGCGGGGCCGCAAGGGGCGGGACAGGGCTGGGGGTGTCGGTAGGTTCAGCCATGCGGGGCGGCAACTGTTGCAGTGGAAAAACAACGCGCATCCTAGCAGCCGCACCAGGCGCCGCGCGGCCGCGCCCGATGCTTGTTGCGCGTCGGCGCAAACGCCGCAAGCCCTTGCTGAATGCGGGCCTGCAGCTATTCATTTCGCAGCATGCGAGGCCCGGGGCTTTACCACAGCTTTACCCCGAGGCGCGGCCCTGCGCCCGGGCGCGGCTCAGCGTGCGTCGCGCGCCAGGCGCAACCCGCTGAACTGCCAGCGGGCGCCGGCGGGGAAGAAGTTGCGGTAGCTGGCGCGCACGTGGCCGCGCGGCGTGGCGCAGGAGCCGCCGCGCAGCACGTACTGGTTGACCATGAACTTGCCGTTGTACTCGCCCACCGCGCCGGCGGCGGGCGCAAAGCCCGGGTAGGGCGCGTAGCTGGAGCTGGTCCACTCCCACACGTCGCCGAACAATTGCTGCAGCGCAGCTGGGCCGCCCGGCGCCGGCGCGGCCGCGGCCAGCGGGTGCAGCATGCCCGAATCGGCAAAGTGCCCGGCCTGCACCGCGCCCGGGCCGGCGGCGGCGGCGGCCGACTCCCACTCGGCCTCGGTGGGCAGGCGCGCGCCGGCCCAGCGCGCATAGGCATCGGCCTCGTAGTAGGACAGGTGCACGACCGGCTGCCCGGGCGCCAGCGGCTGGCCGCCAGCCAGGGTGAACTCGCGCCAGCCGCCCTCCTCCTCCTCCTGGCGCCAGTACAGCGGGTGCGCCAGCTGCTGGCTGCAGAGCCAGTCCCAGCCCTCGGCCAGCCAGTGCGCGGGCTGCCGGTAGCCGCCGGCGGCGATGAAGGCCAGGTACTCGGCATTGCTCACCGGGTGCGTGGCCAGCGCATAGGGCTGCAGCCAGACGGGATGGCGCGGCGTCTCGTTGTCGAACGCGAAGCCCGCCCCGGCGTGGCCGATCTCGACCAGGCCGCCGGCGAAGTGCTGCCAGCGCGGCGCCGGCGCGCCGGCGGCATCTGCCGGCGCCGTGCGCTGGCAAGCGGCCGGCGCGGCCTCGCGCCAGGCCGGCCAGGCGGGGTGGCACGACAGCAGGTGCTTGAGGTCGGTGGCGATCAGCTCCTGGTGCTGCTGCTCGTGCTGCAGCCCCAGCTCCAGCAGCGCCGCCAGCGCCGGCGCAGGGGCGGCGCCCTGCAGCAGCCGCGTCATGCGCGCATCCACGTTGGCGCGCCAGGCGCGCACCGCCTGCAGGTCCGGGCGCGTGAGCAGGCCGCGCCGGGCCCGGGGGTATTGCGGCCCCACGCCCTGGTAGTAGGAGTTGAACAGCACGCGAAAGGACGGCTCGAAGGCGCGGAACTGCGGCTCGAAGGCCTCCAGGATGAAGGTCTCGAAGAACCAGGTGGTGTGCGCCAGATGCCATTTGACGGGGCTGGCCTCCGGCATGGATTGCGCGGCGCAGTCCTCGGCCGACAGCGGCGCGGCCAGGGCCTCGCTGGCGGCGCGCACCGCCGCATAGCGCTTGAGCGGCAGGGCGCAGGCCTCAGGCATGGGCATGCACCAGCGCGCACCAGCCGCGCTCGTCCTGCCAGGCCTGCGGGCGCGAAAAGCCCGCCTGGCGCAGCAGCTCCATGAACACCGGCAGCGGATATTTGTAGCTGTTCTCGGTGTGGATGCGCTCATCGGCCGCGAACTCGCGCCCGCCCCCCGGCCAGCGCACGCGCTGCGGCCCGCGCGCGGCCAGGTGCATCTCGATGCGCGAGGCGCCGGCGTTGAAGAACGCCTCGTGGCGCCAGCCGTCGGGGTCGAAGTCGCTGCCGATCAGGCGGTTGACGTGGGCCAGCACGTTGCGGTTGAACTGCGCGGTGACGCCGGCGGCGTCGTCGTAGGCGGCCTGCAGCACGCCCGCGTCCTTGGGCAGGTCTATGCCCACCAGGATGGCGCCGCCCTCGCCGCGCGCCAGCGCGTGCATCTGCGCCAGCAGCGCCAGCGCCTGGGGCGGGTCGAAATTGCCGATCGACGAGCCGGGGGTAGTACAGCAGCCGGTGCGCAGCGGGAATGTCCGGGGGCAGCGCCACGCCGGCCGTGATGTCGCCGCCCACGGCCCGCGCGTCCAGCCCCGGCAGCGCGGCTGCCAGCTGGCGCACGCCGCGGCGCAGGTGTTCGGCCGAGATGTCCACGCCCACGAAGTGCGTCGCGGCCAGCAGCCGGCACAGCGTGCGCGCCTTCTCGCAATTGCCCGCGCCGGGCTCGATGACTACGCGCCGCATGCCCACGGCCTCGGCCAGGGCGGGGCCGTGGGTGCGCAGGATGGCGCGCTCGGTGCGCGTGGGGTAGTACTCGGGCAGCCGGGTGATGGCGTCGAACAGCTGGCTGCCGCGCTGGTCATAGAAATACTTGGGGGCGATGGCAGCCTGGTGGCGCAGCAGGCCGGCCACGATCTGCAGGCGCTCGCCTGCTGGCGCCGCGCCCTCGCCAGGCGGGGCGGGCGCCGCCGGCTCGGCGCCAGGGGTGGCGGTTGCGGGAATGCGGGGGGTGGGGGCGCAGGGCGCAACCGGCGGCGCCGGCAAGGTGTGCGGACATAGGACTGCCACCCTAGCCCCCCAGCCGCGCCGCCGGTGCAGGCCGGCCGTGCCGGCTGCGGTAGGACGCAGGCGCAAGAATATGCGTGGCCCTTGCTCCCGCCGCCGGTTTGTGGCTGCCGGGGCCCTAGGCAGCAGCCCCGCGCAAGCGCTGCACCAGCGTCCAGCCAGCCAGCGCTGCCGCCCCCACCACGACCCCGGCCAGCGCGCCCAGCAGGTGCGTGGCCAGGAATTCCCAGGCCCCGCCCAGCGGCCAGCCGGCCAGTGCCGCGCCGGCGCCCTCGATGGCGCGCGCCAGCGGCGGCACGCCGTGCACGATGATGCCGCCGCCGACCAGGAACATGGCCGCCGTGCCCGCCACGGCCAGGCCCTTCATGAGCCTGGGCGCGGCGGCGACCAGCGCCTGCCCGGTGCGGCGCGCCAGGGGGCTGTCCTTGCGCATCAGCCACAGGCCCACGTCGTCCATCTTCACGATGCCGGCCACCACGCCATAGACCCCCAGCGTCATCACCACCGCGACGGCCGACAGCACGACCACCTGCTGCAGGAAATCGGCCTGCGCCACCGTGCCCAGGGCAATCACGATGATCTCGGCCGAGAGGATGAAGTCGGTGCGGATGGCGCCGCGCACCTTGGCTTTCTCCAGCTGCGCGATGTCGGCCGCCGTCACCGCGCCGCCGTCCGGGCGCACCAGCGCCGGTTCCGGGGCAGCTTCGCCGTGCGGCTCGCCGCGGTGCACCAGCTTTTCCACCCCCTCCAGGCACAGGTAGGTGCCGCCCAGCATCAGGAGCGGCGTGATGGCCCAGGGCGCGAAGGCGCTGATGAGCAGCGCCGCCGGCACCAGGATGGCCTTGTTGACCAGCGAGCCCCGCGCCACGGCCCAGACCACGGGCAGCTCGCGGTCGGCGCGCACGCCGCTGACCTGCTCGGCGTTCAGCGCCAGGTCGTCGCCCAGCACGCCGGCGGTCTTGCGCGCCGCCACCTTGGCCATGGCGGAGACGTCGTCGGCCATGGCCACGCTCTTGCGCGCGGCCAGCTTGGTCATGAGCGCGACGTCGTCCAGCAAGGTGGCGATGTCGTCAAGCAGAGTCAGGAGGCTGGCACCGGCCATGGCAGGGTTCCGCAGGTGGGGGGAAAGGGCTGGATTCTGGACGCAGAAAGTGCGTGCAAGCTGTCGGACAACCGCTGCAAGCTATCTTTCCAGGAGCAAAATAGACGGCGCGCAACGGGTGACCACCATGCAACTGTCCAGTCTCAAGCAGTTTTTCGCAGGCTTCCTGCGCACCCACCACCTGGTGCGGCACTTCCATCGCCGGGCCCTACTGGACACGCTGACGCAGACCGGCGTCAGCCGCGAGCCGCCGCCCACGCTGGCGCGCGAGCTGGCGGCGCACGCGCTGGCCGCCAACGCCGCGCTGCTGCAGGCGTTCGGCACCAGCGCCGCCGGGCTCGCCGAGCCGCAGGCCGAGGCCCTGCGCGAGCGCTTCGGGCCCAACGAGGTCGAGCACGAAAAGCCCCTGCCCTGGTGGCTGCACCTGTGGCACAGCTACCGCAACCCGTTCAACCTGCTGCTGACGCTGCTGGCGGCCGTCTCCTGGCTCACCGACGACCTCAAGGGCACGGTGGTCATAGGCTCGATGGTGGCGTTTTCCACGCTGCTGCGCTTTTGGCAGGAGGCCACCTCGCACCGCGCGGCCGACGCCCTCAAGGCGCTGGTGAGCAACACCGCCACCGTGCTGCGCCCGGCGGATGGCGCGGGCGAGCCGCAGCGCCTGGAGCTGCCCATCCGGCTCCTGGTGCCGGGCGACGTGATCGCGCTGTCGGCCGGCGACATGATCCCGGCGGACTGCCGCGTGCTGGCCGCCAAGGACCTGTTCGTGGCCCAGGCGGCGATGACGGGCGAATCCATGCCGGTGGAGAAATTCGCCGTGCAGCGCGACGCGCAGGCCCTCAGCCCGCTGGAGCTGGACAACATCGTCTTCATGGGCACCAACGTGGTCTCGGGCTCGGCCACGGCGCTGGTGCTGCACACCGGCAACGCCACCTATTTCGGCGCCCTGGCCAGCCGCGTGACCACCACCGACCGCGCCCCGACCTCGTTCCAGTCGGGCGTGAACCGCGTCAGCTGGCTCCTGATCCGCTTCATGTTCGTGATGGCGCCCATGGTGCTGCTCATCAACGGCTTCACCAAGGGCGACTGGACGCAGGCCATGCTGTTCGCGCTCTCGGTGGCCGTGGGGCTGACGCCCGAGATGCTGCCCATGATCGTGACCTCCACGCTGGCCAAGGGGGCGGTGTTCCTGTCGCGCAAGAAGGTCATCGTCAAGCGCCTGGACGCCATCCAGAACTTCGGCGCCATGGACGTGCTGTGCACCGACAAGACCGGCACGCTGACGCAGGACAAGATTTTCCTGGCGCGCCACGTGGACGCCTGGGGCGAGGACAGCGACGAGGTGCTGGAGCTGGCCTACCTGAACAGCTACTACCAGACGGGCCTGAAGAACCTGCTGGACGTGGCGGTGCTGGAGCATGCCGAGCTCAGCCGGCAGCTGGAGCCGGCGCGCAACTTCGCCAAGGTCGATGAAATCCCGTTCGACTTCACGCGCCGGCGCATGTCGGTGGTGGTGGCGGTGCCGGGCGCGCGCCACCAGCTCATCACCAAGGGCGCGGTCGAGGAAATCCTGGCCGTGTGCACCCAGGTGCGCCACGGCAGCGCGGTCGAGCCCCTGACGCCCGAGCTGCTGGCGCGCATCCGCAGCGTGACGGCCGACCTGAACGACGATGGCCTGCGCGTGGTGGCCGTGGCCACGCGGCTGGACGCGCCCGAGCAGCGCGCCTGGGGCGTGGCCGACGAGCGCGGCCTGACCTTGACGGGCTACGTGGCCTTCCTCGACCCGCCCAAGGAGACCACGGCGGCGGCGCTGGCCGCGCTGACCGCGCACGGCGTGGCCGTGAAGGTGCTGACCGGCGACAACGAGCGCGTGACGGCCAAGATCTGCCGCGAGGTGGGCTTTGCGCCGCAAGGCGTGCTGCTGGGCGGCGACGTGGAGGCGATGGACGACGCGCAGCTGGGCCGCGCCGCGGCCGGGCACAACGTGTTCGCCCGCCTCACCCCGGCGCACAAGGAGCGCATCGTGCGCACCCTCAAGGCGCGCGGGCACGTGGTGGGCTTCATGGGCGACGGCATCAACGACGCGCCGGCGCTGCGCGCGGCCGACATCGGCATCTCGGTGGACACGGCGGTGGACATCGCCAAGGAGGCGGCCGACATCATCTTGCTGGAGAAAAGCCTGATGGTGCTGGAGGCCGGCGTGCTGGAGGGACGGCGCACCTTCGCCAACATGCTGAAGTACATCAAGATGACGGCCAGCTCCAACTTCGGCAACGTGCTGTCGGTGCTGGTGGCGTCGGCCTTCATCCCGTTCCTGCCCATGCTGCCCATCCACCTGCTGGTGCAGAACCTGCTGTACGACATCTCGCAGATCGCGATTCC
This sequence comes from Melaminivora sp., assembly GCA_034675505.1. Classification (GTDB taxonomy): domain Bacteria; phylum Pseudomonadota; class Gammaproteobacteria; order Burkholderiales; family Burkholderiaceae_C; genus Melaminivora. Next base: position 101,688 of record JAUCDD010000018.1, on the reverse strand, counting down.
CTTCGACAACGTGGACGACGAGCTGATCCGCGCGCCGCAGCGCTGGCAGCCGGGCGACATCGGGCGCTTCATGGTGTTCTTCGGGCCGCTCAGCTCGGTGTTCGACATCCTGACCTTCGCCATGATGTGGCACCTGTTCGGCGCCAACACGCCCGGCCAGCAGACGCTGTTCCAGTCTGGCTGGTTCGTCGTCGGCCTGGTCACGCAGACGCTGATCGTGCACCTGATCCGCACGCCGCGCCTGCCCTTCATCGAGAGCCGCGCGGCGCCGCCGCTGCTGTTCATGACGGCGGCCATCGTCGGCATCGGCATCTTCCTGCCCATGGGGCCGCTGGCGCACTACTTCAAGCTGCAGCCCCTGCCGCCGCTGTACTTCGCGCTGCTGCCGCTGATCGTGCTGGGCTATGCGGCGCTGACACAGGCGATGAAGGGCTACTACCGCAGGCGCTGGGGCTGGCAATGAGCGCGCCGGGCGCGCGCGGCGCGCCCCGGTGGCATCATGGGCCGCAGCGCGCCAGCCCGGGCGCGGCCCCTGCCCTGCGCCCATGGAAGCCTCCGACCTGCTCATCGCCTTTGCCAAAAGCCTGCTGTTTGCCATGGCGGGGGTGCTGCCCATCCTCAACCCGCTGGCCTCGGCGCCGGTGTTCGTCAGCCTGACCCAGGGGCTGGACGAGGCCACGCGCGCCAAGGCGGCGCGGCGCGTGGGCAAGAACGTGGCGCTGCTGCTGGCCGCCGCCATGGTGCTGGGCTCGTTCGTGCTGGACCTGTTCGGCATCTCGCTGCCGGTGGTGCGCGTGGCCGGCGGCATGATCGTCGCCTACAACGCCTGGCTGCTGCTCAACACCCAGCAATCGGGCGACGAGAAGGCGCAGCTGGCGCAGACCTTCACCGAGCACAACGTGCGCATGCATGCCTTCTATCCCATGACCTTCCCGCTGACCTGCGGGCCGGGCTCGCTGGCCGCCGCCATTGCCGTGGGCGCCAGCCTGAAGACGCGCCGCGTCACCGAGGCGGCGGCCAACTTGGCGGGCGGCCTGGTGGCCATGCTGCTGCTGGGGCTGCTGATCGCCCTCACCTTCCGCTACGCCGCGCGGCTGGTCCAGCGGCTGGGCGAGGTGGGGCAGATCGTGTTCCTGCGCGTCATGTCGTTCATGGTGCTGTGCGTGGGCGTGCAGATCGTTTGGGACGGCATCCGCGCGCTGCTGGCCAGCCTGCCGCCGGGCTGACCCCGGCGGTTTTGTTTTAGCCCACCCAGCGGCGCGCGTTGCGCCACAGGCGCATCCACGGGCTGTACGCGTCCTGCCCGCCGGTGGCGGCCAGGTCGGTCCAGCTCATCTGCAGGTTGCGCAGCACCCGCTCGGGGTGCGGCATGAGCGCGGTGAAGCGGCCGTCGGCCGTGGTCACGCCGGTCAGGCCGCCGGCGCTGCCGTTGGGGTTGAGCGGGTAGCGCTCGGTCGGCTGGCCGTGGTGGTCCACGAAGCGCAGCGCGGCCAGCACGCGCTCCTGGTTGCCGCGCCACTGGAAGTTGGCATGGCCCTCGCCGTGCGACACCGCGATGGGCAGGCGGCTGCCGGCCATGCCGGCGAAGAAGATGCTGGGCGAATCCAGCACCTCGACCTGCGACAGCCGCGCCTCGAAGCGGTGGCTCTGGTTGGTAGTGAAGCGCGGCCAGTCCTGCGCGCCGGGGATGATGTCGGCGAGTTCCGCAAACATCTGGCAGCCGTTGCACACGCCCAGGCCGAAGGTGTCCGGGCGGGCAAAGAACTGCTGGAACTGCCCGGACAGGCGCTCGTTGAAGGTGATCGAGCGCGCCCAACCGATGCCGGCGCCCAGCGTGTCGCCGTAGCTGAAGCCGCCGCAGGCGACGATGCCGGCGAAATCCTTCAGCTGCGCGCGGCCGGCCTGCAGGTCGCTCATGTGCACGTCGAAGGCCTCGAAGCCGGCTTCAGTGAAGGCGTAGGCCATCTCGACGTGCGAGTTCACGCCCTGCTCGCGCAGCACGGCCACGCGCGGGCGGGCGGTGTGGACGAAGGGCGCGGCCACGTCCTCCAGCGGGTCGAAGGTCAGCGCGACGTGCAGGCCCGGGTCCTGCGGGTCGCCGGCCAGGGCATGCTCGCTGTCGGCGCATTCGGGGTTGTCGCGCTGCTGGCAGATCTTCCAGCTCACGGCGTCCCAGACCTGATGCAGGTCGGCCAGGGGCGCGGCGAAGATCTTCCTGGCATCGCGCCAGACCTGCAGTTCGCCCTGGCCCTCGGCGATGGCGCTGCCGGCCGGGCGCGTCTTGCCGACGATGTGGCTGCACACGGCCAGGCCGTGCGCGCGCAGCACCTGCATGACCTGGTCGCGCTCGGCGGTGCGCACCTGCAGCACGACGCCCAGCTCTTCGTTGAACAGCGCGCGCAGGGTCAATTCCTCGCGCCGGCCGCTGACCTGGCTGGCCCAGTTCTTGGCGTCGCCCGCGTCCATGCGGCTGTCGTTGACGCCGTCGCCCTCGGTGACCAGCATGTCCACGTTCAGCGCCACGCCGACGTGGCCGGCGAAGGCCATCTCGGCGGCGGCCGCCAGCAGGCCGCCGTCGCTCCTGTCGTGGTAGGCCAGCACCAGGCCTTGAGCGCGCAGCGCATTCACCGCGTTCACCAGGGCGACGAGATCCTGCGCATCGTCCAGGTCGGGCACGGCACCGCCCGCCTGGTCCAGCACCTGCGCCAGGATGGAGCCGCCCATGCGCATCTTGCCGCGCGACAGGTCGACCAGCACCAGCGTGGTGTCGGCCTCGCCCGCGTCGAGCTGCGGCGTGAGCGTGCCGCGCACATCCTGCAGCGTGGCGAACGCCGTGACGATCAGGCTGACGGGCGAGGTGACCTTCTTTTGCGCGCCCGCCTCGTCCGTCCACTGCGTGCGCATGGACAGGCTGTCCTTGCCCACGGGGATGGAAACACCCAGCTGCGGGCACAGCTGCATGCCCACGGCCCGGACGGTCTCGTACAGCGCCGCGTCCTCGCCCGGCTCGCCGCAGGCCGCCATCCAGTTGGCCGAGAGCTTGACGCGCGGCAGCTCGATCGGCGCGGCCAGCAAATTGGTGATGGCCTCGGCCACCGCCATGCGGCCGGAGGCCGGCGCATCCAGCGCCGCCAGCGGCGTGCGCTCGCCCATGGCCATGGCTTCGCCGGCGAAGCCGGCGTAGTCGGCCAGCGTCACGGCCACGTCGGCCACCGGCACCTGCCAGGGGCCGACCATCTGGTCGCGGTGCGTGAGGCCGCCCACGGTGCGGTCGCCGATGGTCACCAGGAAGCGCTTGCTGGCCACCGTGGGGTGCGCCAGCACGTCGATCACCGCCTGCTGCAGGGCCACGCCATCGACATTCAGGGGCTCGAACTGCCGCTGCACGCTGCGCACGTCGCGGTGCATGCGCGGGGGCTTGCCCAGCAGCACGTCCATGGGCATGTCCACGGGCAAGCGCTGCATAGGGGCTCGCCCGCCGCGGCAGCCGTGTCCTCCAGCGCCACCAGCTGGCGCTCCTCGGTGGCCGTGCCGATCACGGCGAACGGGCAGCGCTCGCGCTCGCAAAAGGCCGTGAACTGCGCCAGCGACTCGGGCGCGATGGCCAGCACGTAGCGCTCCTGGCTCTCGTTGCTCCAGATTTCCCTGGGCGCCAGGCCCGACTCCTCCAGCGGCACGGCGCGCAGGTCGAAGCGCGCGCCGCGGCCGGCGTCGTTGACCAGCTCGGGAAAGGCGTTGGACAGCCCGCCCGCGCCCACGTCGTGGATGGCCAGGACGGGGTTGGCGTCGCCCTGCTGCCAGCAGTGGTTGATGACCTCCTGCGCGCGCCGCTCGATCTCGGGGTTGCCGCGCTGCACCGAGTCGAAATCCAGCTCGGCGGCGTTGGTGCCGCTGGCCATGGAGCTGGCCGCGCCGCCGCCCATGCCGATGCGCATGCCCGGCCCGCCCAGCTGGACCAGCAGCGTGCCGGCGGGAAATTCGATCTTGTGCGTCTGGCGTGCGTCGATGGACCCTAAGCCGCCGGCAATCATGATGGGCTTGTGGTAGCCGCGCAGCACATCGCCCAGCTGCTGCTCGTATTCGCGGAAGTAGCCCGCGAGGTTGGGCCGGCCAAACTCGTTGTTGAACGCCGCGCCGCCCAGCGGGCCCTCGGTCATGATCTGCAGCGGGCTGGCGATGTGCGCGGGCCGGCCCGCCTCGCTGCCCCACAGCCTGGAGACGGTGAAGCCGGTCAGGCCGGCCTTGGGCCTGGAGCCGCGGCCGGTGGCGCCCTCGTCGCGGATCTCGCCGCCCGCGCCGGTGGACGCGCCCGGGAAGGGCGAGATGGCCGTGGGGTGGTTGTGCGTCTCCACCTTCATCAGCACGTGCTGCACGGCACTATGCTTTTGATAGCTGGGTGCCGTTGCTTCGCGCCGGCTTGCATCGAATTTGGCCAAAAATTGCTCGACCGGGCCGCCTTCCATGATGGAAGCGTTGTCGGCATAGGCCACGATGGTGTGCCGGGGCGAGGTGGCCTCGGTGTGGCGGATCATGCCGAACAGGGTCTTGTCCTGCGCCGCGCCGTCGATGGTGAACTGGGCGTTGAAGATCTTGTGCCGGCAGTGCTCGCTGTTGGCCTGCGCGAACATCATCAGCTCCACGTCGGTGGGGTTGCGCCCCAGCCGGGTGAACGCCTCGGCCAGGTAGTCGATCTCGTCGCCCGCCAGCGCCAGGCCCCAGGCGTGGTTGGCGGCCTCCAGCGCCGCGCGGCCGCCGGCCAGCACGTCCACGAACGCCATGGGTTCCGCGTCCAGCTCCGTGAACAGCCGCTCGGCCTGCGCGGTGCTGTCCACCACCGATTCGGTCATGCGGTCGTGCAGCAGCGCGGCGGCCTGGGCCAGCTGCTCGCCGGACAGCTCGGGCGTGCCGCCCAGCAGGCCGCTTTTCAGGCTGATGCGGTATTCGGTGATGCGCTCGATGCGGCGCACCGCAAGGCCGCAGTTGTGCGCGATGTCGGTGGCCTTGGAGGCCCAGGGGGACACGGTTCCCAGGCGCGGCGTGACGTACAGCGCCGGGCCGTCCGTGGGGCCGGCGTAGGGGTCGCCATAGGCCAGCAGCGCCGCCAGGCGCGTGCGCTGGGCGGCATCGGGCGCCGCATCCTGCGCCACCAGGTGCACGAAGCGCGCCGCGATGCCGCAGATCTTGGGGTGGATGGCCGCCAGCTCTGGCAGCAGCTGGCGGGCGCGGAAGGCAGTGAGGGCATTGCCGCCCTCCATGGATGTGATGTGCAGGGTCACGGTAGCGGCGTGTGTGGTGGGCGGGTAGCGTGGGGGCGCGGTGGCGGCGCGGCGGCCGCTGACTGGGGCCGCAGCGCCTGCCGGGGCGGCTCTGACGGGAACCCGGCATTTTAAGCGGCACCACCGCAGGCGGGCCCCGGTGGGATAATTTGCGCCATGAGCATCACTCCCAAAGACGCCCAGGCCATCGCCGGCATGCGCGAGGCCGGCCGGCTGGCCTCCGAAGTGCTGGACGCCATCACGCCGCACATCAGGCCTGGCATGACCACCAACGACGTGGACCGCCTGGCCGCCGAATGCATGGCCCGCCAGGGCACGCGCTCGGCCACGCTGGGCTACCAGCCGCCGGGCTACCCGCCCTATCCGAAATCGCTGTGCACGTCGGTGAACAACGTGGTCTGCCACGGCATCCCGAACGACAAGCCCCTGAAGAAGGGCGACATCATGAACGTCGACGTCACCGTCATCACCGAGGACGGCTGGTACGGCGACACCAGCCGCATGTTCATGATCGGCGACGTCTCGATCGCCGCGCGCCGGCTCTCCCAGCTGACCTACGAGGCGATGTGGCTGGGCATCAGCCAGGTCAAGCCCGGCGCGCGCCTGGGCGACATCGGCCACGCCATCCAGAAGTTCGCCGAAGGCAACGGCCTGTCGGTGGTGCGCGAGTTCTGCGGCCACGGCATCGGCGACAAGTTCCACGAAGACCCGCAGGTGCTGCACTACGGCCGCCCCGGCACGGGCGAGCTGCTGGCGCCGGGCATGACCTTCACCATCGAGCCCATGCTCAACATCGGCCGGCGCGAGGTCAAGGAGCACGGCAACGACGGCTGGACCATCGTCACCAAGGACCACAGCCTGTCGGCGCAGTGGGAGCACACGGTGCTGGTCACCGACACGGGCTACGAGGTGCTGACCTTCTCGGACGGCTACCCCGCCCTGCCCGCCTTCATCACGGCCACGGCCACCTGACGGCCCGCCGGGCGCAGCCGCCCTCCACCATGCCGCCAGCAGCTCCCGAAGCGCCGGGCGCGGACCTCGCCGCGCTGCGCGCGTCCTACCTGCAGGACAGGGCCGCCCTGACCGCCACGCTGCTGGTGCCCGGCGCCTCCACGCGCGGCATCCGCCGCCTGCTGCGCCAGTACGCGCAGCTGGCCGACCGGCTGCTGTGCGCCCTGTGGCGCCGCGCCGCCGTGCCGCCGGGCGCGGCCCTGGTCGCCGTGGGCGGCTACGGGCGGGGCCAGCTGTTTCCGGCCTCCGATATCGACGTGCTGGTGCTGCTGCCGCGCGAGCATTTCGCCAGCGCCGCCATCGAGCAGTTCATCAGCAGCTGCTGGGACGCGGGCCTGGAGGTGGGCGCGAGCGTGCGCACCATCGCCGAGTGCCTGGCCGAGACCCAGGCCGACGTCACGGTGCAGACCTCGCTGCTGGAGGCGCGCCGGCTGTGCGGCAGCGCGGCGCTGCTGCAGCGGCTGCGCCAGCGCCTGGCGGAGCAGCTGGACGTGCGCGCCTTCCTGGTCGCCAAGACGCTGGAGCTGCACCAGCGCCACACCCGCTACGAGAACACGCCCTACGCGCTGGAGCCCAACTGCAAGGAGTCGCCCGGCGGGCTGCGCGACCTGCAGCTCATCCTGTGGCTGGCGCGCGCCGCCGGGCTGGGGCACAGCTGGCGCGAGCTGGCGGCCAGCGGCCTGGCCACGCCGTTCGAGGTGCGCCAGATCGAGCGCAACGAGGCGCTTTTGTTCCTGGTGCGCGCGCGCCTGCACGCCGTGGCCGGGCGGCGCGAGGACCGGCTGGTGTTCGACCTGCAGACCGCCGTGGCCGAGGCCTTCGGCTTCAGCCCGGTGGCCAGCGACGGCCGGCGCCTGCCCGCGCGCGCCAGCGAGGCGCTGATGCGCCGCTACTACTGGGCGGCCAAGGCGGTGTCGCAGCTGACGCAGATCCTGCTGCTGGGCATCGAGGAGCGCCTGGCGCCGGCGCGCGCGCCCATGAAGCGCATCAACGAGCGCTTCTTCGACAAGGACGGGCTGATCGAAGTCGCCAGCGACACCCTCTACCAGGAGCAGCCGCACGCCATCCTGGAAACCTTCCTGCTGTACGCCAGCACGCCGGGGCTGAAGGATCTGTCGGCGCGCACGCTGCGCGCGCTGTACAGCGCGCGCTCGGTCATGGACGGGCGCTTTCGCGCCGACCCGGCCAACCGTGCGGCCTTCATGCGCATCCTGCGCCAGCCGGCGGGCATCACGCACGCCATGCGGCTGATGAACCAGACCTCGGTGCTGGGGCGCTACCTGTGGCCGTTCCGGCGCATCGTGGGGCAGATGCAGCACGACCTGTTCCATGTCTATACGGTGGACCAGCACATCCTGATGGTGCTGCGCAACGTGCGGCGCTTCTTCATGGCCGAGCACGCGCACGAGTACCCGGCCTGCTCGCAGCTGGCCGCCGGCTGGGACAAGCCCTGGGTGCTGTACGTGGCGGCGCTGTTCCACGACATCGGCAAGGGCCGCGGCGGCGACCATTCGCGCATCGGCGCGCTGGAGGCGCGGCGCTTTTGCCGCCAGCACGGCATCGCCCATGAGGACGCGCAACTGATCGAGTTCCTGGTCGCCGAGCACCTCACCATGAGCCAGGTGGCGCAAAAGCAGGACCTGTCCGACCCCGGCGTGATCGCCGCCTTCGCGCAGCGCGTGGGCAACGAGCGCTACCTCACGGCGCTGTACCTGCTCACCGTGGCCGACATCCGCGGCACCTCGCCCCGGGTCTGGAACGCCTGGAAGGGCAAGCTGCTGGAGGACCTGTACCACGCCACGCTGGGCGTGCTGGGCGGGCGCGCGCCCGATGCGGCCGCCGAGATCGAGGCCCGAAAGCGCGAGGCGCTGATCCTGCTGGCCCTGCATTCCATGCCGCACCAGGCGCACCACAAGCTCTGGGCCACGCTGGACGTGGGCTACTTCATGCGCCACCACGCGCCCGACATCGCCTGGCATGCGCGCCACCTGTCGCGCCACGTGGGCAGCGGCGCGCCGGTGGTGCGTGCGCGCCAGTCGCTGGCCGGCGAGGGGCTGGAGGTGCTGGTCTATGCGCCCGACCAGCCGGACCTGTTCATGCGCATCTGCGGCTACTTCGACCGCGCGGGCTTTTCCATCCTGGACGCGCGCGTGCACACCAGCAGCGACGCGCACGCGCTGGACACCTTCCAGGTCATCGCGCCCGAGCAGCCGGGCGCCTACCGCGAGCTGATCCACCTGGTGGAAAGCGGCCTGCTGCAGGCGCTGGGGCAGCCCGGGCCGCTGCCCGAACCCGGCCGCCGGCGCGCCTCGCGGCGTGTGCGCAGCTTTCCCATCGCCCCGCGCGTGACGCTGCGCCCGGACGAGCAGGGCCAGCGCTGGCTGCTGTCCATCTCCGCCACCGACCGCGCCGGGCTGCTGTACGTGGTGGCGCGGGTGCTGTCGCAATACGGCCTGGGCATCCAGCTGGCCAAGGTCAGCACGCTGGGCGAGCGCGTCGAGGACACCTTCTTGCTGCAGGGCCCGCAGCTGCAAAGCAGCCCGCGCCAGATCGCCATCGAGACGGAGTTGCTGCGCGCCCTGTCCGACCCCTGAGCGTCGCTATTTTTTCGATAGCTGCAGGCCGGCCATTGGCGCCGGCTGGAGCGGGTTTTGATGCATATCGGGGCCCAGGGCGCGTGTTGCGGGGCACAATCGCCTCCCATGCCGCCGCCCCCAGAGGCCCTGCCCCCGCCGCCCGAGCACCCGCCGCTGCCTGCGCCCATGCGCTGGCTGCTGCAGGCGTTCGCCGTGCTGTGCCTGGTGATGGGTGCGATCGGCGTGGTGGTGCCGGGCCTGCCCACCACGGTGTTCATCCTGATGGCGGCCTGGGCGGCGGCGCGCAGCTCGCCGCGCATGCATGCCTGGCTGTGGCGCCACCGGCTGTTCGGCCCCATGCTGCGCAACTGGGCGGACGGCGGGCGCGTCAGCCGGCGCGCCAAGTGGAGCGCCACTGTCCTGATGGCGCTGTGCGCCGTGATCCTGTTTGGCACCAGCGCGCCGCGCTGGGCCGCCACCACCGCCTGCGTGTGCATGGCCTGCGTGCTGACCTGGCTGTGGCTGCGCCCCGAGCCCGGCCGCTGAGTTTTGACCACGTTTTTTCTGTATATAATCGCGGTCTTGTTCCTCGATAGCTCAGTCGGTAGAGCGCCGGACTGTTAATCCGTAGGTCCCTGGTTCGAGCCCAGGTCGAGGAGCCAAAAATTTCACGCAAAGCGACCGACATTCCTCAATAGCTCAGTTGGTAGAGCGCCGGACTGTTAATCCGTAGGTCCCTGGTTCGAGCCCAGGTTGAGGAGCCACTTGCAAAGGCCGTCCTGATTCCCTCAGGACGGCCTTTTTGTTTGGCATCCCCTTTGCACCCCCTGGGGCGCTGCGCGAAAAGGCCCCGCCAGCGCGCGCGGGGCCGGGCGGCAGGGCTACATGTGCTCGATCATGACCTGGCCGAAGCCCGAGCAGCTGACCTGGGTCGCACCCTCCATCAGGCGGGCGAAGTCATACGTCACCTTCTTGCTCAGGATGGCTTTTTGCATCGACGAGATGATCAGGTCGGCGGCTTCCGTCCAGCCCATGTGGCGCAGCATCATCTCGGCCGACAGGATTTCCGAGCCGGGGTTGACGTAGTCCTTGCCGGCGTACTTCGGAGCCGTGCCGTGCGTGGCCTCGAACATGGCCACCGAGTCGGACAGGTTGGCGCCCGGCGCGATGCCGATGCCGCCGACCTGCGCGGCCAGCGCGTCCGAGACGTAGTCGCCATTCAGGTTGAGCGTGGCGATCACGCTGTACTCGGCCGGGCGCAGCAGGATCTGCTGCAGGAAGGCGTCGGCGATGCTGTCCTTGATGGTGATCTCGCGGCCCGTGCGCGGGCTCTTGAGCCGCATCCACGGCCCGCCGTCGATCAGCTCGGCGCCGAACTCGCGCGCGGCCAGCGCATAGCCCCAGTCGCGGAACGCCCCTTCCGTGAACTTCATGATGTTGCCCTTGTGCACCAGGGTCACGCTGGGCTTGTCATGGTCGATGGCGTACTGGATGGCCTTGCGCACCAGGCGCTCCGTGCCCTCGCGCGACACCGGCTTGATGCCAATGCCAGACGTCTCGGGGAAGCGGATCTTGGTGACGCCGAATTCGTCGTGCAGGAACTTGATGAGTTTTTTCGCCTTGTCCGACTCGGCCTCGAACTCGATGCCGGCGTAGATGTCCTCCGAGTTCTCGCGGAAGATGACCATGTGCGTCTTCTCCGGCTCCTTGACCGGCGAGGGCACGCCCTTGAAGTACTGGATCGGGCGCAGGCAGACATACAGGTCGAGCTGCTGGCGCAGCGCCACGTTCAGCGAGCGGATGCCGCCGCCCACGGGCGTGGTCAGCGGCCCCTTGATGGACACCACGTACTCGCGCACGGCGGCCAGCGTCTCGTCGGGCAGCCAGACGTCGGGGCCATAGACGCGGGTGGATTTCTCGCCGGCATAGACCTCCATCCAGTGGATCTTGCGCCGGCCGTCGTAGGCCCTGGCCACCGCCGCATCCACCACCTTGATCATCACCGGCGTGATGTCCACGCCGGTGCCGTCGCCCTCGATGAAGGGGATGATCGGCTGGTCGGGAACATGCAGGGACAGGTCGGCGTTGACGGTGATCTTCTCGCCGCCTGCGGGCACCTGGATGTGCTGGAAGCTGCTCATGCGCTGGGGTCTCCCTGGGTATGAAAAAAACAGTGCCGGCGCGCTGCGCGAGCCGGATTGGCGGGGAAATTCTAGCGACAATGATTTTGCGTCGCGGTTGTCAACGCGTCGCGCCACGCCTCCGTTATGGGGCGGCGGCGCACCTGTTGCACACCGCACGCTGACCTTCACTTTTCCCTCATCCGTCCAGGAATTGGCAACCATGAAAACACTCCTCGCTGCACTGACCGCCGGCCTGTTGTCCGTTGGCGCCTACGCGCAAGCCCCCGCAGCGCCGGTTAACACCGCCACCCCGGCCCTGAGCGCCCCCGCGCCCCACGCCAAGGCCTCCAAGAGCCACAAGGCCGGCCACAAGAAGGTCGCCAAGAAGCATTCCCGCAAGGCCGCCAAGCAGACAGCCTGAGGCACAGCGCCGCATGGCGCCTACCCGAAAAGCCCGCAAAATGGCAGCCCGCTGCCGCTTTCGCGGGCTTTTTTGCCGTCCTTGGAGCCTGTTCAACCGCTACGCCATGAGCCACCCTTCCCTTCCCGTTCCCACCCGCCGCCTGCCTGCCGCGTTGCTGGCGCTGGCGCTGTGCTGCGCTGCTGCCCAGGCGCAGACCGGCCCGCAGCTGGACCTGCCCCGCCTGGAGCTCAGTGCAGGCATGCACCGCATCGATGCGCAGGTGGCGCGCACGCCCACGCAGCGCCAGGTGGGGCTGATGCAGCGCCGCGACATGCCGGCGCACGAGGGCATGCTGTTCGTCTTCGAGGAGCCGGCCACCCAGTGCTTCTGGATGAAGAACACCTTGCTGCCGTTGACCGCCGCCTTCGTGGCCGACGACGGCACGGTCGTCAACCTGGCGGACATGAAGCCCCAGACCGAGGATTCGCACTGCTCGGCCCGGCCCGTGCGCTACGTGCTGGAGATGAACCAGGGCTGGTTTGCCCAGCGCGGCCTCAAGGCGGGCTCCAGGCTCTCCGGCGCGCCCTTTCGCAGCCATTGAGCGCCGCAGAAAAAAAAGCCGGTCGCCCGGGCCCGGGCGATCGGCTTGGCTCTCGATCATTGATTGCGCCGGGCCGTGTACCGGCGCCGGCCAGGGGCCTATTTACGCCGCCACGCCCTTCAAGGCTTCGTTGAACGTCTGGCTCGGGCGCATGACCGCGTCCAGCTTGGCGACGTCAGGCAGGTAGTAGCCGCCGATGTCCGCCTCGCGGCCCTGCACGGCGTTGAGCTCGTCGACGATTTTTTGCTCGTTGTCCGCCAGCGATTTCGCCAGCGGTGCAAAGTGCGCCGCCAGCTCCTGGTCCTCGGTCTGCGCGGCCAGGGCCTCGGCCCAGTACAGCGCCAGGTAGAAGTGGCTGCCGCGGTTGTCCAGCTGGCCGGTCTTCGGGCTGGGGCCCTTGTTGTTGTCCAGCAGGCGGCCGGTGGCGGCGTCCAGCGTCCTGGCCAGCAGCTTGGCGCGCGGGTTGTTGTTCTTGATCCCGAGGTCCTCCAGCGACACGGCCAGCGCCAGGAACTCGCCCAGCGAATCCCAGCGCAGGTGGTTTTCTTCCGTGAGCTGCTGCACGTGCTTGGGCGCCGAGCCGCCCGCACCCGTCTCGTACATGCCGCCGCCAGCCATCAGGGGCACGATGGACAGCATCTTGGCGCTGGTGCCCAGCTCCATGATGGGGAACAGGTCGGTGAGGTAGTCGCGCAGGATGTTGCCCGTGGCGCTGATGGTGTCCTGGCCGCGGATCACGCGCTCGAGCGTGTAGCGCATGGCGCGCACCTGACTCATGATCTGGATGTCCAGGCCCGTGGTGTCGTGCTCGTGCAGGTACATCTTGACCTTGGTGATCAGCTCCTTCTCGTGCGGGCGGTAGGCATCGAGCCAGAACACCACCGGCATGCCGGAGTTGCGCGCGCGCGTGACGGCCAGCTTGACCCAGTCGCGAATGGCGGCGTCCTTGGTCTGGCACATGCGCCAGATGTCGCCGGCCTCGACGTCCTGGCTCATCAGCACCTCGCCCGTGTTCAGGTCGGTGATGTTGGCCACGCCGTCCTCGGCGATCTCGAAGGTCTTGTCGTGGCTGCCGTATTCCTCGGCCTGCTGGGCCATCAGGCCGACGTTGGGCACCGTGCCCATGGTGCGGGGGTCGAACGCGCCGTGCCACTTGCAGAAGTTGATCATCTCCTGGTAGATGCGGGCGAAGGTCGATTCGGGCATCACGGCCTTGACGTCCTTGAGGCGCCCGTCCGGGCCCCACATCTTGCCGCCGTTGCGGATCATGGCCGGCATCGAGGCATCCACGATCACGTCGTTGGGCGAATGGAAATTGGTGATGCCGCGCGCCGAATCCACCATGGCCAGCTCGGGGCGGTACTCATGGCAGGCGTGCAGGTCGCGCAGCACTTCCTCGCGCTGGGCGCTGGGCAGCTGCTCCAGCTTGTCGTACAGGTTGACCATGCCGTTGTTGACGTTCACGCCCAGCTCGTCGAACAGCTGCGCATGCTTCTCGAACGCATCCTTGTAGAAGATGCGCACGCAGTGGCCGAACACGATGGGGTGCGAGACCTTCATCATGGTGGCCTTGACGTGCAGCGAGAACATCACGCCGGTCTTGCGCGCGTCCTCGATCTGCTTTTCATAGAACTCCAGGAGCGCCTTCTTGCTCATGAACATGGAGTCGATGACCTCGCGGTCTTTCAACGCCACCTTGGGCTTCAGGACGATGGTCTTGCCGCTCTTGGTGATGAGCTCCATCTTCACGTCGCGGGCGCGGTCCAGCGTCATGGACTTCTCGCCATGGTAGAAGTCGCCGTGGTGCATGTGCGAGACGTGGCTGCGCGAGGCCTGGCTCCAGTCGGCCATGTGGTGCGGGTGCTTGCGCGCGTACTCCTTGACGGCGCGCGGCGCGCGGCGGTCCGAGTTGCCCTCGCGCAGCACCGGGTTCACGGCGCTGCCTATGCACTTGTTGTAGCGCGCGCGGATGGCCTTTTCTTCCTCGGACCGGGGGTCCTCGGGGAAGTCGGGGATGGCGTAGCCCTTGTCCTGCAGCTCCTTGATGGCCGTCATGAGCTGGGCCACCGAGGCGCTGATGTTGGGCAGCTTGATGATGTTGGCGTCGGGCTGCAACGTCTTCTTGCCCAGCTCGGCCAGGTTGTTCGGCGCTTTCTGGCCTTCGCTCAGGAAGTCGGGGAACTCCCCCAGGATGCGCGCAGCCACCGAGATGTCGCTCTCGGCGACGTTGATGCCGGCCGGTGCCGCAAAGGCACGCACGATGGGCAGGAGCGACGCCGTGGCCAGGCGCGGGGCCTCGTCGGTCAGGGTGTAGATGATGGTGGGTTGCTGGGTGCTCATCCGTGTCTCTCAGGTAGAAATAACGCAATGGGTGGAGGGTCGGCCCGGGCGGCGCAGCGCCGTTGCGGCGACTTGCCCGGGATTGTGCTCGACGGCGGGACGTGAAGTTCCGTTTTTTGCAATCGAATGCCGCAATGCAAAATTATCAGTGTTAACCCGTATCCCATTGCTGACCCGAGGCACGAAAAAAAGCCCCGGCAGGGGCATGCCGGGGCGGGGTGCGGCCGGGCGCCCCTGCGGGCGCGCGGGCGGCCTGGCGGGTCAGGCGAAGTTGCTCTCGGCGAACTTCCAGTGCGCCAGCTTGTCCAGGAAGGTCTCGACAAAGCGCGGGCGCTCGTTGCGGTAGTCGATGTAGTAGGCGTGCTCCCAGACGTCCACCGTCAGCAGCGCCTTGTCGCCGGTGGTCAGCGGCGTGCCGGCGGCGCCCATGTTCACGATGTCCACGCTGCCGTCCGGCTTCTTGACCAGCCAGGTCCAGCCCGAGCCGAAGTTGCCCGCAGCGCTCTTGACGAAGGCTTCCTTGAAAGCGCCATAGCTGCCCCACTTGGCGCGGATGGCGTCGCCCAGCGCGCCCGAGGGCTCGCCGCCGCCGTTCGGCGTCATGCAGTTCCAGAAGAAGGTGTGGTTCCAGATCTGGGCCGCGTTGTTGTAGATGCCGCCGCTGGACTTCTTGACGATTTCCTCCAGGGGCATGTTCTCGAACTCGGTGCCCTTTTGCAGGTTGTTCAGGTTCGTGACGTAGGCCTTGTGGTGCTTGCCATGGTGGTATTCCAGCGTCTCCCGGCTGTAGTGCGGCGCCAGCGCGTCGATGGGATAGGGCAGTGGCGGCAGGGTGTGTTCCATGGTGGTTCCTTATGGGTGGGGACAAGGGTGGCCGCCGGGCGCGTGCGCACGCGCCCGGCGGAGCGAGCGGGCCATTGTAGGAAAGGAACGACAGGATCGGCTGTAGGTGGCCGCCGCAGGCGCCGGGCGCCGGGGGCGCTACAGCAGCCGCCGCTGCGAGACCGTGAGGTCAACGCGCCCCTGCGCCAGCGTAGCCAGCAGCGCATCGCCCGTGCGCAGCCGCGCGGCATCCGTCACCGGCTGCCCGCGCTCGTCGGTCAGCAGGGCATAGCCGCGTTGCAGCACGAGTTGCGGGTTAAGCAGCTCCAGGCGTAGCGACAGCTGCTCCAGCGCGTGCGTGCGGCGTTGCAGGGCCAGCGCCATGGCTGCGGGCAAATCCGCCTGCAGCCCTTGCTGGTCGCGGACAGCGTGCTGCAATTTCAGCAGCGCCGCGTGGCGCATGCGCTGCGCCAGGCGCGCCAGTTGCAGCTCCTGGCGCGCCGCCAGGCCGGACGGGCGCCCCAGGCGCTGCGCCGCCATGTCCAGCCGTTGCAGGCGCAGGTCGATCTGGCGCTGCGCGCCATCGGCCAGCCGCTGCGCCAGCAGCTCCAGGGCGCCCAGCCAGACCTCGCGCGGCTGGCTGACCAATTCGGCCGCGGCCGTGGGCGTGGGCGCGCGCAGGTCGGCGCAGAAGTCGGCGATGGTGAAATCCGTCTCATGCCCGACCCCGCTGACCAGCGGCACCGGGCTTTGCACCACCATGCGCGCCACGCGCTCGTCGTTGAAGGCCCACAGGTCCTCGATGGAGCCGCCGCCGCGCACCAGCAGGATGGCGTCAATGGCCGGCGCTTCGCCCGCCGCCGCATCCGCTGCCAGCCCGCGCCCGCGCTCGGCCAGCTGGTACATCTTCGACAGCGCCTCGCACAGCGAGGCCGGCGCCTGGGCGCCTTGCACCAGCGCCGGCACCAGCACCACGGGGATGTGCGGCACGCGCCGGCGCAGCGCGGTGACCACATCGTGCAGCGCCGCCGCCCCGGTAGAGGTAATGACGCCGATGGCGCGCGGCATGGCCGGCAGCGGGCGCTTGCGCGCCGCGTCGAACAGGCCCTCGGCCTCCAGGGCGGCCTTCAGGCGCAGGAATTCCTCGAACAGGGCGCCCTGCCCCGCCCGGCGCATGTCTTCGACGATCAACTGCAGGTCGCCGCGCGCCTCGTACACGCCCAGGCGGCCGCTGACCTCCACCAGTTCGCCATCGCGCGGCGCAAAGCCCAGGCCCGCGGCCGAGCGGCGGAACATGGCGCAGCGGATCTGCCCGTCGCGGTCCTTCAGCGTGAAGTAGCAGTGGCCGCTGGCAGCGCGCGAGAAGCCGGTGATCTCGCCGCGCACGCCCACCGGGTTGAAGCGCGCGCTCAGCGTGTCGGCCACCGCGCGGCACAGCGCGCCGACCTGCCAGACGGCGGGCGCCAGGCCCGCGCCTTCAGCCCCGGGCATGGGCCAGCCCTTGCACAGCGCGCCCGGGGCGCTGGACAGTAGTCCACAGGCGCGGCGCGGCGCGGCGCCCCGCCGCAGCCGGCGCATGGCGGCCGCCGCAGGCCAGGGAAGGCCTGCAAGTCATTGATGGACCGTACATTCTTCGGGCCGCAGCGCGGTCCGGCAGCCGCCGCTGCCAGGGCAGGCGGCGCCCGCAGGCTGCAAAAAATTGATTTCCCACAAAGTTATCCACAGGTCCGGCGCTCCCGGGAAGGCCGGCTGCGTGCCGGCTGGCGAACCCGGCTGGCCGGGGTGCGCTGCGCCATAATCGCCCGTTACCTTCATTGCATGGCACGAGCGGGGAGAGAAATTGCTGTCGATCATACAAGCCGCAGGCTGGCCCATCTGGCCGCTGCTCGCGTGCTCCATCCTGGCGCTGGCGCTGATCTTCGAACGCTTCGTCGCGTTGCAAACCAGGCGCGTGGCGCCGCCCCGGCTGCTCGATGAGGCGCTGTCCGTTTCCAGCCGCGGCGTGCCGGCGCCGGACGTGGTGGACCAGCTCGCGCAAAGCTCGGTGCTGGGCGAGGTGCTGGCCAGCGGCCTGCGCGCCCTGGCCGCGCATCCGGCCAGCGATGAAGCCGAGCTGCGCGCCGCCATGGAAGGGGCCGGGCGCAGCGCCGCCCTGCGGCTGGAAAAATACCTCCAACGCACTGGCCACCATCGCCTCGGCAGCGCCCTTGCTGGGCCTGTTCGGCACGGTGGTCGGCATGATCGAGATCTTCGGCTCCCAGGGCGGCGTGAATGCGTCGGCCGCCGGCGCGGGCAACCCGGCGCAGCTGGCGCACGGCATCTCGGTGGCGCTGTACAACACGGCCTTCGGGCTGATCATCGCCATCCCGGCGCTGATCTTCTGGCGCTACTTCCGCAGCCGCGTGGACGTGTACCTGCTCACGCTGGAGCTGGCGGCCGAGCGGTTCGTGCGCCACCTGGCGCGGCTGCCGCAGTGACCGGCACGCGGCCATGAACTTCCGCCCCCGCCCCAAGGAGGAGCCGGAGATCAACCTGATCCCGTTCATCGACGTGCTGCTGGTGATCCTCATCTTCCTGATGCTGACCACCACGTACAGCAAGTTCACCGAACTGCAGGTGACGCTGCCCGTGGCCCAGGCCGAGCAGCTGCGCGAGCGCCCGCGCGAGATCGTCGTCGCCGTCTCGCCCGCCGGCCTGTACGCCGTCAACCACCACAGCCTGGACGGGCGCGGCGTGGAGCCGCTGGCGCAGGCCCTGGCCGATGCCGCGCGCGCGGGGCGGCCAGGACAGCACCGTCATCATCAGCGCCGACGCCACGGCGCCGCACCAGGCGGTGATCACCGTGATGGAAGCGGCGCGCCGCGCCGGCCTGGCGCAGATCACCTTCGCCACGCAGTCCACGGGCGCCCCGTCCCGTTGAGCCCCCAGCCATGAGCGCACGACTGCGCCGGGCCTGGCAGGCGCGCGGGCCGCTGGCCCTGGCGCTGGCGCCGCTGGCGCTGCTGTACGGCGCGCTGGTGCGCCTGCGCCGCGCGCTCTATGCGCTGGGAGTGCTGCAGTCCGGGCGCCTGCCGGTGCCGGTCATCGTGGTTGGCAACGTCACCGCCGGCGGCGCCGGCAAGACGCCCGTGGTGCTGGCGCTGGTGCGCCACCTGCAGGCGCGCGGCTGGCGGCCGGGCATCATCTCGCGCGGCCATGGCCGCAGCACGCAGGCGCTGCGCGCCGTGCGCCCGGACAGCAGCGCCGCCGAGGTTGGCGACGAGCCGCTGCTGCTGGCGCGCGACAGCGGCGTGCCGGTGTTCGTCGCCCGCCGGCGGCTGCAGGCCGGGCGCGCGCTGCTGGCAGCGCACCCCGGGACGGACATCGTGGTGTGCGACGACGGGCTGCAGCACCTGGCGCTGCAGCGCCAACTGGAGATTTGCGTATTCAACGACCAGGGCGCGGGCAACGGCTGGCTGCTGCCCGCCGGGCCGCTGCGCGAGCCCTGGCCCCGGCCGGTTGACCTGGTGCTGCACGCCGGCCCCGCGCCTGGCGGCGCGGCGCCGCAGTTCGCCATGCAGCGCGCGCTGGCGGCCTGCGCCATCGACGCGCACGGCCAGCGCACCACCCTGGCCGACCTGCGCGGCCTGGCGCTGCACGCCGTGGCGGCGATTGCCCGCCCCAGGACTTCTTTGCCATGCTGCGCGCCCGGGGCCTTGCGCCGGCGCATTGCGAGGCCCTGCCCGACCACTACGATTTTGATAGCTGGAAGCCGCCTGTGGACGCCGGCGAGCGGCTGATTTGTACCGAAAAGGACGCCGTCAAGCTGTGGCCGCGCTTTCCACAGGCCCTGGCGGTGCCGCTGGAGCTGGCGCTGGAGCCGGCCTTCTACGAGGCGCTGGACGCGCGCCTGGCGTCACTATCATCCCCCCTGGCCTGAGGACTGTCATGGACCCGAAACTGCTTGAACTGCTGGTATGCCCCGTCACCAAGGGGCCGTTGACTTTCGACCGCGAGCGCCAGGAGCTGGTCTCGCGCAGCGCCCGCCTGGCCTACCCCGTGCGCGACGGCATTCCCATCCTGCTGGAAAACGAAGCCCGTCCCCTGGGCGACGAGGAACTGGAGCGATGACGCCAGCGCCGTTCACGGTGCTGATTCCGGCGCGCCTGGCCTCCACGCGGCTGCCGGGCAAGCCCCTGGCCGACATCGCCGGCCTGCCCATGGTGGTGCGCGTGGCGCGCCAGGCCAGCCGCAGCGGCGCCCTGCGCTGCGTGGTGGCGGCCGACGACGCGCGCATCGTGCAGGCCTGCGCCGCGCACGGCGTGCAGGCCCTGCTCACGCGCAGCGACCACGCCAGCGGCAGCGACCGCCTGGCCGAGGCCTGCGAACAGCTGGGCCTGCACGACGAGGCGGTGGTGGTCAACGTGCAGGGCGACGAACCGCTGGTCGAGCCCGCGCTGATCGACGCCGTGGCGGCGCTGCTGGCGGCGCGCCCGGAAGCCAGCATGGGCACGGCGGCGCACCCCGTGGACAGCGCCGACGACCATGCCAACCCCAACGTCGTCAAGGTGGTGCTGGATGCCAGCGGCCTGGCGCAATACTTCAGCCGCGCGCCCATCCCATTCGCCCGCGACCATGCGCCGGGCCAGGCCTGGTGGCAGGCCGGCGCGCCCGGGGGCTTCGCGCCGCTGCGCCACATCGGCATCTACAGCTACCGCGCGGGCTTCCTGCGCTCCTTTCCGCAGCTGGCGCCGGCGCCCACCGAGCAGCTGGAGCAGCTGGAGCAGCTGCGCGCGTTGTGGCACGGCCACCGCATCGCCGTGCACGTGGCGCAGCAGGCGCCCGGCGCAGGCGTGGATACGCCCCAGGACCTGGCACGGGTGCGTACGCTGCTGGCCGGCCAGGCCTGAGCGCCTGCCCGATGCCTCGCCAGAGGCCGCCCCGCAGGCCAGCAGGTGCTGGCAGCCAAGGCGGCCGCGGGCCGGCGCGGCCGGCCGCGCAGCGCCTGCGCCGGCGTCAGATTGGCGCAAAAGCTGCGTGTTATTCTCCCCGCCCATCGCAGGCTGCCCGGCTCATGCCGGCATGAACCTGCCAGCGCCCCCAGGGCGCAGCAGATTTGCAAAAAACCGAGAGGACCTTCACCCATGAGACTGATCCTGCTGGGCGCCCCGGGCGCCGGAAAGGGCACGCAGGCTGCCTTCATCTGCCAGAAGTTCGGCATTCCGCAAATCTCCACCGGCGACATGCTGCGCGCCGCCGTCAAGGCCGGCACGCCGCTGGGCCTGCAGGCCAAGGCCGTGATGGACGCCGGCCAGCTGGTGAGCGACGAGCTGATCATCAACCTGGTCAAGGAGCGCATTGCCCAGCCCGACTGCGCGGACGGCTTCCTGTTCGACGGCTTCCCGCGCACCATCCCCCAGGCCGACGCCCTGAAGGACGCCGGCGTGAAGCTGGACTATGTGCTGGAGATCGACGTGCCGTTTGGCGCCATCGTCGAGCGCATGAGCGGGCGGCGCTCCCACCCGGCCTCGGGCCGCACCTACCACGTCAAGTTCAATCCGCCCAAGGTCGAAGGCCTGGACGACCTGACCGGCGAGCCGCTGGTGCAGCGCGAGGACGACAAGGAGGAAACGGTGCAAAAGCGCCTGGACGTCTACAGCCAGCAAACCCGCCCGCTGGTGGACTACTACTCCAGCTGGGCCAAGGCAGACCCCGCCAACGCACCCCGGTACCGCGCCATCAGCGGCACCGGCAGCGTGGACGAGATCACCGGCCGCGCGCTGGCAGCCCTAGCCAGCTGATCCGGGCCGGCCACCACCGGCCCCCGCGGCCGGGGCACCCCGCACCAGTGCGGGGTTTTTTTCTGCCCGCGCCGTGCGCACCGGGCGGCGGCTCAGCCCCTCGCCATCAGCTCCAGCATCAGGCTGATGCGCGCCTTGACCGGCGACAACCCCTGCGGGTCGGCCCAGCGGTCGTCCGGCTGCGCCAGCATCCGGCCCTGCGGGCAGCGCGACGCCAGCCGCACCGCCACACCGGCCTGCTCGGCGCGCAGCAGGGCCGGATGGAGCGCTTCGTGCAGCGTGCCATTGCCGGTGGCGGCGACGACCAGGCCCTGGAAGCCCGCACCCACCAGCGCGTCCACCACGCCGGCGTCGGCGCCGGCGTGGCTCGCGATGATGGCCACCCGCGGCCACTGCCCGCCATCGCTCCAGCGGCCGCCCAGCCGCTCGACAAGCCCGCCATGGACGGGCGGCACCGCCTGCGGCGCGCGGCCATGCGCCCAGCGCACCCGGCCGTCCTCCACCCAGCCCAGCGGGCCGCCGTCGCCCGAGGCAAAGGCGTCCAGGCGCAGGGGATGGACTTTCTCCACCTCGCGCGCGCCGTGCACCACGCCCGCGCCCACCGCCAGCACGCCGCAGGCCGAGGGCTGCGCCGCCAGCGCCACGGCATCGAGCAGGTTCTGCGGGCCATCGGGCGCCAGCGCCGTCGCCGGGCGCATGGCGCTGGTGAGCACCACCGGCTTGGCGGCGGGCAGCAGGTTGTGCAGCAGCCAGGCCGTCTCCTCCAGCGTGTCGGTGCCGTGCGTGACCACCAGGCCGGCAACCGATGCATCGGCCAGATGCGCCAGGCAGCGCTGCGCCAGGCGCACCCAGGTGGCGTGGCCCATGTCCTTGCTGTCCACCTGCGCCACCTGCTCGGCGCGCACGGGGCCGCGCGCGGCCTGCGCCAGCTGCGGCACCGCCGCCAGCAGCTGCTGCACGCCCAGCTGCGCCGCCGTGTAGCCAAGGTTGGCGCCCGCCGCCTCCGAAGTCCCGGCGATGGTGCCGCCGGTGCCCAGCACCACGATAGCTGCTGACATGCTCTTGCGTCCTTTGGAAAACTGTTTAAAAATACAGATACTGGATTAAAAAACAGTACTTTGTTGACCTGACCTGATTGAAGCGATCATGCTCGACCATCCCAAGCTCACCGCCCGCCAGCAGCAGATTCTGGACCTGATCCAGACCGCCATCGCCCGCACCGGCGCCCCTCCCACGCGCGCCGAGATCGCGGCGGAGCTGGGTTTCCGCTCGGTCAATGCCGCCGAGGAACACCTGCAGGCACTGGCGCGAAAGGGGGTCATCGAGCTGGTCAGCGGCACCTCGCGCGGCATCCGCCTGCGCAGCGAGACGGTGCGCAGCATCAACGCGGTGCGCGGCGCGCACTTTGCGCTGCCCATCCCCGGCCTGAGCCAGCTCACCCTGCCCCTGATCGGCCGGGTGGCTGCGGGCTCGCCGATTCTTGCGCAGGAGCACGTCGAACACAGCTACGTGGTCGAGGGCACGCTGTTCCAGCACCGGCCCGACTACCTGCTCAAGGTGCGCGGCATGTCCATGCGCGACGCCGGCATCATGGACGGCGACCTGCTGGCGGTGCAGGCCACGCGCGAGGCGCGCAGCGGCCAGATCATCGTCGCCCGGCTGGGCGATGAGGTGACCGTCAAGCGCCTGCGCCGCACCGGCAAGGCCATCGAGCTGCTGCCGGAAAACCCCGACTACCCCGTCATCCGCGTCGAGCCCGGCGAGCCCTTCGAGATCGAAGGCCTGGCGGTGGGCCTGATCCGCAACACCCTGCTGATGTAGCGCCGCCGCACACGCCGGGCAGCTCCCCAGGTGGCGGGCGTCTGGCATGGGGGCAAGCCAGCGCCCTACATGCCAACCCTGGGGATGCGCGCCCTGCCCTCGGGCCATTCGGTAATCCTGCCTGTGTTCTTGCTTTGGCCGCCCCCCGGGTCCGGGGGCGTGAAGGAGTTTTCACATGGCATTTACCCGGATCGACTGGTCTTCTCCGCTTGGCGCCCTGTCCAGCCTGCTCAAGCCGCTGCGCCGCGGCGCGCAGCGCGCGCCCGCGGCGGCGCGGCTGCTGCAGCCGCCCGCGCTGCGCCCGTGCGCGGCGGCGCTGGATTTTCCGGCGCTGGATTTCTCCCCCTTTCCCGCCCCGGGACGCCAGCGGCGCAGCCGCAGGGCGGCAGCAGGCACCCCTGCCGCCTGCGGCAGCCGCCGCGCGGCGCCAGCTACCGCTGCGCGTGATAAGGCGCGAGCAGGGCGACGGCGCCTGCCGGCTGGTGATTTCCGGCCGCATGGCCGACGTCTGCGCCGAGCTCGACCGCCTGGTCCTGCACTGAGCGCCGGGGGCCCGCCGGGGGCCGGCGGCGCGCTCGCTCAGGCCACCAGCTGCGCCCAGACCTTGTCCAGCCGCTTGGCGCTGACCGGATAGGGCGTGCGCAGCTCCTGCGCGAACAGGCTCACGCGCAGCTCCTCCAGCATCCAGCGGTACTCCTGCATCCGGCTGTCGACCTGGCCCCGGCGCTCGGCCAGCAGGCGCACGTAGCGCTGCTCCAGCGGTTGCAGCTCCTTCGTGCGCTGGGCGTCGCGCGCCGGGTCGGCGCGCCATTTGTCCAGGCGCACGGTGATGGCCTTCAGGTAGCGCGGGAAGTGCTGCAGCTGGGCCCAGGGCGTGGCCGCCAGGAAGTCGCGCGGCACCAGGCGCTGCAGCTGCTGCGCTGCGTCCTGGGCGGCCTCGCGGGCGTTCTTGCTGTCCTTGAGCTTGCGCTGCGCGCCGGCGTATTCCTGCAGCACGGTGGCCGCCAGCCGGGCGACTTCGCCCGCGATCAGGGTCAGGCGCGAGCGGCCTTCCTGCACGCGCTGCTGGAACTGCGCCCGGTCGGTGGGCAGCGGCTCGGCCATGAAGGCGCGCTCCAGCGCCACGTCGATGATCTGGCCCCTCAGATCCTCCAGCGTGCCCAGCGGCATGTAGGCCACCCCCATGGCGGTGAGGCCGGGGATATTCTTCTCCAGGTACTTGAGCGCGTCGCGCACCTGCAGCGCGAACAGCCGGCGCAGGCCCGCGCGGTGGCGCGCCGCCGCCACCTCGGGTTCGTCGAAGACCTCGATGGTGACGGCGTCGCCCTGGTCGATCAGCGCGGGAAAGCCGACCAGCACCTGGCTGCCGCGCGCCAGCTCCATCAATTCCGGCAGCTCGCCGAAGCTCCAGTCCGTATGCCGGGCCTGGGCCTGCACCGGCGGGGGCGTGGTGGGGCCGGCGCCTTGGCCCTCGGAACGGGGTGGCGCGGGCCTTTTTGAGGGTTTTTCGGCCTCTGCCGGCGTGTTTGCTTGATTGTTAGCTATCTTTATAGAAGCAAGCGCCTGGAAGGCGCCCCGTGCCTGCGCGCCCAGTTCGGCCTTGAGCGCCGCCAGGTTGCGCCCCTGCCCGAGCTGGCGGCCGTGCTCGTCGGTGACGCGGAAATTCATGAACAGGTGGGCGCTGAGCATGTCGGGCTTGAAGTCGCTGCGCTTGATGTCCAGCGAGGTCTCGTCGCGCGCCGCCTTCAGCAGCGCCTCCAGCAGGCTGCCGCGCGCCCAGTGCCCGGGCTGGGTGAAGTGCTGCGCCAGGCGCGCCGCGCTCTCGGGCAGCGGCACGAAGCGGCTCCTGGGGCGCTGCGGCAGGCTCTTGAGCAGCGCCTGGATCTTGTCCTTGAGCATGCCCGGCACCAGCCATTCGGCGCGCTCCTCGCTCGCCTGGTTGAGCACGAACAGCGGCACGCTGACGGTGATGCCGTCGCGCGCGTCGCCCGGGGCGTGCAGGTAGGCGGCGCTGCAGTCCACGCCGCCCAGCTTCACGGTGCGCGGGAAGTTGTCCGTGGTGATGCCGGCCGCCTCGTGGCGCATGAGCTCGTCGCGCGACAGGCGCAGCAGCTGCGGCTCGCCGGCGCTGGCGGCGCGGAACCACTTGTCGAAGGTGGCGCCGCTGAACACCTCCTGCGGCAGCTGCTGGTCGTAGTACGCATAGATCAGCTCGTCGTCCACCAGCACGTCCTGGCGGCGGCTCTTGTGCTCCAGCTCCTCGACGCGCGCCACCAGCTTGCGGTTGGCGGCCAGAAAGGGCCAGGGCGCGTCCCATTCGCCCTCCACCAGCGCCTGGCGAATGAAGATCTGGCGCGCCTCGTGCGGGTCGATGCGGCCGTAGCTCACGCGCCGCCCGCCATAGACCACCAGGCCATACAGCGTGGCGCGCTCCAGCGCCACCACGTCGGCCTGCTTCTTGCTCCAGTGCGGCTCCAGCAGCTGCTTTTTCAGCAGGTGGCCGCCCACCTGCTCCAGCCATTGGGGCTCGATGGCGGCGATGCCCCGGCCGTACAGGCGCGTGGTCTCGACCTGCTCGGCGGCGACGATCCAGCGCCCGGGCTTCTTGGACAGGTGCGCACCGGGGTGCGGGTGGAACTTGATGCCGTGCGCGCCCAGGTAGGTGTCGGCCTCCTCGGGCTTGAAGCCGATGTTACCCAGCAGTCCAGCCAGCATGGACAGGTGCAGCGCCTCGTAGCCGGCGGGCTCGGGGTTCAGGGGCCACTGGTGCTCGCGCACCACGGTGAGCAGCTGCGAATGGATGTCGCGCCACTCGCGCACGCGGCGGATGTTGATGAAGTTGCTGCGCAGCAGCTGCTCCCACTGGCGGTTGCTGAGTTTGTGGGTGTCGCCCACTTCATCCTGTGGCGACTGGCCGGGATGGGAGCCTTGCGCCCGGGACTGGCCCCCTCCCCGGCCCTCCCCCAGGGGGGGAGGGGGGATCTGCCTCCTGCCCCCTTTGGGGGAAGGCTGGGACGGTGGCTGCCCGCCGGCCGCCCGCCTGGCCACCGGCAGCACCGCCATGTTGCGCGGCGCCGCCGGCGCGCTGGCCGCGTGCGCCGCCATCTCGCGCCGGCTCATGGCCACGGCCTTGCCGCCGCGCGCGTCGTGCAGCCACTGCCACAGGCGCAGGTAGCCGCTGAACTCGCTTTTCTCGTCGTCGAACTTGGCGTGCTGCTGGTCGGCCTGCTGCTGCGCGTCCAGCGGGCGGTCGCGCACGTCCTGCACCGACAGGGCGGCGGCGACGACCAGCACCTCGGCCAGCGCGCCGCGCTGGCGCGCCTCCAGGATCATGCGGCCCACGCGCGGGTCCAGCGGCAGGCGCGAGAGCTCGCGCCCCATGGGCAGCAGCTGGCCGCGCTCGTCCACCGCGCCCAGCTCCTGCAGGAGCTGGTAGCCGTCGGCGATCGCGCGCCCGCCCGGCGCCTGCAGGAAGGGGAAGTTCACCACGTCGCCCAGCCCCAGCGCCTTCATGCGCAGGATCACCCCGGCCAGCGACGAGCGCAGGATCTCCGGGTCGGTGAACCTGTCGCGCTGCAGGAAGCCGGCCTCGTCGTACAGGCGGATGCAGATGCCGTCGGCCACGCGCCCGCAGCGGCCGGCGCGCTGGTTGGCCGCCGCCTGGCTGATGGGCTCGACCAGCAGCTGCTCGACCTTGCTGCGGAAGGAGTAGCGCTTGACGCGCGCCGTGCCGGCGTCGATCACGTAGCGGATGCCGGGCACGGTGAGCGAGGTTTCGGCGACGTTGGTCGCCAGCACGATGCGCCGGCTGCCGTGCGGCTCGAAGATGCGCTCCTGCTCGGCCTGCGACAGGCGCGAGAACAGCGGCAGCACCTCGGCGTTGCGCAGCACGGGCGCGTGCTGCAAATGCTTGCGCAGGTGGTCGGCGGCCTCGCGGATCTCGCGCTCGCCGGGCAGGAAAATCAGGATGTCGCCGCCGCTACCAGAGGGGCCGCCTGTTCCCCCGCCCGCCCACAACTCGTCCACCCCATCCGCGATGGCGTCGTTCAAGTCGAAGTCGCGCTTGTCCTCGAACGGCCGCCAGCGCACCTCCACCGGATAGGTGCGGCCCGAGACCATGATGACCGGCGCCGGGCCCTGGCTTGACGCGAAATGCTGCGCGAAGCGCTCGGCGTCTATGGTGGCCGAGGTGACGATCACCTTCAGGTCGGGCCGCCGGGGCAAGAGCTGCTTCAGGTAGCCCAGCAGGAAGTCGATGTTCAGGCTGCGCTCGTGCGCCTCGTCGATGATCAGCGTGTCGTATTGCGACAGGAGCGGGTCGCCCTGCGTCTCGGCCAGCAGGATGCCGTCGGTCATCAGCTTGACGGACGCGCCCTTGTGCAGCGTGTCGGCAAAGCGCACCTTGTAGCCCACCACTTCGCCCGGCGCGGTGTTCAGCTCCTGGGCGATGCGCTTGGCGACGGACGACGCCGCGATGCGCCGCGGCTGGGTGTGGCCGATCAGCTTGCCGCGCGCTCCCGCAGGCGCATTGGCACGCCCGCGGCCCAGCGCCAGCGCCATCTTGGGCAGCTGCGTGGTCTTGCCCGAGCCGGTCTCGCCGCAGACGATGACGACCTGGTGCTGTTCGATCGCCGCCATGATTTCGTGGCGGCGGGCGCTGACGGGAAGGTTCTCGGGGAAGGTGATCGTGAGGGGCATGAAAGGCGGGAAAAGCAAAGGGCTGCAAACGGCAGCCCTTCGTATATATGGTGCAGTGCGTATTTTCCTACTGCGGCGCGCCGCGGTCCTCCTGCTCCTGCAGAAGCCGCCACATCACCTTGCCGCTGCCGCTCTTGGGCAGCTGCTGCGCGAAGCTGACCACGCGCGGCGCCTTGTAGGCGGCCATGTGGGCGCGGCACCAGTCCACGATGTCCTGCTCGCTGGTGTGCTCGTGCCCGGCGCGCAGCACCACCACCGCCTTGACCGACTCGCCGCGGTAGGCGTCCTGCGTGCCGATCACGCAGGCCTCCTGCACGGCCGGGTGGCGGAACATCAGCGCCTCCACCTCGGCCGGCCAGACCTTGAAGCCGCTGGCGTTGATCATGCGCTTCAAGCGGTCGGTGATGAAGAAGTAGCCGTCCTCGTCCACCCGCCCCAGGTCGCCGGTGCGGAAAAAGCGCTTGCCGTCGAGCTCGAAGAACGCCTGGGCCGTCGCGTCCGGCCGCTGCCAGTAGCCCTCGAATACCTCGGGGCCGTGCACCACGATCTCGCCCTGCTCGCCCTGGGGCAGCTCCTGCAGGCTCACGGGATCGACGACGCGCGCGTCGGTGCCCATGAAGGGGATGCCCAGGCACTGCTGCTTGGGCGCATCGGGCGGGTTGCTGTGCGAGGGCGCGGCGGTCTCGGTCAGGCCGTAGCCCTCGCAAAAGCGCAGGCCGTACTGCTCCAGCAGCCGCTGCGCCACCGCCTGCGGCATGGCCGCGCCGCCGCCGCCGATGTACTTCAGGCTGGACAGGTCGAACGAGGCGAAATTGGGGCTGGCCAGCAGGTCGATGACCATGGTGGGGATGTTGGTCCAGTGCGTGACCTGGTGGCGCGAGATCAGCCGCCCGGCCAGCTCGCGGTCCCAGCGCGGCATGAGCACCAGCGTCGCGCCGCTGTAGATGGCGCTGTGCAGCACCGCCACCATGCCGGTGATGTGGAACATGGGCACCACGGCCAGCACCACGTTCTCGCTGGTGGCGTTGCCCCACAGCGCGCCGGCGATGGCGTTGTGGTTGATGCTGCGGTGCAGGTGCATGCAGCCCTTGGGCTGGCCGGTGGTGCCGCTGGTGTAGGGCAGCACCGCCAGGTCGCCCTGGCCGGCGGTGTGCGGCGGCGGCGCGTCCTGGCAGGCCAGCGCATCCGCCCAGGCATGCACCTGCCCGCCGTCCAGCTGCGCCGGCGCATGCTCGCCCAGCAGCCAGGGATGCCAGGCCTGGGGCAGCGCGCCGGCGTCCGGCGCGTCGGCATCGAAGGCATCGGTGAAGCGCGTGACCAGCAGGTGCTGCAGCCCCTCGCCTGCCGGCAGCGCGTTGCTGGCGCTGGCCAGCTGCGCCGCCAGGTCGGCGGTGGCGATGGCCACCCGCGCGCCCGAGTCCTGGATGTAGTGCTTGAGCTCCTCGGCCAGGTTCATCGGATTGACCGGCACCACCACCGCGTCGGCGCGCAGGATGGCGTAGTGCGCCAGCACCAGCTGCGGGGTGTTTTGCGCCAGCACGATGACGCGGTCGCCCCGGCGCACGCCCACGCCGTGCAGCCAGGCGGCCAGCCGCTCGCTGGCCGCGCACAGCTCGCGGTAGGGGGTGGCGCGGCCCAGGAACAGCAGCGCCGCCTTGCCGGGGTAGCGGCGCGCATTGACCGCCAGGTTGTCCCAGACGCTGGTGGCGGGGACGGTGATGGCAGGGGGCAGGCGCTTGGGCCAGGAGGAGTAATGGGCGGCCGGGGCAGGCAGGGGCATGGCGACTCTCCGGAGTGCGGCAGGTGGGGATGTGCGGGAGCCCGCCAGCGTAGAGGACGGCGGCCCGCCTGGGTAGAGGGCGCGCTGGCAACGGCGTCACCCTGGCGACGCCAGGCGCGCCCCGGGGGACAGGGTTATCCTTGCCCGCTTTGCCGGCGCCCCGCCTGCCGGCGGCCGCCGATGCGCGCCGCGCATGCTGCGCTGCCCCTGCCCCTGCCTGCGCCTCGCCCTCGCCCCCGCCTCATCCGCCAATCCCTCATGCTCCAGCGCGCCGTCGTCCTCGTTGTGTTCTTCAGCGTCTGGCTCTGGGCGCCGGTGCAGGGCCTGCCGGCCTGGCTGCGCGCGCTGGCCGTGCTGCTGACGGCGCTGGCGGGCTGTGCGCCGGTGCTGCTGCTGCACGCGCTGCAGGGCGGCCAGATGGACTACGCCACCATTGCGCGGCTGCAGGTGCCGGCCGGCTGGGCGCTGGCCACGCTGGGTGTGCTGCTGCCGCTGGTGGCGCTGCGCGACCTGCTGTGGCTGGGCGCGCGCTGGACGGCGCCGGGCGCGGCCGCCTGGCTGCACGGCGCAGCGGCCACGCCGCTGGCGCTGCTGGCGGCGGCCGGCGTGGCGGGCTGCGGCGTGTGGCTGGCGCTGCAGCCGCCGCGCGTGCACGAACAGGACGTCGAGCTGGCGCGCCTGCCGCCCGCGCTGGACGGCCTGCGCGTGGCGGTGCTGGCCGACATCCACGCCACGCCGGTCAACGACGCGCGCTTCGTGCAGGCGCTGGTCGAGCGCACCCTGGCCGCGCGGCCCGACCTGATCGTGCTGCCGGGCGACCTGGTGGACGGCGACGTCGCCACCACCGGCCCGCACGTGGCGCCCCTGGCCGGCCTGCAGGCGCCGCTGGGCGTGTGGGTGGCGCCGGGCAACCACGAGTACTACAGCGGCTACGGCGCCTGGATGCAGCGCTTTCGCCAGCTGGGCCTGCGGGTGCTGGAAAACCGCAGCGAGCTGCTGCAGGTGGGCGACGCGCGCCTGGCGCTGTCGGGCATTGGCGATCCGGCCTACGGGCAGGTGGCGCGGCGCGCCCACCCCCCGGCGCAGGCCGAGGGCATCGCCCCGGACGTGGCCGCCGTCGCCGCGCAGGCGCGTGCAGCGCGCGCCGACTTCCACCTGCTGCTGGCGCACCAGCCGCGCACCGCGCGCGACAACGCCGCCCACGGCATCGGCCTGCAGCTCTCCGGCCACACGCATGGCGGCCAGATCCTGGGGCTGGACCGCTGGCTGATCGCGCGCTTCAACGACGGCTTCGTGCGCGGCCTGTACGACGTCGGCCCCATGCGCCTGTTCGTCTCCAACGGCGCCGGCCTGTGGGCCGGCTTTGCCGTGCGCCTGGGCGTGCCGCCGCGCATCGACCTGCTGGTGCTGCGCCGCGCCGGCGGCGCGCACTGAAGCGCAAGAAAAGAAAATCCCCACCGCCCCCGCTCTTCACCGGTGCCCCGCATGACCCTCACCGCCACCCACGACAGCGCCCTGGAGCGCCGCAACCTCACCTTGCTGGTGGCCACGCAGTCCCTGGGCGGCGCGTCGCCGCCCATCATCATCTCGCTGGGCGGGCTGGTGGGGCAGATGCTGTCGTCCACGCCCACCGCGTCCACGCTGCCGGTCAGCCTCTACCAGCTGGGGCTGGCGCTGTCCACGCTGCCGGCGGCGTGGCTGATGCACCGCATCGGCCGGCGGCAGGCCTATGTGCTGGGCGCGCTGATGGGCGTGTTGTCCGGGCTGGTCGCGGCCTGGGGCATCTCGCGCTCGGATTTCGTGCTGTTTTGCCTGGGGACCACGCTGGCGGGCTTCTACGGCGCCTGCGTGCAAAGCTACCGCTTCGCGGCCACCGACGCCGTGGGCGAGCCCTCGCGCCACGCCAGCGCCATCTCGCGCGTCATGGTGGGCGGGCTGATCGCCGCCATCATCGGCCCGCAGGTGGTCATCTGGACGCGCGACGCGCTGCCGGCGACGCCGTTTGCCGGCAGCTTCTACAGCCAGGCCGCGCTGGCGCTGCTGGCGCTGCCGTTGATCGCGCTGCTGCGCCTGCCGCCCGCCCCGCCCAAGGCGCAGGGCGGCGAGGCCCGGCCGCTGGCCGAGATCGCGCGCACGCCCAAGTTCATGGTGGCGGCGCTGGCCGGCGTGGTCAGCTACGGGCTGATGGCCTTCCTCATGACCGCCGCGCCCATGGCCATGGTGGGCTGCGGGCACAGCGTGGGCGAGGCGGCGCTGGGCATCCA
This sequence comes from Melaminivora sp., assembly GCA_034675505.1. Classification (GTDB taxonomy): domain Bacteria; phylum Pseudomonadota; class Gammaproteobacteria; order Burkholderiales; family Burkholderiaceae_C; genus Melaminivora. The sequence continues at coordinate 70,193 of JAUCDD010000018.1, read as the reverse complement.
GTGGCACGTGCTGGCGATGTTCGCGCCCAGCTTCGTCACCGGCCGGCTGATCGCGCGCTTCGGCAAGGGCAGCGTCACCGCCCTGGGGCTGGTGCTGATCGCCGCCTCGGGCGCGCTGGCGCTGGCCGGCCTGGGGCTGGCGCAGTTCTGGGGCGCACTGGTGCTGCTGGGCGTGGGCTGGAACTTCGGCTTCATCGGCGCCACCGCGCTGCTGACCGAGTGCTACCGCCCGCCCGAGCGCGCCAAGGTGCAGGCGCTGAACGACTTCCTGGTGTTCGGCACGGTGGCCGTGGCCTCGTTCGGCTCGGGCCAGCTGCTGCACAGCGTCGGCTGGGGCGGCATCAACGCCGGCATGCTGCCGCTGGTGGCGCTGGTGCTGATGCTGCTCGGCTGGAGCGCGCTGCGCCAGCGTGCAGCGGCCGCCCCCGCCAGCTGATCCTTTTACTCATTTTTTGATAGCTGCACCTCGGCCATTGGCGCCGGCTTGCAGCCCAAACGGCTGAAAAACGCGTTTCTTGCGCGCCAATGGCCTGCCATGGAGCACCCCCCGCATGCAATCCGCCAGCGAGCATTGGTTCGACGAGGCCTACTACCAGCGCTACTACCTGGACAAGAAGACCAGCGTGGCCGACCCGCAGCACCTGGCGCGGCTGGCCGCGTTCGTGTGCGGCTACCTGCACTACCTGCGCCTGCCGGTGGCGCGCGTGCTGGACGTGGGCTGCGGCATCGGCCTGTGGCAGCCGCTGGTGGCGCAGCACCTGCCCGGCGCGCTGTACCAGGGCGTCGAGTTCAGCCAGTACCTGTGCGCGCGCCACGGCTGGCAGCAGGGCTCGGTGGTGGACTACGCGGCCGCCGAACCCTTCGATTTCGTCATCTGCCAGGGCGTGCTGCCCTACCTTGCGCCGCGCGAGCTGCAGCGCGCCATCGACAACCTGGGCACGCTGTGCAGGGGCGCCCTGTACCTGGAGGCGGTGACGCGCGAGGACTACGAGGCCGGCACCCTTGACGAGCAGCTGACCGACCCGCGCCTGCACCGCCACCGCGCCCGGCTGTACCGGCGCGCGCTGGACGCGCACTTCATCAACCTGGGCGGCGGGCTGTGGCTGAGCCGCAAGGCGCAGGTGCCGCTGTTTGCGCTGGAGGCGCTTGAGGACTGAGGCGCCCCGGCGTCAGCGCCGCACCTGCAGCGCGCCCGGGTTGACGATGTTGGTCGGCGTGCCCTTGATGAAGTTCACCACGTTCTCGAACGCGGCGCCGAAGTACAGCTCGTAGCTGTCCTGCTCCACATAGCCGATGTGCGGCGTGCACACGCAGTTCTCCAGCCGCAGGAGCGCGTGGCCCTGCAGGATGGGCTCGGCCTCGAACACGTCCACCGCCGCCATGCCGGGGCGGCCGCGGTTGAGCGCGGCGATCAGCGCGTCGGGCGCCAGCAGCTCGGCGCGCGAGGTGTTGACCAGCAGCGCCGTGGACTTCATGGTGGACAGGTCGTCCAGGGAGATCAATCCGCGCGTGTCCTCGGTCAGGCGCAGGTGCAGGCTCAGCACGTCGCACTCGGCGAAGAACTCGGCGCGCGTGCGCGCCACCTGCAGCCCGTCGGCCAGCGCCTGCGCGCGCGAGGCCTCGCTGCCCCACACGCGCACGTTCATGCCGAAGGCGCGGCCGTAGCCGGCGACGATCTGGCCCACGCGGCCATAGCCCCAGATGCCCAGCGTGCGGCCGCGCAGCACCATGCCGACGCCGAAATTGGGCGGCATGGACGCCGCGCGCAACCCCGACTGCTGCCAGGCGCCGTGCTTGAGGTTGGCGATGTACTGCGGCAGCCGGCGCATGGCGGCCATGATCAGCGCCCAGGTCAGCTCGGCCGGCGCCACCGGCGAGCTCACGCCCTCGGCCACGGCAATGCCGCGCTCGGTGCAGGCGGCCACGTCCACGTGGCCGCCCACGCGGCCGGTCTGGGCGATGAGCTTCAGGCGCGGCAGCTTGTCCACCAGCTGGCGCGAGATCTGCGTGCGGTCGCGGACCAGCACGATCACGTCGGCATCGCGCAGCCGCACCGACAGCTGGCCCAGGCCCTTGACGTTGTTGGTATAGACCTTGGCCGAGTAACCGTCGAGCCGCGCGGCGCAGTGCAGCTTGCGCACCGCGTCCTGGTAGTCGTCGAGGATGACGATGTTCATCGTGTTCACAAACCCCCTTGGCCCTGCGCGGCGCGCAGGGCACGCGCGCCCGCAGCGGGCGCCGTGATGGCAAAGGGCGATTGTCACGGATCGCGCAGGCGCTATCCGCGGCGCCGTGCTCGCATGGGCGGACGGCGCGCCCGGCGCCGGGTGCTCAGAAGCGCCTCGGCGTGCGAGCCGCCTTGCGCGACTGGATGCGCTTCCAGACGAATCGTGCCAGGGCGAGAAGGATGAGCTTGCGCATGGGGTCGGGCCTTGCGGTAGAGGTTGGAAAGAGCCGAGCATCCCGGCTGGCGATGCCCGGGCGTGTCAGCGCCGGCGTCGAGACGCTGTCGGCGCCGCAACGCACGCCCGCTTACGGCGCCGCCAGGGCGCGCGCCAGGTAGGGCGCCGTGCGGCTGCCCGCAGCCTGCGCCACCTGCATGGGCGTGCCCTCGGCCACGATGCGCCCGCCGGCCGCGCCCGCGCCCGGGCCGATGTCGATCACCCAGTCGCACGCCGCCACCACGCGCATATCGTGCTCGACCAGCACCACGGTGTTGCCGGCATCGACCAGCCCCTGCAGCTGCGCCAGCAGCCGGTCGACGTCGGCCGGGTGCAGGCCGGTGGTGGGCTCGTCCAGCACGTACAGCGTGCTAGGGCGCCGCTGCGGGCGCTGCAGCTCGGTGGCCAGCTTGATGCGCTGCGCCTCGCCGCCGCTCAGCTGCGTGGCCGGCTGGCCCAGGCGCAGGTAGCCCAGCCCGATGGCGCGCAGCACCTGCAGCGGCCGCAGCACCGCCGGCTGGTCGGCGAAAGCCGCGCACGCGGCATCCACCGTGAGGTGCAGCACATCGGCGATCGACAGCCCGTGCCACAGCACCTGCAGCGTGGCCGGGCTGTAGCGCGCGCCGTGGCAGGCCGGGCACGGCGCGTACACGCTGGGCATGAACAGCAGCTCTACGCTCACGCTGCCCTCGCCCTCGCAGACCTCGCAGCGCCCCTTGGGCACGTTGAAGGAAAACTGCCCGGCGTCGTAGCCGCGCGAGCGCGCCTCAGGCGTGGCGGCGAACAGCCGGCGCACGGCATCGAACAGGCCGGTGTAGGTGGCCAGGTTGGAGCGCGGCGTGCGGCCTATGGGCTTTTGGTCGATGGGCACCAGGCGCAGGACGTGCCCGGCGCCGGCGGCGATGCGCCCGGCCGCGGGTGACTGGCCGGCGGCGTCCACGGCATCGCCGTCGGCCGCGTCCGCCGCGCCGGCCTCCTCGCCCTCGTCGCGCCCGGCCAGCGGCTGGCCCAGGTGCTGCGCCACCAGCTCCAGCAGCGCCTGGCTGACCAGGCTGGACTTGCCCGAACCGGACACGCCGGTCACCGCGTTCATGCAGCCCAGGGCGAACGCCGCGTCCAGGCCGTGCAGGTTGTTGCGCGTCACGCCCGCCAAACGCAGCCAGTGGCGCGGCGCACGCGGCGCGCGCAGGGGCACCGGCGCCGCGTCCGGCATAAGGTAGCGCCGCGTGACCGAACGCTCCACCTGCGCCAGCCCTTCGGGCGGGCCGCTGTAGAGCACCTCGCCGCCCTGCTCGCCCGCGGCCGGCCCCACGTCCACCAGCCAGTCGGCGCGGCGCATGGTGGCCACGTCGTGCTCGACCACGAACAGCGAGTTGCCCGCCGTCTTGAGCCGCTGCAGGGCGTCCAGCAGCGCCTCGCCATCGGCCGGGTGCAGGCCGGCCGATGGCTCGTCCAGCACGTAGACCACGCCGAACAGGTGGGAGGCCAGCTGCCCGGCCAGGCGCAGGCGCTGCAGCTCGCCGGGCGAGAGCGTGGGCGTGCTGCGCGCGAGCGTCAGATAGCCCAGGCCCAGGGCCACGAGCGCCAGCACGCGCTGGCGCAGCTCGCCCGCCAGGCGCTGCGCAGCCAGCACTTTTTCCTCCGACAGCCAGGCGGTGCGGTGCACGTCGGGCGCCGCCGCGTGGTGCGTGCTGGCGCCGGCGCGCCGTTGGCCGGGCGCCTGCTGCGCGCCGGCGTCCTCGCCCGCGCCCAGCCGGCCCTCGGCGGCCGGGCGCAGCAGCTCGGCCAGCTCGGCCAGCGGCAGCTGCGACAGGCTGGCGATGTCGTGCCCGGCGAACGTCACCGCCAGCGCCTCGGGCTTGAGCCGCTTGCCGTGGCACACCGGGCAGGTCGTCGCCACCAGATACTGCGCGGCGCGCTTTTTCATCAGGGCGCTGGCGCTGTGGGCGAAGGTGTGCATGACGTGGCGCCGCGCGCTGCTGAAGGTGCCCATGTAGCCCGGCGGCTGCCCGCGCGCGATGGCGGCCTGCACCTGCCCCGCGTCCAGGCCCGGATAGACCGGCACCGTGGGCTGCTCGTCGGTGAACAGGATCCAGTCGCGCAGCGCGCGCGGCAGCTCGCGCCAGGGCCGGTCCACGTCGTGGCCCAGCGTGGTCAGGATGTCGCGCAGGTTCTGGCCCTGCCAGGCGCCGGGCCAGGCGGCCACGGCGCGCTGGCGGATGGTCAGCGTGTCGTCGGGCACCATGGACGCCTCGGTCACCTCGTAGGTGCGGCCCTGGCCCTGGCAGTGCGGGCAGGCGCCCTGCGGCGTGTGCGGCGAGAAGTCCTCGGCGTACAGCATCGGCTGGTGCGCCGGGTAGCGCCCGGCGCGCGAGTACAGCATGCGCAGCGGCGTGGACAGCGCCGCCACGCTGGCCACCGACGAGCGCGCGCCCGGCACGCCGCGCTGCTGCTGCAGCGCCACCGCGGGCGGCAGGCCCTCGATGCTGTCCACCTGCGGCGCGCCGACCTGCGCGATCAGCCGGCGCGCGTACGGCGCGACCGATTCCAGGTAGCGCCGCTGCGCCTCGGCGAACAGCGTGCCGAAGGCCAGCGACGACTTGCCCGAGCCGGAGATGCCGGTGAACACCACCAGCGCATTGCGCGGGATGTCCACGTCCACGTTCTTCAGGTTGTGTTCGCGCGCGCCGCGCACGCGCACCAGGGCATCGGGTTCGGTGGAAAAAGAGGGCATGGCAGGGGTTCGAGCGTCGTTGCGGCCCAGCGTAGCAGCGCGCGCGGCGCGGCCCGCGCGAACCATGGCTTTTCCTACGCCTGTTCAGCCAGCGGCCTTACGGCCGCGCGCGGCGGCTCGCGCCATCGTGCCCACAGGCCGCGCCAAGCCGGCCGCCCTCACCCCAACGCCATGAATTTCAAACACATCTTCGACATCGGCAAGAAAGCCGTCAGCGCCTGGGTGGACGACTTCGCGCCCAGCATGGGCGCGGCCATTTCCTACTACACCGTGTTCTCGCTGGCGCCGCTGCTGGTCATCGTGATCGCCATCGCCGGCGCCATCTTCGGGCGCGAGGCCGTCATGGGGCAGATCACCGGGCAGCTCACCGGCCTGATCGGCCACGAGGGCGCAAGCCTGGTGCAGGGCCTGGTGGCCAGCGCCAGCGACACCGATCGCGGCCTGGTGGCGGGCACCATCAGCGTCGTCGTGCTGCTGGTGGGCGCGACCACCGTGTTCGCCGAGTTGCAGAGCGCGCTGGACCGCATCTGGCACGTGCCCGAGCGGGAAAAGCCCCAGGGCCTGTGGGCGGTGCTGCGCTCGCGCCTGCTGTCCTTCGGCTTGATCCTGGGCCTGGCCTTCATGCTGATGGTGTCGCTGGTCGTGGGCGCGGCCACCTCGGCGCTGGGCGGCTGGGTAGGCGCGCTGCTGCCGGCCTCGGAGCTGCTGCTGCACGCGGTCAATATCGCCATCTCGCTCGGCTTGAGCACGGTGCTGTTCGCCATGATCTTCAAGCTGATGCCCAGCACGCCCGTGGCCTGGCACGACGTGGGCATTGGCGCGCTGGTCACCGCCGTGCTGTTCGAGGTGGGCAAGGTGCTGATCGGCCTGTACATCGGCAAGAGCGGCATCACCGAGTCCTTCCAGGCGGCGGGCTCGCTGGTGGTGCTGCTGGCGTGGGTCTATTACGCCGCGCAGATCTTCCTGCTGGGGGCCGAGTTCACCAAGGTCTATGCCGACGAGCACGGCTCGCACGCGGAAGCGCGCGCGCAACGCGCCACGCAGGCCACCGCCGAGGCCGGCACGCACCAGGACGCGCCCAGCCGCGAAGCAGCGCTGGTGGCGGCCATGGCGCGCGATGGCGACACACCCGCCGTGCTGCTGCCGCCGGATCCCACCCCGGCCGAACCGGCCGCCGAAGCGCGCGCGCGCGCCGGGCAGCCCGAGCTGGGAGCGGCGGTCGTGGGGGTGCAGCTGTGGGCCGCGGCCGGCCGCGTGGCCTACGAGCTGGCCGCCATCGCAGGGCTGCACCTGGCGGCGAGCTGGCTGCAGCGCCGGCGCCGGTCCGCGCAGCGCAGGGTGAGCGAGCTGCGGCGCTGACGCGCCGAGATGGCGGACAATGAAAAAAGCCCAAGTGAATCAATCACTTGGGCTTTTATTTTGGCGGAGACGAAGGGATTCGAACCCTTGATGAGGCTCTACACCCCATACTCCCTTAGCAGGGGAGCACCTTCGGCCACTCGGTCACGTCTCCAATCCAGCGATTATGCCCCAGTTTCGGGGCCCCAAAGCAAAACTCAGGCGGGCGCCTGATCCAGGCCGAAGGCCTTGTGCAGCGCGCGCACGGCCAGCTCGACGTACTTGTCGTCGATCACCACCGAGGTCTTGATCTCGGAGGTCGAGATCATCTTGATGTTGATGTTCTCCTCGGCCAGGGCGCGGAACATGGTGCTGGCCACGCCGGCGTGGCTGCGCATGCCGATGCCCACGATGCTGACCTTGGCGATCTTGTCGTCGCCCACCACCTCCTCGGCGCCCAGCTTGGGGATCACCTGCTCCTGCAGCAGCTCCAGCGTGCGCTGGAAGTCGCCCCGGTTGACGGTGAAGCTGAAGTCGGTGCGGCCTTCCTTGCCGACGTTCTGGATGATCACATCCACGTCGATGTTGGCCTGCGCCACCACGCCCAGGATCTGGTGCGCAATGCCCGGGGTGTCGGGCACGCCCAGCACGGAGACCTTGGCCTCGTCGCGCGTGAACGCGATGCCGGATACGACGGCTTTTTCCATTTGTTCGTCTTCCTCGAAGGTGATCAGGGTGCCGGACTTGGCTTCCTCGTTGATGTCGATGTCCCAGGGCGTGAAGCTGGACAGCACGCGCATGGGCACCTTGTACTTGCCGGCGAACTCCACCGAGCGGATCTGCAGCACCTTGCTGCCCAGGCTGGCCATCTCCAGCATCTCCTCGAAGCTGAGCGAGTGCAGCCGGCGCGCCTCGGGCACCACGCGCGGATCGGTGGTGTAGACGCCGTCCACGTCGGTGTAGATCAGCACCTCGGCGGCCTTCATGGCGGCGGCGATCGCCACGGCCGAGGTGTCCGAGCCGCCGCGGCCCAGCGTGGTGATGTGGCCTGCCGGGTCAATACCCTGGAAGCCGGTCACGATGACCACGCGGCCGGCGTCCAGGTCGGCGCGCACGCGCTGGTCGTCGATGGACTCGATGCGCGCCTTGGTGTAGCTGGAATCGGTGCGCACCGGCACCTGCCAGCCGGTGTAGCTGATGGCCGGCATGCCCTCGGCCTGCAGGGCCAGCGCCAGCAGCGCCGACGACGCCTGCTCGCCGGTGGCGGCCAGCATGTCCAGCTCGCGGTGGTAGGCGGTGTCCTTGTGCGCCGGGGCCAGTTCCCTGGCCAGGCCGAGCAGGCGGTTGGTCTCGCCGCTCATGGCGCTGGGCACCACCACCATCTGGTGGCCGGCCCGCGCCCACTTGGCCACGCGCTTGGCGACGTTGCGGATGCGCTCGGGCGAGCCCATCGACGTGCCGCCGTATTTATGAACGATCAGTGCCATGTTTTCAATCCATGCCCTGCCGCGGGCCGAACTAGCCAGGGTTGCCGCTCGCACGGCGACACCCGCCGCCCTGACAGGGCAGGTTTCACATCAGAGTGTTGCTTGGGTAGGTTGATGAACGCGGATGCCGCCACACGAAGTGCCTGTTGCCGCAGCACCGCCCGGGGTGCGCCAGCGCGGCATATCCCCGGCGCCGGCAAAGCCAAAACCGGTCAATTGTAGCAACCGAGCAGGGCGCCTTCGCGCACCACCCAGCCCCGCCCGACCCGGATGCGGATGCCGTGCCCGCGCGTGCGGCAGGCGGCGATCTGCGACTGCAGCTCGGCCAGCTGCGCCGCGCTGGGCGTGGTGGCGTGGCCGGTCTTGAGCCAGTGGCGCAGCACGTTGGCCTGGCGCGCCGGGCTCAGGGCCTGCAGCGCGGCGATGGCCGGCGGCGCGCCCACGGCGGCCAGGTCGGCCTGCGCCAGCTCCGCCAGCAGTTCGCTGGCCTGGGCGGCGTGCGCGGCGCTGCGCGCCAGGGTGTCGCGGAACGCGGGGAAGCTGCGCTGCAGCGCCGGCAGCAGCTGCGCGCGGATGCGGTTGCGCGTATAGCGCGGGTCCTGGTTGCTCGGGTCCTCGATCCAGCGCTCGCCGCGCTCGCCCAGCCACTGGCGCAGCTCGCTGGCGGCCACGCGCAGCAGCGGGCGGTGCCAGTGCAGGCCGGCGCGCCGCCAGTGCATGGGCATGGCCGCCAGGCCGGCCACCCCGGCGCCGCGCGACAGCGCCAGCAGCAGCGTCTCCGCCTGGTCGTCCGCATGCTGCGCCAGCGCTATGTCTTGTATAGCAATATCGCCTTTGCTGGCGCCGGCAAGCGCCGCCAGGGCCTGGTAGCGGGCCTGCCGGGCCGCATCTTCCGGGCTCTGGCCGGGTGCGGCCCGCGCATCCACCCGGCCGGTGTACAGCGGCACGCCCAGCCGCGCGCACAGCGCCTGGCAGTGCCGCTCGAAGTCGTCGGCTGCCGCCTGCAGGCCGTGGTGGACGTGCAGCGCATGCACCTGGCCGGGCCAGCGCTGGGCGCAGGCGATCAGCAGCGCGCTGGAATCGGCCCCGCCGCTGAGCGCCACGGCCAGCGGCAGGCGCGGCGCGAAGGCGGCGATGGCGGCATCCAGCGGCTGCGTCACGTCCGGTGCGTGAGCGCGGCGGCGGCGGGGCTGCGATCGCCCTGCAGCTGGAAGGTGCCCACCACCTCGGACAGCCGCGCCGACTGCTCCTTCAGGCTGGCGGCAGCGGCCGCGCTTTGCTCGACCAGGGCGGCGTTTTGCTGCGTCATCCCATCGAGCTGGAGACGGCCTGGCCGACTTCGCTGATGCTGGTGCTTTGCTCGGTGGTGGCGGCGGTGATCTCGCCCATGATGTCGGCCACGCGCTGCACCGACTGCACGATGTCGGTCATGGTGGAGCCGGCATCGTCCACCTGGCGCGTGCCGTCCTGCACCTGCTGCACCGAGGCCTGGATGAGCGTGCGGATCTCGCGGGCGGCCTCGGCCGAGCGGCTGGCCAGCTGGCGCACTTCGCCGGCCACCACGGCAAAGCCGCGGCCCTGCTCGCCGGCGCGGGCGGCTTCCACGGCGGCGTTCAGCGCCAGGATGTTGGTCTGGAAGGCGATGCCGTCGATGACGCTGATGATGTCGCCGATCTTGCGCGAGGCCGAGTTGATGTGCTCCATGGTGCCGACCACGTTGCCCACGACCTCGCCGCCCCGGCGGGCCACGCCTGCGGCCTGGGCCACCAGCTGGTTGGCCTGGCGTGCCGAGTCGGCGGTGTGGCGCACGGCCTCGGTCAGCTGCTGCATGGAGGCGGCGGTCTGCTGCAGGCTGGACGCCGTGAGCTCGGTGCGGCTGGACAGGTCGAGGTTGCCGCTGGCGATCTCCTCGGAGGCGCCGCGCACCGACTGGCTGGCGTCGCGGATCTGCGCCAGCACGCCGGCGAGCTTGGCGGCAAAGGTGTTGAAGCTGCGCGCAATCTGCGCCAGCTCGTCCTCGCCGTCGGCCGCGATGCGGCGCGACAGGTCGCCGTCGCCCTCGCCGATCTCGTGCATGGCGTCGCGCACCTGGGTCAGGCGGCGCAGGCGCCAGGACAGGGCCGCCGCCAGCAGCGCCAGCGCGCCCGCCAGCACGGCCAGCCCGGCCAGCAGCGAGACCTGCGCCAGCGTGCGTATGCCCTGCAGCGCCTCGCCCTGGTCGGCGGCCACGGCCAGCAGCCAGTCCGTGCCCTCGACGGGCACCACCGTCAGCAGCATGGGCCGGCCCGCCAGTTCGAGCGGGTGCAGCTCGGCGCTGGCGGCGATCGCCTGCAGCTGCGCGGGCGTCAGCTGCGCGGCGATGGCGCTGGCCGGCTGCAGCGTCAGCTTGCCGTCGGGGTGGGCGATCACGGAGCCGTCGCCCGCCACCAGGAAGGCGTAGCTGGACGGCGTAGGCCGGATGGTGGCGACGCTCTTGACCACGGCGTCGATGGCCACGTCGCCGGCAGCCACGCCCTGCACCTGGCCGCCCGCGCGCACCGCGCGCGCGATCGTCACCACCAGGCCCTGGCCGCCCGCGTCCTGGTAGGGGCGCGTGAGCACGTGCGCCTGGCTGGCCACCGCCTGCTGGTACCACGGGCGGGTGGTGGGGTCGTAGTCGGGTGGCAGCTGCTGCGGGCTGGAGAACGCGGTGCGCTTGTCCGCATAGCCGAAATAGGTGGTGAGGTAGCCGCCCGCCGTCTTCAGCCGGGCCAGGATGGGCTGCGGCTCGGGGCTGTCGATGGCGGTGGCCGCCACGTCGACGATGGCGGCCTTGGAGCGCATCCAGTCGCGCAGGCCATCGGCCTGGCTGCGCGCCAGTGCGCGCGATTGCTGGGCCAGCGCCTCGCGGGCCTGCGCGCGCGCGGCCGCGTAGTTGACCAGGGCCAGCGTGACCAGGCCGGCCAGCAGGCACAGCGCGGCAATGGCCAGCACCTGGCTCTTGAGCGTCTTGAATCGGGGCATGTCGTCCTCTGCGAACTGGAAGGGGGCAGCACCCCGGGCCGGCGCAGGCGCGCTGCGGCGGGGCGCCGGCCCGCGCCCCGGGCCGGGTGGCTCAGCGGCTGTCGGCCTTGGTGTCGGTGAAGCGGCCGTAGCTTTGCAGGCGCTCGTAGCGGCGCTCCAGCAGCTCCTTGGGCTTCAGGTCGGCCACCTGGCGCCAGGCGTCGCCCAGGGAGCGCTTGAGCAGTGATGCCATCTGCTTGTGGTCGCGGTGCGCGCCCCCCACGGGCTCGCTGACGATCTTGTCGACCAGGCCCAGGGCCTTGAGGCGGTGTGCGGTGATGCCCAGCGCTTCTGCGGCGTCCTGCGCGCGCTCGCTGGTCTTCCACAGGATGGAGGCGCAGCCCTCGGGGCTGATGACGGAATACATGGCGTACTGCAGCATGAGCAACTGGTCGGCCACGGCAATCGCCAGCGCGCCGCCGGAGCCGCCCTCGCCGATCACGGTGGTGATGATGGGCACTTCCAGCTGCGCCATCTCGTAGATGTTGCGACCAATCGCCTCGGACTGCCCGCGCTCCTCGGCGTCGATGCCGGGAAAAGCTCCCATGGTGTCCACAAAAGTGAATACCGGCAGCTTGAACTTCTCCGCCGTCTTCATCAGGCGCAGCGCCTTGCGATAGCCCTCAGGCTTGGACATGCCGTAATTGCGCAGCATGCGCTCCTTGGTGCCGCGCCCGCGCTGATGCCCCAAGACGACACAGGCATGGCCATTGAAGCGCGCCAGTCCGCCAACCATGCTTTGGTCGTCAGCGTAATGCCGGTCGCCGTGCAGCTCGATGAAGTCGGTGAAGATCTCGCGCACGTAGTCCAGCGTGTAGGGGCGCTCGGGGTGGCGCGCGATCTTCGTGATCTGCCAGGGCGTCAGGTCGCTGTAGATGTCCTTGGTGAGCTGGTGGCTCTTCTTGCTAAGCTGCTCGATCTCCTCGGAGATGTCCACCGCGCTCTCGCTTTGCACGTAGCGCAGCTCGTCGATTTTTCCTTCGAGTTCCGCGATCGGTTGCTCGAAGTCCAGGAAGGTTTTCTTTGCCAAGTTGGGTGCTCCTCGTCTGGCCGTGCCGTGATGCCCGCCTCAAGGGGCGGCCGGGGCGGGGCCAGGAGTTCGTTGGAATCAGTAGTTGACCGGCACGGGATCCAGCGATCGCCAAATATACCAAGTGGCCACGCTGGCCCAGGGCCGCCAGGCCTGCGCCACCTCGCGCGCGTCGCTGCGGCTCACGGGCTCGCCGGAGAAGTAGTTCTGGCTGATGCCGCGGATCAGGCCCACGTCGTCGAGCGGCAGCACGTTGGGCCGCAGCAGGTGGAACATCAGGAACATCTCGGCCGTCCAGCGGCCGATGCCGCGGATCGCCACCAGCTCGCCGATGATGGCCTCGTCGTCCATGTCCTGCCAGCGCGCCGGCTCCAGCTTGCCGGCGTCGAAGTGCAGCGCCAGGTCGACCAGGTATTCCACCTTGCGCGCCGACAGGCCGGCGGCGCGCATGTCGTCCACGCGCAGGCGCAGCACCTGGGCCGGCACCATGGCCTCGGGCAGCGCGGCGAAGCGGTCCCACACGCTTTGCGCGGCCTTGACCGAGATCTGCTGGCCGACCACGCTGCGCGCCAGCGTGGCGAAGGCGTCGCCGCGCGACTGCAGCATGGCGTCGCCGTACTGCGGGATCAGGCGCTTCATGACGCGGTCCTTGCGCGCCAGGTGCTTGCAGGCCTCGGCCCAATAGCCGGGCTGGCCCGGCAGCGGCGCCGGGGCTTCTTTTTTGATAGCTGCCACCCGTTACTCCATGCGGGCAAGCAGCCGTTGTGCTTGAAACAACATCACTGCGCCGCCTCCCAGGTGGTGCCGCCGGGCGAATCCTTGAGCACGATGCCGCGCGCCAGCAGCTCGGCGCGGATGCGGTCGGCGGCGGCGAAATCCCTGGCCTCCTTGGCGGCCGCGCGGGCGGCGATCTGCTGCTCGACCTCGGCGGCGTCCAGCCCGGCGCCGGCCTGCAGGAAGGCCTGCGGGTCGCCCTGCAGCAAGCCCAGCTGGCCGCCCAGGGCCTTGAGCAGGCCGGCGGCCTGGGCGCTGGCGCTGCGGTTGACCTCGCCGGCCAGCTCGAACAGCACGGCCACCGCCTCGGGCGTGCCGAAGTCCTCGTCCATCGCCGCCTTGAAGCGCGCGGCGTGCGGCGCGCTCCAGTCGATCTGCGCCAGCGGCGCGGGCGCCACCAGGTGCAGCGCGGTGTACAGGCGCTTGAGCGCGGCGCGCGCATCCTGCAGGTGCACGTCGCTGTAGGCCAGCGGGCTGCGGTAGTGGCTGCGCACGATAAAGAAGCGCACTACCTCGGCGTCGTAGTGCGCCAGCACGTCGCGGATGGTGAAGAAGTTGCCCAGCGACTTGGACATCTTCTCGTTGTCCACGTTGATGAAGCCGTTGTGCATCCAGACCTGGGCGAACGGCTGGCCGGTGGCGCCCTCGCTCTGGGCGATCTCGTTCTCGTGGTGCGGGAAGGTGAGGTCGGCGCCGCCGCCGTGGATGTCGAAACTCTCGCCCAATAGCTCGCAGCCCATGGCCGAGCACTCGATGTGCCAGCCGGGCCGGCCGGCGCCCCAGGGGCTGGCCCACTTCACCTCGTCCGGCTCGCCTTCCTTGGCGCTCTTCCACAGCACGAAGTCCAGCGGGTCGCGCTTGTCCTGGCCCACGGCCACGCGCTCGCCGGCGTTGAGCTCGTCCAGCGTCTTGCCCGACAGGCGGCCGTAGCCGGGGAAGCTGCGCACCGCGAAATTCACGTCGCCGCCGCCGGCCTGGTAGGCCAGGCCGTTGGCCTGCAGCCGGCCGATCATGGCCAGCATCTGGGGCACGTAGTCGGTGGCGCGGGGCTCGTGCGTGGGGCGCTCCACGCCCAGGGCATCGGCGTCCTGGTGCAGCGCGTCGATCATGCGGGCCGTGAGGGCGCGGATGGTTTCGCCGTTCTCCAGGGCGCGGCGGATGATCTTGTCGTCGATGTCGGTGATGTTGCGCACGTAGGTCACCTGGTAGCCGCTGGCGCGCAGCCAGCGCTGCACCACGTCGAAGGCGACCATCGAGCGCGCATGGCCCAGGTGGCACAGGTCATAGACGGTCATGCCGCACACATACATGCGCACGTGGCCAGGCGTGAGGGGCGAGAAGTCCACGAGCGCACGCGACAGCGTGTTGTAGATACGCAAGCTCATGCAGGAGAAATCAAGGAGGAAGGCAGGGGCGGGAGGATCGGGCGGCCCGGCTGCGGGCGGCCGGCGAAGGGTCTGTGGGCATGGCCGTGGGGCACGGCATGGAATACCCCTCGCTACAATCGCCGGCAGTATAAGCCCGCCCCCCGCAGCCCGCTGCGAGACCGTTCTCCCCCCTTCGCCCCCGCCCCACCCGCATGACGCCTGCCCGCCGCCCTGCCCCCCGTTCCCTGTGCCGGCTGGCCCTGGCGGCGCTGCTGCTGGCCGGCAGCGCCCAGGCCCAGCAGGCCCCGCAGGCGCGCCCGCCCACCAGCTATGCCGACGTGCAGCAGCTGCTCAAGGCCGGCCGCGATGCCCAGGCGCTGGAGCTGCTGGAGCGGCGCCTGGCGGACAACGGCCGCGATCCGCAGCTGCGCTTCCTGCGCGCCGTGGCGCTGACCGGGCTGCAGCGTCAGGACGAGGCCATCGCCGCCCTGGTGGACCTGACCGAGACCTACCCCGAGCTGGCCGAGCCCTACAACAACCTGGCCGTGCTGTACGCCGCGCAAAACGAGCTGGACAAGGCCCGCGACGCGCTGGAGATGGCCGTGCGCGCGCGCCCGGACTACGGCGTGGCGCACGAGAACCTGGGCGACATCTACCTGCGCCTGGCCGCGCGCGCCTATGAGCGCGGCGTGCAGTCGGGCGCCCCGGCGGCCCGGACGTCGGCGCCCAAGCTGGCCGTGCTGCACCAGCTGCTGCCGGCGCTGGGCACCCCCGCCGCGACTGGCGCCGCGCCCGCCACCAGCCCGTGACCCCCGCGCGGCCTGCGCGCGCGGGCCGCTTTCGACCTCCAGGAGCCCCTTTTTCATGAATTTCAGAAGAAATTTGCTGCTTGCCGGCGCCGGCATTGGATTGTTTGCTATCACTAGCGTAGCGTCAGCCGCACCCCAGGGCGCTGATCCCAAGGTCAGGCTGGCCACCTCGATGGGCGACATCGTGCTGCAGCTCGACCCGGCGCGCGCGCCGCTGACGGTGGCCAACTTCCTGCAGTACGTGCGGGACGGGCACTACGACGGCACCGTGTTCCACCGCGTCATCGACGGCTTCATGATCCAGGGCGGCGGCTTCACGCCCGCGATGCAGCAAAAATCCACCCGCGCCCCCATCAAGCTGGAAGCCGCCAACGGCCTGAAGAACGACAGGTACACCGTGGCCATGGCGCGCACCGGCAACCCCGACTCGGCCACCGCGCAGTTCTTCATCAACGTGGCCGACAACGCCATGCTCAACGCCCCCAGCCCCGACGGCCACGGCTACGCGGTGTTCGGCCGCGTGGTCGAGGGCCGGGAGGTGGTGGACAAGATCCGCGCCGTCGCCACCGGCAACCGCGACGGGCACCAGAACGTACCGGCCACGCCCGTGGTCATCCAGTCGGCCAAGGTGGTCGACTCCAAGTAAGCAACCCCTCTTTCCAAAGGACCCCCGCCATGAGCACCACCCAGAACCCGCAAGTCGAACTGCACATGACCATCACCGAGGGCGACACCGTCAGCCACGGCGTGATCACCCTGGAGCTGGACGCCGAGCGCGCCCCCAAGTCCACGCAGAACTTCATGAACTACGTGAACCAGGGCTTCTACGACGGCACCATCTTCCACCGCGTCATCAAGGGCTTCATGATCCAGGGCGGCGGCTTCACCGCCGACATGAAGCAAAAGCCCACGCAGGCGCCGATCGAGAACGAAGCGCAGAACGGCCTGGCCAACGACAAGTACACCGTCGCCATGGCGCGCACCGGCGACCCGCACAGCGCCACCGCGCAGTTCTTCATCAACACCGTGGACAACGCCTTCCTGAACCACAGCTCGCCCTCGCCCCAGGGCTGGGGCTACGCCGTGTTCGGCCGCGTCACCAAGGGCCAGGACGTGGTGGACGCCATCCGCAAGGTGCGCACCACCCGCAAGGGCCACCACGACGACGTGCCCTTCGACTCCGTGGTGATCGACAAGGCCGTGGCCGTCCAGGCCTGAGCCCCGGCCGGCGCCCCCCTCCGCGATGCCGCCCGCTGCGCCGCCCGCCGCGCCCCCCATCGCCGAGCTGCTCGCCCCGCCGCACTGGCGCGCGGTGGACTGCCTGTCCGACCTGCACCTGGAGCCCGGCGCGCCGGCCACGCTGGCCGCGCTGGCCGCGCACCTGCACGCCACCGAGGCCGACGCGGTGTTCATCCTGGGCGACCTGTTCGAGGTCTGGGTGGGCGACGACGCCATCGCCGAGCCGGGCAGCTTCGAGGCCCGGTGCTGCGCGCTGCTGCGCCAGGCCGCGCAGCGGCGCCCGATCTATTTCATGCACGGCAACCGGGACTTCCTGGTGGGAGCGGACTTTGCCCGCCACACCGGCATTGCCCTGCTGGCCGACCCGACGCTGCTGCAGCTGGGCGGGCGGCGCTGGCTGCTCAGCCACGGCGACGCGCTGTGCCTGGACGACCTGCCCTACCAGCGCTTTCGCGCCCTGGCGCGCGACCCCGCCTGGCAGGCGCAGCTGCTGGCGCGCCCGCTGCACGAGCGGCGCGCCACCGGCCGCAGCGCCCGCGACGCCAGCGAGGCGCACAAGAAGGCCGGCAGCGCCCCCTATGCCGACGTGGACGCGCCGGCCGCGCAGGCCTGGCTGCAGGCGGCGCGCGCCGACGCCCTGGTGCACGGCCACACCCACCGCCCGGCCGACCACGCCCTGCCCGGCGGCGCCATGCGCCACGTGCTGACCGACTGGGACCTGGCCGCCGCCCCGCCGCGCGCCGGCGTGCTGCGCCTGGACGCCGGCGGCGGCTGCCGGCGCCTGGCGCTGGCCGGCTGAAGGAGCCCCGGGCCGTGGCAGCGCCCCGCTGGCTGCGCAAATGGGCGCAGGCCGTGCGCCGCAGCGTGGCGCCGGTGCCCGACATCCCGGCCCAGCTGTGGCTGGACACCACGCGCCGCTACCCCTTCATCGCCCAGCTGCCGCTGCAGGACCTGGCCAAGCTGCGCGCCCTGAGCGCGCTGTTCCTGCAGCGCAAGCAGTTCACCGGCGCGCACGGGCTGGCCGTCAGCGACGCCATGGCGCTGTCGATCGCCGCGCAGGCCTGCCTGCCGCTGCTGCACTGGGGCGAGCCGCGCCAGGCGCTGGCCTGGTACGACGACTTCGTGGGCATCGTGGTGCACCCGGCCGAGGCCGTGGCGCGGCGCAGCGCCGTGGACGAGGCCGGCGTGGTGCACCAGTACGACGAGGTGCTGCTGGGCGAGGCCATGCAGGGCGGCCCCGTCATGCTGAGCTGGCCGGCGGTGGACGCCGCTGGCGCCGGCGCGCCCGGCGAGCACGCCGCCAGCGTGGTGATCCACGAATTCGTACACAAGATCGACATGCAGGGCGGCGCCGCCGACGGCTGCCCGCCGCTGCCGCCCGGCTTCATGGGCACCGCCAGCAGCCGCGCCGCGCGCGAAGCCTGGCGCGCCGCCTGGCAGCCGGCGTACCAGCAGTTTCGCGAGCAGGTGGCGATCGCCAGGCGCTTCGGCGGCGCCTGGCCCTGGCTGGACGCCTACGGCGCGAGCGCGCCGGCCGAGTTCTTCGCCGTCGCCTGCGAGGCCTGGTTCGTGCACCGCGAGCGCTTCAGCGCCGAGTTCCCCACCCTGGCGCCGGTGCTGCAGGCCTTCTTCTCTAGGGCCTGACGCCGGTGGCCACGCGCTGGCGCAGCTGCGCCAGCACCGCCTTCAGTCGCCGCGCGTTGTCCGGCCCCATGCGCAGCAGCAGCTTGGCGCCGCTGCTGAGCGATTCGAGCTGCGGATCGGCGTATTCGTAGCGCACCCAGGGCCGCAGCGAGGGCACTTCGCCGCCCACGCGGGTCAGCTGCACGGCCAGCGGCGCGGCGGGCTCGGGCGTGGCCAGCAGCTGGTCCAGCACCTCGACCAGCCGGTCGTTGAAGTAGCGCCCGGGGTAGCCCAGCTCCTCGTAGGCCGCCTGGAACAGCGGGTACAGCCGCGCATACAGGCGCACGGCGGCGTCCAGCGGCACCCCTTCGGCAAAGGCGACGAAGGCGCGGTAGCGCGCGGCGTTGTCGGCGGCGATGGCTTGCACCGGCGCGTCCGCCGGGCCGGCCACGGCGAAGCGCCCCGGCGTGGGCTGCACCGGCCACAGCCGGGCAGGCGCCTGCGGCCGCGCCAGGTTGTCCACGGTGGCCACCGCGCGGCGCACGAAGCCGTCCACCTGCAGGAAGTCGGCCACCTGGCGCGCACCCAGCAGCGCGTCCAGCTCGCGGCGCACGCGCTCGCCGGCCTCGGCCGGCGGCGGCAGCGCCGGGTCGGGCTCGGCCACGGCGTCCAGCGGGTGGTGCAGGCGGGCCGGCTGCGAGGCGGCGGCAGCAGGCGCCGGCGCTGGCGCGGCCACCGGCGCGGCCGGCCCGGCCCCGGGCGCGGCGCCGGGGCGCCAGCCCCACCACCAGGCGCCGGCCAGGGCCAGCGCCACCAGGGCCAGCAGCCAGCCGGCGGGGGACGATGCCGGCGCCCGCGGGCGGGGCGGCGTGAATCTGCCGTGGTCGGGTTCGGGCATGGGCACTCCTGGAAAAAAGGGGATGCGGGCCGCGCGGTGCAGCCCGCCCCGTGTGCGAGCGCCCTGGCGCGCGAGCGTTCCCCGCGCTCTCGAATTAATAGCTGATTATCGGCCCTGCACGCCGGCGTGCGGCATAAAAGACCCAAAATGCTGCTGGGGGAGCCTCAAACCCCGCCCAGCGCGCCCCGGCCGCCGCGCAGGGCCTTGATGTCGCCGCGCCGGCTCTTGGCCTGCAGGCGCCGCTGCTTCGATGCCAGGGTCGGGCGCGTAGCGCGGCGCACGCGCGGCGCGCTGGCCACGCTGTCCACCAGCTCCTGCAGGCGCTGCAGGGCGTCCTGCCGGTTGGCCTCCTGGGTGCGGTATTGCTGGGCCTTGATGACCAGCACGCCCTGGCGCGTGATGCGCCCGTCCTGCAGGGCCAGCAGGCGCGCCCGGACGTCCTCGGGCAGCGACGAGGCCGCGATGTCGAAGCGCAGGTGCACGGCGCTGCTGACCTTGTTCACGTTCTGCCCGCCCGCGCCCTGGGCGCGAACGGCGCTCAGGCTCACCTCGGCCGGGTTCACGGCCAGCAGCGGCGCGCTCATGCCCCAGCCCCGGCCAGGGCCGCCAGCAGCGCCCGGTGGAAGGCGCGGGGCTGCTCGAACTGCACCCAGTGGCCGGCATCGTCGATCAGCGCCAGGCCGCGGAAGTCCGGCGCGGCGCGCGCATAGGCCTCCTGCAGCGCGCCGATCCAGGGCCCGTACAGCGCATCGCCCCGGCCGTGGATGGCATGCACCGGGCAGCGCACCTGCGCCAGCGTGCGCGCCAGCGCATCGGCGGGCGCCTGGCGGCGGCGCGGCAGGCGGTCGCGGTGGACGTTGGCGGTGTGCAGCGCCAGGGCCAGGCCCTGGTCGGCGTCTATCAGGGCGGCGTCGGACAGCATCAGCGCCGCCAGGTTGAAGCGGTGCGCCTGCGCCTGCTGCGCCGCCGGCAGGTGGCGCCAGCCGCGCAGCCCGACCTGCCGCGCCGGCACCACGCCCATGGCCGGCGCCCCCACCAGCACCAGCTGGCGCACCAGCGCCGGCTGCGCCGCCGCCAGCAGCCCGGCCACCAGGGCGCCGAAGGAAAAGCCGACCAGGTCGCAGCCGGCGCCGCCGGCCAGCCGGCCCAGCGCCTGCGCCAGCGGCGCGGCCACGGCGGCGGCATCGCTGCCGCACGGCGGTGCGGCCGAGTCGCCGAAGCCGGGCAGGTCGGCGGCCCAGACGGCGCGCCCGGCCTCGGCCAGCGCGGCGATGTTGCGCACCCAGTGCGTCCAGCTGCCGCTGCCGCCGTGCAGCAGCACCAGCGGCGGGCCGCAGCGCCCGCACCCGGGGGCTTCGCCCCAGACGTGCCAGACCATCTCGCCCGCCCCGCAGGGCATGGCCACGCGGCGCGCCCGCTGCTGCAGCTGCGCCGCGGCGGGCGGCAGCGGCGCCAGGGCGCAGGGGGCGGTCACCAGCGCGCCACGGCGTCTATGGCCAGGCGGTAGCCATCCACGCCAAAGCCGCACAGCACCGCCCGGGCCGCTGCGGACAGATAGGAATGGTGGCGAAACGCTTCGCGCGCGTGCACGTTGCTGATGTGCAGCTCCACCAGCGGCACGCCCGTGCCCTTGACCGCGTCCAGCAGCGCCACGCTGGTGTGGGTATAGGCCCCCGCGTTCAGCACCAGGCCGGCCAGGGCGGCGCCGGCGTGCAGCCGGCCGGCCTCGTGCACCCAGTCCACCAGCTCGCCCTCGTGGTTGCTCTGGCGGAACACCAGCGCCAGGCCGTGCTGGGCGCAGGCGCTGGCGCACAGCTGCTCGACGTCGGCCAGCGTGTGTGCGCCGTAGATGTGCGGCTCGCGCGTGCCCAGCAGGTTCAGGTTGGGGCCGTTGAGGACGAAGACGGTCTGGGTCATGGCAGCAGGGGGCAAGGGATGGCAAAAGGGCCGGCGGATTATCCGGGGCGCGCTGCCGCCAACGGCCACGGCCCGCGATGGCGGGCCGTCATCCACGGGGCGGGGGGCCTGGAAGCCCCGCCGCCGTCAGCGCCAGTCGCGCCGGCCGTCCCAGTCGCGCCGGCCTTCCCAGCCCCGGTGGCCGTGCCAGTGATGGCCATAGGGGCGCGGCTGCACGTACACCGGCGGCGGGCGGTAATAGACGGGCGGGGGCGCGTAGTAGACCTGGGGCGGGGGCACGCGGTACACCGGCGGGGGCGGCGCGTAGTACACGGGCGGTGGCGGCGCGTAGTACACCGGCGCGGGGGGCGTGTAGTACAGCGGCGCGCTGCTGGCGCCCACGACGACGCCGGGTACGCCGACGCCGATGGACCACTGCACGTCGCTGCGCGCCTGCGCAGCGCCGGCGCCGGCCAGCAGCGCCAGCGCCAGGCCGGCTGTGGCAAACCAGGAACGATCTGCAGTCATGACAATTCTCCTGAAGGGGGCGGGGATGCCGCCTGTCCCTGATGAAACAAGGGCCGGGTGGGCGGGCGGGGCGCACTACCTAACGCACGAGCCGCCCGAACGGATGGCACGAGTGTGCAAGTTTCTTGTTTCCGGACGTAGGGCACCCAGTCACGGGGTGTAACCGCCACGGGCCGGGGCCACGCCAGCGGCATCCTAGAATCGGCTGCATGAGCACTCCTGCCGACAAAGACACCCCCAAGCCCAGCAATTTCCTGCGCCAGATCATCGAAGCCGACCTGGAGCAAGGCACGCATGCCCAGCGCCGGTGGGGCGGCAGCCCGGGCGACGCACAGCACCACGCCCAGGGCGGCGCGGACCCGGCGCGCATCCGCACGCGCTTTCCGCCCGAGCCCAACGGCTACCTGCACGTGGGCCACGCCAAGAGCATCTGCGTGAACTTCGGCCTGGCGCGCGACTATGCCGGCAGCTGCCACCTGCGCTTTGACGACACCAACCCGGAAAAGGAAGACCAGGAGTACGTGGACGGCATCATCGACGCCGTGCACTGGCTGGGCTTTGACTGGAAGGACGCGGACGGCCACGAGAACCTCTACTGGGCCAGCAACTACTTCGACTTCATGTACCGCGCCGCCGAGTACCTGGTCGAGGCCGGCCTGGCCTACGTGGACGAGCAGTCGGCCGAGGACATGCGCGCCAGCCGCGGCGATTTCACGCGCCCCGGCACGGACAGCCCCTACCGCGGCCGCAGCGTGGCCGAGAACCTGGCGCGCTTTCGCGAGATGAAGGAGGGTCGGCTGCCCGATGGCGCCGCCGTGCTGCGCGCCAGGATCGACATGGCCAGCCCCAACATCAACCTGCGCGACCCGGCCATCTACCGCATCAAGCACGCCGAGCACCACAACACCGGCAGCCGCTGGTGCATCTACCCGATGTACACCTTCGCCCACCCCATCGAGGACGCGCTGGAGCACATCACGCACTCGCTGTGCACGCTGGAGTTCGAGGACCAGCGGCCGTTCTACGACTGGCTGCTCGACCGTCTGCGCGAGGGCGGCCTGGTCGCCGCGCCGCAGCCGCGCCAGTACGAATTCGCCCGGCTGAACCTGACCTACGTGGTCACCAGCAAGAGAAAGCTCAAGCACCTGGTGGACAGCGGCACCCTGACCGGCTGGGACGACCCGCGCATGCCCACGATCGTCGGGCTGCGCCGGCGCGGCTTCACGCCGGCGGCGATCCGCGACTTCTGCGAGCGCATCGGCATCACGCGCGACTACGCCTGGATCGACTACGCGCTGCTGGAGGCCTGCCTGCGCGACGACCTGGAGGCGCACGCGCACCGCGCCATGGCGGTGCTGGAGCCGCTCAAGCTGGAGCTGACCAACTGGGCCGAGGTGTTCGGCACGCCCGGCCACCTGGAGCACTGCGAGCTGCCCGCCCTGCCCCACGCCCCGGACGGCCAGGACGTGCCCGTGCGCCGCTTCACCCTGGGCCGCGAGGCCTGGATCGAGCGCGAGGATTTCGCCGAGGAGCCGCCCAAGGGCTACAAGCGCCTGTTCCCGGGCAACCGCGTGCGGCTGAAGGGCGGCTACGTCATCGAATGCACCGGCTGCGTCAAGGACGGCGAGGGCAAGGTCACCCGCGTGCTGGCCAGCGTGGTGCCGGGCACCAAGAGCGGCACGCCGGGCGCCGACAGCGTCAAGGTCAAGGCCGCCATCACCTGGGTCGGCGCGCAGGACGGCGTGCAGGCCGAGGTGCGGCTGTACGACCGCCTGTTCACCGACCCGCAGCCCGACGCCGGCGGCAAGGACTACCTGCAGCTGCTCAACCCGGACAGCCTGAAGGTGGCGTCGGCCTGGGTCGAGCCCGCACTGGCCGGCGCGCAGCCCGAGGACCGCTTCCAGTTCGAGCGCTTCGGCTACTTCGTCGCCGACCGCCACGACCACGGCAACGGGCGGCTGGTGTTCAACCGCATCACCGGGCTGAAGGACTCCTGGGGCAAGTAAGCCCGGGCGCGGCCGCCTGCCTGCCTGCCAGCAGGCCAGGTGGCGTCCCGCTCCTACCTGCGGCCCGGCGCAGCGGCGCTACGCTGGCCGGTCCATTTTTTTTATCATCCACCGCACAGGAGAGCCAATGCGTGCACCGACTGCCTGCAAGACCATTTCCGCCCTGGGCCTGGCGGCCCTGATGACCGCCTGCGCCAGCAGCCCGCCGCAGGCTGCCGCCCCGCTGTCCGTCGCCGGCACGGTGGTGGACCAGCCGGCGGCCGGCCCGGCAGCCGCCGCCCCCATGCAGCCCGTCACCCTCGCCAGCCACGACTGGGAGCTGGTCTCCATGACCGACCGCCATGGCCGCGCCGACACCCGCTGGCGCCTGCCCGGCCAGCGCCCGCCGCGCCTGCATTTCGAGGGCGGCCGCCTGTCGGTGCACAACCTGTGCAACGTGGTCAGCAGCGGCTACCAGGTCCAGGGCAACACCATGCTGCTGATGCCTGGCGCAGCCACCAAGCGCGCCTGCGCCGAGCCTGAACTGATGGAGCTGGAGCAGCGCATGGCCCTGTACCTGGGCGGCCCGGCGGGCTATGAGCTGCGCAGCAACGCCGGTGGCACGCCGCTGCTGGTGCTGCTGTTCGGTGACAGCACGCGCTGGGAGCTGGTCGGCACGGCCACGCCGCAGACGCGCTATGGCGGCCCGGGCGAGCGCGTGTTCCTGGAGGTCGCCCCGCAGCGCGTGCCCTGCGGCAACCCGCTGATGCCGGCGGCGCAGTGCCTGAGCGTGCGCGAACTGCGTTTTGCCGACAACGGCGTGCGCCAGGGCGCCGGCCAGTGGCAGCCGTTCTACGGCGAGATCGACGGCTACACGCACGAGCCGGGCATGCGCAACGTGCTGCGCCTGACCCGCTACCAGCTCAAGCAGCCGGTGCCGGCCGATGCCGCCTCGCAGGCCTACGTGCTGGACATGGTGGTCGAGTCCGAGCGCCTGCGCTGAGGGCCGCTCCAGGGCAAAAACGCCGGAACAGGAGGGAAATCCCTCCCGCGCCGGCGTCCTTCAACGACAGTCAGCTATATCTTCAATAGCACTCAGCCGGCTGCCCCCAGCGCGCCGGCCTGGGTCAGGCGCTCGGCCACCAGCAGCTCGGCCATCTCGGCCTGGCCCATGATGCCCAGCTCCTCGGCCACCTGGGCGATGGGCTTGCCGCTGGCGATGGCGGCCTTGGCGATGGCGGCGGCCTTCTCGTAGCCGATCAGGGGGTTGAGCGCGGTCACCAGCGTCACCGAGGCGGCGATGCGCTCGCCCAGCAGGCCGTGGTTGGCCACGATGTCCTGCACGCAATGCACCTGCAGCGTATGGCAGGCCTGGCTCAGGTGGCGCAGGCTCTTGTGCAGCGCCCAGGCGATCAGCGGCTCGAAGGCGTTCAGCTGCAGCTGGCCGGCCTCGGCCGCCATGGTGATGGCCACGTCGTTGCCTATGACCTCGAAGCACACCTGGTTCATGACTTCCGGGATCACCGGGTTGACCTTGCCCGGCATGATGGACGAGCCGGCTTGGCGCGCCGGCAGCCGGATGTCGGCCACGCCGGCCTGCGGGCCCGAGGACAGCAGGCGCAGGTCGTTGCTGATCTTGGACAGCTTGGCCGCGATGCGCTTGAGCACGCCGGAGATGTCGACGAAGGCGCCGGTGTCGGCAGTGGCGGCGATCAGGTTGCCCGCGGCCTTGACCGGAACGCCGGACAGCGCGGCCAGCGCCGGCGTCACCGCATCGACGTAGCCCACGGGGGCGTTGATGCCGGTGCCGATCGCCGTGCCGCCCATGTTGATCTCGCACATCAGGTGGCTGGAGTCGCGCAGGCGGCGCTCGTCGTCGGCAATCATGGCGGCGAAGGCCTCGAACTCCTGGCCCAGCGTCATGGGCACGGCGTCCTGCAGCTGGGTGCGGCCGACTTTCAGGACCTGGCTGAACTCGCGCGCCTTGGCTTCGAAGGCGCCGCGCAGCGCGGCCAGGGAGGACAGCAGCGTCTGGATGCCGAAATACGTGGCGATCTTGACGGCGGTCGGATAGGTGTCGTTGGTGCTTTGCGAGGCGTTGACGTGGTCGTTGGGGTGAACCGTGTCGTAGCTGCCCTTGGCCAGGCCGAGGTGTTCCAGCGCGCGGTTGGCGATGACCTCGTTGGCGTTCATGTTGGTCGAGGTGCCGGCGCCGCCCTGGATCACGTCGACCGTGAATTGCTCGTGCAGCTGGCCGGCGATCAGGTCGTCGCAGGCGCGGGCGATGGCGTCGGCCTGGCGCGGCTGCAGCACGCCCAGCTGCAGGTTGGCCTGCGCGGCGGCCTTCTTCACGAAGGCGAAGGCGCGGATCAGCTCGGGCATCTGCGCCACGGTGTGGCCGGTGATGGGGAAGTTCTCCACCGCGCGGGCGGTGTGTACGCCCCAATAGGCGTCGGGAGGGATGGTCTTGATGCCGAGGAAGTCTTTTTCTTGGCGCATGGTGCGAGGGCTCTTGGAAAGATGAGGGTGAAAAAAGGGAGGCAAACCCGGCGACGCGGGCCACTTGCCGGCGCGCACGGGCGGACGCCGCGCCGGGTGCCGGCGGGCGGGCAGCGGCGCGCGCCTCTTGGGCTGCGCGCGGGGCTGCCAGGGCGGGAGCCAGGCGCGGTGTGCGCGCCGGTCCCACATGTGGCAATGCCCTGTCGGCGTGTCGCGCGGGTGGCGCGTCGCCGCACAGGGCGAGGGACGCCCGATTATGGCCCAATGCACGGCGCGCGCATGGACTCATCAGCCAACGGCATAACCTGGCCACCCGGCGCGCGCTGCGCTCCTACACTCGGGCGCCCCTGCCGCCACTTTCTTCTCCCTTCCGCTCCATGCCCCAGGCCCCGCAGCGCCGCCTGCACCCCCCGCCCGCGCGCCTGCTGCGCTTTCACAAGCCCTACGGCGTGCTCAGCCAGTTCACCGCCGAGGGGCGCTGGCGCGGCCTGCGCGACTTCATCGACGTGCCGGGGGTGTACGTCGCCGGCCGGCTGGACGCCGACAGCGAGGGCCTGCTGCTGCTGACCGACAGCGGCCCGCTGCAGGCGCGCATCAGCGATCCGCGCCACAAGATGGCCAAGACCTACTGGGTGCAGGTCGAGGGCCTGCCCGACGACGCGGCGCTGGCACGCCTGAGCGCCGGCGTGCAGTTGAACGACGGCCCCACCCTGCCCGCCCAGGCGCGCCGCCTGGATGCGGCGCCCGCGCTGGCGCCGCGCGAGCCGCCCATCCGGGTGCGCCAGAGCGTGCCGGACTGCTGGATCGAGCTGGTGATCCGCGAGGGGCGCAACCGCCAGGTGCGGCGCATGACGGCTGCCGTCGGGCACCCGACGCTGCGCCTGGTGCGCGCGGCCATAGGCCCCTACACGCTGCAGGGGCTGGCGCCCGGCACCTGGGACGAGGTGGCGCCGCCGCCCGCCGGCGCCGCGCCCCGGCGCTGATCAGCGCGGCCCCGGGCGCGCCAGGCGCAGCGCGCCGTCCAGCACCAGCAGCGCCACGGCCGCGAAGATCGGCCCGTAGGTCGGCCACTGGGCGCGCGTGATGCTCTCGCCCAGCGCCAGCGCCACCAGCGCCAGCGGCGCCGGCTCCACATAGCTGAGCAGGCCGAACAGCGCCAGCGGCAGCCAGCGCGCCGCCGCCATGTACAGCGCCAGCGCCACGGCGCTGACCAGGCCCAGCAGCGGCAGCAGCCCCCACAGGTGGGCATGGCCGGCCACCAGCGGCAGCGACGCGGGCGCGCGCAGCACGAACCACAGCGCGGCGGGCGCCAGCAGCAGCATGTCCAGCCAGTGCCCGCCCAGGCTGTCGCTGCGCATGCGCCGGCGCAGCACGAAGTAGGCGGTGTAGCCCAGGGCCACCAGCCAGGTCTCCCAGGCCATGCCGCCGGCGCGCAGCAGCTCGTGCGCCACGCCGGCGGCGGCCAGCGCCGTGGCCACCCACTGCAGCCGCGTCAGCTGCTCGGCGAACAGCGCGCGCCCGGCCAGCACCATGACCAGCGGCAGCAAAAAATAGCCCAGCGACACCGGCAGCGCGCGCCCGTGCAGCGGCGCCCACAGGAACAGCCACAGCTGCACGCCCAGCATGGCCGCGCTGGCCGCCAGCCCCAGCGCCAGCAGCGGCTGGCGGCGCGCGCGCAGCAGCAGCAGGCGCACGCGCGCCCACTGGCCGAAGGCCAGCAGCAGCACGGTGGTGAAGGGCAGCGTGGCCAGCACGCGCCAGCCGAAGATCTGTTCGCCGTCCAGCGGCGCCAGGTAGGGCGCCAGGTAGTACATGGCGCCAAACAGCACCGAGGCTGCGATGGATGCGGCAAGGCCTTTGATCACGGCAGGCAGGGGTCAAAAAACATGGGTGAAGAAAAAGGGCGGCAGCGGCGGGCGGGCCCTCGTATAGTGGCGCCCTTTTTGCCCGGATCCCGGATATGCCTGCCGCCGCCCTGCTCTGCCTGGTCATCGCCGTCGGCGATGGCGACACCCTCACGGTGCGCTGCGGCGCGCACCGCCCGCAACGCGTGCGCGTGGTCGCCATCGACGCGCCGGAGCTGCGCCAGGCCTGGGGCCGCCAGGCGCGCGAGCAGCTGGTGCGCCTGTGCTTTCGCCAGCGCGCCGAGCTCTACACCCTGGGGCGCGACGTCTATGGCCGAGGTGCGCTGCGCCGGGCAGGACGTGGGGCGCGCGCAGGTCGCCGCCGGCCGGGCCTGGGTGTCCACGCGCCAGCCGGCGCGCTACCGGGACCTGGCCGAGCTGCAGCGCCGCGCCCAGGCCGCCCGCACCGGGCTGTGGGCGCAGCCGCGGCCGCTGGCGCCGTGGGACTACCGGCGCCGCCATGGCGCCCGGGGGCGCGACTGACGCAGCCGGCGCAGCCGCCTCACAGCAGCTCGGCGCGCAGCTCGGCCGCGCTGCGCGGCGACAGGCAGGCCGGGCGGCACGTCCAGCACCGTCTTGCAGCCGTGCTGGCCGGCCTGGTGCAGGCGGTGCACGGCGCGCGCATAGGCCACCAGCACGCTGGCGGTGGAGCTCGGGGGTTGCTGTCCAGCTGCAGGCGGTATTCGATGACCTGCCGGCTGGCCGCGCTGGTGTTGCCGCTGCGGATCACGAAGCCGCCGTGCGGCATGGCGCCGTGCTCGCGCGCCAGCTCCTCGGCGCTGATGAAGTGCACGGTGGTGTCGTATTGGTCGAAGTAGTGCGGCATGCCCATGATCTGGCGGCGCACGGCCTCGCCCTGGGCCTGCGGCTCCGGCACCACGAAGCATTGGCACGATGCTCCTCGGCGCGCGGCGAGCTGGGCGCTCGCCGCTCCTGACGCACTGGACCGCCTCCTCGATGGGCACGGTGTACTGCACCCCGCCCGCCACGCCCGGCACGCGGCGGATGGCATCCGAATGGCCCTGGCTCAGGCCCTTGCCCCAGAAGGTGTAGGTGGCGCCGTCGGGCAGCAGGGCCTCGCCCATCAGGCGGGCCAGCGAGAACATCCCCGGGTCCCAGCCGGCGGAGATCAGCGCCGTGGTGCGCCCGGCCTGCGCCGCCGCATCCACCGCCGCGAAGTGCTCGGGGATGCGCGCGTGGGTGTCGAAGCTGTCCACCAGGCAAAACTGCGCCGCCAGCTGCGGGCTCTGCACGGGCAGGTCGTCCTTGGAGCCGCCGCACAGGATGAGCACGTCCAGCTGGCCGCCATGCCCCGCAAGCTCGCCCATGGCGTGCACCGGCGTGCCCGCGCCCAGCGGCTGCAGGCGCGCCGGGTCGCGCCGGGTATAGATGCCGGCGACCCGCATGTCCGGGTTGCGGGCCACGGCCGCCTCGACGCCGCGGCCCAGGTTGCCGTGGCCGACGATGCCGATCCGGATCGGGCTGCTGCTGGGGGGTTGTTCCATGGGGGCCAGCCTTTCGCTGAGGAAACCAAAACAAGGAAGGGCGGCAGCCACCAGGCCGCCATGCCCTGAATCAAAAATGATAGCTGCAGGCCGTTGATTGGCGCCGGCAAGCTGGGAATAACATCAAAAAGCCTGGAAAACACCCGAAAGCAGCTCGGGCAGGCGCGCCCCCGGCAGCCGGAATCCGCAGGCCTGGGCATGGCCGCCGCCGCCCATGCTCACCGCCAGCGGCGAGCAGTCGTAGCCGCGCTGCGAGCGCAGGCCCACCTTGACCTGCCCGTCCTCGCCCACGCTCCACAGCAGCGCATAGCTGCCGCTGCGGCGCGAGACGAGCTCGCCCACCAGGCTGTGGAAGGCGCCGGGCGCATTGACCATCAGCCCGGCCTCGCCGTTGAACACCAGCGGCTGGGCGGCGCGCGCCACGTCCTGCGCCAGGTGACGGAACTTCTCGTCCATCGCCTGGCCGCGCGCGACAAAGGCCTGGACCTCGGCGGCGCCGAAGTCGGCGATCTCGCTCCAGCGCCCGAAATCGAAGGGCTCCAGGTCGAGCGCAGCGACGAAGCCGGCGGTCTCGGGGAACTGCCAGCTCCACAGGTCGCGGTCTTCCACGAAGCGCACCAGGTCGGGCAGCGGGTGGCCGGCGAAGAAAAACTCCCAGGCCAGGCGCGCGCCCGACTTGCCCATGTCGAAATGCACCGCGCCGCAGCGGCACTGGAAGCCCGCCAGCTGCTCGGCCGCGCTCTTGTGGTGGTCCAGCAGCACCAGGCGCGCGGCCTGGGCATCGATGGCCGACAGCAGCTCGGGGCCGAAGGCGAAGTCCAGCACATACACCGAGCGCCCGGCGAGCGGCGGCAGGTCCTGCACGCTGCCCGCCTGGCCGTGGGTCAGGCCCACGCACTCGACCTGGCCGCCATAGAAGCGCCAGGCCGCCAGCGCCGCAGCGAAGCCATCGGCGCAGCGGCCGTGGTAGAGGACCAGGGGGTTGGGGTCGTCCCGGGAAGGGGCCGCGAGCAGGGGCAGCGGCAGCAAGGTGGTGCGCGAGGACATCATAGAGGCCCGCATTGTGCTGCAGCGCAGCAGCCCGGCGCGCCCGCGCGCGGGCAGGGGCGCGAATGTGCCCCGCTCCTACACGCGCGGCCGCGCCCGGCCGCCACCATCCGGGGCCCGGCCGGACCGGGCCGCCCGCGCCGCCGCAGCGCGGCGCAACCAATGCCAAGGAGACACATGGCCAAGCTGCATGCACATACGCTGCCCCGCGCCCGGCAGCCGGGCCGCGCGGCGCCCGCCGCCTACGGCGTCATCAGGATGCGGCTGCGCGGGCGGGCGTCCGGCTCGCGCGCCCACTTGCGCAGCCCGTCGCGGCCGCTGACCGAGCGCGCCAGCAGCACCCCGCCGACGACGGCGTGCAGCACCGCCCGCCCGCGCGAGCCGGTGAACAAGGCGCAGGCGACCAGCCCCAGGCCGGCCAGCAAGGTGGCCTCGTGCTCGAAAGGAGCGCTGTCGCGGGCGTCGTCGTATGCAATGGCGTCGCGCACGGTCTCGCGCATGTCGGAGGTGTTCATGTCCAGTCTTCCCTGCAAGGTGCGGGCTGCGCACTGCGCGCCGCCCGGGGCCGCCGGCCCAGGGCGCCACCGTAGGACGGGCGCGCGCCGGGCCGCGCCATCGCCCGCGCCCTGCGCTTGTAGGAATGCTGCGTACAGCCGCGATAACTGGATGAATATCCAGTTACCATCCTCCCATCCAACCTCGACCTGAAGAAAGCCTGCCATGGGAATCGACCAGATCGCCATTGCCCTGCTGGGCGCAGCCGCCGCCTGGCTGTCGCAGGCGCGCGGCCTGCAGGCGCGCCGCTGGGCCTGCGTCTTCGGCCTGCTGGGCCAGCCCTTTTGGTTCTACGCCTCCTGGCAGACGCAGCAGTGGGGCATCTTTGCCGTCTCCGTCATCTACCTGTGCGCCTGGGCGCGCGGGCTGTGGGTGCACTGGCTGGCGCCCCGGGACGACGCCCCGGCCCCGGCCTGGGCACCATCCAGCTCACGCCCGGCCGCAGCCTGTAGCCGGTGGCGCACGCACCGCTGCCGCTGCTGTGGCGCGACGAGCACCTGGTGGCCGTGTACAAGCCGGCCGGCTGGCTGGTGCACCGCACCGGGCTGGACGCGGGCGAGACGCGCTTCGTGCTGCAGGCGCTGCGCGACCAGCTCGGCCAGCACGTCTACCCCGTGCACCGCCTGGACAAGGGCGCCTGCGGCGTGCTGGTGATGGCGCTGCACGCGCAGGCGGCACGCGCACTGGCCGAGGCCTTTGCCGCACAGGCGGTGCGCAAGCGCTACCTGGCCCTGGTGCGCGGCTGGGCGCCGCTGCACGCCGAGGTGGACCACCCCCTGCGCCCCGACGACGCCCCCGACGCCCCGGCGCAGCCCGCGCGCACGCGCATCGCCTGCCTGGCGCGCCTGGAGCTGGCGCAGGCCAGCGATGCGCGCTTCGCCAGCACCCGCGCCGCGCTGGTGGTGGCCGAGCCGGCCACCGGGCGGCGCCACCAGATCCGCCGCCACCTCAAGCACCTCGCCCACCCCATCATCGGCGACGCCACGCATGGCAAGGGGCCGCTGAACCGCTGGTGGGCCGCGCGGCTGGGCCAGGCCCGGCTGTGGCTGCATGCCTGGCAGCTGAGCCTGCCGCACCCGAGCGACGGCCGGATCCTCACGCTGGACAGCGGCCTGCAGTGGCCCCTGCCGGGGCCCGGCTGCGCCGCAGCGCACGCCGGCGCCGCGCACCTGCAAGACTGGCAGCAAGGCGCCCTGGCCCTGCCCTGGCAGCCGTGCAGCCCGCCAATCGACAGCTGCGGCGGCTGACGGCGCCTAGCCGGCTCCGGGCGCGCCGGCGTGCGCCCCCGTCCTACCCGGGCAGGCGCGCGCAGCCGCTGGCGCCCGGGCGGCGCCCGGCCAGACTGCCCGTGCATCCACCCGCGCCAGGCGCCCGCGCCTGCCGCCCGGCCCGCCCCGGCCACCCGACCAGGAGAACACCCATGGCACAGCCAGCCCAACACGCCACCGTCCGCGGCACCGTCACCTACCGCGAGGGCGACGGCGCCGAGCTGAAGATTCCCGAAGGCCCGGTCCAGCTGCACCCCGCGCCCGACAGCATGGTGCTGGCCTGGACCGCCAGCAACGACGCGGCCGGCCAGGCCGCCATGCCGCACGCCCAGTACGAGCAGTACGTGCGCGACGGCAAGATCGTGCCGCAAGGCGGCAGCGCCCCGGACGGCCGCACGCACGGGCGCTGACACAGGCGCTGAACACGCCGCGCGGCCCACTACCATGGCCGCACCATGCCCCGCCCGCCCCTTGAGCCCGCACCCGCGCAGGATGGCCCGCCGAGCGCCGACGGGCTGCGCCAGCTGCTGCGCACCGCCCTGCCCGACAAGGGCCGCCACAAGGCGGCCGGCTGGTGCGGGCAGACGGACTTCCTGCTCACGCGCAGCCACGTGGACGCGGATGGCGACGCCTTCCACGACGGCCTGTTCATCACCGTCTGGAAGCGCTGGGACTTCTGGCTGGCGCTGCCGGGCACGGCCCCTGCGCCCACCGGCACCTGGCTGCAGCGCTGCTGGGCCAGGCTGCGCGCGCCGCGCCTGCCGCCGGCCGGCGGCGGCCTGGTGCGCCAGTGGCGCGGCTACGCCGCCAGCGGCGCGCCTGGCGCCTGGCGCAGCCTGGACGCGGCCGGCAGCCCGGCGGCGCATGCGGCCCTGGCGCAGGCCTGGAACGAGGTGCTGGACTACTGGCGCGCCGCCGAGCACGAGCGCCGCAGCGGCCGTCCGCTGCGCGCGCAGCTGCACGCCGCGCTCACGCCCGGGAGCGTGCAGGCGCTGTTGCAGCTGCCGGTGTTCACCGACCGCTACAACGACTGGAGCGATGAGCAGCGCGCGGGCTTCTGGCAGGGCGAGACCTGGGTGGGCGCGCGCCAGCCCGGCGCGCAGGCGGGCCGGCGCCATGCAGGCGCCCTCAAGCTGGGCTGGCGCAACGGCCAGGAGCAGCCAGGCGATGCGCCCGACGATGCCCATGCCTGCTACCAGATCGAACTGCTGCCCGGCGGCGCCGCGCCAGCGCCGGGCACCGCGCACCCGCCCGGCCTGGCGCTGAGCTACAGCCAGCGCCAGGCCGACGCGCGCGTGCCGCTGCCGGGCGATGCCGCGCCGCACCTGCAGCGGCTGCTCGCGCTGTTCACCCAGGTGCAAGGCGAGCTGCTGGCAGCGCGCGAGCAGGAGCACGGGCACGCGCCGGATGCGGCCGGCGCTGCCCCGGCCGCGCCCGACCTGGCATGCCTGCCGCCGCTGCCGCCGCAGGCCAGCGACGCCGAGGTGTTCGGCGCCGCCGCCATGGCGCTGTCGCAGGGCTGGCAGGCGGCGGGCCGGCTCCACGCGGCCGCCCTGCGCGCGCACGACATGCACGACGCGCACGACGCACACGGCCCCCGGCTAGCGCCGCCGCACGACCCGCGCGGCCGCGAGGCACCGGCGGTGCTGCAGCTGGCGCAGCGCGTGCACGGCCTGGGCGACGCCGGCCTGGGCGAGCGCTTTCACCGCCGCTTCGCCTTCGCGCCTGGGTTGTACGCCGCGCAGGCCGCCCGCGACGGCCTGCCGGTGCGGGCGCTGCACTGGCAGGGCGATGGCAGCGCCCTGCTGGCCTGGGTGGACACCGCCGACGCTGGCCTGGCCTGCTGGCGCGTCGAGGCCGACGGACTGCAGGCCGCCCCGGCCCCCGATGCCGGCCCGCCGCCGCCCGCTGGCGGGCTACAGGCGCCGGTGCAGGGCACGGCCGTGCGCGCCGATGCGCAGCAGGGCCTGCAGGGCCTGGACGAGGCCGGCCAGCTGCTGTGGCGCCACCCGGTGGGCGGGCCGGTGCTGTGCCTGGCGGCAGCGCCGGCCGGTGCCGGGCCGCTGCTGGCCGTGGGCACCGCCAACGGCTACCTGGTGCTGCTGAAAAAGGCGCGGCGCCGGACGCGCAGCAAAGCGGCACCTCGCGCCTGCACGAGCTGCGGCGCATCCTGTTCTGGCGCAGCCTGCCCGGGCCGCTGGCGTGGTGATGCGCCTTCGGGGCGCGGCGCCTCAGGGCGCGGTGTTGCGGGCGCGCCGCTCGTCGCGCTTTTGCTGCTCGGCGCGGCGCGCGGCGCGCTCTTTTTCGCGCTCGTTCGCTGCCGCCAGCCAGGCGGCGTATTCCGGCGGGGTTTCCAGCGTGACGCGGCCCAGCGCCGCACTGCGCAGGTCGGTCAGCACGATCTCGGCGGCCTTTTGCAGGTTCAGCCGGCCCCCGCTCATCACCGCGCCGCGCTTGCGTGCGATGCGCGCCAGCAGCTCGTCGCCCGGCAGCGCGGCGATCCCGGGCCCGGGCAGGGCCAGCTTGTAGCGCGCATCCAGCAGCGCCGCGTAGTGCAGCTTGAGGTAGTCCAGCAGCGCCATGGCGACTTCCTCCTCGTCGTAGGCGTTGCGCCCCACGGCGCCGCTGGCGGCCAGGCGCTCGCCGCTTTCGGGCACCACGATGCGCGGCCACAGCATGCCGGGCGTGTCCCACAGGTAGAAGTCGTCCTGCAGCACGATGCGCTGCTCCTGCTTGGTCACGCCGGCTTCGTCGCCGGTCTTGGCCTGGCGCTTGGCCGACAGGGTGTTGATCAGCGTGGACTTGCCCACGTTGGGCACGCCCACGATCAGCACGCGCATGGGCCGCGCCATGCCCCGGCGCGTGGGCGCCACCTGCCGGCAGCCGTCGATGAGCCGGCGCGCCGGCGCGCTGTCCGAGGCGTCCAGCGCAATGGCGCGGGTGCCCGGGCGGGCGTTGAACCAGTCCAGCCAGGCGGGCGTGCGCGCCGGGTCGGCCGTGTCCTGCTTGTTCAGCACCTTGAGCGTCGGGCGCCCCTCGGTCAGCTCGGCCAGCAGGGGGTTGGCGCTGGAGGCGGGCAGGCGCGCGTCCAGCAGCTCGATGACCACATCGATGTCCTTGATGCGCTCGGCGATGGCCTTGCGCGTCAGGTGCATGTGACCGGGGAACCACTGGATGGACATGGGACAGCTTTCAGCAAGGGCGTGGAAAGCCGCGAAGCTTACAGGCGCCCGGCGCGCCTGGCGCGCCCGCGCACACCTCAGTGCCCGGCGCCGGGGCCGCGCAGCGCGGCGCGCAGCTGCTCGCCCACCTGCGGGCGCTCGGCAAACGGGTCGGGCGGGTTGGCGCCCTGCAGGATGCTGTCCATGCGGCTGCGCACGTTGCCCAGCGCCTGCGGGTGGCTGAAGATGTAGAACTGCCCGGCCGCCGCTGCGTCGAACACCTTCTGCGCCACCTCGGCGGCGCTGACGCGGCCGCTGTCCACGGCCCGGGCGGTCATGGCGGCGCTGATGCGCTGGCTGGCCGTGGGCTGCTCGTGCGCCATGGCCTGCGGCCGGTTGCGCTCGCTTTGCGTGATGCCGGTGGGCACGAAGTAGGGGCACAGCACGCTCGCCCCCACTTGGGTCGTGACCAGCGACAGGTCGTGGTACAGGGTCTCGCTCAGGGAGACCACGGCGTGCTTGCTGGCGTTGTAGATGCCCATGTTGGGCGGGTTCAGGAGGCCGGCCATGCTGGCCGTGTTGACGATGTGGCCGCGGAAGGAGCGGTCGGCGCGGGCGGCCTCCAGCATCATCGGCGTGAACAGGCGCACGCCGTGGATGACGCCCCACAGGTTCACGCCCAGAACCCACTGCCAGTCGGCAAGCGAGTTCTCCCACACCAGCCCGCCCGAGCCCACGCCGGCGTTGTTGAACACCAGGTGCGGCGCGCCGAAGCGCTCGCGTACGTCCTGCGCCAGCTGCTCCATCTGCTGCGCATCGGAGACGTCCACGCGCCGCGCCAGCACCTCGCAGCCGGCGCCGCGCGCCTCGGCGCTCGCGGCGTCCAGCGCGTCCTGCTGCACGTCCACCAGCACCAGGCGCATGCCCAGCCGCGCGCCGATGCGCGCGCACTCCAGGCCGAAGCCCGAACCCGCGCCGGTGAGCACGGCCGTCTTGCCAGAGAAGTCGTCGATCATGGCTGCGCCCCCGTCAGACCAGCTTGACCAGCTGCTTGCCGAAATTCCTGCCCTTGAGCATGCCCAGGAAGGCCTCGGGCGCGGCCGCCAGGCCCTCGGCCACGCTCTCGCGCGGGCGCAGCTTGCCGGCGGCCACCAGGCCGGCCAGCTCCCTGAGCGCGTCGGGCCACAGCTGCATGTGCTCGCTGACGATGAAGCCCTCGATGCGCATGCGGTTGATCAGCAGCAGCGCCGGGTTCTGCAGGGGCAGCGGCTGGCCGTCGTAGCCGGCGATCATCCCGCACAGCGCCACGCGGGCAAAGGCGTTGGCGCGCAGCAGCACGGCGTCCAGGATGTGGCCGCCGACGTTCTCGAAGTGCCCGTCTATGCCGTCAGGGCAGGCGGCCTTCAGCGCCGCCGACATCGATTTCAGGTCCGGGTGCCGGCGGTGGTCTATGCACTCGTCAAAGCCCAGCTCCCCGGTGGCGTAGCCGCACTTGTCCGGCCCGCCGGCAATGCCCACCACGCGGCAGCCGCGCGCACGCGCCAGCGCGGCGAAGGCGCTGCCCACGGCGCCGGTGGCGGCGCTCACCACCACGGTCTGGCCGGGACGGGGGTCGATGATCTGCGTCAGGCCATACCAGGCGGTCACCCCCGGCATGCCCACCGCGCCCAGGTAGTACGACAGGGGCACGTGCGTGGTGTCCACCTTGCGCAGGCTGCCCGGCTGGCGCGCATCGACCACGCTCCACTCCTGCCAGCCGCCCATGCCCACCACCTGGTCGCCGGGCTGGAAGTCGGGGTGGCGGCTCTCGGCCACGCCGCCCACCGTGCCGCCCTGCATGACCTCGCCCAGCGGCTGGCAGGCGGCGTAGCTCTTGGCGTCGTTCATGCGCCCGCGCATGTAGGGGTCCAGGCTCAGGTAATGGTGGCGCACCAGTACCTGGCCCTCGGCCAGCGCCGGCGTGTCGCAGCTGACCCGCTTGAAGTTGGCCGCCGTGGCTTCGCCCTGGGGGCGGTTGTCGAGCAGGATTTGCTGATTGCTTGGCATGGTCAACCTTTGGTCTGTTTCAAAATTGATAGCTGAAAACGATGGATTGGCGCCGGCAAGAAGCCCTTTTGGCTAAAAAACGGCGTTTCAGTCGGTCGCGGGGGCGGCCTGGGCGTCGGCGCGCGGCACGTAGCGGAAGGTGCCAGTGGACTGGCTGCACAGGCGGCCGTCTTCGTCGTGTACCGTGGCCTCGGCGAAGGCCATGGAGCGCGTGCGGTGCACCAGCCGCCCGCGCGCCACCAGGGCGCCGCGCGAGGGCTGCATGAAGCTGGTCTTCATCTCGATGGTGACCACGCCCAGCTCGCGCGCCACGCTGCGCGCCGCCACGGCCATGGCCACGTCCAGCAGCGTCATGCTGACGCCGCCGTGCGCCACCGCGAAGGAGTTGGTGTGGCGCGGCTGCACCTGGTAGCGCAGCTCGGACTCGCCGCCGTCCATGCGGTGCAGCGTGAAGCCGAGCTCCTGGATGAAGGGGATGTCGGCGCCGAAGTCCAGCGTGGGCGCGGTTGCCGGCTGCTGCATGTCAGCCCACCAGGGCGCTCACGCCGCCGTCCACGGCCAGCCACTGGCCGGTGATGTGCTTGCCCGCGTCGCTGGCGTACAGCAGCGTCAGGCCTTTCAGATCCTCGTCGTCGCCCAGGCGGCGCAGCGGCGCTTGGTTGGCCATTTTTTCCTCGCCCAGCTGCTCGATCAGCACGCTGGCCATCCTGGTCTTGAAGAAGCCCGGGCAGATGGCGTTGACGCTGATGCCGTGCACGCCCCACTCGCCCGCCAGCGCGCGCGTGAAGTTGATGACCGCGCCCTTGGAGGTGTTGTAGGCGATGGTCTTCATCTCCACCGGGTTGCCGCCCAGGCCGGCGATGGAGGCGATGTTGATGATGCGCCCGCTCTTTCGCGGGATCATGCTGTCCCTGGCGATCGCCTGCGACAGCAGGAAGTAGCCGCGCACGTTCAGGTTCATGACCTTGTCCCAGGCGGCGGCGGGGTGGGCCTCGGCCGGCGCGCCCCAGCTGGCGCCGGCGTTGTTGACCAGGATGTCCACATGGCCCAGCTGCTGCAGCGCCTCGCGCGCCAGGCGCTGGATGTCGTCCTCGCGCGCGCAGTCGGCGGCGATCCAGTGCGCGTCTATGCCGGCGCCCTGCAGCTCGGCGCAGGCGGCCTGCAGGTCGTCGGCCTTGCGCGAGCTGAGCAGCACGCGCGCGCCGGCCTCGCCCAGCGCGTGCGCCATCTGCAGGCCCAGGCCGCGCGAGCCGCCGGTGACGAGGGCCGTCCTGCCCGAGAGGTCGAAGAGTTGTTGCACGGTGCGCGCCATGGTGGGGGTGTCTCCGGAAGGTGTTGGGAACGGTATCGGCCGCGCGGGCCGCGCCAGCCTTGCACCGGCTATTGTGGCCACGCCCGGCGCGCGGCCATGTCGCCTGCGCGATTGTTGGGCGGCGCGCCCGGGCAGCGGCGCAGGCGGCGGGCGCCGGGCGCGCGGCTGGCGTACAACTGCGCCCCTATGCCTCTTTCCGCGCCCCCTGCCCCGCCCGCCCCGCGCTGGTATTTCGGCTGGAAC
The DNA here is from genome assembly GCA_034675505.1 of Melaminivora sp. Lineage (GTDB taxonomy): Bacteria > Pseudomonadota > Gammaproteobacteria > Burkholderiales > Burkholderiaceae_C > Melaminivora. The sequence goes on along the minus strand of JAUCDD010000018.1, from coordinate 31,462 downwards.
ATCGTCGCCGCCTCCACCCTCATCACGCTGCTCACGGTGGGCATGCGCCTGGGCATAGGCCCGCTGTTCCTGCCCATGGCCGCCGACCTGGGCTTTTCGCGCAGCCTGCTGTCATCCATCGTCGCCGTGGGCATGCTCAGCTACGGCCTGGCGATGCCGCTGGCCGGCTGGCTGGTGGCGCGGCGCGGCACGCGCTTCGTGCTGCTGCTGGGCACCGCCATCCTGGTGCTGGCCACGCTGTGGGCCGCCCACACGCGCAGCGCCTGGGGGCTGCTGGCGAGCTTCGGCATCCTGATGTCGCTGGGCGCCGGTCTGACCAGCCCGATCGCGCTCACGCCCATCATCAGCCGCTGGTTCTTCAGGCGCCGGGGCATGGCGCTGTTCTTCCTGTCCACCGGCTCCATGGCGGGTATCGCGGTGCTGACGCCCACGCTGGGGGTGGCGCTGCAATACCTGTCCTGGCAGGCCACCCTGCTGGCGTTCGCGGCGCTGTTCACGCTGGCCACGGTGCCGGCGGCGCTGCTGGTGATGCGCGACGCGGCGCCGGCCGGCGGCGATGCGCCCCTGCCCGGCAGCCGCACCGGCGCGCCTGCCATCGCGCCCTGCGCGCACTACACGCTGGGCCAGGCGATGCGCACGGGCACGTTTGCCCGGGTCACGCTGGGCCTGTTCGCCTGCGGCTTCAGCATGAACCTGCTGGGCACGCACGGCATGCCCATGCTGATGGACCACGGCTTCGACGCCACCACCTCGGCGCTGGGCATAGGGCTGATCGGGCTGGTGGCGATCCCCAGCACCATCGCGCTGGGCCGCCTGGCCGACCGCCTGCCGCGGCGCTGGCTGCTGTCGGCCATCTACGGCGTGCGCGGCCTGGGCTTCGTCGCGCTCATGGCGGCGGGCAGCCTGCCCGAGCTGTACGGCACCGCCATGCTGGGCGGAATCGTCTGGGCCGGCAGCATCGCGCTGTCCTCGGCCATCCTGGCGGACGTGTTCGGCGTGCGCCTGGTGGGCATGGTCTATGGCTGGTCCTACCTGGCGCACCAGGTGGGCGCCATGGCCAGCTCGTGGCTGGGCGGCTGGGGCTACGAGCGGCTGGGCACGCACTGGCTGGCCTTCGGGCTGGCGGCGCTGCTCCTGCTGCTGGCCTCGGGCGTGGTGCTCACGCTGCCGGGGGGCGCGGCGGCGCAAAAACGGTGACTGTCCGGCCCATTTCCTGCCAATAAGGCCGCACGCCGGCGTCCGGCAACGGCCTTGTGCTATCAATTTTAAATAATCAAAACATCTCCGGCGCCATCTCGGCGCAGGTCATGTCGCGCCGCTGCACCACGGCCAGCCAGGCGCCGATGCGCGGCAGCTCGTAGTGGAAGAAGTAGCGCGCCGCCGCCAGCCGGCCGGCGTGTGCGCTTGCCAGCGGCGCAGCGCCGCCGCAGGCCAGCGTGCTGCGCGCCACGTCCAGCCATATCCAGGCCAGCACGACGTGCCCGAAGGCCTGCATGTAGGGCACGGCATTGGCCAGCGCCTCCTGCGGCCGGCCGGTGGACCACGCGGCGGCGGTGGCGGCCAGCAGCTCCTGCAGCGCCACGGCCAGCTGGTCGGCCCAGGCGCCCAGCTCGGGCAGGCCGCGGGCCTCGTCCAGCGAGCGGCCGATGGTGCGCGCCAGCAGCTGCAGCCCGGCGCCGCCCTGCATGACCACCTTGCGCCCCAGCAGGTCCTGCGCCTGGATGCCGTGCGTGCCCTCGTGGATCATGTTCAGGCGGTTGTCGCGCCAGTACTGCTCGACAGGAAAGTCGCGCGTGTAGCCATAGCCGCCGTGGATCTGGATGGCCAGGCTGTTGGCCTCCAGGCAGTTCTCGCTGGGCCAGCTCTTGGCGATCGGGGTGAGCACCTCCAGCAGCAGCCTGGCCTCCTGTGCGGCCTGCGGCGCGCCGGTGCGCGCCTCGTCCACCAGGCGCGCGCAGTACAGGTTCAGCGCCAGGGCGCCCTCGCAATAGCTCTTTTGCGCCAGCAGCATGCGCCGGATGTCGGCGTGCTCGATCAGCGCCACGGGCGGCCGCGTGGCGTCCTTGGCGCCGCCGTCGCCCACGGGCCGGCCCTGCAGGCGCGTCTTGGCGTAGTCCAGGCTGGCGTAGTAGCCGGCCAGGCCCAGCATGGTGGCGGCCATGCCGATGGCGATGCGCGCCTCGTTCATCATGTGGAACATGCACTGCAGGCCCTGCCCGGGCGCGCCCACCAGGTAGCCGATGGCGCCGGCCCCGCGGCCGTCCAGGCCGCCGCCCTGGGCCGCGCGCACCGGGTGGCGGCCCTCGCCGAAGTTCAGCAGCGTGTTGGTCGTACCGCGCCAGCCCAGCTTGTGGTTCAGCCCAGCCAGCGACACGTCGTTGCGCTCGCCGGTCGGCTCGCCCTCGGCATCCACCAGCCACTTGGGCACGATGAACAGCGAGATGCCCCGGGTGCCCGCGACCAACTGGCCGTCCGGCCCGGGGATCTTGGCCAGCACCAGGTGCACGATGTTGTCGGTGAGCTCGTGGTCGCCGGCGCTGATCCACATCTTGTTGCCGGTGAGGCGGTAGCGCGGGCCAAGCGGGTCGTGGGGCGCGTCCTCGCCGTCGGGCACGGCGCGCGTGGCGATGTCCGACAGCGACGAGCCGGCCTGCGGCTCGGACAGGCACATGGTGCCGGCCCAGCGGCCATTGAGCTCGTTGGCCGCGAACACGCGCTGCTGCACGGGCGTGCCGTGCGCCAGGATGGCGTTGGCGTTGCCGGTGGTCAGCAGGCTGGAGGCGATGCTGATGGAGGCCACGCCGAAGAAGGCATTGGCCGCCGACTCGACCACGTAGGGCAGCTGCATGCCGCCCAGGGCGTAGTCCTGCGCCGCCGCCAGCATGCCGCTGCCCGCGTAGGCGCGCTGAGCGTCGTGCGTGCACTGCGGCAGCACGACGCGCTCGCCGTCAAAGTGCGGCTCCTGCACGTCCACCGTGCGGTTGAAGGGCGCGTATTTCTCGCGTGCGATGCGTTCGCAGGTGTCCAGCACGGCATCGAAGGTTTCGCGCGAGTGGTCGGCAAAGCGTTCGCGGGCATTGAGCGAAGGGGCCTGCAGCCAGTCGTGCAGCAGGAATTCGAGCGTGGAGCGCAGCGGTGTGGTCATGCGGGAAATTATGGGCAGGCGGGGCTGCGGCCGGGTGTCCGCTGCGCGACGGGCGCCCTCATCGCACCTTCTCAGGTATCGCGCCGGATGACCGCGCCCTTGAACACGATGGGCCCGGTGGGCCCGCCCGCGCCGGGCACGCCGCCCAGCGGCTCCAGGCTCACGGCCAGCGCCGGCGCCTGCGCGATCGCTGCGGCCGGCGCCGCCAGGTGCAGCACGCGCCCGCGCTCCAGCACGCCCAGCGACTGCGGCGCGCCCTGGCGGGGCAGCGCCCACAGCTGCAGCGACCGGTCCGCAGGCTCGCTGAAGCTGCCCACGCGCTGCAGCGCCAGCGTCTGGCTGCGCTCGTCAAAGGTCACCAGCAGCGTGGCGCCCGCCTGCTCGCCTGCCAGCACCGCGACATAGGCGATCTGCGGCGCCGCGCGCAGCGCCGCCTCGGCCGTCTGCACCTGGGCGCGCAAGGCGGCCTGTTGCCGGTCGGCCGATTGCCGCAGCGCCTGGTGCGACCACAGGCCGACCCCGGCCGCGGCCACCGTGGCGCAGGCGCCCAGCACGGCCGCGCCCTGCCACCAGGCCAGCAGGCTGCGCCCCAGGCGCTGGCCGGGCGCGGCCGGGGGGCGCGGGCTGCTGCCGCGCGGGCAGCGCGGCCTCGGCCTGCAGCTGCGCGCTGATGCGGCTCCAGACGGCGCGGTCGGGCGAGGCCAGCGGCTGCAGTTCGGTCAGCGCCATCCAGCGGCCCTGCCACAGCAGGGCGGCGGCGCGGACCGGCGCCTGCTCGCGCGCCAGCTGCTCGAAGCGCCGCCGCGCCGGGCCGCGCAGGGTGCCCAGCGCATAGGCGGCGGCCAGGCGGTCCAGGAGTTCGGGGTGTCGGGAGAGGTTCATGGTCCACAACCCTGTCAGGCCGGCTGCGCCAGGCAGCGGCGCAGCTGCTCCAGCCCGCGCCGGATCCAGGTCTTGACGGTGCCCAGCGGCAGCTGCAGCTGGCCGGCGAGCTCGCCGTGGCTCAGGTCGCGCAGGTAGGCCAGGCTGACCACCTGGCGCTGGCGCTGCTCCAGGCGCTGCAGGCAGTGGTGCAGCGCGACGGCCTGCTCGCTGGCCTGCGCCAGCTCCAGCGGCCCGGCGCCGGCGTCGGCGTCGTCCTGCGGGGGCGCTCGCCCGTCGTCCAGGGATTCGTTCAGGTGCAGCCGCTCGGCGCGCCGGCGGCGCAGGAAGTCCAGCGCCCGGCTGCGCACCACCAGGCCCATCCAGGCCAGCGGGGGGCTCAGGGTGGCGCGGTAGCCCCGGGCGTTGCGCCAGATGTACAGGTAGCTTTCCTGCAACACGTCCTCGGCCCAGTCCTGGTGCCTGAGCACGCGCAGCGCCAGGCCATACAGCCGCGGCGAAGTGCATTCGTACAGGTGGCGCAGCGCAGGCTCGTCGCTTGCGGCAATGCGGTCCAGCAGGTCCATCAGCTCGGGGTCGGTCGCAGCGCTGTTCATGGCGCATTGTGCGAGCAAGGGCCGGCGGCGTGCGCGCGCGGCCCGGCAATTGCACCGGATCGAAGGGGGCATGCGGGACTGTTGAATCCAGCCGGCCGGCTGCTGCGTATCCAGGGTGTCGGGCGCAAGGGCGCCGACGCCATTCCCAACCAACCGATACCGAGGTCCCACCATGAACAACGCAATCCTCCAGGCACCGTCCCTTCCCGTTGGCGCATCGCGCCGGGGCTTCCTGGTCAACGCCGGCACGCTGTCGGCCGTCGCCGTGGCCATGCTGGCCGGCCAGGAGGCGCTGGCCCAGGGCATGGCCGCCAACCCTTCGGGCGACGTCGCCATCCTGAACGCAGCGCTGGGGCTGGAGCACGAGGCCATCAACGCCTACCAGCTGGGCGCGGGCAGCGGCCTGCTGCAAAAGCCGGTGCTGGACGTGGCCGTGCTGTTCCAGAGCCAGCACAAGGCGCACCGCGACGCGCTGGTGGCCACCATCCAGAAACTGGGCGGCAAGCCGGCCGCCGAGCTGGCGCTGCAGGACTATGCACAGGCCCTGCATGCCAACACCCTCAAGAGCCAGGCCGACGTGCTGGCGCTGGCGGCGCGGCTGGAGCTGGGCGCCACCAATACCTACCTGGGCGTCATCCCGTCCTTTGCCGACCGCGACCTGGCGCGCGTGGCCGGGCGCATCGCCGCCGACGAGACCATGCACTACACGGCGCTGCTGTCCGCGCTGGGCCGGCCGCTGCCCACGGCCGCGCTGTCGTTCGGGGCCTGAGCGGCGGCGCTCAGAGCCTGTTCAACGTCTTTCCATGGGGGTACGTTGCCCAGGCCGCCAGCATGGGCTGCGGCGGGTACCTTGATCGTGGCGTCTTGCTGCCATGCGTACCCCATGAAAAGAGGCTGGACAGGCTCTCACAGCAAGGTGCCGCTCAGCAGCGCCGCCGCCACCGAGAAGTAGATCACCAGCCCCAGCACGTCCACCAGCGTGGCCACCAGCGGCGCCGACGCGCTGGCCGGGTCCAGGCCGATGCGCTGCAGCGCGAACGGCAGCATCGAGCCAATGCTGGAGCCAAAGGTGACGATGCCCACCAGCGAGGCCCAGATGGTCAGTGCGATCAGCAGGTAGTGCTCGCCATAGTCGTACAGGCCGGCGTGCTGCCACACCAGGATGCGCACGAAGCCGATGGCGCCCAGGCCGGCGCCCAGCACCAGGCTGGTGGGCAGCTCGCGCATCAGCACGCGCCACCAGTCGCGCAGCTGCACCTCGCCCAGCGCCAGCCCGCGGATCAAAAGCGAGGTGGCCTGCGAGCCCGAGTTGCCGCCCGAGCTCATGATCAAGGGGATGAACATGGCCAGCACCACGGCCTTTTCCAGCTGCAACTCGTAGTGCTGCATGGCGCTGGCGGTGAGCATCTCGCCCAGGAACAGGATGGCCAGCCAGCCGCCGCGCTTGCGCAGCATCTCCAGGTAGCCCACTTCCAGGTAGGGCGCGCCCATGTGCTCGCCGCCGCCGAAACGGTTCAGGTCCTGCTGGGCGTCCTCCATCAGCGCATCGATCACGTCGTCCACCGTCACGATGCCCACCACGCGGCGGCCCTGGTCGACCACGGGCAGGGCCAGGAAGTCGTAGCGGCGGATGGCGCGGGCGGCCTCCTCCCGGTCGGCGAAGGGGTCCACCGTGATCGCCTCGTCGCCGTTCCACACCGCGCCCAGCAGCGCATCGGGCGGCGCGCACACCAGCTGGCGCAGCGACAGGACGAAGCGCAGCTGCTGGCTTTCGTCCACCACGTAGATGGCATAGACGGTCTCGCGCCCGGGCGCTTCCTCGCGGATGTGCTGCAGCGTGCGCGCCACCGTCCAGTGGTCGGGCACCTGGACGAACTCGGTCGTCATGATGCTGCCGGCCGTGCCCTCGGGGTAGGCCAGCAGGCGCAGCACCGACGTGCGCGCGTCCGGGGCCAGCAGGTGCAGCGCCGCGTCGCGCTCGGGCGGCGTCAGCTGGTGGAGCAGGTCGGCCAGCCGGTCCTGCGCCATGCCCTGCAGCACGTCGGCGCGCCCCGAGGCCACCGCCGCCGCCGCGATCCAGGCACTCCAGCGCAAGCCGGGGGCCTCCAGCAGGCTGGCCAGCGCCGGCGCATCCAGCCGGCTGGCCCAGTCCAGGGCGTCCTGCAGCTTCAGGGTGTTGGCGTGATGCACCGCATCGGCCGCGTGGCGAAAAGGTGGGGCAGGCGACGGCATGGGCATGGGGATGGCAGGCTCCGGGGTTGGGGTCGGGCGCGGCGGCAGCGCTGCCGCCGCGGGATGGCTTGCACGAGTATCGCAAGGGCGGACGCCCGGGATGGGCTAGGCTTGGCGGCTGCCGGGCACGGCCTGCGTGCCCGGCCCCCGCACCGCCCCACTGCCGCCTTCACGCATGAATTGCACAACGCCCCCGTCCCCCGGCCTCTTCGAGCGCGAGCACCAGGTGCTCGACGCGCAGCTGCACGCCCATCTGCTGGACGTGGTGGCCGGCGCCTTCCCGGCCGCGCTGTCGCGCCTGCGCGCCTGGCGCGCCGCGCTGGCACGGCATATCGAGACCGAGAACACGCAGCTGCTGCCGCATGTGCCTGCGGGCGCCCGCTGGGCGGCGCGGGTGTACCTGCTGGAGCACGAGCGCATTGCACTGCTGGCCGATGAGTACCTGGACAAGGTGCGCGCCGCAGCGGCGCAGCCGCCGCAGGGGGAGCAGGCGCGCTGCGAGGCCATCCTGGCGCTGGTCGATGGCGCGCATGCGCTGCGCCATGTGATCGAGCACCACCACGAGCGCGAGCACGCCGCCCTGGCGCACGAGCTGCCGCTGGCGCTGCAGCAGGCGACCTGGGGCGGTGAGGCAAGCGCACACGGCGGGCCCGCCGCGCCCTGAGCCGCCGGCGCGCGCCGCTGCGGCACGCCCGCAGCGGGCCACATGGCGGGCCGGCCTCGTCCTACCGCGGCCCGGCGACAACGGGGCCAACAATGGCCCAGCACCCCGCCCCCGAACCCGCGCACCGCTGAAAGGCCCGCCCATGAACGACAACCACGACCACCCCTACCCGCGCTTCGTCCTCATGATCGCCGTGGCTTCGGTGTTCATGTACTTCCTGATGTACCTGAACACCTACCAGGCCGACCATTTCCGGTTCAGCCAGACGCGGCTGTTCATGACGCTCATCATGGCCGGCTCCATGGCGCTGGTGATGCTGTTTTTCATGCGGCACATGTACAAGAGCCGCCGCGCCAACTGGGCCATCGTGGCCGGCAGCGTGGCGCTGATCCTGGCCAGCCTGGCGCTGGTGCGCAGCCAGGCCACCGTGGGCGACGTGTCGTGGATGAAGGCCATGATCCCGCACCACTCCATCGCCATCCTGACCAGCGAGCGCGCCCGCCTGAGCGACCCGCGCGTGCGCGAACTGGCGGGCAACATCATCGAGACCCAGCGCCGCGAGATCGCCCGGATGGAGCAGCGGATCGGCGAGCTGCAGGCCGGCGCGCAGCGCTGAGGCACCGGCCCGGGCAGCCCGCGCGGACGAAAAAAAGCCCCTGGCCATGCGGGCAGGGGGCTGGTTGCGCCAGGCGCTTGCCGGCGCCACGGCAGCGCCGCGATGCGTCAGGCCGGCGCGCTGGTGCGGATCAGGTGGTCAAAGGCCGACAGCGCCGCCTTGGAGCCCTCGCCCGCCGCGATCACGATCTGCTTGTAGGGCACCGTCGTGCAGTCGCCCGCGGCGAACACGCCCGGCACATTGGTGTGGTTGCGCGCATCGACCGCGATCTCGCCAAAGCGGTTCAGCTCCACCGTGCCGTTGAGCCAGTCGGTGTTGGGCAGCAGGCCGATCTGCACGAAGATGCCCTCCAGCGCCACGTTCCTGATCTCGCCGCTGGTGCGGTCCTTGTAGGCCAGCCCGTTCACGCGGCTGCCGTCGCCGGTCACTTCGGTGGTCTGGGCGTTCAAGATGACGTCCACGTTGCGCATGCTGCGCAGCTTGCGCTGCAGCACGGCGTCGGCCTTGAGCTCGGGGGCGAACTCCAGCACCGTCACGTGCGCCACCACGCCGGCCAGGTCGATGGCCGCCTCGATGCCGGAGTTGCCGCCACCGATCACCGCCACGCGCTTGCCCTTGAACAGCGGGCCGTCGCAGTGCGGGCAGTAGGTCACGCCCTTAGTGCCGTATGCTCTTCGCCGGGCACGCCCATGCTGCGCCAGCGCGTGCCGAATTATTGGCCCCTACAGTTGCACGGCTGCAGCGATGTTGTCTGAACCACTCTGCAGAATCTGGGCTTCACTATTGGAACTTCCCGATGCTGGCAAAGTACGTGCGTGCTGCGACACACCGCTACTCTGGGTAATTAACGCGCTGCCAGGCGGCCAGTCTGGGATATATTTGCAATGGTACCTGTACCAAACCCGACAATTCGCTTGGCGCCAGATCCATCATCGAACCCAGGTCTGATGCATGAGCGGCAACCCCAGAATACAAACGGCCCGCCACAAGCGCCACGCCACAACCGTGCACAAATTTATTACTCATGAGATGCTCCAGTTATAAATTAAGAGTCGGATGCCGTGCTGGCAGCGGTTTGATTGGATGTTGCACTTAAGGCCTTCGCGGGCGCAGAGTCCATCTCTATGTATGTACTTTCCTTATTCAGATAGTGCTTATTCACAGAGTTATTCATATCCTGAGGGTCGCGAAGCACCCACAAATTGTCTTTAACGCCGCCAACGATCAAGTGTGCAACCGCTGCTTCAACCGCTTCCTGCACGCACAACTCTGGGCAGGCTCGTTTATCGTGATGCCGCCTTCAATTTGCAGCAAATCGTTAAAGTTCACCAACTTGAAAACGCTAGGATGAATCTCGTACGGAGAGATGGTTTTGGTGGTAGAAACGCTTTGCAAAACCTCGCCTGTATTGACGTCAACGCTGCGCAAGTTAATGCCTACTGGGTCCACTCGGTACTGCGCCGATGCACCAACGCCCAAGAACTGGGCACCCAGGCCCCCAGTACGAACGTTGCTGTCGTACAGCAAACAATGCCGCCATTTAGCACCATGGATGCCGGCATAAGATTGGGCACCCTTACCTTGAACTGCCCTGCCCTTGAGTCTTCATCATCAATGGCCAGTATGGCGCGCCGTTCGGTGAGTAGTGGACGGCAGATCTTCGCGCTCAACCGGAATGAACCCGCCTGAACCCTTGAGCGCCTTGATCAGCATGCGAGCCAGCGCCTTGCGTCACCGCCGTGGAAAACGCACTTTCAGGCGAAGGCTTGTACTGCCCTGTCTGGTCACGGAAGCCATACACAGCTACGACAACTTTGCCTTTGGGCGGTGGAAATTTCAGCAGATCGCGCGTGGCTTTGGTGGGTGGCGTTAACTGGCCCTCGTTGTGGGTGCCGGCTGGCGGAACAAAGGCGCACGCTCCCAGTAATACGCTTGCGAGTGTGCAGGCAGAAGCTACTGTTGTGCGACGGCACCATGCTTGTGATTTGGGTGAAGTTAGGTAATTTCATCATTCACCAAACGTGGAGGAGGTGACCTGAAAGGAGGTCGTCTGACCCTTCGTTTTATCGGTCGTGGTAATGGTGAACAACCCGCTGCCCGCGTCGGCCACAACAATCGTGAAGGTTTGCGTGTTCACCGTGCCAGGGATCAGGTTGCCACTGTTATCAAATAGCTGTGAGCTCGCCGCCGCCGATATCCCGGCTAAGCACGGATAGCTCCAGTGTTTGATTTGAAGCGATCGAGCGCCTGTCAGTTGCCCCAGCTCTGATTTACCCAGATCCTGTGAAGGTGGTTCGTGCTTGTTTTGGGCCTGAGCACTGCCCAGCAAGTACTTACCGTTAAGTGGGTTGCCACCAAAACTTGGGTTGACGGGCGTATAAATAAGCTGTCCGGCGCTCGCCGCCGAGACAAGCGTTACTGCCAATGCACCCGCCAATACGTGGGCCCATCGAGCGCTATGTCTGTTCATAAAGATGTTCACTTACATTTCCTCCGGACCCAGGTCGGGGCTTTTGAACAGCCTGAGCTGTATGTTGAGATTGACGATGTTCTTATAGGCAATAGCAACCGCCTGCTTGCTTGCCTCTTTCACGCCAGAACGCGCTGGCGCGAGAAACGTGTGAAAAACATGTTGATCCTTATAGCTCACCCACATCTCGCTGCCGTACTGAGGGGGTGGCTCGTTCGTATATGGTTATCGTGAACTTAGAGTCGGGATACAAAGTTTCCCAAAGTGACGAAAAGTCTTTGTAGAAATCCCACCCGAGAACTGTCATGGTTCGGTTGATGATGATGCCGCCTAGCGGATCCTTATTGATCTCGCCCGAATAAAGCCCAGCGCCTTGATCCGAAGGCGCAAGCTTGACTGGCTGCTTTGCGAGCGCACTCTGGCACACCAGCGCTAACACCAACATGACAAACGGTATGCGAAATCGCAACACTAACTCCCCCCCAGAACCAAACTCACCACCGAACGCGTCGGACGCAATGTCGACGCAGATAGATTCTTGTTTTTATAAAAAAAGTAACTGCTCATTAACTCTTCGATGCTTAATGTAAGCAATTGAACTAAGGTTTTGGATGGGCTTCAAGTAGGATGTTAATAATTAAAAAACTGTGTTATTTGAAAAAAATTATGAACCATGCATTGCAGATGGCTCGTTGGATACATATTTTCCGTCAGAAACGTAGGCATGCGAAGATTTACGCTACAGAGCATAAAAACGTTAAATACGGCTATTTATTGCTTAAATTCGACGATGTATGCCAATTTAAGCTTAATTCATTACAGCCAGAGCTTTACTTTATAGCCTGATTTGGCGTCAAGGGTCGCGGCGTGTTGGCGCCTTCCGAAATAAGGTTTTCTCAAAGCTTGAAGCATCAAGAAGATCCGCCATATAGCCTAGGCCGGACAACGTACAAGACAAATATTTCTTATTATTTGCAGCGTCTGTCACAATCACGGCGCTGAGCCTGTAACAATACACGTCTATTATGTTCAGCATTGTTTATATTATTTTTGCGTGATTGGCATCTAAATGCCTAGTGTATACGTCCGGCTGAGCCTTATCCCTATGGGCACGCCTGCTGATTCAGCAATGGGCGTGCATATAGACTGAACGAAACAAAAAGGGGCAATCCGTCGAGTACTCTTTATTACCTGCCAAGGTCAGATGAGCTCTACGCATCGCCTCAGCTCTCCGTTTTCTGGCCTACCTCAACTTCATCAGTAACGATGCGCCCGTCAACCAACGTAATGGTGCGGTCGCACGATGTTCAAAGACGCCCGTCGTGCGTTACGATGAGCACTGCACAGTTAAACGCTTGATTAAACCGCCTGAATAACTCAAACACACTTGCCGCTGTTTTTGTGTCGAGATTGCCCGTGGGTTCGTCGGCCAATAACAAGGCGGGGCGGGTAACCAGGGCACGTGCTATCGCCACTCGCTGCTGCTGCCCTCCCGACAAATCGCTAGGTTTAACGTCTGCGTATTTGCGCAAACCAACCTCATCGAGCAGGTCTATAGCGTACTCACGATCTTCGCGCGACGGCTTTCCTTTTGCGAGCATGAGCGGCATCAGCACATTTTCAACAGAAGTAAAAGCCTGGATCAAGTGATGAAACTGAAAGACGAAACCAAGCTGGGCACCACGAAGTGCCGTGCGCTCTGCGTCGCTCATTCGAGCTGTTGGCCTGCCCAATAAATACAATTCACCCGAGGTGGGCTCATCGAGCAAGCCCAACATATTAAGCAATGTACTTTTGCCAGACCCTGACGGCCCCACGAGTGCTGCGAAGTCATGTGCGCCAATGGCCAGGTCAATGCCGTGCAGCACTTCGATTTCGTTGGGCTTGCCCAGGTTGTACGATTTACGCAGCCCTTCGAGCCGCAGAACTGCGCCAGATTCGTCAGACATAACGAATAGCCTCAACCGGATGCAGACGCGAAGCGCGCCACGCCGGTACCATCGCCGCCAAAAGCCCGGTCAACGTTGCAACCCCGATGGTGATTAAAAGCAAACCAGTGGGAAGAGGTATATAAAACAATTTAGGGCCAAAATTATTAAAGCCCCAGACCAGGCAGTAGCCCAGAACGCCACCCAAGATGGAACCCATTAACGCCAGTAAGCCTCCCTGTACAAGGAAAACCCGCAGTACTTGCTCTCGTCGCGCGCCCATAGCCCTTAAAATTCCGATCTCACGGGTGCGTTGCGTGACAGTGATGGCTAATACGCTGGCTATGCCAAAAGCCACTGAAATAGCTACAAAAAAGCTGATGACAGACGTTGAAATGCGCTGCGAGGTTAAGGCATTCATGAGCTGTGCGTTGGACTCAATCCAGCTCTCAGAGTTTAGCCCCGTCAATCGCCCAATTCTCGCTGCAACAACATCAGCGGCGAACAAATCACGCACAGTCACATCAATGAGGGTGACGCCTCCAGACAAGTCAAGCAGCGACTGCGCCTGCTTTAAATCAAGATACACATACCGCAGATCAAGCTCTCGCACGCCTAATTCGAAAACGCCCGTCACGGTCACGATGGCGTGGCGGTTATCGCCCGCTTCTAGCCTCAGCTTACTGCCCGCTTCCAGGCCCAGGTCGTCAGCCAGCAGTTTTCCAATGACGGCGTTGCCTGCGCCAACTCGAAACTCACCCGAGACAATGCTTTCACTTACGGGAACAATTTTTTGCCATGACTCATCAATACCCACCAGCGACACAGCTTTAATAACGTCTCCGCGACGCGCAAACGCGGGGCCGGCAACTACTGGAGACACGGCAGTCACCTCGGGTAAGGTGTCAAGGACGCTCTGGGCCTGGATCCAATTATTAATTGAACGCAGGCGCTGCACACGCTTTTCCTCCACGCGCAGCGCCAGTGTGCCTTCAGGCACCGCAATCACTGCGTTTTCTTCTCGGGGTGGTTCAACACGAATATGAGACTGCGTACCTAAAGTACGTTCGATAATGTTGTTTTGCAAGCCCACGATCAGCGTCGTAATGAACACAATAACCGACACGCCTACCGCGATTCCTACCAGAATGAGCAGCGTTTGTGACACTCCTTGCCTCAGAAAATTGACGGCTATCATCAGCTCTAGCCACATATGCATGCCCCGCCTAGAATTTAATTGGCAATTCTTTGCTTGTTTCAGCTTCAGACATCGCCGCGCCCTGTCTTTGTGCCGAGAGACGTACTCGTTGCCCTTCGGCCAGGTCGACCGATGTCGACACCCAGTCACCGTCCTGTAATCCCGATGTAATTTCTGTCATGGCTCCACCCTGCAAGCCAAGAGAAACCTGCACCTGCTGCGCAGCACCATGGCGTACGCGCCAGACACTGGCCTGCGAGCCTTGTTTATTGAATAACGCGTCATTTGGGAGCGCCAGTGCCTGTTGTCGTCGCCCCGTTTCGATGGTGGCCGTTACGGTTAAATCGTCGCGTAGATAATCGGGAATCTCTTCCATAGACAAATGAACATCCACCGTGCCACGTTGCGCGTCTACGGAGGGTGCAATTCGACGCACTACAGCATGAAACTTTTGTAACGGATAGGCATCGGCAATACAAACCGCCCTCTGACCTAGCCTAAGCAAACCAAGGTTGCGCTCGTCGACGGGAACCAACACCTCCACATCATCGTCACGCGCAATTTCGAGCAGCACTCTTCCAGGCTGCACCAAGTCACCGGGTTCGACATTGCGGGTCAGAATTACCCCAGGAAACTGGGCTTGCAATACAGTCTTGGATAAGGCGGCCTGGGCGGCGTCTACCCGAGCTTGAATCAAAGCGTCCTCGCTTTCCCCTGCCTCAAGCGATGCCACCTCAACGCGCGCCTGTTCAGCCGCAGCCAATGCAATAGCCAATGCTTGATCAGCCCTTTCTTTTTCTTCTCGCGGCATTGCGTTGGACGCCAACAATACTTGGCGCCGTTTTACTTCGCGTCTAGCCTGCGCCAATTGCGCCTCTGCTTGCTTCAGGTCTGCCAAAGCGCGAGGTCGACGTGCATCCCTAAGTTGTGCCAGCGCAGCGATGGCTTCTTGTTGTTTGGCGAGCAATTCATCAGCCCGCAGCCGAATAAGGACCTCACCTGCGACGACGTGATCCCCCCTCCCGGACAAGTCTTTCGGTGACGACCCCGGTAATCTCGCTGCCTACCTGAACGCGTGACTCGGACGTAATACGTCCGGTCGCCACCACATACTGCACGAGTGGACGGTTAACCAATTGATACGCTGATACGACCGGGCCCTGCCAGGCACGATAAGCAAAATACCCCATGCCCATCAACAGAACAACAGCTGAGGCCAGCCATTTCCATTTTTTTGCCATAACGGGTTAATTTTCCTTTGTAGGCAAGAATGCGTCTACTGCCAAAGCGTTAGCTTTATTCGCCAACGCGCGGATCGGATATTAACTCTGGCCTAGTTTGCATCCGCAAGGTCCCCACTGGCTTGGGTTCTATAGTAATCAGCAGCATCTTCACTCTCTGAGCCACGATTGTATGTCAGGCAGTTAATGCTGGGTATGGACGCACTGCACACCGCCGAGTCGCACGGGAATGCGCTACTACAATAAAGATTTGGATGCAATTTAAACTGCTCAAAGGGAAGCTATTACTCTATTCTGTATACAAACATATTGCAGTTGTTTTAGTCTGTTCTTCGCACTCGAACAGGAGACGTTCATGATCGAAAATCAGTCGTTCAATCCAGAGTTGTTCAAGGCTAAGGCACGTGACACATGGAACGCAGCGGCGCGTGGCTGGGACGAACACACGCCTCAAATTCATGACTGGCTCGCCGATCCGACCCAGCGCATGCTTGATCTGGCAAGCATAAAATCCGGTTTCCGTGTGCTTGATGTTGCTGCCGGAGCAGGAGACTAGACACTGAGCGCAGCAGAACGCACCGGTCCAACAGGCAATGTGCTGGCTACTGATATCTCACCGGCCATTCTTGAGCTTGCTGCCGCAAATGCACGAAAGGCTGGGCTTAATAATATTGAATTTAAAGTGGCTGACGCTGAAAACCTTGATTTTCCAGCGGAAAGTTTTGACGCCGCAATCTGTCGGCTTGGTCTGATGCTCTGCCCTAACCCCGCCAAGGTGCTGGACGGCGTGCACCATGCTTTGAAGCCAGGTTCACGAGCCTGTACTTTAGTGTTCTCGCAGCCCGATAAAAACCCTAGTGTAGGGATTTTGATACAGCTTGCCCTGAAGCATACAGGTTTGAGGCAAGGCGATCCTTATCAGCCTGGTGGGCTGTTCAGTCTGAGCAAGCCCGGCGCCATTGACCAGCTGTTTACCCGCGCAGGCTTTCAGCAAGTGAGTACCACTGTGCTATCTGCACCGTTTAATTTGCCGTCTTCCAGTGCGTATATGAAGTTCATGCGAAGCTCAGCTGGGCCTATTATTGAAATGCTCAGTAAACTCAACGAAACAGAAAGAAATGCAGCCTGGGCCGAGATGGAAGAAAGGCTAAATATTTATAACGTTGCCGATGGCTGGCAAGGCCCGAACGAGCTATTGTTGACAGTGGGCCGAGTACAACATTGAAGGCATTAGCCTGGAACGGTGGTCGCGTATAAGCTTGATGGCAGTAGCCGTAGACGGTGAGTTCCATCGAGCACTAAACGCAGTAGCCGGAGACGATATATCCCCTAGAACACTGAAGGCAGTAGCCGAAGACAGTCGCTCGCGTATAAGCTTGATGGCTGTAGCCAGATTTAGATCAGACTGTTAAAACAGTCTGATGAACCCGGACGATGCTGATGACCAACCGGTCTAATGATCGGGCTCAGCCGACGGGAAAAGAAGATTCGCAATCATTTCGTTATCAATGACTTCGCCAGCCACCGTACGCGAAAGAATCTCTGCCCCAAGCGCCTGTAATGAAAACACCATATCGGGCCCGACCCGCTTTATTTTCTTGAGATGCGTGGTTGTGTTCGCCAGTGCGACAGTCTGGGTTTTTTCGCTGCACACTTCTTTGGCCGCCAAAATAATGAAGGCATTTTCAGAGTCGTCACTACGCAACGCCATAATGTACAGCGCGTCGTGAGCGCCTGCCGCCTCTAACACAGTAGTATCGGTTGCGTCACCTTCGATCAGGTCAGCATCTTCAGGGTAACCGTGTGTGCTTTCAGGGGGCAACGATAACAGTCACTTCGTGTCCGCGTGCACGCAGCGCTGCGTAAACGTTTTGAGCAAGAGGCGTTATGCCTGCAATGATAATGTGTTGTTTTCTCATGGGGGTAGGTGCTTTGCCTTTGACCAGACGCCGTAAATTGCCACCTATGATTGGGCCGGCAATGGCACTAATCGATGTGGCGAAAATGCTAATACCAAGAATGATGATAGATGTAGTAAAAAGTCGCGACGCGCTGGTGTGTGGGGTTATATCGCCAAAGCCGACGGTGGACATGGAGACAATTGAAAAATAAAACGCCGTAACGGCATCGGTGATTGGTGGCTGAAATTCTTGGCCAAGATAAAGCGCACCGAATACGGCATAGACAAGTAGTGATCCGATGGAAACCAGGGCAAACAAGCTGCCTGCAGCCAGGCTGGAACGGTCGAAACGTCGCCAATACACCACCAACATAATCGCGAGCACAGTGGTGTAAGCGATCAGGTCACCGTGCCCATCCGAACGCCATACGAAAAACCCAGCAGTACTCACCAATAAAAGCAACGACACCGTCCATGCGAGTCGAGCCTTGAAGATGAGCCCGGCGGCCATAATCTGCAAGCCTATGCCCAGCATAAGCCGGGCTACTTCGACGAGGCCGAATGAATTTACAAAAAAACATTAAGACTATCGCTGGTAAGCCACCCCGCTCCACGAATGGGGGCGCAGCGCGTAAACGGCGGAGACGCCCGGCTGCAATAAGGTGTAGCCATTGACGGCGACCAGAATGGCCAGTAGCCAATGCAAAGGAAGTGACTCGTGTACGCGCTTTATTTGATTGCGCAAAAGCATTAATTTGATTCGAAAACTGGACGCACCCGACACGGGCTGGGCAGCGCTGATGCCAGTAGCCGATTTAGTCTTGGTCGTACTTGGCGTAACATTTGGCGGCATAGCGGTTGGCTTTTACGTAGAGAGTTTTAAGCTCGCATAATAACAAGCCTGACTGTGTCTGGGTGAAGCGATTTCATGGGGCAGATGCCTCCGTTGAGCCTTGAGTAGCCTCTGGTTGCGCCGAACCAACCAGCGAACCATGGCCTGGCGCTTTTCAAAAAAAACCACGTTCGTGTCGTGCAATGGGCTGAACAAGCGGATGTAAGCAGCGTACGACCAGAAACCGCCAGAAGTCAGTTAGCCATCATGATCAAAGATCGACTAACGCAGACGGGGAGCAACAGTTGCTTAACCCCTACTCACGAAAAAAAATGCACAGCCGCTCGTCGGGGCTGCTTGCCTGGAGCGGGAACATCGTACTGACCTTGAGAATACGAAGTACTCAGGCGACGAGTTCTACCTTGCCTGTCTCAAGATCGTAAAGGCCACCTACGATCTTGATCTTACGCGCCTCAACCGCTTTACTTAGTATCGGAGTGGCTTTTTGCAGTTGCTGAACGTTATGTCTGATGTTCTGAAGGGTGGCCGCCTGAAGCAAAGTACCCTTATGGGCCTGTTCTGCGGCAGCGCGCACAGATGGTGCCAACGCTGTGACAATGGTCTGGATATGACCAGGAAATTCGGTCTTGTCTTTGACTGCACTGACAGCCGCACTTACCGCACCGCAACTGGTATGCCCCAGCACCATAATAAGCGGGGAGCCCAGCACTGCTACACCATACTCCAGGCTTGCCAGAAGATCGTTGGTTACGTAGTTGCCTGCAACTCGCGTCACGAACAGGTCGCCCCTTTCTTCATCAAAGCATAATTCAGGGCCAACGCGCGAATCGGCACAACTCAAAATGCAGGCGTAAGGGTTTTGACCGCCGGCCAGCGCTCCGCGCGTCGAGGCGAAGTTGCGCTCTTGGGTCTTGCCCGAGATGTATCGCTCATTTCCACCCATTAAACGTTTAAGCGCCTCATCGGGTGACAGCGCGTTCTCAGGTTTGGGGGGGGCTTTCGCGTAAGCGGTTGGGGCGACGGCAGACATGCCAAACAAGGAAATAGCCCCCATCATGCCGAGGGCAGCACGCCTGGAGGCGGATGCTGGGGCATTTTTCAGTGCAGCGTTCTGGACACATAGTTGGCACATGATTTTCGTCTCCTCTTGTTAGTTGTATCTGAAGATTACTCTGTGATTAATAATGAAACAATCAATATTTTCAATTATCTAGAGATATAAACAGCAGTATGTCTACTAGTAGATGTAAAAAAAAACGTATTGCTGTTTATATCTCTAGATAATTGAAAATATTGATTGTTTCATTATTAATCACAGAGTAATCTTCAGATACAACTAACAAGAGGAGACGAAAATCATGTGCCAACTATGTGTCCAGAACGCTGCACTGAAAAATGCCCCAGCATCCGCCTCCAGGCGTGCTGCCCTCGGCATGATGGGGGCTATTTCCTTGTTTGGCATGTCTGCCGTCGCCCCAACCGCTTACGCGAAAGCCCCCCCCAAACCTGAGAACGCGCTGTCACCCGATGAGGCGCTTAAACGTTTAATGGGTGGAAATGAGCGATACATCTCGGGCAAGACCCAAGAGCGCAACTTCGCCTCGACGCGCGGAGCGCTGGCCGGCGGTCAAAACCCTTACGCCTGCATTTTGAGTTGTGCCGATTCGCGCGTTGGCCCTGAATTATGCTTTGATGAAGAAAGGGGCGACCTGTTCGTGACGCGAGTTGCAGGCAACTACGTAACCAACGATCTTCTGGCAAGCCTGGAGTATGGTGTAGCAGTGCTGGGCTCCCCGCTTATTATGGTGCTGGGGCATACCAGTTGCGGTGCGGTAAGTGCGGCTGTCAGTGCAGTCAAAGACAAGACCGAATTTCCTGGTCATATCCAGACCATTGTCACAGCGTTGGCACCATCTGTGCGCGCTGCCGCAGAACAGGCCCATAAGGGTACTTTGCTTCAGGCGGCCACCCTTCAGAACATCAGACATAACGTTCAGCAACTGCAAAAAGCCACTCCGATACTAAGTAAAGCGGTTGAGGCGCGTAAGATCAAGATCGTAGGTGGCCTTTACGATCTTGAGACAGGCAAGGTAGAACTCGTCGCCTGAGTACTTCGTATTCTCAAGGTCAGTACGATGTTCCCGCTCCAGGCAAGCAGCCCCGACGAGCGGCTGTGCATTTTTTTTCGTGAGTAGGGGTTAAGCAACTGTTGCTCCCCGTCTGCGTTAGTCGATCTTTGATCATGATGGCTAACTGACTTCTGGCGGTTTCTGGTCGTACGCTGCTTTACATCCGCTTGTTCAGCCCATTGCACGACACGAACGTGGTTTTTTTTGAAAAGCGCCAGGCCATGGTTCGCTGGTTGGTTCGGCGCAACCAGAGGCTACTCAAGGCTCAACGGAGGCATCTGCCCCATGAAATCGCTTCACCCAGACACAGTCAGGCTTGTTATTATGCGAGCTTAAAACTCTCTACGTAAAAGCCAACCGCTATGCCGCCAAATGTTACGCCAAGTACGACCAAGACTAAATCGGCTACTGGCATCAGCGCTGCCCAGCCCGTGTCGGGTGCGTCCAGTTTTCGAATCAAATTAATGCTTTTGCGCAATCAAATAAAGCGCGTACACGAGTCACTTCCTTTGCATTGGCTACTGGCCATTCTGGTCGCCGTCAATGGCTACACCTTATTGCAGCCGGGCGTCTCCGCCGTTTACGCGCTGCGCCCCCATTGGTGGAGCGGGTGGCTTACCAGCGATAGTCTTAATGTTTTTGTAAATTCATTCGGCCTCGTCGAAGTACCCCGGCTTATGCTGGGCATAGGCTTGCAGATTATGGCCGCCGGGCTCATCTTCAAGGCTCGACTCGCATGGACGGTGTCGTTGCTTTTATTGGTGAGTACTGCTGGGTTTTTCGTATGGCGTTCGGATGGGCACGGTGACCTGATCGCTTACACCACTGTGCTCGCGATTATGTTGGTGGTGTATTGGCGACGTTTCGACCGTTCCAGCCTGGCTGCAGGCAGCTTGTTTGCCCTGGTTTCCATCGGATCACTACTTGTCTATGCCGTATTCGGTGCGCTTTATCTTGGCCAAGAATTTCAGCCACCAATCACCGATGCCGTTACGGCGTTTTATTTTTCAATTGTCTCCATGTCCACCGTCGGCTTTGGCGATATAACCCCACACACCAGCGCGTCGCGACTTTTTACTACATCTATCATCATTCTTGGTATTAGCATTTTCGCCACATCGATTAGTGCCATTGCCGGCCCAATCATAGGTGGCAATTTACGGCGTCTGGTCAAAGGCAAAGCACCTACCCCCATGAGAAAACAACACATTATCATTGCAGGCATAACGCCTCTTTGCTCAAAACGTTTACGCAGCGCTGCGTGCACGCGGACACGAAGTGACTGTTATCGTTGCCCCTGAAAGCACACACGGTTACCCTGAAGATGCTGACCTGATCGAAGGTGACGCAACCGATACTACTGTGTTAGAGGCGGCAGGCGCTCACGACGCGCTGTACATTATGGCGTTGCGTAGTGACGACTCTGAAAATGCCTTCATTATTTTGGCGGCCAAAGAAGTGTGCAGCGAAAAAACCCAGACTGTCGCACTGGCGAACACAACCACGCATCTCAAGAAAATAAAGCGGGTCGGGCCCGATATGGTGTTTTCATTACAGGCGCTGGGCGCAGAGATTCTTTCGCGTACGGTGGCGGCGAAGTCATTGATAACGAAATGATTGCGAATCTTCTTTTCCCGTCGGCTGAGCCCGATCATTGACCGGTTGGTCATCAGCATCGTACGGGTTCATCAGACTGTTTTATACGAGTCTTGATCTAAATCTGGCTACAGCCATCAAGCTTATACGCGAGCGACTGTCTTCGGCTACTGCCTTCAGTGTTCTATGGGAATATATCGTGTCCCTCCGGCTACTGCGTTTTAGTGCTCGATGGAACTCTACCGTCTACGGCTACTGCCATCAAGCTTATACGCGACCACCGTTCCAGGCTAATGCCTTCAATGTTGTACTCGGCCCACTGTCAACAATAGCTCGTTCGGGCCTTGCCAGCCATCGGCAACGTTATATTAATATTTAGCCTTTCTTCCATCTCGGCCCAGGCTGCATTTCTTTCTGTTTCGTTGAGTTTACTGAGCATTTCAATAATAGGCCCAGCTGAGCTTCGCATGAACTTCATATACGCACTGGAAGACGGCAAATTAAACGGTGCAGATAGCACAGTGGTACTCACTTGCTGAAAGCCTGGGCGGGTAAACAGCTCGTCAATGGCGCCGGGCTTGCTCAGACCTGAACAGCCCACCAGGCTGATAAGGATCGCCTTGCCTCAAACCTGTATGCTTCAGGGCAAGCTGTATCAAAATCCCTGACACTAGGGTTTTTATCGGGCTGCGAGAACACTAAAGTACAGGCTCGTGAACCTGGCTTCAAAGCATGGTGCACGCCGTCCAGGCACCTTGGCGGGGTTAGGGCAGAGCATCAGACCAAGCCGACAGATTGCGGCGTCAAAACTTTCCGCTGGAAAATCAAGGTTTTCCAGCGTCAGCCACTTTAAATTCAATATTATTAAGCCCAGCCTTTCGTGCATTTGCGGCAGCAAGCTCAAGAATGGCCGGTGAGATATCAGTAGCCAGCACATTGCCTGTTGGACCGGTGCGTTCTGCTGCGCTCAGTGTCTGGTCTCCTGCTCCGGCAGCAACATCAAGCACACGGAAACCGGATTTTATGCTTGCCAGATCAAGCATGCGCTGGGTCGGATCGGCGAGCCAGTCATGAATTTGAGGCGTGTGTTCGTCCCAGCCACGCGCCGCTGCGTTCCATGTGTCACGTGCCTTAGCCTTGAACAACTCTTGGATTGAACGACTGATTTTCTATTATGCAACGTCTCCTGTTCGAGTGCGAAGAACAGACTAAAACAACTGCAATATGTTTGTATACAGAATAGATTTATAGCTTCCCTTTGAGCAGTTTAAATTGCATCCAAATCTTTATTGTAGTAGCGCATTCCCGTGCGACTCGGCGGTGTGCAGTGCGTCCATACCCAGCATTAACTGCCTGACATACAATCGTGGCTCAGAGAGTGAAGATGCTGCTGATTACTATAGAACCCAAGCCAGTGGGGACCTTGCGGATGCAAACTAGGCCAGAGTTAATATCCGATCCGCGCGTTGGCGAATAAAGCTAACGCTTTGGCAGTAGACGCATTCTTGCTCACAAAGGAAAATTAACCCGTTATGGCAAAAAAATGGAAATGGCTGGCCTCAGCTGTTGTTCTGTTGATGGGCATGGGGTATTTTGCTTATCGTGCCTGGCAGGGCCCGGTCGTATCAGCGTATCAATTGGTTAACCGTCCACTCGTGCAGTATGTGGTGGCGACCGGACGTATTACGTCCGAGTCACGCGTTCAGGTAGGCAGCGAGATTACCGGGGTCGTCACCGAAAGACTTGTCCGGGAGGGGGATCACGTCGTCGCAGGTGAGGTCCTTATTCGGCTGCGGGCTGATGAATTGCTCGCCAAACAACAAGAAGCCATCGCTGCGCTGGCACAACTTAGGGATGCACGTCGACCTCGCGCTTTGGCAGACCTAAAGCAAGCAGAGGCGCAATTGGCGCAGGCTAGACGCGAAGTAAAACGGCGCCAAGTATTGTTGGCGTCCAACGCAATGCCGCGAGAAGAAAAAGAAAGGGCTGATCAAGCATTGGCTATTGCATTGGCTGCGGCTGAACAGGCGCGCGTTGAGGTGGCATCGCTTGAGGCAGGGGAAAGCGAGGACGCTTTGATTCCAGCTTGGGGGAGCACGCCGCCCAGGCCGCCTTATCCAAGACTGTATTGCAAGCCCAGTTTCCTGGGGAATGATTCTGCGTTTGAATGTCGAACCCGGTGACTTGGTGCAGCCTGGAAGAGTGCTGCTCGAAATTGCGCGTGACGATGATGTGGAGGTGTTGGTTCCCGTCGACGAGCGCAACCTTGGTTTGCTTAGGCTAGGTCAGAGGGCGGTTTGTATTGCCGATGCCTATCCGTTACAAAAGTTTCATGCTGTAGTGCGTCGAATTGCACCCTCCGTAGACGCGCAACGTGGCACGGTGGATGTTCATTTGTCTATGGAAGAGATTCCCGATTATCTACGCGACGATTTAACCGTAACGGCCACCATCGCAAACGGGGCGACGACAACAGGCACTGGCGCTCCCAAATGACGCGTTATTCAATAAACAAGGCTCGCAGGCCAGTGTCTGGCGCGTACGCCATGGTGCTGCGCAGCAGGTGCAGGTTTCTCTTGGCTTGCAGGGTGGAGCCATGACAGAAATTACATCGGGATTACAGGACGGTGACTGGGTGTCGACATCGGTCGACCTGGCCGAAGGGCAACGAGTACGTCTCGGCACAAAGACAGGGCGCGGCGATGTCTGAAGCTGAAACAAGCAAAGAATTGCCAATTAAATTCTAGGCGGGGCATGCATATGTGGCTAGAGCTGATGATAGCCGTCAAATTTCTGAGGCAAGGAGTGTCACAAACGCTGCTCATTCTGGTAGGAATCGCGGTAGGCGTGTCGGTTATTGTGTTCATTACGACGCTGATCGTGGGCTTGCAAAACAACATTATCGAACGTACTTTAGGTACGCAGTCTCATATTCGTGTTGAACCACCCCGAGAAAGAAACGCAGCGATCGCGGTGCCTGAAGGCACACTGGCGCTGCGCGTGGAGGAAAAGCGTGTGCAGCGCCTGCGTTCAATTAATAATTGGATCCAAGCCCAGAGCGTCCTTGACACCTTACCCGAGGTGACTGCCGTGTCTCCAGTAGTTGCCGGCCCCGCGTTTGCGCGTCGCGGAGACGTTATTAAAGCTGTGTCGCTGGTGGGTATTGATCCGAGTCGATACGAAAAAATTGTTCCCGTAAGTGAAAGCATTGTCTCGGGTGAGTTTCGAGTTGGGCGCAGGCAACGCCGTCATTGGAAAACTGCTGGCTGACGACCTGGGCCTGGGAAGGCGGGATAAGCTGAGGCTAGAAGCGGGCGATAACCGCCACGCCATCGTGACCGTGACGGGCATTTTCGAATTAGGCGTGCGAGAGCTTGATCTGCGGTATGTGTATCTTGATTTAAAGCAGGCGCAGTCGCTGCTTGACTTGTCTGGAGGCGTCACCCTCATTGATGTGACTGTGCGTGATTTGTTCGCCGCTGATGTTGTTGCAGCGAGAATTGGGCGATTGACGGGGCTAAAGTCTGAGAGCTGGATTGAGTCCAACGCACAGCTCATGAATGCCTTAACCTCGCAGCGCATTTCAACGTCTGTCATCAGCTTTTTTGTAGCTATTTCAGTGGCTTTTGGCATAGCCAGCGTATTAGCCATCACTGTCACGCAACGCACCCGTGAGATCGGAATTTTAAGGGCTATGGGCGCGCGACGAGAACAAGTACTGCGGGTTTTCCTTGTACAGGGAGGCTTACTGGCGTTAATGGGTTCCATCTTGGGTGGCGTTCTGGGCTACTGCCTGGTCTGGGGCTTTAATAATTTTGGCCCTAAATTGTTTTATATACCTCTTCCCACTGGTTTGCTTTTAATCACCATCGGGGTTGCAACGTTGACCGGGCTTTTGGCGGCGATGGTACCGGCGTGGCGCGCTTCGCGTCTGCATCCGGTTGAGGCTATTCGTTATGTCTGACGAATCTGGCGCAGTTCTGCGGCTCGAAGGGCTGCGTAAATCGTACAACCTGGGCAAACCCAACGAAATCGAAGTGCTGCACGGCATTGACCTGGCCATCTGGCGCACATGACCTTCGCAGCACTCGTGGGGCCGTCAGGGTCTGGCAAAAGTACATTGCTTAATATGTTGGGCTTGCTCGATGAGCCCACCTCGGGTGAATTGTATTTATTGGGCAGGCCAACAGCTCGAATGAGCGACGCAGAGCGCACGGCACTTCGTGGTGCCCAGCTTGGTTTCGTCTTTCAGTTTCATCACTTGATCCAGGCTTTTACTTCTGTTGAAATGGTGCCAGCGCCGCTCATGCTCGCAAAAGGAAAGCCGTCGCGCGAAGATCGTGAGTACGCTATAGACCTGCTCGATGAGGTTGGTTTGCGCAAATACGCAGACGTTAAACCTAGCGATTTGTCGGGAGGGCAGCAGCAGCGAGTGGCGATAGCACGTGCCCTGGTGACCCGCCCCGCCTTGTTATTGGCCGACGAACCCACGGGCAATCTCGACACAAAAACAGCGGCAAGTGTGTTTGAGTTATTCAGGCGGTTTAATCAAGCGTTTTTTAACTGTGCAGTGCTCATAGTAAAACGCACGACGGCGTGTTTCTTCATCGTCGGACCCGCACCATTACGTTGGTTGACGGGCGCATCGTTACTGATGAAGTTGAGGTAGGCCAGAAAACGGAGAGCTGAGGCGATGCGTAGAGCTCATCTGACCTTGGCAGGTAATAAAGAGTACTCGACGGATTGCCCCTTTTTGTTTCGTTCAGTCTATATGCACGCCCATTGCTGAATCAGCAGGCGTGCCCATAGGGATAAGGCTCAGCCGGACGTATACACTAGGCATTTAGATGCCAATCACGCAAAAATAATATAAACAATGCTGAACATAATAGACGTGTATTGTTACAGGCTCAGCGCCGTGATTGTGACAGACGCTGCAAATAATAAGAAATATTTGTCTTGTACGTTGTCCGGCCTAGGCTATATGGCGGATCTTCTTGATGCTTCAAGCTTTGAGAAAACCTTATTTCGGAAGGCGCCAACACGCCGCGACCCTTGACGCCAAATCAGGCTATAAAGTAAAGCTCTGGCTGTAATGAATTAAGCTTAAATAGGCATAAATTGTCGATTTTAAGCATTAAATAGCCGTATTTAACGTTTTTATGCACTGCTGCGTAAATCCTCGCATGCCTACGTTTCTGACGGAAAATTTGCACGCAACGAGCCATCTGCAATGCATGGTTCGTAATTTTTTTTCCAAATAACACAGTTTTTTAATTATTAACATCCTACTTGAAGCCCATCCAAAACCTTAGTTCAATTGCTTACATTAAGCATCGAAGAGTTAATGAGCAGTTACTTTTTTTATAAAAACAAGAATCTATCTGCGTCCATATTGTGTCCGACGCGTTCGGTGGTGAGTTTGGTTCTGGGGGGGAGTTAGTGTTGCGATTTCGCATACCGTTTGTCATGTTGGTGTTAGCGCTGGTGTGCCAGAGTGCACTCGCAAAGGAGCCAGTCAAGCTTGCGCCTTCGGATCAAGGCGCTGGGCTTGATTCGGGCGAGATCAATAAGGATCCGCTAGGCGGCATCATCATCAACCGAACCATGACAGTTCTCGGGTGGGATTTCTACAAAGACTTTTTCGTCACTTTGGGAAACTTTGTATCCCGACTCTAAGTTCACGATAACCATATACGAACGAGCCACCCCTCAGTACGGCAGCGAGATGTGGGTGAGCTATAGGGATCAACGTGTTTTTCACACGTTTCTCGCGCCAGCGCGTTCTGGCGTGAAAGAGGCAAGCAAGCAGGCGGTTGCTATTGCCTATAAGAACATCGTCAATCTCAACATACAGCTCAGGCTGTTCAAAAGCCCCGACCTGGGTCCGGAGGAAATGTAAGTGAACATCTTTATGAACAGACATAGCGCTGGATGGGCCCGCGTCTTGGCGGGTGCATTGGCAGTAACGCTTGTCTCGGCGGCGAGCGCCGGACAGCTTATTTATACGCCCGTCAACCCAAGTTTTGGTGGCAACCCACTTAACGGTAACTACTTGCTGGGCAGTGCTCAGGCCCAAAACAAGCACGAACCACCTTCACAGGATCTGGGTAAATCAGAGCTGGGGCAACTAACAGCGCTGGATCGCTTCAATCAAACACTGGAGCAATCCGTGCTTAGCCGGATCTCGGCGGCGGCGACTTCACAGCTATTTGATAACAGTGGCAACCTGATCCCTGGCACGGTGAACACGCAAACCTTCACGATTGTTGTGGCCGACGCGGGCAGCGGGTTGTTGACCATTACCACGACCGATAAAACGACGGGTCAGACGACCTCCTTTCAGGTCACCTCCTCCACGTTTGGTCAATGATGAAATTACATAACTCACCCAAATCACAAGCATGGTGCCGTCGCACAACAGTAGCTCTTGCCTGCACACTCGCAAGCGTATTACTGGGAGCGTGCGCCTTTGTACCGCCAGCCGGCACCCACAACGAGGCACAGTTAACGCCACCCACCAAAGCCACGCGCGATCTGCTGAAATTTCCACCGCCCAAAGGCAAAGTTGTCGTAGCTGTGTATGGCTTCCGTGACCAGACAGGGCAGTACAAGCCTTCGCCTGAAAGTGCGTTTTCCACGGCGGTGACGCAAGGCGCTGGCTCCATGCTTATCAAGGCGCTCAAGGATTCAGGCTGGTTTATTCCGGTTGAGCGCGAAGATCTGCAGTCACTACTCACCGAACGGCGCGTCATACGGGCCATTGATGACGAGGACTCAGGGGCAGGGCAGTCTAAGGTAAGGGTGCCCAATCTTATGCCGGCATCCATCGTGCTCAATGGCGGCATTGTTTCGTACGACAGCAACGTTCGTACTGGGGGCCTGGGTGCGCAGTTCTTGGGCGTTGGTGCATCGGCGCAGTACCGGGTGGACCAGGTAGGCATTAACTTGCGCAGCGTTGACGTCAATACAGGCGAGGTTTTGCAAAGCGTTTCTACCACCAAAACCATCTATTCGTACGAGATTCATCCTAGCGTTTTCAAGTTCGTGAACTTCAACGATTTGCTGCAAATTGAAGGCGGCATCACGAGCAACGAGCCTGCCCAGTTGTGCGTGCAGGAAGCGGTTGAAGCAGCGGTTGCACACTTGATCGTGGGCGGCGTTAAAGACAATTTGTGGGTGCTTAGCAACCCTCAGGATATGAATAACTCTGTGATTCAGCACTATCTGAATAAGGAAAGTACATACATAGAGATGGACTCTGCGCCCGCGAAGGCCTTAAGTGCAACATCCAATCAAACCGCTGCCAGCACGGCATCTGACTCTTAATTTATAACTGGAGCATCTCATGAGTAATAAATATGTGCACGGTTGTCGCGTGGCGCTTGTGGCGGGCAGTTTGTTTTTTGGGGTTGGCGCTTATGCATCAGACCTGGGTTCGATGATGGATCTGGCGCCAAGCGAATTGTCGGGTGGTACAGGTACCACTGCAAATATATCCCAGACTGGCCAGTCGGGCAGCGCGTTAATTACCCAGAGTAGCGGTGTGTCGCAGCACGCACGTATTTTGCAAGCATCGGGAAGCTCCAATAGTGAAGCCCAGATTCTGCAGAGTGGTTCAGACAACATCGCTGCAGCCGTGCAACTGTCAGGGGCCAATAACTCGGCACGCCTTACCCAAAATGGGGATGCCAACCTGGCAGTGACCAGCCAGTTTGGTTCTGGAAACCAGATCAGTATTACTCAGAATAACGGCGGAAACAGCGCCGCTGCCGCGCAATTTGGCAACCAGAATCATATCGATATTACGCAGTTGGGAAACCAGACCATTGCTGTTACGCAGATTGGATCTGGTGGCTCATTCTCAGTTGTTCAACCGTAACCTAGCCCAATGGCCACTAGGTTGCTTCGAGTAACTCCGGCCTTCACTTGTAGCGAGAGAGACTATTATGAAATCCAATTGTATCCGCTCTGGCGCTGGGCTTGGCCCTCGCCTTTGGTGCAAGCACGGCCATGGCCGCCAGCGCCACTATTACCATTAATCAACCTGGTGGTTCGGCAAACAATACTGCCCTGGCCACACAGCAAAACTCAAACCTCGGGGATAACTCGGCCACCATCCTCCAAGAAGGTAGTCAGGGTAACGCAACTACCTCTCAGGATAGAAACAGTGGTTACGCAAACGCGTCGATAACTGATCATGCGGGTTCAAACCACAACGTTGGCTTATCACCAGACCCGCAGCCGCAACGCGACGGGGTCCATCGATCAGTCAGGTGGTAATAACCAGGCAACCATCTCCCAGGTTAGGGTCGGCACGATGGTTTCTGGTCTGATCAGTCAGAACGGCGACCTAAAACGTAGCCAGCATTAATCAGTATCAGGGGCAGGAAATAACAATGCCACTATCAATCAATCTGGTACAAGCCAAACGGGGACGATTACACAAAACGGGGCGCGCTAGAAATAGTAATGCCACAATTACTCAAACAGCACAATTTACCCCGGACCAAGGCTATAACATTGCAACCATCACTGATACCGGTTTTGGTGACACGTCCACCATCACTCAGGTGGGTTCCGGCAACCCCAAATGGGCCACTATAGATCAGTCAGGTATCGGACACACAGCCGATATCTGCCAACGCGGATCTATGAGCACAGCCAATGTGACCCAGTCAGGCCGGAGCAAGACTGCTGATGTCAGTCAGGTTGGTAGCTACATTTACAGCCAATGTGACCCAATCGGGCTTGGGCAACACCGCTGTAGTGGATCAAAACGGCGCTGTTCTTGACGCCACTGTGAAGCAGTCGGGTGTAGGCGAGGGGACGTACATCACACAGGGTGGTAAAAATAATGTGATTGATGTGTCGCAGTCTGGTTTGTTCCAAACCGCAGCTATCCTGGAATCAGGAAGTTTTGCGTCAACAGGACACTTAGCGACTGTGATGCAGACAGGTATTGCAAATACGGCTCTAGTTCAACAGACGAGTGCTTCAGTTGCTGGTACAGCGACCATTACTCAAGGCGGTGTTGGCAACAACGCCACAGCCATTGAGATGTAAGCTACTTTGATGTAGTGACATGTGTTAGTAAAAAGGGGGGGTGCACCGCAGTGGTGCACCTTCTTTTTTTCTGTTGTTCACAGGGGCATTGTTCATTAGCCTTACATTGTTTCGCGATGATCGCAAACGCTACACGATCCGATAGTGCGCTGTCCCTTGTGAGAATAAACTAAAGTGATGTTTTCAGGAGCACATAATGATGGTGGCTGACTTCAATCTACAGGTGTGGCTCGAAACCGTACCTGACACGCATCCAAGCGTGGTTATTCCCTACGTTAAAAGCGATAAAAGCGGCAAGCTTGAGTATGCGCTACAGGCCAAAAAAGAAGGTCGCGGTGGCTCGTCGCAAGTAAGCCAAAGTGGCGGGGTGCAGGTGGTGGCAAACCAGGGAACGGCCTTGTCGCGCTTTTCGATTAGTGTCAGCAACGAAGACAAGTGCCAAATTGAGCTAAAGTTCGCCGAAAATGGGAAGCCCGTAGGCACCTACAATTTTGATTGTCCGCGCTAGAGGGAGGTACTGACCGCTCCCATCGTTGGTGTTTTCGGCTGTATCACCGACCAAAGTGACAAGGTAACGCTCATTTTTCTCGGACATGCATCCCAATTGAATTGTGTGCGTCCAGGCATTCGCTCCTGACTGTCTTCTGCATACGCGCAGCGGTATGTGCCATATATGTATAAAAACCAGCAAGACCTCTTGTTTTCTCCCCCAGCGATTTGACCACCTTCATGGCCAGCCCATTTGCCTCGTGGATGACCCGATGGGCACTGGAGTGTCCGCAAGATGCGCCACAACGGGATAAGGATGATGCCCTAAATAAAATGCTTTGGCGGAAAAAGGCTTGGTTCATGAAAGTGGGCTGTTGGGCCAGTTTCAGGCCCAAGGCCTGGAGCTTGCTTTAATAGGAAGGGTGGGCGACTGGCTGTGAAAAAAAAATCGCTGCGA
>JAUCDD010000017.1:0-6513 GCA_034675505.1 Melaminivora sp. | reverse complement strand
ACGTCAGCGGCTGATCTCGCCGAGCGCAGCCGTCGCCCCCGGCATCACCCGCGTCGATGCACGGCGTCGGGCTGCTGCGCCAGGGCTTCGAGCAGATACCTGTCCTGCGGCTTTTCCGAAACGGTTTTCGGAATTTGCGTCAGCACCTGGAGGTAGTCCGGCACCATGCCCGCCTCCAGATGCGTGCGGCAGTGGGCGAAAAGCTGCCGGGCATCGAACGCGGCGGCGTCCTTGGGCACGACGGCGGCGACGACTTCCTTTTCGCCCGGCGCCAGCTGGGCGCTGGCCACGCCGTAGACGTAGACGTCCTCCACCAGGCCGGATTCGGCAATGGCTTTTTCGATGAAGGCAGTGGCGATGAACTCGCCGTTGCGCCGGATGCCGCTGCCCTGGCGGTGGTCGAAGTAGAGCCAGCCGTCCGGGTCTTCGTGCACCACGTCGCCCATGTGCAGCCAGCCGCCCGCGCATTTGCGCTGCGATGCTTCGGGGTTGCCGTAGTACTGCACGGCAAAGGGGTCGCCGCTGGCGTGGCCGAACAGCAGTTCGCCGCTCTGGCCGCGCGGCACGTCATGCCCTGCCTCATCGACGATGCGGTAGCGCAGCGTGGGCGGCGGTTTGCCGATGCTGCCCACCGGCCCCTGGCCGGGGTGGTTAAAGGTCAGGCCCCCTTCGGCTGCGCCGTAGAACTCCAGAATCTGCACGCCGAAACGCTGCTGGAAGTTCCCCCAGATGGCCGCCGGCATCCCCGCCGAGATGACGAAGCGCACCGGGTTGTCGGCATCGTCGGCACGAGGCGGTTCGGCGTAGATGGCCGTGGTCATGCCGCCCAGCAGGGTGAAAGTGGTGGCGCCGTACTTGCGCGTGATGGCCCACAGCCGCGATTTGGTAAAGCGCCGCGACAGCACGCAGCGCAGCCCGCAGGCCAGCGCCGCGCCCAGGGTGAGGAGCTGGGCATTGGCGTGGGTGAGCGACAGGCCGGAATACAGCACATCGTCCTGCCGATAGCCGAACAGGCGCGGGGCCAGCAGCGCCGTGTCGCAATAGCGCCGGTGCGTCAGCACGATGCCCTTGGGGTCGCCGGTGGTGCCGCTGGTGAAGATCAGCTCCAGCGCCGCATCCGGGTCGGCGGTCAGAATGGGCAGATCGGGCGCGGCCAGCGGGGCGGCGGCTTCCCAATCCACCACAGCGTCGTGGGCCGACAAGGGGCGTTCGCCCTCGTCGGTGGCAAAGGCCATCACCCAGCGCAGGCCGCTCAATCGGTCGCGCAGCGGCTGCAGGTGGGGCAGGGCGTAATCGGCAGCCAGTGCAGCGCTGCACTGGCTGCTGGTCAGCAGAAAGTGCAGCTTGTCGCCCTTGGTGCGGGCATCGATGGGCACCACTGCCGCACCGACGATGCTGGCGGCGATCATGGCCTCGACAAACTCGGCATGGTTGGCCATCAGCAAGGCCATGCGCTCACCCGGGACGATGCCCTGGTCGAGCATGACCTGGGCCATGCGCCGCCCGTTGTCCCACAGCTGGCGGTAGCTGCGCACCTCGTCCGGGCGCTGGCCTGCGCCTTCGATGGTGAGTACCTGGAAGTCCGGCTGCGCGGCAGCGCGGTTGGCGATCATGCCGGCAAAGATGGTGTCTGCGTAGCTCATGCGTGCAGCCCTCCCCGGCCCAGCAGCGTCAGGCAGGCCACGGCTTCTTCCACGCCGACCAGACCACCGCCGTTTTCCGCCAGGGCGATGCGGGCATCGGCCACCTGCCGCGCCCCGGCTTCGCCGCGCAGTTGCGTGACCAGCTCGAACACCTGCCCCAGCCCGGTTGCGCCGATGGGGTGGCCCTTGCTCTCCAGCCCGCCCGAGGGGTTGATGGGGATGCGCCCGCCGATGGCGGTATCGCCGCGCTCGGCAGCCGGCCCGCCCTCGCCGGGCGGCACCAAGCCGAGCAGCTCCGATTGCAGGATTTCGCCGATGGCGGTGGCGTCGTGCACCTCGGCCACGCTGACATCCTGCGGGGCCACGCCGGCCTGTTCGTACAGGCGGGCGGCGGCTTTTTTGACCAGGTGGTTGTCCAGATCGGTCGCCTCGCGGTCAGAGCCGGTTTGCAGCACGCAGCCCAGCACGCGCACGGCGCGGGCGGCGCGGCCTTGCAGGCGGGCCAGACCGGCGGCGTTGCAGACGATGGCCGCCGCCGCGCCGTCGCTGACCGGGGAACACATGGGCAGCGTCAGCGGGTAGCTGATGGGCGGCGCGGCCAGCACCTGCGCCACGCTGAAGGCTTCGCGGAACTGCGCCAGCGGGTTATGCACCGAGTGCCCGTGGTTCTTCGCCGCCACCGCCGCGAACTGCTGCTGCGTGGTGCCGAACTGGCGCATGTGCAGGCGGCCCATGGCGGCGTAAATGTCCATGAACACGCTGTAGGGGCGCGGGGACTGGCTGCCTGCCGGCAGGTCGATGCCCTGGCCCATGGCCAGCAAGCGGGCCTTGCCGGCCTCGGTATCGTGCACGTCCCAGGCGCCGTCGAAGGCGGCGAACATGCGGGCCTTGTCGGTGCTGCACATTTTTTCAGCACCCACGGCCAGCACGATGTCGGCTGCACCGCTTTGCACGTGCTGCACGGCCAGATGCAACGCGGTGCTGGCGCTGGCACAGGCGTTTTCCACGTTCACCACGGGGATGCCCTGCACGCCCATGGCCCGCAGCGCCAGTTGGCCGCGCACCATGTGCTGGCCTTCCATGTGGCCCTGGGTGGCGTTGGCAAAGTAGGCGGCCTGAAGCTGGCCGCGCTCGCAGCCGGCATCCCGCAATGCGGCCTCGACGGCCTGGCGGGTGAGGTCCTTGACGCTGCACTCCAGATGGCGGCCAAAGGGGGGCATGCCGATGCCGGCAATAAAAATGGGGGGATTCACGCAAAGCTCCTGTCAGAACCGCCACCAGATGGCGGATGCTTTTATTCAAAATAGATAGCTTCTTCCGCTCAGTTTCCGCCGTCACACCCGCGCAGGCGGGTGTCCAGCAGCGGCCTCAACGCCAACACCGCCGTGCCCACAGCCCACGCTGTCACTGGATTCCCGCCTTCGCGGGAATGACGGTGGCAAGACAAATTATCAAAAACAATAGCTTCTTCCACTGTTAATAATTGGATTTAAGATAAAAAATCACCAAAATATGTTTATTTACGTGCGGAAAAAGCTATTTTTTTATGACTAATGGGTCTTCACTTCCCACGACAGATAGCCCTCGTCCGCCTGCGCCGCCAGCAATTGCCGCGCCCCCAGGATGCGGGCGCTGGAGCCAAAGCCCACGGCCTTGAGCTGCTTGCCCAGCACGCGCTGGGCGGCCTCAGCGGCGAACACGCCGGTCTGCGCGTAGGCGCAGCCGCCGCGCAGGATGACGCTGACCGATTGCGTATTGCCCCGCGCCTGGCAGGACACCACCCCCCGGTGGATTTCCGGCGTTTCGCGCGGCGGTTCGACCTGGGTGATCTGCTGGCCGATGGCGTTGGTGACCATTTCCTGCGCGGCGGCGTCCAGGTGGCGGTGTTCCTGTTCGAATCTTTGCAGGATACCCAGCACGGCCAGCATCATGTCCTGGTTGCCCAAAGCGAACAGCACCTGGCAGTTGCGCACCCGCGCATCGCCGTGGTACCACACCGGCTCGCCCGCGCCGCCCCAGGGCATGGCTTTCAGGATGCGGTGTACGCCGGGCACGGCCACGTCGTAGGCCGTGGCCCAGGGCCATTGGGTCAGCGCCCCGTCCTTCAGGTAATACATGGGCTTGGTACACATGCGCAGGAACGACATGGTGGAGGCGACGCTGATCTGCGCATCGCCGTAGTACATCAGGTCGAGCGAGTCGATGCCGGGGGGTCTCCAGTGCAATCTCGGCGGCCAGTGCGCCTTCGGCCCACATGTAGGAATTGGCCGGGCACAGCGCCAGCTCCTTGCGCTCGAAGGCTGCGGCGTATTCCTTTTGCAGGAACAGCATCCAGTCCGTCTCGCCCGTGGTGTCGAAGTAGTGGCAGCCGGCCTCCAGCGCAGCCTGCACCACCGGCTCGCCCAGCTGCATGAAGGGGCCGACGATGTTCAGCACCACCTTGCGGCCCTGGAACAGCGCGGCCAGGCTGGCACGGTCGTGCTCCACGCCGATGCACTGGTAATCGTGGCCTTCCAGCTCGGGGATTCTGGCCATCTCGGCCTTCAGCCGGTCGGCATTGCGCCCGGCGGCGATGAAGGGGATGCCGCGCTGGGCCAGCTTCCAGGCGGCCAGCTTGCCGGTGTAGCCGCTGGCGCCGTAGAGGACGACTTGGTATTGCGATGTCATGGTGTGTCTCCTTGGATGGTTTTTGAGGGGGTTCGGAATGGCGGGTCAGAGCAGATCGGGGTTGATGAGGTGGTAGCCCCCCTTGATGGCAAGGATCTCGTTGCAGCCGTCCTCGATGAGCGCGGCGCGGGCATCGCGCAGGATTTTTTCCACCGGGTAGTCGCGCGTCAGGCCGTTGCCGCCGTGGATTTGCACCGCCTCGCTGGCCACCTCGAAGGCCGTCTGCGTGGCCGTCACCTTGGCCGCCATCGCCGCCTGCAAGGCCATCGCCGGGGCCTGGAAGTTGTAGTGCAGCACCCGGCGCGAGAGGGCGCAGGCCGCCTCCACCTTGCGGAACATGTGGAACAGCCGCCAGGCCACCTGCTGGTGACGGATGATGGGCACGCCACCCGCTCGGCGCTCGTGTGCATAGCCCAGCGCCAGGTCGTAGGCCGAGCGGGCGCAGCCGGTGAAAATGGCCGACATCAGCCCGTTGGCCAGCGTGTGCACCAGGTAGGTGGCTTGCTGGTACTGCTGCGGCCCGGCCAGCAGGTGGGCCTTGCTCAGGCGCACGTTGTCGAAATAAATCTCGCCCTGGTTCAAGGCCCGCTGGCCCAGCTTGTCCAGCGGCTTGCCGCGCGTGATGCCGGGGCTGTCCATCGGCACGATGACCACTGCGCCATGCTCGGTATCCGGCCCGCTGCCGCTGTCGCAGGCGGCGTACAGAATGCCCACCTGCCCGATGGTGCCCATGGATACCCAGGCAGCCTTCTGGCCGGTGATGACCAGCCCGTCGTCCTCGATCTTCACCACGCAGTTGGGGCGGCCATAGCTGCCCTGGGGGTGGAAGACCATGCGGGCCGGGTCGAGGGCATCGCTGCCATGGTCGGGTTCGGTAATCATCCAGCGGCCCAGTCTGGCATCCGTGGCAATGCTACGACAAAAAGGATTGCCCAGGATGGCGCTGATGATGGCCGGGAATCAGGCCCGCTCCTATCAAGATAGCCAGCCCCACATGGCCCCAGCCCAATTCCTCGAACAAAATGGCCATGGTGCGGGCACGTTCAACCGGTTCCAGCGCCAGCAAGCCGTCCACGCCGAACCCCAGGGGCGCGAACTTGGCCGTAGATGTCCCATAAGGGGAGACTTCGGGGGCAATGACTTCCTCTGGCGTCATGCGATCGAGCTGGCGCCCCCCGGGGCGCGGCACCTCGGTAGCAAAACGCCGTACGGTGGCTTGGATGGCTGCTGCGGTGTCGGAAAAATCGGGTTCGGCCCCCAAGGGGGTCAGCGGTACGTAGGCCATCGTGTGTCTCCTGTGGTCTGTGTAAAAGCTGTGCCGCCACTGTAGAAATCGCTGCCTTCCGCTCAGCCATCCCCCACAGCCTGGCGTGGTAGTGGAACGGGGACGCAGCGGGGGAGGCCGTGGGGGATATGGGGGAGACGACGGGTGATAGGGCAAGCCCTCTTACTGTCGCTGCGTGGTGCTGACTAGACTCGCCTAATGCCCAGCAGCCCCTACGACATGTTCCTCCGTACCAAAATCCGGGTTATGCGGCCGCCTCAAGGCACCATCACCCGCCCCCGCTTGGACGGCGTACGCACCGAAGCACTGCAAATGCGGCTGGTGACCCTCAGTGCCCCTGGCGGCTTCGGCAAAAGCACTCTGGCGGCTACCTGGGTGGCGCATTGGCAGGCGCAGGGTCACCACTGCACATGGCTGTCCCTGTCACAGGACGAGGACGAACCTGCTGGCTTCCTCCATAGCCCTCACCCAGGCCCTGCACCGCCTGGGCAAGGGCGTAGGCGTTTCTGCCCTGGCCCTTCTGCACGGGCGGGCGCTGGCGGCGCCGCGTTCCGTGGTGTCGCTGCTGCTGAACGAGCCTGGAAGCCTTCGATGGCGAGGCTAGTATGGTGCTGGACAACTAGCATTGACTCCACGACGCGGCCATTCACGAAGCGATGGCCTTCCTCATCAACGCATGCCCCGCCCCAATTCCACCCTCGTCATCACCTCGCGTATGACGCCCCCGCTAGCGCTGGCCCGCCTGCGTGCCCATGGCCTGTGGCACGACGTGGACGTAGCCGCCCTTGCGCTTCGATCTGGAGGAAACCTCCCGCCTGCTAGCAAGGCCGCAGCACAAGAGGGCCCACGCCCAGAGCAATCCGCGCGGCTCCATGCCGGCACCGAGGGCTGGGCCGCAGCCCTGCGTCTGGCCGCGCT
>JAUCDD010000016.1:0-27502 GCA_034675505.1 Melaminivora sp. | reverse complement strand
GGCCAACGTGTTCCACCGCGGCTTCGTCGCCTGCGACAGCTACGCCGGCGGCGAGGCGGCGATTGCCGCCATCCAGTGCCCGGTGCTGTTCGCCCTGGGCAGCCAGGACCAGATGACCCCGCCGCGCGCGGCCAAGGTGCTGATCGACGGAGCGCGCGCAGCCGGCAAGCAGGTGAGGTGGCACACCTGCCCGTGGGCCACAACCAGATGACCGAAGCGCCGCACGAGACACTGCTGGCGATTCGCGATTTTTTGCGCCAGTAACCCGCCAAGGCGCGGCAGCGGCTGCCACCCGAAGGGGGGCCGGCTGGCGCTGGACGCCTGGGTTGGCTCGCTGGCCGCGCTGCCCCACCCCGGCCCTCCCCCAGCGGGGGGAGGGGAGTTGGAAGCCACAATCGCGCCCCATCCCCCACACCCCTCCCCTGCCGCCCACCGCCGCCGTCCTGCTGTGCAACCTGGGCACGCCGGATGCTCCCACGGCGCCGGCGCTGCGCCGCTACCTGGGCCAGTTTTTGGCCAACCCGCGCGTGGCATGAGATCCCGCGCCTCGTCTGGTGGCCCATCCTCCACGGCATCATCCTGCGCACGCGGCCCCGGCGCTCGGCCGCCAAGTACGCCACCATCTGGACGCCCGAGGGCTCGCCCCTGGCAGTGTGGACACAGCGCCAGCCACCATGCTGCGCGGCTGGCTGGGCGAGGCGGGCCTGGCGGTGCGCGTGCCACACGCCATGCGCTACGGCCAGCCGGCCATCGCCGCGCAGCTGAAGGCGCTGCAGGACGCGGGCGTGCAGCGCGTGTGGGTGCTGCAGTTGTACCCGCAATACTCCAGCACCACCACCGCCAGCGTGTTCGACGACGTGGCCGCCTGGGTCAAGCGCTCGCGCACTTATCCCGAACTGCGTTTCGTCAACAGCTATCACGACCACCCCGGCTACATCGCCGCGCTGGCGGCCAGCGTGCGCGCGCACTGGGCGCGCGAGGGCGGGCCGGCCGAGCGACTGGTCATGAGCTTTCACGGCATTCCCGAGCGCAACGTGCGCCTGGGCGACCCGTACGCCGATCAGTGCCGCAGCACGGCGCGGCTGCTGGCGCAGGCGCTGCAGTTGTCCGACTCGCAGTACCAGGTCACCTTCCAGTCGCGCTTCGGCCGCGCACGCTGGCTGGAGCCCTATACCGAGCCCACCCTGGTCGCCATGGCCCAGGCCGGCACGCGCCGCGTGGACGTGATGTGCCCCGGCTTTACCGGCGACTGCCTGGAGACGCTGGAGGAAATCAACCAGGAGGCGCGCCACGCCTTCATGCAGGCGGGGGGCAAGGGGTTTCGCTACATCCCCTGTTTGAACGACGACGCGGCGTGGATCACGGCGCTGTCGCAGATTGCGCAGCAGCAGCTGGCGGGCTGGCCGGTGGGCTGATGCGCACCGCCCGCTCCTTCTCCCCGTGGGGGAGAGGGAACGACGGCCGCTAGCGCTGCTCCGCGCGCTCCTGCTCCAGCCGCGCCCGCTCGATGTTGCGCTCGGCCCAGCGGCGCAGCACGCGCGGCACGATCAGCACCGCCAGCACCAGCGCCAGCAGCGTCGCCGACATGGGCCGCTGCACGAAGACCAGCCAGCTGCCCTCGCCGATGGCCACCGCGTTGCGCATCTGCGCCTCGGCCAGGGGCCCCAGGATCATGCCGACCACCACCGGCGCGGTGGGAAAGTCGAAGCGCCGCATCAGCACGCCCAGCAGGCCGATGGCGTACAGCAAAAACAGATCGAACGTGCTCTGGCGCATGCCGTATGCGCCCACGGTGGCGAAGATCAGGATGCCGGCGTACAGCTGGGGCCGCGGGATCTTGAGCAGTTTGACCCACAGCCCGACCATCGGCAGGTTCAGCACCAGCAGCATCACGTTGCCGATATAAAGCGACGCGATCAGCGCCCACACCAGCGCGGCGGAACTGGTGAACAGCTGCGGCCCGGGCTGCAGGCCGTAGTTCTGGAACGCCCCCAGCAGCACGGCCGTGGTGTTGCTGGTCGGGATGCCCAGGGTCAACAGCGGAATCAGCGCTGCCGTCACCGTGGCGTTGTTCGCCGCCTCGGGGCCGGCCACGCCCTCGATGGCGCCCTGGGCGCCGAATTCGGCCTTGTTCTCGCCCTTGGCAAGCTTCTTTTCCACCGCGTAGCTCAAGAACGTGGGGATCTCCGTGCCCCCGGCCGGGATGCAGCCGAACGGCGTGCCGATCACCGTGCCGCGCAGCCACGCGGGCACCGAGCGCTTCCAGTCGCGCCGCGTCATGTGCACACGGCCCATGCGGTTTTGCGACTCATCGGGCCGGCCCTCGTACAGCGCCGAATACAGCACCTCGGCCACGGCGAACAGGCCCACGGCAACCAGCACGATGTCGATGCCGTCCAGCAGCTCCATCTTGCCGCCGGTGTAGCGCGCCGCGCCCGAGATCTGGTCCATGCCCACCAGCCCCAGCGCCAGCCCCACGAACAGCGCCACCATGCCCCGCAGCGTGCTCTGGCCCAGCACCGCGCTCACGGTGGTGAAGGCCAGCACCATCAGCATGAAGTATTCGGGCGGCCCCAGGCGCACGGCGAACTCGGCCACCGCCGGCGCGAACAGCGTGACCACCACCGTGGCGATGGTGCCGGCCACGAAGGAGCCAATGGCCGAGGTGGCCAGCGCCGCACCGGCGCGCCCGCTCTTGGCCATCTTGTTGCCCTCCATGGCGGTGACCATGCTGGCCGTCTCGCCGGGGGTGTTGAGCAGGATGGACGTAGTCGAGCCGCCGTACATGGCGCCGTAGTAGATGCCGGCAAAAAAGATCATCGAGGCCGTCACCTCGACCTTGGAGGTGATGGGCAGCAGCATGGCCACCGCCACCGCCGGGCCTATGCCCGGCAGCACGCCGACTGCCGTACCCAGGGCGCAGCCCACCAGCGCCCACAGCAGGTTGGCCGGCGTGATGGCAGTGGCAAAGCCGGCCAGCAGGGCATCAAAAATTTCCATACCCATCACAGCCACCCCGTATTGGTGAGCCCCGGCAGGCTGATGGCCAGGAACTTGGTGAACGCCCAGTACACCGGCGCGGCGATGGCCAGGCCGGTGAGCGCATCGACCAGCAGCACGCGGCCCTCCAGCGTGCGCGTGTCGCCCTGTGCGCGGCGCAGGCCCTGCACGGCCAGCAGGTAGCACAGCGCGCAGCCCAGGACGAAGCCGATGGTGGTGATGAGCGCCGCGTTGGCCAGCAGCCCGCCTGAAACCCAGGCGAACGGCACCAGCCGGGCCTGCGGCCCGCCCCCCGCCCTCCTGCGCGTTGCGATAGCCGCCGGTGAGCGCCTCGCGCACCAGCAGCGCGCCGCACAGCGCCAGCACCGCCGCGCAGACCCAGGGCAGGAAGTTGGGCCCCACACCGCCATAGCCCGCCGCGCCCGGGATCGTGAAGGCGCCCAGGGCCAGCCCCAGCGCGACCAGGATGACTGCGCCGCCGACGGCGGCCTGCCAGCGGGGGGAAGGAATGGCGGGAGAGATGGGGTCAGTCATCGAAACCTCTGCGATGCGGTGGGCGCTCGCGCTGCGCGGGAAAGTTGCTCCTTCCCCCTCTGGGGGAGGGCTGGGATGGGGGCCGGCTGGCGGTGGGCACCCCGGGCTGCCCGTCAGGCCGTGCTGGCCCCCACCCCCAGCCCTCCCCCAGAGGGGGAGGGAGCTTAAAGCCAGTTATCTAGCTGTATAAAAAGTAGCAACAAGCCCTTGGTGCACAAGGGCGAGAGCAGCTTTTGGCTACTCAAACCATCCCGGCCTTGACCATGGTGGCGCGCAGGCTGGCGAACTCGGCATCGACGAAAGCGCCGAACTCGTCGCCCGAGAGCCAGGCCGGCGTCCAGCCGTTCTTCTCCAGCGCCTCGGCCCAGGCGGCGCTCTTGGTGGCCTTGTGCACCATGTCGATCAGCGCCTTGCGCTGCGCCGGCGTGATGCCCGGCGCGCCGTACACGCCGCGCCAGTTGCCGATCTCCACGTTGATGCCCTGCTCCTTGAGCGTGGCCACCTTGTCCAGCCCCTTGAGGCGCTTGGGCGAGGTCACGCCGACGGGAATCATCTTGCCGGCGGCGATGTATTCGGCGAACTCGCTGTAGCCGGCGCCGCCGATCGTCACGTTGCCGCCCAGGATGGCGGCCGTCGATTCGCCGCCCCCGCGGAAGGCCACGTAGTTGATCTTGGACGCGTCCACGCCCACTTCGCGGGCGATCATCGCGGCGGCGATATGCTCGGTGGAGCCGCGCGAGCCGCCGCCCCACTTCACGCTGCCCGGGTCTTTCTTGAGTTGCGCGACCACCTCGGCCATGCTCTTGAAAGGCGAATTGGCCGGCAGTACGAAGACGTTGTATTCGCTGGTCAGCCGCGCAATGGGCGTGACGCGGTCCAGCCCCACGGGCGGCTTGCCGGTGATGATGCCGCCCAGCATCACCGCACCCATGACCATCAGCGCGTTCGGATCGCCCTTGTTGCCGTTGACGAACTGCGCCAGGCCGATGGCGCCGGCCGCGCCGCCCTTGTTCTCGTAGGTGACGGACGAGGCCACGCCCGCGTCCTGCAGGGCCTTGCCCAGGGCGCGGCCGGTGCTGTCCCAGCCGCCGCCGGGGTTGGCCGGCAGCATCATCTTGATGGCATCGGCGGCCTGCGCCGACAGCGGCAGGCTGCCGGCCGCAGCCAAGGCGGCGAGGGATTTGAGGAAGGTATCGCGGCGCATGCCCATCTCCTTTTTCGGTTTGTCTGTCGTGACCACGGCCCGTGAAACCGGCCTGCACGATCATGGCCACGCAAGCTGTCAAACGGCTGTCTTTTTGCCTAGGGTTAACGCCAGCCAACCGCACGTGGCGGTGCCCTGCGCCGCCGCGGCCAAGGCCTTCTAATCGCACCCATGCAAGTACTCCTGGTCGAAGACGACGCCGCCATGCAGGCAGCGCTGCAGCGCTCGCTCGCGCGCCGGGGCATGGCGGTCATGGCCGTGGGCGACGGCCGCATGGCGCTGCAGCGCTGGCGCGCGCAGCCGCCCGACGCCGTGGTGCTCGACCTCAGCCTGCCCGGCCTGGACGGCCTGCAGGTGCTGCAGCAGGCGCGCGCCGGTGGCCTGCGCACCCCCGTGCTGCTGCTGACGGCACGCGGCACCGTCGGCGACCGGGTGCTCGGCCTGAACGCCGGCGCCGACGACTACCTGCCCAAGCCCTTTGACCTGGACGAGCTCGAAGCGCGCCTGCGCGCGCTGGTGCGGCGCAGCAGCCATGCCGCGCCGGCGCCGCAGGAGCCGGACGCGCTGGGTGCGCTGCGCTGCGACCGCGACAGCGGCGCCGTCTATGCGCATGGCCAAGCCCTGGACCTCACGCCGCGCGAGGCGGCCCTGCTGCGGGCGCTGCTGGCCCAGCCCGGGCGCGCCATCGCCAAGGAGCGGCTGTATGAGCTCGTGTTTCCGGGCCAAAGCGAGGTGCAGTACGAGGCGATCGAAGTCATCGTCTACCGCCTGCGCAAGAAGCTCGCCGGCACCGGCGTGGCGCTGATGACGCTGCGCGGGCTGGGCTACCTGGTCAAGCAGGCGCCCGCCAGCGCGCCTGCCCCTGGCGGCGCCGCCTGATGCGTCGCCAGTCCCTGCGGCGCCAGTTGCTCGCGGGCATCCTGCTGCCGACGCTGCTGTTCATCGCCGGCAACACCTACAGCCTGCACCGGCAGGCGCTTGCGGCGCTGCACACGGCGTATGACCGCACCTTGCTCGCATCGGCCAAGACGATCAGCGAACACCTGGACGTGCGCGGCTGGGACGACGCCGCCGAGCTGAGCGCCACCGTGCCGTTCTCGGCGCTGGAGGCCTTCGAGGCCGACAACCAGAGCCACATGTTCTACCGCGTCTCCAGCCTGCGGGGCGAGCTGGTCTCCGGCTTTGCCGAGCTGCCGCGCTGGACCGGCGTGATCCCGGCGCGCCCGCCCTACCCGGCGCTG
The DNA here is from genome assembly GCA_034675505.1 of Melaminivora sp. Lineage (GTDB taxonomy): Bacteria > Pseudomonadota > Gammaproteobacteria > Burkholderiales > Burkholderiaceae_C > Melaminivora. Next base: position 21,523 of record JAUCDD010000016.1, on the reverse strand, counting down.
GTTGATTTCTACGACGACCGCTTTCGCGGCGAGCCGGTGCGCGTGGCCGTGCTGCCGCAGCCCGTCGCCAGCAACCACGGGCGCGGCATGGCGGTGATCCAGGTGGCCGAGACGCTGGAGTTGCGCGAAGCGGCGGCGCTGCAGATCCTGCACTCCACGCTGGCGCGCCAGGCGCTGCTGCTGGCGCTGATCGCGCTGCTGGTGGTGCTGGTCGTGCAGCGCGCGACAAGGCCGGTACGCCAGCTCAGCGCCAGCATGCGCGCCCGGCCCGAGGGCGACCTGTCCGCCATCGCCGCGCCCACGGCGCCGCACGAGCTGCAGCCGCTGGTGCACGCCACCAACGCCGTGATGCAGCGCCTGTCGGGCCTGCTGGCGCACCAGCAGCGCTTCGTGCGCGACGCGGCGCACCAGCTGCGCACGCCGCTGGCCGTCCTCAAGGTGCAGGTGCAATCCGCGCTGCGCGGCGACACCCACGCGCATCAGGCGCTGCACGAGATCGGCGACACGGTGGACCGCGCCACGCAGCTGGCCAATCAGATGCTGGCGCTGGCCAAGGTGGAGCAGCTGCGCCAGCAAGGCGACCTGGGGCCTGCGGCGCTGGACGCAGCGCTGCGCGACGTGGCGCTGGAGCTCTCCCCGCTCATCGCCGAGCGCGACCTGGACTTCTCCATCGCCACCTGCCCCGCCCCGGTGCGCGCGCACGAATGGATGCTGCGCGAGCTCTGCCGCAACCTGCTGCACAACGCCATCCGCCACGCGCCCGCTGGCAGCGCACTGGCCGTGACGCTGCAGCCGGACCGGGCGCCGGGCATGGTGCTGCTGACCCTTTCGGACGCCGGCCCCGGTATCGACCCTGAGCTTGCCGCGCGCCTGTTCCAGCCCTTCTCTGCGGGCGATGCGCGTACCGGCTCGGGGCTGGGGCTGGCGATCTGCCTGCAAATCGTGCAGGCGCTGGGCGGCACCATCGCACTCGTCAACCGCAGGCAGCAGGGCGACGGCCGCGTCACCGGCCTGGACGCCACCGTGCGCCTGCCCTTGGCACAATGAAGCCATGACTGCCCCGCCCGATTCGATGCGCCTGGACAAGTGGCTGTGGTGCGCGCGCTTCTACAAGACGCGCGGCCTGGCCGTCGATGAAATCGGCCGCGGCCGCGTCACCGTGAACGGCCAGCTGGCCAAGGCCGCGCGCGAGCTGCGCCCGGGCGACACCGTGGCGCTGCGCCAGGGCCAGGTGGCGCGCACGGTGGTGGTGCGGGCCCTGAGCAACCTGCGCGGGCCGACGCCGGTGGCGCAGCAGCTGTACGAGGAAACGCCCGAGAGCATCGCCGCGCGCGAGCAGGCGGCCCAGGCGCGGCGCCTGGCGCCGGAGCCGGCGGACGGCCTGCGTGATGGCCGGCCGACCAAGCGGGACCGGCGCAGCATGGACGAGCTGCGCGGCGGCTGGGGGTGACCGCTGGAGCGCGTCGGTGGACGACGACCCCTCTCGATCATGACGCCCGATCAATAGTGGTAGCGCAGCTGGGCGATCAATAGCGCTCCGGCGTCCACTCGGTACACGATCCGGTGCTCGCCCGTGATGCGGCGCGACCAGTAGCCGGCCAGGGCGTGCTTCAGGGGCTCGGGCTTGCCGGTGCCCTCGAACGGCGTGCGGCTCATCTCCTTGATCAACGCATTGATCTTGTGCACCAGCTTCCTGTCGGTGTCCTGCCAGTACAGGTAGTCCTCCCAGGCCTGCTCGGCAAAGACCAGCTTCATTCCACCAGCGCCTGCTCACGGCCTTTGCCTGCTTCCAGCTGCGCGACCGCATCCAGCAGCCGCCGTGCATTCTTCGGGCTGCGCCAGCAGGTAGGCGGTCTCTTCAAGCGCATTGAAGTCCTCCAGCGGAAGAGCATCACGACCGCCCGCTGGCCGCTGCGGGTGATGATGATCGGCTCGCTGTCGTCGCAGACCCGGTCCATGGTGGCGGCCAGGTTGGAACGTGCCGAGGAAAAAGTGATGGCGTCCATGGCGGTCTCCAAAGTTGTACGACTTATTGTACGTCTGCGGTCAAATCCCCTTTGGATCTCAGCGTCCACGCGACCACCACAGCAGGCTTCTCGCCAACGGCCTCACTGCCACTTTCTTCATCAAACATGCCCTCTGCCATTGCCAGGCAAGCGCTGCCAGCTATCCATCCAATAGCACTATCCCACCCCATACGGCGCCAGGCTGCTGCGCTCCTCACTCACCTGCAACGCCCGCCCGATTGGCGGAAACGCCCGCTGCGGGCACGCCGGGCGCTCGCAGACCTTGCAGCCCATGCCGATCGGCACATAGGCCGCCGGGTCGCCCAGGATCCAGCCCGCGCCCATAGACCAGGCGCGCCTGCGTGCTGCACGTCGCAGCCCAGCGCCGCCGAGAATGCTTGGCCGGCGCCCCCCAGCCGCCCGCGCTGCGCGTGACGGTGCGGGCGATCCACAGGTAAGACCGCCCATCGGGCATGCGCGCCAGCTGGCGCACGGACGCGCCCGGGCTGGGCGAAGGCCTCGTACACGTTCCACAGCGGGCAGGTGCCGCCGATCTTGCTGAAGTGGAAATGCGTGGCCGACTGGCGCTTGCTGATGTTGCCCGCCCGGTCCACGCGGATGAAGAAGAATGGCACGCCGCGCGCGCCCGGGCGCTGCAGCGTGGACAGGCGGTGGCACACGGTCTCGAAACCCACGCCGAAGCGCTGCGCCAGCCGCTCGATGTCGTAGTGCAGCTCTTCGGCCGCGCGCAGAAAGCGCGTGTAGGGCAACAGCAGCGCGCCGGCGAAGTAGTTGGCCAGGCCGATGCGTGCCAGCGACTGCGCGGCCTCGCCGCTCAGGCTGGCGCCCTGCACGATGTGCGTCAGCTCCTGCTCCACCTCCAAAAAGGCCAGCTGCGTCGCCATCTGGAAGGCGCGCTGCGCGGGCAGCAGGCCGGGTCCCAGGTGCAGCACACGAGCCTGCGCGTCGAAGCGGCGCAGCGCGGCGCCGCCCTCCTGGCCGGGCGCGGCTTCGGGCAGCAGGGCCACGCGCACGCCGTGGGCGGCTTGCAGGCGCTCGGCCAGGGCCGTGTCGCTCACGCGCTCGGGCAGGCGCCATTCGGCGGCCAGTCTTTCAGCCGCATCGTCCAGCGGTGCGATGTGGTTGTGCTGCGAGAAGAAGAAGTCGCGCACCTGCTCGAAGGCCATGGGCGGCGGGGTGTGCAGCGCGGCGGCTGCGGCGCCCGGGCGGTCGTCCTCCAGGTGCTGCGACAGCGCGGCCAGGCGCTCGCCCTGCTCGCGCCGGCTGCGGTGCAGGGCCAGCAGCGTGCGGGCGACGGCCGGCATGTTGGCGGCCAGCTCGCGCACCTCGGCCAGCGACACGGCGTCCTGCGGCTGGGCGCTGGCCAGTTCGGTGAACACGTCGCGCAGGCCGGCGACCAGGCGCGCCTCGTCGTCGTCGGAAAAGCGCTGCACGTCCACGCCGAAGACGGCGTTGATTTTCAAAAGGACGGGCACCGTGAGCGGGCGCTGGTTCTGCTCGATCTGGTTCAGGTAGCTGGCCGACAGATCCAGCGCGCGCGCCAGCGCCACCTGGGTCATGCCGCGCTCTTCGCGCAGGCGGCGCAGGCGCACGCCCATGAAGGTCTTTTTCATTGTTTTGCTCTTCGCAAGATTCGCAAATTTGAGGCCACGGCTTTGCATTCCTACGCCAATTCAGGCCTCGTGCGGGGGCGCTATTGTGCGTAGATTGCGAAGCGTGGCAAGCCTTGCCGTCATCCCAACGGAGACCCCTGAACCATGAGCACCGTCCTGAGCGCCAGCCCCACGCCCATTGCAACGCCCGCCCTGCGGCCCAAGAAGTCCGTGGCCCTTTCGGGCGTCACGGCCGGCAACACCGCCCTGTGCACCGTGGGCCGTACCGGCAACGACCTGCACTACCGCGGCTACGACATCCTGGACATCGCCGAGGTATGCGAGTTCGAGGAGATCGCCCACCTGCTGGTGCACGGCAAGCTGCCCACGCGCGCCGAACTGGCCGCCTACAAGGCCAGGCTGCGCGCCCTGCGCGGCCTGCCCGCGGGAGTCAAGGCCGCGCTGGAGCAGCTGCCCGCCGCCAGCCACCCCATGGACGTGATGCGCACCGGCGTATCGGCCCTGGGCTGCGCGCTGCCCGAGAAAGACGACCACAACCTGCCCGGCAGCCGCGATATTGCCGACCGGCTGATGGCCTGCCTCGGGTCCATGCTGCTGTACTGGTGGCACTTCAGCAATGGCGGCCGGCGCATCGAGGTAGAGACCGATGACGACTCCATCGGCGGGCACTTCCTGCACCTGCTGCACGGCACGCGAGCGCCGGGCAGCTGGGTGCGCGCCATGCACACCTCGCTGAACCTGTATGCCGAGCACGAGTTCAACGCCTCCACCTTCACTGCGCGGGTCATCGCCGGTACGGGCAGCGACATGTATTCGGCCATCGCCGGCGCCATCGGCGCGCTGCGCGGCCCCAAGCACGGCGGGGCCAACGAGGTGGCGTTCGAGGTGCAAAAGCGCTATGACAACCCGGATGAGGCGGAAGCCGACATCCGCCGGCGCGTGCAGAACAAGGAGGTGGTGATCGGCTTCGGCCACCCGGTCTATACGGTGAGCGACCCGCGCAACGTCGTCATCAAGGGCGTGGCCCGGCGCCTGTCCGAGGAGGCCGGCTCAATGAAGATGTACGGCATCGCCGAGCGGCTGGAGGCCGTCATGTGGGAGGAAAAACGCATGTTCCCCAACCTGGACTGGTTCAGCGCCGTGAGCTACCACATGATGCAGGTGCCCACCGCCATGTTCACGCCGCTGTTCGTCATCGCCCGCACCAGCGGCTGGGCAGCGCACGTGATCGAGCAGCGCATCGACAACAAGATCATCCGCCCCAGCGCCAACTACACCGGCCCGCAGGACCAGCGCTTCGTACCCATCGACGAACGCCTGTGACCGTCGTGCGAAGCCCTCTGCCCATGACGAACGACAACCGCTACCGCAAGCCCCTGCCCGGCACCGCCCTGCACTACTTTGACGCGCGCGCCGCCGTCGAAGACCTGGCGCCCGGCGCCTGGGCCGGCCTGCCCTACACCGCCCGCGTGCACGCGGAAAACCTGGTGCGCCGCGCCGATGCCCAGCACCTGAGTGGCTACCTGCGCCAGCTGATCGAGCGCCGCCGCGATGCCGACTTTCCGTGGTGGCCGGTGCGCGTGGTGTGCCACGACATCCTGGGGCAGACGGCGCTGGTCGATCTGGCCGGCCTGCGCGACGCCATTGCCGCGCAAGGGGGCGACCCGGCGCAGGTCAACCCGGTGGTGCCGGTGCAGCTGATCGTGGACCACTCGCTGGCCGTGGAGTGCGGCGGGTTCGAGCCGGATGCGTTTGCCAAAAACCGCGCCATCGAGGACCGGCGCAACGAGGACCGTTTCCACTTCATCGACTGGTGCCAGCAGGCCTTTGCCAACGTCGATGTGATCCCGGCGGGCAACGGGATCATGCACCAGATCAATCTGGAAAAAATGTCGCCCGTGGCCTATGTGCAGGGCGGCGAGGTCTTCCCCGACACCTGCGTGGGCACCGACAGCCACACGCCGCACGTCGATGCGCTGGGCGTGATCGCGGTGGGCGTGGGCGGGCTGGAGGCCGAGACCGTCATGCTGGGCCGACCCTCGTGGATGCGCCTGCCCGAGATCGTCGGCGTGCAGCTGACCGGGCGGCGACAGCCGGGCATCACCGCCACCGACATCGTGCTGGCGCTGACCGAGTTTTTGCGCCAGCAAAAGGTGGTCGGCGCGTACCTCGAATTTTTCGGCGACGGCGCGCGCTCGCTGACCATCGGCGACCGCGCAACCATCTCCAACATGTGTCCGGAATACGGCGCCACCGCCGCCCTGTTCGCCATCGACGAGCAGACGCTGCAATACCTGCGCCTGACCGGGCGCGATGAGCAGCAGGTGCAGCTGGTGGACACCTACGCCCGCGCCGCCGGCCTGTGGGCGGATGTGCTGGCGCAGGTGCAGTACGAGCGCGTCTTGCAGTTCGATTTGTCCAGCGTCGAACGCAACCTGGCCGGGCCGTCTAACCCGCACCGGCGCCTGCCCACCGCACAGCTGGCCGAGCGCGGCATCGCGGTCGATCTGGACAAGGCCCGCGCCGCAGAAGCGCGGGGCCTGATGCCCGACGGCGCCGTGATCATTGCCGCCATCACCAGCTGCACCAACACCAGCAACCCGCGCAACGTGATCGCCGCCGCGCTGCTGGCGCGCAACGCGCGGCGGCTGGGCCTGCAGCGCAAACCCTGGGTCAAGACGTCGCTGGCGCCCGGCTCGCGTGCCGTGGAGCTGTATTTGCAGCAAGCCGGCCTGCTCGCCGACCTGCAAGCCCTGGGCTTTGGCATCGTCGGCTTTGCCTGCACCACCTGCAACGGCATGAGCGGCGCGCTCGATCCCGCCATCCAGCAGGAGATCGTTCAGCGCAACCTCTACACCACGGCCGTGCTCTCGGGCAACCGCAACTTCGACGGGCGCATCCACCCGTATGCGAAGCAGGCCTTCCTGGCCTCGCCGCCGCTGGTCGTGGCCTACGCGCTGGCCGGCACCATCCGCTTCGACATCGAGCGGGACGTGCTGGCCACAGTCGATGGCCGCGAAGTGCTCTTGCGCGACCTGTGGCCCAGCGATGAGGAAATCGACGCCGTGGTGGCCGCCGCCGTGCGGCCCGAGCACTACCGCGCGGTGTACGAGCCCATGTTCGCCATTCGCCAAGACGGCGCCCGGCGCGCCGCGCCGCAATACGCCTGGCGAGCGCAGTCCACCTACATCCGCCGCCCGCCCTATTGGGACACCGAGGGCATCGGCGCCCTGGCCGCGCACCCGCGCACGCTGCGGGGCCTGCGCCCGCTGGCCATCCTGCCGGACAACATCACCACCGACCACCTGTCGCCCTCCAACGCCATCCTGGCGGACAGCGCGGCCGGCGAATACCTGGCGCGCATGGGCCTGCCCGAGGAGGATTTCAACTCCTACGCCACGCACCGCGGCGACCACCTGACGGCCATGCGCGCCACCTTCGCCAACCCGACACTGAAGAACGAAATGGTGCGGGATGCCGACGGCAACGTGCGCGCCGGCTCGCTCGCCCGCGTGGAGCCGGACGGCCAGGTCATGCGCATGTGGGAGGCCATCGAGACTTATCTGGCGCGCCGCCAGCCGCTCGTCATCATTGCCGGCGCCGACTACGGCCAGGGGTCGAGCCGCGACTGGGCGGCCAAAGGCGTGCGGCTGGCGGGCGTGGAGGTGGTCGTGGCCGAGGGCTTCGAGCGCATCCACCGCACCAACCTGATCGGCATGGGCGTGCTGCCGCTGGAATTTTTGCCCGGCACCACCCGGCACACGCTGGGGCTGGACGGCACGGAGGTGTTCGACGTGCAGGGCGATGTGCAGCCGGGTGGCACGCTTGAACTGCTGGTACGCCGGCGCAGCGGCGATGTGCAGCGCGTGCCGGTGCGCTGCCGGCTGGACACGGCGGACGAGGTGGCGGTGTATGAAGCCGGCGGCGTGCTGCAACGCTTTGCACAGGACTTCCTGGCGCGCTCGGCTCCGCCCCACACAAGACAGCGGGCATGAATGACGGCGGACTTCCCTGCTCCCTCGGGGACGGCTCTCTCAGCTCCCTCCCCCTCTGGGGGAGGGTTGGGGTGGGGGCCAGCACGGCCCGCTCATCCAGCCGCCGCACCCACTGCCAGCCGGCCCCCATCCCCGCCTTCCCCCAGAGGGGGAAGGAGCCAGTCAGCCACCTATATCCAAGGCCCATGAGTCTCCAACCATCACTACGCATTCCCGCCACGTACATGCGCGGCGGCACCAGCAAGGGCGTGTTCTTCCGCCTGGAAGACCTGCCCCTCGCCTGCCAGCAGCCCGGCCCCGCGCGCGACCGCTTTTTGCAGCGCGTGATCGGCAGCCCCGACCCCTACGGCAAGCAGGTGGACGGCATGGGCGGCGCCACGTCCAGCACCAGCAAGTGCGTGATCGTGAGCCGCAGCACCCGAGCCGACCACGATGTGGACTACCTCTACGGCCAGGTCGCCATCGAGGACGACTTCGTGGACTGGTCCGGCAACTGCGGCAACCTCACGGCCGCCGCCGCCGCGTTCGCCCTGCACGCCGCCCTGGTGGCGCCTGAGCGCGTGCCGCAGGACGGCGTCTGCACCGTGCGCATCTGGCAGGCCAATACGGCCAAGACCATCATGGCCCACGTGCCTGTACAAGGCGGGCAGGTGCAGGAGGCGGGCGACTTCGTGCTGGACGGCGTGGCCTTCCCGGCCGCCGAGATCGTGCTCGAATTCCTCGCCCCCGCGCCCGAGGAGGAAGGCGCCAGCGGCGCCGTGCTGCCCACCGGCAACGCGCAGGACGTGCTCGACGTGCCCGGCATCGGCCGCTTCGCCGCCAGCTTCGTCAACGCCGGCATCCCCACCGCGATCCTGAACGCGCACGAGCTGGGCTACACCGGCGCCGAGCTGCAACCGGCCATTAACGGCGACGCGGCGGCGCTGGCGCGGCTGGAGGCCATCCGCGCCCACGCCGCCGTGCGCATGGGCCTGATTGCCGACGTGGCCGAGGCCGCGCGCCGCCAGCACACGCCCAAGATCGCGTTCGTCGCGCCGCCTGCCGGCTACACCGCGTCCAGCGGCCGCCAAGTCGCCGCCGATGACGTGGACGTGCTGGTGCGCGCCCTGTCCATGGGCCGCTTGCACCACGCCATGATGGGCACGGCCGCCGTGGCGATTGCCACCGCAGCGGCCATCCCCGGCACGCTGGTCTGCCAGGCGGCGGGCGGCTCAGCGCGCACCCACGTCCGCCTGGGCCACCCCAGCGGCACGCTGCGCGTGGGCGCCGAGGTGCAGCAAGGCGCCGATGGCCAATGGCAGGCGCGCAAGGCCGTCATGAGCCGCAGCGCCCGCATCCTGATGGAAGGCTGGGTGCGCGTGCCCGCCAGCAGTTTCTGATTTCTCTGGACACCCTATGAACACCAAGCAACAGTTGCGCGCGCTGGCGGCCCAGCGCCGCGGCGTCCTCGTCCCCGGCGCGTTCAACGCCCTCTCGGCCCGCGTGGTGGCTGACATGGGCTTCGAGGCGATCTACGTCACCGGCGCCGGCGTGACCAACATGTGGCTGGGCCTGCCCGACCAGGGCTTCATGGGCCTGGCCGACATCGCCGACCACACCGCGCGCATCCGCGATGCGGTGGATCTGCCGCTGATCGTCGATGCCGACACCGGCTTTGGCAACGCGCTGAACACCTACCACGCCGTGCGCACGCTGGAGCGCGCCGGCGCCGACTGCATCCAGCTCGAAGACCAGGTCAGCCCCAAACGCTGCGGCCACTTCAGCGGCAAGGACGTGGTCGCGGAGAGCGAGATGGTCGGCAAGATCCGCGCCGCGTGCGACGCCCGGCGCGACGGCGACCTGCTCATCATGGCGCGCACCGATGCCGCCGCCATCCACGGCCTTGACGCCGCGGTGGAGCGGGCTCAAGCCTACGCCGAGGCGGGCGCCGACATCCTGTTCGTCGAAGCCGTGACGTCTGCCTCCGAAGTGCGCGCCCTGCCCCGCCGCCTGGCCGCACCGCAGCTCATGAACATGGTCATCGGCGGCAAGACGCCCATCGTGGGCGCCGATGAGCTGGGCGCGCTGGGCTACGGCTTCGTGCTGTACGCCAACGCCGCGCTGCAGGGCGCGCTGGCCGGCATGCAAAAGGTGCTGGCCACGCTGCGGGACACGCGCGAGGTGCGCGAAGACCCGGCCCTGGTCGCGCCGTTTGCCGAGCGCCAGCGGCTTGTGGGCAAGCCAGCGTGGGATGCGCTGGAGCAGCGCTACGGCGCGCCGCCGGCCGCTGCTGTCCCGGCCGGCACCTCGGCAGGCGCGGGAGGGTTGGGGTGAGGGAGCCAGGCACGCCGGCCCCTCTCCAGCAAAGACGCGCCAGGGCAGCCGGCCCTTGCCCTCACACCCATTCGCACTCGCAGGTGAAGTGCCGCAGGAACTTCGGCTGCTTGGTGATCTTCACGCCGCGGATGCTGGCGGCCTTGTCCTTGACTTCGGCGATCACCTCGGCGGCGTAGTCGAAGTGGCTTTGCGTGTACATGCGCCGCGGGAAGGCCAGGCGCACCAGCTCCATGCTGTGGAAGGTCTCGCGCCCGTCGTCCTGCCGCTTGCCGAACATGACCGAGCCGATCTCCACGCCGCGGATGCCGCCCTCCAGGTACAGCGCGTTGCACAGCGCCCAGGCGGGGTAGTGCTCGACCGGCATGTCCGGCAGCACGCTGCGCGCGTCGATGTACACCGCGTGGCCGCCCGTGGGGCGCACGAACTCGACGCCGGCTGCGGCCAGGCGCTCGCCCAGGTACTCGGCGGTGCGCAGGCGGTAGCGCAGGTAGTCCTCTTCCATGCCCTCCTGTAGGCCCACGGCCAGCGCCTCCAGGTCGCGCCCGGCCAGCCCCCCGTACGTGGGGAAGCCCTCCATCATGATCAGGCCGTTCCTCACCCCGTCCAGCCACTCGTCCGAACGCAGCACGATGAAGCCGCCGATGTTGACCATGCCGTCCTTCTTGGCGCTCATGGTGGCGCCGTCGGCGTACGAGAACATCTCGCGCACGATCTCGGGGATGGGCGTGTTCTCGTAGCCCGGCTCGCGCATCTTGATGAACATGGCGTTCTCGGCGAAGCGGCACACGTCCATGATGAGCGGCTTGCCGTAGCGCTTCAAAAGCTGCGCATAGGCGCGGATGTTGGCCATGGACACGGGCTGGCCGCCGCCGGTGTTGTTGGTCACCGTGAGCATGCCGAACGGAATGCGCGCGCCCTCGGCCTTGAGCACCGCCTCGGCGCGCTCCAGGTCGATGTTGCCCTTGAACGGATGCAAGGTGGCGGGCTGCAGGCCCTCGGCGATGACCAGGTCTTGCGCGGTGACGCCCATGAACTCCAGGTTGCCGCGCGTGGTGTCGAAGTGGCAGTTGTTGGGCACCAGGTCGCCCGCCTTGCAGACGGCGGAAAACAGCACCTTCTCGGCCGCGCGGCCCTGGTGCGTGGGCACGAAGTGCTGCATGCCTGTGATGTCCTGGATGACCTTCTCCAGCCGGTAGTAGCTGCGCGCGCCGGCGTAGCTCTCGTCGCCCTCCATGATGGCGCCCCACTGGCGGCTGGACATGGCGCCGGTGCCCGAGTCGGTCAGCCAGTCGATCAGCACGTCCTCGGCGCGCAGCTTGAAGACGTTCAGGTGCGCCTCCTGCAGCAGCCGCTCGCGGTCGGCGCGCGTGGTCATGCGGATGGGCTCGACGCTCTTGATGCGAAACGGCTCGATCAGGGTCTTGGGCATGGTCTGTCCTTGCGATAGTCGGGTTGCGATGGGTGCGGAAGGTAGGCCGGACGGCGGCTGCGTGGTGTCGGTTATTTCCAACGGCGGGGCACAAAGCCCGCCTTTGAGGCGCGTCAAGCCGGCGTGATTTAGCCGGCCGCGGGGGCGGCTTGTTGCTCCAGGTCAGGCCCGCTGGTAGCGGGCGCGCCTAAGGTGCGCGCTTCGGCTCTCTCCTGCGCGTGTTTCCCGCGCGCTGCTGCTCCTACCGATGGCCCCTGCTTCCGCCCTTGCCGCGCCCGCCTGCGTCGCGCCGCCCTCCTCGCGCCCTGAACTGGTCTGCCCGGCCGGCAGCCTGCCGGCCCTGAAGGCAGCCGTCGACGGCGGCGCCGACTGCGTCTACCTGGGCCTGCGCGACGCGACCAACGCGCGCAACTTCGCCGGCCTGAACTTCGACGAAACCGCCATCCAGACTGGCATCGCCTACGCCCACGGGCGTGGCGCCCGGGTGCTGCTGGCGCTCAACACCTACCCGCAGGCCAGCAACCCCGCGCCCTGGCGCCAGGCGGTGGACCGCGCCGCCGCCTGGGGCGTCGATGCCGTGATCCTGGCCGACCCGGGGTTGATGCGCTATGCCTGCGAGCGGCACCCGGACCTGCGCCTGCACCTGTCGGTGCAGGGCTCGGCCACCAACCACGACGCCATCAACCTGTACCGCGCGCAGTTCGGCATCCAGCGCGCGGTGCTGCCGCGCGTGCTGTCGCTGGAGCAGGTGCGCCAGGTGGTGCAGCGCACCGAGGTGGAGATCGAGGTGTTCGGCTTCGGCAGCCTGTGCGTGATGGTCGAGGGCCGCTGCGCGCTGTCGTCCTACGCCACGGGCGAGTCGCCCAACACGCACGGCGTGTGCTCGCCGCCCAAGGCCGTGCGCTGGCAGGAAACGCCGCAAGGCGTGCACGCGCGGCTGAATGGCGTGCTGATCGACCGCTACGGCCCCGGCGAGAACGCCGGCTACCCGACGCTGTGCAAGGGCCGCTTCGACGTGGGCGAGGAGCGCAACTACTACGCGCTGGAGGAGCCCACCAGCCTGAACACGCTGGAGCTGCTGCCCCAGCTGGTCAAGATGGGCGTGCGCGCCTTCAAGATCGAAGGCCGCCAGCGGAGCCCGGCCTACGTGGCCCAGGTCACCAAGGTTTGGCGCGAAGCCATCGACCACTGCATGGCGCAAGGCCACCTGTACGCGCCGAAAACCGCCTGGATGGCCAGCCTGGACCAGGTGGCCGAAGGGCAGCAGCACACGCTGGGCGCCTATCACCGTCCATGGAAATGAGGAACAACCCCCTGCGCCGCTGCGCGGCTCGCCGCCTCTCTCTACGCGCTTCGCGCTACGGGAAGGGGGACGACGCCGGTGGCCTGGCGAAGCCAGATCCCGGTGTCCGCTGGCTTGGCGAGCGCCCGTATCCACCCGCAAAAGCTGCGTTCAGCCGTCCATGATGGAAGCACCCACGATGAAGCTAGCCCTAGGCCCCCTGCTGTACTACTGGCCGCGCGAGACCGTGTTCGAGTTCTACCAGGCGATGGCCGAGACGGCCGTGGACATCGTCTATCTCGGCGAGGCGGTGTGCTCGCGCCGGCATGAGCTGCGCCAGTCCGACTGGATCGACATCGCGCGCATGCTGCGGGATGCGGGCAAGCAGGCGGTGCTGTCCACAATGGTGCTGCTGGAGTCCACCAGCGACGTGTCCGACATGCGCAAGATCGCGCAGGGCCAGGAGTTCCTCGTCGAGGCCAACGACATGGGCGCGGTGCACCACCTGGCGGGCAAACGCGCCTTCGTCGCCGGGCCGCAGCTGAACCTGTTCAACGGCGATGCCCTGGCCTGGATGGCCAGCCTGGGCGCCAGCCGCTGGGTGGCGCCGCTGGAGATGAAGAGCGCCGACCTGGCCGCCATCACGGCCCAGCGCCCGGCGGGCCTGCAGACCGAAGTGTTCGCCTACGGCCGCATGCCGCTGGCGTTCTCGGCGCGCTGCTTCACCGCGCGCCACTACAACCTGCCCAAGGACGACTGCGGCTTTTCCTGCATCCACCACCCGGACGGGCAGCTGCTGCAAACGCGCGAGGGCGAGGGCTTCCTGGTGCTCAACGGCATCCAGACGCAGTCCGCGCGCGTGCACAACCTGGTGCAGGAGCTGCCGCAGCTGGCCGCCGCCGGCGCGGACATCCTGCGCCTGTCGCCGCAGTCGCAGCACATGCCCGGCGTGATCGCCGCATTCGACGCCGCGCGCCGCGCCGCCGCCCCCGACCCGCAGGCGCTCGGGCGCATGCGCGCGCTCATGCCGGATGCGCCCTGCAACGGCTACTGGCACGGCAAGCCCGGCCTGGAGCTGGTCGAAGCCGCCGCCTGACCCCTGGAGAGACTGCCCCATGCACGCCCAAGCCCCCGCCCCCTACACTCTGCCGCGCCCCGTGGGCGCCGCGCTGGCACGCCTGCCGGCCTGGCCCGGCTCGCGCCTGCTGGTGGCCGCCATCAACCTGGCGCTGGCGCGCCACCTGCCGCCCGACGTGCGCGCCATGCTGCAGGGCAAGCGCCTGGCGATCCGCGTGCGCGATGCGCGCGTGGCGTTCGACTTCACCTGCAGCGGCGAGCACTTCGTCGCCAGCCACCCGCACGCCGAGCCCGACCTGGTCATCAGCGCCAACGCGCAGGACTTTTTGCTGCTGGCGCAGCGCCGCCAGGACCCGGACACGCTGTTCTTCAACCGCCGCCTGGTCATGGAGGGCGACACCGAGCTGGGCCTGATGGTGAAGAACGCGCTGGACGCGCTGGAGCTGCCGGTGCTGGACCCGCGCCACTGGGCGCCGCACGCCGTGCTGGCGCGCCGCGCGCCCGGCCTGGCGCGGCGGCTGCCGCCCCTGCCGGCCTGGCTGCGCGGCCCGGACGGCGCGCCGCCTGCCCCGCCCGGAGCCGGCCATGAGCCACGACCCCGACCCAGGCGACGCCCCCGCGCCCGAGGCGCTGGTCTATTCCTGCTCGGGCTGCTCCAGCGCCGCACAGCTGGCCAACCACGTTGCCGTGCAGATGGACCGGCGCGGCGTGGCCGAGATGTCGTGCATCGCCGGCGTGGGCGGCGACGTGCCCAAGCTGGTCAAACTGGCCAAGTCGGGCCGCGACATCATCGCGCTGGACGGCTGCCCGCTGGTGTGCGTGAAAAGCGTGCTGGCGCGCCACGGCGTGCAGCCGGCGCGCCACTACCAGCTGCACGAGCACGGCGTGAAAAAGCGCACCCACCAGGATTTCGACCCCGCGCAGGCGCAGCAGGTGCTGGCGCACATCGAGGACGACCTGCGCCAGCACCCCCTGCCCGGCACGCCCACCCCCGCCACACCCCAGCAAGGCCCCCATGACTGAACCCCGCCGCGTGATCGTCGGCATCTCCGGCGCCAGTGGCGCCGTGTACGGCGCGCGGCTGCTGCAGGCGCTGCGCGAGCTGGGCGGCGTGCAGTCGCACCTGGTCGTCTCCAGCGCCGGCTGGCTCAACCTGCGCCACGAGCTGGACCTGGACCGCGCCAGCGTCGAGGCCCTGGCCGACGTGGTGCACGAGCTGGCCGATGTCGGCGCCAGCATCGCCAGCGGCTCGTTCGCCGCGCACGCCATGGTGGTGGCGCCGTGCTCCATGCGCACGCTGGCGGCCATCGCGCACGGCCTGGCGGACAACCTGCTCACGCGCGCCGCCGACGTGATGCTCAAGGAGCGCCGCCGGCTGGTGCTGCTCACGCGCCAATCGCCCCTGCACCTGGTGCACCTGCGCAACATGGCCACGGTGACCGAGCTGGGCGCCATCGTCTGCCCGCCGGTGCCCGCCTTCTACCAGCGCCCGACCAGCGTGGGCGAGATCGTGGACCACAGCGTCGGGCGCGTGCTCGACCTGCTGGGGCTGGAGCACGCGCTGATGCCGCGCTGGCAGGGCCTGGCGCCCGGGGCCTGAACGCGGCCGCCACCCGTTCGCCCGCTCCATCACTCATTTTTTGATAGCTACATGCCGGCCAAAGACGCCGGCTGGCACCGTTTTTCGCCAAAAAAATGCCCTACCGCGACCTGCGCGACTTCATGGCCCAGCTGGAGGCCGACGGCCAGCTGCGCCGCATCCACGAGAGCGTCTCGCCGCACCTGGAGATGACCGCGCTGGCCGACCGCGTGCTGCGCGCCGGCGGCCCGGCGCTGCTGTTCGAGAACCCCACCGGCCACCGCATGCCGGTGCTGGCCAACCTGTTCGGCACGCCCGAGCGCGTGGCGCGCGCCATGGGCGTGCAGGCGCTGTCCGAAGTGCGCGCCTTCGGCGAGGCGCTGGCCCAGCTCAAGGAGCCCGAGCCGCCGCGCGGCGTGCGCGAGCTGTGGCAGCGCCGCGACCTGGTGCGCTCGCTGTGGCACATGCTGCCGGCCACCGTGCGCCAGCCGCCCTGCCAGCAGGAGGTGCTGGAGGGCAGCGAGGTGGATCTCACGCGCCTGCCCGTGCAGCACTGCTGGCCGGGCGACGTGGCGCCGCTCATCACCTGGGGCCTGACCATCACGCGCGGGCCGCACAAGCGGCGCCAGAACCTGGGCATCTACCGCCAGCAGCTGCTGTCGAGCAACCAGCTCATCCTGCGCTGGCTGCCGCACCGCGGCGGCGCGCTGGACTTTGCCGAGCACTGCCGGCTGCACCCCGGCCAGCCCTACCCGGTGGCCGTGGCCCTGGGCGCCGACCCGGCGACCATCCTGGGCGCGGTGACGCCCGTGCCCGACGCGCTGTCCGAATACCAGTTCGCCGGCCTGCTGCGCGGCGCCCGCACCGAAGTGGCCCAGGCGATCGGCGTGCCGCTGCAGGTGCCGGCGCACGCCGAGATCGTTCTGGAGGGCCACGTCCTGCCCGACCCCCGGCATCCCAGCGGCTGGCAGCACGCACTGGAGGGGCCCTACGGCGACCACACCGGCTACTACAACGAGTGTGCCGAGTTCCCCGTGCTCACCGTGCAGCGCCTGACGCGGCGCACCAATGCCATCTACCACAGCACCTACACCGGCAAGCCGCCCGACGAGCCGTCCATGCTGGGGCTGGCGATGAACGAGCTGTTCGTGCCGCTGCTGCAGCGCGCCTTCCCCGAGATCCTGGACTTCTGGCTGCCGCCCGAGGCCTGCAGCTACCGCCTGGCCGTGGTGCGCATCAGGAAGAGCTACCCCGGCCACGCCCGGCGCGTGATGATGGGCATCTGGGGCCACCTGCGCCAGTTCCTCTACACCAAGTTCATCATCGTGGTCGATGAGGACGTCGACGCGCGCAGCTGGCAGGACGTGGTCTGGGCCATGACCACCCGCATGGACCCCGCGCGCGACACCCTGCTGGTGGACAACACGCCCATCGACTACCTGGACTTCGCCTCGCCCGTCTCCGGCCTGGGCAGCAAGATGGGGCTGGACGCAACCAACAAATGGCCCGGCGAGACGCAGCGCGAATGGGGCCGCACCATGGCCATGGACGGCGCGGCCAGCGCGCGCATGAACGCGCTGGCGGAGGCGCTGGGGTTGTAGCCCCTGGCCGGCAGCGGCGCCGCTGCCGTTGCCGCCACGGCAGGCAAAGGGGGGGACCCTACCTCATTTGCGGTATGGCGGGCCAGCGCCCGACTGACTATGTTGCAGCCGTGGTGCGCGGCTGCGCTCGGCGGCAGGGGCTGCGGGGCAGGTCCAGGCGGCCATGGATTGCAACCCATCCACCCCACCCCCCGCAGGAGCGCCTGATGCAGACACATCCTTCTTCCCTCTCGCCCCGGCGGCCCGGCCCTGCCCTGGCGCGCCCGATGCGCCCGGCGCTGGCCGCCGCAGCGCTGCTGGCCCTGCTGCCCTGGCCCGCGGGCGCTGCGCCGCAGCCTCCCACGCCAACCGAGCTGATGGACTGGGCGCAGGCGCACCTGCCGGCCTACTTCCCCGGCACGCTGGCCGACGTGCGCGGCGAGGGCTTCGTGTTCCGCGGGCCGTATTCCACAGGGCACTTCCTGGGGGTTGCCGATGGCAAGGCCTACGCCATGGGGCCGGCCACCGGCGGGCAAATGCTGGCGCTGGGCACGCTGCAGGAGCTGGCCTGCGTGGTCAAGCCCGCCAGCTGCGCGCCGTCGGACGCGCTGGCCCTGGTCAACGACTACCTGGGCCGCGTCAGCGCCCTGCACGCCGCCGAGATCACCTCGGGCGCGGCCCCCGGGTCGTTCCTGGACGGTTGCTACCTGTCTTCGGGCCGCAACCGGGCGGCCGAGATGGCGCGCCTGGACGCGGAGCCGGCCGCGCTCGCCAGTACCAACCGCAAGCGCGGCTCCACGCGCCGCGCCGCCGAAGTGCTGTCCGAGCGCTTCGCCATCAACCCGGACGGCAGCGACCGGCGCGAGATCGATGTGCGCTACGAGCTGGTCTATGCCGATGGCGTGGTGGACACCGTGCGCGAAACGCTGATCCAGGGCAGCTCCGCCGGCACCCGCAGCGCCATGGGGGCCTGCAGCACGCCGCAGACCGGGCAGCAGCTGCGGCTGCTGGGGAACCAGAAGATCGTCGGCGCCTCGGTCACCGCCATGAACATGGTGCTGGACCGTTACCGCCTGGCCGATGGCGCACCGCAGGCCAGCGCGGCGCGCCTGTACCGCAACGAGTGAGCTACCTAATATTCACATAAACCGCCTGGATGGTGAAGCAAATGAAAACTGAAAGGCCCCAATCCCCGCCGCACACCGACAGCAGCCCACTGAAGCAGCACGGACGCATTTTAAACACAGCGCCCACGACGCACTCCACGCCGGCGAGCACAGACCATGCGTACAGACAGCCTGCAGTGACTGCTGATGGTGGCGGGGACCGAGCCGCGACACAGCCGTGGAAGGCGCTGCCACTCAATCCGCCGATAAAGTCCCATTTCCACCCACGACAGCCAAGCCAAACAACAGGACCGCTGGTACAAATGGGTCGCCGGCGCCCAGCGAAGATGCAGGATATCGACCAGACTGTCGGCAAACTGGGCTGATCTGGATTGAGGCTGGATCGAATATGGAGAACCCTGCCGGCTTAAACCACGTTAACTCGCGATTCAGCCGTTGAGGCAGGCATATAAACCCCTTGTGCAGCGACCAGCGTCTTCCTCCTTCCATCCTTTATTATTATAACAAAACAAAAGCCATAAAACTGGTAAAATGGGTGACGAGCTCGACAAATTGCTCCAAAACAGGCGCCGAAAATGAACGTTACGCATGAAATTGAATCAATCGGCATCCGGAATATTTTGCAAGGATAAAATTCGCCCGAAACCAAAGGCACCGGCAATATGGTCAACATTCGCGCACGGCGCTGATGAACTATCTGATCACCCGCCAGCAAGGCGGCACGTTCATCCTGCGGCTGGACAATACCGACCAGGGAGCGTTCGAAACAGGAATATGTCGACGGCATCTTGGGCGATCTGGAATGGCTTAGCCTGACCTGGGACCTGATCGAGCACCAGTCGAAGCGGCTGGACCGCTATATCGAAGCCGCCGAAGACCTGCAAGCCACGAACCGGCTTTACGAGGTCTTCGAAACCCCGACCGAGTTGGATCTGAAGCGCAAGAAGCAACTGAACATGGGCAAGCCCCCGGTCTATGACCGCGCTGGCCTGAAGCTGTCCCAAGAGGAAAAGGCCAACCTGCGCGCCAAAGAGCGCGAGGGCTACTGGCGCTTTCTGCTGGATCAGGAGCGCATCGAATGGTCCGATGGTATCCTTGGCGATATCTCCATCGATGCGGCCTCCGTTTCGGACCCGGTGCTGATCAAGGCCGATGGGCAGGTGCTGTATACCTTTGCCACCTCCGTTGACAACATCGACATGGGCATGACCTATATCGTGCGCGGGGCGCCGATAATATGACCAATACAGCAACGCAAATCCAGATCATCCAGTCGCTTGGGCGGCCCACCGCCCGCTTTCGCCCACCATTCGCCTCTGATGGGCCCTCAGGGCGAGGGGCTGTCCAACCGTCTTAGCCTGCTCAGCTTGCGCGATCTGCGCGAAAGCGGGATGGAGCCTATGGCGCTCTCGTCCCTGATGGCGCGGCTGGGCTGGTCGAAGCCGGTTGAATCTGAAGATGTCCCTCCACGAACTGGCCGAGGGCTTCGATCAGAGCGGCAGCTTGGCGCCTACCCCACCAAGTTGAACGCCGAGGATCTGAGGCCCCTGACCCGCGCTGGCTAACCAGTCGCCGCCGCTTGCGGCCGTGACGGACCGTATGGCCGCGCTTGGCGTGCCCGCCGATCTGGCCGAGCGGTTCTGGCGCGGTTGCCTCGCAAAACATCACCATTCTGGGCGACCTGGCCGATTGGTGGACCCTGTGCTCGCGAATGGCGCGGAGCCGCACATCGCCCCCGAGGAAGACCGAGTTCATCGCGCAGGCAATGACCCTGTTGCCGCCTCCGCCCTAGACCGCTGCGACATGGGGCCAGTTTACCACCACGGTCAAGGAGGCGACGGGCCGCAAGGGCAAGGGGCTGTTCATGCCGCTGCGCCGGGCTTTGACCGGGCTGGCCCATGGGCCGGATATGGCCGCGCTCATGCCGCTGTTGCAGGTCGTGCGCGCGCGCGACTGATCCTTGGCTGCGGGAAAGATGCGAAAAGGCCGCCCAAGAGGCGGCCTTTTCCGTGTGGCATATAGCTGCATCAAAGACTGAATTTAGATAATTTGTCTGAAAGATGCAGGCGCAAAGGAATCGCCAGACGCGAGTTCGGCCAGTTCTTGCCTATGAACGAATGGCGATGGCAGGAGAAAATCCGAGGGAGGGGTTCCAATTCACAACCGGGCGAGAACAAGTGTGGGCACCCGCCCGGTCAGGTTTGAACAAACAACCAAAATAACGCTTACCAAGGTTAACAAACAACCGCTTACGGAACGTTGTCTGTATGCACCCCTGTGACGAGAAAGGGAATATGTCCATAAGTTAGGTTGCATTTGCTGACCTAATAAAGGCAGTGCCTTGATTTTTCGGAACCTACCGCTGTTGCACATACAAGTATTTTTGTATATCAGCGAAAGATTGCCGAACGTAGTTCATCGCAACTCATGGGTTCCGGCGGGCTCATTAGAAAATGAAACTATAATGTTCATTTCAACCAAAGGGCGATAGAGGCTTCCGCTTCTCGCTTCCGAAGGGTAAGCGGGCATCGGACGCCTGGGCTGGCGATGCTGTCCGCAAAAGCAGGCTGTGAAAGGCGCGTCCCACATGACAAATCCGGCCTTCATTTTTGTTTGTGGAGCGAGGTCCCATCCGCGAGCACACTTAAACAGGCAGGGGCGCGGGACGGCAGCTTCGGCACGTCGGTGAGGCTGCGAATGCCTTTCCCCACGCGATGACTTGTGGATACAGAGGAAGACAAATGCAGGTCAAGGAAACCCAGAACGAAGGGCTGAAGCGGGGCTATGAGTTCACCCTGCCCGCGGCCGATCTGGCGGCGCAGGTGGAGATCAGAAGCTGAAAGAGGCCGCCGAAGTCGAGATGAAGGGCTTCCGCAAGGGCAAGGTGCCCATGGCGCTGCTGAAAAAGCAGTTCGGCCAACGCGTGCTGGGCGATGCCATGCAAGAGGCGATCAATACCGCGCTGCGCAACCATCTGGAAAAATCCGGCGACCGTCCCGCTGTCAGCCCATCGAAATGGTCAATGGCCGGTAAGGCGAAGGATGACGATGCGGTCGTGACCGTCGCCTACGAGGCGCTCCACATGCAGAACTGGAACTGTCAGGTGTGTCGACTGGAGCGGCTGGTGGTGAGAGGCCAGCGAAGAGCAGGTAACAAGGGCGTTGAAAATCTGCCCAAGACGCCAGAACTTTGAAGACCGCGAAAAAGGGCACCAAAGCCAAGGACGGCGATCAGATCGTGATCGACTTCAAGGGCATGGTCGACGGCGAGGCATTCGAAGGCGGCACCGCCGAGGATTATCCGCTGGTGCTGGGCTCGAAAAGCTAGATCCCCGTCGAGGAGCAGCTCTTGGCGCCAAGGCCGGTGACGAGGTCAAGGTCGAGGTGAAGTTCCCAAGATACGGTGTAGACCCACGCTTGCGAGCACGATCTTGGAAAACCGCCGTCAAAGCGGTGAAAGCCCGAAGCCGGCCGAGGTTGACGACGAACTCACCAACGC
>JAUCDD010000015.1:0-15216 GCA_034675505.1 Melaminivora sp. | reverse complement strand
GGCCGTGGCGACGTAGGCGGCCTTGGCGCGCTCCATGCTGGATTTGTCGCTGGTGGCGCAGACAGATGACGCTCTTCGCCCACCCTCCTCGCCCTTCGTGCTCCAGGAACTCGCGCACCTCGCGCCCGCGCTCGCCGATCAGCGCCACCACGGTGACGTCCACCGCCGCGCCCTTGACCAGCATGGCCATGAGCGTGGACTTGCCGCCGCCGGCGGCCGCGAAGATGCCCATGCGCTGGCCTTCGCCGCAGGTCAGCACCGATCGAGCACGCGCACGCCCAGCTCCAGGGGCTCGCTGATGATGTTGCGCTTGAGCGGGTCGGGCGCCTCGGCGAACACCGGGTAGAACTTGCCGCCTCCAGCGGGCCGCGCTCGGCCTCGTCCAGCGGGCCCCCCAGGCCGTCGAGCACGCGGCCCAGCAGGCCGAAGCCCACCGGCACCATGTGGGCGCGGCCCGTGGGGATGACCTCGGTGGCCGTGGAGATGCCGTACATGTCGCCGATGGGCGTGAGCAGCGCCGCGTCGCGCGCGAAGCCCACCACCTCGGCCTTCATCTCGAAGTCCTCGCCGGGGTTGCGCAGCAGGCAGACCTCGCCCACCTTCACCGTGGGCACGACGGCGCGGATGATGGTGCCCACCACCTGCGTCACGCGGCCCTTGATCTGCAGCACCGGCGTGTCGGCCAGCGCCAGCTCCATCATCTCGGCGATGTAGTCGAACTGGCGCGCTGCGCGCGCGCCCGGGGCCGGCCCGCGGCGAAGTCGAATCGACTGCGCTCATATGCGGCTGCCCAGCACCTTGCGGAAGGCGCCCTCCAGCGCGGCGACCTGGCCGTCGATGCTGGCCTCGACCAGGCCGATCTCGCTCTCCAGGATGCAGGCGTCGCCCTGCAGGCGCGCGTCGGCCACGATGTCCAGGTAGCCCACGCCGGGGTAGGCGGCCAGCAGCTCGTTGACGCGCGCGCGCACCGCGTCCACCTGCGCCGGCGGCAGGCGCAGCGTCATCTGCTTTTGGTTGCGCACCACGGCCAGGGCGTTTCGCACCACCAGCAGCACGCGCTCGTGGTCGCCGTAGCCGTCGATGATCTTGCGCACCGCGCCCATGACCAGGGCCACCATGTCGCCCTCGACGGCGGCGAAATAGTCCACCGTGCGGCCCACGGTGTCCATCATCTTCTCGACCTGCTCCATGCGCGCCTCGGCCAGGCCCTCGGCATAGCCGCGCGCGCGCTCGGCCGCCAGCCGCCTCCGGCGCCGGCCAGGATGGCGTCCGCCTGCGCGCGCGCCGACGCCAGCAGCCCTTCGGCCTGCGCCCAGGCGGCCACATCGGCGGCGCGCACGATGCGCGTGCCCGGCGCCAGCCGCGCCTGCAGCGTGCGCGTGGGGCTCAGGGGTCGCGGGGAACGAGGAAAGCCATGTCGAATCCAGTGAGGCCAGCAGCTGCCGGCACAGGTGGCGCGCACGCAGCGCGTCCAGGCCGCTGGCCGTGCGCACCGCCGCGTCGTCGGCGCCGGGCGGCAGGCGGCCGTCGGCGCGCAGCTTCAGGCCGGCGGGCGCATCGTGCCAGCTTTGCGCCAGCAGGCCGGCGCCCAGCAGGTCGGCGCGGGCGGCAAGCCCGCTGGCGCTGCCCACGGCGGCGCCGTCTTCATCCTCCTGCAGCCAGGCGCTGTGCCCGGGCGGGCCGGGGTGCAGCTGCGCCGCATCGGCGCAGGCCCAGGCCAGGGTGTCCGCACCCAGCGCCGCACGCAGCGCCAGCACCTGCTGGCGCTCCACCACCCGGCACAGGCGCGGCGCCAGCAGCAGCGCGCCAGCGCGGCGCTGCAGCCGCGCCAGCAGCGGGGCCGGCGCCAGCGCCAGCGCCAGGGCGGGGTGCGCCGCGTCGGCCACCGGCTGCGCGCCAGCGCCCAGGCTGGCCAGCAGCTGCGCCGACCAGCGCCGGTGCAGCACGCGCAGCAGCGCCGGCTGCGCCGCCAGCGCACCCAGCGCCTGCAGCTCCTGCTGCCACGCCGGCATGCGGGCTGGATGCCACCAGCGGCTGGGCAGCAGGTTGAAGCCCTGCAGCTGCGTGCGCAGCGCGGCGGGTGCGGTCGCGCCGGCGGGCGCCAGGGTCAGCGCGGCCATTGCATGCTCTAGGCAGTGCGCACCGGCACCGGGGCCGCGCCCGGTGCGCGCCGCTGCGGCTGCAGCACGAAGCGCCACAGGCCATAGCCCAGTGCCCCCAGGGCCAGCAGCAAGGCAGCCAGCAGCGCCCACAGCAGCGCCCCGAGGCCACCGGCCGCGCCGGGGGGCGACGTCGAACCCCCAGACCTGCGCAAGCGCGGGCGCCGGCTGCGCTGCCTCGCCTGCGCGCGCCTGCGCGGCCACGAACACCACCGACACCCGGTCGGCGGCCAGGCCGGGGATGCTGTTGGTGACCAGGCGGCGGATCTGCGGCTGGATGATCTCCAGGTTGTAGCCGTCCTGGTGCTTGATGAACACCGCGGCCGTGGAGGGCACGCCCGGCTCGCCGGCGGCGCCGCGCTCGGGCAGCACCACGTGCACCCGCGCGGCCAGCACGCCATCGATCTTCGACAGCGTGCCCGACAGCTCCTGCGACAGCGCGAAGATGTAGCGCGCGCGCTCCTCCAGCGGCGAGGAGATCAGGCCTTCCTTCTTGAACACCTGGCCCATGCCGGCAAAGCGCTCGCGCGGCAGGCCGTTGTCGCGCAGCACCTGCAGCGCCCGGCCCACCTGCGGGGACGCCACCTGCACCCCCACCATGCCCTCCTTGCCGGAGGTCTTGCTGGCGGTGATGTCGGCGCGCAAGAGCGCGGCCAGCACCTCGTTGGCCTCGTCCTCGGGCACGGCGCCCAGCAGGTCCACGCGCGCCCCGCAGGCGGCCAGCAGCAGCGCGCACAGCACCAGCAGCAGGCTGCGCGCCAGCCCTTGCGTCATCGCGAAAGGGCTCATTGCAGGCGCACCAGGTGGTCGATGTTCTGGCCGGTGCGGCTCACGGCCTTGCCCACCAGCTCGTACTGCATGGTGACCTGCATCAGGTTCATCTGCAGGCGCAGCATGTCCTGGATGCCCACTTGGTGCTCGCCGGCGCGCAGCATGTCCGAGATGTTGCCCCAGGCGGTCTGCATGTCGCCGGCCACGCCGTGCATGCCCGACAGGATGCGGTCGCCCACCGAGGCGGGCCCGGCCGGGCCGGCGCCGGCGGCGAGTGCCGCCACCTCGGGCGGCGCGGCTGCGGCAGCGGGCGCCGGCGGCTGCGCCATCAGCGCGGCAAAACGCGCCGCCGCCAGGCTGTCGGGGGCGGCTTTTGCTATTGGATCAGTAGCTATGGGCCCGGTCGTTGCCGGGGCAAGGGCTGCTATCGGGCCAGAGATGGGGTCCATTACCGGTTTCCTTGGATATCAGGGCAGCGCAGCCGATGCGCCGGGCGCCTCGCCCAGCATGCGCCGCGCCAGGCGCAAGCCGTCATTGTCGGCGCCCTGGGGCGCGGTCCGCAGCAAATTTTGCAAAACGCGCCGGCTGTCGCTGCTGCGGCCATCCAGCTGCAGCGCCAGCGCCAGGAAGGCGGCCACGGTATCGGCGTCCTCGCCGGCGTCGGCGCCGGGCAGCGCGCGCTCGAGCAGCTGCACGGCATCGTGCGGGCGCCCCGCGTTCATCCAGGCCATGGCGCGCCCGACGTGCGGGAACGCGCGCGCCGGGCGCACGCGCGCCAGCGCGCCGAGGATGCGCTCGGCGCGCGGCACGTCGGCGGCCCCGGCGGCGATGAAGCCGACCTGCGTGAGCAGGCGGACGTCTTCAGGCGTGAGCAGGCGTGCCCCCCTGCGCCCCGGCGGGCTGCAGCAACTCGCGCAGCGCCTGCGCGCGCGCGCCGGATCTGGGCGGCACCGGGTTTTCCTGGCAGTACTGCAGCACCAGCTCGACCGTGGCGCGCGCCTCCTCCAGCTCGCGCTGCAGCAGCAGGCATTCGGCGATGGCGATGCTGTGGTCCACCTCCTGCGGGTCGATGGTGGCAAGGAAGGAGTACACGTTCAGCGCCTCCTCATAGCGCTCCAGCATGCGGTAGCACAGGGCCAGGCCCTGCAGGTAGGACACGTCGGTCGGCCGGTACAGGGTGAGCAGCGAGAAGTAGCCGTAGGCCGTCTCGTAGCGCCCCTGCACCACCAGCTGGTGCGCCAGGGCATAGATGGCGTCGGTGTCGGCCTGCGACAGGCGGCTGCTGGAGGGCAGCGCGTCCAGCGCCTGCTTCAGGTCGAGGATGGATTGCACGGTGCCGGTATCGGCACTGGCGGGGGCTGTGGGGGCGGATGTCATGCGGGGCTCCTGGTCGCGGCCGGCGTTCAGATGTTGCGCGCGATGCCGCGCGTGGTCTCGACCTGCGACTGCTGGATGCTGGCGAGCTTGTCGCGCACGTCGCGGATCACGTCCATCATCTGCTGCATCATGTCGTTGGCATGCTGCACGGCGGTCTCGTGCATCTTGGCCTGGGTTTCCAGGTTGGTCTTATCGACGTCCAGCAGGTCGGCCTTGTTGTTGAAGCCGGCGGCGATGATGCCGCCCATGCCGCCGATGAGGCCCGATGCGCCCTGGCCATAGCCGGCCCACTTGGTGCCGGCGGCGCCCAGTTCCTTGCCGGCAGCCACCATGTTGTTGCCGCGCTGGGTGACGCCCAGGACGTTGCTGGCCGGGTTGCTGCCGGCGCCGGCCTCGGCCTTGGCCAGCAGGTTGTTGCCGCGCGCCTCCATGCGTGCGCCCTGGATGGTCTGCTTGGCCGAGTAGGCCGACGCGCCGGCCTGCGCCAGCCCGCCCACGATCTGCGTGATGCCCTGCGTGATGGCGGCGGCAAAGCGCTGGCCGGCGGCTTGCTTCATTTTCTCGGCGGCGTTCTGCAGCGCCGTGATCTGGCCCTGGAACTCGGTGGTGCGCTGGGTGCGCGCGGTGTTGCGCATCTCCTGCGCCATCTTCTGGAACAGGGCCATGAAGGCGTAGATGTCGGCCGAGACCTGCGAGTCATCGAAGCGGCTCAGGCTGGCCTGCACCGCGCCCAGCTGGGTCGGCGTCTTGGGGGCGGGCAGCTTGTCGGCCGCGTTGGTGCCCTCGCTTTGCAGCAGCTTGCTGGCGGCCAGCGAGAAATCCGCGTCCGAGGCGGACTCGCTTTGCAGGCTGGCCAGCACCGGGCGGTTGGGCCGCAGCCGGGCCAGCGAACCGCCGTCCTCGGTGGAGATGGACTCGCCGCTGCCGTAGCTGGAAGGAATGGCCGGCTGGCCGCCGGGGCCGATGGGGGTGCTCATGGTGCTCTCCTGTAGAGGGTCTGCAATGCGCCCGCAGGCGCGCTGTATGGGACTGGTGCGGCGGGCGGGGGCCCGCCGCCTGTGCCGGGGCGTCAGATGATCTGGCCGCGGCCGGTCAGGTTGGAGCTGATCTGTGCGCGGCTTTGGCCGGCCGCGTTGATCATCTGGCTGACGATGTTCATGCCCTCCATCATCTCGTCGAGCACCTTCTTCATCTCGGTGCGGTTTTCCTCCATCTGCTGCTGCAGCATGGCGATGATGGCGTCGATCTTCTTCTTGTCGGCCTGTGCCAGCGCGGCGTTGCGCGTGTCGTGCGCGGCGGCGATGTTGACCCCGCCGTGCGCTGCCTCGGTCAGCCCGGTGGCCACGCCGGCGATGGCCTGGCCGGCGCGCCCCACCTTGAGCGCCAGGTCGGCGATCTTGCCGAGGTTTGCCGCGGCTGACGCGCCGCCTGTGAGCACCACGGCCGCTGCCGTGATGGCGATGGTCGTCACCACCGCGAAGGTAGCCGACACGATGGCCGCCTGCTGCTCGTCGGCGCCGAAGGCCTTGGCCAGCTCGCCCATGCCCTTGCCGACCAGCGAGGCCGGGTCCATCCAGCCCGCGACATGGTCGAAATTGGGCCCACCGGCAGCCTTGGAGATCTCGCTGGCTAGGCTCACCGTGGCCGATGCCAGCGACAGCACGGCCAGCGCCAGGATGGGCGCGGCCGCGCCACCGGTGGCTGCGGTGGCCACCGCGGCGGCGACCACGGCAAACACCGAGGCGATCACGGCGAAGATCTTCTTGAACCAGCCCAGGATGCCGCCGGCCTTTTCCTTGGCGGCCGCGTCCTCGCACTTCTTGATCCACTCCTGGATCTTGGCCATGGCCTTCTCGTTCTGCGCCTTTTGCTTGATCGAGTTGGTCTCTATGCCTTCCTTGGCCGTCTTGAGCTGCGCCTCCTGGGTCTTGCCCTGCAGCACCAGCAGGGCCGCGGCCATGTCCTCGGGCGAGAAGCTCAGCGAGACGCCGTCGATCTGCGGCGCACCGTTGGAGTTGGTGACGTTGCTGCCGCCGCTGCGCGCGTTGCCGGCTTGCAGCGTGCCGGCCAGCTGGGTGATTTCCTGCATGACCTTGTTCGGGTCGGCCTGGATCTGCTGCTGCAGCTGGGTGGCGAGGTTGGCGTCCAGCCCGTCGAAGCCCTGGGGGGGCAGCCCGGCGCCGGTGGAAGGCCTGATGGTGGTGTCGCTCATGGCAGTGTCTCCTGGCTAATCAGTGGGCAGTGCCCGGGGCCGCAGGGGTGGCCGGCCCGCCCAGCAGGTCCAGCGTGGCCTGTGCGCGCTGGCGCAGCTCGGCGTATTGCGGGGCGCCGCTTTGGCGCAGCACATAGCCCAGCGCCTCGCGCGCTTCCTGGCGCAGGCCCAGGGCGATCATGCATTCGGCCGTGTGGTAGGTGGGCAGCGGGTCGCCCATGTCCATCACCGAGGCCAGCGAGTAGTACTTGATGGCGTCCTTGTAGCTCTTGAGCATCTGCAGGCTGGAGGCAAAGGCGTTCATGAAGCGCTTTTCCATGTGGTCACACATGACCAGGTAGCCGAACACGCGCATGGCATCCAGGTAGCGGGCCTGGGCATACAGGTTGTGGCCCAGCGCATACAGCACTTCGTAGTCCTGGTCCTGGTAATCGAACACCGAACCCAGCGTGCCGCCGTTGGCCAGCAATTCGGCAATCTGGCTGGACAGCTCTTGCGGGGCGGGAGATGACGGGGGCATGGCATTCATGGGAGTTCCTTGGGGGTGATGGGGCAGCGCCTCAGCGCATGTTGCCGATGATGGAATTGCGGTTGTCCTGCATCTTCTTCATGAAGTTGGTCATGACCTCGAAGGCCTCGTTGCGCTTGTTCGAGAGGCTTTGCAGGCGCAGCATGTCCATCTGCTGGCTGTTGGACAGGCTGTCGATGTTCGACTTCATCTGCTGCACGAAGCCGTCGAGCTGGCCCTTGTTGATGTTGCTCGTCTCGGTGATGGAAGCCACGCCCTTGACGCCGCTGTAGTTGCTTGACCGGAAGGCCCAGTTCAGCTTCTTGCAGTTCTCCGCCTCGGCCTTGCCAGCCTCGTCCACCTGGATGACGCTGCCATCGCGCAGCCGGACGTCCCAGCGCGGCTGGAACTCCGGGGGCAGGCTGATCCCCGCCTGGGCTGCGGCTGCATTGATCTCCGCCCTGGCTGCGGGGCTCAGTTTGACCTTGTCGCCGGCCTTGGCGTCGGAGGGCATGGCGGCCGCCGCCTTGTTGAGCTGGCCCAGCAATTCATTGAGCCGGGAGATTTGGTTGTTCTTGGCCTGAACGCTGGCAATCTGGTCCTTGAGCTGGTCCTCCAGCAGGCTGGCCCGGCGGCTCTGCACGGCCAGCATGGCGGTTTCCAGATCCATGCCGTTCAGGCTCTGGGGTGCAATGCTCTGTGCATCATTGACTTGCATCGACATGGTGGCGGCTCCGATAAAGGAAGGGACGATGGATCAGCGCATGTTGCCGATGATGGAGTTGCGGTTGTCCTGCATCTTCTTGATGAAGTTGGTCATGACCTCGAACGCCTCGTTGCGCTTGTTCGAGAGGCTTTGCAGGCGCAGCATGTCCATCTGCTGGCTGTTGGACAGGCTGTCAATCTGCGACTTGGTCTGCTGGACGAAGCTGTCCAGGTTGCCCTTGGTGACCTTGCTGCCGCTGAAGCCGTCGGGCAGCGTCACGCCCGCCGAGGCGGCCGCGGTCTTGATGTTGGCGGGGATGTCGATGGTGTCGCCGGCCTTGGCGTCGCTCTTGAACTTGGCGGCCGCGCCATTCAATGCGCCCAGCAATTCGTTGAGCTTGGAGATGTTTTCGTTCTTGGCCTGAACGGAGCTGATCTGGTCCTTGAGCTGCGCTTCCAGCAGCTGGGCGCGGTTGCTCTGCACTGCCATCATCAGCGTTTCCAGGTCCATGCCCTGGATGTCGGCGGCGGAAATGCCGGCCATGGGATTCATGTTGATTGAGGACATCGTGGTTCTCCTGCGGGTTGCTGCTTCGGTGGGGTGGGCTGCGGGGGCGGCTTCAGATCATCATGCGGGGCCGGCGCGCACCGCTGCCGGCTGCGTTGCCGGCGTCGAACGCCAGCCGCGCACGCCCTTCCTCCACCTCCTGCTCCACCGCCGCCAGGTCGGCCTCGTAGGCGGAGCGCGCCTGGGCCTGGGCATCGGCGCTGCCGTGCGCCTGCAGCACCACATGCACCTTGAGCGGGTCCAGGCCCTGGCTGCGGTAGAACTCGTCGGTGCGCTCCAGCTGGCGCTGCACCTCCTCGATCAAGGCCTGGGCGCGGGCAACGATGTCGTGGGACTGGTCCTGAGGGGTCATGGTGGCTCTCCTGGGTTGCGGGTGAAACGGTGCGGCGCTGGCCGCGACATGGGGTAAGTAACCCGGCCCGGCGCCCGGTTCCAGCAATCGGCTTTTTTATTCGATGGAACCTGGCGCCCCGCCGGGTTACCAAGCCCATACTCCCGTGGATAGCACCGCCGCCCCGCCATGTCACGCATAGACGCTTTCAACCCCGCCGCCGCCTCGCTCGACAACGCCCTGCACCAGGGCGCGGCCCAGGACGGCGGCCGCGCCGGCGTGGGCAGCTTCGGCGGCCAGCAGGTGCAGGTGGACACGGCCGAGTCGGTGCTGACCGATGCGGCCGAGGAAATCAGCCTGCACCACTCCGAGAAGGCCGAATCCAAGCACTCCTCGCAGCGCAAGAAGGAAGCCACGCAAAAGCAGGAAGTGATGAGCGCCGAGGCCATCCTGGCCTACATGGACGCGGCCGACGCCCACGAAGACCCCGAGCAGCTGGTGCACCTGGCCAAGCGCATGCTGTCGCGCCAGAACGCGCCCGCCGGCCAGGCCGGATTGCGCGGCCAGCCGGGCAGCGCCGCGCCGCAGACCGGGCGGCGCACGCGCGGGCGCCAGGACGACGCCGCCGACGAGGTGCGCAAGGTCTACCGCAACCCCACGCAGCAGATATTGGCGCTGCAGTACGTGCTGCAGACAGGCGAGCGCGAGCACGCCCCCGAAGAGGTGCTGGAGGAGCTGCGCGAGGCCCTGGACGAGCTGGAGCTGGAGCACGGCGACGCCGCCCGCGCCGACATCAACACCATCGAGGCTGCCGCCCAGGGCGGCGCCAGCGCCACCCAGGTGCTGGCCTTCCAGGACACCTACCGCGACGTGGTGCTGGGCGAGCATTCGCTGGCGGCCACGCTGCAGCTGGCGCTGGGGCGCTTTGGCGAGGGCGACTTTTCCGCCGGCCTGGCGCGCCTGGTGCAGGCGCTGGGCCAGGACCTGGCGGCCACGCGCCCCTCGGCCGACCCGGCGCGGCTGCAAAGCCTGGTGCAGGACCTGTACCACCTGGGCGTGGCCAGCACGGTGCTGGACGGCTGCCGCGAGCTGCACGCCCGCCTGGGCGAGGCCGTGGGCCCGCTGCCCGCAACGCCCGTGCAGCTCATGCAATCGCTGGTTGGCGCCAGCGCCGAGAAATGGATAGGCGCGAGCCGCTTCACCACCTTGAGCCACGATTTCGGCGCGGGCGCGGTGCAGCCGCAGATCCAGTTCCTGACGGGCGTGAAGGCGCTGATGCGCGACATGCCGCCCAAGGTGTTCGTCGACTCCGACCAGCGCCAGACCGTATTGCAGGCCGTGCAGGATGCCCTGGACGCCGCCATCGACCGCGAGGAAAACTGACCATGATGGACTTGCAGCAAGCGCTGGCCGAGTGGGGCGCCGGCATGGGACTGGCGCTGGCGCCCGGCGCACAGGGCGCGGTGCAGCTGCGCTTTCCCGCCAGCGGCGCACTGCTGGGCGTGGCCGGGCACGAGGACACCGTGGTGGTGCACTATGCCGACCCGCTGGCGCACGACGGCGCGGCGCGGCTGCTGGCCGCGCTGCGCCATGCCGGCCAGGTCAGCGAGCCGGCGCAGGCGGTGCAGGTGGGCCTGCGCAGCACGCCGGCGGGCGACTGGCTGGTGGTGGCGGTGCGCTTTGGCCGCGACGAGCTCAGCGGCGCGCGCATCCAGCAGGCGGCCGAATTCCTGCGCCAGTGGCTGGCGCAGGCACAGGAACACTGAAGGAGCCGCTCATGTCCACCCCCCTGGGCCACCTGGCCTTCGACCGCGGCATCGACCGCATCACCCATGCCCGCCAGCAGGAGCTGCCCAGCCTGCCCGAGCGCGAGCAAGCCCTGCCGCCCGACGTCGGCACCCAGCCGCAGCTGGAATCGCTGCTGGCGCTGCCGACGCTGGACGACGCGCTGAACGCCGCGCTGCGCCCGCAGCTGGCGCAGCGCGACCTGCTGATGCCGGCACGCTTTCGCGATGCGCTGCAGGGCGCGCTGGAGCGCCTGGGCGCCGCCGCCGAGCAGGCCCAGGCCGGCGCGCCCGAGGACGCGCGCACGCTCAACCGCGCGGTGCGCCTGCTCAAGGAAGAATCCAGCCTGCGCGAGCTGGCACAGATGTACCGCAGCGCGCTCTACCAGGGCTGACGCCGGATGAGCACCGAGCCCGCCGCGCCCGCCGGCGCATCCACCAGCACCGAGCTGATGGACCTGCTGGCCTACCTGTACCTGCAGCACCAGCGCCCGGACAAGGCCGCCGTGCTGCTGGCCGCGCGCGACCTGCTGGCGCCCGGCGACGCGCGCACGCTGCTGGCGCTGGCGCTGGCGCGGCTGCGCGCCGGCCAGCCGCAGCGCGCGCTGGACACGCTGGACCGCCTGGCGCTGCTGGGGGCGATCGACGCGCCCTTCCACCTGGTGCGCGCGCAGGCGCTGCACGCCCTGGCCCGCGCCCCGGAAGCCGCCGCCGCCATGCGCGCCTACCTGGCGCAGCGCGAGGCTGCACCACCTTCCGCGCCACCGCCTGCAGCGCCCCCTGCCGGCGCGGCCGCCGCACAATCGCCCCTTCCATGACCCAGTCCGCCTTTGCCCCCCGCCTGCAGCGCATCGTGCAGGTCGCCACCAGCCGCAACGACCTGGTGCTGGCGTTCTTCCTGGTCGCCGTCATCTTCATGATGATCCTGCCGCTGCCCACCTGGCTGGTGGACACGCTGATCGGCATCAACATGACGGTCTCGGCCATCCTGCTGATGGTGGCCATGTACCTGCCCTCGCCGCTGGCGTTCTCGTCGTTCCCGTCGGTGCTGCTGGTGACCACCCTGTTTCGCCTGGGCATCTCGATCGCCACCACGCGGCTGATCCTGCTGCAGGGCGACGCGGGCCACATCATCTTCACCTTCGGCAACTTCGTCGTCGGCGGCAACCTGATCGTCGGCCTGGTGGTGTTCCTGATCCTGACCATCGTGCAGTTCGTGGTCATCACCAAGGGCGCCGAGCGCGTGGCCGAGGTGGCGGCGCGCTTTTCGCTGGACGCCATGCCGGGCAAGCAGATGTCCATCGACGGCGATATGCGCGCCGGCACCATCGACATGGACGAGGCCAAGCGCCGCCGCGGCATCGTCGAGAAGGAAAGCCAGCTCTACGGCGCCATGGACGGCGCCATGAAGTTCGTCAAGGGCGACGCCATCGCCGGCCTGATCATCGTCGCCGTGAACCTGCTGGGCGGCATCGTCATCGGCGTGATGCAGCGCGGCATGAGCGCCGGCGACGCCATGAAGACCTATTCGGTGCTGACCATCGGCGACGGGCTGATCGCGCAGATCCCGGCGCTGTTCATCGCCATTTGCGCCGGCATGATCGTCACGCGCGTGCAAACCGGCGACGGCCCGTCCAACGTCGGCAAGGACATCGGCCAGCAGGTGCTGGCGCAGCCGCGCGCGCTGCTGATCGCCGCCGCAGTGGCGCTGGGCATGGGGCTGATCCCGGGCATGCCGCTGCCGGTGTTTTTGATCCTGGCGACCGTCGTGGGCACCGTGGGCTTCGTGATCCTGCGCAGCACGCGCCGCGTGGTGGACGCCAAGACCGGCCAGGTCACCGAGGTGCCGGCCATGCAGCCGGCCGGCGACAAGCCCAAGAAAAAGCTGGAAGACGGCGCCGACGAGTTCGCCCCCACGGTGCCGCTCTTGATGGACGTGGCCAGCGGCCTGCAGCAGGCGTTCGACGCCGACGTGCTGAACGAGGAACTGCTCAAGATCCGCCGCGCGCTGTACTACGACCTGGGCGTGCCCTTCCCCGGCATCCAGCTGCGCTTCAACGACGCGCTGCCCGCCGAGAGCTACCACCTGCTGCTGTCCGAGGTGCCGGTCTCGCAGGGCCGGCTGCGCCCTGGATGGCTCCTGGTGCGCGAGAGCGAGGCCAACCTGCAGGCGCTGCAGATCCAGTACGAGAGCGGCGCGAAATTTTTGCCGCACATCCCCACGCTGTGGGTGGCGGCCGAGCTGCGCGAGACGCTCACGCGCGCCGGCATCCCGTT
The DNA here is from genome assembly GCA_034675505.1 of Melaminivora sp. Taxonomy (GTDB): domain Bacteria; phylum Pseudomonadota; class Gammaproteobacteria; order Burkholderiales; family Burkholderiaceae_C; genus Melaminivora. The sequence goes on along the minus strand of JAUCDD010000015.1, from coordinate 2,524 downwards.
CATGGATTCCAGCCAGGTGCTGACCTACCACCTGGCGTTCGTCTTGAAAAAATACTCCGCCGACTTCATCGGCATCCAGGAGACGAAATTCCTGCTGGGCGCCATGGAGGCGCGCTTTCCCGACCTGGTCAAGGAATCGACGCGCGTGCTGCCCATCCAGAAGATCGCCGAGATCCTGCAGCGCCTGGTGTCCGAGGACATCTCGGTGCGCAACCTGCGCGCCATCCTGGAGTCGCTGATCGAGTGGGGCCAGAAGGAAAAGGACTCGGTGCTGCTGACCGAGTACGTGCGCTCCACGCTCAAGCGGCACATCAGCTACAAGTATTCCAGCGGCCAGAACGTGCTGCCGGCCTACCTGCTGGCCCCGGCCATCGAGGACACGGTGCGCGGCGCCATCCGCCAGACCTCGGCGGGCAGCTACCTGGCGCTGGATCCGCAGGTCAGCCGCCGCCTGGTGGACAACATCAAGAAGACCGTGGGCGACCTGTCGGCCAGCGCGCAGCGGCCGGTGCTGCTGACCTCCATGGACATCCGCCGCTACCTGCGCAAGATGATCGAGCAGGATTTGTACGACCTGCCGGTGCTCAGCTACCAGGAGCTGACGCAGGAGATCAACATCCAGCCGCTGGCCCGGGTGGACCTGTGAGCGCCGCTGGTACTATGTTTTTGATAGCTAACTGCCGTTATTGCACGCCGGCAACTGGCGGTTTTTACCCAAAACTGCGCTCCAGGGCCATTTTTCCGGCATCCGGGGGCGGCGCATGAGCACAGCCCTGCAGGCGCCGGCCGAGCCTGCCCACGAGGCCGAGCTGCGCGTGCTCTCCGGCCGGCACGCCGGCGCCAGCGTGCCGCTCTCCGGCAGCCTGCGCCTGGGGCCGGACGACGAATGCGACGTCATCCTGAGCGACATGGCGCCGCACGGCGGGCCCGCCTGGCTGCACGCCGGCGGCGGGCACTGGCGCGTGACCGCCACCGCGCCGCAGGACGGCGCCACCAACGACCCGGTGATGGCCGAAGGCGACCTGTTGCTGGCGCCGCTGGCCTTCGGCCAGCCCGGCACGCTGGGCGGCATCGAGCTGACCGTCAGCGCCCCGCATGCGCCCTGGCAGCGCGCGGCGGCGGGGCCCGGCACCCGCAAGCGGGCAGAGCCGGCACGCCCTCCTGCGCGCCCCGGCCCGGCAACCCCTGCGGCCGCACCGCAGGCCAGCGCCGAACCCCAGGCCGCACTACAGGCCACACCCCCCGCCGGGCCCGCGCCGCAGCCCCATCCGCCTGCACCCGCTGGCGGCGCGCAGCCCGGCACGGCCGCTACCGCCGCAGCCGCCCCGCTCGCCCGCCCGCGCCGCCGCGCCGCGCTGGCCGGCGGCGCCGTGCTGCTGGTGCTGGCAGCGGGCGTGCTGGCCGCGCTGTGGGCCCTGGGGCAGGCGGCGCCCTCGTCGCGCGCGCGCCCTGGCCGCCGGCGCCGCGCCGGCGCCTGACCCGGCGCGCCTGCAGGAGCAGTTGCAAGGCATACGCCTGGCGCTGGCGACTGTCGATCCGGCGCTGCGCCTGGCCACTGAGCCCCTGCCGGACGGCCGCATGCGCGTCAGCGGCTGGGTTGCCAACGTGGACCAGCTCGACCGCGTGACCGAGGCGCTGGCCCACGTGCGTCCGCCTCCGCAGCTGGCGCTGCGCACCACGTCCGACGTGCTCGACGACCTGCGCGCTGCCGCCGGCGCCACCGGCGCGGCGCTCACCTTCGCCGCGCAGGGCGCGGGCCGCGTCCAGGCCCAGGGCAGCGTCCTGACCGCTGGCGAGCGCAGCCAGCTGCTGGCAGCGCTGCGCGAGCGCCTGCCGCCGGGTGTCGAGCTGGCGGACGATATCCGCGTCGCCCAGGAGCAGGCCCCCGCCGTGCAGCAGTGGCTGCAGCGCGCCGGCCTGGCCGGCGCCCAGGCGCGCTGGGACGCGGACGCCGGCCAGCTGCTGGTGCAGGTGGACGTGGCGCCGCAGCAGCGCGCGCTGCTGGAGCGCCTGCTGGCCCAGCCCGGCCAGCCCCTGTCGGGCGTGCCCTTCACGCTGAGCGTGCGCGAGCTGGCGGCCGCGCCGCCCGCCGCGCTGGTACACGCCAGCGCCGCGCCGCTGCCGTTTCGCATCCGCAGCGTGGTCGGCGGCGCCAGTCCCTACGTGGTGCTGGAGGGCGGCGCCAAGCTGCAGCCCGGCGGCCAGCGCAGCGGCTGGCGGCTGGAGGACATCACGCCCGACACGCTGGTGTTCAGCGGCCCGCGCCGCCTGGTGCTGTCGCGATGAAGCTGCTCATCCCCGGCGCCGAGCGCGCACCCGCCTGGAGCGAGCAGGCCTTCAGCCCGCTGGAGCAGGCGCTGCGCGGCGCCGGCGCCGACCAGGCCCGCGCCGACGCGCTGGCGCAGCTGGACGCCATCGAGCAGCGCCTGCGCCAGGCCTCGGCGGGCGGGCTGCCGCCGGCCGACTATGCCGTGCTGGCTGCCGTGCTCGATGCTTGCCAGGCTGCCCGCGAGACGCTCACAAT
>JAUCDD010000014.1:0-2122 GCA_034675505.1 Melaminivora sp. | reverse complement strand
ACGTCTTGCATGCGGCAATGCCGTCAGGGCGTGCGCTCCATGATGCGCTGCACGACCCCCTCGGCCTTGAGCCGGTCGAAGGCCTGTTGCGTGCGCTGCACCACATCCAGCGGGGTCTGCAGGCTGTAGGCCATGTAGAGCCCGGCGGACGCCTCGTCCAGCGTAGCACCCGCTCCAGGCCAGCGCAGTCGAACGGGGCTTGCTGGCACAGCAGGCCTGCGTAGCCCGCCTCGTCAAGGGCACCAGATCCACCTGGCCGCGCAGCAGCTTGCGGAAGTTGTCCAGGGGCTGCGCCGAGACCACCAGCCGCTCGAACCCTTTGGAGCGCAGGTACTGCTGGCGCACATCGTCGCGCATGACACCAATGGTGTAGGCCTTGGCGGATTCCAGGGTACTGATGTCGAGCTTTCTTGATTTGAGCCGGTACAGGTGGTACTGGATCTTCATGATCTCGCCCGCCCAGCGGAACTGCTGCTCACGGGCCGGTGTGCGTGCTATCAGGAAGATGAGCACGCAGGGCTCCTTGAGCGCCATGTCATAGGCCCGCGCCCAGGGGTAGAGGTGCACGCTGTAGTCCTGAGGCCTGCCCGCTGCAGGGTCAGCTCCACCACCTCGGTGGCCGTACCGACCACCTTGTCACCCTCGATGTAGGTGTAGGGCGTGGTCTCGGTCACCGCCCGGATGGGCTGCGCCTGGGATGCCGCCGTAGCCACCCAGAAAATCCAGAACAAAAACAATGCACGTTTCATGCTGTTTCTCCTTCATGACTGGGCGGAGCCAGGGCGTCTGGCCGGCTACCTGGTCGCGCCCGGCCGCCTTGGCGCGGTAGAGCGCCTGGTCAGCTTCCTGGAACAGGGCTTCGAAATCACCCTCTGCCCCAGGATCCAGCACGGCCAGACCAATGCTGATGGTGACGACCCGGGCCGCCTGCGAGTACAGGTGTTCGATGGCACAGGCTGCCACCGCAGCGCGCATGCGCTCGGCCATCTTGTAGGCCGCCGAGCGGCTGGTTGCAGGCAGCAGCACGCCAAATTCTTCACCGCCGATGCGCGCCGCCAAGTCTCCCGCCCGGCCCAGCTGCGTCTGCAAGGCCTGGGCCACCGCAACAAGGCACTGGTCACCCATGGGGTGTCCGTAGTGGTCGTTGAAGTCCTTGAAGCAATCGATATCGCAGATCAGCAGGGCCAGACTTCGCTGCTCGCGCTGGGCGCGGCGCATTTCGATGATCCGCACCTCGTCAAAATGCCGCCGGTTGGGAAGGCCGGTCAATGGGTCGGTACGGGCCAGGCTTTGCAGCCGGGCATTGGCGGCCTGCAATTCGGCGGTACGCTCATCCACCAGGTGGGCCAGCCGGTCCCGGTGCTCGGCCAGCTCCTGCTCATAGCGCTGCTGGCGCTCCAGGTGGTTTGCCAGACTGCTCTGCAGCTGGTTGACTCCCGAGACCAACTGGGCCAATTCGTCCTGGCTCTGGCTGGCGCGCTCCAGACGCAGGTGCGTGCCCAGGTTGCCCGGTCGCACGCCTTCCAGGTGCGATGCGATGCGCCGCACATGCACCGTGACCATGCGATTGAACATCAGCATGATGAGTCCCGCCAGCATCAGCGACTGCAGCAATTGCGCCACGACGATGGTGGCCAGTTGGCTGCGCAGGCGCTGCCACAGCACTTGCTCATCGCCATACAACACCAGCTCGCCGATTTCCTCACGGCCCCCGGGAAACGGCGCGAAGGCCAATCGCAGGCGGCGCATCGGCGCCCAGCCGGACCCGCTCCAGCCGGCATGCGCACTCTCGAAAATTTCCGGGGGCTGGTTGGCCAGTCTGACCGTCAAGACAATTTTTCCCACCGAGGCAACGCCCTCCGCACTGCGCACATAGGTCTTCAATGCCTCCCGGTCCAGCTCCCAGATGGCCTTGGACAAGGTGTCGCCATAGACTTGTTCGATCTGTGCGAGATCAGCATCCATGCGGGCAAGGCCTGCATTCCAGGCTGACCAGGTCAGCGCCATGACCGAGGCCAGGATGAACAGGACGCAAAACACCAGCGTGGCCCACACCAGGCGCCAACCCAGGGAACGCTGGCGCACTGGCGCCGCTGGCAGCCCCGCGCCGGGTGGCGGGGTT
>JAUCDD010000013.1:0-13130 GCA_034675505.1 Melaminivora sp. | reverse complement strand
CTATGTGGCCTTCGTTCGTCGTCTTGCTAGGAAATGCACTTCGCCGGGAGAAGGCTCTCCCGGCATCTTCAAAGGAAAGGAGCCGATCATGGCTACGACTCGATATGCCTTCTTCGACGTCGACGAGACGCTGATAGGAATCAAGAGCATGTTCAGTTTTCGCGACTTCTATCTGCGATGGACGCTGGGAGCCGAAAGGGAGCCACCGCGCAACGGCAGGCGCGGGAATGTGTGCGAAACCAAGTCGCTCGGGGCTTGGACAGGACGGAAGTCAATCGTCTGTTCTGGGAGAGTTTCCGTGGGCTCAAGCAGACTGATGTGCGGCATGCGGCCGACCTCTGGCACCGGCAAACCCGCCTGACGCGAGGATACTTCATCCATCAGACCTTGGATGCTTTGCGACAGCACCAACAGGAAGGCATCGAACAAGTATTCATGTCCGGCTCCTGCACCGAAATCCTGGAGCCACTGGCGATAGAGCTGAGCGTGAAAGTTCTGCTGACCAACCGGCTCGAAGTCGAGTGCGGGCTGTTTACTGGCAAGCTGCAGCCGCCGCAAACCATCGGCGTCGGCAAATGCCAAGCAATCGTCAATTTCCTCGAAGAAAGCGATGCGCTGGCCTGCAACTGTTACGGGTACGGCGACCACCTTTCCGACTTACCCCTACTGGAGGCCGTCGGGCATCCGAGGGTCGTAGAAGGCAATGCCGATCTGTTTTCCATCGCCCGCCATCGCGGCTGGCCAGTGCTCGGCGCGCCGATGCAAGCATAAGGAGTCAATCATGAGCGTACGCATCATTGCCTTCAGCCGACTGGTCATTCTCCTGGGACTCGCCATTTGGCTGTCGATTGCCGTCGTCAACAATCTCACCGATCCAGGCACAAACAGCCTTCTCCTTGGCTACACACTCTCCATGGATCTGATTCGGACCGAAGAGATCCTGGGAGCTGGACTGCTCTGGCGCGCTTGGCCGACACAGTGGTCTCCCGTGATCCTGTACTTCGTGGTCGCCGTCCAACTTGTCTGCGCCACCATCCTGTGGTGGGCGACCGCCGCCTACGCCAAGGCCTTTTCATACAAGGATGTCCAGGCACTCTCAGATGGCCGCGATCGCGCCGTTCTGGCCCTGAGCCTCTTCATCCTGCTGTGGATGTTTTTCATCTGCGGCGGACTGTGGTTCGGCTATTGGCTCAAGCAAGGAGCCGTCCAGATTGTGCACATGGTGCTGATCTTGATCGGCATCGGCGCGCTGATTCTCGTTCAGACACAGCCCAATCCCGAGCCCGCCTCGTTGGCTGATAACGAACCGAGGGCTGGCCAGGCCCCGTCCCCAAACGAGGGTTCGCTCATATCCACTGGAGACCAGTCATGAATGTCGTTCGCGCTACCGCCATGTTTGTCGTCGTTACCGTTGCGGCGACGGCATCCCTCTTCGTCACCGCCCAAAACCTACCCAAGGAGCCTATTCCCATGACAGCTACAGCAATCCCCCAGTCCCTTTCCCAATGGATTCCGCAAACACATCACGAAGTCACACGCCGCGCGGTGACCGTTGACGGCGAAGCCGCCGAACTCACCCGCTACGAACGCCGCGATGGCCGCAACGTCGGGCTGGAGGGCGAGCACTTCAGCACTGTGGTGGCCGCGGATGGCACGCTCAAAGGCTTCGCCAACATTTCGCTGGACTTGGCCGGCCAGCCGCTGCCCAGCCGCGAACGTACCGAACAGATCGCTCGCGCCTTCCTGAAGGGCACCGCGCCCGACCTGCTGCCGCGCATGAAGATCAGCTGGATTAAGCCGCACGACGAACCTATCCAGGTCACGCGCAACGGTCGCAGCGAGACTGTTACTCTGACCGGCATGAAGGTCAAGGCGCGCAACCTGGCTGACGGCCGTTGGTTCTGGGTCATCGTCGGCAGCGACGAAAAGCCTTTGGTCTTCGAGCGCGACATCGTCTGGGTGACCTTCCCCGGTCATCGCAAGACAGAGAAGTGGTTGCACGACGGCTGGCTCAAGGAGCAGGGCCAGACCGTCCCCAAGCAGGCCTGACTCCCGACCTCCCAAGACATCGTCACCAGGGAGCTTGCATCATGTCCTTTCCCACACTGAAAGCCATCCTGGCCGTGGCCGCGTTCGATCCCGTCATGGCCAAGGCGACCGAACGCATCATGATCGAGAACGTCGGCCTGGCCGCACCCGAATCCGTGATGCATGACACCGTGGATGGCGTCTACACGCCTCCGACAGCAAAGACGACCGCCGCGGACGAGGACGGCAACGGCTTCATCAGCCGCATCACGCCGGACGGCAACGCCCTGGTTCTCAAATGGACCTCCGCCGAGGGCACGATAAGCCCTGCACGAACAGGTGCGCTTGGATAGCGCACGCATCACCGCCGGCAGCTGGAGTCGCTGTCCCATCCTGCTGATCACCGAGGCTCCCAGCGTCGACGTCCATCTGATCGACCGCCTCGGTGAAAACTGCCTCGGGCTCCGTTAGGCCGCACAGGGGCCGGGCGGCGCAGCGGTGATCAATGCTGTCATAAGGGCACTCGGCAGACGAAAGCCAGCCCTTCCACTCCACCCTGGCGAAGAACGCGAAAGATAGTAGGAGCGTATTCAATGGAGTTACGTCATCTTCGCTGCTTTCTGGCCGTAGCCGAAGAGCTCCATTTCGCCCGTGCAGCGGAGAAACTGCATATCGAGCAGTCCCCGCTGTCGCGAGCCATCAAGGAAATGGAAGAAGAACTGGGCGTTGCGCTGTTCGCGCGAACCACGCGCAGCACCCGGCTGACCCGCGCGGGCAAGCTGTTCCTTGAGCATGTGCCGCGAGTGTTCGCGGCTCTGGAGCAGGCCAGAGGCAGCGTGAAAGCGGCAGCCAATGGCTATCACAGCCAGTTGCGCATCGCCTTATCCGATGGCATCACGCCATCGCGCTTGCCGGCCTTGCTGGCACAGTGCCGACAGGACGAGCCCGAGGTAGATATCCGCTTGTTCGAGGTTCCGCTGTCACAGCAGATCAAGGGGCTACATGATGACCTGTTCGACGTGGGCTTTGCGCAGTCTGATGATGTGGGCGACGGCCTTATCGCCGAACCAGTCTGGCGCGACCCGCTGATGGTCGCGGTGCCCGCTCGGCATCCCATACTGAGCCACAAGCGCATCCCGCTAGAAGAGGTACTGCGCTATCCGCTGGTGGTGTGCGATCCGCAGGTATGCGAAGGCCACGCTCGCCAGGTAGCCCGGGTGCTGCGGGCCGTGGATGCCGAGCCGCTGGTGGCCGAACAGGTCACGTCCTTCGACTTGATGATGGCGCTGGTGTCCGCTGGCTTTGCGCTGGGGCTGGCAGGCGCCTCGCAGATCGCCGCCAGCCGTGAGTCGGACGTCGTGGCCCGGCCATTGGCTGGACGCTCGCCGATGCTGACGACCTATCTGCTTCGGCTGAACGGCGAGCCGTCGCAAACCCTGGCCCATTTCATTGAGCGGGTCGGTGATCGAGTCGCCCGCAGGGCAGCGGCCCGCCGCATCTCCTAAACCCGATACCCTGGAGGAAGTTGAGCCATGAACAAGATTACGTCGCTGGTGTTTGCAGCCGCCCTGACGGCCTGCAGCCCATCCGAGCCGAGCGAGATGGTGGAATCACTGACGTCCAATCCCGAACGGTTGGAGGAACTGCGCCAGCAGTGCAAGCTGGATCGCGCCAGGCTGGGCGACGCACTGTGCAACCGGGTAGCCGAAGCCACGCGCAAGCGTTTCTATGGCGACGGCAAAACCCCCTACACGCCGCCGAAGGAGTCGCCCAAGTTCTGATTGTTGGCGGCTCACCGCATCGCCTTCATTTTCCTGTTCAACACGCCGCAACGCGCTGTCGCTTGCGGCGTTTTTCTTTGCTTCGACGCTGCGCGAATTCTTTCCTTTTGCTCGACCTTTCTACCGAAAACGGTCTTTGACCGGCACTGACCCGGCACTGATCCTGACGCCTGCGGCACGTCCTTGTGCCGCTTCTTCCATGAGGAATCAGCGCAGGACAGATCGGAGGCCGGGTCATGCAAGGGACGAACGTGCTGTTCGGTCAGATCGCCGTGGTATTCGGCATCGTGATCGCCGGTGTGTGGGGTGCCACACAATGGACAGCAGCAGCCCTGGGCTACCAGCTACGCCTTGGCTCGCCCTGGTTCGATTTCCTTGGAACGCCGATTTACCACCCCTGGCGGCTGTTCGAGTGGTGGTTCTTCTTCGACGCCTACGCGCCGCGTGTGTTCGACACGGGCGGTGCCATTGCTGCCGGCAGCGGGCTGGTGGCGGTGGTGGTGGCCATCGGCATGTCGATCTGGCGCTCGCGGCAGTCGCGGCTGGTCACAACCTACGGTTCGGCCCGCTGGGCGAACGCCGAGGACATCCGGAAAGCCGGCCTCACGCAGCCTGCCGGCGTGTTCCTCGGCCAGTACGATCACCAGTATCTGCGCCATGAAGGCCCGGAACACGTCCTGACCTTCGCGCCTACGCGCTCGGGCAAGGGAGTGGGCCTGGTGGTGCCGACGCTGCTCTCCTGGCCCGCGTCCGCCGTCATCCACGACATCAAGGGCGAGAACTGGCAGATCACCGCCGGCTGGCGCTCGCGCTTCTCGCACTGCCTGCTGTTCAATCCCACAGATAGCCACTCGGCCGCCTACAACCCGCTGCTGGAGGTACGGCGCGGCGCGCATGAAGTGCGCGACGTGCAGAACATTGCGGACATTCTGGTCGATCCCGAAGGCGCGCTGGAAAAGCGCAACCACTGGGAAAAGACTTCGCACGCGCTGCTGGTCGGCGCGATCCTGCATGTGCTCTACGCGGGCGAGGACAAAACGCTGCGCGGCGTCGCCAATTTCCTCTCCGATCCGGCCTGCCCGTTCGAGCTGACCTTGCACCGGATGATGACGACTCGGCACCTGAGCAGCGATGCAGGAGGAATGCCGCATCCGGTGGTCGCATCTGCGGCGCGCGAAGTGCTCAACAAATCGGACAACGAGCGCTCCGGTGTGCTGTCCACGGCCATGTCGTTCCTGGGCTTGTACCGCGACCCTACGGTGGCCGAAGTCACTTCGCGCTGCGACTGGCGCATCGCCGACCTGATCGCTGCCGAGCATCCTGTGTCGCTGTACCTGGTGGTGCCGCCTTCGGACATTACCCGGACGAAGCCGTTGATTCGCCTGATCCTCAACCAGATCGGGCGGCGCCTCACCGAATCGCTCGATGGCTCTGACGGCATCGAGCGCCGCCACAAGCTGCTGCTGATGCTCGACGAGTTCCCGGCGCTGGGGCGCCTGGACTTCTTCGAGACGGCGTTGGCCTTCATGGCGGGCTACGGCATCCGCAGCTTCCTGATCGCGCAGTCGCTCAACCAGATCGACAAAGCCTACGGCCAGAACCATTCGATTCTGGACAACTGCCATGTGCGCGTGACGTTCGCCACCAACGACGAGCGCACGGCCAAGCGCATTTCCGAAACGCTGGGAACGGCCACCGAGCTGCGCGCGCAGCGCAACTACGCGGGCCACCGGCTTGCGCCGTGGCTCGGCCATTTGATGGTGTCGCGCCAGGAAACAGCCCGGCCGCTGCTGACACCCGGCGAAGTGATGCAGCTCCCGCCCGACGAGGCCGTGGTGATGGTGTCCAGCATGGCGCCGATCAAGGCCAAGAAGCTGCGCTACTACGCGGACGCCAATTTCAAGCGTCGCGTGCTGCCACCGCCCACGCTTGCAGGCGGGCGGTACGCCGATGCACCGCCGGTGCGCCCGGACGACTGGAGTGGGCTGGCGATCCCAGCGATGCCTGCCGCACCGGCTACGGCATCCGCTGACGGCTTGGGGAGCTTGGCCGCGGCCGATGACGGCGGCCCGCGCCGTCAGCCCGAGCTGTCCGACATCGTCACCTACGACCCTGAGCTGGCCGCGCCCAGCGGCTGACCTGGCGCTGCTTGATGACGACGACGACCTGCCGCTTCCCCTTCCGCGCCAGCTTGACCCGGCCATGCAGCGCACGGCCCGGCTGGCATCCCTCGACCCTGACGACGGAATCGAGCTATGAGCCACTACCGCCTGAATCTCTTTATCCAGCCTGAGCACGCCAAGCGCCTGGACGAACTGGCCGCCAAGAAAGGCGTGTCCAAGTCGTCCATCGTCGCGGCGGCGCTCGCATCCTGGCTGTCGCCCGATGCCGCCGACCAGCGCGAGGCGGCCATTGCCAAGCGGCTGGATCGTCTGTCGCGCCAGTCCGAGCGCATGGAGCGCGACCAGAACATCCAGATCGAGACGCTGGCGCTGTTCATCCGCTACTACCTGACCGTGAGCACGCCGGTGCCCGAAGCGCATCAGGAAGCCGCACGCGCCCAGGGCAAAGCACGCTTCGAGCAGTTCGTCGAGCAGCTTGGGCCGCCACCTGCTGCGCGGGCGCAGCCTGGTGCGTGACGTGGTGGAGGAACTGCACCCCGACCCGACGCGGATGGAGGACGCGGCGGCCGTCGCCCAGGCGCAGGAGCGTGACCTCATGAGCGCCGCATTCCAGTGGAGGCCAGTTCCGCCCGAGCCGCGTTCGTCCTCTGCAACGTCGCTGGATCGCCGCATCCAGATGCTGCGCACGGCGATGGGGCCGCTGATCGCCGCCGCGCTGGAAGACCCGGACGTGGTGGAAGTCATGCTCAACCCTGATCGCACCCTTTGGGTGGATCGGCTGTTCATCGGGCCGCGCGCCGATGGGCGTGGAGCTGTCCGAGGCCGATGGCGAGCGCATCATCCGGCTGGTGGCCGCCCACGTCGGTGCGGAAGTTCATCGCGGCCAGCCGCTCTTGTCCGCCGAGCTGCCCGAAACGGGCGAACGCTTCGAGGGCATCTTGCCGCCGGCTGCGCCGGGGCCGGCCTTCGCGCTGCGCAAGCGCGCCGTGGGCGTGATTCCGCTGGAGCGGTACGTCACCGACGGGATGATGACCAGCGCCCAGGCGGGCTTTCTCGTTCGCGCCGTGCGCGAGCGCCAGAACATCCTGATCGCCGGTGGCCACCAGCAGCGGCAAGACCACGCTGGCCAATGCGCTTGCTGGCCGAGATCGCCGCCACGGGCGACCGCGTGCTGGTGCTCGAAGACACGGTGGAGCTGCAATGCGCCGCCCGCGACCACGTGCCGCTGCGCACGCGCGCAGGGCGTGGTGTCCATGACCGAGCTGGTGCGCTCGTCCATGCGCCTGCGGCCGGATCGCGTCGTCGTCGGCGAAGTGCGCGGCGCCGAGGCGCTGGATCTCATCAAGGTCTGGGGCACGGGCCATCCGGGCGGCATCGCCACGATCCATGCCGGCTCCGCGCTCGGGCGCGCTGCTGCGCCTGGAGCAACTGATTCTCGAAGTGGCGGTGAACCCGCCCCGTGCGCTGATCGCCGAGGCGGTCAACGTGGTGATCCACATCGCCGGGCGCGGGCGCAAGCGCCGCATCGAGAGCATCGCCCGCGTCGTCGGCTTCGACGGCGTGGGCTACCAACTGGCGGACGCGCTGGAAGCGCCGTTTCCCGAGCTGCCGCCCGTTCCCGATGCCGCACCCGCTGCGGCGACTTCTTCCCCACTCCCCTCAACCACCCTGGAGAACTGCCATGACGCAGATGACCATTCCTGCTTTCCGTCTTTCCGTAAATCCGCTTTTCTGCCTGTCCGGCTTGCGCGGCTGCGCAGCCTGGCCCGCCCTGCGGGGCAAGGGCTGCTGCTGGCCGCGCTGCTGCTGTTCCTGGCCGGCACCGCGCAGGCCGCCGGTTCCTCGATGCCGTGGGAAGGCCCGCTGCAATCCATCCTCGAATCCATCCAGGGGCCGGTGGCGCGCATCGTCGCGGTCATCATCATCATCGCCACCGGCCTCGCGCTGGCCTTCGGCGACACGTCCGGCGGCTTTCGCAAGCTGATCCAGATCGTGTTCGGCCTGTCCATCGCGTTCGCCGCGTCCAGCTTCTTCCTGTCGTTCTTCAGCTTCTCCGGCGGGGCCGTCGTATGAGTGCCCCGGACACCTTCGCGGCCGGGCTTCGAGGTGCCGCTGCATCGCTCGCTCACCGAGCCGATCCTGCTGGGCGGTGCGCCGCGCACCGTGGCGATCGCCAACGGCACGCTGGCCGCCGCCGTCGGGCTGGGCCTGCAACTGTGGATTCCGGGCGTGGTGCTCTGGATCGTCGGCCATTCGCTGGCGGTGTGGGGCGCGCGCGTCGATCCGCAGTTCATGGCCGTGTTCGCCCGGCACATCAAGCACAACCCGCTGCTGGACGTGTGAGGGGAGGCCGCCATGCTGAACCTTGCCGAATACCGCCAGCGCCCGGCCCTGCTGGCCGACTGGCTGCCCTGGGCCGGACTGGTCGCGCCGGGCGTCGTGCTTGAACAAGGACGGCAGTTTCCAGCGCACGGCCCGCTTTCGTGGGCCGGACCTCGACAGCGCGACGCAAGGCGAGCTGATCGCCACGTCGGCGCGCTTGAACAACGCGCTGCGCCGCCTGGGTTCGGGCTGGGCGCTGTTCATCGAGGCCGAGCGCCGCGCCGCCGCCGACTATCCGCACTCGGAGTTCCCCGAGCCGCTGTCGTGGCTGGTGGACGAGGAACGCCGGGCCACCTTCGAGGAATCGGGCAACCACTTCGAGAGCGGCTATCACCTGACGCTGGTGTACCTGCCGCCCGAGGAATCCCGCGCCCGCGCGGCGGGGATGCTGTACGAGAACCCGCCCACCGAAGGCGTGGACTGGCGCGAGCGGCTGGACGCCTTCGTGGCGGAAACGGATCGCGTCTTTGACCTGCTCGATGGCGTGATGCCGGAAATCGCCTGGCTCGATGACAGCCAGACGCTGACCTACCTGCACGCCACCATCTCGACGCGGCGCTACCGCGTCGGCGTGCCCGAAGTGCCATTCCACATCGACGCGCTGCTGACCGACTCCGCGCTAGTCGGCGGCCTGGCGCCCATGCTGGGCGACCAGCACCTGCGCGTGGTGTCGGTGCGGGGCTTTCCGACCTCGACCTGGCCGGGGATTCTGGACGACCTCAACCGCCTGGGCTTTGCCTATCGCTGGAGTACGCGCTTTCTGTGCCTGGACAAAGCCGAGGCGGAAAAGGAACTGGGCCGCTTGCGCCGCCAGTGGTTCGCCAAGCGCAAGAACGTCATGGCGCTGCTGCGCGAAACCATCTTCCAGCAGGAAAGCCCGCTGGTCGATACCGACGCCAGCAACAAGGCAGCCGATGCCGACGCCGCCTTGCAGGAGCTGGGCAGCGATCAGGTGGCCTTCGGCTACTTGACGGCGACCGTCACCGTCATGGACGCCGATGCCGCCGTGGCCGACGAGAAGCTGCGCATGGTGGAGCGCGTCATCCAGGGCCGGGGCTTCGTCACCATCCCCGAAACCCTGAACGCGGTGGATGCGTGGCTGTCCTCCATTCCTGGCAACGCCTACGCCAATGTGCGCCAGCCCATCGTCTCGACGCTTGAACCTGGCGCACATGATGCCGGTGTCGGCGGTATGGGCCGGGCCGGAGAACAACGACCACCTCGACGGCCCGCCGCTGATCGTCACGCGCACCGATGGCGCGACGCCGTTCCGGCTGGTCACGCACATCGGCGACGTGGGCCACACGCTGGTCGCGGGCCCGACGGGCATGGGCAAGTCGGTCTTGCTCGCCACGCTGGCGATGCAGTTCCGCCGCTACCCCGGCTCGCGCATCTTCGCGTTCGACATGGGGCGCTCGATGCGCGCCACCATCCTGGGCCTGGGCGGCGAGCACTACGACCTGGGCACGGATGGCGAAATTGCCTTCCAGCCGCTGGCCCGCATCGACCGCGAGGGCTACCGCACCTGGGCCGCCGAATGGATCGAAGGCCGCCTTGCTGCACGAGGGCGTGGCGGTCGGCCCGGACGAGAAGGCCGCGATCTGGTCGGCGCTGGGCAGCCTCGCCGGTGCGCCGGTGGAGCAGCGCACGATGACGGGCCTGTCGGTGCTGCTGCAATCGAACGCGTTGCGCCAGGCGCTCGCGCCCTATGTGCTGGGCGGTGCCCACGGCAAGCTGCTGGACGCCGACCACGACCGCCTGGGCATGGCCGACGTGCAGTGCTTCGAGATGGAGGAGCTGATGCACAGCAAGGCCGCCGTCATGGCCGTGCTGGGCTATCTGTTCGCGCGCTTCGATGAACGCTTCGACGGTGCGCCCACGCTGCTGATCCTCGATGAGGCGTGGTTGTTCCTGGACGACCCGGTATTTGCCGCGCGCATCCGCCAGTGGCTCAAGACGCTGCGCAAGAAGAACGTGAGCGTCATCTTCGCCACGCAGTCGCTCGCGGACATCAAGGACTCGAGCATCGCGCCCGCCATCATCGAAAGCTGCGCGAGCCGCATCTTCCTGCCCAACCCGCAGGCGACCGAGCCGCAGATTCGCACGATCTACGAGGGCTTCGGCCTCAACAGCCGGCAGATCGAGATCGTGGCCACCGCGCAGCCCAAGCGCGACTACTACTACCAATCCCGCCTCGGCAACCGCCTGTTCGACCTCGACCTGGGGCCGGCGACGCTGGCCTTCGCGGGCGCGTCCACGCCGCAAGACCAGCGCGACATCGACGAGGTTCTTGACCGCGTGCTGCTGGACGCCGGCGTGCCCGGCTTCGCGGGCGCCTGGCTGCGCCATCGCGGCCTCGATTGGGCGGCCGACCTGCTGCCCTCGTTCCCCGGCCTTGCGCCGGGTTCTCCGTTTTCCTCCCCACCGCTGACCACTCACAGGAGAACCTGCCATGAAACCCCATACCCGCTAAGCTCGCCGCGCTGGCCGCTCGCCTGCGTGCTCGCCTTCGGCACCGCCCAGCCCGCCCATGCCTTCTTCGGCATCGGCGACATCGTGCTCGATCCGACCAATCTGGTGCAGAACACGCTCACGGCTGTCCGCACGCTGGAGCAGATCAACAACCAGATCCAGCAGCTCCAGAACGAAGCGCAGATGCTGATGAACCAGGCGCGCAACCTGGCCAGCCTGCCGTCCAGCGTGGTGGGCCAGTTGCGTGCCAACCTGGCGACCACCGAGCGGCTGATCGCCCAGGCCAGGGGCTTGGCCTACGACGTGACGAATCTGGATAGGGAGTTCGCGCGGCTGTATCCGGAGCAGTACGCCGCCACCGTGAGCGGCGATCAGATGTACCGCGATGCGCGGGAGCGTTGGAAGAACACGCTCGACGGCTTGCAAACCGCCATGCAGATGCAGGCGCAGGTGTCGCAGAACCTGGCGCAGGACGAGAGCGTGCTGACCGACCTGGTGAGCCAGAGCCAGTCGGCCGTAGGCGCGCTGCAAGCGATGCAGGCCACGAACCAGCTGCTGGCCTTGCAGGCCAAGCAGTCGATCCAGGCGCAGCAGCTCCAGATCACGCAGGACCGGGCGGCTTCGCTGGAACTGGCGCGGCAGGCGGCGGCTGCCGAGCGTGCCCGCGAGGTGCGGCGGCGCTTCCACGGCGAGGGCACGCCGTACACGCCGCAGCCCGTGGACTTCTACGGCAACTGACGGGAGGCCGCCATGCGATGCGTCCTCGCCCTGTTGGTACCGCTGCTTGCCGCGCTGCTGACCAGCCTGCTGGCCGCGTGCGGCGAGCAGCCGGCCGCCAACCTCGCCGATACCCTGGCCGCCGATCCCGTGCGGCTCAAGGCACTGCGCGCGCAATGCGCGGCCCACCACAACAGGCCACAGGCCACGGGCGAGGACGCCTGCCGCGCCGCCGCCGAGGCCTTCCGGCGCCGCTTCTTTGCCGGCCAGACCGGCCGGATGAATACCAGACGCTGGCCGACCTGCCGCCCATCCCGCCCAGCTTCGAAACCCGCCAAACCGCGACATCAGCGAGGCACTGGCCTTGCCCGGTACCGGAGGACGCGCCATGAACGACGTGACCATCATCGACCGCTTCCTCGACACGTTCTCCCCCTACATCGACTCGGGCTTCGGGCTGTTGCAAGGCGAAGTGGCGTTTCTGACGGCCACGCTGATCGTCATCGACATGACCATCGCCGGGCTGTACTGGGCGATGGGCCATGCCACTGGCCAGGGCGAGGACGTGATCGCCAAGCTGCTGCGCAAGGTGCTCTACGTCGGCGCCTTCGCCTACATCATCGGCAACTTCAACTGGCTGGCCGGCATCGTGTTCCGCTCCTTCGCCGGGCTGGGCCTGACGGCCACCGGCTCGACCATGACGATGGAGAACTTTCTGCAGCCGGGGCGGCTGGCCAAGACCGGCATCGACGCGGGGGCGCCGATTCTGGAGCAGATCGGCGACATGGCGGGCTTCCCGGAGGTGTTCGTCAACCTCGATCCCATCGTGGTGATGTTTCTCGCCTGGCTGGCGGTGATCCTGTGCTTCTTCGTGCTGGCGGTCCAGCTCTTCATCACGCTGATCGAGTTCAAGCTGACCACGCTGGCCGGCTTCGTGCTGGTGCCGTTCGCGCTGTGGAACAAGACCTCCTTCCTTGCGGAAAAGGTGCTGGGCAACGTGGTGTCGTCGGGCATCAAGGTCCTGGTGCTGGCCGTGATCGTGGGCATCGGCTCGGGCCTGTTCGCCGAGTTCCAGGTGCACCCGGCCGAGCCCTCCATCGACCACGCGCTGGTCGTCATGCTGGCCTCGCTGGCCTTGCTGGCGCTGGGCATCTTCGGCCCCGGCATCGCCACGGGCCTGGTGTCCGGTGCGCCGCAGCTCGGTGCGGGCGCGATGGCGGGTGCTGCTGTCGGCGCAGCCGGGACGGCGGTTGCCATCGGCGCTGCCGCGACGGGCGTGGGTGGCGCGGTCATGGCGGGCGCGCGCATGGCACCGGACGCCGCCAAGCTAGCCGGCAGCGGCGCGCGTACTGCCGCCTCGACGACCAGCAGCGCCCGATCGGCATTCCAGGCTGGTTCTTCCGCGGCGGGCGGTGGCGCGAAGGGCGCGATGGCCGGTTTTGGCAACGTCGCCAAGACCGGCGCGCAGTCCGCCGGACGGGGTGCGGCGTCTCGTGCTCCCGCTGTCGGGCAGCGCATGGCGGCTCCCTTCCGCGCGGGCTGGAATGGCTCGGCGGCTGACGATGGCGCGGGCGCGGCACCCAGTCGGGCTGCCGCAGGCGAGGCCACGTCCGGTGCGGCCCATGCA
>JAUCDD010000012.1:0-69062 GCA_034675505.1 Melaminivora sp. | reverse complement strand
TAGATTTCAAAAAATCGGGATGAGATGACCAACTCTTTAAAAATTCGCACCTGCGTCAATTCATTAAATAGGATTAGCCAGAAATTTCCATACGACAATGGAAATACCCATGCGCGTCTCTGCATTCATCGAAATGGCGAGGATTTTGAATCCTCATTGCAAATCAATCAAGGGCAATTACTATGCGGTTATGAAAACTCTAATTTTTTAATCAAAAGCGACGAGAAAGAAGCCATAGAGAAAATTTGCGTCGGCACAACAGATCACGATCCAGAGATGGGATACTTCGAGGACGGAGAAGAGGCAGTCAAAGAAGTTGCATCAGCCTAAAAATTAATTCGCATTAAAGCGACAATTTATCAGTATGGCGATGCCATTTTCCGATTTCCAGCCCTAGATGGTAAATTACGAAATGAAATTATGACCTCAATTAAGAAATAGTATATATTCAGCGACAACGCTGAACGACACAGTATTGCAAAATCTCAAAACATAAATTTTCAAAAAGATTATTTTTATTTAGCACAGAAAACAAAATGCGAGAATATCAAAAGGCACGAGGCAAATGGGCGGCATTCTGGTTATTTTTCTGTTGGCAGGCGTCTTTATATGGAAAATCTCTATAATTTCGGTGGGCACTCGCACCGCTGGTCACACGGCGGTGGTGTGGAAAGAGGAGAGATTAATGGATTTACGCCCCTTTGACAGCGACCGCGCCGCCTGCGAGAGGAAAGGCGTGGAGGGAATGGTTAGAAATTTCTGCAGGGGCAATTTGGCAAGCCATCTTGAGAATCATCGAGTAATCGCGCTGCCTTATATGGAGTGGTATGCGCGGCTGACTGGCGGTTAATCAAATTCGGCATTTCAACCATTTTTAGCAGGTGGGAACGAATGCATGACACCGTGGCGTAAACCTTGCCACCTGCTCCCTAGACTTCGCTTCCCGCTGCATCTGCAGCGCCTAGTCGCTTGATTACGCGAGCCAACTGCACTTGCTGCCACCGACCGCCCCGGGCAGTAGGTATCAACTTCTCGTTCAGCTCGCGCGTCATTGCCGCGACCGACATCCCTTCGGCCTGCATCCCGCGAATCTCGCGCCGCAGTCGCTCGGCAAATGCATTAGCGGCTGCTTTGCGCTCATTAATGTTGTGCTTGAGATTCGCAGGCCCTGTCTTGCCCAGCACGACACCGCGAGCCTTCGCCATCGCGAGCGCGTCCCGGGTGCGCTCACCGATCCGCTTAGCCTCGTGCTCCGCAAAAGCAGCCATCAGGTGAATGGTTAAGTCGTTCGCCTCTGGGAGGTCACAGGCAACAAATTTCACTCCCGTTCGCATCAATCCGCTGATGAAGTGAACGTTACGGGCAAGCCGATCAAGCTTGGCAACCAGTAGGCGCGCGCCCAGTCGCTTGCACTCAGCAAGGGCACTTGCTAGCTGCGGCCGGGACTCGTCGGACTTTTTGCCCGACTCCGTCTCTTGGAACTCAGCGACTACCTCACCCGACACTGCTGCTAGGTATTGCTCAACGGCAACGCGCTGAGCCTGAACCCCAGGCCGCTCACGCCCTGGCGGACGGTGCTGACTCGAAAGTACACGACGAACTTGATGGACGGGGTAGCTGCCATAGGAATTTACATGCAAGGACGTTGGTTCAATGTGTAAATCATACGCCAAGCGAAGCAATACAGATCTACCTCTTGCTCTTTATTTGCTTCACTTTTAGAATGCAGCTACTCCAACAACAACAAGAAGAACATGACAGACCAAAAAAGCAACTTGCTTACACCTGGCCTAGTTGCTGCAGAGCTGGCCGAGTCCTTTCCGGGGCAACGCACTCATGAGGAGTGGGAAAACTGGCTGCGCGGCAATCGCAACCACTCCAAGAAGGCGCTCTACCGCATTCCTGTTATCAAAATCGGCCGACAGGTGTTCTACGACCGAGCAGAAGTGCACGAATTCAAACGCTGGCATAGCCAACTGCAGCTCGGAGATGTGCGCCCTACAGGTCGTGTTGCTGAAGTAATAAGTGCTTTCGGCATAGGTATGGGCGGCAGCTCAGCCGGCTATCAATGGCCCGACTCGGCGCGCGTATTCCCTGCAACCGACGAGGCCACAGGGCAACCTTTTGTGCAACTGCACATCACCGCCCCCCGCCTCACTGTGTACAGGCTGACTTCGGCTCAAGCCACAAGGCTGGCAGCCAACCTCACAGAGGCGGTAAGCGAGTCAGACCAGAAAAACAACAAGGGCTAGGCCCTGGATCACCAAGCGCAAAGAACAACAAGAAGGAACCCTAATGCGCCACACCACAATCGAGATGATGGCTATTGCCGCTGCCGTCCCCTGTAGCGCAGCCGTCGCCAGCCCCCCGCATCTAATTGCATCCGCCCCCGTCCGCCGCACCGAGACCCTGCTGTCTATCGAAGAAACCATAGCTGTACTGGTTAGGCGCCTGGGTACACCTGTTGCGTGGGCCGCATGGCTTGCAGATATTCGGCGCACGCCCCGGGAGGGGTACCCCGTCCCGGACTTGCACGGCCACCAGCTGTATCCGGTCGGCCCCGACAGGGTCTCCAAGCAGCCGAAGTACCGCATGGCCGATGTGCTTGTTTTCATCAAGGCCATTCTCACGGCCGACCCGGGGATCAAGAAGGCCAATAGCCCGCGCCGCTTTGTGTTTGACGACTATGGCCCCTTGCAACCCTGGCGCACTCGCAAGGTGCGCCCCGTCATCCCCATCAAGCCGGCTGCACTATTCAAGCGCAAAAAGCGTGCGGCCTGACCAACAACAACGATCGACAAAGAAAACCACCGTGACCAACCATAATCGCCATGCTTTCGGCCTGAGTGCCCGCGCCAGCACCGCCGACGAATTTGCCGACCTCTATACGTCTAGCGAATGCCTTTTTAACCTCGACAACGGCGGCAGCCGCACGTTGTCTTGACCGACCAGAACGGCGTGGACTTTCTCGCCATCGTGGACGGCTTGGACAGTGGCGCAATCGTCGTTGAACTGCCCCGACGCCCATGAAAGCGTGCATCGCCACGCCCGGGAGGTCTTGAACGGCGTGTTCTAAACCTTGTTGGGCGCAGCCCTCCGTTTGATAGTGTCCACTCGCTGCCAAGCGCAGGGCTGCACTCAGCCGAGGCAATAACCACATGGCACTTGAAGAATTCAAGCTGCGCGCGGCTATTGATCGGGTACAGCTCACCGTCCACCTGGACGCGCCCAGCCAATTTCGGCACTTCAAGGCGCGTCTGCCATCCAGCTGGGTCACTGACCGCATCGAGCCCTGCGAAGGCGAACGCCCGGAATCGTGCCTCGCTTTCTCTTTCTGGCTTCAAGACCCGCCAGCCCCAGGCGTGCTTGCCAACCTGCTGGCGCTGAGCGTCGCGCCCTCAGACGTTGCGATTACGGGAATTGAAGTCGCCCTGGACGCTTACCTCAGAAAGCCCCCTGCTGCCCCTGGCGTGCTTGCTGGCGCTGTCCTGCACCTGCTGCGCTGCCACGCCCACCCCCCGTGCGCTGCAGCCCGCATAGCAATGGATGGCAAGGCCACACCAGCGCACAGCAAAGCCCAAATGCTCACGGCCTTGCAGAGCGGCTTCCTCATAAGCAGGGGCACCAGGCAACACAGCTCAAAGGGCTACGTCAAGACAACGGATACGGCCATCGGCGCCTGCGGTACCCCTCAGCGCATCCAACTCCCACCCGAAGAACACCGCGCCCGGATGGAAATGACCCTAACAGGCGAACGCTGCCCATTCACCACGCTTTCAGAATGGAAGCACTACAACTTTGGAGACTTAGCTACCCGTCATCTGGCAATGCTTCAAGATCGCCCGCTGCCATCGCCCAGGACAGAGCTATTACGCCGCCTCAGGGAAAGTTTCTGGATGGGCCTGGGACGGCCCCTTAGACCACCTGGCACCCCGCTAGGCCCCAGCCGCAGGCGCAGCCTTCGCGGCACCGGCCGGGATTCCCGCCTGAACGACCGCATTAGAAAAGCCCTCAGAGAACTGAACCAGCCCCCATCCTAGCCTGTGGATAAGTCTGTTGATAAGACAAAAATTCCGACGGATTTTTGCCTCTCAGACGTCCCTCTACAGAGGGAGAGGGGCTTTCAGCAGGGGCGAGTCCTAATAACAGTATAGACAACAGTAAGCTGCAAGTAAGAATCTACTTCCCAGCCCCATCAGCTCTCCCACCTCAGCCACCCCAGCAAGCAGTAGCGACAGACTAGCAAGACCCCGCAGGGAAAGACTACGACCAACCCCCGGGGCGACAGGCCAACAAAAAACCCAGGAAGAGACAGCCAGCCGAGACAACCCACAGTAACCTACAGCCCCCCTGGCTGACCTTACACCCCTTATCTAGAAAGACTTCGAGGTCGAAGCCCTTCATGAAGTTTTTTCCCTATTTTTGAGCACTCCCTATAAGAACTGAAGGGGGCGCAAGCCATTCCGGGACGAACTCAAAAGGGCATCCTGCGAATAGCCCTATCAAGGCAAATGGCCAGCCATAGCCCCGGCAAACCTAGCATGCCAGACGCAAATCTTATACAGAGGTAACGCAAGCAGATTCGGAGAGCTAAGCAGCAGGGCCGCAATCTTC
Organism: Melaminivora sp.; assembly: GCA_034675505.1. Classification (GTDB taxonomy): domain Bacteria; phylum Pseudomonadota; class Gammaproteobacteria; order Burkholderiales; family Burkholderiaceae_C; genus Melaminivora. Next base: position 64,448 of record JAUCDD010000012.1, on the reverse strand, counting down.
AACGTTCCGGTAGGGCGGGTCTTTCCTGGCCAACGCACGTCTAACTGCCTCTAGTCCCCATACTGGGTCAAATCGTGCAATATCCGGCAGTCCATCGAACTGCAGTGCCTGCACTAGGATATGCAACTCAGGAACACGCACCTTCAAGTAGTGCCGCGCGTTCACATCACTGTCCGGCATCGCATGTCCAAGCAACCTATAACGGACAGCCACTCGCAGCCCCTCATCCATGTCTCTCAGCGCTGCAGCAGGTACCCGGGCAGCGGCATCATTAGCGCTATGCCGCAGGCAGTGGAAAGTCAGCGTCCCATCACGTTCATGCCCGAGCCGCGCCAGCAGCTTGGAGAACTTTCGGCTCGGCTCCTTCCGGTAGCGCTCATCCCTTCCATGCCAGCGAAGTTCAGGAAACAGACGCTTAAATCCAGCGTTGCGCAGTGCATCCCGGTAGCCGAGTAGGCCCGCATCGAGGGCCAATGAATGGACAGGCACCAATCGACGGCTCGCGTTATTCTTCACGGACTTATCCGCGCTGGCATCGTTCACGTCCAGCACGATCACGCCGTCAATATCCCGAATGTCTTCCAGCCACAACTGCACCGCTTCGCTTAATCGCAGCCCGTGTAGCAGTGCCAATAGCGGCGCCCAAAATTCATAGGGCTGACACTGCTGGTTTCCCGTCACGTGCCGACCGTGCCCAGTCCGGAACTGGGGCTGGCCGAACACCTGCCCCAGTTCATCAGCGCTGAATGGGCGGCGTTTATCTTCTTCATCATCCAGGGCAGCCCGCCGGCCGCGCTCCACGCGCTCGGTCTTTGTCAAAGTCCCTTCGCCCTTGAGGTTCGCCGCCGGGTTCAACGCAAGATAGCCTCGCTGGGCCAGCCACCCGAACAGACGAGTCATCCACGCGAAGCGCTCAGCCACCATGCCCTCGCTCATGCGGGGCCAGCTGGGCAACTCAGCACCGACAGCGGCGATGGTCTCCGCGATGGTTTCGCATTTCAGACGCTCCGGGAGATTGTTCATCTGAGCAGGCCACGTCGCCAGCCAGTTCCGGCAACGTCGCAAATCGTCGCTACTGACCTCCCCAATAGGCTTTTCTCCACACAGCTCGACGAAGCGCAGCATCGTCGAGCGCCGCTGACGCACTTCCTTCGGGCTTGAGAGATCCTTCAGAAGGCCGTCAGGCGCCTCACAGTAGGCCGCAATGACCTCGCTGAGGGCTCGCCCTGCCCAGCCCCCGGAATTGCGTTGTGGGGCTGCTGGCGCGGTTGCCCCAGCCTCTCCAAGTCGCTTGGAAAATTCAAACGCCACCAGCCGCTCAGGCGGTACCGCCGACGCCCACCTAGTCCGGATGCGCTCGACCTCAGGCGCAAGCACTTCAAGAGCATGCACATCCACGATCACGCCCTCATCGGCGTCAGGCACCCATACACGCCCCGCGCTCAATGCCTCGAACACCACAAGATCAACCTCAGTGCAACGCTCGGCTAACACTGCCTGGGCCACATCGGCGCCGCCGCCGAGCAAACGCAACACCTGCCCACCCATGTCCTGTGGGACCGCCCCTACGGGCGGCACGCTAGGTACCACCAAGCCATTGGGAAAATCACGTCCCAGCGCATCACGCGGCATCGTGTGTCCATGCCTGGCCCTCAGGGGAACGCGACACAGCAGGGAAAGCACTCCCTGCACCACCTCATGAAGCAAGTCTTCCTCGCTCAGTCCAGTGTGCGCTGCTGCGTCCCGGAGGGTCAGAACTGTGCCGAGCAAGAAGCGAAGGGCTCCCCGCCAAAAGGATTGACAGCTGTTCATCGTTCACGCGCTCAAGCTCCAGCAACTGATGGCGCCACTGCGCCAGCAGTGCCGCCCCTGCCGCCTTCGCCACGGTCAGGTCATGGGTTCGCGTGCTTTGCCAGAACTCGCGCCGGCCGGCAGCGGCGCGAAGTTTTTGGGGCACTACCAATCGCGCCCACCATGTGCCGCCACGGCGAAAAAGACCGTGCATACCTCGCCTTTTTGTAGCAAGGCGCTGTAGCAGGAAGGAGGAAAAACAAAAAACCCTTGAAGATCAAGGACTTGAGGAAAATTGGCGCGGCTGGCGGGGATCGAACCCACGACCCTTGGCTTCGGAGGCCAATACTCTATCCACTGAGCTACAGCCGCTTGGCAACTGGCCGCCGGGCAGCCCTGCCCGCGCGGGGCGGCTGCTACGGCCAAGCTGCGCATTATTGCACGGACATCAACACGCCAGGCCCAGGCCGCGCAGGTACACGTCCACCGCCTGGCTGCCGGTGGCGGCCAGCGCAAAGGGCGCGCCGTCCAGGATCCAGGCCTGCAGCAAGCCGTCGAATAGCGCCTGCAGCCCCGCCGCCGCTCCGGCCAGCGCCATCGGCAGGGCGATGCCCTGCTGCGCTGCGGCTTCGCCCAGGTCGCGGGCCAGCAGGGCATGGAAGCGCGCATGGGCCGCCAGGTGGCGCTCGCGCACGCCGCTGAGCTCGCTGACATATTCGACGCGGTACAGCGCAATCTCGAACACGCGGCGCGTATGGTCGTCCTGCTCGACGTTGCGCAGCAGCTGCCCGACCACGGTACGCAGGCGCTGCAGCGGGCAGGCGGCCTGCGCGGCCTCGCTGGCGCTGCAGGCGGCCTCCAGCGGCAGGGTGACGCGGTCCATCATGGCGTTGAACAGGGCGGTCTTATCCTTGAAATGCCAGTAGATGGCGCCGCGCGTGGCCCCGGCCGCCTGTGCGATCTCGTGCAGCGAGGCGCGCGCCACGCCCTTTTCATAGAACACGCGCTCGGCCGCATCCAGCAGGCTGCTGCGCGTGGCATCTGCCTCGTCCTTGGTGCGTCGTGCCATGGGGTGATCTCCGGAACAACCCCCGATTATACATTCATCGATGTATGTATAATGCCCCCCTTGCGCATCAGGCATTCACCAGTGCGAGCATGCAAAGCCTGCCCGCAGCACCCGACGAACGCACACCGCCCTTGCCATAAAAGGACCTTCATGCACCGCCCGAACCCCACGCCCCATGGCGCCGCCCGCAAGACCCTGGCCCTCGTGCCCATCGCTGTGGCCGCAGCGCTTGTCCTGGGAGCCTGTGGCAAGAAGGACGACCAGGCGCCGGCGGCTGCCGCGGCTGCAGGCCAGCAGCGCCCGCCCGAGGTCGGCGTGGTGACGGTGCAGCCCGGCGAGATCGGCCTGGTGACCGAGCTGCCGGGCCGCCTGGAGGCTTCGCGCGTGGCGCAGGTGCGCGCGCGCGCCGCCGGCATCGTGCAAAAGCGCCTGTTCACCGAGGGCAGCCAGGTGAAGGCGGGCCAGAAATTGTTCCTGATCGACAGCGCCCCCTATGAGGCCACGTTGGCCCAGGCGCGCGCCGGCGTGGCCCAGGCCGAGGCCAGCCTGGGCCAGGCCCGCGCGCTGGCCGAGCGCCTGCGCCCGCTGGTGGAGGCCAACGCCGTGAGCCGCCAGGAATACGACAACGCCGTGGCTGCGCAAAAGACCGCCGAGGCCAACGTGGCCGCCGCCCGCGCCGCCGTCTCCACGGCCGGCATCAACCTGGGGTATGCCACGGTCACCGCGCCCATCTCCGGGCGCATAGGCCGCGCGCTGGTGACCGAGGGCGCGCTGGTCGGCCAGGGCGCAGCCACCGAGCTGGCGGTGATCCAGCAGGTGGACCCGCTCTACATCAACTTCACCCAGTCCGCTGCCGACGCGCTCAAGCTGCGCGCCGACGTGGCCAGCGGCAAGTACCGCCAGGCCGGCGCCGGCAAGGGTGGCGCCGACGTGAGCGTGCTGCTGGAGGACGGCAGCACCTACGCCCGCAAGGGCCGGCTGCTGTTCACCGACCTGACGGTGGACCCCAGCAGCGGCCAGGTCACCCTGCGCGCCGAGGTGCCCAACCCCGACCAGGCGCTGCTGCCCGGCCTGTACGTGCGCGTGCGCCTGGAGCAGGCCCAGCTGGAGGGCGGGGTGCTGCTGCCCCAGCAGGCGGTGACGCGCTCGGCGCGCGGCGATACGGTGATGGTGGTGGGCGAAGGCGGCGCGCTGGCGCCGCGCCCGGTCAAGCTGGGCCCGGCCCAGGGCAGCCAGTGGGTGGTGACCGAGGGGCTCAAGGCAGGCGAGCAGGTCATGGTCGACGGCTTCCAGAAGCTGCCGCGCGGCAAGCCGGGCGATCCGGTGGTGGTCACCCCCGTGCCCTGGCAGTCCGGCGCAGCAGGCGCCAGCGGGCCGGCTGGGCGCGCGCCGGCCGGCGCGGCCTCCGCCCCTGCCCCGACCGCCGCAGCCGGCGCCAGCCAGCCCGCCGCCTCCGCTGCCTCGCAGTGAAGCCGCCGCAGCACTAAACACCAGGAGCGCGGCACATGGCCAAGTTTTTCATCGAGCGCCCCATCTTCGCGTGGGTGATCGCCATTTTCATCATCGTGCTGGGGGCCGTGTCCATCACCCGCCTGCCCGTGGCGCAGTACCCGGCGGTGGCACCGCCGACCATCCAGATCTCGGTGGCCTACCCGGGCGCCACGGCCCAGACGCTGCAAGACAGCGTGCTGTCGGTGATCGAGCGCGAGATGAACGGCGCCAGCGGGCTGGCCTACATCGAGTCCACCAGCCAGGCGGACGGCACCGGCTCGCTCACGCTCAGCTTCGAGCCCGGCACCAACGACAACCTGGCGCAGGTGGACGTGCAAAACCGCCTCTCGCGCGCCACACCGCGCCTGCCCCCGGCGGTGGCGCAGCAGGGCGTGCGCGTGGACAAGTCGCGTTCCAACTTCCTGCTGTTTTCCATGCTCACCTCCGACAGCCCGGACATGAGCATCGAGGCGCTGAACGACTATGCCGCGCGCAACGTGGTGCCTGAACTGCAGCGCCTGCCGGGCGTCGGCTCGGTGACGCAGTTCGGCAGCGAGCTGGCCATGCGCGTATGGGTGGACCCGGCCCGGCTGAAGGGCTTCAACCTGGCGCTGGACCAGGTGGGCGCCGCCATCCGGGCGCAGAACATGCAGGTCTCGGCCGGCAACCTGGGCGACCTGCCCAGCGCCCCGGGCCAGACCACCACGGCCACCATCGTGGTCAAGGGCCAGCTGTCGACGCCCGAGCAGTTCGGCCAGATCGTGCTGCGCGCCAACCCCGATGGCTCCACCGTGCGCCTGAAGGATGTCGCGCGCATCGAGCTGGGCGCGCAAAGCTATGGCACCAGCGCCCGCCTGAACGGCAGCCCCGCAGTGGGCATGGGCGTGCAGCTGACTTCCTCGGCCAACGCGCTGGCCACGGCCAAGGCCGTGCACGCCAGGCTGGAGGACCTGCAGAAGTACTTCCCCGCAGGGGTCAAGTACGCCATCCCCTACGACACCTCGACCTTCGTGGCGGTGTCGATCGAGAAGGTGGTGCACACCCTGCTGGAGGCGGTGGCGCTGGTGTTCCTGGTGATGTTCCTGTTCCTGCAGAACTTCCGCTACACCGTCATCCCGACCATCGTCGTGCCGGTGGCGCTGCTGGGCACCTTCGCCGTGCTGCTGGCTCTGGGCTTTTCCATCAACGTGCTGACCATGTTCGGCATGGTGCTGGTGATCGGCATCGTGGTGGACGACGCCATCGTGGTGGTGGAGAACGTCGAGCGCATCATGAGCGAGGAAGGCCTGGGGCCGCTGGCCGCCACGCGCAAGGCCATGGCGCAGATCTCCGGCGCCATCGTCGGCATCACGGTGGTGCTGGTCTCGGTGTTCGTGCCGCTGGCCTTCTTTGCCGGCTCCACGGGCAACATCTACCGCCAGTTCGCGGTCACCATGGGCACGGCCATCGCCTTCTCGGCCTTCCTGGCGCTGTCGCTCACGCCGGCGCTGTGCGGCACGCTGCTCAAGCCGATCCAGGACGGGCACCACGAGAAGAAAGGCTTCTTCGGCTGGTTCAACCGGGGCTTCAAGCGCACCACGCACGGCTACGAGTCGGGCATGGCGCGCCTGGTGCGGCGCGGCGGCCGCATGATGGTCGTCTATGCCGCCCTGGTGGGCGCGGTGGCCGTGGTCTACATGCGCCTGCCCACCTCGTTCCTGCCGGGTGAAGACCAGGGCTTCGTGCTGGCCAACGTGCAGCTGCCGGCAGGCGCGTCGCTGGCGCGCACGCAGGCCGCGATGAAGCAGGTCGAGGGCTTCATGCTGAAGCAGCCCGAGGTGGCCAACATCGTCACGGTGGCCGGCTTTTCCTTCTCCGGCCAGGGGCAGAACGCCGGCATCGCCTTCATCACGCTCAAGGACTGGAGCGAGCGCCCCGGCGCCGAGCACACGGCCGAGGCCCTGGCGGGCCGCGCCACGCGGGCGCTGTACGGGCTGCGCGATGCCTTCATCTTCGTGCTCAGCCCGCCGCCCATCCCCGAGCTGGGGGTGGCCTCGGGCTTCACCTTCCGCCTGCAGGACCGCGCAGCCAAGGGCCACGAGGCGCTGCTGGCGGCGCGCAACCAGATGCTGGGCATGGCCGCGCAGAGCAAGGTGCTGGCCGGCGTGCGCCCGGACGGCATGGAGGACGCGCCGCAGATGCAGATCGACATCGACCGCGACAAGGCCAACGCCCTGGGCGTGCCCTTTGACAGCATCAGTAGCGCGCTGAGCACGGCCCTGGGATCGTCCTACATCAACGACTTCCCCAACCGCGGCCGGCTGCAGCGCGTGATGGTGCAGGCCGACGCAGCCGCACGCATGCAGCCCGAGGACGTGCTGGCCCTGCCGGTGCTCAACAAGAACGGCCAGGTGGTGCCGCTGTCCACCTTCGCCTCCACCCGCTGGATCACCGGCGCCATGCAGACGGTGCGCTACAACGGCTACCCGGCCATGAAGATCTCCGGCGGCGCGGCGCCCGGCTACAGCACGGGCGATGCCATGCAGGAGATGGAGCGCCTGGCGGCCCGCCTGCCCGAGGGCTTTGGCTTCGAGTGGACCGGCCAGTCGCGCGAGGAAAAGCTCGCCGGCGGGCAGGCGGGCGTGCTCTATGCGTTCTCGCTGCTGGCGGTGTTCCTGTGCCTGGCCGCGCTGTATGAGAGCTGGTCGATCCCGTTCTCGGTGCTGCTGGTGGTGCCGCTGGGCGTGCTGGGCGTGCTGCTGGCGACGCTGTTGCGCGGCATGGCCAACGACGTCTATTTCCAGATCGGCCTGGTCACCATCATCGGCCTGTCGGCCAAGAACGCCATCCTGATTATCGAGTTCGCCAAGGACCTGCAGGCGCAGGGCAAGGGCGTGATCGAGGCCGCGCTGGAGGCGGCGCACCTGCGCTTTCGGCCCATCATCATGACCTCGCTGGCCTTCACGCTGGGGGTGCTGCCGCTGTTCCTGGCCACCGGCGCCAGCTCGGCCAGCCAGCGCGCCATCGGCACCGGCGTGATCGGCGGGATGATCACCGGCACCGTGCTGGCGGTGATTTTCGTGCCCGTGTTCTTCGTGCTGGTGCGCAGCTTCTTCAAGGGCAGCCAGCGCCAGCGCGAGCATGACGCGCTGCTGGCCCAGCAACACCACAGCAACGGCTGAACCCCTCCTTTGGCATCAAAATGCATAGCAAAGTATCAAGCAAACACGCCGGCATTCGCGCCTTTTCGCCCTTAATTGCTGTTTTGGCGCTGTCTGGCTGCAGTTTCATCCCCGCCTACGAGCGCCCCACGGCCGCCGTGCCCGCCGGCTACGCGCTGGCCGAGGGCACACCGGCCGGCCAAGCCCAGGCCGCGGCCGACGTCGACTGGAAGGACTACTTCACCGACCCGCGCCTGCAGCGCCTGATCGGCATGGCGCTGGGCAACAACCGCGACCTGCGCCTGGCCATGCTCAACGTGGAGCAGGCGCGCGCGCAATTCCAGATCCGCCGCGCCGACGAGTACCCCACCGTGGCCGGTGTCGCCAGCGCCACGCGCCAGCCCAGCATCGCCTCCGGCCGCTACGGCAACCAGTTCCAGGTCGGGCTGGGGGTGACGGCCTGGGAGATCGACTTCTTCGGGCGCATCGCCGCGCTGAAGGAGCAGGCCCTGGCGCAGTACCTGGCCAGCAGCGAAGGGCGCAAGTCGGCGCAGATCGCCCTCGTGGCAGCCGTCGCCTCCGGCTGGCTGAACCTCGTGGCGGACGAGGAGCTGCTGGACCTTTCGCGGCGCACCCTGGCCACGCGCGAGGAATCGGTCAAGCTGACACGCCTGCGCCTGGAGCATGGGGTGAGCTCGGAGCTGGACAACAACCAGGCCACCAGCCTGGCCGAAGCCGCCCGCGCCACCTACGCCCAGCAGCAGCGCCAGCGCATGCTCGACGAGAACGCCCTGGTGCTGCTGCTGGGCCAGGCGCTGCCCGACGACATCCGGGCCAGCCTGCCCTCCGCACGGCTGCAGGGCACGGCGCCCATGCAGCCGCTGCGCGCCGGCCTGCCCTCGGAGCTGCTGGCGCGCCGCCCCGACATCCGCCAGGCCGAGCAGCAGCTGATCGGCGCCAATGCCAGCATAGGCGCGGCGCGCGCGGCGTTCTTCCCGCGCATCTCGCTGACCGCCTCGGTGGGCAGTGTCAGCAACGAGCTGGCAGGCCTGTTCAAGGGCGGCTCCTGGGCGTTCTCGGTGGCGCCGCAGCTGGCGTTGCCGCTGTTTGATGCCGGGCGCAACGAAGCTGCGCTGGACTCCGCCCGGGTAGGCCGGGAGATCGCCGTGGCGCAGTACGAGAAGGCCATCCAGACGGCGTTTCGCGAAGTCTCCGACGCCCTGGCCGGGCGTGCCACGCTGCACGAGCAGCTGCAGGCGCAGCGCGCCCAGGCCGACGCCGACACGCGGCGCCTGCAGCTGTCGGACCTGCGCTACCGCAATGGCATCGCCAACTACCTGGACCTGCTGGACGCCCAGCGCTCGCTGTTCGCCACGCAGCAGGCGCTGGTGCTCACGCAGCTGCAGCAGCTGCAAAACCAGGTCGCCCTGTACAAGGTGCTGGGCGGCGGATGGCGCGAAGCCGACCCGGCCAGCCTTGCGCTCGCGGCGCCGCCAGCCGCCGGCCAATAGGCACGGCGCCACTTGCAGCCGGGCCGTGCGGACGGCGGCTCATATAATGAAAAGCTCGTCTTCCGTCCTTGCAACACAACAACACTTCCGAGGTTTTCCGCATGAGCGACATCCACGACGCGGCGCATTCGGGGCCGATCAAGAGTCCGAAGCAACTGCTGACCACTGTCATCCTGGCTTTCGTGCTGCCGGTGTTCGCCATCATCGGCCTCGTGATGTATGTGACTGCAGGCAACAAGCCTGCCATGGGCTCGGCCAACCCCGAGCTGGCCGTGGCCCAGCGCATCCAGAAGGTGGGAATGGTCGAGGTGCGCGACGCCAACCGCCCCCTGCGCTCGGGTGAAGCGGTGTTCCAGGGCCAGTGCGCGGCCTGCCACGCCACCGGCGCGGCCGGGGCCCCGAAGCTGGGCGATGCCGCAGCCTGGGCACCCCGCATCCAGACCGGCTTCGAAGCCCTGGTGCATTCCGCCCTGGCCGGCAAGGGCGCCATGGCACCCCAGGGCGGCGGCGACTTCAACGACACCGAGATCGCCCGTGGCGTGGCCTACATGGCCAACGCCGCTGGCGCCAAGTTCGCCGAACCGGCAGCGCCTGCAGCGCAGGGAGCGTCCGCTCCAGCCTCGGCAGCATCCGGCAGCTGAGAGGCCGCCCCTGCTCTTGCGGCACAGGAAGGCCGGCCCTGCTCCCAGGGCCGGCCTTTTTTGGTTGCGCCGGCCGCAAGGCGCAAAGGCTTCATGGGAAGCAGGGCGGCCTGCCTATGACTCTGCGGCACCCCAGTGCCAGCCCGAGTGCCAGCCCGAGTGCCAGGAGCGGCGCCGGAAAAACAAAAAAGCGACCCTTTTGAGAGGTCGCTTTTTTTTGGTTCCGCCATGCCAATCTATTGATCGGATGGCTATTTGTCTGGTGGCCTGGGACGGAATCGAACCGCCGACACAAGGATTTTCAATCCTCTGCTCTACCGACTGAGCTACCGGGCCTGAGCCTTGAATTCTAACCTGGAAAAATGCCTTTGCTCAACGGAGCGTGCCATTTTTTCATCCTCTTCCAGCCTCAACCAGTTTTGCGGTTGCGCCCCAGGTCCACGCCCAGTTGCCGCAGCTTGCGGTACAGGTGGGTGCGCTCCAGGCCGGTCTTTTCCGCCACCCGGGTCATGGAGCCGCCTTCGCGCGCCAGGTGGAACTCAAAGTAGGCCTTCTCGAAACTGTCGCGCGCCTCGCGCAAGGGCCGGTCGAGTTCAAAGCCCTGGCGGGCTTGCGGCCCCTGGGGGGCGCTGGCCACCACCGGTGGCGGCGCGGGCTCGGCGCGGCTGGCGGCAGCCGCCGGATCGGCCAGATGGCCCGGCGCCGGCGCATTGGTCCTGGCCTCAGCGCCGCCGCTGCTGGCCGGTGCAGTGGCGCCGGCACTGCGCGACAGGCCCAGCTCCACAGCCTTGAGGAGCTTTTGCATGGTCACCGGCTTTTCCAGAAAGGAAAAAGCCCCGATGCGCGTCGCCTCCACAGCCGTCTCGATGGTGGCGTGGCCACTCATCATGATGACGGGCATGGTTAGCGCGCCGGCCGTCGCCCACTCCTTGAGCAGCGAGACCCCGTCCGTGTCGGGCATCCAGATGTCCAGCAACACCAGGTCGTAGGTATTGGCCAGCCGTGCATGGCGCGCCTGCATGGCGTTCTCCGCCAAGTCCACGCTGTGGCCCTCATCGTTGAGGATCTCGGACAGCAGGTCCCGGATGCCAAGCTCGTCGTCGACCACCAGAATATTTGCCATGTATTGCGCTGCACGGTTGATGGGTGGGCAGGGATGTTGCAATCACACAACTGCCGCTTCAGGGGCGAATGATAGCGACACTTGCGCGCCCCTCACCACGTCGCCCTCTGTGCGGTTGGTCATTTCGATGCGCGCGCCGTGCTCGTCGGCAATCTTCTTGACCACGGCCAAACCCAGGCCGGTACCGCGCGCCTTGGTCGTCACGTAGGGCTCGAAGGCGCGCTGCAGGATGTGCGGCGCAAAGCCTGAACCGCTGTCGGAGACGGTCAGCCGCACCCGCTGCGTCTGCTCGCTCCAGCGCGTGGAGATGACGACCGCCGGCACCTCGGCCAGGCCGGCCTGCTGCGCGGCAAGCAGGCTGGCGTCCTGCGCGTTCTGCAGCAGGTTGTGCACCACCTGGCGCAGTTGCTGGGCGTCGCCGGCAATGCAGGGGCAGCGCGGATCCAGCTGCGCCTGCACCGCCACCTGGGCGTGCTCGGCGTCGTACAGGTGCAGGATGTCGCGCACCAGCGCATTCAGGTCCAGCGTTTGCAGGTGGGCCGCAGGCAGGCGCGCGTAATCCCGGAACTCATTGACCAGCCGCTGCATGGCATCCACCTGCTCGACGATGGTCTTGACGGACTTGGTGACGAGCGCCTGCTCGGCAGCGGGCAGCTTGCCTGCCAGCTTGAGCTCCAGCCGCTCGGCCGACAATTGAATGGGCGTGAGCGGGTTCTTGATCTCATGCGCCAGGCGGCGCGCCACTTCGCCCCAGGCCTTGGCGCGCTGGGCCGATACCAGCTCGGAGATATCGTCGAACACCAGCAAGCGGCTGCGGTCGGGCAGTTCGGCGCCGCGCATCACCAGGCTGGTGCCCTGGTGCGGCAGGCCGGCGCTTGCGCCATGCAATTCGAAGGCATGCTGCCAGTGGTCGGGGCCGTGCTGGTCCAGCCGGTCCACCTTGAACGCAGCGAACTGCTGCTGCACCACCGCACCGAACTCTTCCAGCCCCGCCGCCTCATCCAGGCGGCGCTGGTGCCACGCCGCCAGCGGTGCCCGCAGGATGCGGGTGGCGCCGGGGTTGCTGGACTGGATGCGCCCCTGGTCGTCCAGCACGATGACGCCGGCTGTCAGGTTGTCCATGATGGCTTGCAGGCTGCCACGCGCGGCGTCCAGCGCCAGCATGCTGCGCTCGGCAGTGGCCCGGGCTTCCGCCAGCTGCCGGGTCATGAGCGCAAAGTCGCGCGTCAAGCCGCCCAGCTCGTCCTGCCCCTGCAGCGCCGCCTTGGGAGCCAGGTTGCCGGCCGCCACCTCGCGCACGCCTTCGGCCAATACCAGCAGCGGCCGTACCAGCTGATTGCCCAGCACGCCCGCCAGCAGCGCGGCGCCAAACACGGCCAGGAACAGGCTCAGCGTCAGCGTTCCGATGTACATGCGGCGCAGGCCGCCACGCGCCAGGGCGCGCTCCTGGTACTCGCGGTTGGCTTCCTGCACGGCGATCGCGTTGGCCACCAGCGCCGGAGGCAGCGCGATGGTCGCCTGGACGTAGCGCGGCTCGCTCAGCAGGCCGACTCCGGGGCTGGCCGCCATGACCAGCAACCGCACCCGCGCCTGCTCGGGGGCCTGCGGGTCGGCGAGGTCGTCCAGCCCTTCTATCTGGAACAACAGGCGTCCCTGGCGCGCAGCGCGGAAATCCGGCCCTGCCGGCCGCTCGGGGTGGATGGAAAAACGCGACTGCCCGGTACTGGCCACTGGCTGACCGCCGGTGTTCCATAGCACCATGTCGGTGGCGCCCAGCTGGTCGCGCATGCGCTCCAGCACCAGGCCGGTGGCCGCGTCCGGGACCTGCGCCAGCTGCACGCTGGCAGTGCGCGTCTTGGCCGCCAGGTCTGCGGCAATGGTGTCCAGCGTGACACGCCCCAGGCTCACGCCCGCGCTCAATGCTCCTTCGACCTTGACGTCGAACCAGCTCTCGATGGAGCGCGACACGAACTGGTAGGACACGACATAAATCAGCAAGCCGGGCACCACGCCCACCAGGCCGAAGATGCCGGCCAGCTTGATCAGCAGGCGGCTGCCGAACCGCCCGCGGCGCAGCTGCACCGCCAGGCGGATCGCGCCCCAGGCCAGCGCCGCCAGCAATAGCGCTGCCACCAGGATGTTGACGCCGAGCAGCCACACGAAGTAGCGCTCGTACAACACCCGGTTGTTGGTGGCCTGGGTAAGCAGGAACAAAAGGATCAGGCCGATGGCGCACATCAGGCCGGCGCCCAGCCCCAGGGCCCAGCGCAACGCATGGGCGCGGCTGGCGGCGCGCCGCGCGGAGCCGGAGGGCCGTGGCGGCATGTCGCTCACCTGCCCGCCTCTGCCGGGGGCAGCTCGATACGCCGGGTCAGCGAGACCTGCCAGTTCGAACGCCCTACCGCGCCGAATTGCAAGGGGCGCGGCATTTGCGACGTATCCAGGCGGAACTGAAAATTCACCAGGTAGCTGGCGCCCTCCTCCAGCGCCGCGGCATCGGCTATTTTCCAGCCGGCTATGCGCTGCAGCGCGGCCAGGGCCTCTGCCGCATCGTCAAAGCTCTGCGCCAGCGACGCCCCGGCCGCCGATGCCTCGCGATCAACAGACGACTGCACCAGGCGCCAGCGCCGCGTCAGCGGTTGGTAACTCAGCCGCAGGTAGCGCCAGGCGTGCGCCACCACCTTGTCGCTCCAGTACCACCGCGGGCGCACCAGCTGCGCCTCCGCGACGAAGTGCAGCGCGATGCCCTGGTACAGGGCGTTTTCCAGCAATGCCGGCAACTCCATGCGCCAGGCTGCGCTGAGCAGCAGGCCGCCATCGGTGGACTCGACCCGCAGCTCGGTGACTTCGCCGCGCTGCTGCGCGGGGACGCGGGTGGGGGCAAGCGCCATGCCACTGGCGCCGGCCAGCCATCCCGCCGCACGCAGCAAGGTATGGCGCCGGGTCGCATGGGAGGGAGCTGGCACGGAATGATCGCTGGAAGACATCACGGCATGCATTGTCCAGGAGACGGCACGGCATTCGCTGGGGCCTGGCACGGCAGCGCGGCAAGAATTCATGCCAGGGCGCAGGCCAGGGGCCCCGAGAACGGCTGCACCAAAAAAACTCCCGGCGCGCCATCAGGCAGGCCGGGAGTGCGGCATTGCCTGACCGCTGGCTGGGCACGCACGGCTGCAGCCGCCAGCGGTGAGGCAACGAGGCCGGTCAGTCGATCACGCCGCCCTCGCCCTCGACAGGGGCGCCCGCTTCGCTCTCGCTCGCTTCGGCCAGCTCCGCAGCCTCGGCCTCGGCGATGGCGCGGCGCTCGGCCTCGTCCATGGCGTCCTTGACCTTGCGCGCCTGGTGGTAGGCCAGGCCGGTACCGGCCGGGATCAGGCGGCCCACGATGACGTTCTCCTTCAGGCCGCGCAGCTCATCGCGCTTGCCCATGATGGCCGCCTCGGTGAGCACGCGTGTCGTTTCCTGGAACGACGCTGCGGAGATGAAGGAATCCGTGGACAGCGATGCCTTGGTGATGCCCAGCAGCACGTTGGCATAGGTCGCGGGAATCTTGCTCTCGCTTTGCAGGCGCTCGTTGGTGTTCAGGATCTCCGAACGCTCGACCTGCTCGCCAGCGATGTAGGTGGACTCGCCCGGGTTCTCGACCACCACGCGGCGCAGCATCTGGCGCACGATGACCTCGATGTGCTTGTCGTTGATCTTCACGCCCTGCAGGCGGTAGACGTCCTGCACTTCGTCGACGATGTAGCGCGCCAGCTCCTCGATGCCCAGCAGGCGCAGGATGTCCTGGGGGTCGGCCGAGCCGTCCACCACCAGTTCGCCCTTGTTGACCACCTGGCCTTCGTGCACCAGCACGTTCTTTTCCTTGGGCACCAGCTCGTCCCAGACCTTGCCGTCCGGGTCGGTGATCTGCAGCCGCACCTTGCCCTTGGTTTCCTTGCCGAACGAGATCGTGCCGGTCATCTCGGCCAGCATGCCCTTGTCCTTGGGGCTGCGGGCTTCGAACAGCTCGGCCACGCGCGGCAAGCCGCCCGTAATGTCGCGGGTCTTCTGGCCTTCCATGGGGATGCGGGCCAGCACTTCGCCCGGGCCCACGTCCTGGCCGTCGCGCACCTGGATCAGCGCGCCGATCTGGAAGCCGATGGCCACCGAGTGATCGGTGCCGGGGATCTTGACTTCCTTGCCTTCGGCGTCGATCAGCTTGACCAGGGGGCGCACCACCTTGGTCGAGCCACGGCGCTTGGGGTCGATCACCACCAGGGTGGACAGGCCGGTGACCTCGTCCACCTGCTTGGCCACCGTGAGGCCTTCCTCGACGTTCTCGAACTTCACCTGGCCGGCGAATTCCGTGATGATCGGGCGCGTCAGCGGATCCCAGTTGGCCAGGATGGTGCCGGCCTTGACCTGCTGGTCGGCCTTGATGGCCAGCGTGGCGCCGTAGGGCACCTTGTGGCGCTCGCGCTCGCGGCCGTGCTCGTCCTGGATGATGATCTCGCCGGAGCGTGCGATCACCACCAGCTCGCCGCGGGTGTTGGTCACGTAGCGCATCGTGGCGTTGAAGCCGATGATGCCGTTGGACTTGGCCTCGACGCTGGAGGCCACAGCCGCGCGCGACGCCGCACCACCGATGTGGAAGGTGCGCATGGTCAGCTGCGTGCCGGGCTCGCCGATGGACTGCGCGGCGATCACACCCACGGCCTCGCCGAGGTTGATCAGGCCGCCGCGGCCCAGGTCGCGGCCGTAGCAGCTGGCGCACAGGCCGTAGCGGGTCTCGCAGTTGAGGGCCGTGCGCACCTTGATCTCGTCCACGCCAGCGGCTTCCAGCTCGTCGATGGTGTCCTCGTTGAGCAACGTGCCGGCGGGAGCCAGCATCGCGCGCGTCTCCGGATGCACCACCTCTTCGGCCGTCACGCGGCCGAGCACGCGGTCACGCAACGATTCGATCACCTCGCCGCCCTCGACGATGGCGCGCATCAGCGAGCCCTGCGCGGTGCCGCAATCGTCCTCGGTCACGACCAGGTCCTGCGTCACGTCCACCAAGCGGCGCGTCAGGTAGCCGGAGTTGGCGGTCTTCAGCGCCGTGTCCGCCAGGCCCTTGCGCGCGCCGTGCGTGGAGATGAAGTACTGCAGCACGTTCAGCCCCTCGCGGAAGTTCGCGGTGATGGGCGTCTCGATGATGGAGCCGTCTGGCTTGGCCATCAGGCCGCGCATGCCGGCCAGCTGGCGGATCTGGGCGGCAGAGCCGCGCGCGCCCGAGTCGGCCATCATGTAGATGGAGTTGAACGACTCCTGCTCCACTTCCTTGCCGTGGCGGTCGATGGTCTTTTCCTTGGCCAGCTGGGCCATCATGACCTTGGACACTTCGTCGCCGGCCTTGCCCCAGATGTCCACCACCTTGTTGTAGCGCTCGCCGGCCGTGACCAGGCCCGAGACGTACTGCTGCTCGATCTCCTTCACCTCGCCCTCGGCGCGTGCCAGGATGTCCACCTTCTGCGGCGGCACCAGCATGTCGTCGATGGCAATGGAGATGCCGGCGTGCGTGGCCAGGCGGAAGCCGTTTTGCAGCAGCTTGTCGGCAAACACCACGGTTTCCTTCAGGCCGCACTGGCGGAAGCTCGCGTTGATGAGCTTGGAGATTTCCTTTTTCTTCAACGCCTTGTTCAGGTTGGAGAACGCCAGGCCCCGAGGCAGGATTTCCGACAGCAGCGCGCGCCCGACGGTCGTCGCAACCAGGTTGGTGGCGGCCTGCCATTCACCGCCGTCCTTGCCGCGGCTCCACTCGACCAGACGCACGCTGATCTTGGTGGCCAGCTCGACCTCGCCGGCGTCCAGCGCACGCTGCACTTCCAGGAGGTCGGTGAAGACCATGCCTTCGCCCTTGCCGTTGATCTTCTCGCGCGTGGCGTGGTACAGGCCCAGCACCACGTCCTGCGAGGGCACGATGGACGGCTCGCCCGAGGCGGGGAACAGCACGTTGTTCGATGCCAGCATCAGCGTGCGCGCTTCCAGCTGCGCTTCCACCGACAGCGGCACGTGCACGGCCATCTGGTCGCCGTCGAAGTCGGCGTTGAAGGCGGCGCAGACCAGCGGGTGCAGCTGGATGGCCTTGCCTTCTATCAGGATGGGCTCGAAGGCCTGGATGCCCAGGCGGTGCAGCGTGGGCGCGCGGTTCAGCATCACCGGATGCTCGCGGATCACCTCTTCCAGGATGTCCCACACCACCGGCGTGCCGGCTTCCACTTCCTTCTTGGCGGCCTTGATGGTCGTGGCGATGCCCATGGCCTCCAGGCGCGAGAAGATGAAGGGCTTGAACAATTCAAGCGCCATCAGCTTCGGCAGGCCGCACTGGTGCAGCTTGAGCGTCGGGCCCACGGTGATGACCGAGCGGCCCGAGTAGTCGACGCGCTTGCCCAGCAAGTTCTGGCGGAAGCGGCCGCCCTTGCCCTTGATCATGTCGGCCAGGGACTTCAGGGCGCGCTTGTTGGCGCCCGTCATCGCCTTGCCGCGGCGGCCGTTGTCCAGCAGGCTGTCCACGGCTTCCTGCAGCATGCGCTTTTCGTTGCGCGCGATGATCTCGGGCGCCTTGAGCTCCAGCAGGCGCTTCAGGCGCGAGTTGCGGTTGATGACGCGGCGGTACAGGTCGTTCAGGTCGGACGTGGCAAAGCGGCCGCCGTCCAGGGGCACCAGCGGACGCAGGTCCGGCGGCAGCACCGGCAGCACCTGCAGGATCATCCACTCGGGCTTGATGCCCGACTTGCGGAAGGCTTCCAGCACCTTCAGGCGCTTGGCGTTCTTCTTGACCTTGACCTCGGAGCCCGTCAGGTCGCCGCGCAGGCGCTCGATCTCGGTCTCCAGGTCGATGCCTTCCAGCAGCTCCTTGATGCCCTCGGCGCCCATGCGCGCGACGAACTCGTCGCCGTGCTCGGCGCGCTGCTTGTCGTACTCGTCCTCGCTCATGATGGAGAACTTCTTGAGCGGCGTCATGCCCGGGTCGGTGACCACGTAGGCTTCGAAGTACAGCACGCGCTCGATGTCGCGCAGCGTCATGTCCAGCACCAGGCCCAGGCGCGAAGGCAGGCTCTTCAGGAACCAGATATGGGCGCAAGGCGCGGCCAGGTCGATGTGGCCCATGCGGTCCCGGCGCACCTTGGTCTGGGTGACTTCAACGCCGCACTTCTCGCAGATCACGCCGCGGTGCTTCAGGCGCTTGTACTTGCCGCACAGGCACTCGTAGTCCTTGATGGGCCCGAAGATCTTGGCGCAGAACAGGCCATCGCGCTCGGGCTTGAAGGTGCGGTAGTTGATGGTCTCGGGCTTCTTCACCTCACCGAAGGACCAGGAGCGGATCTTCTCGGGCGAGGCCATGCCGATCTTGATGGCATCGAAATGCTCATCCGGCGTGAATTGCTTGAACAGGTCGAGTAGCGATTTCATGTGACTCTTTCCCTTTTCTTCAAAATCCATAGCGCGATGCCGGCATCCTGCGCTGACTTGCGATGGTTATCACACGCAAATTGGCCATTGGCGCCGGCATGACGCTCATTTTTTGGTAGCGACGTCCGTTTTTCAGGAGCGTTCCAGTTCAATGTCCAGACCCAGGGAACGGATTTCCTTGACCAGCACGTTGAACGATTCCGGCATGCCGGCCTCGATGGCGTGTTCGCCCTTGACGATGTTCTCGTACACCTTGGTGCGGCCCTGCACGTCGTCGGACTTCACCGTCAGCATCTCCTGCAGCACGTAGGCGGCGCCGTAGGCTTCCAACGCCCACACTTCCATCTCGCCGAAACGCTGGCCGCCGAACTGCGCCTTGCCGCCCAGGGGCTGCTGCGTGACCAGCGAGTACGGGCCGGTGGAGCGGGCGTGCATCTTGTCGTCCACCAGGTGGTGCAGCTTCAGGTAGTGCATGTAGCCGATGGTCGTCGGACGCTCGAAACGCTCGCCCGTGCGGCCGTCGGACAGGAAGGCCTGGGTGCGCGTGTCGGTCAGGCCCTTGCGGTCCTTGATCTCATCCGGGTAGGCGAGCTTCAGCATGTCCTTGATCTCGGCCTCGGAAGCGCCGTCGAAGACCGGCGAAGCGAAGGGCACGCCGGTGGTCAGCTCACGCGCCATGGCCAGCAGCTCGGCGTCGGACAGTTGCTTCAACTCTTCCTGCTTACCGCGCGCGTTGTAGACCTCCTCCAGGAACTTGCGCACCTCGGCCGCCTTGGCTTCGCGCTGCAGCATGTCGCCGATGCGCTGGCCCAGGCCCTTGCCGGCCCAGCCCAGGTGGACTTCCAGCACCTGGCCGATGTTCATGCGCGAAGGCACGCCCAGCGGGTTCAGCACGATGTCGGCCGGCGTGCCGTCCTCCATGTAGGGCATGTCCTCGACGGGAACGATCTTGGAGACCACGCCCTTGTTGCCGTGGCGGCCGGCCATCTTGTCGCCGGGCTGCAGGCGGCGCTTGACGGCGAGATACACCTTGACCATCTTCAGCACGCCCGCGGGCAGCTCGTCGCCCTGCGTCAGCTTCTTGCGCTTTTCCTCGAAGGCCAGGTCGAAGCTGTGGCGCGTCTGCTCCATGGCGTTCTTCATGGACTCGAGCTGCGCGGCCACGGCCTCGTCCGCCGGGCGGATATCGAACCAGTGGAACTTCTCCACGCCAGCCAGGTACTCGCGATCGATGGTCGCGCCCTTGGACAGCTTCTGCGGGCCGCCGTTGGCCTTCTTGCCCGCCAGCAGCTTCTCGATACGGTCGAAGGCGTCGGCCTCGACGATGCGCAGCTGGTCGTTCAGGTCCAGGCGGAAGCGCTTGAGCTCGTCGTCGATGATCTGCTGCGCGCGCTTGTCGCGCTGGATGCCTTCGCGGGTGAAGACCTGCACGTCGATCACCGTCCCCTGGCTGCCCTGGTCCACGCGCAGCGAGGTGTCCTTCACGTCGGAAGCCTTCTCGCCAAAGATGGCGCGCAGGAGCTTTTCTTCCGGCGTCAGCGTGGTCTCGCCCTTGGGCGTGACCTTGCCCACCAGCGTGTCGCCCGGCTGCACTTCGGCACCCACGTAGATGATGCCGGACTCGTCCAGGCGGCCCAGCTGCTGCTCGGACAGGTTGGGGATGTCGCGGGTGATTTCCTCGGCGCCCAGTTTCGTGTCGCGCGCCATCACCACCAGTTCCTCGATATGGATGCTGGTGTAGCGATCCTCGGCCACCACGCGCTCGCTGATCAGGATCGAGTCCTCGAAGTTGTAGCCGTTCCAGGGCATGAAGGCGATCAGCATGTTCTGGCCGATGGCGATCTCGCCCAGGTCGGTCGAGGCGCCGTCGGCAATCACGTCACCCTTGACCAGCTTGTCGCCGCGCTGGACGATGGGGCGCTGGTGGATGTTGGTGTTCTGGTTGGAGCGCTGGTACTTGATCAGGTTGTAGATGTCCACGCCCACTTCGCCGGCCACCGCCTCGGCGTCGTCCACGCGCACCACGATGCGGGTGGCATCGACATAGTCCACCACGCCGCCGCGGGTAGCGGTGACCACCGTGCCCGAGTCCACCGCCGCTACGCGCTCGATGCCGGTGCCCACCATGGGCTTTTCCGGGCGCAGCACGGGCACGGCCTGGCGCGACATGTTGGCGCCCATCAGCGCGCGGTTGGCGTCGTCGTGCTCCAGGAAGGGCACGAGCGAGGCCGCCACCGAGACGATCTGCGCCGGCGACACGTCCATGTACTGCACGCGGTCGGCCGAGACCAGGGTCGATTCGCCCTGCTCGCGCGCCGACACCAGGTCGCCCGTCAGGCGGCCCTTGTCGTCCAGCGTGGCGTTGGCCTGGGCAATGATGTACTTGCCTTCCTCGATGGCCGACAGGTAGTCGATCTCGTCAGTCACCTTGCCGTCCTGCACGCGGCGGTACGGCGTCTCGATGAAGCCGTACTCGTTCAGGCGCGCGTACAGCGCCAGCGAGTTGATCAGGCCGATGTTCGGGCCTTCAGGCGTCTCGATCGGGCACACGCGGCCATAGTGCGTGACGTGCACGTCGCGCACCTCGAAGCCGGCGCGCTCGCGCGTCAGGCCGCCCGGGCCAAGGGCCGAGACGCGGCGCTTGTGCGTGATCTCGGCCAGCGGGTTGGTCTGGTCCATGAACTGCGACAGCTGCGAGGCGCCGAAGAACTCCTTCAGGGCCGCGGAAATCGGCTTGGAGTTGATCAGGTCGTGCGGCATGAGCGGTTCCTGCTCGGCCTGGCCCAGGCGCTCCTTCACGGCCTTCTCGATGCGTGCCAGGCCCGTGCGGTACTGGTTCTCGGCCAGCTCGCCCACGCAGCGCACGCGGCGGTTGCCCAGGTGGTCGATGTCATCCACCTCGCCCTTGCCGTTGCGCAGGTCCACCAGGATCTTGACCACGGCCAGGATGTCGTCGTTGGACAGCACCATGGGGCCGGTGGACTCGTCGCGGCCGACCTTGGCGTTGAACTTCATGCGGCCCACGCGCGACAGGTCGTACGTGTCCGGGTTGTAGAACAGGCGCTGGAACAGCGCCTGCACGGCGTCCTCCGTCGGCGGCTCGCCGGGGCGCATCATGCGGTAGATGGCCACGCGCGCGGCGAACTCATCCACGGTCTCGTCGATGCGCAGCGTCTGCGAGATGTAGGCACCCTGGTCGAGTTCGTTGGTGTAGAGCGCCTGCAGGTCCTGGATGCCGGCCGAACGCAGCTTCTTCAGCAGCGCTTCGGTCAACTCCTCGTTGGCCTTGGCCAGGATCTCGCCTGTGTCCGGATCGACGATGTTGCGTGCAACCACGCGACCAATCAGGAAGTCCTCCGGCACGCTGATGCGCGTCGTGCCCGATTGCTCCAGTTCGCGCGTATGCCGCGCCGTGACACGCTTGTCCTTGGACACGATGACCTTGCCGGACTTGTCGGTGATGTCGAAGCGCGCGACCTCGCCCTTGAGGCGGTCGGCGACGAACTCCATCTGCGCACCGCTGTCCATCAGGCGGAAGTTGTCATTGACGAAGAAGTTCGCCAGGATGGACTCAGGCGTCAGGCCGATGGCCTTGAGCAAGATGGTCACCGGCATCTTGCGGCGACGGTCCACGCGGAAGTACAGGATGTCCTTCGGATCGAACTCGAAGTCCAGCCAGGAGCCGCGGTAGGGAATGATGCGTGCCGAGAACAAGAGCTTGCCCGAGCTGTGCGTCTTGCCCTTGTCGTGCTCGAAGAACACGCCAGGCGAGCGGTGCAGCTGGCTGACGATCACGCGCTCCGTGCCATTGATGATGAACGAGCCCTTGTCGGTCATGAGCGGCACTTCGCCCATGTAGACCTCCTGCTCCTTCACCTCCTTGACCACCTTGGATTGCGAAGTCGAGGACTCGCGGTCGTAGATGATGAGCTGCACCTTGGCGCGCACGGCCGAGGCGAACGTCAGGCCCCGGGTCTGGCATTCGCGCACGTCGAAAGCCGGCCTGGCCAGGTTGTACTCGACGAACTTCATCTCGACAAAGCCGTTGTGCGAGACGATGGGGAAGGCAGAGGTAAACGCTGCCTGCAGACCTTCGACGAGACGCTTTTGCGGCGCCACATGGGCCTGCAGGAAAGCGGTATAGGCATCGCGCTGCATTTGCAGCAGATACGGGACGGTGAGCACGCTGTCGCGACTGCCGAAGCTCTTGCGGATGCGCTTGCGTTCGGTGAAGCTGTACGTGGATGCTTGGGCCATGAGATCTCCGGGCAAAGACATTTGGATGGGGTCTTCGACGACTGCCCTGCAAGGCGGCCACCTTGCAGGCTTGGCGGGTTGGCCACTACCAACCATGGCGGACGGCGATGCGTTGCACATCGCCCGAACCAAGGCGTCTTCTGCTGTCGGCTGTTGTCAGAAGACACTAGCAAGCGGCCACCCAAGGCTGCTTGCTGGTGCGCTCTGGAAGCACACTCCATAAGCACCAAAGGCTGGAGGCCTTTTTCGAAGACCTCCAGCCCAGGGCACGAACGAGGATTACTTCAGTTCAGCCTTGGCGCCAGCGTCCACCAGCTTCTTGACGGCAGCTTCGGCGTCTGCCTTGGGCAGGGCTTCCTTGACGTTCTTGGGAGCGCCGTCGACCAGGTCCTTGGCTTCCTTCAGACCCAGGCCGGTGATTTCGCGCACGGCCTTGATGACGGACACCTTGTTGGCGCCGGCTTCGGTCAGCACGACGTTGAACTCGGTCTTTTCTTCAGCAGCCGGGGCGCCGCCTGCAGCACCGCCAGCAGCGGGAGCCGCCATGGCGGCAGCGCTCACACCGAATTTCTCTTCGATGGCCTTGACCAGCTCATTGAGTTCCAGCACGGTCATGCTGTCCAGGGCGGTCAGGAATGCGTCTTTATCGAATGCCATTTTGATTTCCTAAACAATTGGTTGATTCAGTTGGTCGAATCGGTTGATTGGGGAAGGTCGCGCACTGCACCGCATCATGCGGCGGCAGGCTCGCCTTCGCTCCTCTTCGCGGCCAGCGCGCCGAGCACCATTGCGGTACGCGACACAGGCGACATCAG
Organism: Melaminivora sp.; assembly: GCA_034675505.1. Taxonomy (GTDB): domain Bacteria; phylum Pseudomonadota; class Gammaproteobacteria; order Burkholderiales; family Burkholderiaceae_C; genus Melaminivora. The sequence goes on along the minus strand of JAUCDD010000012.1, from coordinate 41,176 downwards.
CAAGCCACACAGCTGCGCCAGCAACACTTCCTTGGAAGGGATGTTGGCCAGCTCTTTCACGCCGTTCACGTCCAGGGCCTTGCCTGCGAAAGCGCCGCCGCGAATCACCAACTTGTCGTTGGTCTTCGCGAAATCGGCCACCACCTTGGCGGCGGCCACAGCGTCTTCGGAGAAGCCATAGACCAGCGGACCGGTCATCTGGTCAGCCGCGACCTCGAACTGGCTGCCCGTCACGGCCCGGCGTGCCAGGGTGTTCTTCAGAACACTCAGGGACACGCCTTGGCTGCGAGCGGCAACGCGCAGTTTGGTCATATCGGCCACCGTGATGCCACGGTATTCCGCGATCACGAGCGTTTGAGCTTTAGCGGCGAGGCTGGTCACTTCATTGATGACCGCTTCTTTCTCACTGCGATTAAGACTCAAGGTCTACTCCTTCGTATGCGCGCTACGGGAAAATCCCATCGCGCACTCTTGGTTGCAGCGTCCAACTGTTTCAGAAAAAAAGTCTTACAACCATTCCATCTGCAGCGGGAGCGCCATCTGCGTTGGCCCTGAAGAGGTTTAAGCGCCGCTTGAACAGCACACCAACGGTCTTGGATGGCCCGGCCCGAGGTTCGACTCGCGCCGGCCCACCACTGGAACGCCCACAAGCATGGGCATTCCAAGATTCCACGCAATTACGCCGAGATGGATTGCGTATCCACGCGCACACCGGTGCCCATGGTCGAGGACAGGGCAACTTTGCGCAGGTACAGGCCTTTGCTGGTTGCCGGCTTGGCCTTGTTCAGCGCGTCGATCAGGGCCGCCAGGTTGGCTTGCAGCTTCTCGTCGCCAAAGGAACGGCGGCCGATGGTCGAGTGGATGATGCCGGCCTTGTCCACACGGAACTGAACCTGGCCGGCCTTGGCGTTCTTCACAGCCGTTGCCACATCAGGCGTGACGGTACCAACCTTGGGATTGGGCATCAGGCCCCGCGGCCCCAGGATCTGGCCGAGCGTGCCGACCACGCGCATTGCATCAGGAGCGGCAATGACCACGTCGAAGGGCATGTCGCCGGCCTTGACTTGTGCAGCCAGATCGTCCATGCCAACAATGTCCGCGCCCGCAGCCTTGGCCTCTTCAGCCTTCGCGCCTTGAGCAAACACAGCCACGCGCGTGGTCTTGCCGGTACCGTTGGGCAGCACCACGGCGCCACGCACCACCTGGTCAGACTTCTTGGCGTCCACGCCCAATTGCACGGCCACGTCGATGGACTCATCGAACTTGGCCGTCGCAGCTTCCTTCACCAGCGCCATGGCCTCGGGGAAGGGATACAGCTTGGTGGAGTCCACCTTGCCCTGCAGGGCCTTTTGCTTTTTTGTCAGCTTTGCCATGATTACAACCCTTCCACCGTCACGCCCATGGAGCGGGCCGAACCAGCCAGCGTGCGCACCGCAGCGTCCACGCTGGCGGCATTCATGTCCTTGAGCTTGGTCTTGGCAATTTCTTCCAGCTGCTCACGGGTGATCTTGCCGACTTTGGCCTTCAAAGCATTGGCGGAACCCTTGTCCAGCTTGATGGCCTTCTTGATCAGTACCGTAGCCGGCGGCGTCTTGATGATGAAGGTGAAGCTCTTGTCCGCAAACGCCGTGATGACCACGGGCAACGGCAGTCCAGGCTCGACACCTTGTGTCTGGGCATTGAACGCCTTGCAGAACTCCATGATGTTCAGGCCGCGCTGACCCAGCGCCGGACCGATCGGAGGGGATGGGTTGGCCTTACCAGCTGGTACTTGCAGCTTGATGAAGCCGACGATTTTTTTCGCCATGATTGCTCCTTGCGGGTATTGACGCCTGAACTGACAACAGCCAGGCTCCCCGGGGGTTGAGGGCTCTATTTATCGAAGCGCCGAGCCACGAAAGCGCAAAAATCAATCAACGACGCCGCAGCGCCCATCATGCAGCTCAGGTCTTTTCTACCTGGCCGAACTCCAGCTCCACCGGGGTGGAGCGCCCAAAAATCATGACCGAGACGCGCAACCGGCTCTTCTCGTAATTGACCTCTTCCACGGTACCGTTGAAGTCGGTGAACGGGCCTTCCTTGACCCGCACGAGCTCGCCGGACATGAACTCGACTTTGTGGCGCGGCTTTTCCGTGCCCTCTTCCATCTGGCTGACGATCTTCTGGACTTCTTCCTCGGAGATCGGGGCCGGGCGGTTCTTGGCACCCCCGACGAACCCAGTCACCTTGCTGGTGTGCTTGACCAAGTGCCAGGTATCGTCATCCATGGCCATCTCAACGAAGACATAGCCCGGAAACAGCCTGCGTTCCGTAGTCTTGCGTTGGCCATTCTTGATTTCAACGACCTCTTCGGTCGGCACCAGGATACGGCCGAACTTGGCTTGCATGCTGGCGCGAGCGATACGCTCCTGAATGTTGCGTTCCACGGCTTTTTCCATACCCGAGTAGGCATGGACGATGTACCAACGCAGATCCGATGAAGCAGCCTGCTGCCCGGCGGCTTGCGCATTACCCGAATCCATCGCTTCCACCATCACTTCCTCCAACCCAGGATAAGGTCATACAAAACCCATTCCAGAGTCTTGTCCGTGAACCAGAGAAACAACGCCATCACCACTACGAAGGCAAAGACGTAGCCCGTCATTTGCAGGGTTTCCTTGCGCGTCGGCCAGACGACCTTCTTGACCTCGCGCCAGGCATCTTGCCCAAAACCGGTCAACCGCCGTCCCTGCTCCGACACCAGGAACAGCGCAGCCGCCAATACCAACCCCAGGAGCAATGCACCCCATTGGGCTATCGGGCCCTGCTTGCCCAGCGCATAAAAACCAGCAATAGCCGCGACGACGAAAGCCGCCGCACCTATCAGTTTTGCCTTGTCGGCAGGCGAGGAGACGGTTTCAACCGGAGAAGTGGCCATAAAACGAACTATTTGCCTCAGAAGCCCGGCGCCTTACAAGACACCGAAGCCCGCCAGGGGCTGGCGGGCTTGACAATTACCACCTTAAAGGGTGGCAGGGGCAGTAGGAATCGAACCTACAACCTTCGGTTTTGGAGACCGACGCTCTGCCAATTGAGCTATACCCCTTCAAACCTCGATCAAGCCAGGATCTTGGCCACGACGCCGGCGCCGACGGTACGGCCGCCTTCGCGGATGGCAAAGCGCAGGCCTTCTTCCATGGCGATGGGGGCGATCAGCTTGACGGTGATCGACACGTTGTCGCCGGGCATGACCATTTCCTTGTCAGCGGGCAGCTCGATGGAGCCGGTGACGTCGGTCGTGCGGAAGTAGAACTGGGGGCGGTAGTTGTTGAAGAACGGCGTGTGGCGGCCGCCCTCGTCCTTGGACAGGACATACACCTCGGCGGTGAAGTGCGTGTGCGGCTTGATGGAGCCGGGCTTGCACAGCACCTGGCCGCGCTCGACGTCTTCGCGCTTGGTGCCGCGCAAGAGCAGGCCCACGTTGTCGCCAGCCTGGCCCTGGTCCAGGAGCTTGCGGAACATCTCGACGCCGGTGACGGTGGTCTTGACGGTGTCCTTGATGCCGACGATTTCGATTTCCTCGCCGACCTTGATGATGCCGCGCTCGATGCGGCCGGTCACCACGGTGCCGCGCCCGGAGATCGAGAACACGTCTTCCACGGGCATCAGGAAGGCACCGTCCACAGCGCGCTCGGGCGTGGGGATGTAGGTGTCCAGCGCTTCAGCCAGCTTCAGGATGGCAGCCTCGCCCTTGTCGGACTGGTCGCCTTCCAGGGCCAGCTTGGCCGAGCCGCGGATGATGGGGGTGTCGTCGCCGGGGAAGTCGTACTTGTCCAGGAGTTCGCGCACTTCCATCTCGACGAGCTCCAGCAGCTCTTCGTCGTCCACCATGTCGCACTTGTTCAGGAACACGATGATGTAGGGCACGCCCACCTGGCGGGCCAGCAGGATGTGCTCGCGCGTCTGGGGCATGGGGCCGTCAGCGGCCGAGCACACCAGGATGGCGCCGTCCATCTGGGCGGCGCCGGTGATCATGTTCTTCACATAGTCGGCGTGGCCGGGGCAGTCCACGTGGGCGTAGTGGCGGTTGGCCGTCTCGTACTCGACGTGCGAGGTGTTGATGGTGATGCCGCGGGCCTTTTCTTCGGGCGCGTTGTCGATCTGCGAGTAGTCCTTGGCTTCGCCGCCGAACTTCTTGGACAGCACCGTGGCGATCGCCGCCGTCAGCGTCGTCTTGCCGTGGTCCACGTGACCGATGGTGCCCACGTTCACGTGGGGCTTGGTGCGTTCGAATTTACCTTTTGCCATCTTTTCGACTCCGAAAAAATTGAGACCAACACCACAAATGTGGGCGCGCCCCATCACTGGAGCGCGCCGTATGTTCTGGTGCCCATGGCGGGAATCGGACCCGCGACCTCTCCCTTACCAAGGGAGTGCTCTACCACTGAGCCACATGGGCAATGAGGCCAAGCCTCATGCAACTATCAAAAAGACTGTGGAGCGGGAGACGGGAATCGAACCCGCGTCATCAGCTTGGAAGGCTGGGGTTCTACCATTGAACTACTCCCGCGAAGCCTGCATCAAGCCAACAGGCATCTGATCCAACGCTCACAATCTTGGTGGAGGGGACTGGATTCGAACCAGTGTAGGCGTAAGCCAACAGATTTACAGTCTGCCCCCTTTAGCCACTCGGGCACCCCTCCGAAGAATTCAAGAGTATAACAGATTTCTTTGTCGCGAGAAGATTTTTTCCGACCCAGGAGAATTTTTAGCCAGGCAACGACCCATCCGCTGCTGATGAGGTCAGGATGGCACGCCAGCCGCGTCCCGGCGCCGGCGCCGGCGCCGGCGCCGGCGCACCCTAGCACTGGCCATCCCACCGCTGAGCTTGGACGGGCCCTCTCCATGCTGGCAACCAGATGTTGCTGCAGGGTTCACGGATGTGATTGCCGGAGGTTCTAGCAGTCCCTGCTCCATGCTGGCAAACAGGCGCTGCTGCCAGGGCTCACGGCCAGGCGCAGCCATCGCCACGCTAGCGGGAGCACGAACCTGTGAGAACCCATCCGCATCCAGGCGGAAGAGAACAGGATGCCCCAGAAGGCCTCCCGCCCCTGCAACCATCGCCCTGCCGGGCGACCTGCGCAATCTTGCCGCAAACACGAACGCCCTCCAGCGTATTGAGCTGAAGGGCGTGGTGGTAAGAGTAGCCTGACGATGACCTACTTTCACACGGGTAACCGCACTATCATTGGCGCGAAGTCGTTTCACGGTCCTGTTCGGGATGGGAAGGGGTGGGACCGACTTGCTATGGTCATCAGGCTTTAACGGTTGAGGGCGGCTGACACTTTTGGGGGTGGTCAGCGGCCCTGTATTCATAGAGTCGAGGGGATCAGCGTTGGTGTTGTTGGCGATGGTTTGATTGCGCTGGCACAACTCACGTGTTGTGTGGTCTTTGCTGCCGGCATGGACAGTCAAAGTTATAGGGTCAAGCCTCACGGGCAATTAGTACTGGTTAGCTGCGTACATTGCTGCACTTGCACACCCAGCCTATCAACGTCGTGGTCTACAACGACCCTTCAGGGGGCTCTAGGCCCCGGCAGATCTCATCTTGAGACGAGTTTCCCGCTTAGATGCTTTCAGCGGTTATCTCTTCCACACTTAGCTACTCGGCGATGCCACTGGCGTGACAACCGATACACCAGAGGTGTGTCCACTCCGGTCCTCTCGTACTAGGAGCAGGCTCTCTCAAATCTGCAGCGCCCACGGAAGATAGGGACCAAACTGTCTCACGACGTTTTAAACCCAGCTCACGTACCTCTTTAAATGGCGAACAGCCATACCCTTGGGACCGACTACAGCCCCAGGATGAGATGAGCCGACATCGAGGTGCCAAACACCGCCGTCGATATGAACTCTTGGGCGGTATCAGCCTGTTATCCCCAGAGTACCTTTTATCCGTTGAGCGATGGCCCTTCCATACAGAACCACCGGATCACTATGTCCTGCTTTCGCATCTGCTCGACTTGTCAGTCTCGCAGTTAAGCACGCTTATGCCATTGCACTATCGCCACGATGTCCGACCGTAGCTAGCGTACCTTCGAACTCCTCCGTTACGCTTTAGGAGGAGACCGCCCCAGTCAAACTGCCCACCATGCACTGTCCCCGATCCCGATAAGGGACCTGGGTTAGAACCTCAAACGCACCAGGGTGGTATTTCAAGGATGGCTCCATGCGATCTGGCGACCGCACTTCAAAGCCTCCCACCTATCCTACACAGATCCGTTCAAAGTCCAATACAAAGCTACAGTAAAGGTTCATGGGGTCTTTCCGTCTTTCCGCGGGTAGATTGCATCATCACAAACATTTCAACTTCGCTGAGTCTCAGGAGGAGACAGCGTGGCCATCGTTACGCCATTCGTGCAGGTCGGAACTTACCCGACAAGGAATTTCGCTACCTTAGGACCGTTATAGTTACGGCCGCCGTTTACTGGGACTTCAATCAAGAGCTTGCACCCCATCATTTAATCTTCCAGCACCGGGCAGGCGTCACACCCTATACGTCCACTTTCGTGTTTGCAGAGTGCTGTGTTTTTAATAAACAGTCGCAGCCACCGATTTTTTGCAACCCCTTTCGGCTCCCCTTGTACAGGTTCACCTAATTGGGGCATACCTTCTCCCGAAGTTACGGTATCAATTTGCCGAGTTCCTTCTCCTGAGTTCTCTCAAGCGCCTTAGAATACTCATCTCGCGCACCAGTGTCGGTTTGCGGTACGGTCGTCAATAGCTGAAGCTTAGTGGCTTTTCCTGGAAGCAGGGTATCACTCACTTCGTGTGCAAGCACACTCGTTATCACGCCTCATCTTAGCTCTCCGGATTTGCCTAAAGAGCACGACTACACGCTTGAACCAACTATTCCAACAGTTGGCTGAGCTAACCTTCTCCGTCCCCACATCGCACTATTGAGCGGTACAGGAATATTGACCTGTTTCCCATCAGCTACGCATCTCTGCCTCGCCTTAGGGGCCGACTCACCCTACGCCGATGAACGTTGCGTAGGAAACCTTGCGCTTACGGCGAGCGGGCTTTTCACCCGCTTTAACGCTACTCATGTCAGCATTCGCACTTGTGATACCTCCAGCAGCCCTCCCGGGCCACCTTCACAGGCTTACACAACGCTCTCCTACCACGCACAGTAAACTGTGCATCCGCAGCTTCGGTAACTGGCTTGAGCCCCGTTACATCTTCCGCGCAGGACGACTCGATCAGTGAGCTATTACGCTTTCTTTAAATGATGGCTGCTTCTAAGCCAACATCCTGACTGTTTTAGCCTTCCCACTTCGTTTCCCACTTAGCCAATTTTAGGGACCTTAGCTGGCGGTCTGGGTTGTTTCCCTCTTGAGTCCGGACGTTAGCACCCGGTGCTCTGTCTCCCAGGCTGTACTCTGCGGTATTCGGAGTTTGCCTTGGTTTGGTAAGTCGCCATGACCCCCTAGCCAAAACAGTGCTCTACCCCCGCAGGTAATACCTGAGGCACTACCTAAATAGTTTTCGGAGAGAACCAGCTATTTCCAAGTTTGTTTAGCCTTTCACCCCTATCCACAGCTCATCCGCTAATTTTGCAACATTAGTCGGTTCGGACCTCCAGTACCTGTTACGGCACCTTCATCCTGGCCATGGATAGATCACTTGGTTTCGGGTCTACACCCAGCGACTCGATCGCCCTATTCGGACTCGGTTTCCCTGCGCCTCCCCTATTCGGTTAAGCTTGCCACTGAATGTAAGTCGCTGACCCATTATACAAAAGGTACGCAGTCACCCTTGCGGGCTCCTACTTTTTGTAAGCATGCGGTTTCAGGATCTATTTCACTCCCCTCCCGGGGTTCTTTTCGCCTTTCCCTCACGGTACTGGTTCACTATCGGTCGATGATGAGTATTTAGCCTTGGAGGATGGTCCCCCCATGTTCAGACAGGGTTTCTCGTGCCCCGCCCTACTTGTCTCTAGCCTAGTACCACCAAACAGTTTTCGCATACGGGGCTATCACCCACTATGGCCGGCCTTTCCATGCCGCTTTGCTAACCGCTTGACTATCACTAGAAGGCTCTTCCGATTTCGCTCGCCACTACTTTCGGAATCTCGGTTGATGTCTTTTCCTCGAGCTACTTAGATGTTTCAGTTCGCTCGGTTCGCCTCGCACACCTATGTATTCAGTGTGCGATACCCTTGCGGGTGGGTTTCCCCATTCAGAAATCTCCGGATCAATGCTTATTTGCCAGCTCCCCGAAGCTTATCGCAGGCTATCACGTCTTTCGTCGCCTATCATCGCCAAGGCATCCACCACATGCTCTTAGTCACTTGACCCTATAACTTTGACCCCTTCCCTTGCAGGATAAGGTCGCCATCACCATGATCAAAGACCACTTGCGAGGTCTCGCACCTCGCGCGTTAAGTTATGCCGTAATGCCAAATGTGCTTTCTGTCCAAGTATTGCTACTCTTGAGAACATTCGTCATTACTGAACAATTCTGCTGAATCGTTCGTTTTGACGCAATCAAACTAATCGTCACTGGTGGCACGGTGCACCCCTCTCAGGGCGCTTTCCACCAGCAACGCTGATTTCGACTCTATGAATTTTTAAAGAACAGCCGATTGATGCGATCAATGTCGCCTCAACAACGAAACGGTCTATCGCTAAACCGCTTGGGTGTTGATGCCCTTGCCTTGGGGTGTTGGTGGAGGATGACGGGATCGAACCGACGACCCCCTGCTTGCAAAGCAGGTGCTCTCCCAGCTGAGCTAATCCCCCGTATCCCTTCCATGCCTGTCTCAACCCGCTTGCACAGAAAGTATGGATGGTGGGTCTAGTTGGGCTCGAACCAACGACCCCCGCCTTATCAAGACGGTGCTCTAACCAGCTGAGCTACAGACCCGGCAAGGCTCCCTCTCGGGCGCTTGTCTGAGATGTGCTCTCAGCCGGCCATCTGTCCTTCCTGACAACCGATAAGTGTGGACGTTCAATCTTGAGTGCCTGTCTGGTTTTCCAGAAAGGAGGTGATCCAGCCGCACCTTCCGATACGGCTACCTTGTTACGACTTCACCCCAGTCACGAACCCCGCCGTGGTAAGCGCCCTCCTTGCGGTTAGGCTACCCACTTCTGGCGAGACCCGCTCCCATGGTGTGACGGGCGGTGTGTACAAGACCCGGGAACGTATTCACCGCGACATTCTGATCCGCGATTACTAGCGATTCCGACTTCACGCAGTCGAGTTGCAGACTGCGATCCGGACTACGACTGGCTTTGTGGGATTGGCTCCCCCTCGCGGGTTGGCAACCCTCTGTACCAGCCATTGTATGACGTGTGTAGCCCCACCTATAAGGGCCATGAGGACTTGACGTCATCCCCACCTTCCTCCGGTTTGTCACCGGCAGTCCCATTAGAGTGCCCTTTCGTAGCAACTAATGGCAAGGGTTGCGCTCGTTGCGGGACTTAACCCAACATCTCACGACACGAGCTGACGACAGCCATGCAGCACCTGTGTATCGGCTCTCTTTCGAGCACCCCCGCGTCTCTGCAGGGTTCCGACCATGTCAAAGGTGGGTAAGGTTCTTCGCGTAGCATCGAATTAAACCACATCATCCACCGCTTGTGCGGGTCCCCGTCAATTCCTTTGAGTTTCAACCTTGCGGCCGTACTCCCCAGGCGGTCAACTTCACGCGTTAGCTTCGTTACTGAGGAAATAAATCCCCAACAACCAGTTGACATCGTTTAGGGCGTGGACTACCAGGGTATCTAATCCTGTTTGCTCCCCACGCTTTCGTGCATGAGCGTCAGTGCAGGCCCAGGGGATTGCCTTCGCCATCGGTGTTCCTCCGCATATCTACGCATTTCACTGCTACACGCGGAATTCCATCCCCCTCTGCCGCACTCCAGCTATGCAGTCACAATGGCAGTTCCCAGGTTGAGCCCGGGGATTTCACCACTGTCTTGCATAACCGCCTGCGCACGCTTTACGCCCAGTAATTCCGATTAACGCTTGCACCCTACGTATTACCGCGGCTGCTGGCACGTAGTTAGCCGGTGCTTATTCTTACGGTACCGTCATGATCCCCCTGTATTAGAAGAGGACTTTTCGTTCCGTACAAAAGCAGTTTACAACCCGAAGGCCTTCATCCTGCACGCGGCATGGCTGGATCAGGGTTTCCCCCATTGTCCAAAATTCCCCACTGCTGCCTCCCGTAGGAGTCTGGGCCGTGTCTCAGTCCCAGTGTGGCTGATCATCCTCTCAGACCAGCTACAGATCGTCGGCTTGGTAAGCTTTTATCCCACCAACTACCTAATCTGCCATCGGCCGCTCCGTGAGCGCAAGGCCTTGCGGTCCCCTGCTTTCATCCTGAGATCGTATGCGGTATTAGCAAAGCTTTCGCTTCGTTATCCCCCACTCTCGGGCACGTTCCGATGTATTACTCACCCGTTCGCCACTCGTCAGCATCCGAAGACCTGTTACCGTTCGACTTGCATGTGTAAGGCATGCCGCCAGCGTTCAATCTGAGCCAGGATCAAACTCTACAGTTCGATCTTGAATTTGCGAAGCATCGCTGCTTCTACTCATTTGACGGAAATGAAAGATGCTTGAACATCTTCCAAAACTGTTTCCATGAGCGTTTGATGAAGTTCCGAAGAACTTCTTTTTTTCAGGCTCTCGCCATCAAACGCCCACGCTTATCGGCTGTATGTTGTTAACGTACCTGCCGGAGCTTCCTGCCGGGCGTAGCGCCTGGCCTGTCTCTCCGTTTGCTTCGCCGTGATCAGCGAAGCCTTGAACTATAACAGGTTTCAAAGTAACCTGTCAAACTCTGTGGTCTTTCAACCGCCGCTTCCGATTCGTTTGCAGCACCTCTCAGCACCGCGCCCCGTCAGAAGCGAAGCCTTGAACTATACATCAGAAATCCGATCAGTTGCAAGACTTGAGGGAAATTTTTTATTTCTGCCCTCCGCTGCAGCCCAGAACCCCGGAAGGTCGTTTGTACTGCAGCAAGCCCGCTAGTATAGCCTGGAAAATCCGTGCTGCAGGAAACTTCAGGAAATTGCAGCGGCTTCCAGTGCATCCAGGAAAAGCGACGCGACGTCGCAGCCGGTTTGGTCGTGAATTTCCTGGAAGCATGTCGGGCTGGTGACGTTTATCTCCGTGATGCAGTCTCCGATGACGTCCACTCCTGCCAGCAGCAGGCCGCGCTCGTGCAGCATGGGGCCCAGGGCCTCCCCGATCTCGCGGTCGCGCGCACTCAGGGGCCGCGCCACGCCCAGGCCGCCTGCCGCCAGGTTGCCCCGCACTTCTGTGCCTTGCGGGATGCGCGCCAGGCAGTACGGGACCGGCTTGCCGCCAATGATGAGCACGCGCTTGTCCCCCTCGGATATCTCTGGCAGGAATTTCTGCACCATGACGCTGTGGCGCCCGCCGCCGTTCAGTGTCTCGATGATGCTGCCCAGGTTCATGCCGTCCGCGCCGACGCGGAAGATGCCGGTGCCGCCCATGCCGTCCAGGGGTTTCAGGATGATGTCGCGGTGCTCGGCATGGAAGCTGCGGATGTCGGCCGCCTCGCGCGTGACCAGCGTCGGGCCGATGAACTGGGGGAACTCCATGATGGCGAGCTTCTCCGGGTGGTCGCGCAATGCCCGGGGCCGGTTGAACACCCGGGCGCCTTCGCGCTCGGCCTGCTCCAGCAGGTGCGTGGCATAGAAGTACTCGCTGTCGAACGGCGGGTCCTTGCGCATCAGCACGGCGTCGTAGGCCGCCAGCGCTTGCACGCCGGTATGGCGCACCTGGAACCAGTCGCCGGCCTCGCCGGTGAGCTCGATGGCGCGCACCTGCGCACTGACCCGCCCGCCGCGCTGCCAGTGCAGCTGCTGCGGCTCGCAGGCGGCCAGCTGGTGGCCCCGGCGCGCGGCCTCGCGCAGCATGGCGAAGGTGGTGTCCTTGTGGATTTTGAATTGCTCAAGGGGATCGGCGACGACGAGGATGTTCATGGCACGGGGATGGTGGGGAGGGCGCCGCCGCATCAGCGCGGCGTGGAAGAGGACGATGAAGAGGGGGACGTGCGCGCGCGTCCGGCGTGCTGGATGAGCAGCGCGGCGCTGCCAGCCACCACGCCCCAGAAGGCCGAGCCGATGCCGCCCAGCGTTACCCCGCTCAGGGTGACCAGGAAGGTGATGAGCGCCGCTTCGCGGTGCGCCTCGCCCTGCAACGCGGCGGCCAGCCCGCCGCCGATGGAGCCCAGCAGCGCCAGGCCGGCGATGGCCACCACCAGCTCCTGGGGGAAGGCGGTCAGGAGCCCGGTGACCACGGCGCCGAAGATGCCCACCAGCACGTACAGCAGCCCACAGGCGACTGCCGCGGCGTAGCGGCGCGCGCGGTCGGGGTGGGCTTCCGGCCCCATGCAGATGGCGGCGGTGATGGCGCTGAAGTTCAGCGCGAATGCGCCAAAGGGCGCCAGCACCAGGGTGGCCAGCCCGGTCATGGTGATCAGGCGCGAGACGGGGAGCTGGTAGCCGGTGGCGCGCATGACCGCCACGCCGGGCAGGTTCTGCGAGGCCATGGTGACGATGAACAGCGGCAGCGCCAGGCTCATGAAGGCGGACCAGGTGAACACCGGCGCGGTGAACACCGGCCGCGCCAGCTCCAGCCGCACGGCCGACCACTGCATCTGGCCGCCGGCGACTGCCCACGCCACGCCGGCGGCCAGGGTCAGCACCACCGCGTAGCGCGGCAACAGGCGGCGCGCCAGCAGATAGGCGGCCAGCATGACCAGCACCAGCGCCAGCGCGGTCTGCAGCGCCGAGAACGCCTGCATGCCAAACCGCGCCAGCACCCCGGCCAGCAGCGCCGAGGCGATCTCCATGGGGATGCGGTTCATGACGCGCTCGAACCAGCCGGTGGCGCCCGCCAGCGTGATCAGCAGGGCACAGGCGATGAAGGCGCCCACGGCCTCGCCCATGCCGAAGGCGCCGCCTGCCGCCGCCGCTGCCAGCACCGCCGCCCCCGGCGTGGACCAGGCGATCATGACCGGCTGGCGCAGCAGCAGCGACGGCACCAGCGAGCACAGCCCCATGCCCAGGCCCAGCGCCCACATCCAGGAGGTGATTTGCGCCGGCGTGGCGCCAAAGGCCTGCGCCGCCTGGAACACCAGCGCGACGGAGCTGGTGAAGCCCACCAGGACGGCGACGAATCCGGCCGTGGCGGCCGACAGGCTCAGGTCGCGCAGCAAACGCATGGCAGGCGATCAGGGCGCCCGGGGCGCCCGGTCATGGGAAGGAGGCGGCACATATATCAAGTTTGATAGCTAGAGGCCGGCTTGCGGCGCCGGCATAAACCGCATTTTCACCCCGAAGGCAGGGTGGCCAGGGAGCTTGCACGGCATGCGCCTTCAGCGCGCCAGCCGGCACAGCTGCAACGCCAGGCGTGCGAGCGCCTGCCACGGATCCTGAGGCCACTCGGGCTGCCGCAGTCCCTTGACGATGCCGTCCACCGCGTGCGCCGACTGCAGCAGGCGCGACAGGGCAGCGGCGCCGGCGTGCGCCAGGATGGGGCCGAACAGCCGCTCGCGCGCGCCCCAGACGCGGGCCTCGCGCAGCGCTACCGGCAGCGGCTTGCCGGCATCCAGCGCGTCGCGGCAGCGCTTCAGGGCGCGGATGTCCTCAGCGAGCGTCCAGTGCACCAGCACGGCGGCCGCGCCCTCGGCCTGCAGGCCGTCGAGCATGCGCTGCACGCGCAGCACCTGGCCGGCCAGCACCGCCTCGGACAGCTTGAACACGTCGTAGCGCGCCACGTTGAGCACGCAGGCCTGCACCGCACCCTCGGGCAGCTCGCCGGGCGGGTGCAGCAGCGCCAGCTTGGCGATCTCCTGGTGGGCGGCCAGCAGGTTGCCTTCCACGCGGTCGGCAAAAAACTGCAGCGTGCGCTGGCCGGCCTCGCCCGCCGCCACGCGCTGGCCCTGCGCGGCCAGGCGCTGGGCGATCCAGGCGGGCAGCTGGGCGCGCTCCACCGGGTCAATCTGCACGGCCACGCCGGCGCCTTCCAGCGCGGTGAACCAGGCGCTGGCGCGCGTGGCCTTGTCCAGGCGCGGCAGCGTGACCAGGGTCAGCACGGTGTCGTTGCCGCGCGCGCCGGCGGCGATCTGCTGCAGCGCGCTGGAGCCCTCCTTGCCGGGCTTGCCGCCGGGGATGTGGATTTCCACGATCTGGCGCTCGGCAAACAGGGACAGCGAGCCGCCCGCCGCCAGCACGGCGCTCCAGTCGAAGTGCGCGCCGGCCACGGTGAAGCTGGAGCGTTCGGTGTGGCCGGCAGCGCGCGCGGCCGCGCGGATGGCGTCCAGCGCCTCCTGCTGCAGCAGCGGCTCGTCGCCGTGCAGCATGACCAGCGGCGGCAGGCCCTTGTGCAGCCGGGCAGCGAGCTGGCTCAGGTTGATCTGCATGGGCGCCGCAGGTGTAAAAGGAGGCCCGAATCGCTCATTTCGGGTCAAATCCGGCGCTTGCCGGCGTCCCCAAACGATATATTGCTACTATTTTCATAGTGCAACCGGGCCCTTGACTGCGGCCAGGCGGCGCATGAGCTGCTGCACCAGGTCGGTCTGCATGTTGCGAAACAGCAGGGCCTCCTCGCCTTCCTTGGACAGCGCGATGGTTTCGTTGTAGCTGACGTCGCGCGTCTGCACGAGCTCGGTGGCAGCGATCCAGTCGCGCCCGTCCTGCCCGCGCAGGCGAAAGCGCAGTCGCAGGCGCAGCTGCAGCTCGCGCACCTGGCCGGTGGCGCTTTGGCCGACGACCACGCGCTCGGGCTGCTCGGACAGGATCTCCAGCACCACCTGGGCCTGGGGCAGTTGCGCGGGCTGCGTCAAGACCGCGACGCTGCCCGCCCCCCCTTGCAGCGTGCGGCGCAGCTCGCGCGCCAGGCCCGAGCCTTCGCTGGCCTGCACGTACAGCGAGGAAAAGGCGAAGTGCGGCACGCCGCGCAGGCGAAAGCCGCAGGCTGCCAGCGGCAGCGTGGCCACGGCCAGGAGCAAGGCGCGCCTGTGCATCTCAGGCCACCACGTTGACCAGCCGGCCGGGCACGACGATGACCTTCTTGGCGGCCCGGCCTTCGGAGAATTTCTGGAACTCCTCGCTGGCCAGCGCCGCCTGCTCGATGGCCGCCCGGTCGGCCGAGGCGGCAACGCGCAGCGCGCCGCGCAGCTTGCCGTTGATCTGCAGCACCAGCTCCAGCTCGTCCTGCACCAGCGCGCTGGCGTCCACCTGCGGCCAGGGCGCGTCCAGCAGCTCGCCCAGCACGCCGGCGTAGCCCAGCTCGCTCCACAGCGCGTGCGTGAGGTGCGGGGTGGCCGGGTAGAGCACGCGCAGCAAGATGGAGTAGCCCTCGATCAACGCCACCTGCGCGCCCGCATCGTCCTGCGCCTTGAAGTCCTCCAGGGCGTTGATCATCTTCATGGCGCCCGAAACCACGGTGTTGTATTGCATGCGCTGGTAGTCGTAGTGCACCTGCTTGAGCA
Organism: Melaminivora sp.; assembly: GCA_034675505.1. Classification (GTDB taxonomy): domain Bacteria; phylum Pseudomonadota; class Gammaproteobacteria; order Burkholderiales; family Burkholderiaceae_C; genus Melaminivora. Next base: position 25,659 of record JAUCDD010000012.1, on the reverse strand, counting down.
CGGTGTGGATCTCCAGGCGCAGCGCCCGCGCGGCCGCGCCGAAGGCCACGTCCTGCAGGCGCCGGGCGCCCGCGACGCTGGCCAGCGCCGCGTCCTTATCGATGGCGGCCAGCTTGAGCCCGAAGTTCCAGACACGGCGCAGGAAGCGGTGGCTGCCCTCGACGGCCGCGTCGTTCCACTCCAGCGTCAGCTCGGGCGGGGCGGTGAACATGGTGTACAGGCGCGCGGTGTCGGCGCCGTAGCGCTCGATCAGGTCCTGCGGGTCGACGCCGTTGTTCTTGGACTTGGACATGGTGCCCACGCCCTCGTAGTCGATGGGCGTGCCCACGGGCAGCAGGCCGTCGCCGCTGTCCACCGCGTTCTTCAGCCGCGCGCCGATGACCTTGCCGTCCTCGCCCAGCACATGCTCGACGTCGTGCGGCCAGAAATATTCCTTGCCGCCGCGCGCCGTGCGCCGGCTGTAGATGTGGTTGAGCACCATGCCCTGGGTCAGCAGCCGGGCGAAGGGCTCATCGACCTTCACCAGCCCCAGGTCGCGCATGACCTTGGTCCAGAAGCGCGCGTACAGCAGGTGCAGGATGGCGTGCTCGATGCCGCCGATGTACTGGTCCATCGGCATCCAGTAGTCGGTGCCGCCGTCGACCATCCTCTCGTGGTTGTTCGCGTCGCAATAGCGCATGAAATACCACGACGAGTCCACGAAGGTATCCATGGTGTCGGTCTCGCGCCGCGCCGCCTTGCCGCAGCACGGGCAGGTCACGCCGGCGTGGAACTCCACGTTGTGCACCAGCGGGTTGCCCGAGCCGTCGGGCACCAGCCCCTCGGGCAGCACCACGGGCAGGTCGGCCTCGGGCACGGGCTGCGGGCCGCAGTCCTGGCAGTGGATGATGGGGATGGGCGTGCCCCAGTAGCGCTGGCGCGAGATGCCCCAGTCGCGCAGGCGCCAGGTGGTCTTGAGCGCGCCCAGCCCCCGGGCGGCCAGCGCGTGCGCCACGGCGGCCACGGCCTCCTGGTGGTTCAGCCCGCTGAAGTTGTCGGAATTGATGGTCACGCCGCTCTGCTTGTCGGCGTACCAGTCCTGCCAGCGGCGGAAGTCGAACTCCTGGCCATCGACCAGGATGACCTGCAGGATGGGCAGGTGGTATTTCAGGGCGAAGGCGAAGTCGCGCTCGTCATGCCCGGGCACGCCCATCACGGCCCCGTCGCCGTAGCCCATGAGCACGTAGTTGCCGACCCACACCGGGACCTGCTCGCCGCTCAAGGGGTGGGTCACGAACAGGCCGGTGGGCATGCCCGTCTTCTCGCGCGCGGCCAGTTCGGCTTCGGTGGTGCCGCCCTTCTTGCACTCCTCGATGAAGGCGGCCAGCTGCGGGTTGGCGGCGGCGGCGTGCAGGGCCAGCGGATGCTCGGGCGCCACGGCGCAGAACGTCACCCCCATGATGGTGTCGGCGCGCGTGGTGAAGACGTACATCCGGCCCTGTTCGAAGGCTTGCGCCGGCGTGAGCCCCTGCCCGGACGGGCCCTGCTCCTGCTCGCGGGACAGGGGCTGCGACGCGGGCAGCCCCTGGCCGGGCGCGAACGTGAAGGCAAAGCGCACGCCGCTGGACTTGCCGATCCAGTTTTCCTGCATCAGCCGCACCTTGTCGGGCCAGCCGGTGAGCGTCGCCTTGTCGCCGCCCAGCTGCACGTGGTCCAGCAGCTCCTGGGCGTAGTCGGTGATCTTCAGGTAGTAGCCGGGGATCTCGCGCTTCTCCACCGGCGCGCCGGTGCGCCAGCCGCGCCCGTCGATGACCTGCTCGTTGGCCAGCACGGTCTGGTCCACCGGGTCCCAGTTGACCACCTGGGTCTTGCGGTAGGCGATGCCGCGCTCCAGCATCTTCAGGAACAGCCACTGGTTCCACTTGTAGTACTGCGGGTCGCAGGTCGCGATCTCGCGGCTCCAGTCGATGGCCAGCCCCAGGGCCTGCATCTGGCGCTTCATGTAGGCGATGTTGTCCCAGGTCCACTGCGCCGGCGGCACCTTGTTCTTCAGCGCCGCGTTCTCCGCCGGCAGGCCGAAGGCGTCCCAGCCCATGGGCATCAGCACGTTGTAGCCCTGCATGCGCAGCTGGCGCGTGAGCATGTCGTTGATGGTGTAGTTGCGCACGTGGCCCATGTGCAGCTTGCCGCTGGGGTAGGGCAGCATGGAGCAGGCGTAGAACTTCGGACGGGCGGCGTCCTCGGTCACCCGGTAGGCGTCGCGGGCGTTCCAGTGGGCGTGCGCGGCGCGCTCCACCTCGGCGGGGTTGTACTTTTCTTGCATGGCTGGGAGAGGATGAGGACGCGCGCCGGGCGGCAGCGGCGCGGCGCAAGGACGCCCGATTCTAGGCGCTCGCCCCGATCGGGTCGCGCCGCGAAAATGATAGCAACAGGCCGGCGCAGCGCCTGGGCATCAGCGTGCAAACGCATGAAAACCAGCCCACGGGGCCGAAATGCCGCCGCTAATTCTTCGATCCGCCCGCCTGGGCGCCGGCCGGCTCGGCCACGAAGCCGATGCGCGTGAGCCCGGCGGCGTGCGCTGCGCCCATGATCTGCACCACCCGGCCGTAGGGGACGCCGGCATCGGCGCGCAAGGCAATTTCGGCGTCCGGCTGGCGCGCCGCCAGCTCGCGCAGCCGCCCGGCCAGCGCCGCATCGGCCACCGGCTCGCCCTGCACCCAGACCTGGCCGCCGGCGTCCAGCGCCAGCGCCAGCGTCTGCGTGCCCGCCGCCATGGGCTGGGCGCCCTCGGCGCGCGGCAGCTGCAGCCGGATGCTGGCCGCCAAAAGCGGCGCCGACAGGATGAAGATCACCACCAGCACCAGCATCACGTCCACCAGGGGCGTCACGTTGATCTCGCTCATGGGCAGGCTGCTGCTGCGCGGGCGTTCCAGGCGGCCGAATGCCATGGCGTCACTCGCCCGCGGCGCTGGCGCCTTCCAGCAGCAGCGCGCGCAGGTCGCGGGCAAAGCCTTCGAGCTCGGCCTCGACGGCGGCGATCGAGCGGCCAAACCAGTTGTAGGCCAGCACGGCGGGAATGGCCACCGCCAGGCCGGCGGCGGTCATGACCAGCGCCTCGCCCACCGGCCCGGCCAGGCGCTCGATGGAGATCTGCTGGCTGCCCGCCAGGGCTGCCAGCGCGTGGTGTATGCCCCAGACGGTGCCCAGCAGGCCGACGAAGGGCGCCGTCGAGCCGACGGTGGCCAGCAAGACCTGCCCCCACTGCAGCCGCGCCAGCGCGCCGTGCAGCGCGCCGCGCAGGGCGCGGGTGGCGCGCTGCTCCAGCCCGCCCTGCGCGGCCAGGGCGGCGCCGGCCGCGGGCGCGCGCGCCTGCACGGCCGCCTGCACCAGCGGCAGCAGCAGCGCGGCGGGGTCGAAGGGCGCTACGCGCGCCGGCGCATCCGCCAGCGCCGGGGCCTGCCAGAAGGCGGCGGCCGCGCGCGGCACGTCGGCGCGCGCGCGCCGCGTCAGGTACAGCTTCCAGCCAATGACCACCCAGCTGGCCACCGACATGGCCAGCAGCAGCGCCGCCGTGCCCTGCGTGACCGCATCACCCTGGCGCAACCACTGCAGGCCGTCCATGGAGCGGCCCGTGCCTCAGCCGTGCAGGCCCAGCACGTCGAACATGTCGAACATGCCGTGCGGCCGCCCGGCCAGGAAGCGCGCCGCGCGCAGGCTGCCCTGGGCGTAGCCGGCGCGGCTGCTGGACTTGTGCGCGATTTCCACGCGCTCGCCGGTGCCGGCGAACAGCACCGTGTGGTCGCCCACGATGTCGCCGCCGCGCACGGTGGCAAAGCCGATGCTGCCGGGGGCGCGCTCGCCGGTGTGGCCATAGCGCTCGTAGACGGCGCGCCCGGCCAGCGGCGTGCCCTGCGCTGCGGCGATGACCTCGCCCATCTGCAGCGCCGTGCCCGAGGGCGCGTCGACCTTGTGGCGGTGGTGGGCCTCGATGATCTCGATGTCGTAGTCCGGCCCGAGCGAGCGGGCGGCCAGCTGCAGCAGCTTGAGCGTCACGTTGACGCCCACGCTCATGTTGGGCGCGAGCACCATCGCCACCTGCTGCGACAGCGCCTGCAGCTGCGCCTTCTGCGCATCCGACAGGCCCGTGGTGCCGATGACCATCTGCACGCCCAGGTCGGCGCACACGGCTGCATGCGCCAGCGTGCCCTCGGGGCGCGTGAAGTCGATCAGCACGTCCGCGCCGGCCAGCACGGCGCGCACGTCGGCGTGGATGGCGACGCCGCTGGTGCGCCCCAGGAACGCCATGGCGTCCTGCCCGAGCGCGGCACTGCCGGGCAGGTCCAGCGCACCGGCCAGCACCAGGTCGGCGCTGGCGGCGATGGCCTCGATCAGCATGCGCCCCATGCGGCCGCTGGCACCAGCCACGGCCACGCGGCGAGGAACGGAGGAAGGGGCGGCGGCTGCAACGTGCATATCGGCGGCGGACAAGGAAGGGGCAGGACAGGCGGGAATGCGCGACGCGGGCCGCGCCCGCGGCTCGCTCAGCGGCGCGGCGCTTCCAGCGGCGGGTAATGCGTGGCCGGCGGCGGTGGCGCGGGCGGCTGGGCGTCCAGCGGCGCGGCGGGCCCGGGGCGGGTCTGGACCCGTTCGAGCTGCGCCTCGGTGGCTTCAAGCTGCGGCACCTGCGGCTTGCTGACCTTGGACGCCAGGGAGGCGACGAAGTCGGCCTCGCTGGGCATCTCGTCGCCCTCGGTGCGCTCCAGCACGTTGTTCTTGAAGAACACCGTCAGGCGGCGCGACTGCACGGGCAGCCCCGGGCGCTGGAGCGTGAAGACGTATTCCCAGCGGTCGGCGTGAAAGACGCTGGCCATGAGCGGCGTGCCCAGGATGTCGCGCACCTGCTGGCGCCCCATGCCGGGCTGCAGCGCTGCCACCTGCTCGCTGGAGATGAAATTGCCCTGCACCACGTCGATCCGGTAGGGGGTGAGCGCGTTCGCCACGCGATGGGCCGGGTCTGCGCAGCCGGCCAGCCCGGCACCGAGCAGGGCCAGGGCGCCGCAGCGGGCGAGCCAATGGACGGCAAGAGACATGGAAAAAGACATCCGGACTATGATCCGCAAGATTGTAGCGGCAGGATTTTCCGGGCCTTGCGCGCAGCCATCCGGCACCCGACTGGCACACCAAAGGGCTTGACATGAAGAACATCGAGGAACTCAAAAGCACCGGCCTGAAGGCCACGCTGCCGCGCCTGAAAATCCTCGAAATCTTCCAAAGCGGCGCGCAACGGCACATGACGGCCGAGGACGTGTTCCGCGTGCTGCTGGACGAGCGCTCGGACATCGGCCTGGCCACCGTCTATCGCGTGCTCACGCAGTTCGAGCAGGCCGGCATCCTGATCCGCAGCAATTTCGAAGGTGGCAAGGCGGTGTACGAGCTCAATGAGGGCCAGCACCACGACCACTTCATCTGCACCGCGTGCGGGCGGGTCGAGGAGTTCTACGACCCCGAGATCGAAAAGCGCCAGACACTCATCGCCCGCGAAAAGGGCTGGGTGGTGCACGACCACGCGATGGCGTTGTATGGCCAGTGCGCGCAATGCGCACGCCGTGCCGCAGGCACCTGACCTGCGAAGGCCGGGCCTGCTCCTGCAACGCCTTGCGCCGAAACTTACGTCTTGCAACGACAACTTTGCCCAGGTCAACAAACTCCGGCCTGAGCGGCGCGCTCCAAGGTAGGAGGCAGGTTCCACGCCGGATGGCGCTGGCACTGCCCGCCCACACGAAAGCGAGCCATGCCCATCTTCTCCGTGATCGCCCGCCCGGGCATGGCTGCTGCCCTGCTGCTGCTGGCGGCGGCCTGCGCGCCGCTGCCCCGGCATCCGGAGCCCGGGCCGGGCGCGCTGGCAGTGGCGGCGCTGCAGGCCCTGCCCGATGCACCCCTGTCGGCATTACAGCGCCAGCAATGGCTGGACCGCGTCACCTGGGGCGCGGATGAGGCCGGCGACGCCGGGCTGGAGCGCCTGGGCCTGAAGGCCTGGCTGGCGCGGCAGCTGCAGCCCGACGCGGCGCTGCCCGCGCCGCTGGCCCAGCAACTCGCCGCCCTCCCGTCCAGCCGCAGCTCCATGGCCGACACGGTCGCCGGGCTGGAGGCGCTGCGCCAGGCCGCCCGGCAGGCGGGCAGCGATGCCGAGCAGGTGCAGCGCCGCCAGGAGTACCAGCGCGCCCTGAACCAGCTGGCCGCTGATGCGCAGCAGAGCCTGGTGCTGCGCGCACTGCACGCGCCGGCGCAGCTGCGCGAACAGATGACCTGGTTCTGGCTGAACCATTTCAGCGTCAGCGTGCGCAAGGCCGACTTGCGCGCCTGGGTCGGCGACTACACCGACCAGGCCATACGGCCCCATGCCCTGGGCAATTTCCGCCAGCTGCTGGGCGCCACGCTGCGCCATCCGGCCATGCTGCGCTACCTGGACAACGCCAGCAATGCCGCCGGCCGCATCAATGAGAACTATGCGCGCGAGCTGCTGGAGCTGCACACCATGGGCGTGGAGGGCGGCTACACGCAGGCCGACGTGCAGGAGCTGGCGCGCGTGCTGACCGGCGTGGGCGTCAACCTCGGCCCGCCCGCGAGCGCCCCGCCGCGCCTGGCACCGCAGCTGCGTGCCGACTACGTGCGCCAGGGCTTCTTCGAGTTCAACCCCGCGCGCCACGACTACGGCCCCAAGACGCTGCTGGGCCAGCCCCTGCACGCACGCGGCATGGCCGAGGTCGATGAAGCCCTGGACCGCATCGCCGCCGCTCCGGCCACCGCGCGCTTCATCGCGCGCAAGCTGGCGGTGTTCTTCATCGCCGACGAGCCGCCGCCGGCGCTGGTGCAGCGCACGGCGCAGGCCTTCGAGCGCAGCCATGGCGACATCGCGGCCACGCTGGCAGCGCTGCTGGCTGCGCCCGAAGCGGCGCACTTCGGCGCCAAGTTCCGCGATCCGGTGCACTACGTATTTGCAGCCACCCGGCTGGCGCTGGACGGGCGCATGGCGGCCGACGCGGCGCCCGTGGCGGGCTGGCTCGCCCAGCTCGGCCAGGGCCTGTATGCGCACGAGACGCCCAATGGCTACCCCGCCCAGCGCCCCGACTGGGACGGCCCGGGCCAGCTGGCTGCGCGCTTCGAGGTCGCGCGCCAGATCGGCACGCGCAGCGCCGTGCTGCTGCGCTCCAGCGCGCAGCAGCCGCTGCCGCAGCCGCCCCATGCCCCACTGGCGCAGTCGCCCCTGGCGCAGCAGCGCCTGGCGGGCTGGAGCCCCGCAAGCCGCGCCGCGCTGGCGCGCGCGCCCAGCGCGGCCGAATGGAACATCCTGTTCCTCTGCGCTCCCGAAATGATGTACCGCTGAGGACACCTCCATGCGCCGCCGCCATCTGCTGACCCTGGCTTCCAGCCTCCCCTTTGCCACCCACCTGAGCCGGCTGCACGCCGCCGCGCCGCAGGCGGCGACGCCGCGCCTGCTGGTGGTATTCCTGCGCGGCGCTTACGACTGCAACAGTCTCCTGGTGCCCACGGCCAGCGATTTCTACTATGAGTCGCGCCCGAGCATCGCCATCGCCCGCCCCGGCCAGGCCGACGGCGCCCTGGCGCTGGATGCCGGCTGGGGCCTGCACCCGGCGCTGGCCGGCAGCATCGAGCCCCTGGTGCGCGCCGGCCAGGCCTGCTTCGTGCCTTTCGCCGGCATCGCCGACCTCTCCCGCAGCCACTTCGAGACCCAGGACGCGATCGAACTGGGACAGGCGCAGGACGCGCGGCGCAGCGACCAGTCAGGCTTTTTGAACCGGCTGGCGCAGGTGCTGGCGCCGGGCCGCCCGGGCGTCGCCCCCATGGCCTTCACCAACCAGGTGCCGCTGGTGTTGCGCGGCCCGCTGCAGGTGGCCAACATGGCCCTGGGCTCGATCGGCAAGAGCGCTGCCGACCAGGCGCGCAACCAGGCGATCAGCGCCATGTACCAGGACACGCCGCTGGCTGCAGCGGTGCGCGAGGGCTTTGCCGTGCAGGACGCCGTGCAGTACAGCGCGCGCCAGGAGATGGCCGACCGCGCCGGGCGCGACGCGGCCAGCAGCAAGGGCTTCGCGCTGGTGGCGCGGCGAATGGCGGCCTTGATGCGCGAGCGCTTCGACCTGGGTTTTGTCGACGTCGGCGGCTGGGACACGCACGTCGGGCAGGGCGGCGCGCGCGGCGTGCTGGCCACCCGCCTTGCCGAGTTGGGCGAGGGCCTGGCGGGCTTCGCGCAGGAGCTCGGCGCCGAGCCCTGGCGCCATACGGTGGTGGTGGTGCTGAGCGAGTTCGGGCGCACCTTCCGCGAGAACGGCAACCGCGGCACCGACCACGGCCACGGCACGGTCTATTGGTTGCTGGGCGGGGGCCTGTCGGCCAGCGCCGGCGGGCGCGTGGTGGGCGAGCAGGTGGCGGTCAGCGCGCAAACGCTGTTCCAGAACCGGGACTATCCGGTGCTCAACGAATACCGCGCCGTGCTGGGTGGCCTGTTTGCGCGCATGTATGGCCTCAACCCCGGCCAGCTGCAGCGCGTGTTCCCGGGGGCTGCGGCGCGCGACCTGCAGCTGGTCTAGCGCTTGCCCTGCCACGGCCCGAGGCTGCGGCCGGGCCTGGCTACACGCTGCCGCTGTCCATGGCGCGGCGGTGGCGCTGCAGGAATTCCTGGTAGGTGTCGATGCCGCGCAGCTGCAAGATGGTGTTGCGCACCGCCGCCTCGACCAGCACGGCCATGTTGCGCCCGGCCACCACCTGGATGATCACCTTGAGCACCGGCACGCCCAGCACGTCCTGGGTGAGCGGCTGCGAGGGCAGGCGCTCATAGTCGCGCTCCAGGGTTTCCTTGCGCACCAGGTACACGATGAGCTTCAGGCGCATGCGCCGGCGCACGGCCGACTCGCCGAAGATGGCGCGGATGTCCAGCAGGCCAATGCCGCGCACTTCCAGCAGGTTTTGCAGCAGCTCGGGGCACTTGCCCTCGATGGTGGTCTGGTTGATGCGGTACAGGTCGACCGCGTCGTCGGCCACCAGGCCATTGCCGCGCGAAATCAGCTCCAGGCCGAGCTCGCTCTTGCCCAGGCCGGATTCGCCGGTGATCAAGACGCCCAGGCCCAGGATGTCCATGAACACGCCGTGCATGGTGGTGCGGTCGGCAAAGTGCTTGGACAGGTAGGTGCGCAGCACGTCGATCACGAACGCTGCCGACTCATGCGTGGCAAACAGCGGGATCTGCGCCCGCTCGCACATCGACAGCAGCTCCTCGGGCGCCTCCTGGCCGTCCGCCAGCACCAGCACCGGCGGCTCCAGCGTGACGATGCGCGCGACGCGCCGCTGGCAATCCTCGTGGGTGGCGTTGCACAGGTAGCTGATCTCGCGCTCGCCCAGGATCTGCGCGCGGTAGGGGTGGATGTAGTTCAGGTAGCCGACCAGGTCGGCGCCCGAGCGCGCGGCGCGCACCGCGACTTCCGTGAAGTGCCGCTCCGATGCGCTCAGCCCGGCGATCCACTGCCACTTGAGCAGGCCGCGGAATTCCTCGAACAGGACGTCGGCGCTGACGACGTTGGGCTTCACGGCGCTGCGGCGCGCGCGCTGCGCATCACGCTTCCAGGGGCGGCTGCGGCGCCTGGGCCGACTGCCAGCTGGCGATCATGTGGTGCAGGGCAGCGGCGTCCTGGCAGGACTTCATGCGCTCGCGCAGCGCGCCGTCGCTCAGCAGCTCGGCGATCTCGGAGAGGATCTCCAGGTGCTTTTGCGTCGCCGCCTCCGGCACCAGCAGGAAGATCAGCAGCGCCACGGGCTGCTCGTCGGGGGCGTCGAAGCCTATGGGCTGGGCCAGCTGGAACACCGCCGCCATGGGCGACTTCAGGCCCTTGATGCGCCCGTGCGGAATGGCCACGCCATGGCCCAGGCCGGTCGAGCCCAGGCGCTCGCGCGCGAACAGGCTGTCGGTGATCAATGCGCGGGACAGACCGTGCTGGCTTTCAAACAGCAGCCCTGCCTCTTCGAACGCACGTTTTTTGCTGGTGGCATCGACGCTCACGAGCACGTGCGCAGCAGGCAATATGGAAGCAAGTCGGTTCATGGTCAGTGGGCAGGGATTATGCATCCCCCTGGCGAAAACCCTTGGAGTGTATCCAGGGGCAACAAAAAACCGCCCCGACGGGGCGGTCGCCTGGCGTGGCGCCCGGGCAGGCGGCGCCGAACCAGGGGCTTGTTCAGGCTGCCGCGCCTGCTGCCTGCTGCAGCGTGGTGCGCCGCACGGCGGCCTGGTGGTCCTGCACGCGGTCTTTGTGCCGCACCACCATGCGGTCCAGCTTGTCCATCAGCTCGTCGATGGCCGCGTACAGGTCGGCGTGCATGCTTTCGACGAACAGATCATTGCCCTTGACGCGCAGCGTGCATTCGGCTCGCTGGCGTCGGTCCTTCTCCTTTTGCTTCTCCACCGTCAACAACACCTTGACATCGACCACCTGATCGAAGTGGCGCATGATGCGCTCCAGTTTTGTCTTCACGTAGCTGCGTAGCGCCGGGGTCACTTCCAGGTGATGACCGCTGATCGTCAAGTTCATGAATGAGCCTCCTGGGACTTGCTGGGAAAAGGCCGCGCCCGCGCCCCGCGGCTACGCGGCTGACGAACTTGCATGCTTCGAAAGCCTGGTGCCACTATGCGCGCGCCCCCTGGCAAAGGCAATGCATCCCCGGGCGCCCGCGCGGGCAATTTCGCCGAGGTGCCAGCGCCGTGAAAAGCCTGCACAATCGTTGGCTTGCCCGGGCAGGCGCCGGCCCGGGCCCGGCCCGGCGCTGCCACTAGAATCGCCCGCCGCGCCCTCCCCTTGCCGCTGCGCGCGCGCCCGCCCCTTCCTTCTTGCCAGACTGCCCCATGACCCTGCCCCGCCCCGCCGCCCTGCACACCTCGGCCCTGACGTCGCTGCCGCTGCTGGCGCGCGGCAAGGTGCGCGACAACTACGCCGTGGGCGATGACCGCATCCTGATGGTGGCCAGCGACCGGCTCTCCGCGTTCGACGTCATCATGGGCGAGCCCATCCCCGGCAAGGGCGAGCTGCTCACGCAGATGGCCCTGTTCTGGTTCGACCGCCTGGGCCACGTCGTGCCCAACCACCTGACCGGCCAGGCGCCCAGAGCGTCGTCGCCCCGGCGGAGGCGGCGCAGGTGCGGGGCCGCTCGATGCTGGTGCAGCGCCTGCAGCCCATCCCCGTGGAGGCCGTGGTGCGCGGCTACCTGGCGGGCAGCGGCTGGAAGGAATACCAGCAGTCGCGCTCGGTCTGCGGCGTGCCCCTGCCGGAGGGCCTGACCAATGCCGCCCGGCTGCCGCACAGCATCTACACGCCGGCCGCGAAGGCGGCGATGGGCGAGCACGACGAGAACATCACCTTCGAGCGCACGGTGGAGATGATCGGCCTGGACCTGGCCAGCCGCATCCGCGACATTTCCATCCAGCTGTACGAGCAGGCGGCGGCGATCGCGCTGCAAAAGGGCATGATCATCGCCGACACCAAGTTCGAGTTCGGCCTGGATGCGGCCGGCCGGCTGGTGCTGATGGACGAGGTGCTGACCCCGGACAGCTCGCGCTACTGGCCGGTGGAAGGCTACGAGGCGGCCCTGGCCGCCGGCGCGAACCCGCCCAGCTACGACAAGCAGTTCGTTCGCGACTGGCTGGAGCAGGCGCAGGTCAACGGCAAGCCCTGGGACAAGACCGCTCCTGCGCCGCGCCTGCCCCAGGAGGTGGTGGACAGGACGGCCGCCAAGTACCGCGAGGCGCTGCAGCGGCTCACGGCCTGAAGGCCGGCCCGCGCGCCGCGCTCAGCTCAGCTCAGCACCACGCTGGACAGGCGCCTGCGGTAGCTGGCCACCAGCGGGTCCTCGGGCGGGATCTGGCCGTCGGCCACCTTGGGCTTGGGCGGCTCGATGATCTCCAGCACCGCCACGTAGGCCTTGCGCGCGGCGCCCTCGCCCCAGGCCTTGTCACGCATCAGGATCTCCAGCAGCTCGTCCATCGCGTCCGTCCAGCGCTGCTGCGCGATCAGCCAGCGGGCGCGGCCAAAGCGGGCATCGAAATCACGCCGGTTGGCAGCGATTTTTTCGTCAAATGCGGCCAATGCCGGCGCCCCCTGGTACGCTCTAGCTACAAAATCAAGAGCATCAAGCCAGACCTTGAGCGCGCCCAGCCGGCGCGAACCCTCGGCCTTGGCGATGACCGGCGCGAACGCCACCTTGGCATCGTCCTCGCGCCCCAGCTGCAGCAGCAGGCGCACGTAGTCGAAACGCGCCTCGTCGTTGGCCGGGTCGGTGGCCACGGCGTGCTGCAGCCGCTCCAGCGCGCCCTCGGTGTCGCCCTCGGCCAGCGCTTGTTGCGCGGCTTCTTCCTGCTCCTGGCCGGCGAGCTCCTCCAGGCTGGGCAGGTGCTTGTCCAGGAAGGCGCGCAGCTGGCTCTCGGGCTGCGCCCCCATGAAGCCATCGACGGGCTGGCCGTTCATCAGCAGGATGCAGGTCGGGATGCTGCGGATGCCGAACATCGCCGCCAGCTGCTGCTCCTGGTCGGAATCGATCTTGACCAGCTTGAAGCGGCCGTCGTATTCCAGCTCCAGCTTCTCCAGCAGCGGCCCCAGCGTCTTGCAGGGGCCGCACCACGGGGCCCAGAAATCCACCAGCACCGGCAGCTGCATCGACGCGGCGATGACCTCGGCTTCAAAATTCTCTACGGTGACGTCCATCATGTTCGTGGCCCTGCGGCTGGGCGCGCGGTGCGCGCGGGTGAAATCGGGAATGTGTGGCGCCGATTGTCTGGCAAAGCAGGCCGCCGCCTAAAATCCTGCGGTTTCATCCAGGCCTGCGCCGCCCGCGCGCAGCATTCACATGCACCCCATCCAGATCGGCGTGGTCATGGGCTCTTCCAGCGACTGGGAGACCATGCAGCACGCAGTGGCCATCCTTGAGCAGTTCGGCATCCGGCACGAGGCCCGCGTGGTCTCGGCGCACCGCATGCCCGACGACATGTTCGCCTACGCCGAGGCCGCCCAGGCGCGCGGCCTCAAGGCCATCATCGCCGGCGCCGGCGGCGCGGCGCACCTGCCGGGCATGATCGCCGCCAAGACCCTCGTGCCGGTGCTGGGCGTGCCGGTGGCCAGCCGGCACCTGCAGGGCGTCGATTCGCTGCACTCCATCGTGCAGATGCCCAAGGGCGTGCCGGTGGCGACGTTCGCCATCGGCGCCGCAGGGGCGGCCAACGCGGCCCTGTTCGCCGTGGCGCTGCTGGCGGGCGAGGACGCCGCCTTGCGCGAGCGCCTGGCCGCCTTCCGCGCCGAGCAGACCGAGGCCGCGCGCGCCATGCGGCTGCCGCCGGTGGGCAGCGCATGAGCCACGCCCCCATCCTGCCTGGCGCGACGCTGGGCGTGCTCGGCGGCGGCCAGCTCGGGCGCATGTTCGTGCACGCGGCGCAGGCCATGGGCTACGCCACGGCGGTGCTGGAGCCGGGCGCCGACAGCCCGGCCGGCCGGGTCAGCCACCAGCACATCCGCACCAGCTACGACGACCCGCAGGGCCTGGCCGCGCTGGCCCAGGCCTGCGCAGCGGTGACCACCGAGTTCGAGAACGTGCCGGCGCCGGCGCTGGCGGAGCTGGCGCGCAGCCTGCCGGTGTCGCCCGCTGCCGCCGCCGTCGCCATCGCGCAGGACCGCGCCGCCGAGAAGGCGCATTTCGTGCGCTGCGGCGTGCCCGTGGCGCCGCACGCCCTGGTCGATTCGGCGGCGGCGCTGGCCGGCGTGGACGCCGCGCTGCTGCCCGGCATCCTCAAGACGGCCCGCCTGGGCTACGACGGCAAGGGCCAGGCGCGCGTGGACACGCCCGAGGCGCTGGCCCAGGCCTGGCACCAGCTGGGCGGCGTGCCCTGCGTGCTGGAGCAGCAGCTGGCGCTGGCGCAGGAGTGCTCGGTGATCGTCGCGCGCGGCGCGGACGGCGCCCTGGTACACCTGCCCGTGCAGCGCAACCTGCACCGCGGCGGAATCCTGGCCGTCACCGAGGTTTTCGAGGGAAATGTGGCGCCAGCCGTTGCAAGCAGGGCGCTTGATGCTGCCAAATCCATAGCGCACGGCCTGGAGTACGTCGGCGTGCTGTGCGTCGAATTCTTCGTGCTGGCCGACGGCCGCCTGGTGGTCAACGAGATGGCGCCGCGCCCGCACAACAGCGGCCACTGGAGCCAGGACGGCGCCGACGTCTCGCAGTTCGAGCTGCAGGTGCGCTGCATGGCCGGCCTGCCCCTGACTGCGCCGCGCCAGCACAGCCCGGCCACCATGCTGAACCTGCTGGGCGAGCTCTGGTTCGCCGGCGGCGGGCAGGCCGCCGAGCCGCCCTGGCACCAGGTGCTCGGCCTGCCCGGCTGCCACCTGCACCTGTACGGCAAGGCCGAGCCCAAGCCCGGCCGCAAGATGGGCCACCTGAACATCACCGGCGCCACGCCCGGGGCGGTGCGCGCCACTGCGCTGCAGGCGGCCCGGCTGCTGGGCATAGCGCCCTGGTGATGGAGGGCGCAGCGTGATCCTGGACGGCACCCGGCCCGAGGCAGTGCAGGCGGCGGCGCAGCAACTGGCGCGCGGCGGGCTGCTGGGCCTGCCCACCGAGACCGTCTACGGCCTGGCCGCAGACGCCGAGGACGACGCCGCCGTGGCGCGCATCTTTGCCGCCAAGGGCCGCCCGGCCAACCACCCGCTGATCGTGCACCTGGCGGGCAGCCGGGACGCAGTGCGCTACGCGCGCGAGATCCCGCTGTTCGCCCAGCAGCTCATGGACGCCTTCTGGCCCGGCCCGCTCACCGTCATCGTGCCGCGCCTTGCCGGGCGTGCCGCCGCCGCTGCCGGCGGGCAGGCCAGCGTAGGCCTGCGCTGCCCGGCGCATCCGGTGGCGCAGGCCGTGCTGGCCGAATGCGCACGCCTGGCGCCGCCCATCCACGGCCTGGCCGCGCCCAGCGCCAACCGCTTCGGCCGCGTCAGCCCGACCAGCGCGGCACACGTGGCAGCCGAGTTCGGCGACGCGCTGCTGGTGCTGGACGGCGGCGACTGCGACGTGGGCATCGAGTCCACGATCGTGGACTGCACGCGCGGCGTGCCGGTGCTGCTGCGCCCGGGCGCCGTCTCGCGCGCCGACATCGAGCGCGCCTGCGGCCTGCGCCCGCTATCGAAAGACGAGCTGGACGCCGGCACCCCGCGCGCTTCGGGCACGCTGCTGGCCCACTACGCCCCGGCAGCGCGCGTGCGCCTGATGGATGCGCGCCAGCTGCAGGCCGGCCTGGACGTGCTGGGCGCGGACGCCGCGCGGCTGGCGGTGTACGCCCGCACCGGGCTGCGCAGCGCCTCGCGCCGCGTGCTGCTGCGCGCCATGCCCGCCGACGCGGCAGGCGCGGCGCGCGAGCTGTTCGCCGCGCTGCGCGACTTCGACGCGGCCGGCGTGCAGCTGATCTGGGTCGAAGCGCCGCCCGAGACCCCCGAGTGGGAAGGCGTGCGCGACCGGCTGGCGCGCGCCGCTGCCGCCGCCTGAGCGCCTGCTTGCGCACCGGCAGGGGCGCCGCGGCCCGCAGCCCCTGGCAGCGCTTCCCTTACACTCACAGTCACTTTTCTTGGGAGATTTCCATGGCAGCACTCTGGTTGCGCCGAACGTTACTGGCTGCGGCCTGCGCCTCCACGGCGCTGCTGGCGGCCTGCGGCTCCAGCTCCACCGAATCGGCGCTGGCGCCCAACCGCATGGTGGCCTTCGGCGACGGCTCTGCTGACCTGGGGCAAAAGGGCTCGCGCTACACCATCAACGACGCCAGCGTGAACAACTGGACGCTGCAGCTGGCCTCGCGCTACGGGCTCACGCTCGCGCCCTCCTCGGCCGGCGGCCTGAGCTATGCGCAGGGCAACGCGCGCGTCAGCATCAGCCCCGACGCTGCCGGCAACGCCACGACGCCCACGGTGACGCAGCAGATCGACCAGTTCCTGGCCGGCCAGCGCTTCACCGACTCCGACCTGGTGGTCGTGGACGCAGGCGTGTCCGATGTCATCGCCGGCATGGCCGCCGTGCTGAACGGCGCGCAAAGCGAGGCGCAGTACCTGACCGGCGCACGCAAGGCGGGCGCCGACCTGGCTGCCCAGGTGCGCCGCCTGGTGGGCGCCGGCGCCAGCCACGTGGTGCTCACCGGCACCTACGACCTGAGCCGCTCGCCCTGGGCCGCCGCCATCGGCCGCCAGGACCTGCTGGGCCGCGCCAGCACCGCCTTCAACCAGGGCCTGCTGGTGAACATCGAGGACCTGGGCAAGAACGTGCTGTACATCGACCAGGCGTACTACGTGAACGTGTTCCAGGGCTCGCCCGGCGCCTACGGCTTCAACGACAGCACCACGCCGGTGTGCACCTCCATCGATCCGGGGCCAGGCATCGGGATCGGCAGCGGCCAGGTCAACTCCGCGCTGTGCACCAGCGCCACCTTGCTGCCCGGCGCCAATACCGATCGCTACGTCTTCGCCGACCCGATCTACCTGACCCCCAACGCCCAGCGCCAGCTGGGCAACTTCACCTACGACCGCGTGCGCACGCGCTGGTGAGCGCGCGGCGCGCACGGCAGTGCGCGGCGGCAACCAACGAAAAACCGGCTGCCCCCGCAAGGGGCAGCCGGTTTTTTTATCGGGCGGGCCCGCAGGCCCCGGGCTCAGAAGCGCCAGCCTATGCCCACCGCGACCACGTCGGGATTGAGGCGCATGCCGATGCTCTGGCCGCTGGACAGGTGCGAGGTGGTCTTCAGCAGGCTCTTGTAGTAGGCCACGTCCAGGAACATGCGGTCGTTGAAGTTCCACACGAAGCCCACCTGCGGGGTCAGGCCGAACTTGTTGTCGATGCTGGCCGTGGTCGGGTTGGCGGGCGTGCCGCCGGTGACCGCCGTCAGCGCCGCCGTGCTGCGGTTCTTGAAGAACTTGCTGTAGGTCACGCCCAGGCCCACGTAGGGGCGGAAGGCGGCGTTGGCCTCGCCGAAGCGGTACTGCGCGAACAGCGTCGCCGGCACCACCTTGGTCTCGCCCAGCTTGCCCACGCCGGCGATTGCGCCGTCACCGTAGAAGGTGTGCTTGAACGGCAGGCCCAGCGGCAGGTCCAGCGCCCAGTTGTCGGTCAGCATGTAGGTGACGCCGCCGGTCAGCGCCGAGGCCGACCCCACGTCCACCTTGGTGCCGGGGGAAGCTGGGCGCGGTCAGGTCGTCGCTGCGCGTTTGCGGCGCGATGTGCGTGGCGCCCACGCGCACGCTCCAGCTGCCCGCCGATTGCGCCTGGGCGGCGCCGCAGGCGGCCAGCACGGCCAGCGCGCAGCCGGCCCGCAGAAGTTGCTGTTTCATGGAAGGTCTCTCGCTCTAAGGTGGATTCGGAAATGCCGCCGCGCCTCAAAGCCAGCCGGCCTGGGACAGCGAACGCGACACCAGCTGCCCCATGAGCTGGTGCGCGTAGGGGGTGGGGTGGAACGAGTCGGAGAAGGCGTAGCTCTTCCACCAGTCGGCCCCGCCGGTGGCGCCGGCCGGCGGCGTCATGGCCGACAGCGCCACCGCGGTGCAGCTGGGGAAGCTGTAGGTGGGCAGGCCGCTGGCATCCACGCCGGTGGCCGGGCACACGGGCCGGGTCACGTTGGTGTAGGAATACTGCGCGGGGTTGTCCGACTGGTCCTTGAACGAGCCGTAGAAATCAACCACCGCCACGCGCTTTTCGCCGGCGAACTGCTCGGCCAGCTTGGCGTTGAAGGCGCGCACCCAGCCGTCGAACAGGGCCTCGGCCTGGGCTGCGGCCGGCTGGCCGCCGGCCTGCGCGATCGAGGCCAGAACCATGCGGAACTTGGGCGTCAGCGTGACGCCGGGCATGTTCAGCACGGCCACGCGCGGCGCGCCCTTGTCCAGCGCCTGGGTCTTGATGGCAGCGGCGAAGCGCACCGCCAGCGCCTGCATGTCGGCACCGCCCGCCTGCGCCGCGCCGGTGGCGCCGCCGGCCAGCAGCTGCTGCACGGTGGCCGCATCCAGCACGCTGGACAGCAGCGCCCGGTAGGTGGCGCCGCCGTCCTTGGACATGGCCAGGTAGGCGCTGATCAGGTCGCTGGCATCGTTGCCGCCGCCATCGATCAGCAGCAGGTCGCCCGGCCCGTAGCCCACGGCGGCGGAGTCGCTGAGCTGGCGCACGATGGACTGCGGCGCATTGGGCGCCTTGGCGTAGTTGATGGCGCCGCCGCCCACGGCGTAGTTGGTGCAGCCGGGGCGCACGTTGAGGGCGCCGCTGGTCAGGTCGTAGCGCGGGCACAGGGTCTGGCCGTAGCTGGCGGCCACGCGCTCGGGCCAGATGGGAGTGGAGCCTGCGCCCGTGGGGGCCGTGCCCTGCACGGTGAACTTCATGCCGAAGGTGCCGCTGTCGGCCAGGCTGTCGCCAAAGACCTTGACCGAGGTGACCGGGGCCACCGGCGTGGTGTCGGCGCCGCCGCCGCCACAGGCCGTGAGCACGGCAGCCGTCGCGGCCAGGGCCGCCCAATGCATGCGCAGTTTCATCGAAGACTCCTTGGAATTGAAATAGTACGAACGTTCGTTTTTAACACCGTAACGGCCGCGCCCGCGGCCAGCGAGCGAAAAATTGGCCGGGGCCACCCGGCCGGCGGGCCGGTGCCGACTATGAACCGATCTGCCGCTCCTGCAAAGCCCGGCGCGGCCGCTGCCGCTCAACGCGCGGGCTGGTCGGCGCGGGCCCAGTCCACCAGCGCGTCCAGGGCCGGCCGCGCGGCCGCAGCGTTGGGATGGTTGATGACCGCCACCAGCACATGGCGGCGGCCGCTGGCCCCCAGCACGTAGCCGGCCACGGCGGCCACGTCGCGCAGCGAGCCGGTCTTGAGATGCGCGGCGCCCGCAGCCTGGCTGGCGCGCCGGCGCAGCGTGCCATCGACCCCGGCAATCGGCAGCGAGGCCATCAGCTCGGGCATCACCGGCGACGCCCAGGCGTGCTGGAGCATGCGCGCCAGCGCCGCGGCGGTGAGGCGCGCGTCGCGGCTGAGGCCGGCGCCGTTGTCCACCACCAGCGCGGCCTGCAGGCCCAGGCGCTCGCGCCACCAGCGCGCGACGAGCGCGCGCGCGCCCTGCATGCTGGCCGGGCCGCCGTCCTGCAGCGCCAGGGTCAGGAACAGCTGCTGGGTCATCACGTTGTTGCTGTACTTGTTGATGTCGCGCACCACCTCGGCCAGCGGCGGCGAGTCCAGGCTGAAGGCCGGCGCCAGCCCGGGCGGCACCCGCCCGTCCCGCACCTGCCCGGTGAGCTTGCCGCCCAGCTCGCGCCACATGCCCTCGATGGCGCGGGCGGCAAACCCCTGCGGGTCGGCCGGCGCCACCGACCACTGGCGCTCGCCGCAGCTGGCCGGGTAGCTGCCCTGCAGCGCCAGCCGCGCCGCATCGGCCAGCTGGGCGCGCAGGCCAGCGCGCCAGTCGCCGCAGGCGCTGCCGGCAGGCGCCAGCGGCACGCTGGCCGGCAGCTCGAACTGCGCCAGCGGCGGCTCGTGGCTCACGCGGGCAACGCCGGCGGCCAGGTCGGGCACGAAGGCCAGCGTGAGCGCCTTGTAGTTCACCAGCAGCGCATCCGGCGCTGCGTTGTAGGGGCGCCAGGGCTCGCCGTCGAACTGCGCGGCGTCGTGCGGCTCGGCGGCGAAGGCGCTGCGGTCGAGCACGATGTCGCCAACGATCACGCTCACGCCCTGGGCGCGCAGGCGGCGCATGAGTAGCCACAGCCGCTCCACGACCAGCTTGGGGTCGCCCCGGCCCTGGATGTAGACGTTGCCGCGCAGGCTGCCGCCCTGCGGCTGCGCGTCCAGGTAGACCGGGGTCGTCCAGGTGAAGGCCGGCCCCAGGATGTCCAGCGCCGCGTAGCTGGTCACCAGCTTCATGACCGAGGCCGGGTTCACCGCCAGGTCGGGCTGCAGGGCCAGGCGGGCGGGCCGCCGGGCGTCCACCTCGGCCACCACGGCGGCCAGCGCCTCGGGCGGTACCTGGGCGCGCGCCAGCGCTGCCGCCACCGCCGGCGGCAGCGCGTGGGCCGCGGCCTCGGCCGCGCCGCAGGCGCCCGCCGCGCACGCCAGCAGCAGGCCCGCGCCGCCGGCCCCCAGGGCGCGCCGCCGCAGCCGGCCGGCGCGGGCCAGCCAGGACAGTATGATGGCCGCCCTGCCCATGGCAGCGCCCAGCGCCAGCGCCATCACTGCCCGTAGCTCAACCGGATAGAGCAATTGCCTTCTAAGCAATAGGTCGGGGGTTCGAGTCCCTCCCGGGCAGGCCAGATCCCTGCTTTTTCATACCGCATCCCTTCGTGTCCCGGCCTGCGCTGCAAGGCATGGCGGGCATCTACCGCTCGCCTTCCGCCCCGGCGCCGCCTGTTCAGGCCGCAGCCGGCCCATCCGGGCGGGCCACGAAGCTGCCCGACTTGCCGCCGTGCTTTTCCAGCACGCGCACGCCTTCCATCACCATGCCCTTGTCGGCCGCCTTGCACATGTCGTAGATGGTCAGCAGGGCCACCTGCACGGCCGTCAGGGCCTCCATTTCGACGCCGGTGGGGCCGACGGTCTGCACCGTGGCCGTGCACTGCACCGCCGGGGCCTCGGGCAGCAGCTCGAACTCAACCGCCACCCGCGTCAGGGCCAGCGGGTGGCACAGCGGGATCAGCTCGCTGGTCTTCTTGGCCGCCATGATGGCGGCGATGCGCGCCACGCCCAGCACGTCGCCCTTCTTCGCCGTCCCCGACTCGATCAGCGCCAGGGTCGAGGCCTGCATGGCGATGCGGCCGCAGGCCACCGCCGTGCGCCGGGTGGCGGGCTTGCCGCCCACGTCCACCATGTGGGCCTGGCCCTGGGCGTCGAAGTGGGTGAGCGGGCTCGAAGAGGGGGCGCAAGGCTGGGTCATGGGGCAAGGGCTGGAGGCAGGCGGAAGCGCAGGGCCGGGCGCGGCGCTGAAACCTTGGCCCGGCCGGGGCATCATACGGCGACGACCACCCCCGGGCGGCGGGGCCGCCAAAGGAGCCAGGTGCACCATCTTTTCAAGCCAAAACAGCCTCTTGCCGGCGCGGGACGCCGGCCTTTAGCTGCATTATTGATAGCAATATCGGCCACCCTCGCGGCCGGCCCGGGCGTGAACGCGCCCGCGCACGCCCAGCCCAGCCTGCCCACGCTGGGCGATGGCCTGGATCTGACCGCTGCGGCCGAGCGCAAGCTGGGCGACCGCATCATCCGCGAGCTCTACCGGGACCCGGACTACATCGACGACGCGGTGCTGGGCGAGTACGTGCAGGGCATCTTCCAGCCGCTGCTGGCGGCGGCACGCGCACGCGGCGAGGTGGCGCCCGACATCGACGAGCGCTTTGCCTGGGAGATATTGCTCGGGCGCGACCGCTCGGTGAACGCCTTCGCGCTGCCCGGCGGCTATTTCGGCCTGCACCTGGGGCTGATTGGCGTGGTGGCCACGCCGGACGAGCTGGCCTCGGTGCTGGCGCACGAGCTCAGCCACGTCACGCAGCGCCACATCTCGCGCCTGATCGCCCAGCAGGGGCGCCAGACGCCGCTGATGGTCGGCGCGCTGATCCTGGGCGCGCTGGCCGCCGCCAAGAGCCCCAATGCCGCGCAGGCCCTGATGGTCGGCGGCCAGGCGCTGGCGGTGCAAAACCAGCTCAACTTCTCGCGCGACATGGAGCGCGAGGCCGACCGCGTCGGCTACGGCCTGATGCAGCCGGCCGGCTTCGCGCCGCAGGGCTTCGTGGCCATGTTCGACAAGCTGCAGCAGGCCAACCGCATCAATGACAACGGCAGCTGGCCCTACCTGAGAAGCCACCCCCTGACCACGCAGCGCATCGCCGACATGCAAAGCCGCGTCGCCCACGATGCGCCGCGCGTGGGCCCGGCCCCGCTGGAGCACGCGCTGATGGCCGCACGCGCGCGCGTGCTGATGCGCCCGGGCGTGGACATCTGGCGCCAGTGGCTGGCCGAGCCGCAGGACGCCGGCTTTGCCGCGCGCGGCCAGCGCGAGCGCGCCTCTGCCTGGTATGCGGCCGCGCTGAGCGCCGTGCAGCTGTCCGACTGGCCCGCGGCGCGCCAGGCGCTGGCCGGCCTGCAGCAGGCCGTGCAGGGCAACGCGGCCGGCGCGCGCCAGGCCCGGCTGCTGGGCGCGGAGCTGGAACTGGCCGCCGGCAAGCCGGCGGCGGCGCTGGCGCAGCTCGGCACGGCCGGCGCCGGCGCCCGGCCCGAACTGCTGCTGCGTACCCAGGCCCTGCTGGATGGCGGCGGCGCCGCCGCCATGGCCGGGCCGCTGCAGACCTGGCTGGCCACGCACCCGCGCGACGCGGCGGCATGGCAGCTGCTGGCGCAGGTCTGGCGCGGACAGGGCCAGGGCCTGCGCGCCATCCGCGCCGAGGCCGAGGGCCAGGTGGCGCGCCAGGACCTGGCGGCCGCCGTGGACCGCTTCAAGGCGGGCCAGGACCTGGCCCGCAAGAGCGGCGCCGCCGCCGACTACGTCGAGGCTTCGATCATCGACACGCGGCTGCGCGCCGTGGAATCACTTCTTCGCGAACAGGCCGCCGAGCGCTGACTCGATCACCAGCCCCAGCACCGAGTACAGCAGCGAGCCCAACAGCGCGGCGCCAAAGCCGCGCACCTGGAAGCCGTCGCCCAGCAAGCCGGAGGCGGCCCAGAACATGAGCGCGTTGATGACGAACAGGAACAGGCCCAGCGTCAGCACGGTCACCGGCAGCGTCAGGATGACTAGGATGGGCCGCAGCACCACGTTCAGCAGCCCGATCACGAAGGCCGCACCCATGGCGGCGCCGAAGCTGTGCACCTGCACGCCGCTGTACAGGTAGGCCACGCACAGGAGCGCCACGGCGCTCAGTATCCATTTGATGAGCATTCGCATGCCGGCCAGCATAGCAGCGGCCGGCCGGCGATGGCGCCGCCGGCCGCTGCCCGGCTCAGCCCGCAGCGCCGGCGCGGGCGCGGCGCGCGGCCACCCACTTGCCCAGCGCCAGCACGAGCAGCGCGCCTGCCAGGTGCGCGGCCCAGTACACCGCGGTGGGCAGCTCGGCGTGGCCCTGGCCGTCCGACGTGCCCCACTTGGGCGCCCACAGCCACTCGCTGTGGTTCACGAACAGCGGGTCGGTGGCCAGCATGCCGCCGGCGATCCAGCCCAGCAGCATGCCGCCGGCGACGATGACGGAGGGGAAGCGCTCCATCAGCCGGATGACCAGCTGCGAGCCCCAGACGATGATGGGCACCGAGATCAGCAGCCCCAGCACCACCAGCAGCGTCTGGTGCTCGCCCGACCCCTGGGCGGCGCCGGCGATGGCGATCACGTTGTCCACGCTCATCACCAGGTCGGCGACGATGACGGTCCTGATGGCGGCCAGCAGCTTGTCGCTGCCCTGGATGTTGCCGTGCTCCTCTTCCTCTTCCGGGGCGATCAGCTTGACGCCGATCCACACCAGCAGCAGCGCACCGATGACCTTCAGCGCCGGCAGGTTCAGCAGCTGCATGGCGAACACGATCAGCACCACGCGCAGCACGATGGCGCCTATGGTGCCCCAGATGATGCCCTTGGTGCGCTGCGCCGGCGGCAGCTTGCGGCAGGCCAGCGCGATGACCACCGCGTTGTCGCCACCCAGCAGGATGTCGATGATGATGATCTGGCCGAGGGCGATCCAGAACGGCGTATGGGTGAGAAAGTCCAGGTCCATGGGCGAGTGCCTCCAGTTGCACGGTTGTTGCAATGCCTGGGCACGTGGACGGCAGGCGCCTTGCCTGCAAGGCAGGAGCGGACACTTTGAGCCGGCCACGGCAGCACAAGGCTGCCCAGGCGCTCAAAGGTCTTGCCCAGCGCAGGCGATCCGTGGATCACCATGCCTGGCAGGCCGGAAGCCGGTGGGCTTCGTCTTGACGACCTGCCATCCGCCGGGGTGGCCTGGTGCGCGGGGCGCTGGCTGCCGGCGGGGAGCTACTCCCCTTTGAAGTCGGCTATTGGAACACAAGTGGGCCGCGGCTGCGCCGCGCCTATGATCGCCGGCGTGCCACCCGAGCCCGCCGCCAGCCACGCCCTCCATATCGCCGACCTTGAGGCCGCGATCAACTTCTGGCGCGCGCGCAGGCCCTCGCCCGACGGGGTGCGCCTGGCGCCCGAGGTCGCGGCGCTGGCCGCGGTGTACGCGCGCCTGGTGCACGGCGGGCAGCGCCAGTTGCCCGAGGCGGACATGCCCGCCGCCGCCATGGCCGCCTGGCTGGCCTGGTACGACAGCACGCCGGACACGCCCTGCATCGCCATTTGCTCGACCAGCCAGGGCGACGGGTGGTGCAAGGGCTGCGGGCGCAGCTTCCAGGAGGTGCAGGACTGGCTGGCCATGAGCCCCGTGCACAAGCGCGCGGTCTGGCAGCGCATCACCCAGCGCGGCACGGCGCTGCGCTTCACGCGCTATGCCGAGCGCGCGGCCGAGGGCCCGCAGCGCTGACGGCTTGCCTGCCCGGCGCGGCCCGGCTATGGTGGCCGGCAACCATGCAGCGCTTGACCCAGGCCCCCAACATCGCCATCGCCACGCTCTGGCGCGACCTGCTGTGCGAGGCCGGCATGCCCGCCAGCGTGCAGCGCCAGCACCTGGGCGCGGCGGCCGGGCACCTACCGCCGGGCGAGTGCCTGCCGGAAGTCTGGCTACACCACCCCGAGCATGCCGGGCGCGCCCGGGCGCTGCTGCACGAGCTGGAGCGCCTGCCCCAGCGCCAGTGGTTCTGCCCGGGCTGCGGCGAGCGCGTGGAGGGCGGCTTCGAGCAGTGCTGGAACTGCGGGGCCTTGATGCCGCGCCTGCCTTAGCGCTGCATTATTTATAGCAAACTATCGTTGATTGGCGCCGGCAAGAAGCGCTTTTTACCCAAAATCACTTCCAGCGCAGCGGTTCCACCACCACGCTGCCCTGCGTGCTGCTGAGCGTGAGGGCGCCGTCCTGCACCGTGGCCTGCAGCTGCATGCTGCGCTCGGCCAGCTGCGCCAGCTCCTGGGCGGCGCCGGCCGGGGTGCGCCAGACCTGCAGCCGCTCCAGGCGCGAGAGCTTGCTGGCGATGCCCTTCCACCAGACTTCGGCCGCGTGGTGGAAGGCATAGACCACCACCGCATCCCGACCTGGAGCAGGCCGTTTGGTCAGCGGCTTGTCCTCGGGCTGGCCGACTTCGATCCACAGGCGCTTCCTGCCGGTGAAATCGGTCAGCGAGACGTCCGGGTCTTCCGGGTCCGACAGGCCGGCGCCGAAGGCCAGCTGGCCGTCGCCGCCGCAGGTATCCTGCAGTTCGTGCGCCTGCAGCGCCAGCGCGGCCAGGCGCACCATCATGCGCTCATCGGTCTCGCTGGGGGTGGCGCCGCCAGGGTCAGGCCATGGTCGGCGTAGTAGCCGTGGTCGATGTCGGCGATCTGCAGCTGCGCCTTGAAGATGGTGGACTTGAGAGCCATTGAAGCGTGTTATGTACTTTTACGTGTTCGCGTTGGATTTTTGCGCCTGTGATCGCAACACGCACCGCGCCGCGCGGGCGCGCGGGCGGAGTGCGTGGCGCTCCCAGGCGGGCAGGGAGGCGCCTTGCGCCTCAACCCCGCC
>JAUCDD010000011.1:0-258701 GCA_034675505.1 Melaminivora sp. | reverse complement strand
ACCTGGGGGATGACCTGCGGGAGGGCAAGGTCACCCTGCCCCTCATCGTGGCCCTGCAGCGCGGCACCCCCGCACAACAACAGCTGCTGCGCGAAGTGATCGAAACCGGCTCCACCGACAACCTGGCCGGAGTACTGGCCATCATCCGCGAAACCGGCGCACTTTGGACGCCACCCGGCGCGCCGCTGCCGGCCAAGCCCAGCTGGCCATCGATGCCGCGCGCCGCCTGCCAGGCAATTCCTTCACCAAAGCTTTGCTACAATTGGCGGCTCAGCTTCTGGAGCGCCGGATTTAGGTGGCTTCCTGCAAGCCGCTTTCGGGTGTAGCTTAGCCTGGTAGAGCGCTACGTTCGGGACGTAGAGGCCGGAGGTTCGAATCCTCTCACCCCGACCAAGACACAAGGGCCGATATTCGCTTCAGATGAAGCCCCGGCCCCGCCGGGGCTTCATCGTTTCTGGCGTTTGCATCTTCATGCGCCGCCGCCGGATCCAGGCTGTTGCTCCAGCGCCGCTGGCAGGGGCAGCGGTGCATGGTGGCGCCGGCGCAGGCGATGTTAGGATGACCAATCGCTTGCACGCGTCCTAGCTGGTTACATGTCCGCCAACAGCACCCAAAAACAGACACAACCCGCCGCACTCCCTGGGCTGGCACGCGCCTTGATGTCCTGTGGACAAGCTGAGCCAGCAGACTGCGGAAGACCTGTATCGCAAAGCGCAGGCCACCCGCACCAGCTTCATCGCCACGTTGATTGCCAGCGGCTCGCTCACCGCTGCCGACCTGGCGCACACGCTCTCGGGCGTGTTCGGCGCACCGCTGCTGGACATCGACGCCATCGACCCGCTGCGGCTCACCCGCGACCTGCTGGACAACAAGCTGTCAAGGCCTACGGGGTCGTGGCGCTGCACAAGCGCGGCAACCGCCTGATCGTGGCCACCGCAACCCGACCAACCAGGAAGCCGCCGAGAAAATCAAGTTCACTACCCAAATGGGCGTCGACTGGGTGGTCGCCGAGCACGACAAGCTGCCCAAGGTGATCGATGCGCTCACCAAGAGCGCCGACGAGCTCGAGGGCATCGGCGGCACCGACGACTTCGAGTTCAACGACATCCAGACGGAGGAAGCGAAGACGACAAGGAGCAGGCCGGCGCCGAGGTCGAAGATGCCCCGATCGTGAAGTTTCTGCACAAGATGCTGCTGGATGCGTTGAACATGCGCGCCTCGGATCTGCACTTCGAGCCTTACGAACATTACTACCGGGTGCGCTTTCGCATCGACGGCGAGCTGCGGGAGATCACTACGCCGCCCACTGCCATCAAGGAAAAACTTCCTCGCGCATCAAGGTCATCTCGCGCCTGGACATCTCCGAAACGCGTCCCCCAGGACGGGCGCATGAAGCTCAAGGTCGGGCCTGACCGCGTCATCGACTTCCGGGTCAGCACGCTTCCTACTCTGTTCGGCGAGAAGATCGTGATCCGTATCCTGGACCCCAGCAGCGCCAGCATGGGCATCGACGCACTGGGCTACGAGCCCGAGGAAAAGCAGCGCCTGCTGACCGCGATCGGCCGCCCCTACGGGATGATTGGTCACCGGGCCCACCGGCTCGGGCAAGACCGTCTCGCTCTACACCTGCCTGAACCTCCTGAACAAGCCGGGAGTAAACATCGCCACGGCGGAAGACCCTCCGGAAATCAACCTGCCCGGGGTGAACCAGGTCAACGTCAACGAAAAGGCCGGCCTGACGTTCGCCGCGGCCCTCAAGGCCTTCCTGCGCCAGGATCCGGACATCATCATGGTCGGCGAAATCCGGGATCTGGAAACCGCAGACATTGCCATCAAGGCCGCGCAGACCGGCCACCTGGTGCTGTCGACACTGCACACCAACGACGCGCCCACCACGCTCACGCGCATGCGGAACATGGGCATTGCACCGTTCAACATCGCCTCCAGCGTGATCCTGATTACGGCCCAGCGCCTGGCCCGCCGCCTGTGCCCCAACTGCAAGGAGCCAGCGGATATTCCCCACGAAGCCCTGCTGGACGCGGGCTACAAGGACGAGGAAATCGACGGCTCATGGGTGACCTACCGGGCCGTGGGCTGCTCGGCTTGCAACAACGGCTACAAGGGCCGGGTCGGCATCTACCAAGTCATGCCCATCACCGAAGACATGCAGCAGATCATCCTGCGCGACGGCAGCGCGCTGGACATTGCGCAGCAGGCGCGCCGCGAGGGCGTGCGCTCGCTGCGCGATGCCGCGCTGCACAAGGCCAGGCAGGGCGTGACTTCGCTGGAAGAAGTGTTGGCCGTCACCAATGAGTGACGGGGCCATTCATCAATGACGAGGGAATGACGAGATGGCCACGGCCGCATCCAGAAATATCAAGGACATCGTCTACGAGTGGGAGGGCAAGGACCGCAGCGGAAAAACCGTTCGCGGAGAAGTGCGTGCCGCCGGCGAGAACCAGGTCAAGGCCACGCTGCGGCGCCAGGGGGTCCTGCCCACCAAGATCAAGAAGCGGCGCATGCGCTCGGGCAAGAGAATCAAGCCCAAGGACATCGCCCTGTTCACCCGCCAGATGGCAACCATGATGAAGGCGGGGGTGCCGCTGTTGCAGTCATTCGACATCGTCGGACGCGGCAACAGCAACCCCAGCGTCACCAAGCTGCTCAACGACATCCGTGCCGACGTGGAAACCGGCACCTCGTTGAACGCTGCATTTCGCAAGTACCCCATGTACTTCGACAGCCCTGTACTGCAACCTGGTCGAAGCGGGCGAGGCCGCCGGCATCCTGGAGGCCTTGCTGGACCGGCTGGCGCTGTACATGGAAAAGACCGAGGCCATCAAGTCCAAGATCCGCTCGGCGCTGATGTACCCGATCTCGGTGGTGGTGGTGGCCTTCGTGGTGGTCACCATCATCATGATTTTCGTGATCCCAGCCTTCAAGGAGGTGTTCACCTCCTTCGGCGCCGACCTTCCCGCGCCCACGCTGTTCGTGATGGCCATCAGCGAGTTCTTCGTGGCCTATTGGTGGCTGATATTCGGTGCGCTCGGCGGGGGCTTCTATTTCTTCATGCAGGCCTGGAAGCGCAGCGAGCGCATGCAGCAGGCCATGGACCGCGCACTGCTCAAGCTGCCGGTGTTCGGTGCGCTGCTGGACAAGTCCGCCGTGGCGCGCTGGACGCGCACGCTGTCCACCATGTTTGCCGCGGGCGTTCCACTGGTCGAAGCCCTGGATTCGGTCGGAGGCGCCAGCGGCAACTATGTGTATGCCTCGGCGACTGCCAAGATCCAGCAGGAGGTGTCCACCGGCACCAGCCTGACGGCTGCCATGGGCAACACCAACGTCTTTCCCTCGATGGTGCTGCAGATGACTGCCATCGGCGAGGAGTCTGGCGCCCTGGACCACATGCTGGGCAAGGCAGCCGACTTCTACGAAGCGGAAGTCGATGAGATGGTTGCCGGCCTGTCCAGCCTGATGGAGCCCATCATCATCGTCTTTCTGGGCACGCTCATCGGCGGCATCGTCGTCTCCATGTACCTGCCGATCTTCAAGCTGGGCCAGGTGGTCTGATGCTTGGTTCGCTGTGGGCCGATGCCGCGCTGGCCGGCATCCTGGGGCTGCTCGTCGGCAGCTTCCTGAACGTCGTGATACACCGGCTGCCCATGATGATGGAGCGGCAGTGGAAGGCCGAGTGCACGCAGTATGCGCAGGATGCCGGGCTGCTGCCCGGCAGCGCGGCGCAGGGCGCGGCGCCCGACCAGCAGCCCTTCAACCTCTGGACCCCGCATTCGCGCTGCCCCTCGTGCGGCCACGGCGTGCGCTGGTATGAGAACGTTCCCGTGCTGAGCTGGCTGGTATTGCGCGGGCGCTGCTCGGCCTGCAGCGCGTCCATCGGGCTGCGCTATCCCCTGGTCGAACTGATCACCGGCGCCCTGTTCTTCGCCTGCGCCTACCGCTGGGGCTGGACCGCCACCGCCGCCGCCTGGTGCGCTTTTTGCGCCTCCCTGGTGGCCTTGACGGCCATCGACTGGGACACGACCTTGCTGCCGGACGACATCACGCTGCCGCTGCTGTGGGGCGGATTGCTGGCTTCGGTCGCCGGGCTGACCGCCGTTGCGCCGCCTGAGGCCGTCCTTGGCGCCACGGGCGGCTACCTTTCGCTGTGGGCCGTCTACTGGGCCTTCAGGCTGGCCACGGGCAAGGAAGGGATGGGCTACGGCGACTTCAAGCTGTTTGCCGCCCTGGGCGCCTGGTTCGGCTGGCAGGCGCTGGTGCCCATCATCCTCCTGGCATCGGTTGCAGGCGCCTTGGTAGGCATCCTCATGAAGCTCTCGCGCAGCCTGCGCGAGGGCCAGTACGTTCCCTTCGGCCCGTTTCTGGCCGCAGGCGGCTTCGCCGCCCTGCTGTGGGGACCGCAGGCCATCATGCAGGCGGTATTGGCCATTTTCGGGCTGGCCTGAACATGCGGCACTTCACGCGCCTGGGCATCACGGGCGGCATCGGCAGCGGCAAAAGCACCTTTGCAGGCATGCTGCAGGAGTGCGGCGCGGCGCTGGTGGATGCCGACCAGATTGCGCGCAGCGTGACCGAGGCGGGCGGCCCGGCCATTGGGCCGATACGGCAGCGTTTTGGCGACGAATTCATTGATGCCGCCGGCGCGCTGGACCGGGCCCGCATGCGCGCCCTGGCCTTTTCCGACGCGGGCGCCCGCGCCCGGCTGGAAGCCATCATCCATCCCCACGTGGGCCAGGCCATCGCACGCACCGAAAGCGCCGCCGCCGATGCCGGCCATCGCGTCCTGGCCCTGGACATTCCGCTGCTGACCGAATCCCGCCGCTGGCCGGGCCAGCTGGATGCGGTGGTGGTGGTCGATTGCCATGAGCACACGCAGATCGAGCGCGTGCGGGCACGCAGCGGGCTGGATGAAGCCGCCATCCGCGCCATCATTGCGACGCAAAGCAGCCGCGGCACGCGCCTGGCGTGCGCCGACTGGGTGGTCTTCAACGACGACCTGACACTGGCCCGATTGCGGGCGCTGGCGCACCAGCTCGCGTCTGGCTTCGGGCTATGATGCAAAAGCCAGTCCAGATGCCATGCGCCCGCCGCAGGAACCCCGCAGCGTGATCCTCTACGAATACCCTTTCAACGAACGCCTGAGAACCTATCTGCGCCTGGAGCAGCTGTTTCGCCGCCTTGGCGAACTCATAGGGCGCAGCCACCCCCTGGACCACCACTACGCCCTGGTGACCATATTCGAAGTGATGGACGTGGCGGCGCGCGCCGACCTCAAGGCGGACGTGCTCAAGGACCTGGAGCGGCACAAGCACCAGTTCGAAGGCTTCCGGGGCAACCCTTCCATTTCCGAGGGCGCCCTCGAGGGCGTGATCGCCCAGCTCGACGAGCGCTTTGCCCATTTGAATGCACAAAACGGCAAGGCCGGCCAGGGCCTGACCGACAACGAATGGCTGATGAGCATCCGCAGCCGTGTCGGCATCCCCGGCGGGACCTGCGGTTTCGACCTCCCCGCCTACTATGCCTGGCAGCAGCTGCCGCCAGGCCAGCGCCAACAGGATCTGGAGCGCTGGGCAGCGACGCTGGCGCCCCTGGCCGAGGCGGTACTGTTGTTGCTGCGCCTGCTGCGCGATGCAGGCGTGCCCCAGAAGGTCGCGGCCGAACGCGGACAGTTTCAGCAGAACCTGCCACAGGGGCGCACCTTCCAGCTGCTGCGACTGCGCATCGACCCGGCCCCTGGGCTGATCCCTGAAATCAGCGGCAACCGCCTTATCGTTTCGGTGCGCCTGATGCGCCAGGAGCCAGGCGGACGGCTGCTGCCCAGCCACGAAGACGCATCGTTCGAACTGACGCTGTGCGCCTAGAGCGCGCTATGCAGTCTTTTCGTTGAACCTTACCGGCCATGACATCCGCCTCGCCTACCCCGCCCTCCGCGCCGAAGGAGGTTGCCTGCCCCACCTGTGGCGGCCCTAGCCTGTACGGCCCCGAGAACCCCTACCGTCCGTTTTGCAGCAAGCGCTGCCGCCATATCGATCTGGGCGCATGGGCGAACGAGGAGTTTCGCGTCCGCGAGGCTAATCCGTCCGATGAGGCAGGCGTGCAGGACGATCAGGGCCCGTAGCCCCTCGCTCCTGAACGTGCCCGGCACTGCACCCCCAAGGGTGCGCGCCGACCGCCTGTTCGGCCCCCCAGGCGCCGCCCGGATCGTATCTTCGTGGGCCGGGCGGGCGTGACGACTGCTGGGCGCCCGTCTTTTCAGACCCCCAGGTAGCGCTGAATGATTTCAGGCTGGGCCTTGAGGTCTGCGGCCGTGCCCTCGTGCGCGATATGCCCGTTGTTCAGGATATAGACCCGCTTGGCCAATGACAGCGTGGCCGCCAGGTTCTGCTCGATGAGCACGATGGTCTGCCCGGCCTGAGCCAGGTCGCGGCAGATGCGCACCAGGTCCTTGACGATCACCGGCGCCAGCCCCTCGAATGGCTCGTCCAGGAGGACGATTTCGGATCACGCACCAGGGCCCGGGCGATGGCCAGCATCTGCTGCTCGCCACCCGAGAGATCTGTGCCGCGGCTGCGGCAACGATCCTTCAGGCGCGGAAACATTTCATAGATGCGCGCCAGCGGCCACCGGTTGTCGGCCGTCAGGCCCGCCAGGATGATGTTCTCTTCCACGGTGAGGCTGCCAAACACGCGGCGTTCTTCATGCACCAGCTGCATGCCCTGGCGTGCAATGACATGCGCCTTCTTGCCGGCCAGCTCCGCGCCAGCCAGCCGGACGCTGCCGCTGCGGGGCTTGACCACGCCCATCAGGCTCTTGAAGGTGGTGGATTTTCCGGCGCCGTTGCGCCCCAGCAGCGCAACCACCTCGTTTTGTTCTACGTGCAGACCCACGTCGAACAGGATGTGGCTATCGCCGTAATAGCTGTTCAGGCCACTGACTTCGAGCAGGCTCATGCCATCTCCCCATAAACGCCACCGAGGTAGGCTTCCTGGACCTTCGGGTTGGACTTGATCTCGTCGGGCGTGCCTTCCACCAACAGGCGGCCTTCCTGGAGCACGGTAACTTTTTCCACCAGCTCGAACAGTGAATCCATGTCGTGGTCGATGATCACCAGGGTGCGCCCGCGCGCTATGGACTTGAGCAGGGCCACGGTCTCCACGCGCTCCTGCGGGCTCATGCCGGCCAGGGGTTCGTCCAGCAGCAGCAGGCTGGGCGAGGTTGCAAGCGCCAGGCCGATCTCCAGGCGGCGCTTTTCCCCGTAGGCCAGCTCAGATACCGGGGCATCCAGCCGGGCCGTCAGGTTCACCAGCGTGGCGGTATGCTCCACGAGCCGATTGAGTTTGGGCACCTTGTACAGGCTGCGAAACAGGTCGAGCTTGAACTTGCCGCGCAGCTCCCCCAGCGCGGCGATGGTGAGGTTCTGGCGAACCGTGAGGCGCTCGAAGAGCTGGTTGATCTGGTAGCTCTTGGTCAGCCCCATCTGGCAGGCGTCGATGACATTCATCTCCGTGATGTCCTTGCCATCGAAGACGATGCGCCCGGCCGTGGGTTCGACCTCGCAGGTCAGCATCTTGAAGAAGGTGCTCTTGCCCGCCCCGTTGGGGCCGATGATGCCGCGGATCTCGCCGTGATCGACCGAAAAATCGATGTCGCTGTTGGCCAGCAGGCCGCCATAGCGCTTGGTCAGGCCGGTGGCCTTGAGGATCGGCCCGGTCTTGCCGGTGGTGGCCTTGACGGATACCGCCGAATCTGCGCCGCCATCCAGGCTGGCAACGGGCATGCCGGGGGCGGCCGCAGCGACGGGCGCCGCGACCAGGGCCGGGCGCCGGCGGCGCAACATGCCATAGACGTCCGCAATGGCGCCGGCCAGGCCGCGGCGCAGGAAGCACACCAGCAGCACGAACACGATGCCCAGGATCAATCGCCAGGTCGCGCCCAGGTTGAGCACGGTCTGGAAGAAATCACTCAGGTACAGCCAGACGATGGCCCCCAGCAGGGGCCCGAACAAGGTGCCCGCGCCACCAATGGCGGTCTGCATGACGATCTCGCCGGAGGTGGCAAACATGAACGCATCCGGCGGCATGAAGCCCTGCATCATTCCCAGCAAGCCGCCGCCGAAGCCGGCATACATCGCAGCGATGACGAACACGACCAGCTTGTAGCTGTGGATGTTGTGCCCCAGCGCCTGCGCCCGCAGCGGATTTTCCCGGATCGCGCGCATGACCAGCCCAAAGGGCGAGCGCACGATGCGCAGCGCAATGACCAGGCCCACGAAATACCAGAACGCGAAGAACGCGTACATCTGCAGGTCGCTGCGGAACTGCAGCGTCGTGAAGCCCAGGCTGAGGCTGGGGGGCGGCACGCCTGGAAGGCCGTTCTCGCCGCCCGTGTACTGGGACAGCGGGTTGAACTCCACGAAGAAAAAGACCTCGGCGATCGCCACCGTGATCATGGCGAAGTAGATGCCGGTGCGCCGCAAGGCAATCAAGCCGATGACGTAGCCAATCGCCCCCGCAAAGACCGTTCCCAGGATGAGCGCACCCACGGAATTGGTGAACGATGTTTGCGTCAGCAGGTAGGCCGCGAACATGCCGCCTGAACCGAAGAATGCGGATTGCCCGAACGACAGCAGCCCGGTGTAGCCAAAAAGCAGGTCAAAGCCGATGCCGACCAGGCCCCAGATCAGGATGCGGTTGATCGTGCCTGGCGAGAATCCCAGGTGCGGCAGCACGAAGGGCGCCGCCACCAGCGCGGCAATGGTGAGGGCTTCGACGAGGAATGGACGTTGTCTTGTCATTTGTAGGTTCCGTTCACTCACGACCGACACTGCCGAGCAGCCCGCGTGGGCGCAGCACCAGCACCAGCGTCATGGCCACGAACAGCATGACGTAGGAATAAGCGGGATTGACCATCGAGGTCAGGCTGATGATCTCGCCTGCAATCAGGCCGCCGAGGATGGCGCCAGGAAACGAGCCGACACCGCCAATCACGACCACCACGAAGGTCTGCACCAGGATGGCATCGCCCACGTCCGGCGCCACCGACACCACTGGCGCATTGACGATGCCCGCGAACCCTGCGGCCATGGCGCCGATGCCAAAGACCAGCATGAAGATCCGGTAGACGTTGATGCCGAGGGAATCGACCATCACCGCGTCCTCGATGCCGGCGCGCACGATCATCCCGATGCGGGTCCGGTACAACACCCAGTAGAGGGTGAACAGCGCCACCGCAATGATGGCGAGCAGGGCTATCCGATAGGTCGGGTAGACCATGAAGCCCAGTTGCGTAATTCCCGTCAGCGGGGCCGGCGGCGGCACGGTCTTGGACAGGCTGCCAAAGAAGAAGCGCACCGCTTCGACGAACACGATGCCCAGCCCGAATGTCACCAGGAGCTGGTCTTCGTGCGGGCGGGAATAGAAGTGGC
The DNA here is from genome assembly GCA_034675505.1 of Melaminivora sp. Classification (GTDB taxonomy): domain Bacteria; phylum Pseudomonadota; class Gammaproteobacteria; order Burkholderiales; family Burkholderiaceae_C; genus Melaminivora. Next base: position 249,262 of record JAUCDD010000011.1, on the reverse strand, counting down.
GGATGATCAGTTGTTCCGTCAGCAGCCCCACCACCATGACGAACAGGGAGCCTGCAATGACCGCGACGAGGAACGAGCCGGTATAGGTATAGGCCATCCAGCCGGCGTATCCGCCGAGCATGAACATGGCCCCATGCGCCAGGTTGAGCACGCCCAGGGTGCCATAAATGATCGTCAGGCCGGATGAGATGAGCGCCAAAAGCGCGCCCAGCACCAGCCCGTTGAAGCATTGCGAAATGAAGTTGGCCCAATTGATCACGCTGACCCGCCTCGATCATGAAGGGTTGGGAAGGAATTCGTGGGCGCCCTGCCCCTGCCCATAAATCGGGCGGTCGCGCGGCGCACCAACCGCCCGGGCCATGCGCCCCGGGCGGCGTCCATACGGCGGCTCAGAAGATGTGAATGAACCCCGCGTGCCCGAAGGGAGTGCCACAAGCTGTGCCTTCAAGGCGCAAAGCGCAGGCGTAGCGCTGGCTTGCGACCCGCTTTGCGACGCCGCGCGGGCGGCTTGTGCAGCTCAAGGCGGGCATGTTGGGTTCGCTCGCACCTTCTCAGGTGTAGTCGCCGAGCTTGCAGCCGAATGCGTCGGGCGCCTGTATGACCTTGTCGCCGGGCACGACCTCGACCACATCCCAGAAATCTTCCGGGTTCTTCATGTCCTTCTTGGCCTTGCCACGGACGATGATGACGGGGCGCACGTACTGGTGGTCCTGCGGCCGGTAACGGAACTCACCGAGCAGGTGGGGCACTGGCTCGCCCTTTTCCCACTGCTTGATCACGTCGGGCGGATAGAAGCTGTTGGCCTCGGTGACCATGCGCGCCCAGTGGGCAAAGCTCATGTAGCCGTTTTCCGCGCCCCATTCCGGACGGTAGCCGTACTTCTTCTGGAACGATTCCACGAACTGCTTGGCCAGGGGATACTTGTCTTCCAGGGTCCACCAGAAATCGGTGGCCGCAAACACCCCCTCGCTGATGTCCACGCCCGCCTCACGGGCGAAAAAGGGAATCTGGTAGGGCAGCACCAGGGTCATCTTCGGCAGCAGCCCGAACTGCTTGGCCTGCTGGCTGGACAGCACGGCATCGCGGCCCCAGTTCACATTGATCAGGAAGTCGGCTCCGGCATTGGCGATATTGGTCAGGTATTGGCTGAAATCCTGCGTACCCAGGGGCGAGACCTGGTTGGTGACCATGGTCCAGCCCGCCTGCTTGACCAGGAATTCACGCACCGACTCGGTAGTGGTGTGGCCATAGGTGTAGTCCGGCGTCATGAACGCGGCCTTGCGGTTCTTGCCGAATTGCTTCACCAGGATGGGCCCGATGGCATTGGCGCACATCTCGCCATACACGCCCTGGCGAAAGCCGTAGCGCACGCAGTCCTTGCCGGTGGTGTCGTTCGACCCTGAAATACCCGCCATGTAGAGTATTTTTTCGCGTTGTGCGAACTTGTTCATTGCGACTGCGACCGCTGATGAGGTCGAGCCTATCATTGCAATGATTTTGTGCTGGCTGATGAACGTCTGCTCGACCTGCAGCGCCTGGTTGGGCTTTGCGGCAGAGTCTGCAGACAGAAACCCAACCTTCTTGCCCAGAACCCCGTTATTTATTTTAGGCGCCAGTTTCTTCATCAATTCGTGATTGGAATTGATGTGCTCGATGGCCAGCTCCATTCCCTTTCGCTCATCCTCGCCCTGGACGGCATAGGGCCCTGTCAAAGGCACGGCTGCGCCGATATAGACCGTATTGCCCTGCGAACCCGCCGGCCAGGTGCCCATGGCGGGCTTGTCCGCCGCAAATGCCCAGCGCACACCGCCAACCCCGGTGAGCGCCAGGCCAGCACCAGCCTGCAATGCGCCGCGGCGTGAAATATAGGGGCCGGAATTGATTCCCGATTCGGACTTTGACATGTGTCTCCTTTTTCATCGGCCAATAGTTGCCGGTCGGGCCAAGCGGAGCCCGCTGGTTTGGAAAAAGGTGAGGCAACTATGGGGCAAGCCCGCTGACATCAGACCCAAACTGACACCTGTCCAAGTAGCACCACCATTCGCGGAAACCGGCGCTCTTTCTGACAAGGAGCGCTAAATTCAATTTAGCTTGACTTGGATCAGCGCCCAAGGCGAGAAAACCCTGAACAAATACATATTTGAAATGGGCGTTTTGTCAGACGGGTGTAAGAAGGCCGTGAAACCCAGACTTAATCGCTCGGAAGTCAGGCCTGTGTAAGCATTCCACACGCTGAATCCGCCGTTAAATCCGGGGTTTTTGCGCGCTTACCCGATCAGGGCAGCGGGCTTTGTAGGCCGCGGCCTCTTTCGCGGCCGCCGGTGGTTCAAGGAGCGCGGCCAGCCCCGGCCTGCTCCAGGGCCAGCAGGTCCAGGATGGGATAGGCACCCGGCAGGATGGGCGCCACCTCCAGGGGGAAGGTCTGCCAGCGTGCGCTCTGGCCTTCGCGCATTTCGAGTTCGCCTTGCCAGCGGAGCACTTTGCACCAGTGCAGCTGAACCAGGGCATGGGGGTAGTCGTGGCGGGTGGTATGCCACGGCTCGATCTGCTCGGCGGCTATGCCCAGCTCCTCCAGCAGCTCGCGGCGCAGCGCCTGTTGGACGCTCTCGCCCACCTCCAGCTTGCCGCCAGGGAATTCCCAATAACCCGCGTAGGCCTTGCCGGGCGGGCGCGTGGCCAGCAGGAAGGCGCCGTCGGCGCGCACCAGGATGCCGACGGCTACGTCGATGCGCTGGCCGCTGGGCTGCGGGGTCACGGCGCTGCCCGCCGCCCTGCGTAGTCGCGCGCGAATTGCCAGGCCACGCGGCCGCTGCGCGAGCCCCGCTCCAGTGCCCAGACCAGAGCCTCAGGCCGCGCCGCCTCGATGCTTGCCTGCGGCACGCCCAGCGCCGCCAGCCACTGGGCAACGATGGCCAGGTATTCGTCCTGGCTGAACGGGTAGAAGCTGACCCACAGGCCGAAGCGCTCGGACAGCGAGATCTTTTCCTCGACCACCTCGCCCGGATGAATTTCGCCGTCGGCGCTGGTGGTGTAGCTCAGGTTGTCCTTCATCTGCTCGGGCAGCAGATGGCGCCGGTTGCTGGTGGCATACACCAGCACGTTGGGCGTGGCGGCGGCGACCGATCCGTCCAGGATGGACTTGAGTGCCTTGTAGCCGCCCTCGCCCTCCTCGAAACTCAGGTCGTCGCAATAGATGATGAATTTCTCGGGCCGGCCGGCCACCACCTCGACGATGTCGGGCAAATCGGTCAGGTCGGCCTTGTCCACCTCGATCAGACGCAGGCCAGCGTCGGCGTAGGCATGCAGGCAGGCGCGGATCAGCGAGGACTTGCCCGTGCCGCGCGCGCCCGTGAGCAGCAGGTTGTTGGCGCTGCGCCCGTGCACGAACTGCTCGGTGTTGCGCTGCACTTTCTCCTTTTGCGCATCGATCTCCTTCAGGTCCTGCAGCCGCATGACGGCGACCTGGCGCACGGGCTCGAGCCTGCCATGGCCGCTGGCGCGCTTGCGGTAGCGCCAGGCCTGGGCTGCCGACCAGTCCGGCGCCGCCAGGGGGCCAGGCAGGACGGCCTCGATGCGGGACATGAGTTGCTCGGCTCGTTCGACCAAAAATTCGAAATTTATAGACATTTTGGCCTCACGCCCTTGTCAATCAACGATATTCAGCTATTAAATCAGGAGCGATAATCGGCGTTGATGGTCACGTAGTCGTGGCTCAGGTCGCAGGTCCAGACCGTGTCCTGTTCGCGCCCCCGGCCCAGCAACACGCGCACCGTGATTTCGCTTTGGCGCATGACGCGCTGGCCGTCCTCCTCGCGGTACTGCGGGTTGCGGCCGCCCTGGACTGCCACGTGCACGTCGTCCAGGTACAGGTCGATCAGCGTCTGGTCCAGGTCGGCGATGCCGGCGTAGCCCACGGCGGCCAGGATGCGGCCCAGGTTGGGGTCGCTGGCAAAGAACGCCGTCTTGACCAACGGCGAGTGCGCAATCGCATAGGCCACCTGGCGGCACTCTGCGGAGGTGCGCCCGCCTTCCACGCGCACCGTGATGAACTTGGTGGCGCCCTCGCCGTCGCGCACGATGGCCTGGGCCAGCTGTTGCGCCACCGCCAGCAGCGCCGCCTTCAACTGCCGGCCTTCGTCGCTGTCCAGCTGCGTGATGGGCGCGTGGCCGGCCTGCTGCGTGGCCACGAGCACGAAGGAGTCGTTGGTGGAGGTGTCGCCGTCGATGGTGACGCGGTTGAACGATGCATCGGCCAGTTCGCGCACCAGGGGCTGCATCAGCCCGGGCGCGATGCAGGCATCGGTGGCAAGGAAACCCAGCATGGTCGCCATGTTCGGCCGGATCATGCCGGCGCCCTTGCTGATGCCGGTGACGCTGACCGTACGCCCGGCTATCTGCACCTGCCGGCTGGCGGCTTTGGGCAGCGTGTCGGTGGTCATGATGCCCTCGGCCGCGCGCGCCCAGTGGTTGGGTTGCGCGTCGGCCAGCGCGGCAGGCAGGCCGGCGGCGATGCGCTCCACCGGCAGCGGCTCCATGATGACGCCGGTGGAAAACGGCAGCACCTGCGTGGCCGCGATGCCCAGCTCGCCGGCCAGCGCCGCGCAAGTGGCGCGTGCGCGCGCCAGCCCTTCGGCACCCGTGCCGGCGTTGGCATTGCCCGTGTTGACCACCATGGCGCGGATGCCGGCGCCGCCGCTGCCTTGCAGAAGCTCGCGGCAGACCTGCACCGGCGCGGCGCAGAAGCGGTTCTGCGTGAACACGCCGGCGACGCTGGCGCCTTCGTCCAGCAAGAACACGGTCAGGTCCTTGCGGCCAGCCTTGCGCACGCCAGCCTCGGCCACGCCGATGCGCACGCCGGCGATGGGGTGCAGGTCCTGCGCATTCGGAGCGGAGAGATTCACGGGCATAGATCGTCTTTCTTGAAAAGGCAAAGCCAAAACACCAAGGACTGAAGCCGGCGCGCGCCGCGCCAGCAGGCGCCGTGGATCCGGCTTCGCTGGTCCAGTGGCGCCGCCCCCTTCCCAGCGCGCAGCGCGCCAGAGAAGGGGGGAAGCGCCGCAGGCGCTCAGGGGGTTGTCGCGTCGATCAATTCAACTTGCCGTGGCACTGCTTGTATTTCCTGCCACTGCCGCAAGGACAGGGATCGTTGCGGCCCACGCGCACGCCGGGCAGGGCCTGGCCGGCGCCGTCCTGGTCGCCCGCATCCGAGGATGCCGTCGCCTGGGGATTGCCGTCCTCGCCGGGCGCGCTGTAGGTGACGTTGGCGATGCTGCCCTCGCCGCGCTGCTCCATCTCCTGGGCAGCTTCGTCGAGCTGGCTGGGCGACTGCACCTGCACCGTCATCATGACGCGCGTGACCTCGTTCTTGACCTGGTCGATCAGCTGGCGGAACAGCTCGAAGGCCTCGCGCTTGTACTCCTGCTTGGGCTGCTTTTGCGCATAGCCGCGCAGGTGGATGCCCTGGCGCAGGTAGTCCAGCGCCGCCAGGTGGTCGCGCCAGTTGGTGTCGAAGCTTTGCAGGAGCACCATGCGCTCGAACTGCGTGAAGTTCTCCTGGCCCACCTGCGCCACCTTGCCCTGGAAGGCTTCGCGGCCGGCTTTCTGCACCAGCTCCAGGATGTCCTCGTCGGTGATGGCCTCCGAGCCCTCGACCAGCTTTTGCAGCGCCAGCTCGATCTGCCAGTCGGCGGCCAGGGCCTTCTCCAGCCCGGCCAGGTCCCACTGCTCCTCCACCGATTCGGCGGGCACGAACTGGTGCACCAGGTCGGCCAGGCAGTCGTCGCGCATGACATCGATGAGCGCGGCCAGCTCGCCCGTGTCCAGGATCTCGTTGCGCTGCTGGTAGATGACCTTGCGCTGGTCGTTGGCCACGTCGTCGTATTCCAGCAGCTGCTTGCGCACGTCGAAGTTGCGCGCCTCGACCTTGCGCTGGGCGGACTCGATGCTGCGGGTGACGATGCCGGCCTCGATGGCCTCGCCGTCGGGCATCTTCAGCCGGTCCATGATGGCCTTGACGCGGTCGCCGGCGAAGATGCGCATCAGCGAGTCGTCCAGGCTCAGGTAGAACCGCGACGAACCCGGGTCGCCCTGGCGGCCCGATCGGCCCCGCAGCTGGTTGTCGATGCGGCGCGATTCATGGCGCTCGGTGGCGATGATGCGCAAGCCGCCCAGGGCAGCCACCTTCTGGTTGTCCTGCTTCCACTCGGCGCGCAGTTCCTCGGCGCGGGCGGCGCGCTGCTCGGGCGTGAGCGACTCGTCCTCGTCCAGCGTGCCAACGGCCTTTTCCACGTTGCCGCCCAGCACGATGTCGGTGCCGCGCCCGGCCATGTTGGTGGCGATGGTGATCATCCCGGGCCGGCCGGCCTGGGCCACGATGTCGGCCTCGCGCGCGTGCTGCTTGGCGTTGAGCACCTGGTGCGGCAGGTTGGCCTGCGTCAGCAGCTGCGCGATGATTTCGGAGTTCTCGATGGAGCTGGTGCCCACCAGCACCGGCTGGCCGCGCTCGTGGCACTCGCGGATGTCGGCGATCGCGGCGTCGTATTTCTCGCGCGTGGTCTTGTACACGCGGTCGAGCTGGTCGTCGCGGCGGCTCGGGCGGTTGGGCGGGATGACCACGGTCTCCAGGCCGTAGATTTCCTGGAACTCATAGGCCTCGGTGTCGGCCGTGCCGGTCATGCCGGACAGCTTGGCGTAGAGGCGGAAATAGTTCTGGAAGGTGATCGAGGCCAGCGTCTGGTTTTCCGCCTGGATGGTCACGCCTTCCTTGGCCTCCACCGCCTGGTGCAGGCCCTCGCTCCAGCGCCGGCCGGACATCAGGCGCCCGGTGAATTCGTCCACGATGACGATCTCGCCGCCCTGCACCACGTAGTGCTGGTCGCGGTGGTACAGGTGGCGGGCCCGCAGCGCGGCGTACAGGTGGTGCATCAGCGCGATGTTGGCCGGGTCGTACAGCGTTGCGCCGGCGGCAATCAGGCCCTCGCTGGCGAGGATGCGCTCGGCGTTCTCGTGGCCCTGCTCGGTCAGGAAGACCTGGTGGGTTTTCTCGTCCACCGTGAAGTCGCCGGGCTTGGTCACGCCCTCGCCGGTGCGCGGGTCGGCCTCGCCTTCCTGGCGCGTGAGCAGCGGCACGATCTTGTCGATGGCGACATACATGGCCGTGTGGTCGTCGGCCTGGCCGCTGATGATCAGCGGCGTGCGCGCCTCGTCGATCAGGATGGAGTCCACCTCGTCGACGATGGCGTAGTTCAGCTTGCGCTGCACGCGCTCGCGCGCGTCATACACCATGTTGTCGCGCAGGTAGTCGAAGCCGTACTCGTTGTTCGTGCCGTAGGTGATGTCGCTGCCATAGGCGGCCTGCTTTTCCTCGCGCGGCATCTGCGGCAAATTGATGCCCACCGTCAGGCCCAGGAAGTTGTACAGGCGGCCCATCCACTGCGCGTCGCGGCTGGCCAGGTAGTCGTTCACCGTGACCACATGCACGCCCTTGCCTGCCAGCGCGTTCAAGTACACCGGCAGCGTGGCGGTGAGCGTCTTGCCCTCGCCAGTGCGCATCTCGGCGATCTTGCCGTGGTGCAGCGCCATGCCCCCGACCAGCTGCACGTCGAAGTGCCGCATCTTCATGATGCGCTTGGAACCCTCGCGCACCACGGCAAAAGCCTCGGGCAGCAGGTCGTCCAGGGTCTCGCCGCGCGCGATGCGCTCCTTGAACTCCTGCGTCTTGCCGCGCAGCGCGTCGTCGCTGAGCTTTTCGTAATCCGCCTCCATGGCGTTGATACGCGCGGCGGTCTTGCGGTATTGCTTGAGCAGCCGGTCGTTGCGACTGCCAAATATCTTGGTGAGGAAGTTGGTGGCCATGCGAGCAGGACCGCCCTGCGCGCCAGCGTGGCGACAGGGCGACCGCAATTCCTAGATGAGATGAATCCGGACTCGCTGCCCGGCACCCGTGCCAGGCCGGCAGGCATGCGCAGGCAGCGAAACGGGGCATTCTACATTTGCCCCCCTGGCGCCCGGCGCATCGGGCGGACGCCCTGGCCGATAATGGCCGGCCTTGCCGCGCACCGCCTTCCAATGAATCGACGCCACCACGCCATCACTGTCCAGCAGGCCAGCCTGGAATCGCCCACGCTTGCGCGCCTGGCCGCGCTCACGCGCGAATCCAGCGCGCGGCTGCAGGCGGTGGAAATGCTGATTCCGCCGCTGCTGCGTCCCGCACTGCAGGCCGGGCCGATCGACGGGGACTGCTGGTGCCTGCTGGTGCGCGGCAATGCGGCCGCCGCCAAGACGCGGCAATTGCTGCCGGCGCTGCAGGCGCACCTGCGCAGTCGGGGGTGGGAGGTGAATTCCATCCGCCTGAAAATCCACGGCTGAGGCCACCAGGGGCCGCGCGGACTGGCGCAAGGAACGAAGGCAAAAAACTGGTGCCGGTTGTCGGATTCGAACTGACGACCTACCGCTTACAAGGCGGGTGCTCTACCAACTGAGCTAAACCGGCGATTGGAACGAAGGCGGCATTGTAGCCGCCAAAAAGCGTGCTCTTCGCCAAACGCGGCCGGGCCGGGGCCGGCAGCCCCGGCCAGGACTGCGTTACTTCACCCGCTTGAGCGAGGGCCGGGGGCTGCCCCCGGCAGGCGCCGGTGTCGTTGGCGGTTCGTCATCGCCCTCTTCTGGCCGTGCCGCGCGACTGGCGGGCGGGCCATCCACCGACTGCAAGGGCACAGGGCCACGCACGCCGCCTGCCGCGACCGGGCCGGCGGACGGCGCGGGGCTTTCGTCTTCCAGCGGAAACGCCATGCCCTGGCCATTCTCGCGGGCATAGATGGCGGTCACGCGCTGCACTGGCACCAGGATGTCGTGCGGGCGGCCGCCGAAACGGGCCTTGAACTCGATGAAATCGTTGCCCAGCTGCATGGAGCCGGTGGCGTCATAGCTGGCGTTGAGCACGATTTCGCCGTTGTTCACGTACTCCCGCGGCACGCGCACCGAGTCGTTGACGCGCACCACCAGGTAGGGCGTGAAGCCGTTGTCCGTACACCACTCGTGCAGGGCACGGATCAGGTAGGGGCGCGTGGAGGGCAGCGCCTGCGGATCGGCGTCGTCGCGGCTCATGGGCGGTGCTCGGCTGGGGCTGGGCGCATCACTTGCGCATGACCTTCTCGGACGGCGTCAGCGCCTCGATGTAGGCAGGACGCGAGAAGATGCGCTCGGCGTACTTGAGCAGCGGCGCGGCGTTCTTGGACAGCTCGATGCCGTAGTAGTCCAGGCGCCACAGGAGCGGCGCAATGGCCACGTCCAGCATGGAAAAGCCCTCGCCCAGCATGTACTTGTTCTTCAGGAACACGGGCGCGAGCTGCGTCAGGCGGTCGCGGATGTGGGCGCGTGCCTTCTCCAGCGCCTTCTCGTTGCCCTTGGTGGCGCGCGACTCCAGCGCATTCACGTGCACGAACAGCTCTTTCTCGAAGTTCAGCAGGAACAGGCGCACGCGGGCGCGGTCCACCGGGTCGCCAGGCATCAGCTGCGGGTGCGGGAAGCGCTCGTCGATGTACTCGTTGATGATGTTGGACTCGTACAGGATGAGGTCGCGCTCGACCAGGATGGGCACCTGGCCGTAGGGGTTCATCACGCTGATGTCCTCGGGCTTGTTGTACAGGTCCACGTCCCGGATTTCAAAATCCATGCCTTTTTCGAACAGCACGAAACGGCAGCGGTGGGAAAAGGGGCAGGTCGTGCCCGAGTAAAGCACCATCATGGTGAGTGGCTCCTGAAAATCAAAAAGAGTGGGGGCTTGGCGCACCCACTCCGGCAACCTGCCCGGCGGTGCGCTGGCGCACGCGACCGGGCTCGTGTGAAAGATCGATCAGATTACTTGACGTCTTTCCAGTAGGCGGCGTTCAGCCTCCAGGCGATGAAGGTGAACAGTGCCAGAAAGGCCAGCACCCACACGCCGATGCGCACGCGTGCGTTCTGGGCCGGCTCGCCCATCCACTGCAGGTAGTTCACCAGGTCGCCGACGGCCTGGTCGTATTGCTGCGGGTTCAGGCTGCCCGGCGAGACCTGCTGCCAGCTGCGGAACACGTGCTCGGTCGCGCCGTGTGAGGTGCGCTCCTCGAACACCGGGCGGCGCTCGCCCTGCAGCTGCCACAGCGCGTGCGGCATGCCCACGCTGGGGAAGGCCAGGTTGTTCCAGCCGGTGGCCTTGGTGTCGTCGCGGTAGAAGGTGCGCAGGAAGGTGTAGAGGTAGTCGGCGCCCGTGCCGCCGGAGCCGGCGCGCGAGCGGGCGATCACCGTGAGGTCGGGCGGGTTGGCGCCGAACCAGGCCTTGGCCTGCAGCGGGTCGATGGCCGACTTCATGGTGTCGCCCACCTTGGTGGTGGTGAACAGCAGGTTGTCCTTGATCTGCTCGTCGGTCAGGCCGATGTCCTTCAGGCGGTTGAAGCGCATGAAGGCCGCCGAGTGGCAGTTCAGGCAGTAGTTGACGAACAGCCGGGCGCCGTTTTGCAGCGAAGCGGTATCGCTGGTGTTGACGGGCGCCTTGTCCCAGGCCATGCCGCCGCCGGAGGCGTGCGCCCCCGCCATCAGGCCCACCGCGGTGAGCAGCGCGAAGAGGATTTTTTTCATGGGGTGTTCTCCAGCTCGGGCTCAGTGGGCGGCAAAGGTCACGCGCTCGGGCACGGGCTTGGGCGTGCCCAGGCGGCTCCACCAGGGCATGAGCAGGAAGAAGCCGAAGTAAAACAGCGTGCCCACTTGCGAGACGCGCTCGCCGATAGGCGACGGCGGCTGCACGCCCAGGTAGGCCAGGATGACGAAGTTCACCACGAACACGGCGTACATCCACTTGTGCCAGTCGGGGCGGTAGCGGATGGAGCGCGCCGGGCTGTGGTCCAGCCAGGGCAGGAAGAACAGGATCACGACGGCCCCGCCCATCACCACCACGCCCCAGAACTTGGCGTCGATGGCCAGCATCAGCGCGATGGCCACCACGGCCGCCACCACCACGGCGCCCTTGAGGATGCCCGGCAGGCGGCTCTTCAGCGCGCCGAAGCCGGCGCCCAGCACCACGCAGGCGATCAGCGCATACATCATCTCGCTGGTGATGGCGCGCAGCATGGAGTAGTAGGGCGTGAAGTACCACACCGGCGCGATGTGCGCGGGGGTCTTGAGCGGGTCGGCCGGGATGAAGTTGTTGTACTCCAGGAAGTAGCCGCCGAACTCGGGCGCAAAGAAGATGATGGCCGAGAAGATGAACAGGAACACCGCCACGCCGAAGATGTCGTGCACCGTGTAGTAGGGGTGGAAGGGGATGCCGTCCAGCGGGTGGCCCTTGGCGTCCACCGGCTTGCCCGGGCCCTTGATCTCGATGCCGTCGGGGTTGTTGGAGCCCACGTCGTGCAGCGCCAAGAGGTGCGCCACCACCAGGCCCAGCAGCACCAGCGGCACGGCGATCACGTGGAAGCTGAAGAAGCGGTTCAGCGTCGCGTCGCCCACCACGTAGTCGCCGCGGATCAGCAGCGCCAGGTCAGGGCCGATGAAGGGGATGGCCGAGAACAGGTTCACGATCACCTGGGCGCCCCAGTACGACATCTGGCCCCAGGGCAGCAGGTAGCCCATGAAGGCCTCGGCCATCAGCGCCAGGAAGATGGCGCAGCCGAAGATCCAGACCAGCTCGCGCGGCTTGCGGTAGCTGCCGTACAAGAGGCCGCGGAACATGTGCAGGTACACGACCACGAAGAACGCCGAGGCGCCCGTCGAGTGCATGTAGCGGATCAGCCAGCCCCAGGGCACGTCGCGCATGATGTACTCGACCGACTCGAACGCCTTGGCGGCGTCGGGCTTGTAGTGCATCACCAGGAAGATGCCGGTGACGATCTGGATCACCAGCACCAAAAGCGCCAGCGAGCCGAAGATGTACCAGAAGTTGAAATTCTTCGGAGCGTAGTACTCCGACATGTGGACACGGTAGGCGTCGAAAGCCGTCGGGAAACGGTTTTCCAGCCAGTTCATCGTCTTCGCACCCGCCGAGGCGTTGGGCGAGAGCTCCTTGAATTCGCGGTAAGCAGCCATCTTTCAGTGCCTCCCTCAGGCTTTTTTGTCTTCGCCGATGAGCAGCCGGGTGTCCGACAGGTACATGTGCGGGGGCACCGGCAGGTTGTCCGGCGAGGGCTTGTTCTTGAACACCCGGCCGGCCAGGTCGAAGGTGGAGCCGTGGCAGGGGCACAGGAAGCCGCCGTGCCAGTCGTCGGGCAGCGAGGGCTGCGGGCCGGTGGTGAACTTGTCGGTCGGCGAGCAGCCCAGGTGCGGGCAGATGCCCACGGCCACCAGGACTTCCGGCTTGATCGAGCGGTGCTCGTTTTGCGCATACGGCGGCGTGAACTCGGCCGGGTTGCGCTTGGATTGGGGGTCGGCCAGCTGCGGGTCCAGCTTGGGCAGCTCGGCCAGCTGCTCGGGCGTGCGACGGATGATCCACACGGGCTTGCCGCGCCACTCCACGGTGATTTTCTCGCCCGGCTTCAGGTTGGAGATGTCCACCTCGACCGCAGCGCCGGCCGCCTTGGCCTTCTCGGACGGCTGGAACGTGCTCACGAACGGGACGGCGACTGCCACGCCACCCGCCGCGCCAGCGCAGCCGGACGCTATCAGCCATGTCCGCTTGCTGGAGTCGATCGGAGTATCACTCATGGGGATCCTCGGTATGCATCGTTATAAAAGTTCAACGGCAAATTGTAGCGGAGCAAAAAAGTTCCCTGGCTGCGGCGCGCAGCCGCCGGCTCGGCAATACTGCGCAACTCTTCCTCAACATGAAAGGCGGGCATATGGGAATGGCACAGGAATTCCGCGAGTTTGCCGTCAAGGGCAACGTCATCGACCTGGCGGTGGGCGTGATCATTGGCGGAGCTTTCGGCAAGATCGTCGATTCGGTGGTCAACGACCTGATCATGCCGGTGGTCGGCCTGGTCTTCGGCAAGCTGGATTTTTCCAACCTGTTCATACCGCTGGCACAGATCCCGGCCGACATCCCGCACACCCTGGAAGCCGTGCGCAAGGCGGGCGTGCCGGTGTTCGCCTATGGGCACTTCGTCACCGTGGGCCTGAACTTCCTCATCCTGGCCTTCATCATTTTCCTCATGATCAAGCAGGTCAACCGCCTGAAGCGCGAACTGCCGCACCCGGCGGACAAGCCGGCCGAGCCGCCCCCGCCGCCGCCCGAGGACATCCAGCTGCTGCGCGAGATCCGCGATAGTTTGAAGCGACCCACCCCCTGAAGTGAAAGGAACAACCCCCTGAGGCGCTGCGCGCCTTCCCCCTTCTCTCTACGCGCTGCGCGCTACGGGAAGGGGGACGCAGCCGGCGCTGCGGGGCGGCCCTTGCGCGGCTGCCCTGGTACCGGTCGCGCCGGTTTCATGCGGCGCTGGCGATACGTTCCGATCCAAGACGCCCGCCACCGTGCGGGCTTTTTTCATGCCCGCGCCAGGGCGCGTGCCATGCGCACGGCCTCGATCAGGCTGGACGCGTCGGCCACGCCGCGGCCAGCGATGTCGAACGCCGTGCCGTGGTCCGGGCTGGTGCGCACCAGGGGCAGGCCCAGGGTCACGTTCACGCCCTTGTCCACGCCCAGGTACTTCACCGGGATCAGGCCCTGGTCGTGGTACATCGCCAGCACCACGTCGAACTCGCCCGGGTGCGCCGCCGTGTGGCGCGCGCGCATGAACACGGTGTCGGGCGCGAAGGGGCCGCGGGCGTCCAGGCCCTCGGTGCGCGCGGCGGCGATGGCCGGCGCGATGGCCTCGATCTCCTCGCGCCCGAACAGCCCGCCCTCGCCGGCGTGCGGGTTCAGCCCGGCGACGCCCATGCGCGGCGCGCGGCCCAGGCTGCGCGTGAGCGCCGCATGGGTGATGCGCAGCGTCTGCAGCACGTTGTCGGTCGTGACCGCATCCAGCGCCTCGCGCAGCGCCATGTGGATGCTGACCAGCACTGTGCGCAGCTCGTCGCTGGCCAGCATCATGCGCACCGGCATTTGCGCGACGGGCACGCCGGCGTGGCGCGCGGCCTCGGCCTGCAGCAGCTCGGTATGGCCGGGATAGGCAATGCCGGCGGCGGCCAGCGCCTCCTTGTGCAGCGGCGCGGTGACCAGGCCCGCCACCTGGCCCGTCAGGGCGGCGCGGGCCGCCCAGACCACGCAATCGGCGGCGGCGCGCCCGGCCTCGGCACTGACGGCGCCCACGGGCACGGACTGCGGCAGGCCCGGCAGCTGCCAGACCGGCAGCACCCCCTGCCCCAGCTGCCCCGGTTGCTCCAGTTGCGCCAGGTCCTGGATGCGCCGCACCTCCAGGGCCGGCTGCCCGGGCCGCTGCACCAGCGCCGCAGCCCGTGCCAGCGTGGCGGCGTCGCCCACCGCAAAGCAGCCCTGCAGCACCTGCGGAGTGTCCTGGAAGGCCTTGGCGACGATCTCCGGGCCGATGCCGGCAGGGTCGCCCTGGGTGATGGCCAGGGGTAAAAAGGCGGTTTTCATGTCGATTTCGGTCAAATCAGGCCCATGCCGGCGTGAATCAACGAGAGTTAGCTATATAAAACATAGCAAACCATCAGGCGGGGTTGTCGATGTCGATGAACTGGTGCGCAAGGCCCAGCTCGGCCGCCACGTGCGCGGCCACGGCCGGCGCGCCGTAGCGCTCGGTGGCGTGGTGGCCGGCGGCGATGAAGGCCACGCCGGTCTCGCGCGCCAGGTGCGCCTGGGGCTCTGAGATCTCGCCGGTGATGAAGGCGTCGGCGCCGGCGGCGATGGCGGACTCGAAGAAGCCCTGCGCGCCGCCCGTGCACCAGGCGACGCGGCGGATGCGGCGCGGCGTGCCTGGCGGCGCGACCAGGGTGGCGCTGCGCCCCAGCACCTGCCCGACATGCGCGGCCAGCGCCTGGGCGTCGGCCACGTAGCAGGGCGCGCAAAAGCCCAGCTCCTGCTCGCCGAAGCGTGCATCCCACTGCCAGCCCAGGCGCGCGCCCAGCTGCGCGTTGTTGCCCAGCTCGGGGTGGGCGTCCAGCGGCAGGTGGTAGGCAAACAGGTTGATGTCGTGCGCCAGCAGGCGCTGGATGCGCTCCTTCAGCCAGCCGGTGATGCGCCCGTCCATGCCGCGCCAGAACAGGCCGTGGTGGACGAACAGGGCGTCGGCGCGTTCGCGGATGGCGGCGTCGATCAGCGCGCGGCTGGCGGTGACGCCGCTGACGATGCGGGCCACCTGCGGCCGGCCCTCGACCTGCAGGCCGTTGGGGCCGTAGTCCTTGAAGCGCTCGGGCGCCAGCAGCGCGTCAAAGCGCGCGGCCAGCTCGGTTCTTGCAATGCTCATGCGCGCCGATTGTGCCGCGCGCGCCGGCCCGGCCCGGGCCGCGATGGCGCGACAATCAGGGCCTTTGCCCCAAGCCCCTGCCTGACATGAAGCGCTACTGGTTGCTCTTTTCCCAGGCGGTGACGGTTCTCGTCGCCGCCTACTTCGTCGTTGCCACGCTGCAACCCGCCTGGCTGCAGCGCGGCGCAGCCACCACGCGCGCAGGCATCTCCGTGGTCGAGGCGCCCAGCGCGCCGCAGGCGCAGCCCGCCGCCGGCAGCTTCAGCGCCGCGGCGCGCAAGGCCTCGCCGGCGGTGGTCAGCATCAACACCAGCAAGGCGGTGCGCCACCCGCGCAGCAACGACCCGTGGTTCCAGTTCTTCTTCGGCGACCAGGGCACGCAGGCGCAGACGGGCCTGGGCAGCGGCGTGATCATCAGCCCCGAGGGCTACATCCTGACCAACAACCACGTCGTCGAGGGCGCCGACGAGATCGAGGTGACGCTGTCGGACAGCCGCCGCGCCAGTGCCAGCGTGATCGGCACCGACCCGGAGACCGACCTGGCGGTGCTGCGCGTGCAGCTGGACAAGCTGCCGGTGATCGTGCTGGGCGACTCCGACCAGCTGGCCGTGGGCGACCGGGTGCTGGCCATCGGCAATCCGTTCGGCGTCGGCCAGACGGTGACCAGCGGCATCGTCTCGGCGCTGGGGCGCAGCCAGCTGGGCATCAACACCTTCGAGAACTTCATCCAGACCGATGCCGCCATCAACCCGGGCAACTCGGGCGGCGCGCTGGTGGACGTGAACGGCAACCTGATGGGCATCAACACCGCCATCTACTCGCGCTCGGGCGGCAGCATGGGCATAGGCTTTGCCATACCCGTCTCCACCGCCCGGCTGGTGCTGGACGGTATCGTGCGCGACGGCCAGGTCACGCGCGGCTGGATCGGCGTGGAGCCGGGCGAGCTCTCGCCCGAGCTGGCGCAGACCTTCGGCGTCCGCGCCACCGAGGGCGTGATCATCACCGGCGTGCTGCAGGGCGGCCCGGCCGCGCAGGCCGGCGTGCGCCCGGGCGACGTGATCGTGCAGGTGGGCGCCAAGCCGACCAACACCGTGTCGCAGCTGCTCACCGCCGTGGCGGCGCTCAAGCCGGGCGAGGCGGCGCCCTTCCAGGTGCAGCGCGGCGACGAGCGCGTGGCGCTCTCGGTCGTGGCCGGCACCCGGCCGCGTGCGGGGCAGCAGCAGCGGCGCTGACCGCCAGCAGGAAAAAAATGGCTGCCTGCCGCTGCAGGACAACGGCAGGCAGCCGGCTGGATGGGCGCAGGGGCGAAGAAACGCCTCAGCCGGCCGATTCGGCGGCGTCCTCGGGCGCCTTGGTGTGGCGGATGAACAGCTGCGCCGCCCAGATGCCCACCTCGTACAGCAGGCACATGGGAATGGCCAGCGCCAGCTGCGAGACCACGTCGGGCGGCGTGACGATGGCCGCGACGATGAAGGCGCCGACGACGAAGTAGCCGCGGAAGCTCTTGAGCCTGGCGACGCTGACCACGCCCATGCGCGCCAGCACCACCACGGCGATCGGCACCTCGAAGGCCAGGCCGAAGGCCAGGAACATGGTCATCACGAAGCCCAGGTAGGCCTCGATGTCCGGCGCGGCGGTGATGCTCTTGGGCGCAAAGCCCTGGATGAAGGCAAACACCTGGCCGAAGACGAAGAAATAGCAAAACGCCACGCCGGTGAAGAACAAAAGCGTGCTGGACACCACCAGCGGCAGCACCAGGCGCTTCTCGTGCGAGTACAGGCCCGGCGCCACGAAGGCCCAGACCTGGTACAGCACGACGGGCAGGGCCAGCAGGAAGGCCGACAGCAGCAAGATTTTCAAAGGCACCATGAAGGGCGAGATCACCGAGGTGGCGATCATGGTCGCGCCCTGGGGCAGGTGCGACACCAGCGGCGCGGCCAGCAGGTCGTACAGCTGGCCCGGCCCGGGCCAGAAGAACAGCACGCCAGCGGCGATGCCCACGGCGATGAAGGCGCGTACCAGCCGGTCGCGCAGCTCCATCAGGTGCTCGACGAAGGGCTGCTCGGTGCCGGCGAGTTCGTCGTCTGTTTTCGATGGATCAGGCATGTCAGAAGGCGGCGAGCCGCCGGTGGGGCGCCGCCGCGCCGGTCGCGATCAGGCAGGCGGCCGGTGGAGGGGTCAATGGAATTTGCGCGGCCGGAAACGCGCCACGCGCGCCGCCCCCGACTGCACGTGCGTGCGCACGCCCGCGCGCGCCTTGTACCAGCGCGGCACGGCGCCGCGCTTGAGGCGCCAGTTCTTGCCCGGGTTGCGGTAGCCCGGGACGATGGCCGGCGCGTCCAGGGAAGGGGTGTCGGCCGCGCCTGCGGCGTCCAGGCCGGACGTGGCCTGGTTCCAGTCGCGCTCGAAAGCGCCGGCCTCGGTGCGAAAGCCTTGCTCGACCTCGCGCGCCGCGCCCTCGACGCTGTCCTTCATCTTGCGCAGCTCGTCGAGCTCCATCGAGCGGTTGACCTCGGCCTTTACGTCGGCCACGTAGCGCTGCGCCTTGCCCAGCAGCGTGCCCACGGTGCGCGCCACGCGCGGCAGCTTCTCCGGGCCGATGACGATCAGCGCCACGGCGCCGATCAGCGCCATCTTGGACAGGCCGATGTCGATCATGCGCCGCCCTGCGGCCAGCGTGCCTCAGGCATCTCAGCCCTTGCGCCGGGCTTCGACGTCGATGGTGGTGCGGTCGGCAGCCGGCGCAGCGCCGGTGACCTGGCCCACCGGGGGCTGGGCTGCGGCGCTGGCCGCGGCGGCGTCTTCGCCGGTGCTGCCGTCGCGCACGCCGTCCTTGAAGCCCTTGACCGCGCCGCCTAGGTCGGCGCCGATGTTCTTGAGCTTCTTGGTGCCGAACACCAGCACCACGATCAGCAGCACGACCAGCCAGTGCCAGATGGAAAACGAACCCATGGAATTCTCCTAACGATTGCCTGTTTGCTTCAAGCCGCGCCCCGCTGCCGGCGGGCGCGGGCGATGAAGGACGCGATCCATTTTAGACGCCGGGATGGCCGGGGCCCGGCGATGCCCCTGCCGTCACCCTTTCTTCCAGGGGCGCGGGCCGCCGATCACGTGCAGGTGCAGGTGGTGGATCTCCTGGCCGCCCTCTTCGCCGGTGTTGACCACCAGGCGGAAGCCGCCGTGCGGGTAGGGGTTGCAGCCCTCCTGCTCGGCCAGGCGCGGCGCCAGCGCCATCATGTGGCCCAGCAGCGGCGCGTGCTCGGGCCCGACCGACGCCATCGAGGGGATGTGCGCCTTGGGGATGATCAGGAAATGCACCGGCGCCCAGGGGCTGATGTCGTGGAAGGCGAGCACCTGCTCGTCCTCATGGACCTTCCTGGCGGGAATCTTGCCGGTGGCGATCTTGCAAAACAGGCAGTCGGGGTCGTGGGTCATGGCGGGCGGCGGGGGTCAGGCGGCGATGGCCTCGTTCTTGTTCATGGCCACCATGCCGCGCACGATGCGGTACAGGAACCACAGGGAGATCAGCCCCCAGGCGATCCAGCCGGGGACGAAGAACAGCAGCCACAGCGGCGCGGTCAGCACGTACAGCACGCCGGCCCACAGCACGCTGCGGATGCGCCAGGAGAAATGGCTGGCCTGCCAGGTGCCCTCGGCGTCGCTTTTCTTGACCAGGTCGATGACCAGCGCCAGCAGCAGCAGCGCCACGCCCGGCTGCGCGCCCGGCAGCACCGCGCCCAGGGCGACGACCAGGTGCAGGATGTAGCTGACCCAGCCGATGGCCTTGAGCGAGTCGGCGCGGGCGTTGGGCTCGATGTCGATGATGTCGCGGTTCATGGGCGGCCTCCGGACGGTTCATCCTGCTCGCGCTGGCGCGCCTTGCGCAGGGCTTTTTCCTCGATGCCGCTGGTGCCCTCGCGGCGCTCCAGCTCGGCGATCACGTCGGCTGGCGCCAGGCCGAAATGCGCCAGCGCCACCATGCTGTGGAACCACAGGTCGGCGACCTCGCCGACCAGCGCGGCCGTATCGCCGCCGTGCTGCACATCCTTGGCAGCCATGACGACCTCGGTGGCTTCCTCGCCGATCTTCTTCAGGAAGGCGTCCGGCCCCTGGTGCAGCAGGCGCGCCACGTAGCTGCTCGCGGCGTCGCCGCCATTGGCGGGCTTGCGGCTTTCGATGATGGCGGCCAGGCGCGCCAGGGAGTCGTTGCTGTGGGACATGCTCTCTTTAGTTGTAGATGCTGGCCGGGTCTTTCAAGACCGGCTCGACGGCGCGCCATGCCCCATCCCGCAGCACGCTGTAGAAGCAGCTGTGGCGCCCGGTGTGGCAGGCGATGCCAGGCTGGTGCCCCTGCTGGGTGACCTTGAGCAGCACCACGTCGGCATCGCAGTCCAGGCGCAGCTCGTGCACCGTCTGCACGTGGCCGGACTCCTCGCCCTTGAACCACAGCTTGCCGCGCGAGCGGCTGAAGTACACGGCGCGGCCGAGCTCGGCCGTCTGGCGCAGCGCCTCGCGGTTCATCCAGGCCAGCATCAGCACGTCGCCGCTGGCGGCCTCCTGGGCGATGGCGGGCACCAGGCCCTGCGCGTCCCAGCGCACCTGGTCGAGCCAGGACAGATCGGCGGTATCGCTCATGGTGGAAGATTCGTTAACTACTATTTTCATAGCTGCATGCCGGCTATTGGCGCCGGCAAGCGGCCGATTAGGCCCAAAAAGCGCTCACAGCCGCACCGCGATGCCGCGCGCGCGCAGGTGTTCCTTGGCCTGGCGCACGGTGAATTCGCCGTAGTGGAAGATGCTGGCCGCCAGCACCGCGTCGGCGCCGCCCGCGCTCACGCCGTCGGCCAGGTGCTCCAGCTTGCCCACGCCGCCCGAGGCGATCACCGGCACGCCCACCGCATCGCTCACCGCGCGCGTCAGCGGCAGGTCGAAGCCGGATTTGGTGCCGTCGCGGTCCATGCTGGTCAGCAGGATCTCGCCGGCGCCGCGCCGCGCCATCTCGACGGCCCACTGCACGGCGTCCATGCCGGTGTTCTTGCGCCCGCCGTGGCTGTAGACGTCCCAGCCCTCGCCGCGCTCGGTGACCTCGGCGCCCTGGCGGCGCTTGGCGTCGATGGCCACGACGATGCACTGCGCGCCGTATTTGGCGGACGCCGCCTCGATGACCTCGGGGTTGGAGATGGCTGCGGAGTTGAAGCTGACCTTGTCGGCACCGGCGTTCAGGAGCCGGCGCACGTCGGCCACCGTGCGCACGCCGCCGCCCACCGTGAGCGGGATGAACACCTGGCTGGCCACGGCCTCGATGATGGGCAGGATCAGGTCGCGCCCGTCGCTGGTGGCGGTGATGTCCAGGAAGGTGAGCTCGTCGGCGCCCTGCTCGTTGTAGCGCGCGGCGATCTCCACCGGGTCGCCCGCGTCGCGCAGCTCGATGAAATTGACGCCCTTGACGACGCGGCCGCCGGTCACGTCCAGGCAGGGGATGATGCGTTTGGCCAGCATGGGCAGGCAGCTTTCGTAGGGGTGGGAAGGCCGGCCCGGGCGGGCCGGATGCGCCGGGCGCGCCCGGTCAGTCAGGCCGCCAGCTCGTCGGCCCGGGCCTGCCCGGCGGCAAAGTCCAGGTCGCCCGAGTAGATGGCGCGCCCGCAGATCACGCCCTCGACGCCCTCGCGCTCGACCTCGCACAGGCGCTCGATATCCTGCATGCCGGCCAGGCCGCCGGAGGCGATCACGGGGATGGTGAGCGCCTGCGCCAGCCGCACGGTGGCCTCGATGTTGATGCCCGAGAGCATGCCGTCGCGGCCGATGTCGGTGTAGATGATGGACTCCACGCCCCAGTCCTGGAACTTCCTGGCCAGGTCCACCACCTCGTGGCCGGTGAGCTTGCTCCAGCCGTCGGTGGCCACCTTGCCGTCCTTGGCGTCCAGGCCGACGATGATGTGGCCGCCGAAGGCGCTGCAGGCGTCCTTCAGGAAGCCCGGGTTCTTCACCGCGGCGGTGCCGATGATGACGTAGGCCAGGCCGGCGTCGATGTAGCGCTCTATGGTGTCCAGGTCGCGGATGCCGCCGCCCAGCTGCACCGGGATGTCGCTGCCGACCTCGGCCAGGATGGACTTGATGGCCGCCTTGTTCTTGGGCTGGCCGGCGAAGGCGCCGTTCAGGTCCACCAGGTGCAGGCGGCGCGCGCCGGCGTCCAGCCAGCGCCGGGCCATGGCGGCGGGGTCTTCGCCAAAGGTGGTCGATTGGTCCATGTCGCCTTGCTTGAGGCGAACGCAGTGGCCGTCCTTGAGGTCGATGGCGGGGATGAGCAGCATGGTCGTGGTCGAGGAGGACTTCCGGCGGCGCCGGTACGAGCGGGAATCAGGGCTTCCAGCCCAGGAAGTTGCGGTACAGCTGCAGGCCGTGCGCCGCGCTCTTTTCCGGGTGGAACTGGGTGGCAAAAATATTATCGCGCGCGATGGCGGCAGCGAACGGTGCGCCGTAGTCGGCCTCGCCGGCGATGTGCGCGGCCGCCTGCGGGCGGGCGTAGAAGCTGTGCACGAAGTAGAACCAGGCCTCGTCCGGCACGCCGGCCCACAGCGCATGGGCGTGGCCGCCCGGGCGCGCCTGGCGCACGCGGTTCCAGCCCATCTGCGGCACCTTGTAGCGGCTGCCGTCGGGCTGCAGGCGGCCGGCCAGCTCGAACTTCAGCACCTCGCCCGGGACCAGGCCCAGGCCGGGCGTGTCGCCTTCGGCGCTGCGCGTGAGCAGCATCTGCATGCCCACGCACACGCCGAACAGCGGGCGGCGGGCGGCCGCCTCCAGCAGCGCCTGCTGCAGCCCGCTGGCGCGCAGCTCGGCCATGCAGTCGGGCATGGCGCCCTGGCCGGGTAGCACCAGGCGGTCGGCGGCGGCGACTTCCTCGGGCCGGGCGGTGACGATCACGGTGCAATCGAGCCCCTCGGCGGCCGCGCGCACGGCCTGCGCCACCGAGCGCAGGTTGCCCATGCCATAGTCCACCACGGCGACCGTTTTTGCTTCTTTTTTCATAGCTGAAGGCCGGCTCTGGACGCCGGCAGGAGGCCGATCAGGCTCATACCGGCCTCACAGCGCGCCCTTGGTGGACGGAATGGTGCCGGCCATGCGCGCATCGCGCGCCACGGCCGCGCGCAGCGCGCGCGCGAAGGCCTTGAACACGGTCTCGCACTGGTGGTGGGCGTTGATGCCCTTCAGGTTGTCGATGTGCAGCGTGGCCTGGGCGTGGTTGGCAAAGCCCTGGAAGAACTCGTAGGTCAGCTGCGTGTCGAAGCCGCCGATGCTGGCCGCCGTGAACGGGATGTGCAGGTGCAGGCCCGGGCGGCCGGAGAAATCGATCACCACGCGCGACAGCGCCTCGTCCAGCGGCACGTAGGCGTGGCCGTAGCGGCTGAGGCCCTTCTTGTCGCCCAGGGCGCGCGCAAAGGCCTGGCCCAGCGTGATGCCCACGTCCTCGACGGTGTGGTGGCCGTCGATGTGCAGGTCGCCCTCGCACTCGATGTCCAGGTCGATCAGGCCGTGGCGCGCGATCTGCTCCAGCATGTGGTCGAAAAAGCCGATGCCGGTGGCCAGGCGCGACTGGCCGCTGCCGTCCAGGTTGACGCGCACGCGGATGCGCGTCTCGGCGGTGCTGCGCGACACCTCGGCGGTGCGATCGCCGAACGGGTCGGTGGCGGCGGATGGAACGAGTGCGGAAGAAGTCATAGCGAAGCCTCGAGCGCTGCCAGCATCTGGGCGTTGTCCTGGCGGCTGCCCACCGTCAGGCGCAGGCACTGGGCCAGCAGCGGGTGCATTGTAGAAACGTTCTTGACCAGGACCTTGCGGTCCTTCATGCCCTGGAAGGTGCGGGCCGCGTCGGGTACGCGGATGAGCACCATGTTGGCCTGGCTGTCCCAGGCCCTGGCGACCCCGGGCATGGCGCGCAGCGCGGCCAGCAGGGCATCGCGCGCGGCGCGCAGCTCGGCCGCCTGCTGCGCGAACACGTCCTCGTGCTCCAGCGCGAACAGCGCCGCCTCGCAGTTGAGCACGCTCACGTTGTAGGGCGGGCGCACCTTGTCTATTTCCTGCACCAGCGCGGCCGGGCCGATCAGGTAACCCAGGCGCACGCCGGCCAGGCCGAACTTGGACAGGGTGCGCATCAGCAGCACGTGCTGGTTGCGCCCTGGCTCATCCCGCATGTGCGTGATCCACGAGCGGCTGGCGAAGGGCTGGTAGGCCTCGTCCATGACGACGATGCCCCCCTGCGCGCCCGCGGCATCGACGATGCGCTGCACCGCGCCTTCGTCCCACAGCGTGGCGGTGGGGTTGTTGGGATAGGCGATGTAGGTGATGGCCGGGCGGTGCTGCGCGATGGCGGCGAGCATCGCAGGCTCGTCGAGCTCGAAGTCGGCGCTGAGCGGCACGCCCACGAAGTCCAGCCCCTGCAGCTGCGCGCTCAAGGGGTACATGACGAAGCCGGGCATGGGCGCGAGCATCTTCGCGCGCCCGCCCGCGCCGGGCTGCGCGCAGGCCAGCGCCAGCAGCGTGATCAGCTCGTCCGAGCCATTGCCCAGCAAGACGGCGCTGCCCGCCGGCGCGCCGGCGTAGGCGGCCAGCGCGTCCTTCAGCTCCTGCTGGCGCGCGCCGGGGTAGCGGTTCAGCGCCAGCCGGCCCAGGCGCTCGCCCAGCGCCTGCTGCAGCTCGGGCGGCAGGGAAAACGGGTTTTCCATCGCGTCCATCTTCAGCAGCCCCTCGGACGGCGCGACGGGGTAGGCGTGCATGGCGCGCACGTCGGGGCGTATGCGCTGCAGCGGGCTGCGGTCAGGGGAATCGGTCATGGGGTGTCGTCCGCCAGGGTTGAGGGGGGTTGCAGCTCGGGGTGGGCCACCTGCACGCCGGCGAACAGCGCCCCGTGCGGCAGCCCGGTGGACAGCAGCAGCGCGCAGCCGCTGTGCTGCGCGGCGGCCACGGCCAGGCAGTCGCCGAACGCAAGCTGGTGCCGCGCCTCGACCGCCCAGGCGGTCTCCAGCGTGGCGGCGTCGATGCGCCAGGGCGTCCAGGCCTGGTAGCGGCGGATGGCCGCGCGCGCGTCGCCCTGCGCCATGGGGTGGTGCGCACGGGAGGTGACGTCGTCGTAGAACTCGGCCAGGGCCTGCAGGCTGGTGCGGCCCCGGCGCGTGCGCCACAGCAGGTCCAGCCAGGCCAGCGCCGCGGCCTGCAGGCCGGGCTGCGCGCCGTCCTCGGCGCACACGAGCACCGAGGTATCGACGAACACCGTGGCCTCGCTCATGGCGGCGTACCGCGGCGGGCGGGCGCGGCGCGGCGGGCGCGGCGCGGCGCCGGCGCGCCGTGCGACACCCAGGTGCGCTCGTCGGTGCGCCAGGCGAGGTAGGCGCGCTCGTAGGCGTCCTCGCGCTGCTTCATCTCGGCCAGGAAGTCGCCCACCATGCGCGACACGCTGGTGCCGCGCCGCGCGGCTTCGATGCGCGCCCACTCGAGCACGCCGTCGTCCACGGTGATGGTGAGATTCTTCATGGCAGGCGCCAGTCTACACGAACTTCGTGCAACACGAATTTCGTGTCTACCGGAAGGCCAAGAAACGATTGCCGTCCCGCGCGGGGGTTCGCATACTGCACTCCACTTCCGCTCCAGACGAGAGGCCCGCCATGCCGGTCATCCCTGCCCTTCCCCGCTTCGCCCTTACGCGCCGCAGCCTCATCCGGGGTGCCGTGGCGCTGTCGCCCGCGGCGGCCTGGCCCCTGGCGGGCTGCAGCAGCGGCGCTGGCAACCCGGCTGCGCGCAACGACCGCGTGCTGGCGGCCGCGCAGCAGATGCCCGCGCTGGCCCGCCAGCTGCTGGACAGCGCCGGCGTGCCCGGCCTGTCCTGGGCGGTGGTGCACGGCGGGGCCACCGTGGCCGCCGGCGGCGCGGGCCTGCGCCGCGTGGGCGACGCCGGGCCGGTCGATGCGGACACGGTGTTCCAGCTCGCCTCCATCTCCAAGCCGCTGGGCGCGACCGTGGTGGCGCGGGAAGTGGGCGCGGGCCGGGTGTCCTGGGACAGCCGCATGCGCGACCTGCTGCCCTGGTTCGCGCTCAGCGATGCCGACAGCACCGAGCGCCTGACCGTGGGCGACCTGTATGCGCACCGCAGCGGCCTGCCCGACCACGCCGGCGACAAGCTCGAGGAGCTGGGCTACAGCCAGCGCGAGGTGCTGCAGCGCCTGCGCCTGCTGCCCGTCAGCCCGCTGCGCACCCAGTACGCCTACACCAATGCCGGCCTGACCGCCGCCGCCGTCGGCGTGGCGCGCGCCGCAGGGCTGGAATGGGCCGAACTGTCGCGCCGCAACCTGTACGCACCCCTGGGCATGGCGCGCACCACCTCGGTCCACGCGGAGTTCATGCGCCAGTCCAACCGGGCCACCGGCCACGTGCCCGCCGAGGGCGGCGGCTGGCAGCCCGGCCCGGGGCTCAACCCGGATGCGCAGTCCGCTGCCGGCGGCGCCAGCTCCAGCGCCCGCGACATGGCGCGCTGGATGGCCCTGCTGCTGGCGCAGGGCCGCTGGCAGGGCGAAGTGCTGGTCGAGCCTGCGGCGCTGGCGCCCATGTGGCGCCTGCAGGCGCCGCAGTCCGTGGGCTATGGCTACGGCTTCAACGTGGGCGCCACGGACACGGGCCTGCAGATGCTGAGCCACTCGGGCGCCTTCCTGCTGGGTGCGGCCACCTGCTTCATGATGGTTCCCGCACTGGATGCGGCCGTCATCGTGCTGTGTAACGCCGCGCCCATCGGCGTCCCCGAGACGCTGTCGCGCCAGTTCGTGGACCTGGTCGAGCATGGCCGGCTGACGCAGGACTGGTGGCCGCGCTATCGCGATGCCATCGCCCCGCTCCTGCGGCCGGGGGGCGACCTGGCAGGCCAGCCCGCGCCCGCCCATCCCGAGCCGGCGGGCCCGCTCGCGCGCTACGCAGGCCGCTATCGCAATGCCTACTACGGCGAGCTGGAGGTGGCGCCGGCCGGCCAGGGGCTGGAGCTGCGCCTGGGCCCCCTGCCCCAGCGCCACCCGCTGCAGCACTGGAGCGGCGCGCAGTTCGTCTTCTTCCCCGTCAACGAAAGCGCGCCGCCCGGCACCGTGTCGCTGGCCCGCTTTGCGCCAGCGGCGGGCGCCGGCGACGCCGCCGGCAGCGTGTACCTGGAGTACTACAACAAGGAAGACCAGGGCATGTTCACGCGCGTGGCGTGAACCGGGTGCACCGGGCGCACCGCGCGGGCCGCGTCAGCCCTGGGGCGGCCGGGGCGGCTGCTGCCCCAGCCGCATCTCCGCCGCGCGCGCGTGCGCCTGCAGGCCCTCGCCGTGCGCCAGCACGCTGGCGATGCGGCCCAGGTGCTGGGCGCCCTGCTCGCTGACCTCGATCAGGCTGCTGCGCTTTTGGAAGTCATACACCCCCAGCGGCGAGGAAAAGCGCGCCGTGCCGCTGGTGGGCAGCACGTGGTTGGGGCCGGCGCAGTAGTCGCCCAGCGATTCGCTGGTGAAGGCGCCCAGGAAGATGGCGCCGGCGTGCCGCAGCAGCGGCTCCCAGCGGTGCGGGTCGCGGCTGGAGACTTCCAGGTGCTCGGGGGCGATGCGGTTGCTGATGGCGCAGGCCTCCTCCATGTCCCGGGTGTGGATCAGCGCGCCGCGGTCACTCAGGCTCCTGGCGATGATCTGCGCGCGCGGCATCTCGGGCAGCAGGCGGTCGATGGCGGCCTGCACGGCGTCGATGTAGGCGGCATCCGGGCACAGCAGGATGGACTGCGCCAGCTCGTCGTGCTCGGCCTGGCTGAACAAGTCCATCGCCACCCAGTCGGGGGGCGTCGAGCCATCGGCCAGCACCAGGATTTCGCTGGGGCCGGCGATCATGTCGATGCCCACGGTGCCGAAGACGCGCTTTTTCGCGCTCGCCACGTAGGCGTTGCCCGGGCCGGTGATCTTGTCCACCTTCGGCACGGTCTCGGTGCCGTAGGCCAGCGCGGCAATCGCCTGCGCGCCGCCGACGGTGTAGGCGCGCGTCACGCCGGCGATGTGCGCGGCGGCCAGCACCAGGGGGTTCCTGGCGCCCTGCGGCGTGGGCACGACCATGACGATCTCGCCCACGCCCGCGACGTGCGCGGGGATGGCGTTCATCAGCACGCTGCTCGGGTAGGCGGCCTTGCCGCCGGGCACGTAGATGCCCACGCGGTCCAGCGGCGTCACCTTCTGGCCCAGCAGCGTGCCGTCCTCGTCGCGGTAGCTCCAGCTCTCGCCGCTGGCGCGCCGCTGCGCCTCGTGGTAGCGGCGCACGCGGGCGGCCGCCTGCGTCAGGGCCTGCTGCTGCCCGGGCGGCAGGCCGTCGAAGGCGGCGCGCAGCTCGTCGGGCTGCAGCGCCAGCGCCGCCATGCTGTCGGCGTGCAGGCCGTCGAAGCGCTGGGTGTACTCCAGCAGCGCGCCGTCGCCGCGCGCGCGCACGTCGGCCAGGATGTCGGCCACGCGCTGCTCGATGGCCGTGTCCTGCTCGGCGGACCAGTGCAGGCGGGCAGCAAGATCCGCCTCGAATGTGGCCGAAACCGTGGACAGGCGGGCGGGAGCAGCTACCAGTTTCATAGTCATTCAGCGTGCGGTGATGGCACCGGCGAAGGCGTCGATGATGCGCTTGAGGGGCGCCTGCTTGAGCTTGAGCGCCGCCTGGTTGACCACCAGGTGCGAGCTGATGTCCATGATCTGCTCGACCTCGACCAGGTTGTTGGCCTTGAGCGTGTTGCCGGTGGACACCAGGTCCACGATGGCATCGGCCAGGCCGGTGAGCGGCGCCAGCTCCATGCTGCCGTAGAGCTTGATCAGGTCCACGTGGACGCCCTTGGCCGAGAAGAAATCGCGCGCTATCGAGGTGTACTTGGTGGCCACCCGCAGCCGCGCGCCCTGGCGCACGGCGGCCGCATAGTCGAAGTCGGCGCGCACGGCCACGCTCACGCGGCATTTGGCTATTCGAAGGTCCAGCGGACGGAACAGGCCCTGGCCGCCGTGCTCGATGAGCGAGTCCTTGCCCGCCACGCCGATGTCGGCGCCGCCGTACTGCACGTAGGTGGGCACGTCGGTGGCGCGCACCAGCACCACGCGCACCTCCGGGCGGCTGGTGGGCAGGATCAGCTTGCGCGACTTCTCCGGGTCTTCGAGCACCTCGATGCCGGCCGCGGCCAGCAGCGGCAGCGTTTCCTCGAAGATGCGGCCCTTGGACAGGGCGAGGGTGATGTGCTGGGTCATTTCAAGCCAAATCCGGCCCATGCCGGCGCCAGGTGCCGGCATGTAGCTATCAAAAACGTAGTGGCTGGCGGCCCGCGCCGTTCAGGCGCGGGCCTGCTCATCGCGCCATTCGGCGGGGGTGAGCGTCTTCATCGACAGCGCATGCACCTCGTCGGTCGCCATGCGCGCGCCCAGCGTGGCGTAGACGCGCTGGTGGCGCTGGATCTGGCGGCGGCCCTCGAACTCGGGCGAGACGATGGTGGCGAACCAGTGGCGGCCGTCGCCTTCCAGCTCGATGTGCTCGCACGGCAGGCCGGCGGCGATGAGATCCTTGAGTTCGTTGGCAGTCATGAAAAGTAGTCCCAATGAAGGTTTTGCTCGAACGCGCCTAAGCCTGCGCACTGCGCGGGTCCCAGGCCAGGGCACCCGTGGATCCGGCTTTGCCGGTCCAGCGGGTGCGTCCCCCTTCCCGCGCGCAGCGCGAGAGAAGGGGGAAGGCGCGAAGCGGCTCAGGGGGATGCACACCAGTTCGCACGCTAATTCCTGATTTTGTAGCCGGTGCGCAGCAGCTGCAGCGCCAGCGCGCTGACCAGCGCCCAGGCCAGCCCGACGACGCCCAGGCTGATCCAGGGCGAGATGTCGCTCACGCCGAAGAAGCCGTAGCGGAAGCCGTCGATCATGTAGAAGAACGGGTTCAGGTGGCTCACGGCCTGCCAGAAGGGCGGCAGCGACTGGATGGAATAGAACACGCCCGACAGGAAGGTCATGGGCATGACGATGAAGTTCTGGAACGCCGCCATCTGGTCGAACTTGTCGGCCCACAGCCCGGCGATGACGCCCAGCGTGGCCATCAGCGCCGCGCCCAGCAGCGCGAAGATGGCGATCCACCAGGGCGCGGCGAACTGCGGCGCGGCGAAGAACAGCGTGGCGATGAATACGCCCGCGCCTACCATCAGCCCGCGCAGCACCGACGCGCCCACGTAGGCGCCAAACCAGGCGCGGTGCGACAGGGGGGTGAGCAGGATGAACACCAGGCTGCCCATGATCTTGCTCTGGATCAGGCTGGACGAGCTGTTGGCAAAGGCGTTCTGCAGCAGGCCCATCATGACCAGGCCCGGCACCAGGAAGGCGGTGTAGGACAGGCGGTCATAGACCAGCACGCGCCCCTCCAGCACATGGCCGAAGATCAGCAGGTACAAGAGCGAGGTCAGCACCGGCGCGGCGACGGTCTGGAAGCCCACCTTCCAAAAGCGCAGCACCTCCTTGTACAGCAGCGCCTGCCAGCCGCTCATGGCGCGCCCTCCCCGGCGGCCTGTGCCATGACGTTCAGGAACACGTCCTCCAGGTCGGCCTTGCGGATCTCCACGTCCTCCACGCGCACGCCGGCGGCGCGCAGGGCGGACAGGTGCTGCTCGATCTCCTGCGCGTCCTGGGCGGGCAGCTGCGCCACGCGGCCGGTGACGCGCGCCTGGGCCGCCAGCTGCGGCGGCAGCGCGTCGTCGGTCTTGAAGCGCAGCACGTTGGCCGACGCAGCGCCCAGCAGCTCCGAGGTGCGCGCCAGCGCCACCACGCGCCCGCGCTTGAGCATCGCCAGGCGCGTGCACAGCGCCTCGGCCTCTTCCAGGTAGTGGGTGGTCAGCAGCACCGTGTGGCCCTGCTTGTTCAGCCGCGCGACGAACTGCCACAGCGTCTGGCGCAGCTCGACGTCCACGCCGGCGGTGGGCTCGTCCAGCACGATGATGGGCGGCTTGTGCACCAGCGCCTGCGCCACCAGCACGCGCCGCTTCATGCCGCCCGAGAGCTGGCGCATGTTGGCGCCGGCCTTGTCGGCCAGGCCCAGGGCGTCCAGCAGCTCGTCGATCCAGGCGTCGTTGTGCTTCACGCCGAAGTAGCCCGACTGCAGCT
This sequence comes from Melaminivora sp., assembly GCA_034675505.1. Lineage (GTDB taxonomy): Bacteria > Pseudomonadota > Gammaproteobacteria > Burkholderiales > Burkholderiaceae_C > Melaminivora. The sequence goes on along the minus strand of JAUCDD010000011.1, from coordinate 218,784 downwards.
TGAGCGTCTCGCGCACGTTGAAGAAGGGGTCGAACACCAGCTCCTGGGGTACCACGCCGAGCTGGCGGCGTGCGGCGGCGAACTGCGTCTGCACGTCGCTGCCCAGCACCGAGACGCTGCCGCTGCTAGCGCGCGCCAGGCCGGCGAGGATGCTGATGAGGGTGGTCTTGCCGGCGCCGTTGGGGCCCAGCAGGCCGAAGAATTCGCCTTCCTCGATCTCGAAGCTGACCTCATCCAGCGCCTGGAACAGGCCCTTGGGCGTGGGAAAGCTCTTGGAGACGGACTGAAAGGAAACGGCGGCCATGGGAGCCGGCCATTCTAGCCCGCGCCCGGCTCAGGGTGCGGGCAGCAGCTCCTGCACGCCGTACAACCCGGCCAGGCTGGCCAGGGCGGCGGGCATGGCGCGCACCTGCAGCACGCGGCCACGCGCGACGGCGGCGCGGCGGCACTCCAGCAGCACCGCCAGGGCGGACGAGTCGAAGCGGCGCAGCGGCGCGGCATCCACCACCAGCGGCGCGTCGCCCACGTCCCGGATGGCCTGCAGCAGCTGCCGGGCGCAGGCGCGCGCCTGGGCGTGGGTGAGTTCGGCGGGCAGGGCCAGCATGGCCGCTACTTGCCGCCCGCCTGGTTGCGCGCCGCCAGCGCGGCGATCAGGCCGTCCACGCCGCGCGCGTTCACCTCCTGGGCGAACTGGCTGCGGTAGGTATCGACCAGCCACACGCCCAGCACGTTGAAGTTGTAGATCTTCCAGTCGCCCTCGGGCGTTTTCTCCAGCCGGTAGTCCAGCTGCACCGGGTCGCCCCGGCCCTGGATCTCGGTGCGCACCAGCACGTCCTTGTCGCCGGCAGCGGCGCGCAGCGGCCGCACGGCGATGGTCTGGTCGCTCACCTGCGCCAGCGCGCCGGCGTAGGTGCGCACCAGCAGCTGCTTGAATTCCTCCTGCAGCCGCGCCTGCTGATCGGGCGTGGCGCTGCGCCAGGCGGGCCCGACGGCGCCGGCCGTCATGCGGCGGAAGTTGACGTGCGGCAAGATGGTGCGGTTGACCAGCGCGGTGATGCGCGCGGCGCCGCCGGCCGCAGTGGCGGGCTCGGCGCGCAGGGCGTCCAGCACCTCGGTGGACAGGCGCTTGATGAGGGCGTCGGGCGCCTCGGGGGCGGCCGCCCAGGCCCCGGCGGGGGCCAGGCCCAGGGCGGCGGCGCAGCCCAGCGCGGCGCTGGCGTGGATGAAGTGGCGGCGGTGCAGCATGGATGGTTTCCTCAGGTGGTGCGCTGGTCAATAGTCCTCGGGCAACCGGCCCGCGTCCTCGCCCGAGAGGTTGCGCCGGCGGCGCGCGGCGGGCGTGTCGTCATCGGTGCGCAGGCCCAGGTACACGTCGCGCGTCAGGATGTAGGAGTCGAACGCGATGCTGTCCAGCACCGATTCGGCGCGCAGCAGCCCGGCGCGCTTGTCCACGATGCGCAGCCCCATCAGCGAGTTGCGCAGCGCCACCGGCCGGATGTGGCGCGCGCCGTCGCCCCAGATGTCCACCGGCAGCGCGGCCGTGTCGCGCACGCTGGACGGGCCCAGCAGCGGCAGCACCAGGTACGGCCCGGTGGGCACGCCCCAGTGGCCCAGGGTCAGGCCGAAGTCCTGCTTGTGGCGGCTGATGCCGGCCTCGCTGGCGATGTCCAGCACGCCGGCGAGTCCGAACACGGTGTTCAGGTTGAAGCGCACCAGGCTGTCCAGCGCCTCGCGCCCGCGCAGCTGCAGCGCGTTGTTCACGAACGACCAGGCATCGCCCAGGTTGCCGAAGAAGTTTTGCACGCCGGTGCGCACGGGCTGCGGCGTGACGTCGCGGTACAGCGTCGCGGTGGGCTTGAGCAGCGCGTCGTCCAGGCCTTCGTTGAACCGCGTCATGGCGCGGTTGTAGGGCTCCAGCGGGTCGGAGGGGTGGCCGCCGCCAGGGACGGTGGCGCAGCCGGCCAGCACACTGGCGGCCAGCACGGCGGCAGCCGGGACGCTGCGGCGCAGCAAAGGGATGGGGTTCATTTCTTGCTTCCGGGGCTCGCGCCCTCTTCGGCCTTGCCGTAGAGGAACTGGCCGATCAGGTTTTCCAGCACCACGGCGGACTGCGTGGCGGTGATGGTGTCGCCGGCGGCCAGGTGCGCTTCCTCGTAGCCGGGCTCGATGCCGATGTACTGGTCGCCCAGCAGGCCGCTGGTGAGGATCTTGAGCGAGCTGTCCTTGGGGAAGGCGAAGCGCTTGTCCAGCTGCAGCGTCACGCGCGCCTGGTAGGTGGTGTCGTCAAAGCCTATGGACTGCACGCGCCCGACCACCACGCCGGCGCTGCGCACCGCCGCCTGGGGCTTCAGGCCGCCGATGTTGTCGAAGCGCGCGGCCACGGTGTAGCCACTCTTCCAGTCCAGCTGCAGCAGGTTGGCCGCCTGCAGCGCCAGGAACACCAGCGCCAGCGCGCCCAGCACCACGAACAGGCCCACCCAGAGATCATTCTTGCTTTGCTGCATGGTCGTTTCCTTTTGCGTCGTGAAAGCCCGGTCCTGTCAGATGCGGAACATCAGCGCCGTGAGCACGAAGTCCAGTGCCAGCACGGCCAGCGACGCCATGACCACGGTGCGCGTGGTGGCGCGCGCCACGCCCTCGGGCGTGGGCCGGGCCGCGTAGCCCTGCAGCACCGCCACGAAGGTGACCGCGGCGCCGAACACCACGCTCTTGGCGACGCCGTTGCCCACGTCGCGCAGCACGTCCGTGCCGGCCTGCATCTGGCCCCAGAAGGCGCCTGCATCCACGCCCAGCAGCACCACGCCCACCAGCCAGCCGCCCAGCACGCCCACCGCGCTGAACACGGCCGCCAGCAGCGGCATGGCGATCACGCCGGCGTAGAAGCGCGGCGCCAGGATGCGCCGCTCGGGGTCCACGGCCATCATCTCCATGGCGGCCAGCTGCTCGCCGGCGCGCATCAGGCCGATCTCGGCGGTGAGCGAGGTGCCCGCGCGCCCGGCAAACAGCAGCGCCGCCACCACCGGCCCCAGCTCGCGCACCAGCGACAGCGTGACCACCAGCCCGAGCGAGCTGGCCGAGCCGTACAGCTGCAGCACGTTGTAGCCCTGCAGCGCCAGCACGAAGCCCACGAACAGGCCCGAGGTGGCGATGATGGTCAGCGAATGGTTGCCCAGGAACAGCACCTGGTCGCGCAGCAGCGCCGGGCGCCGCAGCACGCTGCCGGCCAGCGCCAGCAGCCGCCCCAGCAGCCGCGCGGCCGCGCCGATGTCGGCCAGCTTGCAGCGCACGGCCCAGCCCAGCCGCGCCAGGTGCCGCCCGGTCACGGCGCGCCCCCGAAGTCCTCGGCCAGCGCCGGCGCGGGGTAGTGGAACGGCACCGGCCCGCTGGGCAGCGCGTGCACGAACTGGCGCACCAGCGGGTCGTCGCTGGCGCGCACGGCCTCGGGCGTGCCCTGGGCGGCGACGTGGCCGGGCCCGAGGATGATCACGTGGTCGGCCAGGGCGAAGGTCTCGTGCAGGTCGTGCGACACCAGGATGCTGGTCAGCCCCAGCGCCTGGCCCAGGCGGCGGATGAGCTGCGCGGCCGTGGCCAGCGAGATCGGGTCCAGCCCGGCGAAGGGCTCGTCGTACATGATCAGCTCGGGGTCGAGCGCGATGGCGCGCGCCAGCGCCACGCGCCGCGCCATGCCGCCCGAGATCTGGCTGGGCAGGAGGTCGCGCGCGCCGCGCAGCCCCACCGCGTTGAGCTTCATGAGCGCGATGTCGCGCACCAGCGGCTCGGGCAGGTCGGTGTGCTCGCGCAGCGGGAAGGCCACGTTGTCCAGCACGCTCATGTCGGTGAACAGCGCGCCGAACTGGAACAGCATGCCCATGCGCCGGCGCAGCGCGTACAGCTCGCGCTTGTCCATGCGGCCCACGTCCCGGCCATCGACCAGCACCTGGCCGGCCTGCGCGCGCTGCTGGCCGCCGATCAGGCGCAGCACGGTGGTCTTGCCGCCGCCCGAGGCGCCCATGATGGCCGTGACCTTGCCGCGCGGCACGGACAGCGACAGGCCCTGCAGCACCGGCCGCTCGCCATAGCCGAACGTGACGTCCTGCAGCTGCACGAAGGCGCTGTCGGCGGGGGTGGGGGCGGCGGTGGTCATGGCGGGGCGGGCAATCCGCCATCATAGGGGCAAACCCCTGTGGCCCGCTGGGCGCAACTCTGGCAAGCCGCAGGCGGCCGGCAGGCGCCGGCTATAATCGCGGGTTTGCAAAAATGTCACGCTCGCCTTGCCGAGCGGATTGCTGTCAGCGTTGCCAGGCGTCCATTGCAAAGGCGCACCGCAGGGAACCAAAGGCGCGGCAATGACGATTGGGCCAAGGCGCCCTTCATCGACATTCCCCACCCCCCCATTCCCTCGTGCGTCCACGTCTGCCGCAGCGCGCCGGTCGGCGACTGCCGCGGGGTGCGAACACCCCCGTGGCCCACGCCGTTGTTTGCCACGCTCGCCTTGAGCGAAGAAAAAAGGGTTTGCGCTCCATGAAGAACCATCCATCCGTCGTGCCCATCCGCCCGCCCGCTCCGCAGCGCCAGGCCACCGGGCTGCACCTGATCGGCGACCTCTACGGCTGCCTGTGCGACAGCCGCCTGATGCTGGACGCCGCGCACCTGGAAAATTTCTGCAAGGAACGCGTCGCCGCTGCCGGCCTGACCACGGTGGGCTCGCTGTTCCACAGCTTTGGCGAGGGCGGCGGCGTGACCGGCGCGGTGGTGCTGGCCGAGTCGCACCTGGCCATCCACACCTGGCCCGAGGCCGGCTACGTGACACTGGACGTGTACGTGTGCAACTACACCGAGAACAACCGGCCCAAGGCGCAAAAGCTGTTCGACGACCTGCTGGCGGCGTTCAACCCGGCCGATCCGCACCTGCACGCCGTCGATAGAGCATGAGCGCCCGGTATCTCGCCGAGCGCCTGAACGCCGATTTCGGCCTGTACCTGGCGGCCGGGCGCACGCTGGCCAGCCGGCAGTCCGAGTGGCAGCACATCGAGGTGTTCGAGAACGCGCAGTTCGGGCGCGTGATGCGCATCGACGGCGTGTTCATGACCAGCGAGCGCGACGAATTTTTCTACCACGAGCCCATGGTGCACCTGCCGGCCATCGCGCACCCGGGCGTCAGGAGCGCGCTGGTGGTGGGCGGGGGCGACGGCGGCGCGGCCGAGGAGCTCCTGAAGCTGCCCGGCATCGAGCGCGTGGTGCTGGCCGAGCTGGACGGCGCGGTCGTCGAGATGGCGCGCCAGTGGCTGGGCGGCATCCACCGCGGCGCGCTGGACGATGCGCGCCTGCAGCTGCGCCTGGGCGATGCGCGCGACTTCCTGGGCCGGACTGACGAGCGCTTCGACCAGATCGTGCTGGACCTGACCGACCCGTTCGGCCCGGCGGTGGAGCTGTACACGGTGGAGTTCTACCAGGCGTGCCGGCGCGCACTCAACCCCGGCGGCGTGCTGTCGCTGCACCTGGGCTCGCCCATCCACCTGCCGGAGAGCCTGGCGCGCATCGCCGCCTCGGTGCGCGCGGTGTTCCCCATCTTCCGGCCCTACCTGCAGTACGTGCCGCTGTACGGCACGCTGTGGTGCATGGCGATGGCCTCGGACAGCGCCGACCCGGCGCTGCTGGACGAGGCCGAGGTCGATGCGCGCATCGCCGCGCGCGGCCTGGCGCAGCTGCAGCTGTACAACGGCGCCATGCACCAGGCGCTGCTGGCGCAGCCCAACTTCGTGCGCGAGCTGCTGGCGCGGCCGGCGGTGCCGCTGCACAGCGGCGACAGCCTGGACGAGGTGCGCGACCCGGCCGAGCTGCCGGCGGTGCGCGTGCTGGCCGGCTGAATCCGGCCCCAAACCGCCGTTTTCAGGCCAAACCGGCCGCATGCCGGCGCCAATGGCCGGCCTGCCGCTATCAATTTTGCTGCAGCTTGCCCGCCACCAGGCGCACCGCGCGGTCGCAGCGGGCGGCCAGCTGCTCGTCGTGCGTGACCATGACGAAGGCCGTGCCCCGGCTGCGCGCCAGCTCCAGCATGAGCGCGAACACGCTGCCCGCCGTGCCCCGGTCCAGGTTGCCGGTGGGCTCGTCGGCCAGCACGCAGGCCGGCTGCGTGACCAGCGCGCGCGCGATCGCCACGCGCTGGCGCTCGCCGCCCGACAGCTCGGCCGGGCGGTGCAGCACGCGCGCCCCCAGGCCGACCGCCTCCAGCATCTGCGCCGCCTGCGCCAGGCACTGCGCGTAGGGCTGGCGCCGGATGCGCAGCGGCATGGCCACGTTGTCCTGCGCGCTGAACTCGGGCAGCAGGTGGTGGAACTGGTAGATGAAGCCCAGCCGCTGGTTGCGCAGCCGGCCCTGCTCGGCGGGGGTGAGCTGCGCCAGGTCCTGCCCGCCCAGCAGCACGCTGCCGGCGGTGGGCGCATCCAGCCCGCCCAGCAGGTGCAACAGCGTGCTCTTGCCCGAGCCCGAGGCGCCGACGATGGCCAGCGTCTCGCCGGCGTGGACCTGGAGGTCGACGCCATGCAGCACCGTCACGTCCAGCCGGCCCTCGGTGAAGCGCTTGGTCAGGCCGCGCGCCTGCAGCACCCCCTGTGCGGAAGAATCACTCATAGCGCAGCGCCTCCGCGGGGTTGACGCGGCTGGCGCGCCAGCTCGGGTACAGCGTGGCCACGAAGGCCAGCACCAGCGAGATCAGCGCGATCGGCACGATGTCGGCGGACTGCGGCTCGCTGGGCATGCGGCTGATCAGGTAGATGTCGCGCGGCAGGAAGCTGGTGTGCAACAGCCGCTCGATGGCCGGCACGATGACGTCGATGTTGAACGCCACCGCAAGGCCCAGCGCCAGGCCGGCCAGCGTGCCGATCACCCCCACCATGGCGCCCTGCACCACGAAGGTGGCCATGATGCTGGCCGGGCTGGCGCCCAGGGTGCGCAGGATGGCGATGTCGGCGCGCTTGTCCTGCACCGTCATGACCAGGGTGGACACCAGGTTGAACGCCGCCACCGCGACGATCAGCGTGAGGATGATGAACATCATGCGTTTTTCCAGCTGCACGGCGGCAAACCAGGTCTTGTTCTGCTGCGTCCAGTCGCGCACCAGCAGCGGGCCGGTCAGGCTGTCGGCCAGCTGGCGCGCCACCTGCGGCGCCTGGTGCAAATCCTTGAGTTTCAGGCGCACGCCGCTCGGGCCTTCCAGGCGGAAGATGCGCTCGGCGTCCTGGTGGTGCATCAGCACCAGGGCCGAGTCGTACTCGTAGTGGCCGCTGTTGAAGGTGCCGGCCACGGTCATCTGCTTGAGGCGCGGCACCACGCCGGCCGGTGTCACCTGGCCCGAGGGGGCGATCAGCGTCACCACGTCGCCCGCGCGCACGCCCAGCTGGCGCGCCAGGTCCAGCCCCAGCACGACGCGGAACTGCCCCGGCTCCAGGGCCTTCAGCCCTTCGATGTTCTCGGCCGCCAGGTCGGTCACCTGCGCCTCCTGCAGCGGATCGATGCCGCGCACCAGCACGCCGCGCATGTCCTCGCCGCGCGCCAGCAGCGCCTGCGCGGCGACGAAGGGCGCGGCGCCCACCACGGCCGGGTTGGCGCGCGCCTGGGCCAGCGTGCGCTGCAGGTCGGGCAGCGCGCCGCCGCCTGGGGCCAGCAGCTCGATGTGCGAGACCACCGCCAGCATGCGGTCGCGCACCTCCTTTTGAAAGCCGTTCATCACCGACAGCACGATGATCAGCGCTGCCACGCCCAGGGCGATGCCCAGCATGGACACGCCCGAGATGAAGGAGATGAAGCCGTTGCGCCGCGTGGCGCGCCCCGCGCGGGTGTAGCGCCAGCCCAGGGCCAGTTCGTAGGGAATCTGCATGCAAAGGGAAGGGGAAAAAGCGGCGCGCGGCGCAGGCCGGACTTGACGGGCCGGGCCGTAGGGACACGGCGGCGGCGCGAGCCGGCGCATTGTGGCATCCCGGACAATCGCCGCCATGCCGGACAACTCCCATTTGCTCATTGCGCTGGCCGCCAGCAGCGCCCCCGGCTGCCAGCAGGCGCTGAAAGCGCTGCAGCTGCCCCACCTGCAGCGGCTGCTGGCCCTGCTGGCCCCCTGCCCGGCCGATGACATCGAAGGCAGCGAGGAGGATTTCTCGCCGCCGCACGAGCGCGCGCTGGCGCGCCACCTGGGCCTGCCCGCCGGCGCGGATGGCACCACGCCCTGGGCCGCCTGGCAGCAGCACGCGCCGCCGGACGAGGCCTGGGCCTGCGTCACGCCCTGCCACTGGCTCATCGGCCTCGACCGCGTGACCCTGGCCGACCCGGCCCAGCTGCAGCTGGGCGAGCCCGAGTCGCGCGCGCTGCTGCAGGTGCTGGCGCCGTGGTTCGCCCAGGACGGCATCGAGCTGGCCTGGGACCAGCCCACGCGCTGGCTGGCGCGCGGCGCGCCGCTGCAGGGCCTGGCCTGCGCATCGCTGTCGCGGGCGGTCGGGCGCGACGTGCGCGCCTGGCTGCCCCCACCCGCCAGCGCCCCGGCGCTGCACCGGCTGCAAAGCGAGGTGCAGATGCTGCTGTACACCCACCCCCTCAACGACGAGCGCGCCCGGCGCGGGCTGGCGCCGGTCAATGCCTTCTGGCTGCACGGCGCCGGCGCGCTGGCCCAGCCGCCCGCCACCGTGGCCCTGCCAGGGATGCCGCAGCAGCTGCTGGCCGCCGCGCTGCGCGAGGACTGGCCCGCCTGGGCGCAGGCCTGGCGCGAGCTGGACGCCGGCCCCGTGGCACGCCTGGCCGCGCGCGCGGCGGCCGGCCAGCCCGTGCGCCTCACGCTGTGCGGCGAGCGCGCCGCGCGTGCGTGGGCCACGGCCCCCGGCGGGCTGTGGCGCCGAATTTCAAGCGTTTTTCGGCGCCAGCCCTTGTCCAGCCTTCTTGATACGCTATGAAAATAATAGAACGAGACATTCCCCCGCGCACCGCCTGGGCGCTGGAGCAGGCCGGCCTGCACCCGCTGCTGGCGCGCCTGTACGCGGCGCGCGGCGTGCGCAGCCGGGACGAGCTGGACGACGGCCTGGCGCAGCTGCTGCGCCCGCAGCAGCTGCGCGGCATCGACGCTGCCGCGCGCCTGCTGGCCGACGCCATCGGGCGCAACCTGCGCCTGGTGGTGGTGGCCGACTACGACTGCGACGGCGCCACCGCCTGCGCCGTGGCGGTGCGCGGCCTGCGGATGCTGGGTGCGCAGCGCGTCGACTACCTGGTGCCCGACCGGGTGGTAGACGGCTATGGCCTCACGCCGCCGATCGCCCGGCGCGTGCACGAGCGCGGCGCCGACGTCCTGATCACCGTGGACAACGGCATCGCCAGCTGCGCCGGCGTGGCCGAGGCGCGCGCGCTGGGCCTGGCCGTGGTGGTGACCGACCACCACCTGCCCGGCCCCGAGCTACCCGAAGCCGACGCCATCGTCAACCCCAACCAGCCCGGCTGCGAGTTCGAGAGCAAGTGCCTGGCCGGCGTGGGCGTGATGTTCTACGTGCTGCTGGCGCTGCGCGCCGAGCTGCGCGCGCGCGGCGTGTTCGACGCCGCCAGCCAGCCGCGCCTGGAGCCGCTCTTGCCGCTGGTCGCCCTGGGCACCGTGGCCGACGTGGTCAAGCTCGATGGCAACAACCGCCGCCTGGTGGCGCAGGGCCTCAAGCGCATCCGCGCCGGGCAGATGCAGCCGGGCCTGCGCGCGCTGTTCACCGCCGCCAGCCGCCAGCCGGAGGCGGCCAGCACCTTCGACTTCGGCTTCGCCCTGGGGCCGCGCATCAACGCCGCCGGGCGCCTGGCCGACATGACGCTGGGCATCGAGTGCCTGCTGACCGACGACGGCAGCCGCGCCGGCGAGCTGGCGCGCCAGCTGGACGCCATCAACCGCGAGCGCCGCGAGCTGGAGGGCGGCATGCGCGAGCAGGCGCTGGCGCTGGCCGGGGAGCTGTTTGGCGAGGGCGAGGAGCCGCCGCCGGCGATCAGCGTGTTCGACGCCGACTTCCACGAGGGCGTGGTGGGCATCGTCGCCTCGCGGCTCAAGGACCAGCACCACCGCCCGACCTTCGTGTTCGCCGCCAGCAGCGCGCCGGGCAAGGAGCACGAGCTCAAGGGCTCGGGACGCTCGATCCCGGGCTTTCACCTGCGCGACGCGCTGGACCTGGTGGCCAAGCGGCATCCGGGCGTGCTGCTGAAGTTCGGCGGCCACGCCATGGCGGCCGGCTGCACCGTGGCCGAGGAGCACTTCGAGACCTTCGAGCAGGCCTTCGCCCAGGTGGCGCACGAATGGCTGGACGCGGCCACCCTCACGCGCCAGCTGGAGACCGATGGCCCGCTGGCGCCCGAGTACCGGCGCGCCGAGCTGGTGGACACCCTGGCCCAGGAGGTCTGGGGCCAGGGCTTCGCGCCGCCCACCTTCAGCGAGCGCCTGGCCGTGCTGAGCCAGCGGCTGGTAGGGGGCGGGCGCCACCTGTCGCTCAAGCTGATGCACCACGGGCAGGCGGTGGACGGCATCTGGTTCGGCCGCACCGAGCCGGTGCAGGACGAGATGCTGCTGGCGTTTCGGCTGGATGTGAACGAGTGGGGTGGGGCGCGGCGGGTGCAGTTCGTGGTGGAGGGGGCGGAAGGGTGAGTTGCCGGTTTGTGCGCTGTCGGCTTTTTTGAGTGCGGGGGCCGGGTCTCGGCCCGGCCCCCGCACTTGGAAAAACGCCAACGCCAAAACCGCAACGGCCATCCCCCCCTACTCCTCGACGAACGCCTCCTCGCGCTTCTTGCTCACCGCCGGCAGCAGCACCACCACCAACAGCGCCAGCGCCGCCACCAGCAGCCCGGCCGAGATCGGCCGCGTGACCATCACGCTCCAGTCGCCGCGCGACAAGAGCAGTGCGCGGCGCAGGTTTTCTTCCATCATCGGCCCCAGGATGAAACCCAGCAGCAGCGGCGCCGGCTCCATGCCCAGCTTGAAGAACAGGTAGCCGACGAAGCCGAAGATGCCCACCAGCCAGACGTCGAAGGTGTTGTTGTTGGTCGAGTACACGCCGATGGCGCAAAACAGCACGATGGACGGGAACAGCCAGCGGTAGGGCACCGTGAGCAGCTTGATCCAGATGCCGATCAAGGGCAGGTTCAGGATGACCAGCATCAGGTTGCCGATCCACATCGACGCGATCAGGCCCCAGAACAGCTCGGGGTTGCTGGTCATGACCTGCGGGCCGGGCTGGATGTTGTGGATGGTCATGGCGCCCACCATCAGCGCCATCACCGCGTTGGGCGGGATGCCCAGGGTGAGCAGCGGGATGAAGGACGTCTGCGAGCCGGCGTTGTTGGCCGATTCGGGCGAGGTCACGCCGCGGATGTTGCCCTGGCCGAACGGCACCTCGCCAGGCTTCAGGCGGGTTTTCTTCTCGACCGTGTAGGCAGCAAACGACGACAGCAGCGCCCCGCCGCCGGGCAGGATGCCCAGCACCGAGCCCAGCGCCGTGCCGCGCACCATGGCCGGGAACATGCGCTTGAAGTCTTCCTTGGTCGGGAACAGGCCCTGCACCTTGGCGGTGAAGACCTCGCGGTCGTCCTCGGGGCGCGAGAGGTTGGCGATGATCTCGCCGTAGCCGAACACGCCCATGGCAATGGCCACGAAGCCGATGCCGTCGGTCAGCTCGGGGATGTCGAAGGAAAAGCGCGCCACGCCCGAGTTCACGTCCGTGCCCACCAGGCCCAGGAGCAGCCCCAGCACGATCATGCCCACGGCCTTGATCAGCGAGCCCGAGGCCAGCACCACGGCGCCGATCAGGCCCAGCACCATGAGCGAGAAATACTCGGCCGGGCCGAACTTGAAGGCGATCTCGGTCAGCGGCGGCGCGAACGCCGCCAGGATCAGCGTGCCCACGCAGCCGGCGAAGAACGAGCCTATGCCCGCGGCCGCCAGCGCCGGCCCGGCGCGGCCCTTGCGCGCCATCTGGTAGCCGTCGATCACCGTGACCACGGAGGACGACTCGCCCGGCAGGTTGACCAGGATGGCGGTGGTCGAGCCGCCGTATTGCGCGCCGTAGTAGATGCCGGCCAGCATGATGAGGGCGGCCACCGGCGGCAGCGCGTAGGTGGCCGGCAGCAGCATGGCGATGGTGGCCACCGGCCCCACGCCCGGCAGCACGCCGATCAGGGTGCCCAGCAGGCAGCCGATGAAGCAATAGACCAGGTTCTGGAAGGTGAAGGCGACGCCGAAGCCCAGCGACAGGTGATCGAGCAATTCCATGGTTCAGTTTCCTTTGGGGGCAGGTGCCTTGCTCAACCGGCGATGAAGCTCGGCCAGACGGGAAATTGCAGCTTCAGCGCCCACACGAAGGCCGCGTAGCTACCCGCTGCCAGGACGGTGGCCAGGATGAACACTTCCTTGAAGCGGAACTGGTCGCCCGCCAGGCTGGCCACGAAGGTCAGCCCGTAGATGGCCACCACCATCCCCATGGCCGGGATGCCCAGGCTGGGCAGGCCCGCCAGCAGCACGCCGAACAGGAAGTTGGCCCCCAGGATGAACACGATCTGCTTCCAGGCCCAGGCGCCCACCGGGTCGCCGTCCACCGTCGGCACCGTGGTGGCCGCGACCATGATGACCACGCCGATCAAGGCCAGCAGCCCCCCCAGCAGCAGCGGGAAATAGCCCGGCCCCATGCGCGCGCTGGTGCCTATGGTGTAGTAGGTGGAGCCCCAGGCGAAGGCCGCGCCGACCACCAGGTACAGCAGCCCCGCGAAGAAATCTTTCCGGCTTTTGATGCGCACGCACGTCTCCCATGCATTCCATGTGACTGCGCATTGTGGAAGTGCCCCCGGCCGCCGGGGATGTGGGTTCCACCTACCGGGGGCCGCAGGTTTTCCCTTAGATCCTGTTAGAGCCTGGTACGCGCTATTGCAGCGGCGGCGTGGTGGCGATGACCTCGTCCAGCGTGGTCAGCCCCTCGGCCGCGCGCAGCGCGCCGGCCAGGCGCAGCGGGCGCATGCCGTCCTTGACGGCCTGGCGGCGCAGCGCATCGATGGACGGGCTGTCGTGGATCTGCTCTTTCAGCGCCTCGGTGACGGTGAGCAGCTCGTACAGGCCCATGCGGCCGCGAAACCCGGTCATGCGGCAGTCGACGCAGCCCACGGGCCGGTAGGCGCGCCAGCCGCCCGAGAGCTTCCAGGGCCGGATCAGGTCGGCCAGCACCTCGGGCTCGGCCTCGCGGTCGCGCGCCCGGCACTGCTTGCACAGCGTACGCACCAGGCGCTGCGCCAGCACGCCCAAAAGCGTGGCGTTGATGAGGTAGGGCGGCACGCCCAGCTCCATCAGCCGGGTCACGGCGCTGGGCGCGTCGTTGGTGTGCAGGGTGGAGAACACCAGGTGGCCGGTCAGCGCCGCCTGCACCGCCATGTCGGCCGTGGGCAGGTCGCGGATCTCGCCCACCATGATGATGTCCGGGTCCTGGCGCATCAGCGCGCGCAGCCCTTCGGTGAAATTGAAGTCGAGCTGCGGCTGCACCTGGGTCTGGTTGAAGCTGGGCTCGATCATCTCGATGGGGTCTTCCACCGTGCTGACGTTGACCTCTTCGGTGGCCACGCGCTTGAGCGTGGAGTACAGCGTGGTCGTCTTGCCCGAGCCGGTGGGGCCGGTGACCAGGATGATGCCGTGCGGGCGGCGCACCAGCTGCTCCCAGCGCGTGGCGTCGTGCGCGGCAAAGCCCAGCGCGTCCAGGCCCTTGACGGCGTTGTCGGGGTCGAAGATGCGCATCACCATCTTCTCGCCGAAGGCGGTGGGCAGCGTGGACAGGCGCATCTCGACCTCGTCGCCGCGCGGGTTGCGCGTCTTGATGCGCCCGTCCTGCGGGCGGCGGCGCTCCACCACGTCCATGCGCCCCAGCAGCTTGACGCGCGCCACCATGGCGTTCAGCACGCCCATGGGCATCTGGTAGACCGGGTGCAGCACGCCGTCGATGCGAAAGCGGATCACGCCCTGCTCGCGCCGCGGCTCCAGGTGGATGTCGCTGGCGCGCTGGTCGAAGGCGTACTGCCATAGCCAGTCCACCACGCGGATCACGCCCTGGTCGTTGGCGTCCAGCTGCCGGCCGGTGCGCCCGAGCTCGACCAGCTGCTCGAAGCTGTTGCCGGCCGTGCTGCCGCCGGCCTTGCTGGCGGCGCGCACCGACTTCGCCAGCGCGAAGAACTCGGCCGTATAGCGCGTGATGTCCTGCGGGTTGGCCAGCACCCGGCGCACGCTGCGCCGCGCCTGGCGCTCGACCTCGGCCACCCAGTCGTCGATGAAGGGCTCGGCGGTGGCCACCACCACCTCCTGCGCCGTGACCTGCACCGGCAGCACCTTGTGGCGCTCGGCGTAGCTGGCGCTCATGGCGTCGGCCACGCGGCCCACGTCCACCTTGAGCGGGTCGATGCGCAGGTACGGCATCGCGACGCGGCCGGCGACGTATTCGGTCAGCAGCTCCGCGTCCAGCGGCTTGCCGTCCTGCGCGCGCTGCATGGCCACCGCCCCCAGGCGCACCAGCGGGTGCTGGCTGCTCTCGGCGTGCTGGCAGCGGTTGATGGTGCGCTGCGCCTCCTCGGCGGTGATGACGCCGCCCTCGCGCAGCCAGTCCACGACCTGGCGCCATTGCAGCGGGCCCACGGGCGCGGGGGCGCGCAGGGAGGGGTTGTCGGCGTCCGGCAGGGGCGGCATGGGGTCTTTCAGGCGTTGGCCACGGGCTTGAATACCCGCAGCCACTTGGCGGCCGGGAGGTTCCAGCGCGCCTGCACGCTCTCGGCGCGGGCCTGCAGCTCGGCGCGCTTGGGGCGGCTGGGGCTGCGCTGCGCCAGCACCACGGTGTTGCCCTCGCGCGTGGGCTTGAATGCCCACAGCGCCTGCTCGCCAAAGGCCTCGGCCAGGCTGGCCAGGCTGCGCTCGTAGCTGGAGGCGCGGCCGAACAGGTTCACCGTCAGGCAGCCGTCGTCGGTCAGCAGCGCGCGGCAGTCGGCGTAGAAGGCGGCGCTGTCGAGCACCGGCGCGGCGGCCTCGTGGTCGTACAGGTCCACCGCCAGCGCGTCCACGCTGGCGGCCAGCTCGGGGCGGCGGATCTCCTGCGCCGCGTCGGCCAGCCGGATGGCGAGGCGCGGGCCCTCGTGTGGCAGCTTGAACCAGGCGCGGCATACGGCCAGCACCTGCGGATTGAGCTCGACGGCGGTGCAGCGCATGCGCAGCGGCTTGTGGCAGAACTTGGTGATCGCACCGGCCCCCAGGCCCAGCTGCATGGCGTGGCGGCGCGAGACGCCCTCGGGCGCCATGAACAGCAGCCAGGCCATCATGCGCTGCACGTACTCCAGCTCGATCTCGAACGGCTCGGCAATGCGCATCGAGCCCTGGATCCAGGGCGTGCCCAGGTGCAGGTGGCGCACCTCGCCATCGTCGGAGACGCTGACTTCGGGCAGTTCGGCGAGGGCGGGCTTCTTGCGGGTCAAGGGGGTATCCGGGAGGTGGCGCGTCGGGACTACTATTTTTATAGCAACATGCCGGCCATTGGCGCCGGCTGGCAGCATAAATCGCTCAAAACATTATGGCAGCAGCGCGCGCAGGCGCGGCAGGGCGGCGCAGGCGTTGGCGTGGCAGGCGCGGGCCAGTTCGCCGGCGTCCATGCCGCGCAGCGCAGCGATGGCGGCGCCGATGCGCGGCAGCTCGGCCGGGCTGTTGCGCGCCGGCGGCACGCCCTGCGCGCGCTCGGCGGCGGTGACGTAGAGCCAGTGCGGCGGGATGTCGGGCGCATCGGTCTCCAGCACCAGCGCCTCCAGCGGCAAGCTGGCGGCCAGGCGGCGGATCTGGTGCGCGCGCTCGAACGTGGCGGCGCCGCCAAAGCCCAGCTTGAAGCCCATCTCGATCAGCATGTGCGCCTGCTGCTCGCTGCCGTTGAAGGCATGGGCGATGCCGCCGCACACGGGCAGCTCGCGCAGGCCCTTGAGCACCTGGTCCACCGCGCGGCGCGAATGCACGATGAGCGGCAGCCCGTGCTGGCGCGCCAGGCGCAGCTGCTCGCGCCACAGGTGCTGCTGGTGCTCGCCGTCCAGCCCCGGGGCGAAGTAGTCCAGCCCGATCTCGCCGATCGCCACCAGGCGCGGGTCGCGCGCGCGCCGCTCCAGTTCATGCGCCAGCGCCTGCAGGTCGGCGGCGCCGGCCTGCGGGGTGAACAGCGGGTGGATGCCCAGGGCGTAGCTGTCGCCATGGCGCTCGGCGAGCTCGCGCACCGCATCGAAGTTGGCGCGCTGCACGGCCGGCAGCACGCAGTGCGCCACCCCGGCCTGGCGCGCCCGCCGGCGCTCGGCATCGGTGTGCGCGGCGCCCCCGTGCAGGGTGAACTCGTCCAGGTGGCAGTGGGTGTCGATCCAGGCAGGCATGGCAGCCATCATGGCGCCGCCGCGCCGCCTGCGTTGTAGGGCAGATCAGGCAATGGCGGCCGCCGCGCTCATCAGTCCAGGAGCTCCAGCACGCGCTCGGGCGGGCGGCACAGCAGCGCCCCGCGCGGGGCGACGACGATGGGGCGGTTGAGCAGTTCTGGATGGGCGGCGACGGCCTGGACCAGCTCATCGTCGGTGCGCCCGGGGTCGGCCAGGCCCAGCTCGGCATAGGCCGCTTCCTTGGTGCGCAGCAGTTCGCGCACCGGCACCGCCAGGCGGGCGAACAGGGCCTTGAGCTGCGCCGCATCCAGCGGCTGGGCGATGTAGTCCACGATGGCCGGCTCGATGCCGCGCTGCCGCAGCAGCGCCAGGGCGCCGCGCGAATTGCTGCAGCGGGCGTTGTGGTAGATGGTGATGCCGTGCGAGGTGCTCATGCGCGCCAGTGTAGGCGGCGCGCAGGCGCCTGCCAGTTCAGCGCCTGGCGGCACGCAGCGTGCGGCTGAGCAGCATGACCGGCACCAGGCCCACGGCCACCAGCGCCAGCGAGGGCAGCGCCGCCTCGCCCAGGCGCTCGTCGCGCGCCAGCTGGTAGGCGACCACGGCCAGCGTGTCGCTGTTGAAGGGGCGCAGCACCATGGTGGCGGGCAGCTCCTTCATCACGTCCACGAACACCAGCAGCGCGGCGGCCGCCGCCGAACGCTTGAGCAGCGGCCAGTGCACGCGCGCCAGCAGCTGCACGCCGCCCACGCCCAGCATGCGCGCCGAATCGTCCAGGCTTGCGGGAATGCGCGCGTAGCCGCTTTGCAGCGACTGCAGCGCCACCGCGCAAAAGCGCACCAGGTAGGCCCACACGATGCCCACCGCCGTGGCCGTGACCAGCGCCGGCAGCCCCCAGGCGGGCGCCAGCGCCTGCACCCAGCCCACGGGCAGCAGCAGGCCAACCACAATGACCGCACCCGGCACCGCGTAGCCCAGGCTGGCCAGGCGCACCACCGCGCGCGTGAGCCGGTCGCCGCTGCGGCGCACGGCAAAGGCCAGCACGAAGCTGATCGCCACCGCCAGGGCCGCCGTGATGGCGCCCAGGCGCACGCTGTTGCCCGCCCACTCGATGAACCGGCCCCAGGGCAGCACCGACCAATCGGCCGCCAGCGGGCGCAGCATGAACAGCACCGGCGCAAAAAAGCCCATCGCCACCGGCACCAGGCAGGCGCCCCAGGCCAGCGCCAGGCCGGCGCCGCGCAGGCGCATGGGCTCGGCCTCGGCCGAGCCGGCGCGGCCCACGCCGCCGGCGGCGAAGCGCATGCGCCGCTGCGCGCGCAGCTCCAGGTGCAGCAGCAGCGCCACCAGCACCAGCAGCATGGTGGCCAGCTGCGCAGCGGCCAGCCGGTCGTCCATGGCCAGCCAAGCCTTGTAGATGCCCACGGTGAAGGTCTGGATGCCGAAGTAGCTGGTGACGCCGAAATCCGCCAGCGTCTCCATCAGCACCAGCGCCACGCCGGCGGCCACGGCCGGGCGGGCCAGCGGCAGCGCCACCTGCAGGATGCGCCGCGCGGGCGATGCGCCCAGCAGCCGCGCGGCCTCCATCAGGTGCGCCGCGCGCTCGGACAGCGCGGTGCGCGCCAGCAGGTACACGTAGGGGTAGAGCGAGAAGATGAACACCCACACCGCGCCCCAGAGGCTGCGCACCTCGGGCAGCAGGCGCCCCTGCAGGCCGAAGGCCTCGCGCAGGCCCACCTGCAGCGGGCCGCTGTACTGCAGGAAGTCCGTATAGGCGTAGGCCGTGACGTAGGCCGGCATGGCCAGGGGCAGCAGCAGCAGCCACTCCATCAGCCGGCGGCCGGGAAAGTCGAACAGGGTCACGGCCGCCGCACCGGCCGTGCCCACCACGGCCGCGCCCAGCGCCACCGCCAGCCCCAGCCAGACGGTGGTCGCCAGGTAGTCGGGCAGCACGGTGGCGGCCATCTCGCGCACGATGGCGCCGGCCTGCTCGCCGCCGGCGCCGCCGGGCAGCCAGGCGGAGAACACCGTCAATACGGGCAGCACCAGCGCCAGCGCCAGCAGGACCAGGAAAACGTTGCGCAGCAGCGCGGCAGGGGAGCGGGACAAGGGGGTGGAGACCAGAAGCTGGTGGCGATGCGGTCGCCAGGGCCCGCCAGCGCCGGCGGAACGCGGCCGACGAGCGCGGCCGGCGATGCAAATGGGAATAATTCTACGCAACTTAAAATCGCGCCATGTTCCTGGAAGTCTCTCAACTGGATGTGCGCTACGGCGCGCGCGCGCAGGCCGCCGTGCGCGGCGTGACGCTGGGCCTGGCAGCCGGCGAGATCGGCGTGCTGATCGGCCCCTCGGGCTGCGGCAAGACCACGCTGTTGCGCGCCGTGGCGGGGCTGGAGCCGGTGGCCGGCGGCAGCATCCGCCTGGGCAGCGAGCTGGTCGGCGCGCCCGGGCGCTGCATGCCCCCGGAGCAGCGCCGCATCGGCATGGTGTTCCAGGACTACGCGCTGTTCCCGCACCTGACCGTGGGGCGCAACGTGGCCTTCGGCGTACACCACCTGCCCCGGCCCGAGCAGGGCCAGCGCGTGCGCGAGGCGCTGGCGCTCGTCGGCCTGGCCGGCAGCGAGGCGCGTTTTCCGCATGAGCTCTCAGGCGGCCAGCAGCAGCGCGTGGCGCTGGCCCGGGCCCTGGCGCCGCGCCCGCGCCTGATGCTGCTGGACGAGCCGTTCTCGAACCTGGACGTGGACCTGCGCGAGCGCCTGGCGCACGAGGTGCGCGGCATCCTGAAGGCGGCCGGGGCCACGGCGCTGTTCGTCACACACGACCAGATGGAGGCCTTCGCCATCGGCGACCGCATCGGCGTGATGGAGGCCGGCCACCTGCACCAATGGGACGATGCCTATGCCCTGTACCACCGCCCGGCCACGCGCTTCGTGGCCAGCTTCATTGGCCACGGCGTGTTCGCGCCGGCCGAGCTGGCCAGCCAGGGCGGCCACGTGGTGGCGCGCACGCCGCTGGGCGAGCTGACCGATATCGACGGCTGCCCGCTGCCTTCGGCCTACGAGGGCGGGCTGTGCGACGTGCTGCTGCGCCCCGACGACCTGGTGCATGACGACGCCGCGCCGGTGCAGGCGCGCGTGCTGCGCAAGTCCTTTCGCGGCGCCGAGTTCCTCTACACGCTGGAGCTGGCGGGGGGCCTGACGGTGATGGCCCACGTGCCCAGCCACCACGACCACGCGGTGGGCGAGTGGATAGGCATCCGCCCGCAGGTGGACCACGTGGTGACCTTCGCGCGCGCCTGAGCCGCGCGCCGGGCCGGCGCCCGGGTCAGCGCCCGCTGCGCTCGAACGCGACCTGCCCGCCCACCAGCGTGGCGCGCACCCGGGCCGGCAGCTCGTAGCCGGAAAACGGCGTGTGCCGGCCCTGGCTGGCCAGCGCCGCGGCCTGCACCGTCCAGTGCGCGCCGGCATCGGCAATGCACAGGTCGCCCACGCCGCCCTCGATGATCCGGCCCACGCTGGCCTGCAGCGTGCCCAGCGAGCCGCCCAGCACCCGCGCCGGCTCGGCGGTGACGACGGCCAGCGCGCGCGCCAGGGGCACCTGCGCGTGCTGCGCCCACTTCAGGGCCACGGACAGCAGCAGCTCCAGCCCGGTGGCGCCGGCCTCGGCCTCGGCGAAGGGCAGCGCCTTGGCGTCGTCGTCCACGGGCGTGTGGTCGGAGACCAGCGCGTCTATGGTGCCGTCCAGCAGGCCCGCCGACAGCGCGTCGCGGTCGCGCTGCTGGCGCAGCACCGGGGTCAGGCGCGCGCGGCTGTCGAAGTAGCCGATGTCGGTGTCGGTGAACATGAGCGAGTTGATGCTGACGTCGCAGCTCAGCGCCAGGCCCGCCGCCTTGGCCTGCCGCACCAGGTCCACGCCGGCACTGCTGGACAGCCGGCACAGGTGTACGCGCGCACCGGTGGATTTCATCAGCTCGAAGATGGTGTGCAGCGCGATGGTCTCGGCCGCCACCGGCACACCGGCCAGGCCCATGCGCGTGGCCAGCGGCCCGCTGGCGGCCACGCCCCGGCCCAGGTGCAGCTCCTGCGGGCGCAGCCAGACGGTGTAGCCGAAGGTCGCGGCGTACTGCAGCGCGCGCTGCAGCACCTGGGTGCTCTGCAGCTGCACCTCGGCCTGTGAGAAGCCCACGCAGCCGGCCTCGGTCAGCTCGGCCATCTCGGTCAGCACCTCGCCGGCCAGGCCGCGCGTCAGCGCACCCAGCGGGAACAGGCGCGCCTGGTGGAGTTTTTCGGCGCGGAACTTGAGCATCTCCACCAGCCCGGGCTCGTCCAGCACCGGCTCGGTGTCGGGCGGGCAGACCAGGCTGGTCACGCCGCCGGCCACGGCCGCCGCCATCTCGGACTCCAGCATGCCCTCGTGCTCGTGGCCGGGCTCGCGCAGGCGCGCCGCCAGGTCCACCAGGCCGGGCAGCACCAGGCAGCCTCTGGCGTCGATGCGCCGCGTGGGCACAAAGCCCTCGGGCAGCCGGCCGACGGCAATGATGCGCCCGGCCGCCAGCGCCACGCTGCACTCCCGGTCCAGCCCGCTGGCCGGGTCGATGACGCGGCCGTTTTCGATGAGGATTTTCATGTTTTCAAGCCAAACAAGCCTTGAGCCGGCGTGAATCAACGATAGTTAGCTATTAAAAATATAGTGACAACCAGCCAGCGCCAGGCCGGCCGCCCTCCGCCCGGGGGGCAGCCTCGCAGCGGCTCGGCGGGGTCAAGCCTCATTCCCCGCAACGATGGACATCACCGCCATGCGCACCGCAATGCCGAAGGTCACCTGCGGCAGGATCACCGCCTGCGGCCCGTCCACCACCGCCGAGGCGATCTCCACGCCCCGGTTGATCGGGCCCGGATGCATGACGATGGCGTCAGGCCTGGCCAGCTGCAGCTTTTCGGGCGTCAGGCCGAAGCTCTTGAAATACTCCTGGCTGGAGGGCAGCAGCGCGCCGCTCATGCGCTCGTTTTGCAGCCGCAGCGTGATGACCACGTCGCAGCCGCGCAACCCCTCCTCCAGGTTGTGGAACACGCGCACGCCCATGTGCGACAGGTCGGGCGGCACCAGCGTGCGCGGGCCTACCACGCGCACTTCGGCCGCGCCCAGCGTGGTCAGCGCGTGGATGTCCGAGCGCGCCACGCGCGAGTGCAGCACGTCGCCGACGATGGCCACGGTGAGATTGGAGAAGTCCTTCTTGTAGTGGCGGATGGTGTACATGTCCAGCAGCCCCTGCGTGGGGTGGGCATGGCGACCGTCGCCGGCGTTCACCACATGGACGTGCGGGGCCACGTGCTG
The DNA here is from genome assembly GCA_034675505.1 of Melaminivora sp. Taxonomy (GTDB): domain Bacteria; phylum Pseudomonadota; class Gammaproteobacteria; order Burkholderiales; family Burkholderiaceae_C; genus Melaminivora. The sequence goes on along the minus strand of JAUCDD010000011.1, from coordinate 197,043 downwards.
CGCGATCAGGTAGGGGGCGCCGGACTCGCTGTGGCGCACCACGAACAGGTCGGCCGCCATGGCCGAGAGGTTGTCGATGGTGTCCAGCAGCGTCTCGCCCTTGGCGGTGGAGCTGCGCGCGATGTCCAGGTTGAACACGTCGGCCGACAGCCGCTTGGCGGCGATGTCGAAGGTGGTGCGGGTGCGCGTGCTGTTTTCAAAAAACAGGTTGAACACGCTCTTGCCGCGCAACAGCGGCACCTTCTTGACCTCGCGGTCGTTCACGGAGACGAAGTTGGCGGCCGTGTCCAGGATGTGCGTCAGCGTGTCCCGGGGCAGTCCCTCGATGGACAGCAGGTGGATCAGCTCGCCGTTCTTGTTGAGTTGGGGGTTGCGCTTGTACAGCACCGCAGTCAGGCCTCCTGGACGGCGAAATGGAAGGCACCGGCGCCGGTGCGCGCCAGCGCCAGCGACTGGTGGGCGGGCAGCAGCACGCGCGCGGCAGCGAAATCGGCGGCAACGGGCAGTTCGCGCCCGCCCCGATCCACCAGCACCGCCAGGCGCACGCGCGCCGGGCGGCCGTAGTCGAACAGTTCGTTGAGTACGGCGCGCACCGTGCGGCCGGTGTAGAGCACGTCGTCCAGCAGCACGATGTCGGCGCCATTGACGTCAAACGGCAGCTGCGTCTGGGCGCTGGCGGACAGCCCGCGGCGCGCGAAGTCATCGCGGTGCATGGCCGACGACAGCACGCCGGGCGCCTCGTCCAGGCCCAGGTCGTGCTGCAGCCGCTCGCCCAGCCATGCGCCCCCGGAGGTGATGCCGGCCAGCCGCGTGCCCGGCGCCAGCAGCGTGCGCACGCCGCGCGCCAGTTCGGCGTACAGCGCCTCGGCGTCCAGCAGCAGATGGCCGCCGGCAGGGGAAGTGGTCATGGTGGGAGACTCCTCAGGAACTGTTCCAGGATGATGCAGGCAGCGCCCGCGTCGGCATCGCGCGCGCCCGCCTCCAGCGCGGCGGTGGTGCTGTAGCGCTCGTCCACCTCGTGCACCGGCAGGCCGAAGCGCCCGCGCAGCTGGCGCGCGAACTTCAGCGCGCGCGCGGTATTTTCGTGCGGTGCGCCGTCCGGGTGCAGCGGCACGCCGACCACCAGCGCATCGGGCTGCCATTCGCGGATGCGTTCGGCCACCTGGGCAAAGCGCGCATCGGCCGCGTCGGCGCGGATGGTGGGCTGCGGCGAGGCCGTGCCCAGCAAGCGCGTGCCCACGGCAACGCCGGTGCGCCGGGCGCCGAAATCGAAAGCCAGGAAGGTCTGCTGCTGCTGCGCGACGGGGGCAGGAGGGCGGCCGCCAGGCCCGCTCATGCGTGCCCCGCCTCGGGCGCCAGCATCCAGGTCTGCAGGCCCAGCAGGGCCAGCGCCTGGTCGTAGCGCTCGCGCGCCGGGGCGTCGAAGATGACGCGCGGATCGGCCTCGACGGTCAGCCAGCTGTTTTCTGCCAGCTCGGACTCCAGCTGGCCCTCGCCCCCAGGACGCATAGCCCAGGGTGACCAGCACGCGCCGGGGCCCGGCGCCGTGCGACAGCGCCTCCAGCACGTCCTTGGAGGTGGTCATCTCCAGGCCGCCCGGCGAGATGGCCATGGTCGAGGCGTAGGGCGAGGTGTCCTCGCCCTCCTGCGGCGCATGCGGGCGCATGGCGTCGTGCAGCACGAAGCCGCGTTCGGTCTGCAGCGGCCCGCCGTGGAACACCGGCGCGCCCTTCAGGTCGTCGCGGCCCAGCGTCAGGTCCACCTTTTCCAGCAGGCCGTTCAGGTCGATGCCCATGGGCTTGTTGATGACCAGGCCCAGCGCGCCGCGCTCGCTGTGCTCGCACAGGTAGACGACGCTGCGCGAAAAAAAAGGAAACGCCCTCTTCCAGCCCGGGCATGGCGATCAGGAAGTGGTGCGTCAGGTTCATGGACGGGCGGGGGTCGGACATGCCCGGATTTTACGGGCAAGCCCCTCCCCCGCCTGGCGTCAGGCCGGCTGCGCTGGCGCCAGCTGGCGCGTGTAGTGCTGCACCAGGCTGAGCAGCTCCTCGTCGGAGTAAGGCTTGCCCAGGTAGTGGTTCACGCCCAGCTGCATGGCGTGGTCGCGGTGCTTTTGCGCGATGCGCGAGGTGATCATGATGATCGGCAGCCCCTGCAGCGCGGCATCGGCGCGGATGTTGCGCGCCAGGTCGAAGCCGTCCATGCGCGGCATCTCGATGTCCGACAGCACCACCGCCGGGCGCTCCTCCTGCAGCCGCTCGAGCGCCTGCAGGCCGTCGGCCGCCAGGGCCACACGGTAGCCTTCGCGCGCCAGCAGGCGCTGCGTCACGCGGCGCACGGTGATGGAATCGTCCACCACCAGCACCAGCGGCACCTGCGGCGCAGCCGCGCTGGCAGCCGGGCCGGCCATGCCGCCCTCCCCGGCCGCGGCGCCGGCCGGCTCCGCGCCGCCGTGGTGCAGCAGCGGCGGCGCCAGCACGCCCGCCTGCAGCTGCTCGCCATAGACGGTGGCCAGCGCCACCGGGTTGTAGACCAGCACCACCGCGCCCGAGGCCAGCACCGACATGCCGGCCAGGCCAGGCAGGCGCGACAGCTGCGGCCCCAGGTTCTTCACCACCACTTCCTGGTTGCCCAGCACCTCGTCCACATGCATGGCCAGGCGCTGTGCGGCGCTGCGCAGGAGCAGCACCGGCCGCGTCCGCGCTGCGGCCTCCGTGCTGCCCGGCGACGACTGCAGCAGCGCGCCCGCCCAGTGGAAGGGCAGCGGCTGGCCGTCGTGCTCGAACACCTGGCTGCCGTAGGCCGCCTCGACCTGTGCCACCGGAGCGCGGCGCACGATCTCGATCAGCGCGGCGGGCACGCCGAAGACCAGCGTCCCGGCGCGCAGCATGACCACCTGGGTGACCGCCGTGGTCAGCGGCAGCACCAGGCGGAAGGCCGCGCCCTGGCCGCGCACGGTCTCGGTCTCGATGCGCCCGCCCAGCGCGCCGACCTCGGCGCGCACCACGTCCATGCCGATGCCGCGGCCCGACAGTTCGGTGACTTCCGTGGCGGTGGAAAAGCCGGGCTGGAAGATCAGGCCGGCCGCATCGGCATCGGACAACTCCTCCTCGCGCGCCGCCAGGCCCATGGCCACGGCCCTGGCGCGGATGCGCGCGAGGTCCAGGCCCGCGCCATCGTCGCGGAACTCCACGGCGACGTCGTTGCCCTCGTGGCTCAAGCTGATGGTGATGGCGCCGGTGGCGGGCTTGCCCGCGTCCTGGCGCTGCTGCGGGGCCTCGATGCCATGGCTCACGCAATTGCGCAGCAGGTGCTCGAACACCGGCGTCATGCGGTCGAGCACGCCGCGGTCCATCTCGATGGCGCCGCCGTTGATGTCCAGCTTGATCTGCTTGCCGGTCTCCTTGGAGGACTGGCGCACCACCGCGTACAGGCGCTCGGAGATGCCCTCGAACTCGACCATGCGCGTGCGCAGCAGGTCGCGCTGCAGCTCGCGCGCCTGGCGGCCCTGGGCGATCAGGTCGTCCTCGGCGCCTTCCATGGCGCGCTGCATGTTGCGCTGCACCGTGGCCACGTCGTTGACCGACTCGGCCATCATCCGGGTGAGCTCCTGCACGCGCGTGAAGCGGTCGAACTCCAGCGGGTCGAAGCCGGCCGCGGAATCGCGCGACAGCGCCAGGCGCGACTGCATCTGGCTTTCCGCCTGCACCTCGATGTCGCGCAGCTGCAGGCGCAGACGCTCCAGGTTGCCGCTCAGGTCGGTCAGCGAGCCGCGCAGCTGGCCCAGGCGTGCTTCCAGGCGCGAGCGGGCGATCATCACTTCGCCGGCCTGGTTCACCAGCCGGTCCAGCAGCCGGGCACGCACGCGCACCGACTGGCCGCTGGCGGGCCGGGCCGCCACCACCGGGCGGGCCGCCGGCAGCGCAGCGGCGCCGGGCGCGGGCGCCTGGGCCGCCTCGGCGCCGGCCTCGGGGGCATGGGCAGCGGGGCCGGCGGGCGCCTCCGCGCCCTGCGGCGGCGGCGCCATCACGGCGACGGCCTCGGCCAGCGGCTGCGAGCCAATGGTGCGCAGGGCGTCGAAATCCGCCTGCAGGGCGTCCAGGCGCGCCAGCAGCGGCTCGATGTCGGCGCTGCGCGCGCCCTCCAGGGCGATGTGCTCGACAGCACCCTCCAGGCGGTGCGCCATCTCGCCCAGGCGCATGGCGCCGGCGAGCCGGGCACTGCCCTTGAGCGTGTGCAGCGCGCGCAGCAGCTCGCTGCGGGCGCCCAGGTTGTCGGGCCGCGCCGTCCACTGGCGCAGCGCGCCGCCCAGCCTGGGCAGCAACTCCGCCGCCTCTTCCTCGAAGATGGGGAACAGGTCGGGGTCGATCACGTCCAGCGCGTCGATGTCGTCATCGACATCGACCGTGGCCGCCAGCGTACGGGCGATCGCCGCATCGACCTCGCGGTCGCGCTCGGAATAGCCCGGCAGCGCCACCGCCGGCCGCACCGGCTGCACGGCCGCCGGCGCCGGCTGGTCTGCGCCCGCGCCATGGCCCGGCGCGGCGGCCTCCACGGCGCCGCCGCCGGCATCGCCAGCCGCAGCGCCATCGGTGTCGCCTTGCGCCGCGAGGGGCGCGCCGGCGCTGGTGATCTCGGCGTCCAGCAATTCGCGCAGCTGTGCCAGCACCTGGGCGTTGGGCTCCTTGAGGAAGCCGGCGGCAAACTGGTGCAGCAGCCGCCGGATGTCCGACGCCGCGGCGTTGACCACCCTGGCGTGCTCCGGCAGGCCGTGCGGCAGCAGCTGCAGGTGCTGCAGCGCATGCTCCAGCGAGCGCGCCAGCTCCGACAGTGCGGCAAAGCCCACCGTGGCGGAGCTGCCGGCCAGCGAGTGCGCCAGCGCCAGCGCTGTCTCGGGCACCGGCAGATGCAACTCCAGCGCCCATTCCTGCAGCGACGTCGCCAGGCGCCGCGACCACTCGTCGGCTTCGTTCAGGTAGACGTTGTACAGGGGGATGCCGATGCGCAGGGTGCCGATGGCCTTGACCTCGTCCAGGGGCGGCTCGGCGGGCTGCTCGGCGGCCAGGGCGGCCGGCTGCGCGAACTCGCCAGGCACGTCCTGGGGCGCACCAGGCAGGTCCTGCGCGCCAGCCATCCCGGGCACGGCAGGGGCCTCGGGCGCCGTGGGCGCATCTGGCGCCACGGGCCGTTGCGGCTCTGCGGACGCGGCGGGCTCTGGGGCCATCTCCTGTGCCGCAGCCAGCGCCGGCATGTCGCCGGCCTCTGGCGTTGCAGGTTCGGGCGTCGCCTCGGCCACTTCGGGCAGCAGCGGCTCGGCGGGCTCCAGCGCGGCGCCGCCATCCGGCATGGGCTCGAATTCTGGCCGGTGCGCCGCGGCTTCGGCGGCAGGCTCTTCGGCCATGGGCGCCTGGGCCGGGTCGGCTAGCAGCTCATCCACCTGCAGCCCGGGCTCTTCGGCTGCCGCAGCCGGCAGCGCCGGGGCCGCCGGCGCGGGGGCCCCGGGTTCCTGGCCGGCGTCCAGGGCTTGCTCGAAGAATGCGAAGTCGATGTCCTCGCCCAGCTCCAGCCCCCCGGCGGCCTGCTCGTCCAGGAAGGCATCGATGGAGGTATCGGCGAAGTCCGGCACCCGCTCTTCGTGGTCGTCCAGGTCGAGGGCCTGGGGCGCGGGCGGCGGTGCTTCGGCAGCGGCAGGCTGCAGGGGCGCCGGGTCGAGCAGCTGCGGCTCGGGCCACAGCGCCTGGGGCAACTCCAGCTCCGGTTCCGGAAGCTCCAGTTCGGACGGCTGCGTGTCGCCGAACTGCTGCCCGGCCGGTTGCGGCTCGTTCAGCTGCGGCTCATGGGGCTGGGGCTCGGGCTCGGACGGCTGCAGCTCGGACGGCTGCAGCTCCAGCGACGGCAGCAGTTCCAGCGACGGCAGCTCCAGCGATTGCGGCTCGGGCGGCTCCATCTCCAGCGCCGGCGCTGCAGGCTCTGGCGCCAGCGGGGGCTGCACGGCGGCCTCCTGCTCTGCCGCTGCCTGCTCATGCTGGGGCGCTGGCGCTGCGGCGGGCGGCTGCGCATCGGCCTGGGCGCCGGGCACCGCCATCGGCAGCAAGACGCCCTCCAGGCGCATGGCGTCGGCCGCAGCGCGCATGGGCTGGGCCTGCCAGTCCTGGGCGCGGCCGTGGGTGATGTCGTCGGCCCAGCGGCCAAAGGCCTGCAGCGCCTGCTGCGACAGCTCCAGCAGCGAAGGCGGGATGGGCTTTTGCTCGGCCAGCCAGGCGTTGAGGGCCTGCTCCATGGACCAGGCGGCCTCGCCGAACTCGGTCAGCGCCACCATGCGCGAACTGCCCTTGAGGGTATGGAAGGCACGCCGCAGCGTGGTCTGCTCGCTCAGGTCGCCGGGCTGCGCGTGCAGCGCCTGGACGGCAGCCAGGCCGTTGGCCACCACCTCCCGGGCTTCCTCCAGGAAGATGTCCAGCAGCTCGCTGCCGTCGTCGCCATCATCGGGGTGCAGCGCGGGCGCGGGCGCGGACTGCGGCGCCGGGGCCGGCTCGCGCGCGCTCGGCTGCTGTCCCTGCGCAGCCGCGCCGGCGGCGGCTGGCGCCTCCTGGGGCGCCGCCGCCGGGGCCTGGGCAGGCGGCGCTGCGTCCACCTCCTGGGGCGCCAGTTCGGCGCTGCGCGCGCGCATGCCGGCTTCGGCCTGTTCGGCGCTGTCAACGGCGCGCGTGCGCGTGCGGCCCATCAGGATGCGCAGCTCGCCAAGCTCCTCGTCATAGACGAACAGCTTGCGCGCCATGGCACGCTGGTAGCTCAGCATGTCGATCAAAAAGCCCAGCGCGCCCAGGCTGTTGCCCAGCTTGTCGAATACCGGCGCGCGGTCGGCCTCGGGCACATCGCCCACCAACAGGCGCTCGACCGTGGTGCGCATGTGCATCACGGCCAGCGAGGCCTGGTCCAGCCCCAGCACCGACAGCACGCCGCGCATCTGCTGCAGGCCTCCCGGCACGGGCGCCAGCGCCGCCGTGTCCTGGGGGTCGCGGAAGTACTGGTCCAGGGCCTTCTCGGTCTCGGCCAGGCAGGTCCGCAGCTCGCCAACCACGCTGCCCATGGTCTGGTGGTCGCTGACGCGCCGGTACAGGTCCTCCATCCAGGGCTGCAGCGGCTGCGGCTCGCCCCCGGCGGTCACGTCGGTCACGCGCCGGGCCAGGCTGCGCGCACGTTCGGCAACCTGCTCCTGGTCCATGTCCAGGTCCTCGAAGGAGGCCTGCAGGTACAGCACCGCCGTGGCCACCTCGATGGCCAGTGCCGGGTTGGGCGGCTCGCCGCTCTGCACGGCCGCGTCCACGGCCTGCATCAGCGCCTGGGCCATGGCTTCGCTGCCCGGCTGCAGCTTGCGCAGCGAGTCGCAGACCAGGCTGAAATGGTCGGCCGCAGTCTTGAGTTTGCCGCGATCGCCGCCGGCCAGCGCCGACCAGGTCTCGGTGGCTGCCGCGATGCGCTTGCGCACCTGGGCCAGCAGCGCCGGGTCGTACAGGCCAAAGCGCGGGCGCTCGTAATCGACCGGCTTGTGGCGCGCCAGCCCGTAGGCCTGGCGCACGGCCGCGAGCGCCGGCGCCGCCGCGGGCTCCGGCGCGGCCGCCTGGGCGCAGAAAAAGAGCAGGTCCTGCACCAGGCGGTCGTTGATGGCAGCGTCGCCCCGCGCCAGCGAGGCGTACTGCATCAGCACCCGCGAGGCGACGCGCTTGACATACACGTCGGGCTGGAGCGCGCCCTGGGCCAGGGCCTCGAAGAAGCCGGCGCTGATCTTCCAGAACGCCCGGGCCGACCGGTCGGCCTGCGCCGCTGCCAGGCCCAGTGCGGCGGCCTGCAACTCTGCCGCCGCCTGGCGATCGCCGCTCTTGACCACCCGCAGCACGGCGCTGTCCAGGCGCGCGCGCGCCTGCGCGCCATAAGGCAGCGGGGCGGCAGCCGCCGGCAGGTCGGGCTCGCGAAAGCGCTGCTCGACCGGCCACAGGTCGGCAGGGTGCACGCGCTCGGCCCCGGCCAGGGCCTGCGCCTGGCGGTATTGCGGAAACAGCGCCACCGGCGAAACCGGCTTGCCTGCCAGCACATGCTCCAGGTACTCGACCAGGGCGAAGCTGGCGCGTTCGATCACGGCCGCGGCCTCGTCGCCGCACAGCTCGGGGCGCTGCACGAAGCGCTGCACCGCCGCCTCCAGCGCGCGCACCACCAACGCCGGCTGCGCCATGCCGACCATGTCCAGCGCACCGCCCGCCTGGTGCAGCTGCTGGCGGGCCAGGCGCAGCGGATTGGCGTCCAGCGAGGCCAGGTCCGACTGACGCGCCAGCTCGGCGTCGCGCACGAAGCGGCGCATGGCCTTGACCGCGCCTTCGAGCGACTTGCGCAGCTCGTCCAGCACCCAGGCGAGCGGCCCGAGGTCCTGCTCGCCCTGCGCCCATCCTTGACCCGTGGCGTTGGCGGCGTCCGTAGTTGACATGGGTTCGTCTCCGGCTGTTGATCAGCCGTTCAGTGTTGTATGAAGCCCGGCCTTGCAGGCCCTCAGGCGATCTTGAAGCGGGTCACGGACTGGCGCAGTTCCTCGGCCATGTGCGACAGCTCGCGCACCTGCTGGGCCGTCATGCGCGTGCCCTCGCCGGTCTGCTCGGTCACGGCAAAGATGTGCTGGATGTTGTCGGCCACGTCGTTGGCCAGCACCGCCTCGCGCGAGGTGGAGGACGAGATCAGCTCGATCAGCTCGGCCAGGCGGCGCGACACGCGGTCGATCTCGGACAGCGCGGTGCCGGCGGAGTCGGACAGGCGCGCGCCCTCGACCACACCCTGCGTGGAACGCTCCATGGCGGCCACGGCGTCCTGGGTGTCGGTCTGAATGGCTTTCACCAGCGCCGAGATCTGGCGCGTGGCATCGGCAGAGCGCTCGGCCAGGCGCTGCACTTCCTCGGCCACCACGGAGAAGCCGCGGCCGGCCTCGCCGGCCGACGCGGCCTGGATGGCGGCGTTCAGGGCCAGCACGTTGGTCTGCTCGGTAATGTCGGAGATCAGCTCGGTGATTTCGCCGATCTCCTGCGAGGATTCGCCCAGGCGCTTGATGCGCTTGGAGGTGTCCTGGATCTGGTCGCGGATGGCGTTCATGCCGCCGATGGCGTTCTGCACCGCCTGCAGGCCCTGCTCGGCCGCTTGCAGCGACTGGCGCGCCACCGAGGCGGATTCCTGGGCCTGTGAGGACACGTCGTTGATGCGGCCCGCCATGTCCAGCACCGAGCGGCCGGTTTCGCGGATCTCGCGCAGCTGCTCGGTGGACGCTGCCAGAAGTTCGGTCGACGTGGTGTCCACCTGCGCCGTGGTCTCGGCCACGCGCGCCGCCGTGTTCTGCACGCTGCCCACCAGCAGGCGCAGCTCTTCCACGGTGTAGTTCACCGAGTCGGCGATGGCGCCGGTGATGTCCTCGGTCACCGTGGCTTCCTGCGTCAGGTCGCCCTCGGCCACTGCCTGCAGCTCGTTCATCAGGCGCAAGATGGCCGCCTGGTTGGCGTCGTTCACGCGCTTGGCTTCATGTTCCTGGCGGCGCGCATCGCGCTGCTGCGATTCGGCCAGCGACTGGCGGCCACGGCTGTCCAGCAGCTGTACGCGCGAGATGGCCACGCCGCACAGCAACACGAACAGGGACGCCACCACCAGGGCCGCGAACTGCCCGGCGCTCATGCCCGACTGCGCCGCAAGGCCGTCCTGCAGTCCTTCCAGCTTGCGGCGCAGCGGCTCGCTGTCGGCCACGATGGCGCCTTGCGCTTCGCGGGCCGACACCAGGCCCTGCAGGTTGCCCAGGATGGCGCCGGCCTGCGTGCGCGTCTGCTCGTACAGCTTGAGCAGGGACTCCAGCTGCTCGCGTGTCTGCTCGTCGCGCGTCGCGCCCAGGCGCAGCGCGGCGTTGCCGTCCAGCAGGCCCTGGGTGATCTCCTTGAAGGCGTTCAAGTCCTTGCCCAGCAGGAACACAGCTTCCGGGCTCACGCCTTCGGTGGTCTGGAATTCGTTGGCCGACTTGCCGATGCGCTGGGTCAGCATCACCAGCTGGCCGGCGGCGGACAGCTCGGCCGCCGGCGCGCCCTGCTGCATCTTCAGCGAGGACACGGTCTCGGCGATTTCCAGCAGGTCCGAGGACTGGCGGTTGATGGTGCGCAGCGCGTCACCCACCTGGGTCAGGATCTTTTGCTGGCCCATCACCGTGGCGGCGTTTTTCTCGGCCCGATCCACCAGCGGCAGGATGGATTCGAGCTCGGTCTTGAAGGGGTCGCCCAGTTCCTGGACGTCCAGCGCCGCATCCCCCGCGCTCAGGGCGCGCACGTTGCGTGCCAGCACGCCCGAGCTGTCCACCACGTCGGGGAAGGCCTGCGGGTTGCCCACCAGCGCCTGCGAGACCGACTTGGCCAGCCGTTGCGACTGCATGAGCGCCTGGCCGGTGGCCGCCAGCTGCGCCGACGAGCGGTTGGCCTGCTGCAGCACCCAGCCGGCAATCAGCGCCAGCACCACCAGGCCCACCGCCAGCAGCAGCAGCAGGCGGCGCTGGTGCACGGCCGCGCTGGCCCGGCCCAGCAGGGGCAGGTTGACGCTTTCGTCGTCGGCCAGCTGTTCCAGCTCGGAGTCAGGCTGCACCGGTGCCGGCTCGCCCTGCACGGTGTGCAGGGCATCCACGGCATAGGTCTCGGGCAGCGGGCCGGCCGGCTGCAGGTCGGGCACCTCGCCTGCAGGCTCGCCTTCGTCTGGCCCCGCAGGTTTGCGATTGAACAGTTTTCCAAAGGAATTGACGACGGACATGGTGCTGCTGCCTTGACGAAAAAAAGGCCGGATCAGGTACTGATGGCCAGAAATGCGGGATCCCGGGACAGGGCCTGCAGGTCGAATTCCTGCCAACGCTGGCCTTGCGCGTCCTGGCGGACGGCGCCCAGGTAGGAGGGGCCGCCCGCGGCGGCCGGCTCGTGCGATGCGAAATCACCGGCGCTGCGCAGCCCTGCCAGGCGCTCGACCAGCAGCGCGGCGTTGATGTCCAGCGCGGCATTGAACGACACCACGCTGGCCTCGGCCAGCGCCAGCTCCGAGCGCAGCGGCGGCGCGCCCAGCAGCGCGGCCAGGTCGATCACGCCGCTGAGCGCGCCGCGCAGGTTGGCCACGCCCATGAACCACGGCTGGGTGTAGGGCACGGGCTGCACGCCGCTCCAGGAGAAAATTTCGCCCGCCTGGGCCAGGGGCAGCAGCAGGCGCTGGCCGCCCGCCTCCACTGCCAGCCAGGACGACACCGCCAGGTCTTCGCCGCGCGCGGCCTGCAGCCGGGCTGCCAGGCGGGTCTGCAGCTCCTTGAGGGCCTCACGCTTTGCCATGGCAGCGCAGCCGCTCAGTTGAGCGCATCGATGGTGGCCTGCAACTGCGCCGGATCGACTGGCTTGGTGACATAGCCGCGCGCGCCCTGGCGCATGCCCCAGACACGATCCGTCTCCTGATTCTTGCTGGTGCACATGATGATGGGCACATCCGCGTACTGCGGGTCGCGCGAGATGGCGCGCGTGAGCTGGAAGCCGTTCTGGCCGGGCATGACCACGTCCATCAGGATCAGGTCGGGCTTGTCCTCGGCCAGCCGGCGGAAGGCTTCCTCGGCGTTCTCGGCGGTGCGCACCTGCATGCCTTTTTTTTGCAGCAGGTCGGTCAGGAACATGAGTTCGGTCTTGGAGTCGTCAACGACCAGTACCTTGTGGATGGGCATTACTTGGTTCCTTGCTGGGCAGTGGCGCATTGCTGCACGACCTGCAACAACTGATCCTTGGTGAAGGGTTTGGTGAGGTAGTCCTGGCAGCCCACCATGCGGCCCCGGGCCTTGTCGAAGACGCCGTCCTTGGAAGACAGCATGACGACCGGGGTGTCGGCAAAGCGGGCGTTGCGTTTGATGATGGCGCAGGTCTGGTAGCCGTCGAGCTTGGGCATCAGGATGTCGCAAAAAATGACCTGGGGCTCGTAATCGTTGATCTTGGCCAGTGCGTCGAAGCCGTCGTCGGCAAGCAGCACCTCGTGGCCACCCTGCTTCAGAAAGATCTCGGCGCTGCGCCGGATGGTGTTGCTGTCATCCACCACGAGCACCTTGAACGTGGGGCCGGTCGTTGTCGTAGCCAATTATTCAATGCTCCTCAAGGGATGGGTTCAGGGTGGCAGGGCCTGCGCCTTGCGGCGCGGGTGCGGCCGCTCCGCAATGCCCGCTCAGACTGCCACCATTTCAAAATCTGCCTTGCCCGCCCCGCACTCGGGGCAGGTCCAGTCGGCGGGAACATCCTGCCAGCGGGTGCCGGGGGCCAGGCCCTCGCCGGGAGCGCCGGCAGCCTCGTCGTAGAGCCAGCCGCAGACCACGCACATCCAGGTTTTGAGGTCGGTCACAGCTTAAGAGGGCTTCCAATAGAATGCAACGATTGTATCCAGCGGCCACAGGCCGGCGCGGCTTTCGCGCCACCCGTTACGCTGGTCGTTTTTTTGCATGAATTCCAGCCCAGCGCGCCCCCCGGAAACCCCGATTGCCACGCCTGAAGAAGCCGATGCCGTGGCCGACGTGGTGTGCGTGCTGGCCTTCAACGCCAGCGACCCCAGCGGCGCCGGCGGCCTGACCGGCGACATCGCCGCCATCAGCGCCGTGGGCGGGCATCCGCTGGCAGTGGTCACGGGCGCCTACGCGCGCGACAGCACCCAGGTCTTCGAGCACTTCCCCTTCGACAGCGAGGCCGTGGCCGAGCAGGCCCGCGCGGCGCTGGAGGACATGCCGGTGCAGGCCATCAAGGTCGGCTTCGCCGGCAGCCCGGCCAACCTGGCGGTGATCGCCGAGATCGCTGCCGACTACGGCGACGTCCCCGTCATCGCCTACATGCCGGACCTGTCGTGGTGGCACGACGACCTGATCGACCAGTACCTGGACGCCTTTGCCGAGCTGCTGGCGCCGCAGGTGTCCGTCCTGGTGGGCAGCTACGGCCTGCTGGCGCGCTGGCTGCTGCCGGACTGGGCGGGCAGCGGCAACCCCAGCCCGCGCGAGCTGGCCGGGGCTGCGGCCGAATGGGGCATCCCCTACCTGCTGGCCACCGGCGTGCCCCTGCCCGACCAGCACATCGACAACGTCCTGGCCACGGCCCAGGCGGTGGTCGCCAGCGTGCGCTTCGAGCGCATAGCGGCCACCTTCATCGGCGCGGGCGACACGCTCAGCGCCACCCTCACGGCGCTGGTGGCCAGCGGCTGCGACCTGGGCGAGGCCCTGGGCGAGGCCCTGACCTACCTGGATGGCAGCCTGGAGAGCGGCATCCGCCCCGGCATGGGCCATGTGCTGCCCGACCGCATGTTCTGGGCCCAGCCCGACGACGAGGAGGGCGAGGACGACACGGCCGCGCCCGACCCGCTGGACGCCACCGGCTTCGAGATCCCACCCCATGACACCAAGCACTGACCGCACCCCCGACCGCAACCAGCAACTCTTCGAGCGCGCGCAGGCGCTGATCCCCGGCGGCGTGAACTCGCCCGTGCGCGCCTTCCGCGCCGTGGGCGGCACGCCGCGTTTCATCGAGCGCGCACGCGGCGCCCACATGTGGGATGCCAACGGCCAGCGCTACATCGACTACATCGGCTCCTGGGGGCCGATGATCCTGGGCCATGGCCACCCGGCCGTGGTCGAGGCGGTGCAAAAGGCCGCGCTGGAAGGCTTCAGCTTCGGCGCACCCACCGAGCGCGAGGTGGAGCTGGCCGAGGCCATCATCGCCCGGGTGCCGTCGATGGAGATGATCCGCCTGGTCAGCTCGGGCACCGAGGCCGGCATGAGCGCCATCCGCCTGGCGCGCGGCGCCACCGGGCGCTCAAAAATAGTCAAGTTCAACGGCTGCTACCACGGCCACGCGGATTCGCTGCTGGTCAAGGCCGGCTCGGGGCTCGCCACCTTCGGCCACGCCACCAGCGCCGGCGTGCCGCCCGAGGTGGTGCAGCACACCCTCGTGCTGGAATACAACGACGTGGCGCAGCTGGAGCAGGCCTTCGCCCTGCACGGCCCGGATATCGCCTGCGTGATCATGGAGCCCATCGCCGGCAACATGAACTTCGTGCGCGCGTCCGTGCCCTTCATGCAGCGCGCGCGCGAGCTGTGCACGGCCAGCGGCGCGCTGCTGGTGCTGGACGAGGTCATGACCGGTTTTCGCGTCGCCCTGGGCGGCGCGCAGAGCCTCTATGCGCAGCAGATCCCGGGCTTCAAGCCCGACCTCACGGTGCTGGGCAAGGTGATTGGCGGCGGCATGCCGCTGGCGGCCTTTGGCGGGCCGCGCGCCGTCATGGAGCAGCTGGCGCCGCTGGGCCCGGTCTACCAGGCCGGCACCTTGAGCGGCAACCCGGTGGCCACGGCTTGCGGGCTGGCGACACTGCACGAGATCACGCAGCCGGGCTTCTACGACCGCCTGGCCGCGCGCACGCGCGCCTTGATGGACGGGCTGAAGGATGCTGCGCGCGCTGCCGGTGTGCCATTTGCCACCGACAGCGAGGGCGGCATGTTCGGCTTCTTCCTGATGGATGAGCTGCCGCAGAACTACCCGCGAGTGCTGACCACCGATGGGGCGCGCTTCAACCGCCTGTTCCATGGCCTGCTGGAGCGCGGCGTGTACGTGGCGCCCGCGCTGTACGAAGCCGGCTTCGTCAGCAGCGCGCACACCGACGACGACATCGAGCAAACGGTCGAGGCCGCGCGCGAGGTGTTCGCCGAGCTGGCCAAACAATAAGGTTCTCCAGCGCCCCTCCCTGGTTTTGCTCCCTCTCCCCCTGGGAGGGGGCGGGGGTGAGGGCCAGTTCAGGCGCAGCGCCAGTAGCGATAGCCCTCACCCCAACCCTCTCCCAGAGGGAGAGGGAGCGGGTACCGGGCGCGCGCTCAGTTCAGTGGCGGAAGTGCCGCACGCCCGTGAACACCATGGCCACGCCGCGCTCGTTGGCCGCGTCAATGACTTCCTGGTCGCGCATCGAGCCGCCCGGCTGGATGACGCTCGTGGCACCGGCGTCCACCACCACGTCCAGCCCATCGCGGAACGGGAAGAAGGCGTCGCTGGCCACCGCCGTGCCGGCGAGCGACAGCCCGGCCGCCTGCGCCTTGATGCTGGCGATGCGCGCCGAGTCCAGCCGGCTCATCTGCCCGGCGCCCACGCCCATGGTCATGCCGCCCTTGCAGAACACGATGGCGTTGCTCTTCACGTACTTGGCCACCTTCCAGGCGAACAGCAGGTCCTGCATTTCCTCCTGCGTGGGCTGGCGCTCGGTCACCACGCGCACGTCGGGCAGCAGCAGCTCGTGGTTGTCGGCGGTCTGCAGGAGCAGGCCCGAGCCCACGCGCTGCGCGTGCATGGCGTTGCGGCCCTGCTGCCAGGGCGTGTCGCCACCGGGCGGCAGCGCAATCTTCATCAGCCGCACGTTGGCCTTGGCCTTGAACACCTCCAGCGCCTCGGGCGTGAAGTCGGGCGCCATCAGCACCTCGACGAATTGCTTGGCAATGGCTTGCGCGGCCGCGCCGTCCACCGGGCGGTTGAGCGCGATGATGCCGCCGAAGGCGCTGGTCGGATCGGTCTGGAAGGCCTTGGAATACGCCTCCAGCGCGCTGGTGCCCACGGCCACGCCGCAGGGGTTGGCGTGCTTGACGATCACGCAGGCCGGCAGCTTGAAGCTTTTCACGCACTCCCAGGCGGCGTCGGCGTCGGCGATGTTGTTGTAGGACAGCTCCTTGCCCTGCAGCTGCTCGCCGGTGACGATGGAGCCGGGCGCGGGGTGCAGGTCGCGGTACAGCGCCGCGCTCTGGTGGCTGTTCTCGCCGTAGCGCAGGTCCTGCACCTTGGTGAAGATGCCGTTGCTCTGGCCGGGAAAGGCGCTGCGCGCGGGCACATAGCCCTCGGCCGGCTCGCCTTCCTGGAACTGGACCGACGACAGGTAGTCGCTGATCGCGCCGTCGTACTGCGCAATGCGGTTGAACGCCGCCACCGACAGGGCAAAGCGCAGCTTGTCGCTCAACTTGCCGCTCGCCTGCAATTCGGCCAGCACCGCCGGGTACTGGCCGGCATCGGTCAGCACGCCCACATCCTGCCAATTCTTGGCGGCACTGCGCACCATGGCCGGGCCGCCGATGTCGATGTTCTCGATGGCGTCTGCCAGCGTGCAGCCGGGCTTGGCCACCGTGGCCTCGAACGGGTACAGGTTGACCACCAGCAGGTCGATGGTGTCAATGCCGTGCTCGGCCAGCGCCGCCATGTGCGCCGGCAGGTCGCGGCGCGCCAGCAGGCCGCCGTGCACCTTGGGGTGCAGCGTCTTGACGCGGCCGTCCAGCATCTCGGGGAACTGCGTCAGCTCGGCCACCTCGGTGACCGGCAAACCCTCGCGAGCGAGCAACTGCGCCGTGCCGCCGGTGGACAAAAGGCGCACGCCCAGGCCGTGCAGCGCGCGTGCGAACTCGACGATGCCGGTCTTGTCGGAGACGGAAATCAATGCATTCATGGGATTTTCGGGATGATTTGAATGAAAACAGGCGCTCGCCGGCGCCAGCAGCCGGCTTGTAGCTATTATTCAGATAGCAAAAAGGCAGGCGCTCACAGGAGCTGGTGCTCCAGCAGCTTCTTGCGCAGCGTGTTGCGGTTCAGCCCCAGCCATTGGGCGGCGCGCGACTGGTTCTGCTGCGCGTGGCTCATCACCACCTCCAGCAGCGGCCGCTCGACCAGGCGCACGACCATGTCATACACGCCGTCGGGGGTCTCGCCCCCCAGGTCCAGGAAATAGCTGTGCAGGCTGTCGCGCACGCACTGCTCCAGGCTGGCGTGGCGGCTGCCGTCCTCGGGCGGGATGGGGTCTGTGCTCATGCGTGCAGGGCGGGGCTGGCAGGGTGGGCGCTGGCGGCGGGCGGCAGCCGGTCCATGCGCGCACCCAGTTCGTCGAAGTAGTCGGCCACGGCCTGCCACTGCGCAGCGCAGTCCAGGGTGGCGTTGATGTGCTGGCGCAGCGCCTCGCCGCCGGGCAGCGCGCGCACGTACCAGGCGATGTGCTTGCGCGCGCTGCGCACGCCGCTGGCCTCGCCGTAGAGTTGGTAGTGGTCCTGCAGGTGCGCCAGCAGCAGGCGGCGCACCTCGGCCACCAGGGGCGGCGCCAGGTGCTCGCCGGTGGCCAGGAAGTGCGCCACCTCGCGGAAGATCCACGGCCGGCCCTGCGCGGCGCGGCCGATCATCAGCGCATCGGCCCCGGTGGCGGCCAGCACGGCGCGGGCCTTCTCGGGGCTGTCGATGTCGCCATTGGCCACCACCGGCACGGCCACCGCTGCCTTCACGGCAGCGATGGTGTCGTACTCGGCGCAGCCGCGGTAGCCCTGCTCGCGCGTGCGCCCGTGCACGGTGAGCATCTGGATGCCCGCGTCCTCGAACTGGCGCGCCAGCTGCACGGCATTCTTGTGCTGGTCGCACCAGCCGGTGCGCATCTTGAGCGTCACCGGCACGCCGCGCGGCGCGCAGGCCTGCACCACGGCGGAGGCGATCTCCAGCGCCAGTGGCTCGTTTTGCATCAGCGCCGAGCCGGCCCACTTGTTGCACACCTTCTTGGCCGGGCAGCCCATGTTGATGTCGATGATCTGGGCGCCGCGGTCGATGTTGTAGAGCGCCGCCTCGGCCATCATGGCCGCATCGGTGCCGGCGATCTGCACGGCGATCGGGCCGCTCTCGCCATCGTGGTTGGCGCGGCGGCTGGTCTTGAGGCTGTCCCACAGGTCGCGCCGCGAGGTCACCATCTCGCTGACCGCGTAGCCCGCGCCCAGCTGCTTGCACAGCTGGCGAAACGGCCGGTCCGTCACGCCCGCCATGGGGGCGGCGAACAGGCGGTTGGGCAGGACGTGGGGGCCGATGCGCAGGGCGGACATGGGGCGGGGGCGGCTACGGGGCAGGCAGGCGGGCGGGCAGGGCGGGCGCCGGGGCAGCGCCAGGGGGAAGCGATTGTACTGCCCAAATTTTCAGCAGCCGGCAGGCGTCAGGGCCGGCCCGCCATGTGCGCCAGGTAGGCCAGCAGGTCATCCAGCTGCGCATCGCTGAGCTGCTGCGCGCCAAAGCCCGGCATGGCCTGCGCGGGCCAGGCGCGCACGCTCTTCGGGTCGCGGATCAGGCGGCGCAGGGCCGCGTCCTGGAAGTACCGCACCGGGTTCATGGGCCGGTTCAGGTCCGGCCCCATGGTCGCGCCGCCGCCGCCGTTCATGGTGTGGCAGACCAGGCACTGGGTGATGAACACCGCCTGCCCGCGCCGCGCCGGGTGCTGCGGCGCAAGCGACGGCGCCACGGCGATTTGCGGCCAGCGCAGCTCGGGCGCTGCGCGCGCCGCCAGGCGGGCGATGGCATAGGGCCACTGCTCGCTGCCCACCCCCTCGGCGTGCGGCCAGACGAGGTAGAACGGCCCGGCCGACTGCGGCTTGCCCGGCAGCGCCGGCCAGGGCTGGCCGGCCGGCTCTATGGCCAGCCAGGGCTGGCTGCGCCCGCCGGCGGCGCCGTCCAGCACCAGCGCGCCGGGCAGCTGCGCGGTGAAGCCGTCGCTGGCCACGGCCTCCAGCGTGTCCGGGCGCGTCAGCCCCAGCTGCGCCAGCACCACCGACAGCGGCACCGCGCGGTAGCGCATCGCCCGGCCGTAGGCCACGTCCCGGGGCACCTCGATGTCGCGCGCCAGCGGGTGCGCGGCCAGCGCCGCGCCGTCCAGCTGCGCGCTGCTGCCCGGCGCGCCGCCCAGCTGCAGCGTGGCGGCGTGCAGCGGCAGCGCCCCGGCCAGCAGCAGCGCGGCAAGGCAGCGCCGCCAGCCGCATCCGCCCCCCGCAGCGCGCCCCGGCGCATGCCGGGGAAATACAGAATTGAAAAATTTGATAGCAACAAACGCTTGAATGGCGCCGGCAAGGACGGGATTTTTCATGAAAAACCTGTTTTCAGCGCACTGGAACGTCGAAATAGTCCTGCGGATACGGCTCCTGCTGCAGCGTGTAGTGCCACCACTCCTCGGGCAGGTTGCGCCAGCCGTGGCGCTGCATCAGCGCGTGCAGCCACTGGCGGTTCTTCTGCACGTCGGGCGGCTGCTCGCGGTCGTCGGTATGCGAGCGCTCGTCGAACAGGTCGAACGGCGTGCCCATGTCCACCTCCTGCCCATCGGCCAGCGGCCCGGCCAGCACCTCGCGCGCGCGCAGGCCATCGACGACCACCAGCGTCAGGTCCACCGTGCTGGCGCGGCTGTGGCCCGAGCGCTCGGCGATGTAGCCGCGCTGGAACAGCTCGTCCTTGGGCACGCGCGGGTAGTACTCGGCGCGCATCTTCTGGTTGGCCAGGTCGCGGCCCCAGCGCACGAAGTCATCGACGGCGCGCTGCGGCCGGTAGCAGTCGAACACCTTGACGCGCAGCCCCAGCGGCGTCGCCTCGCGTTGCACCGCCGCCAGCGCCTGCGCGGCCGGGCGGCTGAGCCAGCATTGCGCGGCCTCGTAGCCGGCCACCGGGCGGCCCAGGAAGTTGCGCGCGCCGTGGTAGCGCATGTCCTGCTCGATGGCCGGGGCCACGGAGGCCAGGGGCACCAGGTCGGGCGTTCCCGCGCCCGCGCCCACCTGGCCGCCGCCAGGCGAAGCGCCGTCGCCTGCGCCGCGCTGCGGCACTGCGCAGCCCGCCAGCGCGGCCAGCAGCGCCGCCGCTGCCAGCGCCCGCCATGCCGGGCGCCCTCTCCTGCCGTGTTGATGCCTGCCCATCGTCGCCGCCCTCCTACGTCCAAACAGACCGCGGACGATACAAGACGCTGCGGCCCGGGCGCAAGAATGCGCCGTCCCCCCTGCCGCCCCGCGCCTACACTGCCCGCCCATGCCCGACTGGATGCAACTGCTGCTCGACACCCTGGCCCTGCCGCAGTTCGGCCTGAGCACGGTGCTGCTGGTGTCCTTCGTGTCGGCCACGCTGCTGCCGCTGGGCTCGGAGCCGGCGGTGTTCGGCCTGGTCAAGCTCAACCCCGAATTGTTCTGGCCGGCCATCCTGGTGGCCAGCGCCGGCAATACCCTGGGCGGCGCCGTCAGCTGGTGGATGGGGCTGGGCGCGCACCGGGCCTGGCACGCGGCGCGCCAGCGCGGCGCCGGCGCGGCCCCGGCGCGCCGGCCGCGCCAGCTGTCGCGCAACGAGCGCATCGTGCGCGTGTGGCTGCGCCGCTGGGGCGCGCGCGCCTGCCTGCTGAGCTGGCTGCCGGTGGTGGGCGATCCGCTGTGCGCCATCGCCGGCTGGCTGCGCCTGCCGTTCTGGCCCTGCGTGGCCTACATGGCCATCGGCAAGTTCCTGCGCTACCTGGTCATGACCTGGCTGCTGTTGCACACGGTGCCCGAGGGCTGGGTGCGCTGGCTGCACGGTTGACTATCGATTTCATAGCTGCACCCTGCCCGGCGGCGCCGGCAAGAGCCCGATTTCGCCCTCAAGCCGCGGCCAGGCGCCGCTGCCAGGCGCCTTCGAGTGCGAACAGCACCAGCGCCCCCCAGATCAGGGCAAAGCCGGCCAGCCGCGCCGGCTGCACCGATTCGCCCAGCAGCCACACGCCCAGCAGGAACTGCAGGCTGGGCGAGATGTACTGCAGCAGGCCCAGCGTCGCCAGCGGCACGCGGCGCGCGCCGGCGGCGAACCACAGCAGCGGCACGGCGGTGATCGGCCCGGCCGCCACCAGCCAGGCCAGCTCGGCCGCGCCGGCGTGCGCCCAGGCGGCGCTGCCCTGCCAGCCCCACCAGGCCAGCAGCCCCACGGCCAGGGGCGCGAGCAGCGCCGTCTCCAGCGCCAGGCCCTCCAGCGCGCCCAGCGGCGCCGTCTTGCGCAGCAGGCCATAGCCGCCGAAGGTGAGCGCGATCGCCAGGCCGATCCAGGGTACGCGCCCGGCCTGCAGCGCCAGCCACAGCACGCCGCACGCCGCCAGCGCCACGGCCGCCCACTGGCCGCGGCGCGGGCGCTCGCCCAGCACCGCATAGCCCAGCGCGACGTCGATCAGGGGCAGGATGAAGTAGCCCAGGCTGGCGTCCAGCACGTGGCCGTTGTTCACCGCCCAGACGTAGATCAGCCAGTTGGCCGCCAGCAGCAGCGCCGACAGCGCCGATACCGCCACCAGGCGCGGCTGGCGCGCGAGCGGCGCCAGCCACCCCCACTGCCGCCGCGCCAGCAGCACCAGCGCCACGAAGACCAGCGACCACAGCGTGCGATGGGCGATGACCTCCAGCGCCGGCACGGCGGCGAGCTGGCGAAAGTACAGCGGGAACAGGCCCCAGGCGGTGTAGGCGGCGGTGGCGTAGGCGATGCCGGGGTGCATGGTGGAGGATCAGGGCGCCTGCGCGGCAGCGTGTCCGTGCAGCAGCGCGGATCAGACGTTGAACAGGAAGTTCATCACGTCGCCATCCTTGACCACGTACTCCTTGCCTTCGGCGCGCATCTTCCCCGCGTCCTTGGCGCCCTGCTCGCCCTTGTATTGCAGGAAGTCGTCGAAGGCGATGGTCTGCGCGCGGATGAAGCCGCGCTCGAAGTCGCCGTGGATGACGCCGGCGGCCTGCGGCGCGGTGTCGCCCTTGTGGATGGTCCAGGCGCGCACTTCCTTGACGCCGGCGGTGAAGTAGGTCTGCAGGCCCAGCAGGTCGTAGCCGGCGCGGATCAGGCGGTTCAGGCCGGGCTCATCCAGGCCCATCTCGGACAGGAACATGGCGCGGTCCTCGTCCTCCATCTCGGACATCTCGGCCTCGATCTTGGCGCAGATCGCCACCACGGGCGCGCCCTGGGCGGCGGCGTAGGCCTTCAGCTTGTCCAGCAGCGGGTTGTTCTCGAAGCCGTCCTCGGCCACGTTGCCCACGAACATCGCCGGCTTGGCGGTGATCAGGCAGAACTGCTTGAGCAGCGGCGCGTCCTCCTTCGAGACCTCCACCGTGCGCGCCGGCTTGCCTTCGTTCAGCGCCGCCTGGATGGGCGTGAGCAGCTGCACCAGCTTGGCCGCCTCCTTGTCGTTGCCGCTCCTGGCGGCCTTGCTGTGGCGGTTCAGGGCCTTTTCGACCGTAGCCAGGTCGGCCAGGCACAGCTCGGTCAGGATGACCTCGATATCGGCGATCGGGTCGATCTTGTTGGCCACGTGGATCACGTTCTCGTCCTCGAAGCAGCGCACCACGTTGACGATGGCGTCGGTCTCGCGGATGTGCGCCAGGAACTGGTTGCCCAGGCCCTCGCCCTGGCTGGCGCCGGCCACCAGGCCTGCGATGTCCACGAACTCGACGATGGCTGGCACCACGCGCTCAGGCTTGACGATCTCGGCCAGCGCGCCCAGGCGCGGGTCGGGCACCTCGACCACGCCGGTGTTGGGCTCGATGGTGCAAAAGGGATAGTTCTCGGCGGCGATGCCGGCCTTGGTGAGGGCGTTGAACAGGGTGGACTTGCCGACGTTGGGCAGGCCCACGATGCCGCATTTCAGGCTCATGGCGCAGGGCTTTCTGGGTGTCTGGGAAACCCGCGATTCTAGGGCGGCACCCCCGGCAGGCCCTTTGCAGGCCGCTCCTACAATGCCGAGCATGGCCCAGACATTCGATATTTGCATCCGGGGCGCAGGCGTGGTGGGCCGCACCCTGGCCCTTTTGCTGGCGCGCGAGCGCCTGCGCGTGGCGCTGGTGGCGCCGGCTGGCGCGCCCGGTGCACCGGCCGCGCCAGACGTGCGCGCCTACGCGCTCAACGCCGCCTCGCAGGCACTTTTGCAGTCGCTGCGCGCCTGGCCTGATGCGCGCCACGCCACGCCCGTGCTGCGCATGGCCGTCTGCGCCGACCAGGACGGCGCCGTGCAGTTCGACGCCGGCGCGCAGGGCAGCGAGGCCCTGGCCTGGATCGTGGACGTGCCGGCGCTGGAGGCCAGGCTGCACGACGCGGTGCGCTTTCAGCCGCAGGTGGAGCTGGTCGATGCGCCGGTGGCCGCGCCGCTCACCGTGGTCTGCGAAGGCCGCGCCAGCCGCACGCGCGAGCTGCTCGGCGCCGAGTTCGACGTGACCCCCTACGGCCAGACGGCCATCGCCACGCGGCTCGATTGCGAGCAGCCGCACGGCCAGGTGGCGCGCCAGTGGTTTGCGCCGGACGGCTCCATCCTGGCCTTTTTGCCGCTGGGCGGTCCCGAGGGGAACTCGGTCGCCGTGGTCTGGTCTGTCCCCCATGACCAGGCGACGCAGTGGCTGGCTGCCGATGACGACACCTTCACCCAGGCGCTGGCGCAGGCCAGCCATGGCGCGCTGGGGGTGCTGCAGATGAGCGCGCCGCGCGCCGCCTGGGGCCTGCAGCAGGCGCGCGCGCGCCACTGGTGCGGGCGCATGCCGGGACTGGCGCAGGCCGCCTGGGCGCTGGCCGGCGACGCGGCGCACAACGTCCACCCGCTGGCCGGCCAGGGCCTGAACCTGGGCCTGGCCGACGCCCGGCTGCTGGCGCAGGTGCTGCAGGAGCGCGAGAGCTGGCGCCCGCTGCACGACCTGCGCCTGCTGCGCCGCTACGAACGCGGCGCCAAGGCGGCGCTGCTGCCCGCCGGGCTGGTGATGGACGGGTTGCAGCAGCTGTTCTCGCGCCGCGAGCCCCTGGTTGCCGCAGCGCGCAACTGGGGCATGAACGGCTTTGCGCGCAGCGGCCCGCTCAAGCACTGGGTGGCGCGCCGCGCCATGGGCAGCGTGGCTGCCTGATTCTTGCGGGCCGCGCGCTGCGCGGCTCTTTTCACACCAGCGGATTCCTTTTTCCCCTTCTCGCCATGAAACCAGCCCGTACCCTGCTCGCCGCGGCGGCCCTCTTGCTCGCCGGCGCCAGCGCCTTCGCACAGGACGCCGCCATCCGCAAAACCCTGGCCGAGCGCATCCCGCAGCTGTCGCAGATCGACGAGGTGCGCCAGACCCCCATGAAGGGCCTGTACGAGGTGCGCGTGGGCACCGACGTGTTCTATACCGACGCCGGCGGCAACTACCTGATCCAGGGCGAGCTGATCGACACGCGCGCGCGGCGCAACCTGACCGAGGACCGCATCAACAAGCTCACCGCGGTGGACTTCAAGGCGCTGCCGCTTGCCGACGCCATCACCATCGTGCACGGCAAGGGCGAGCGCAAGCTGGCCGTCTTCGAGGACCCCAACTGCGGCTACTGCAAGCGCTTCGAGAAAGACATGCAGAACGTGGACAACGTGACGGTGTACCTGTTCCTGTACCCCATCCTGAGCCCCGATTCGGCCGAGAAGTCGCGCAACATCTGGTGCGCCAAGGACGCCGGCGCCGCCTGGAACGACTGGATGCTGCGCGACAAGACCCCCGCCGCCGCCAGCTGCGACACCGCCGCGCTGCAGCGCAACCTGGCCTTCGGGCGTAAATACAAGATCACCGGCACACCCACGGTGATCTTTGCCGACGGCACGCGCGTGCCTGGCGCCATGGGCGCGCAGGACGTGGAAAAGCGCCTGGCCGAGGCCGCCAGCGCCGCCAAGTGAGGCCTGCGCGGCGCAACGACCGCCGCGCAGCCGTTTTTCAGCCAGATAGCGCACCAGCCGGCGCCAGCCGGTCTTGAGCAGCTATCGTTTTGTTAGCGCCGGCGCTGCCGGCCCCCTGCCATGACCACCCTGCGCCCCACCTCGGCAGCGGTGCACTACCGCATCGACCCTTCCGCGCGGCACGAGCATCTGTACCGCGTGCTGCTCACCGTGCATGCCCCTGCTGCGGGGCAGGAGCTGTCGCTGCCCGTGTGGATCCCCGGCAGCTACCTGGTGCGCGAGTTCTCCAAGAACCTGACCCTGCTGGGCGCCAGCCAGGACGGCCGCCCGGTCGCGCTGGAGCAGCTGGACAAATGCAGCTGGCGCGCCGACTGCGCCGCCGGCCGCCCGCTCACCGTGCGCTACGAGGTGGCGGCCTACGACACCTCGGTGCGCACCGCCTGGCTGGACGCCTGCCGGGGCTTCTTCAACGGCACCAGCGTGTGCCTGCGCGTGCACGGCCAGGAGGAGCTGGCGCACGACATCGAGATCGAGCGCCCGCCCGAGCTGGCCGGCTGGTCGCTGGCCACGGGCCTGGCGCCGCACCGCGTGGCGCGCTCGGGCTTTGGCAGCTACCGCGCACGCGACTATGACGAGCTGGTGGACTGCCCGGTCGAGATGGGGCCGTTCTGGAGCATCCGCTTCACCGCCTGCAACGTGCCGCACCGCCTGGTGGTGGCCGGCGCCGCGCCCAGCTTCGACGGCCACCGCCTGGTGCGCGACGTGCGCCGCATCTGCGAGGAAACCATCCGCCTGTGGCACGGCGAGGGCCGCCCGCCGTTCGACAACTACGTCTTTTTGCTGAACGTGGTGGGCGACGGCTACGGCGGCCTGGAGCACCGCAACTCGACCGCGCTGATCTGCGGCCGGCGCGACCTGCCGCGCCTGGGCCAGGACGCCGCTGGCGAGGGCTACCAGACGCTGCTGGGCCTGTTCAGCCACGAGTACTTCCACGCCTGGAACGTCAAGCGGCTGCGCCCGGCGCAACTGGCACGCTACGACTACGCGCGCGAGAACTACACGCCGCTCCTGTGGTTCTTCGAAGGCTTCACCAGCTACTACGACGACTTGCTGCTGCGCCGCGCCGGCCTGATCGACCACGCCACCTACCTGCGCCTGGTCACCAAGACCATCAACCAGGTGCTGCAGACCCCCGGCCGGCAGGTGCAAAGCGTGGCCGAGGCCAGCTTCGACGCCTGGGTCAAGTACTACCGCCAGGACGAGAACACGCCCAACGCCACGGTGAGCTACTACACCAAGGGCTCACTGGTGGCCCTGTGCCTGGACCTGGCACTGCGCGCCGAAGGCCGCACCACCCTGGACGACGTGATGCGAGCGCTGTGGCAGCGCACCGAAGGCGGCCCCATGGACGTGGGCGAGCTGCTGCAGGTGCTGCACGAGCTGTCCGGGCGCAGCTGGGCTGCCGAGATCGACGCCTGGGCCTACGGAACGCGCGAGCTGCCGCTGGCCGGGCTGCTGGCCGCGCACGGCATCACCCTGGTGCAGCAGCCCCCGGCGCTGGCCCAGCGCCTGGGCCTGCGCGTGAACGAGGGCGCCGGCGGCGTACACATCAAGGCCGTGCTGCGCGGCGGCGCGGCCGAGACTGCCGGCTTCATGGCCGGCGACGAGTGGCTGGCCATCGAGACGCCGGGCGAGGCCTGGCGCGTGCAGCAGCTGGACGACGTGCTGCTGTACGCCGATCCGCACCATCCCGGCACCGCCATCGTGGCGCGCGACCGGCGCCTGCTGCGCCTGCCGCTGGCGCTGCCGCCGGACGGCCCGGGGCAGGACACCGTGCGGCTGGACGTGGCCGACGCCAGCGCCGCGCAGCGCTGGCTGGGCTGAGCGGCGGCGGCGGCCGGTCGCTATAGTCGGCCGTTCAATTTTTATCTCTTGTCCAACCCATCATCAGCACTGGAGACACCCCCGTGGCCTACGAATGCATCCAGGTCCGCACCGAAGCGGACCAAGTCGGCGTCATCACGCTCAACCGCCCCAAGCAGCTCAACGCGCTCAATGACCAGCTCATGGACGAGCTGGGCGCGGCCCTCAAGGCCTTCGATGCCGACGAGAAGATCGGCTGCATCATCGTCACCGGCAGCGAGAAGGCCTTCGCCGCCGGCGCCGACATCGGCGCCATGGCCAAGTACAGCTTCGCCGACGCCTACAAGGGCGACTACATCACGCGCAACTGGGAGCAGATCCGCCAGATCCGCAAGCCCGTGATCGCCGCCGTGAGCGGCTACGCCCTGGGCGGCGGCTGCGAACTGGCGATGATGTGCGACTTCATCATCGCCGCCGACAACGCGAAATTCGGCCAGCCCGAGATCAAGCTGGGCGTGATCCCCGGCGCCGGCGGCACGCAGCGCCTGCCGCGCGCCGTGGGCAAGTCCAAGGCCATGGACATGGCGCTCACCGCGCGCATGATGGACGCCACCGAGGCCGAACGCGCCGGCCTGGTCAGCCGCGTCGTGCCGCTGGACAAACTGATGGAAGAAGCCCTGGGCGCCGCCATCATCATCAGCGGCTTCTCGCAGGTCGCCGTCATGGCCGCCAAGGAAACCGTGAACCGCGCTTTCGAGGGCACGCTCTCGGACGGCCTGATGTTCGAGCGCCGCCTGTTCCACGCGCTGTTCGCCACGCAGGACCAGAAGGAAGGCATGGACGCCTTCGTGAACAAGCGCCAGGCCAATTTCACGCACCAGTGACCGCGTTTGCGCCGCGATTTTTTGTTCTATAATTTGCGGCTTCGGTGGTATAGCTCAGTTGGTTAGAGCGCAGCATTCATAATGCTGATGTCCCAGGTTCAAGTCCCGGTACCACCACCAGAACAGCAAAAAAGCCCGGACTCTCGTCCGGGCTTTTTTCATGGGCGGGCGCCAGCGCGGCGCCCTGCGCTCTCAGAAAGATTCCCAGTCATCGTCCGCTGCCGCTGCCCGCGCAGGTGCGGCGGGCGACAGCGCCGGGGTGGCCGGCCGGGCGGGGGCCGCCGCCGGCTTCAAGGCCCTGGCGGGTGCGGCCGCCTGGGGCGGCAGCTTCCTGGCGGGCGCAGGTACCACGGGCGCCGCAGCGCCGGCCAGCGGCCTGCGCGGCGCGGCAGCGGCAGAGGCGGCGCCACCACCCTGGGCCAGCGTGAACACACCCACCGCCTGCACCAGGTCCTGCGCCTGGCCGCTCAGGCTGGAGGCGGCGGCCGCCATCTCCTCGACCAGCGCGGCGTTTTGCTGCGTGACCTGGTCCATCTGCTGCACCGCCTCGCCGACCTGGGCCACGCCCTGGCTCTGCTCGCCGCTGGCAGCGCTGATCTCGCCCATCAAGTCGGTCACGCGGCGGATGCTGGCGACCACCTCGTCCATGGTGCTGCCCGCGCGGTCCACCAGCTGCGTGCCCTGCTCGACGCGGCCGACGCTGTCGGTGATCAGCTCCTTGATCTCCTTGGCTGCGGCAGCCGAGCGCTGCGCCAGGCTTCGCACCTCGCCGGCCACCACCGCGAACCCCCGGCCCTGCTCGCCAGCGCGCGCGGCCTCGACGGCGGCGTTCAGCGCCAGGATGTTGGTCTGGAAGGCGATGCCGTCGATGACCTGGATGATGTCGGCGATCTTGCGGCTGGCGTCGTTGATGCCGCGCATGGTGTCCACCACCTGGGCCACCACCTCGCCGCCCTGCACCGCCACGGTGCTGGCGCTTTGCGCCAGCTGGTTGGCGGCGCGCGCGTTGTCGGCGTTGTGCCGCACGGTGGATCCGAGCTGCTCCATCGACGCCGCCGTCTGCTGCAGCGCGCTGGCCTGGGCCTCGGTGCGGCCCGACAGGTCCTGGTTGCCCTGGGCGATCTGGCTGCTGGCCGTGGCCACCGACTCCGAGCCCTGGCGCACGCGGTTGACCACCTGCGCCAGGCTATCGCGCATGGTGCGCATGGCCGCCAGCAGGCTGCGCTCGTCGCCGGCGCGCAGCTGCACCTGCACCGCCAGGTTGCCAGCGGCGATCTCGCGCGCCACGCTGGCGGCGTACTCGGGCTCGCCGCCGAGCTGGCGCGTCAGCGAGCGCGTCAGCAGCCAGGCGATGGCGATACCCGCCACGGCGGCCAGGCCGGCAATGGTGGCCAGCAGCCAGGCGGTGGAATTGGCCGCTTCCTCGGTATGCTGGGCCAGCTTCTTCATGTCCGCCTGTTGCGCCTGGATGGCTTCGTCCAGCGCGCCGAAGTAAGTCCCCAGCAGCGGCCGCGCCTCGGTGCGCAGCAGGGCGCGCGCCTCGTCGCCGCTGCCCTGCAGGTCCAGGGCAATGACCTTGTCGATGGCCGCGGAGTAAGACGCCCGGATGCCATTGATCTTTTGCAGCTGGGCGCGGGCCGCCGGCAGCAGGACGGTCTGCTCCAGCTGCTGCAGCAAGGCGTTGTTCGCCGCCCGCGCCTCGTCGATGCGCTGCTTCTCGCTCTGCTTGTCCTTGGCGTCGTTGGACAGCAGCACGTTGCGCACCGCGTTGGCCATGGTGTTGATGTGCACCGACACCTGGCCAAACTGGTTGGCCTTGACCATGCGGTCCTGGACCAGCAGCGCCGTGTCCCGCTTGATGGCGAACAGCTGCAGGCTGCCGACCAGGGCCATCACCAGCCCGGCCAGGATGACCAGGGCAAAGCCCAGGCCCAGGCGGGTACCGACTGTCATGCGGGAAGCGTTCATTTTCTCCATCCTCCGTTCCGGGTAAGCCTGGCTGCACCCCGCCTGACCGGCAGGCACGGGTCGGGCGGCGCGCCGGCGCGCAAGCGGGCGCTGCTGCAGCCTGGCAAGGTGTGTGCATTTTGTAGCATTTGTTCCTGGCCGCAGCCTTTTACCTGTGTCTGCCCTGCGGTCTACCAGTGCGTGGACGCGCGCCGTGGGCTTTATGGTTTGGGCACAATCGCGCCCTTTCCCCCCTGCCACAGCTCCTGGATAAACACCATGCCACGCTGCCCGACCCCGCGCGCCTGCCCGCGCACCTCGTTGTTCCTGCCCCTGGCGGCCCTGTGCGCTGCGGCGCTGCTGGGCAGCTTTGCTCCAGCGCCTGCCCACGCCCAGGCGGCGGTGCCGGCCGGCCAGCGCACCTTTCCTGCCGCCGCCGAGCGTGGCACGCTCGTGCTGCTGGACCGCAACCAGGCCGAGCTGGACGGCAAGCCGGTGCAGCTGGCGCCGGGCCTGCGCATCTTCAACGAGCGCAACGCGCTGGTCTTTGCGCACACGCTGGCGCAGCGCCCGCTGGTCGTGAACTACGTGCGCGAGGCCAGCACCGGCTACCTGCACACGGTCTGGCTGCTCACGGCGGACGAGGCCGCCCGCCCGCGCCCACAGACCGCCCCTGCCCGCTGAAGCCCGCGAGACACGCCATGAGCACGCAAAAGAAAATCTTCATCAAGACCTTCGGCTGCCAGATGAACGAGTACGACTCGGACAAGATGGCCGACGTGATGCACGCCGCCGAGGGCTACGAGCCGACGGACAACCCCGACGAGGCCGACCTGATCCTGTTCAACACCTGCTCGGTGCGCGAGAAGGCGCAGGAGAAAGTGTTCTCGGACCTGGGCCGGGTCAAGCACCTGAAAGACAAGGGCGTGCTGATCGGCGTGGGCGGCTGCGTCGCCAGCCAGGAGGGCGCGGAGATCATCCGCCGCGCGCCCTTCGTCGATGTGGTGTTCGGCCCGCAGACGCTGCACCGCCTGCCCGAATTGCTCGATGCACGCCAGCGCCAGCACCGCCCGCAGGTGGACATCAGCTTCCCCGAGATCGAAAAGTTCGACCACCTGCCGCCCGCGCGCGTCGAGGGCGCTTCGGCCTTCGTCTCCATCATGGAGGGCTGCTCCAAATACTGTAGCTACTGCGTCGTGCCCTACACGCGTGGCGAGGAGGTCAGCCGTCCGTTCGAGGACGTGCTGGTGGAAGTGGCGGGCCTGGCCGACCAGGGCGTGAAGGAAGTGACGCTTCTTGGGCCAGAACGTGAACGCCTACCTGGGCGCCATGGGCGACACGGCCGAGAAGGCCGACTTCGCGCTGCTGCTGGAATACGTGGCCGAGATTCCCGGCATCGAGCGCATTCGCTACACGACCAGCCACCCGAACGAGTTCACGCCGCGGCTGATCGAGGCTTACGCGCGTATTCCGAAGCTGGTGAGCCACCTACACCTGCCCGTGCAGCATGGCTCGGACCGCATCCTGATGGCCATGAAGCGCGGCTACACGGCCATGGAATACAAGAGCACGGTGCGCAAGCTGCGCGCCATCCGGCCTGACATGGCGATGAGCAGCGACTTCATCGTCGGCTTTCCGGGTGAGACCGAGGAAGACTTTCAAAGGATGATGAAGCTGATCGACGACGTGCGCTTCGACAACTCCTTCAGCTTCATCTTCAGCCCGCGCCCGGGCACGCCTGCTGCCAATCTGCACGACGAGACGCCGCACGAGGTCAAGCTGGCGCGGCTGCAGCAGCTGCAGGCCGTCATCAACCGCAACATCGGCGAGATCAGCGCCGAGCGCGTGGGCAGCACGCAGCGCATCCTCGTCGAGGGCGCCTCCAGGCGCGACGCCAGCGAGCTGATGGGGCGCACCGAGTGCAACCGCGTGGTCAACTTCGCGGGCGACGCGCGCCTGGTGGGGCAAATGATCGATGTGCGCATCACGGAAGCGCGCACCTATACGCTGCGCGGCGAGGTGGTTACGCGGGGTTGAGCCCGCAGCCGTCCGCCCGGATCACTGCGGCCACAGTGGGTGCCGGATCGCCCTCAAGGTGCAGGGCGAATCTCGGTGACGACCATCTTCCCGCCTTCGTGCACGGCTGAGAACTGCACCTTGTCGCCGGGCTTCAAGGCGGCCAGCTGATCCTTGTCGCGGACGGTGAACACCATGGTCATGCCGGGCATGTCCAGGCTCTTGATCTCCTCGTGCTTGAGGGTGATCCGGCCGTTGTCCCGGTCGATTTTCCTGACCTCGCCAGCGGTCATGGCGTCCGCCACGGGCGCCGTTGCCGCGCCCGGGCTGGCGCCGACTTGAGCGTGCCCCGCCATGGGCAAAGCCATGCCGAAGGCCAGTGCAGAAAGGGTGAGCAAACGTTGGACGATGTTCATGGTGTTCCCTGCCTCAGTGGGTGATCGATGGCCTGGGTTGGGCCGCAGACGAAATAAGTGAGTGCGCCGGACGCCGGTCATCACTTGCGTCCCACCTGGATGGCGCCCTTCATGCCGGCCTCGTAGTGGCCAGGTATCAGGCAGGCGAAATCGACGACTCCCGGCTTGGTGAACTGCCAGACGATCTCGCCCTGCTGGCCCGGCGCCAGGGTGACCTTGCCGGGTTCGTCGTGCTCCATGTCGGGGAATTTCTTCATCTGCTCCAGGTGCTCCAGCAGCTCCTGCTGGGTGCCGAGGCTCAGTTCGTGCTTGAGCTGCCCGCCGTTCCTGATGATCAGGCGCACGGTTTCGCCTTTCTTGACCGCCAGCTGCGAGGGCGTGAAACGCATCTGGTCGCTCATCTCGATGCGGATGGTGCGGCTGGCCTTGGCAGCCACGCCGGGCTTGCCGATGGCAGTCTCGCCGCTCGCCTCGGGGCCGTGGCCGCCGGCGTGGTTGCCGCTGGCGAATGCAGCCCCCGATGCGGCCAGCGCCAGCATGGCGGCGAGTTGAAGGACAGTGGTTCGCGTGGTTTTCATGGGCGCTCCCAAATGGACGATCGAAGACAAAAATCAGTGCCCGCCATGCCCGCCATGCCCGCCGCGCTTGCGCACCTTGACTTCCGCAGGCGCTGCCGGCTTGCGTTCGGGCGGCATGGACTGGCCGCCCTCGGCGGCGAATCGCGCGGGCTCGGCCATGGGGCCGGTGTACTCATGCGCCACGGTGCCGGCGGGGTGCTTGAACCACTCGGGGTTGCCGTAGTCGCCCGGCTTTTGACCCTGGCGCACCTTGAGCACGCTGAACATGCCGCCCATCTGCACCGAGCCGAACGGCCCTTCGCCGGTCATCATCGGCAGGGTGTTGTCGGGCAGCGCCATGTCCATCTCGCTCATGTCGGCCATGCCGCGCTCGCCCATGACCATGTAGTCGGGGATCAGCTGGTTGATCTTGCGGCTCAGGCCGCTGTGGTCCACCCCGATGAGCGTGGGCACGTTGTGGCCCATGGCGTTCATGGTGTGGTGGCTCTTGTGGCAGTGAAAGGCCCAGTCGCCTTCGGCGTCGGCGACGAACTCGACCTGGCGCATCTGGCCCACGGCGATATCCGTGGTCACCTCCGGCCAGCGCGCGCCCTTGGGCACGGGGCCGCCATCGGTGCCAGTGACGGTGAATTCATGCCCGTGCAGGTGCATGGGATGGTTCGTCATGCTCAGGTTGCCCATGCGGATGCGCACCTTGTCGCCCAGGCGCACGTTGAGCGAGTCGATGCCGGGAAACACGCGGCTGTTCCAGGCCCACAGGTTGAAGTCGGTCATCTCGGCCACCTTGGGCGTGGCAGCTCCCGGCTCGATGTCGTAGGCGGTGAGCAGAAAGCAGAAGTCGCGCTGCACCTCGTCGATCAGCGGGTGTTTGGCCTTCGGGTGCGTGACCCAGAAACCCATCATGCCCATCGCCATCTGCACCATCTCGTCGGCGTGCGGGTGGTACATGAAGGTGCCGGGGCGCCGCGCGACGAACTCGTACACGAAGGTCTTGCCGGGCGCGATGGCCGGCTGGGTGAGCCCCGTGACGCCATCCATGCCGTTGGGCAGGCGCTGGCCGTGCCAGTGCACCGCCGTGTGCTCGGGCAGCCGGTTGGTGACGAAGATGCGCACGCGGTCGCCTTCCACCACTTCGATGGTCGGGCCGGGGCTCTGGCCGTTGTAGCCCCACAGGTGCGCCTTCATGCCCGGCGCCATCTCGCGCACCACGGGCTCGGCGACCAGGTGGAACTCCTTGACGCCCTGGTTCATGCGCCAGGGCAACGTCCAGCCGTTGAGGGTGACGACCGGGTTGTACGGGCGCCCGGATGCGGGAAGCAGCGGCGCCATGGTGGCGGGGCTGGTCTGGATCACCGGCTCCGGCAGGGCCGCCATGGCGACGCGGCTGACGCTGCTGGCCGCAACCGCGCCGCCAGCCACGCCGGCCCATTTGAAGAAATCTCGTCTGTTGGTCATGAGGTGCAGGTGTTGGTCAGTGCCCAGCGCCGGCGCCGCTGCTGCAGAGGCGGCGTCGACGGCCGGGCTGAGCGCAGCGCCGGTGGGGCGCCCGATCACGGAGGCTTGCAGTGCCGCATCGGCCAGCCAGAACTGCTGCTGCGCATCCAGCGCCGCAGTCACGGCGCTGACCTGGTCGCGGGCGTCGGCCAGCAGCTCGAACACGCCGATGAACATGCCGTTGTAGCGCAGCTGGTTTTCCTCGGCGATCACCTTGCGCACGGGAATTACCTCATCGCGGTAGTGCCGCGCTACGTCGTAGGCCGTGCGGTAGGCGGAATAGCTTTCGCGCAAGTGCGAAGCCGCCGCGCGCACAGTGGCTTCAAGCTGGTGGGCCGCGGCCAGCGTGCGGGCGCCCAGGGCATCGCGCTGCATGCCGCCCCAGTCGAACACGGGCAGGCGCAGCGCGATCTCCCAGCCGCGTGCGCTGCTGCGCGTGCCGGCCGCGTCGTCGAAGGCGGTGTTGCGGCGCGCGGTCATTTCGATGTCGGTGAAGCTGCTCAGGCTGTTCAGGCCCTGGGCTTTGGCGGCCGCATCCAGAGTCGTCTGCGCCAGGCGGATATCCAGGCGCGCACGCGTCGCCAGCGCCGCGACGGCCTGCGGCTCGAGCGCATTCCTGGGCAGGTCGGGCAGACGCTCGGGGAGCTGGAGCGCTTGGGCCTGCGATTCATCGAGGCCCAGCCAGCGCACCAACTCCTCGCGGCTGGCCGTGGCCTGGTGCTGGGCCAGGCTCAGGCGCGCGGCGGCGTCGGCGTAGAACGCCTGTTCGCGCGCACGGTCGATGCGGTTGAAATTGCCCACGGCCTGCATGCGGCGGGCCAGCTCCGCGCCCGCTTCGGCACTGCCATAGACCTGCCGGGCGTAGTGCAGCGCCTGCTGCGCGGCCACGGCCCGCACCCAGGCCTGGCGCACGGCAGTCACCTGGTCCCACTACTTCGCCCGTCAGGCGCAATTGCGCCTGCTCGATGCGCCGGGTGGCGACGCCGTGGCGGCCGGGCAGGGTCAACAGGTCCAGCAAGCCGAAGGACAGCGCCCGGCTCAAGGCCAGCTCCGGCCCGGCTGTCATGCGCTCGAAGGCGAAGAGGGGGTTGGCGATCCGCCCGGCCTGCGCCGCGTCTGCGGCCTCGGCCCACCCTTGCGCCAGCAGGGCTTGCAGGGCGGGGCTATTGACCAAGGCCAGCTGAACGGCCTGCTGCTGACCCAAGGGCTGCGCCAGCAGCGCCTGAGCGGTTTGCGCGCGCCGGTCGCGCTCTTCCTGCGAGCGCGCCAGGGTCAGCGGAGTTGCAGTGAAGCTGCCCGCTTCATCGTTGATGCGGCCGAGGTTCTGCTCCAGGCTGACGCTGGCGCAGCCGCTCAGCAGCGCCAATCCCAGAGCCGACGCAGCGAGCCTGGTACGCAGCGGCATCACGGCGTGCCCCGCCCGTGGTGGCCCGCGTGCGGGTCTTGGGGTCGGGCGCCTTCGCCAGTCGGGGCGGACTTGCCTGCCTGGCCCTCTCGTGCATAGGCACGCCAGCCGCCGATGGCGCCGACCTTGTCGTTGGCCTCGCGCCAGGATTGCACCTGCTGGTCCGCGTAGCCCTGGTACGTGCCGATGGCGGAGGAATATTCCAGCTTGGTCGGCAGGTCAGCCCGGGTGGTTTCAGCATCCGCCGGCGCCTGGGCAAAAGCCGCTGCGCTGCACAGCGCCAAGGCTGGTGGCAGCACAACGCGCAGTTGCGATACGCCGCGGAAACGGGCTGCAACGCCCTTGGAAAACATTATCGATCTCACGCCGGAGATTCTGAAGAGCCCGCCCTGTCAGCAAGCTGTTGGGAACATTACATTCCTGTCAGCTTCATACGGCCAGCGCCCTCGCACGGCACACTGGCGCATCGCAACCGAGGAGCTGAGCGGGTGAAGATTCTGATCGTCGAGGACGAGCCCAAGACCGGCGAATACCTGCGCCGTGGCCTGAGCGAGGCCGGCTATGCGGCAGAGCTGGCGGCAAACGGCACCGATGGGCTGCACATGGCGCTACATGGCAACCACGACCTCGTGATCCTGGACGTGATGCTGCCCGGGCTGAACGGCTGGCAGGTGCTGCAAGCCTTGCGCGAGCGCGGCCTGCTGATGCCGGTGCTGTTCCTGACCGCCCGCGACCAGGTCGAGGACCGCGTCAAGGGCCTGGAGCTGGGCGCCGACGACTATCTGGTCAAGCCGTTCTCGTTTGCCGAGCTACTGGCGCGCGTACGCATCATCCTGCGCCGCGGCGCTGCGGGCAGCGAGAGCCTGGTGCTGCGCGTGGCCGACCTGGAGCTGGACCTGCTGCGCCGCCGCGTCTCGCGCAGCGGCCGGCGTGTGGACCTGACGGCCAAGGAGTTCGGCCTGCTGGAGCTGCTGATGCGCCGCCACGGCGAGGTCCTGCCGCGCTCGCTGATCGCCTCGCAGGTCTGGGACATCAATTTCGACAGCGACACCAATGTCATCGAGGTGGCCATGCGCCGGCTGCGCATGAAGATCGACGAGGGCCACCCCGCCAAGCTGATCCAGACCGTGCGCGGCATGGGCTACGTGCTCGAAGCGCCCGCGGAGGAATAGGTGCTCTATCAGCTGCGCTGGAGCCGCCTGCCCCTGACGCAGCGGCTGACCCTGCTCTTCACTGCCGTCGCGGCCGCGCTGGTGCTGGGGCTGGGCGCGCTGTTCCTGCTGGAGACCGAACGGCATTTCGTCGAACTCGACCAGATGGCGTTGCAGGAAAAGCGGCACCTGGTCGAGGACATCCTGCGCAACGCCGATTCGCCGGACGTGGCGCGCCAGCGGCTGGACCAGGCGCTGGGCTATCACCGGACCTTGCAAGTGCGCGTCGAGGATGCCTCGGGCGCACTAGTCTTTCAATCGGGCGAGTCCTCGCACCCAGTCGGCAGCGCCGCGCATCCCAGCGCCGGTGAAAACGGGACACGGGAGGTGCGACAAACCGACTTTCAGACCTTGTCTTTCACCGCCCCCGCGCCCTATTCCGCCCTGCCCCTGCGCGTCCTGATCGCGGCGGATACCGAACACCACACCCGCTTCCTGAACGCCTTGCGCCGCAGCCTGACCGTCTACACGCTGCTGGCCCTCGCGCTGTGCGGCGTGCTGGCCTGGCTCGCCGCGCGCGCAGGGCTGGCGCCCTTGCGCGACATGAAGGCGCGGGCCGCCAAGGTCTCGGGCCAAAAGCTTGGCGAGCGCATGCCGGTGCAGGCCGTGCCGGTGGAGATGGCCGACCTGGCGCAGGAGCTGAACCACATGCTGGACCGGCTGCAGGAGGACTTCCAGCGCCTGACCGACTTTGCCTCCGACCTCGCGCATGAGCTGCGCACCCCCATCAGCAACCTGCTGACGCAAACCCAGGTGGCGCTGGCAAGCCGGCGCGACGCCGCCACCTATCGCGACATCCTGGCCTCGAACGCCGAGGAATTCGAGCGGCTGGCGCGCATGGTCTCGGACATGCTGCTGCTGGCCAAGACCGAGCGCGGCCTGGACCTGCCGCGCGCCGAGCGCTTTTCTGCGCGCCAGGACGCGCTGGCGCTGCTGGACTTCTACGAGGCCGTGGCCGAGGAAAAAGGCATCCGGCTGCAGGTGCGGGGCGACGGCTGGATCGAGGGCGACCGCCTGATGTTCCGCCGTGCGCTGAGCAACCTGTTGTCCAACGCCCTGCGGCACACGCCGCAGGCGGGCGAGATCACCGTTGGCATCGACAGCCTGCCAGGCGCCACCGCCGTGGCCGTGGAAAACACCGGGCGCGACATAGACCCGGCGCTCGTGCCCCGGCTGTTCGACCGCTTCTACCGCGCCGACCCCGCCCGCGCGCATGCCGACAGCGAGGGCAGCGGCCTGGGCCTGGCCATCACGCGCGCCATTGCCGAGGCCCACGGCGGCAGCGTCGCCGTGGCGTCGGGCGCTGGCCGCACCCGCTTCACCCTGGTCTTTCCCCATCGCCCTGGCGCGGCCTGAGGGCGGCGGGCCGCCCGCGCTTCAAGGAAAACCTAGAACACCGTCTGGATGGCACCGCTGACGCGGCCGTCGTCCTCGACCAGCGGCATCCAGCGCCATTTGTCGAAGGTGGTGCAGGGGTGCGACAGGCCCAGTTCGACCCGATCGCCCACGCGCGGCCAGTCGGCCTCATCCGCGTCGGCGTCAAAGCGCAGGTAGGCGTGCTGGTCGTTCAGCGCCGTGATGCGCCAGTGCGCGGGCGCGGCCTCGCTGGTGTGCGCACCGCGCCGGGCCAGGCTGGCGGGCACGGGCAATTCCATGTCGTAGGAGATGTCGCGCTTGCCGCAATTGAGCAACGCCAGGCCGGGCTCGGGCACCGACTGCACCAGGCTCCACACGGACAGCGCCGGGCGCAGGCCATCGGCCTCGTCCAGCCCCGCGCGCTCCTGCACCAGGCGCACCAGGTGCCGGTAGTGGCCGTGGTCGTGCGTCAGGTAGCAACCCGAGCGCAGCACGCCCTCAACCTGCCGCGACAGCCCCTGCGCCTGCAGCAGCGGCACCACCAGGTCGAACACCGCCGAGCCGCCGGCCGACAGGATGATGGCCGGCGCCTGCGCGCTCCAGCACTGCCGGGCGTCGCATGCCTGCGCCACCTGCAGCACGCGGCGCACCAGCTCGCCGACGGCCTGGGCGTCGTGCGCGCTGTCGCAGCGCGCGGCCACGCCCTCGTAGCACTCGATGCCCACCAGGCGCGCGGCGCTCGATGCGGCGATGGCGTGCGCCACATCCAGCGCCTGCTCCAGCGTGCGGCAGCCGGTGCGCTGGCCGGCGATGCCGACTTCCAGCAGCACGTCAAAAGCGCGCGCGCTGCCGCGCCGCGCGGCCCAGTCCTCGATCAGCGCCAGCTGCGCGGTGGAGTCGACCAGGAAGCACAGCCACAGGTCGGCGTGCCGCGTGAGCAATGCGTCCAGCGCGTCCAGGTCGGCATCGCCCACCACCTGGTTGGCGATCACGATGCGCCGCGCGCCTGCCGCGACGCCCACACCGGCCTGGAAGGCGGTGGCAAACGTCAGGCCCCAGGCGCCGGCCGCCAGCTGCAGGGCGAACAGCTCGGGCGACATGCTGGTCTTGCCGTGCGGCGCGAGGTGCAGGCCGCGCCGCTCGGCGTAGCGCTGCATCCAGGCCAGGTTGTGCTCCAGCGCCGAGCGGCGCAGCACCGCCAGCGGCAGTGGCAGGTCGCCCGCCAGCACGTTCCAGCCGCGCGCGGCGATGGAGTGGGCCAGCACCGGCGCAGCGGTGGCGGGAAAGCCCTTGAAGCGGGCGTCGAGCTGGAAGTCGTGTGGGGCAGATGGCATGGATCAAGGGTTGGAAATACTATGGTTTTGATAGCTACATCCCGTTGATCCACGCCGGCAAGAGCCCGAAATTTTCCAAAAACGCCCCAAAACGCCCAAAAAACGCTGCCTGGCGCTCACTCATTCGGCCGGCAGGTCGGCGTAGATGTCGTCCAGCGCCAGCGGCGCGTCCAGGCAGTCGATGGGCAGGCTGCCGTGTTCGTAATGCTCGACACGCCAGCCATTGGCGCGCCGGTACAGCTCCACATGGCGCTTGTCCTGCTCGACCAGCAGGTAGGACTGCAGGCTGGGCAGGCTTTGGTAGGCCAGCAGTTTTTCGCGCCGGTCGATGCGCTCGGTGGAAGGCGACAGGACTTCGACGATCAGGCAGGGCGCACGGCGGAAATTTCGCTCGCGATCCTGCGGGTCGCACGACAGGATCAGGTCGGGGTAATAAAAAATGGTCTGGCCGCCGATCTCCAGGCGCAGCTTCATGTCCGAGGTGAACAGCTGGCAGCCTTTACGCCGCGCGGCCGGCGTCAACGCGAATGCCAGCGCATTCAGGATCAGGCCGTGCCGGTCGCTGGCCCCGGTCATGGCGAACACCTGCCCGTTGATGTACTCATGGCGCAGCTCGCTGCTCTGCTCGCCCTCCAGGTATTCCTGCTCGGTGACGAAATACGCGCTTGCGGTCAAAGCTGTCATGGCTGGTGCCCCCATCGGTTCGGCAAGTCTTGCAGACCCCTTCAGAACGGCAGGCCGGGCATCCCCTTCATGCCCTTGAGCCCCTTCATCCCGCCCATCCTCTTCATCATCTTCATCAGGCCGCCGCCCTTCATCTTCTTCATCATGCCCTGCATCTGCTCGAATTCCTTGAGCAGCCGGTTCACCTCCTGCACCTGCACGCCGGCGCCGTCGGCGATGCGCTTCTTGCGCGTGGCCTTGATGAGCTCGGGCTTTTTGCGCTCCTGCGCCGTCATGCTGCAGATGATGCCTTCCTTCCTGCGCACGTCGCGCTCGGCGCGGTCCATGTCCACGGCGCCGGCTTTCGCGGTGAGCTCGGTGGGCAGCTTGTCCATCAGGCTGGACAGCCCGCCCATCTGCTTCATCTGCTGCAGCTGGCCCAGGAAGTCGTTCAGGTCGAAGCCGTCGCCGCTTTTCACCTTGGCGGCGAGCTTTTGCGCGGCCTCCATGTCCACGCCCGCCGAGACCTGCTCGACCAGCGCGACGATGTCGCCCATGCCCAGGATGCGCCCGGCGTGGCGCTCGGCGTCGAACACCTCCAGGCCGTCGATCTTCTCGGACACGCCGGCGAACTTGATGGGCGCGCCGGTAACGCTGCGTACCGACAGCGCCGCGCCGCCGCGCGAGTCGCCGTCAAGCTTCGTCAAGACGATGCCGGTGAGCGGCAGCGCCTCCTTGAAAGCGCGCGCGGTGTTCACCGCATCCTGGCCCTGCATGGCGTCCACCACGAACAGCGTCTCGACGGGCTTCAGCACCGCATGCAGGTCCTGGATTTCCTGCATCAGCACCTCATCGATGGCCAAGCGGCCGGCGGTGTCCACCAGCAGCACGTCGAAGTAGTGCCGGCGCGCGTGGTCCAGCGCGGCGACGGCGATGTCGCGCGGCTTCTGGTCGGGCGTACTGGGGAACCATTCGGCGCCAGCCTGCTTCGTCACCGTCTTGAGCTGCTCGATGGCTGCCGGCCGGTACACGTCGCCCGAGACGGTGAGCACTTTTTTTCTTGCGCTTTTCGATCAGGTGCTTGGCGAGCTTGGCCGTGGTCGTGGTCTTGCCTGCGCCCTGCAGGCCGGCCATCAGGATCACGGCGGGCGGCTGCGCGGCCAGGTTGATATCGGCCACGCCGTCGCCCATGGTGGCGGCCAGCTCGCGGTTGACGATGCCCACCAACGCCTGGCCGGGCTTCAAGCTGCCCAGCACCTCCTGGCCCAGGGCTTTTTCCTTCACGCGGGCGACGAAGTCGCGCACCACGGGCAGCGCCACGTCGGCCTCCAGCAGCGCCATGCGCACTTCGCGCAGCATGTCCTGCACGTTGGACTCGGTGATGCGGGCCTGGCCGCGCATCTCCTTGACGAGACGGGTAAGTTTTTCGGTCAGGGCGGAGGCCATGGCTGCGTGCTCCAGATGCGTCGTGCGGCGCGCGGCGCGCGCCATCGGCCATCCATTGCGGACAGCTAAACTGCGAACCCATGATTTTACCCGGCGCCTCTCCCACCAGCTGGCTGCTGGCTGCGGCCGCCGCCGTGGCGTATGCGCTGGGCGCGGCAGCGGCGGCGCGGGGCGGCGGCCGGCGCATCCTGGCGGCCGTGGCGCCGGCCTGGGCCCTGCACGCCGGCGCGCTGGCCTGGGGCCTGATGGGCAGCGCGCCGCACTTCGGCTTTGCGCCGGCGCTGTCCATGACGGCCTGGCTGGTGCTGACCGCCTACGCCGTCGAGCACCAGTTGTTCCCCCAGATGCGCGCACGCGCGGCTCTTGGCGCCCTGGGCGCGCTGGCCGTGCTGCTGGCGGCTCTGTTCCCGGGCCGGGCGCTGCACGTCTCGGCCTCGCCCTGGCTGGCGCTGCACCTGACGCTGGGCATCGCCTGCTACGGCCTGTTCGCCGCCGCCGTGATCCACGCCTGGCTGATGGGCCGCGCCGAGCGCCAGATGCGCCTGGCGGCCGGCACGCCCGCGGCGCTGCCGCTGCTGACGCTGGAACGCCTCACCTTCCGCTTCGTCGGCGCCGGCTTCGTCCTGCTGTCGGCCACGCTGGTGGCGGGCTGGCTGTTTGGCGAGGTGCTGTACGGGCGCGCCTGGCGCTGGGACCACAAGGCGGTGTTCTCGCTGCTGGCCTGGGCCACCTTTGCCGTGCTGCTGCTGGGCCGCGCGCGCTTTGGCTGGCGCGGGCGGCGCGCGGTGCGCGTGCTGTATGCCGGGGCGGCGCTGCTGCTGCTGGCCTACGCCGGCTCGCGTTTCGTCATGGAAGTGGTGCTGGAGCGCGCAAGTTGATGAAATACCTGGTGCTGGCGGCGGTCATCGCCGTGGTCTATGCCCTGTGGCGCAGCGGCCAGCGCCGCGTGCCGCGCCGCCCGCCCGGGCCCGCGCAGCCGCGCCCGCCCGAGCCCATGGTGCGCTGCGCCCGCTGCGGGGTGCACCTGCCGCAGTCGCAGGCTTTGCTGGAGGGTGAACGCAGCTATTGCTGCGAGGCCCACCGGCGCGGGGGCTGACCCGGTGCGCCCGCCGCCGCCCACGCGCGTGCCGGGCGCGGTGCCGTTCCTGCGCCTGTGGCAGGCCTTCCTGACCGCCCGCGTCACGGTGGCGCTGGCGCTGCTGGCGCTGCTGCTGCTGGGCCTGGCGGCGGGCCAGGGCAGCACGCTGCTGCTGGCCTGCAGCGCGGCCTATTTCGTGGCGACGCTGCTGCTGCGCATCTTCGGCAGCCGGGCGGCGCCGGCGCCGCAGCCGGGCCTGCACTGGCTGCCCTCGATCGGCGTGGACGTGCTGCTCATCGGCCTGCTGCAGGCCCTGCAGCCGGGCGGGGCGATGAACTTCACGCCCCTGTTCGGCCTGCCGCTGCTGCTGGCGTCGGTGCTGGGCACGCTCACCCTGGCGCTGGGCACCGCCGCCGGCGCCACGCTGCTGCTGCTGGCCTGGGCCCTGTGGCAGGGCGGCAGCGACAGCGCCACCCAGTACCTGCAGGCCGCGCTCACCGGCACCGGCTACTTCCTCGTGGCCTACCTGGCGCACCAGCTCGCGGCGCGCCTGATCAGCGAGCAGAACGTGGCCCGCCTGAGCCAGGTGGACGCGCACACGCAGCGCGCCGTCAGCGCCCTGGTCATGCAGCATGTGGCCGACGGCGTGCTGGTGCTGGACACCGGCGGCGTGGTGCGCCTGGCCAACCCCGCCGCCCTGCTGCTGCTGGGCCAGGACGCGGCCGCCGGCGTGCCCTTCCCGCTGGCGCGCGGCGGCGCCTGGCGGCCGCTGCTGGAGCTGGCGCACGAGGCCTTCGCGCTGCAGGTGCCGCAGACGCTGACGGTGAACATCGCCCACGAGGGCCGGCCGGCCATCGGGCTGCGGGTGCGCTGCTGGCCCACGCACACCCGCGCCGCGCCGGCGCCGGCCGACGACGAGCCGCTGTGCGTGCTGTTCCTGCACGACCTGCGCGAGATGCAGGCGCGCCTGCGCACGGAAAAACTCGCCGCCATGGGACGCATGTCGGCCGCCGTGGCGCACGAGATCCGCAACCCGCTGGCGGCCATCTCGCAGGCCAACCAGCTGCTGGACGAGGACCTGAGCGAGCCCGGCCACAAGCGCCTCACGGCCATGGTGCGCCAGAACGCCGAGCGCCTGGTGCGCATCACCGAGGAGGTGCTGGACATCGCGCGCGTGCAGCACGCGGGCGGGCAGCCGCCGGCGCCCCCGGTGGCGCTGGACGCCACGGTGCAGCAGATCTGGAGCGACTGGCAGGCCCACGACCCGGCGCGCCGGCACGCCCGGCTGGCGCTGCAGGCGCCGCAGGCGGTGGTGGAGTTCGACCCCGAGCACCTGCGGCGCGTACTCACCAACTTGCTGGACAACGCCCAGCGCTACCGCAGCCCGCACGCCGGCTCGCTGTGCCTGGCCACGCAGCTGGCGCCGGGCGGACAGGCGCAGGTGCA
This sequence comes from Melaminivora sp., assembly GCA_034675505.1. Lineage (GTDB taxonomy): Bacteria > Pseudomonadota > Gammaproteobacteria > Burkholderiales > Burkholderiaceae_C > Melaminivora. The sequence continues at coordinate 153,399 of JAUCDD010000011.1, read as the reverse complement.
GGTCTGGAGCGACGGCGCGCCGCTGGAGCCGAGCGTCGAGCGCCACCTGTTCGAGCCGTTTTTCTCCTCGGAGAGCCGCTCCAGCGGCCTGGGCCTGTACATCTGCCGCGAGCTGTGCGAGCGCCACGGCGCCAGCATCGGCTACCAGCGCAGCCCGCGCCAGCTGGCGTGCGGGCCGGTGGCCGGCAACGCCTTCAGCGTGCTGTTTCGCGCCAGCGCCGCGCACGCCGCGCCGCCTTCGCTGTTCGACAGCCCGCACGACTGACAATCACCCGCATGACCGACCCCGCCGCCTCCATCCTCGTGATCGACGACGAGCCCGACCTGCGCACGCTGTACGAGCTGACGCTGCTGCGCGAGGGCTACCGCGTGGAGACCGCCGCCAGCGTGGCCGAGGCGCGCGAGCAGCTGGCGCTGCGCGTGTTCGACGCCGTGATCACCGACATGCGCCTGCCCGACGGCTTCGGCATGGACGTGCTCACGCTGTTGCGCGAGCAGCAGCGGCCCGAGCGCTGCGTGGTGATGACGGCCTATGGCTCGGCGGAGAACGCCGTCGAGGCGCTGCGCACCGGCGCCTTCGACTACCTGACCAAGCCGGTGGACCTGAAGCAGTTCCGCGCCGTCGTGGCCTCGGCCGTGCAGGGCATGGGCGGCGTGCCCGCGCCCCAGCGCGCCGGCCGGGGCAGCGCCCGCCCCGACGCCGGCGCCGGCGACGCGCTGCAGCGCCTGGTGGGCGAGTCCGGCGCCATGCAGGCCGTCAAGCAGCGCATCGCGCGCGTGGCGCGCAGCATGGCGCCGGTGCTGATCCGGGGCGAATCGGGCACCGGCAAGGAGCTGGTGGCGCGCGCGCTGCACGCCAGCAGCCAGCGCGCCGGCGGGCCGCTGGTGGCCGTGAACTGCGGCGCCATCCCCGAGAACCTGCTGGAGGCCGAGTTCTTCGGCGCGCGCAAGGGCTCCTACACCGGTGCCAGCCACGACCGCGAGGGCTACTTCCAGGCCGCGCGCGGCGGCACGCTGTTCCTGGACGAGATCGGCGACCTGCCGCTGGCCATGCAGTCCAAGCTGCTGCGCGCCATCCAGGAGCGCAGCGTGCGCGCGCTGGGCTCGACCCAGGAAGAGGCCGTGGACGTGCGCATCGTCAGCGCCACGCACCGCGACCTGGCGGCCGACGTGCAGGCCGGGCGCTTCCGCCAGGACCTGTACTACCGGCTGAACGTGATCGAGCTGCTGATCCCGCCGCTGCGCGAGCGCCGCGAAGACCTGCCGGCGCTGAGCGCGCACCTGCTGGCGCGCATCGCGCAGGACAACGGCACCCCGGCGCCGGCATTGTCCGAACAGGCCCTGCAGCAGCTGGCGCGCCACCCGCTCACGGGCAACGTGCGCGAGCTGGAAAACCTGCTGCACCGCGCCGTGGCCTTGAGCGACGGCACGCAGCTGCAGCTGGACGCCGCGCCGGCCTGCACGGCACCGGCGCCGGCGCCCGCACCGGCCGGCCCGCCGGCCGCGCCCGGCCCCGCGCCGCTGCCCGGCGACCTGCAGGGCTGGCTGGACCAGCAGGAGCGCGACATCCTGATCCGCGCGCTGCACGCCTGCGGCTACAACCGCACCGCCACGGCGGCGCGCCTGGGCATCAGCCTGCGCCAGATCCGCTACCGCATCGACCGCCTGAACATCCCCCTGCCCCAGGGTGGCGAGGCCGCGGATGACGCGCAGGAGCCCTGAGGCCGGGCCTGCCGCCCTGCCCGGCTGGCGCGGCGGCTGGCTGCGCGCGGCGCGGCGCCTGCCCTCGCCCAACCACGACGCCCGGCCGGCCGGCGCCGCCGTGGACCTGGTCGTGGTGCATTCCATCAGCCTGCCGCCGGGCCGGTATGGCGGCGGGCAGGTGCAGCAGCTGTTCACCAACCAGCTCGACTGCGACGCCCATCCCTACTTCGCGCAGCTGCGCGGGCTGCGCGTGTCCAGCCATTTCTTCATCGAGCGCAGCGGCGCGCTGTGGCAGTTCGTCGATGCCGACCAGCGCGCCTGGCACGCCGGGCGCTCGCACTACCGGGGCCGCGGCGCCTGCAACGACGACTCCATCGGGGTGGAGCTGGAAGGGCTGGACGGGCGCGGCTTCGAGGCGGCGCAGTACGCCGCCCTGCGCGCGCTGTGCGCGGCGCTGGCGCGGCGCCACCCTATCGCCTGGATCGCCGGGCACGAGCACATCGCCCCGGTGCGCAAGGGCGACCCCGGCGCCGGCTTCGACTGGGCGCAGCTGTCGGGTGCGCTGGCCGGCTCGGGGATTGGGCTGCCGCCAGGCGTTTGACTATCAAAAACAATAGCAAACTATTGTTGATTGGCGCCGGCATGGGCCTTGTTTTCCTCAAAAACCGCCAAAACAGCCGCTCAAGCCCGTACCAGCAGGTTCACCAGGCCCAGCGCCGGCTCGGTGGCGCGCAGCACGCCCACGGTGCCCACCACCGCGTCCCTGACGCGGCCGTTGTCCGCCAGCGCCGCCTCGTGCAGCTGCTGGGGCGATTGCGGGCCGTCCAGGGACTGCAGGATGTCGGCAGCCAGCGCGCGGCCCTGCGCGTCCAGGGCGCTTTCACCCTGCAGCGGCTCGCGCAGGGCCGAGACGTCGCGGCGGATGTCGTCCACGCTGCCCTGCAGCAGCTCGCGGTCCAGGTCATTCGTCATGGCGCCGGTCAGGGTCGAGAGCGCCGCCGCCGCCGTGCCTATGCCCGAGGCCAGCTTGCCCGCCAGCTCATAGGCCAGCGGCAGGCCCGACAGCCCGGCGCCGACGGCGAACGACGCCACCCCCAGCCCCAGCCCGGCGGCGCGGCTGCCCCACAGGGCGGCGCTGGCGGCCGTGCCGGCGCTGACGTTGCAGCGCGTCAGCAGGCCGTGCAGCACGTTGCCCACGATGCTGTTGCCCAGTGGCAGGGGCGCGTAGGGCGGTGGCCGCTGCTCGGCTGCGGCCTGCGTGTTGCGCAGGTTGCGCCAGGCGCAGATGGCGTCGCCGCCGGAGACGGCGAAGTTCACGCAGGCCAGCGCCAGCAGCGGCGCCGCGCCGCCGAACGACAGCGCCGTCAGCCCCGCCGCCACGCCCAGCGCCACGCCGGCCAGCGCCGTGCCCAGGGCCTTCTTCCAAAATGAGCTGCGGGCGACATCGACGCCGGCCTGGCGCGCCTCCAGCAGCTTGGCCTGCGCGGCCGACAGCCGGTCCTGCGCCACCTGCGCGCGCGACGGCGTGCTGCTGGCCCGCGCGGGCCCAGACGCCGCGGCGCGCACGCGGTCGGCACCGGCCGGCGATGCGCCGGCGCGCGGCGGCGCAGGCAGCGTGAGCGCGAGCGGCGCCTGTGCGCTGCCGGCCTGCGCGGCAGCGGCCGAGGGGCTGGCAGGACCGGCGCCCACGGTGCCCAGCAGGTTGCCCGGCCTGCCGATGGCGGCGCCGATGGGGGCGCTCATGCCGCACCCCCTTGCAGCGCCTGCAGCCGCTCCTGCGCATGGGCGCGCAGCAGGTGGTCCTCGGGACGCTGGTAGCTGAGCTGGATGCAGGCGCGCAGCGCCTCCTCGGCCTGCGCGGCGTGGCCCAGCTGCTCCAGGCACTCGCCGATGCGCAGCAGGCAGCCGGCGTGGGTCGCGTCCATCAGCAGCGCCTGCGCGTAGTGCTGGGCCGCCGCCTCGTACTGGCCCAGCAGCTGCAGCGCCAGGCCGTAGGCGAACTGGAAGCGCGGCTCCCAGGGGTCGTGCGTCGCCAGCAGCAGCAGGTCGTCCACGGCATCGTGCGCCCGGCCCTCGGCCAGGTGCTGCCAGGCGGCGGCGTAGAGCGATTCCAGGTCGTCCTCGTCCAGGCCCTTGATGGAGGCCAGCGTGACGCCGTGGTGCAAAAAAGCATCGGCCAGGCCCTGGGCAGTTTCCAGGTCGAGCAAGGGGATTTCGGCGGCTTGGGTCACGTTCGCGCTCCTGCCTGGTGGATCCAGGTGCCCTTGAGTGGCCGCAGCCGCCCAGACGTTCCATGGACTGCCCAATGTCGGACGACACGCCTTGTGACGCCCTGGCGCTTGCGCAGCAGATACACTACCCCTAGTGCGTTACACGCACCCTCAACACTACATATGTGGTCGGCATCCCGTGCGCGACCTCCAAGCGGCTGCCCTGCGCGCACCGCGCTTTTTCGCCACGCGACGCCCGAACCTGAAAGGAATACCCATGCAAGCCACCCCTTCGCTGCCCGCCGCCCCCGCCGCAGCCGCAACCCGCGCCAGCGCTGGCGCCCCGGCGGACGACAGGCCCGCCGCCAGCGCCCTGGCGCACTACCAGATCATCCGGCGCAACGGCGCCGTGGTGCCCTTCGAGCCGCAAAAGATCGCGGTGGCGCTGATGAAGGCCTTCCTGGCGGTGCGCGGCGCGCAGGGCGCGGCGTCGGCCAGCGTGCGCGAGCAGGTCGATGGGCTGACGCAGGGCGTGGTGCGCGCCCTCATGCGCTCGCGCCCGGCCGGCGGCACCTTCCATATCGAGGACGTGCAGGACCAGGTCGAGCTGGGCCTGATGCGCGGCGGCCACCACGAGGTCGCGCGCGCCTATGTGCTGTACCGCGAGCGCCGCGCGCAGGAGCGCGCGCACAGCAAGGAGCAGCTCATGCCGCAGCTGCCCGCGCTGTACGTGCAGGACGGCGGCCAGCGCATCGAGCTGGACCTGCTGCGCCTGCAGGCGCTGATCGAGTCCGCCTGCGCCGGCCTGGGCCAGGACGTGCAGGCCGCGCCCATCGCCGCCGAGACGCTGCGCAACCTGTACGACGGCGTGCCCATGGAAGAGGTCTACAAGGCCTCCATCCTGGCCGCGCGCACTCTTATCGAGAAAGACCCCGGCTACACCCATGCCACCGCGCGCTTGCTGCTGCACACCATCGTGCGCGAGGTGCTGGGCCGCGACGTGGCGCCGGCGGAGATGCCGACGGCCTATGCGGCGCATTTCCCGCTGTTCATCCGCCAGGGCGTGGAGCACGAGCTGCTGAACCCCGAGCTGCTGGCGTTCGACCTGGAACGCCTGGCTGGTGCGTTGAAGCCTGAACGCGACCAGCAGTTCGACTATCTTGGCCTGCAGACGCTGTACGACCGCTACTTCCTGCACATCGCCAAGGCGCGGATCGAACTGCCGCAGTCGTTCTTCATGCGCGTGGCCATGGGCCTGGCGCTGAAGGAAGATGACCGCAACGCGCGCGCCATCGAGTTCTACGAGCTGCTGTCCTCGTTCGACTTCATGAGCAGCACGCCCACGCTGTTCAACAGCGGCACGCTGCGCTCGCAGCTGTCCTCGTGCTATCTCACCACCGTGCCCGACCACCTGGAGGGCATCTACGAATCCATCAAGGAAAACGCCCTCTTGTCCAAGTTCGCCGGCGGCCTGGGCAACGACTGGACGCGCGTGCGCGCCCTGGGTGCGCGCATCAAGGGCACCAACGGCGAGTCGCAGGGCGTGGTGCCTTTCCTGAAGGTCGTCAACGACACGGCAGTGGCCGTGAACCAGGGCGGCAAGAGGAAGGGCGCCGTCTGCACCTACCTGGAGAGCTGGCACCTGGATATCGAGGAGTTCCTGGAGCTGCGCAAGAACACCGGCGACGACCGCCGGCGCACGCACGACATGAACACCGCCAACTGGATCCCCGACCTGTTCATGAAACGCGTGCTGGAGCACGGCCAGTGGACGCTGTTCTCGCCGTCGGACGTGCCCGACCTGCACGACCTGTATGGCCAGGCCTTCGAGCGCGCCTACACCGCCTATGAAGCCAAGGCCGACAGCGGCGAGATCAAGCTCTCAAAGCGCGTGCCGGCGGTGGACCTGTGGCGCAAGATGCTGTCGATGCTGTTCGAGACCGGCCACCCCTGGATCACCTTCAAGGACCCGTGCAACATCCGCAGCCCGCAGCAGCACGTGGGCGTGGTGCATTCCAGCAACCTGTGCACCGAGATCACGCTCAACACCAGCGACAGCGAGACGGCGGTGTGCAACCTGGGCTCGGTGAATCTGGCGCGCCACCTCAAGGGCGGCACCGACGCCAGCGGCGTCGCCGCCAAGGTGCTCGACCACGACAAGCTGCGCGCCACCATCCGCACCGCCATGCGCATGCTGGACAACGTCATCGACATCAACTACTACGCCGTGGACAAGGCGCGCGACTCCAACCTGCGCCACCGCCCGGTGGGCCTGGGGCTGATGGGCTTCCAGGACGCGCTGTACGAGCTGCGCATCGCCTACGCCAGCGACGCGGCCGTGGCGTTCGCCGACGAGTCGATGGAAGCCATCTGCTACTACGCCTACCAGGCCTCGACCGAACTGGCGCGCGAGCGCGGCACCTATTCGAGCTATGAGGGCTCGCTGTGGTCCAAGGGCATCCTGCCGCTGGACTCGCTCGATCTGCTGGCGCGCGAGCGCGGCGGCCACGTCGAGGTGGACCGCAGCACGCGCCTGGACTGGGACGCGCTGCGCCAGCAGATCAGCCAGCACGGCATGCGCAACTCCAACTGCGTGGCGATCGCGCCCACGGCCACCATTTCCAACATCGTCGGCGTCGATGCCTCCATCGAGCCTTCGTTCGGCAACCTGTCCGTGAAGTCCAATCTGTCGGGCGAGTTCACCGTCATCAACCAGTACCTGGTGCGCGACCTGAAGCGCCTGGGCCTGTGGGACGACGTGATGGTCATGGACCTGAAGCACTTCAAGGGCTCGCTGGCCCCCATCGACCGCGTGCCGCAGGACATCCGGCAGCTGTACGCCACGGCCTTCGAGGTCGAGCCCGCGTGGCTGGTGGAGGCCGCGGCGCGGCGCCAGAAGTGGATCGACCAGGCGCAGAGCCTGAACATCTACATGGCCGGCGCGTCTGGCAAGAAGCTGCACGAGACCTACCAGCTGGCCTGGCTGCGCGGCCTCAAGACCACCTATTACCTGCGCACGCAAAGCGCCACGCACGTGGAGATGAGCACCGTGAACAAGCGCCAGCTCAACGCCGTTCCGACCGAGGCCGAGCCGGCCAGCGACGTGAAGTTCTGCGCCATCGACGACCCCGGCTGCGAGGCCTGCCAGTAAGGCCCGCGCAGACCCGCGCCCACCCGCCGCATCGAAGCCTTGCAAAAGCCCTGGTCATGCAAAAAACCACGGCTGCGCAACGCTTCGATGCTTTTCTTTTTGAAGCACTGCTTCCATAATCCGCGCACTGGACGAGCCATGCTTACCTGGGACGAAGAAGTCAAGACCCCACCGCAAAATTTCCCGCAGGGCGGCCCGCAGGCCAGCCCCTCGCAGGAGCCGCGCCCGCAGTCCCTGCAGGCCGGCGCAGCGTCCCCCGCACACGCGCCGCAGGCCGCATCCGCAGCGCCGCAAAGCCGCCGCGTCTCGGCCATGGACAAGCGCATCATCAACGGCCAGACCGACGTCAACCAGCTGGTGCCCTTCAAGTACAAGTGGGCCTGGGAAAAGTACCTGGCCACCTGCGCCAACCACTGGATGCCGCAGGAGATCAACATGACGCGCGACATCGCGTTGTGGAAGGACCCGAACGGACTGACGGAAGACGAGCGCCGCATCGTCCGGCGCAACCTGGGCTTCTTCGTCACCGCCGACAGCCTGGCCGCCAACAACATCGTGCTGGGCACCTACCGCCACATCACGGCGCCCGAATGCCGCCAGTTCCTGCTGCGCCAGGCCTTCGAGGAGGCCATCCATACGCACGCCTACCAGTACATCGTCGAATCGCTGGGCCTGGACGAGGGCGAGATCTTCAACGCCTACAACGAGATCGCGTCCATCCGCGACAAGGACCAGTTCCTGATCCCGTTCATCGAAGCCATCATGGACCCGGCCTTCAAGACCGGCACCCTGGAAGCCGACCAGACGCTCCTGAAGAGCCTGATCGTCTTCGCCTGCCTGATGGAGGGGCTGTTCTTCTACGTCGGCTTCACGCAGATCCTGGCCCTGGGGCGGCAGAACAAGATGGTCGGCGCGGCCGAGCAGTACCAGTACATCCTGCGCGACGAGTCCATGCACTGCAACTTCGGCATCGACCTGATCAACCAGCTGAAGCTGGAGAACCCGCAGCTGTGGACAGCTGAGTTCAAGGACGAGATCACGGCGCTGTTCCACCGCGCGGTGGACCTGGAATACCGCTACGCCGAGGACACCATGCCGCGCGGCGTGCTGGGCATGAACGCGTCCATGTTCAAGGGCTACCTGCGCTACATCGCCAACCGCCGGGCCACGCAGATCGGCCTGGAGGCGCTGTTTCCCAACGAGGAAAACCCCTTCCCCTGGATGAGCGAGATGATCGACCTGAAGAAGGAGCGCAACTTCTTCGAGACGCGCGTCATCGAGTACCAGACCGGCGGCGCGCTGTCCTGGGACTGAAGGCCATTCGTCAACAACCATGGGTTCTCGTTCCCGCTCCACCGCTGCGCTGCTGCACCGCCTGAAGCGGCGCTGCGCGCGTGGAACGCTTCGCCCTATTCGTGGTGGCGCACGCCCAGCGTCGTTGCCATGGATCGCCCGCAGCCCAATGCAGGCCGCGGGTGCTCTCTGTCAACCGCACCCCAGGAGAAAATGATGGCAACTGCAAAGAAGACCGCCGCCGCCAAGGCAGCTACGACACCGGCCAAGGCTGCCGCCACCGCCAAGGCACCCGCCGCCAAGAAGGCCGCGAGCGCCTCCACGGGCGCCGCCAGCGCCAGGAAAACCGCAGCTGCGCCAACGGCTGCGGCCACCAAGGCAGCCACCAAGACCGCCAGCGCTGCCGTAAAGAAAGCAGCCGCGCCCGCCAAGAAGGCTGCGGCCCCGGCCGCGAAGAAGGCTGCAGCTCCGGCGGCCGCCAAGAAGGCCGCGGCCCCGGCCAAGAAGGCTGCTGCTCCAGCCGCCAAGAAGGCCGCTGCCCCGGCGGCCAAGAAGGCTGCAGCCACCAAGACCGCAGCCGCCCCTGCGGCCAAGAAGGCGCCGGCCCCCGCCAAGAAGGCCGCCGCTCCGGCCAAGAAGGCTGCTGCGCCCGCCAAGAAGGCCGCTGCGCCCGCAGCAGTGAGCAAGGCTGCCGCACCGGCCGCGAAGAAGGCCGCCGCCCCGGCCAAGAAGGCAGCAGCCCAGGCCGCTCCCAAGCCCGCTCCCAAGGCCGCCGCCACAAAGGCGGCCGCCACCAAGGCCACCACCGCCAAGACGGCCAAGGCCGCCGCCCCCAAGAAGGCTGGCGCCACCAAGGCCGCAGCTGCGCCTGCAGCGCAAAAGGCAGCAGCCAGCAGCAAGCCTGCAGCGGCAGCACCACGGCCGGCCAAGAAGGCAGCAGCGGCCAAGCCGGCTGCGGCAGGCAACGGCAAGGCCGCAGCCGCTGCCCGCAAGCCTGCCGCCGCGCCCGCAGCCGCACCGGCCCCGGCCGCGCAGACCACCTTGAGCCCCCAGGCAGCCTGGCCTTTCCCCAGCGGCAGCAAGCCCTGACGGAACGCGGCCGCGCGGGCCCGGCGGGGCTCTGCGCGGGCCCGGTGCCCGCCGCGCGCCATGGCCGCTCGCGGCCTTGTGCCGTGCAGCCGGCCGCCTGCGCTTCAAATTTGGCAAAAAATGGCTGTCGCCGGCGCCTGCAGCCGGCCTGCAGCTATTTTTTCAATAGCACTCAAACGCTGGACGGATCAAAGTCCAGCGCGTAATTTTGCGGCCCGCGCTGGGCGATCTTGAGGGCGCCCAGGCGGTTGCCCAGTTCGGCGCAGCGCACCAGCGGCCAGCCGCGCTCCAGGCCGTAGAGCAGCCCGCCGCGCCAGGCATCGCCGCAGCCGGTCGGGTCCACCACCTCCTTCGGCTGCACGGGCGCCACCCGGGTGCGTACGCCCTGCTCCCAGACCTCGCAGCCCTCGCCGCCCAGCGTGACGACCAGGGCACGCACGCGCGCGGAGATCTCCGCCAGGCTCCAGCCGGTGCGCTCGCACAGCATCTTGCCCTCGTAGTCGTTCACGGCCACCCAGTCGGCCTGGCCCACGAACCGGCGCAGTTCGTCGCCGTCGAACATCGGCAGGCCCTGGCCGGGATCGAATACGAAGGGAATGCCGGCCGCGGCGAATTGCGCGGCGTGCTCCAGCATGGCGGTGCGCCCGTCGGGGGCGATGATGCCGATGCGGGTGCTGCCGTCGCCGCCGTCCACGCGCGTGCGGTGCGCGTGTGCCATCGCGCCCGGATGGAAGGCGGTGATCTGGTTGTTGTCCAGGTCGGTCATGATCATCGCCTGCGCCGTATAGGCATCGCCCGCCTGGCCGACGTGGCGCGTGTCGATGCCCAGCTGTTCGAGGCGCTGCAGGTACTCGCCGCCGTCGCTGCCCAGCATGGCCACCGGCAACGGGTCGCCGCCCAGCAGCTTCAGGCTGTAGGCGATGTTGCCGGCGCAGCCGCCGAAGTCGCGCCTCAGGGTGGGCACCAGGAAGGACACGTTCAGGATGTGCAGTTGCTCGGGCATGATCTGCGCGGCAAAGCGGCCCTCGAAGGTCATGATGGTGTCAAAGGCCAGGGAGCCGCAGATGAGTGCTGCCATTGGGAAAATGTCCAGGGTCGGGGTTGAAGGGCGAATGAAGGACGGGCCGGCGCGGCAGGCCGGTCAGGGATAGAAGGCCAGCAGCCGGTAGCCGGCGACCGCCAAGCCGCCTGCCAGCTCGGCGCCCGAGCGTGCGCTCCAGGTGCCGGCGGCCTCCAGCTGCGGCGCAGCGCCCAGTTCGCGCTGCGGATCGAGCACGCGGCGCAGCAGCACCTGGTCCTGGCTGTCGGTCAGCGTCAGCTCGACCAGCGGCATGGCCACGGCGTGGCTAGCGGTGTTCTTCAAGGCAAAACGCAGCTCGTAGCGCGACGGATCGGCGGGCAGGCGGGCGAACGAGGAGCTGTCTATGACCACGGCGGCCAGCTCACGCGGCGCCTGCAGCGTGCAGCCCAGGTGCAGGCAGGCCGGCTCCAGCAAGGCGCGCAACGCCGGGTGGCGGGCCGCCAGGGCGTCGCGCTGCTGCAGTGCGGCCTGCAGCGCCAGCAGCCCGGCCAAGGCCAGCGCCAGCAGCGCCAGCAAGCCCCGCACCGCCGGGTGGCGCCACAGCGCACTGCGGCGCGCGGCACGGATGAACTCCGGCTCCTGGTGGGGATCGGGCGGCTGCGGCTGCGGCTGCGGCTGCGGCTGCGGCTGCGGCTGCGGCTGCGGCTGCGGCTGCGGCTGCGGCTGCGGCTGCGGCTCAGGTCTTGGCTCTGGCTCTGGTCTTGACTCTGGCTCTGGTCTTGACTCTGGCTCTGGTCTTGACTCTGGCTCTGGCTCTGGCACTGGCTCTGGCTCTGGCTCTGGGTCGATCTGTGGCTCAGGTACAGGATCAAACTCAGGCTCAGGCTCAGGCTGTGGTTCAGGCTCGGCTTCAGCAAGCGGCTCGGGCGGCGACCAAGGAGTCGGTACGGCGAGTGACTCCCCCGGAGGTGCAGGCTCCGGGGCGTGCTGCACTGCATCGGCCTGCGCCGGCAGGGCCCCGGGCGGCGGCAGCGGCGCGGGGCCTGGCGGCTGGGAATCCTGGGCAGGCGCAGCGGGCGTGGGCGCCAGCAGGAAGGCGGGCACCGGCACCGGCACCGGCACCGGCGCCGGCACCGGCGCCGGCAGAGGCCCGTCCGGCGCGGCCGGGCCCGGCCGGGCGGCCGCTGGCGCGCGCGCGCTGCTCCATACGTCCACGCCGGGCGGCGTGGCCCGGGCCACGGGCGGGCGCGCCGGGTCGGCCTGCAGGCCCGGCATGTCGGGCAGCAGCGCAGGCGCCGGGGCGGGCTCCTGCTGCTGCAGGTGCTCGGTGGCGTCGAACACTTCCTTGCACTGCCCGCAGCGCACCCAGCCACCGCCGATGCGCAGCTGGTCGGCCACCACGCGGAACACGGTGGCGCAGTGCGGGCAGCGCGTGGTCTGGCTCATCGGAAGGGGCATTCTAGGCGGCGCTTGCAAGGCGGCCGGCGGATGCTCAGCGCCGCGCCGTCATCAGGATCCAGCCGTCCTCGCTATCGGCCACGGCCAGCTGCAGCCAGGGCGCATAGGCCTGCTGCAGCTCCTCGGCCTGGCGCTCCAGGATGCCGGCCAGCACCAGGTGCCCGCCCGGCGCCACGTGCGCGCACAGCAGCGGCGCCAGCACCTTGAGCGGCGTGGCCAGGATGTTGGCCAGCACGGTCTGGTACAGCCCCTGGGCGCGTTCGGGCAGCCCGGCGTCCAGCTCTACGCCGTTGGCACGGGCGTTGTCCAGCGTGGCCTGCACGGCCGCCGGGTCGATGTCCACGGCGTCTATGGGCGCGGCGCCAAACTTGGCCGCGCCGATGGCCAGGATGCCCGAGCCGCAGCCATAGTCCAGCACCCGCCCCAGGGCCGCGCCGCCGGCGCCGTGCTGCGCGATCCAGCGCAGGCACATGCGCGTGGTCGGGTGCGTGCCGGTGCCGAAGGCCATGCCCGGGTCCAGGCGGATGGCCTGGCGCGCCGCAGCGGGTGGCTCGTGCCAGGTGGGCACGATCCAGAACTCGGGCGTGATCTGCACCGGCTCGAACTGCGCCTGCGTCAGGCGCACCCAGTCCTGCTCGGGCACGAGGGCGATGCCGGCCACCTGGCAGCCGGCAAAGAAATCCTGCGCCGCCAGCAGCGTGGCTGCTTCCTCGGCGGCCGCCTGCGTGGCAAACAGCGCCGTGATGCGGCTCATGGCCCAGGCGTGGCGCGGCGCGGGCATGCCGGGCTCGCCGAACAGGGCCTGCTCGGCCTCGGTCTGCGCGTCGGCGTCTTCCACCGACACGCTCAGCGCATCCAGCGCATCGAATGCGTCGCTCACGTCCTCCACGCGCTCTTCGGGGCACAGCAGGGTCAGCTCGAACATGGCAGATCCTTCATTGGGATGAACAACCAACAAAAAAGCTGGCGCCCGTTCCCGGGAGCCAGCGCGGGCGCGTGCGCGGGCAGGCGGCTCAGCGCTTCCTCTGCGCCAGCCACTCTTCCAGGTAGTGGATGTTGGTGCCGCCGGCAACGAAGTTGGCGTCCACCATCAGCTCGCAATGCAGGGGCACGTTGGTGTTGATGCCCTCGATCACCGTCTCCGACAGCGCGGTGCGCATGCGCGCCAGGGCCTGCTCGCGCGTGTCGCCGTGGACGATGATCTTGCCGATCATGGAGTCGTAGTTCGGCGGCACGTAGTAGTTGGTGTAGGCGTGCGAATCGACGCGCACGCCCGGGCCGCCCGGCGCGTGCCACTTGGTGATGCGCCCCGGCGAGGGGGTGAACTTGTACGGGTCCTCGGCGTTCACGCGGCACTCGATGGCGTGGCCGCGCAGCTGGATCTGGCGCTGCGTGAAGGGCAGCTTCTCGCCCGCGGCGACCATGATCTGCGTGCGCACGATGTCGATGCCGGTGATCCACTCCGTCACCGGGTGCTCGACCTGCACGCGCGTGTTCATCTCGATGAAGTAGAACTCGCCGTTCTCGTACAGGAACTCGAACGTGCCGGCGCCGCGGTAGCCGATCTTCTTGCAGGCGCTGACGCAGCGCTCGCCGATGCGCTCGATCAGCTTGCGCGGGATGCCCGGCGCCGGCGCCTCCTCGATCACCTTCTGGTGGCGCCGCTGCATGGAGCAGTCGCGCTCGCCCAGGTAGACGGCGTTCTTGTACTTGTCGGCCATCACCTGGATCTCGATGTGGCGCGGGTTCTGCAGGAACTTCTCCATGTAGACGGCCGGGTTGCCGAAGGCCGCGGTGGCCTCGGCCTTGGTCATCTGCACGGCGTTGACCAGGGCCGCCTCGGTGTGCACCACGCGCATGCCGCGCCCGCCGCCGCCGCCGGCGGCCTTGATGATCACGGGGTAGCCGACGGTGCGCGCGATGCGCCGGATCTGCACCGGATCGTCGGGCAGCTCGCCGTCCGAGCCCGGCACGCAGGGCACGCCGGCGCGGATCATGGCCTGCTTGGCCGAGACCTTGTCGCCCATCATGCGGATGGATTCGGGCGAGGGACCGATGAACTGGAAGCCGCTCTTTTCCACCCGCTCGGCAAAGTCGGCGTTCTCGGACAGAAAGCCGTAGCCCGGGTGGATGGCCTCGGCGTCGGTCACCTCGGCGGCCGAGATGATGGCCGGCATGTTCAGGTAGGACAGCGGCGAGGGCGCCGGGCCTATGCACACCGCCTCGTCGGCCAGCTTGACGTACTTGGCATCCCGATCGGCCTCGGAATACACCATCACCGCCTTGACGCCCAGCTCGCGGCACGCGCGCTGGATGCGCAGGGCGATTTCGCCGCGATTGGCCACCAAAATTTTCTTAAACATAAGAGTCTTCCATTGCGCAGCGCACAGCCCGCGACCGCAAAAACTGGCACGCCCCAGGCCAGCAGACGCCGTGGATCCGGCTTCGCCGGTCCACCGGCGTCGTCCCCCTTCCCCAGCGCGCAAAGCGCGCGCCAGAGAAGGGGAAAGCGGCGCCAGCCGCTCAGGGGGTTGTCACTCAATGACAAACAGAGGCTGCCCGTATTCCACCGCCTGGCCGTTCTCGCCCAGGATGCGCGTGACGGTGCCGCTCTTGTCGGACTCGATCTCGTTCAGGATCTTCATGGCCTCGACGATGCACAGCGTCTCGCCTTCCTTGACCTGGCTGCCGACTTCGACGAAAGCCTTGGCCCCGGGGCTGGACGCCCGGTAGAAGGTGCCGACCATGGGCGACTTGACCACGTGCCCGCTGGGCGCGGCAGGTGCGGGCAGTTCGGCCAGCGCGCCAGCCGGCGCGGGCGCGGCGGCGGCAGCAGCCGGGGCGACCGGCACGGGGGCCGCCATGACCTGCTGCACCACGGTGGTGCCGGCCTTGACGATGCGCACCTTGCCCTCGGCTTCGGTGATCTCGAGTTCGGAGACATTCGACTCGGACACCAGATCGATGAGGGTCTTGAGTTTTCGCAAATCCATGAAGGCTCCAACGGCTGAAACGGAAAGGGCGCGAATTTACATCAAATTCACACATCAGAGGCTTATTGCGCGGATTGCGCCGAGATTCATCACCTGTTTTTTTGATGTAACCACGCGCTTTGGCGGCTCAGAAGGCGTGGATGAATCCCGCGTGCCCGAAAGGAGTGCCATGGGCCGTCCGGCCAAGGCGCAAAGCACAGCCATAGCCGGCGCTGCGGCGGACATTTGCAACGCCGGGCGCGCGGCTTATGGCACTCGAGGCGGGCATGTGGGGTTCGTTCACACCGCCTCAGGCCAGCTGCGACCAATCAGCCAGGTCCTGTTCGGACAACTCGCCCATTTTACGCTTCAGGATGCTGCCATCGGCAGCGAACAGGACGGTAAAGGGCAGGCCGCCGCGCTCGTTGCCCAGGGCGCGGCTGAGGTCTGCCCCGCCCAGCCCGGCCAGCGCGAGCGGAAACTGCAAGGGCACGCGCTGCAGGAATTTTTCGACATTTGCCGGCTGATCCACCGCCAAACCCAGCATTTGCCAGCCGCGCGCCTGCTGGCGGGCATGGAAGCGGTCGAGCAGCGGCAGCTCCTTCACGCAGGGTGGGCACCAGGTCGCCCAGAAGTTCAGCAAGAGCGGGCGCCCGCGCATCCCGGCCATGGGCACGGGTTTGCCGTCCAGGCCTTCGAAGCTGGCGCTCCACAGGGCGTCCTGGGCGCCCGGCTGCACCGGCCTGGGCGCCAGGCGCCAGGCGGCCAGGCCGGCGCCGGCCGCAGCGGCGGCGGCGCCCGTGGCCAGCAGCAGCCAGCGCCGGCGGCGCGGGGCGCCGGGGCGGGATTCCAGGGTCGGGGGGGTGTGGTTCATGGCGATACGGGGGGGCGTGGTCGGGTCGGGGGGCTGGGCCAGCAGGCGGCGCACGGCCTCGGCGTCGCCGCGCGGCGCCCTCCCGCGCGCGTCCGGGCGCAGCGCGCCGCGCAGGTCGTCCAGGTCGTGGATCAGCAGGTGCACGCCGATGACCTCGCCCAGCGCGGGCGAGCGGCTACCCAGGCTCAGCACGTCCACCGGCTCGCCGCGAAAGCCGGTGACGGTGCCCGGCTCGTAGCTGACGCCGTGGTCGATGAGGGAAATCTCGGCCGACTTCGGGTCGTCGCAGAACAGGGCCAGGTAGACGTCCGACAGCCGCGTGGCCGTGCCGTGCCAGACGGCGCCGCCCAGGTAGGGGCGAAACGGCTGCAGCCGCTGCATCCACAGCAGCGCCAGCTCGCGCAGCGCGCGCAGCTCGCCGGGCTGGGTGTCGGCGCAAAACAGGCCGATGTAGGCGCGCACGGCGTCCTCGACCAGGTCGTTGTCGGGCAGCGCGGTGCGGGCAGGCAGGCCCAGCTCCTTGACCGCGCGGCGCTTGGCGGCGCGCCACTCCAGCCCTTCCTCGACGGCCAGGCGGGCGGCGGTGTTGGCGATCTCGATGGCAATGGGCGCGGGCATGGGCGTGGAGGCTCGGGCGCGGAGCCCGGCGGCGGCAACGGGGGTGGGCAAAAAAAAGGGCCATTGTGGCGCGCCGCGCACCGCCGCCGCCCGGTTGCGCCTGCTGCGCCGGGGGTATTGGCGGCCGGTTCCCCGCCCCGCTATGTGAACGATAGCTGGCTGCCGGCCAGGGACGCCGGCCCACGGCCCGCCGGGCCCGCAGCGCCGCCGCTGCGGCGCGGCTTCCTTCTTAGAATCAGCGCCATCATGCACATCCACATCCTGGGCATCTGCGGCACTTTCATGGGCGGGCTGGCGGCGCTGGCGCGCGAGGCGGGCCACCGCGTGACCGGCTGCGACGCCGGCGTCTATCCGCCCATGAGCGAGCAGCTGCGCGCGCTGGGCATAGAGCTGATCGAGGGCTATGGCGCGGACCAGCTGCAGCTGGCGCCCGACCAGTTCGTGGTCGGCAACGTGGTCAGCCGCGCGCGGCTGGCCGACGGCCGCCCGAAGTTCCCGCTCATGGAGGCCATCCTGGACGCCGGCGCACCCTACGTGAGCGGCCCGCAATGGCTGGCCGGGCACGTCCTGCAGGGCCGGCATGTGCTGGCCGTGGCCGGCACGCACGGCAAGACCACGACCACCTCGATGCTGGCCTGGATCCTGGACAGCGCGGGCCTCACGCCCGGCTTCCTGGTGGGCGGCGTGCCGCTGGACTTCGGCATTTCGGCGCGCCTGGGCGCGCAGGCGCCGGGGCAGCAGCGCCCGCTGTTCGTGATCGAGGCCGACGAGTACGACACGGCCTTCTTCGACAAGCGCAGCAAGTTCGTGCACTACCGCCCGCGCACGGCCGTGCTGAACAACCTGGAGTTCGATCACGCCGACATCTTCGACGATCTCGCCGCCATCGAGCGCCAGTTCCACCACCTGCTGCGCACCGTGCCGCCCTCGGGCCGGGTGGTGGCCAACGGCCTGGAGGAGAGCCTGACGCGCGTGCTGCACCAGGGCTGCTGGAGCGAGGTGGCGCGCTTTGGCAGCACCGACAGCGAATTCACCGCGGACGGCCCGGCGCACGACTTCGCCGTGCGCCGCCGCGGCCAGCGCGAGCCCGTGGGCCATGTGCGCTGGAACCTGAGCGGCGTGCACAACCAGCTCAACGCGCTGGCCGCCATCGCCGCCGCCGAGCACGTGGGCGTGGCGCCGGCGCAGGCGGCCGCGGCGCTGGGCCGGTTCCAGAACGTGCGCCGGCGCATGGAGCTGCGCGGCAGCGCCGGCGGCGCCTTCGTGTACGACGACTTCGCGCACCACCCGACGGCGATCCGCACCACGCTGGATGGCCTGCGCCAGCGCCTGCCGGCGGGCGCGCGCCTGCTGGCCGTGTTCGAGCCGCGCAGCAACACCATGAAGCTGGGCACCATGGCGGCGCAGCTGCCCTGGGCGCTGGAGAGCGCCGACCTGGCCTTTTGCCACACCGCCGGGCTGGACTGGGACGCCGCCGCCGCGCTGGCGCCGCTGGGCGCGCGCGCGCAGGTGGCCGGCGACGTGCAGCAGCTGGCCGCGCAGGTGCTGGCCCAGGCGCGGCCGGGCGACCACATCGTGTGCATGAGCAACGGCAGCTTCGGCGGCATCCACGCGCGGCTGCTGCAATTGCTAGCAAACAAATAGCACACTTGCCTTTGCTGGCGCCGGCAAGGCCCGGAAAACACCCTGAACCGGCCCCGCCCGGTCAATAACTGCGCCCGCCCTTGTACAGCGCGTGCTGGCGCCGGTTCAGCGGCGCCACTGCGGCCACGCGCGCCATGGCCGCCCCGGCGTGGGCGTGGGTGATGGCCAGGCCCAGCGCATCGGCTGCATCGGTGCCGGGCAGGCCGGGCAGGGTGAGCAGGCGCCGCACCATCTCCTGCACCTGGGACTTGGCGGCGCGGCCATGGCCGACCACGGCCTTCTTCATCTGCAGCGCCGTGTACTCGGCCACCGGCAGCCCGGCGTTGACCAGCGCCGTGAGCGCCGCGCCGCGCGCCTGGCCCAGCAGCAGCGTGGACTGCGGGTTGACGTTGACGAACACGATCTCCACCGCCGCCGCGTCGGGCTGGTAGCGCTGCGCCACCTCGCTGATGCCGTCGAACAGCACCTTCAGCCGCCCCGGCAGGTCGCCCAGCGCCAGGCCCGTGGTGCGGATGGTGCCGCTGGCCACGTAGCTCAGGCGCTGGCCCTCGACGTCCAGCACGCCAAAGCCCGTGGTCTGCAGGCCGGGGTCTATGCCTAGGATTCTCATTTGCTCTGTTTTCAATAGCTGCATCCCGGCCCTGGATGCCGGCATGGGCGGTATTTTGCTTGCAATGCCCGTCAGGGCAGCTCGCTGCGGCCCATGCGGGCCAGCAGGGCGCGGGTGCGCGCGGCCAGGTAGGGCGAGGCGGGAGTCTGCTCGAAGCGCCGGGGCGCGGGCAGCATCACGGCCAGGCGCGCGGCCTCGGCGGCGCTCAGCTGCGCCGCGCTCTTGCGGAAGTAGTGCTGCGCCGCCGCCTCGGCGCCGAACACGCCGGCGCCCCACTCGACGTTGTTCAGGTAGATCTCCAGGATGCGCTGCTTGGACAAAAGGCGCTCCAGCGCGAACGCCAGCACGAATTCCTGGCCCTTCCTCAGCAGCGTGCGCTCGCCCGACAGCAGCAGGTTCTTGGCCAGCTGCTGGGTGATGGTCGAGCCGCCGCGCAGGCGCGGCGCGCGCGCGCTGTCCGGGCGGCTGCGCGCCGCCGCGCGGGCGTTGCGCTGCCAAGCCTGCTCCATCGCCTGCCACTCCACGCCTTCGTGGCGGATGAAGCCGTCGTCCTCGGCGGCCACCACGGCGCGCTTGAGGTGCGTGGATATCTGCTCATAGCCCACCCATTGCTGGCGCCAGCGCAGCGGCTCGCCGGCGCGCGCCAGGCCCCAGGCCGCGGAGCGCTGGAAGGTGGTGGACTCGGGCGCCAGCAGCGCCATGGCGGCGATGCGCAGCACGAAAAACAGCTGCAGCGCCACCAGGGCGCACAGCGCCAGCAGCGTCCAGCGCAACAGGGCGCGCATGGCGCCTCAGGCGCTGCCCGCCGCCAGGGCGGCGCGCAACTCGGCCAGCACCTGCTCGGCCGGCGGCTGCACGCCGCGCCACAGCGCAAACGCCGCCGCCGCCTGCTGCACCAGCATGCCCAGGCCGTCGCGCCCCTGCGCACCGTGGGCCTGCGCCCAGGCCAGGAAGCCCTCGGCGGGCGCGCCGTACATCATGTCGTAGGCCAGCGCGCCGGCGCGCAGCACCCGGCCCGGCACCGGCACGCCGGCGCCGGCCAGGCTGCTGGCGCTGGCGTTGATGACCACATCGAAATCCTGCTCCAGCGCTTGTGCCTCGACGGCCAGCAGCTGCACGTCCTGCAGCTCCGCCAGGGCTGCGTGGCTGCGCGCCAGGGCCTCGGCGCGGGCGTGCGTGCGGTTGGCCAGCACCAGCCGGCGCGGCCGCCGGCCCAGCAGCGGCGCCAGCACGCCGGCGGCCGCGCCGCCCGCGCCCACCAGCAGCACGTCGCACCCGGCCAGGGGCCTGCCGGCGCCGTGCTCGATGTCGGCCACCAGCCCCAGGCCGTCGGTGTTGTCGGCGTGGATGCGCCCGTCCGGCTGCAGCACCAGGGTGTTGGCGGCGCCGGCGCGCTGCACCCGCTCGCTTGCCGTGTGCGCGCAGCGCGCCGCGTCGTGCTTGAAGGGCACGGTGACGTTGCAGCCGCGCGCGCCGGGCCGCGCGGCAAAGGCCGCCAGCGCCTGCGCAAAGCCGCCCTCGGGCGCCAGCAGGCGCTCGTAGGCCAGGTGCTGGCCGGTCAGTTCGGCAAACCGTGCGTGGATCCAGGGCGAGCGGCTGTGGGCGACGGGGTTGCCGAGCACGCAGTACAGGTCGGGAGGGGGCATGGCGGGCGGTTCAGCGGACTTCGGTTTGCAAGGTCTGCTCGCGCGTGAACTTGAAGCGCGAGACGATGGCGATCTGGTCGGCGCGGGCGCGCATGGCCGGGCCGAAGGCGCCGAACGGCCCGGCGGCGCGCGCGATGGCCTGGGCGCGGCGGTCCAGCTGGCGGTTGCCCGAGCTCTCCACCACGTCGGCGTCCAGCACCTGGCCGTCGTGGTTCACCGTCAGGATCATGACCAGCTCGCCATACAGCTTGCTGCCGCCGTGCTCGGGGAAGTTCTGCGTGCCCCTGGCTTCGACCTTGCGGCGCAGGGCGTCGTAGTAGATGGCATAGACCTCCTCGCGCGTGGCCGGGCTGATGTAGCGCTTGCGCGGCCGGGCGTTTTCCTCGTTCACGCGCCGCTCGATCTCGGCCAGCAGCTTTTGCAGGTGCTGGCGCTTTTGTTCCTGCGACAGCAGCTCGCCGCTCTCGCTGGGCGCGCGGGGGGTGGGCGCGGCCAGCGTCGCCAGCTCGCGGCGCAGCTGCGCCAGGACCTGGGTCTGCTGCTCCAGCATCTGGTCCATGCGCCGCTGCGACTCCTCCAGGTCGTCGCCGATGCGCGTCAGCGCCGAGGACGGCAGCGGGCTGGTGGCGCGGCCTTTGTCCGCGTCGCCGCCGCCGGCCAGCGAGGCCTGGGCGATGGCCTGGGCCTTGTCCGGCGCCTCGTCCGCGCGGGCGTTGACCAAGATGACCTCCAGCGGCGTGTCCTGGAAGACGCGGTTGAAGCCCTCGGGGTCGATGAAGCGCACGGACAGCACCAGCGCGTGCAGCGCCAGCGACACGCCCAGGGCGATCTGCAAGGTGGACGGGCGCGCGGCCATGGGCAGGCGGGCGGCTGCGCTCACGCCGCCGGCGCGGGGGTGGCCGCGGGGGCGGCGCCCTCGTCCTGCACGTCCAGCGCGATGGCGATGGGGCCGGCCGCAACGGCGCCCTCGCCCTCGTCCTCGTCCACCGGGCCGTCGTCGCCGGGGTCCAGCGGGTCGTCCAGGCGCGCCAGCACCGTGCCGTGCACGTCCAGGCTGATCTCGTCGATCTCGCCCAGGCGCACGCGCACGCGCGCGCCCCGGCCCAGCGTGGCCGGGCCCAGCGCCGGCAGCACCAGCGGCAGGCTGTCGGCGCGCAGCAGCAGGCCGCCGGAGCCGGCGTCGCGGATCACCGTGGCGTCCAGCTCATGGAGGGCGTTTTGCTGCAGGTACTTGAGCGTCCACAGCCGCTCCATGCCGCTTTGGTAGGCGTTGTAGGCGCCGTAGGTGGCGTCGAAGTTGCTGATGATGGCGAACAGCCCGGCGTCCTTGGGCTTGAACGGCGCGGCCAGCGCGGCCGTCCTGCCGTGGCGCGCGCAGGCGATGATCTGCCACTGGTTGACCAGGTCGACGTAGCGGCGCAGCGGCGAGGTCGCCCAGGCGTAGCTCTTGACGCCGATGCCGGCGTGCGGCAGCGCCTTGGTGCCCATGCGCACCTTGACGCCGGGCGCCAGGCTGGCCTGGCTGCGGTAGATGCCGGGCACGCCCAGCTCGGCCAGCCACTGGCCCCAGGTGCTGTTGGCGACGATGGCGGCCTCGGCGACGATCAGGTCCAGCGGCGCGCCGCGCTTGCGGGTGCCGATCTCCACCGTCTCGCTGCCATCCGGCTCGTCGCCCGCGCCGCCGTGCAGGCGGAAGGTGTAGTCGGGCCGGCTGAAGTTCTCCGGCTTGCCGCGCACCGCTTCGCGCTGGGCCTTCAGCTGGCGCGCCAGGCGGTACAGGAATGAGAGCTGCTCGCGCAGGCCCTGCAAGGGCCGGGGGGTGTCTTCGACCTGGAGGGCGGGGTCTGCCAGCCAGGCTTCGGTGACGATGTGGTCGAGCTGGTCGTGGCGCAGGTTGACGGCGACCGGCACGCGCTCGAGCAGCGTCTCGTGGCCGGTGATGGCCAGCGTGGCCTCGTCGATGGTCACGTACAGCGACACCGCCGGGTTGGCGCGGCCTTCGTCCAGCGTGTAGCGCTGCACCACGCCCGGCGGCAGCATGGTGATCTTGTGCCCCGGCATGTAGACGGTGGACAGGCGCGTGCGCGCGAGGGCGTCCAGCTCGCCCCCGGGCTCCAGGGCCAGGCCGGGCGCGGCGATGTGGATGCCCAGGCGCACCGTGCCGCTGCCCAGGCCGGTGAGCGAGAGCGCGTCGTCGATCTCGGTGGTCGCCGAGTCGTCGATGGAGAACGCCTCGACCGCCGCCAGCGGCAGCTCGGGCGGCGCATCGGGCACGGCCAGCGCCGGAAAGCCGGTGCCGCGCGGGAAGTTCTCGAACAGGAAGCGCTGCCAGTGGAACTGGTAGCTGGAGGTGATGGCGCCGGCGCGCGTGAGCAGCGCCAGCGGCGCCAGCTGCGCGGCGCGGCTGGCATCGACCACGGCCTTGTACTCGGGCGCGTTCTTGTCGGGCCGGAACAGGATCTTGTACAGCTGCCCGGCGATCGCCTGCGGGCAGCTGCCTTCCGCCAGCTCGGCCGCCCAGGCGTCGATCTGGGCCTGCTGCTGCTGCTTTTTCTCGATCGCGGCCAGCGCCTGCTGCACCACCTCGGCGCCAGCCTTCCTGAAGCGCCCCTTGCCGGCACGGCGGAAGTAGTGCGGCGCCTCGAACAGCGCCAGCAGCATGGCCGCCTGCTCCACCGGCGGGGCAGATGCCGAGAAATACTCGCGCGCCAGCTCGGCAAAGCCGAATTCGTCCTCGGGTGCGAACTCCCAGGCCAGCGGCAGCTCGATGGCGGCGGCCAGCTCGCGCGCGCCGGCCAGCAGCTCGGCCGGGGCCGGCTTGTCGAAGCGCAGCAGGATGTTGGCCGCCTTGGCCTTGACCCGCTTGCCCGAATCGAGCTCGATCTGCGCCGAGGCGTCGGCCTCCGACAGGATGCGTCCGGCCAGGAATTTGCCGGCTTCGTCAAACAATGCATGCATAGGGGCGCGATTTTCCCATGCCGGCGCGAGGTGCCGGCGCGTCTGCCGCTCGCTCCATTTTTCATAGCTAGAAGCCGTTCATCGACGCCGGCAAGGCGCTGATTCGGCCAAAAAATGGGCGCTGCGCCCGGGTGCGCGGCCCTGCGCCCTATGATCGCCGCCACCATGAATCCAGCGCCCGCCGCACGCCCTGCCCCGCTGCTGCGCGCCGCCGTGCCCGCGCTGGCGCTGGCGCTGCCCTTCGTGTTCGGCATCACCCGCCCGCCCAACGCCAACTTCTGGCCGCTCATGGCCAGCGCCGCCTGCGCCTGGGCCATCGCCGCGCTGGCCTGGGCCGGGGCCGGCCCGCGCGCACGGCTGGCGCAGGCCCTGGCGGCCGGGCTGCTGCTGGCGGCGCTGCTGGGCGGCGCCATCGGCCTGGCGCAGTACTTCCTGGGCGATGCCGACCTGGCGCCCTGGGTGCGCCCCTCCAGCCTGGGCCAGGCCATAGGCAACCTGCGCCAGCGCAACCAGCAGGCGACGCTGGTCGCGCTGGGCGCCTGGGCGCTGCTGTGGTGGCTGGGGCGGCTGCAGCAGCGCGCGTGCCAGCCGGCGCCCGGCGCGCCCGCCTGGCTGCTGCTGGCGCTGGCGGCGCTGGCCCCGGCGGCGCTGGCGCTGCTGGCCGCCGCCGGCGCGGCCACGGTGTCGCGCACCGGGGCGACGCAATGGCTGCTGATGGCCGCCCTGCTGCTGCTGTGGCGGCGCGGCGGCGGCGCGCTGGCGTTGGCGGCGGGCGCGCTGGGCCTGGCCGCCTACGGCCTGGCCGCCTGGGGGCTGCCCGAGCTGCTGGCGCGCAGCACCGGCGCGCCGGTGGAAAGCCTGTTCACGCGCGTGGCCGAGGGCTCCAGCCACCACCCCTGCGCCAGCCGCCTGGTGCTGTGGGCCAACGTGGCGCAGTTGATCGCCGAGCGGCCCTGGGCGGGCTGGGGCTGGGGCGAGCTGGACTACGCGCACTACATCACGCCGTTCGAGGGGCCGCGCTTTTGCCAGCTGCTGGACAACGCGCACAACCTGCCGCTGCACCTGGCCGTGGAGCTGGGCCTGCCGGCGGCGGTCCTGGCGCTGGCCGCCGCCGGCGGGCTCGTCTGGCGCGCCCGGCCCTGGCGCGAGACGCAGCCCGGGCGCCAGCTGGCCTGGGGCGTGCTGGCGCTCATCGGGCTGCACAGCCTGCTGGAATTCCCGCTCTGGTACGGGCCCTTCCAGCTGGCCGCGGCGCTGGCGCTGTGGCTGCTGGCGGCGCCCTGGCTGGCGCGGCGCTGGCTGGCGCTGGCCCCTGCGGTGCAGCGCGGCCTGCACGCCGGCGCCGGGCTGGCGCTGGTGCTGGCGCTGGTGCTGGCGGCGCGCCTGGTGCATGACTACCGCTGGGTCAGCGCGCTGTACCGCGCCGAGGCCGGGCGCCCGGCCGCCGTGCGCGCGCTGGGCGCGGCCGGCGTGGCGCGCAGCGTGTGGTTCTTCCGCGACCCGGCCGAGTTCGCCTGGCTCACGACCACCCCGGCCAGCCCCGGCCAGGCCGCCGAGCTGCACGCGGCCGCGCAGCGCCTGCTGCACTACTCGCCCGAGCCGCGCGTGATCGAGAAGCTGATCGCCAGCGCACGGCTGCTGGGCCTGGCGCAGGAAGCCGCCCTGCACACCGACCGCTACGCGCGCGCCTGGCCGCGCGACTTCGCCGCCTGGCAGGCGCGCCAGGCCAGCGGCCGGCAGGAGCCGGCGCAGCAGTGAGGGCCTCTTTCCCGCCCCCCGCGCAGCGCGGCAGCCCCAGGCCCCGGCTCACTCCAGGTCGCAGAAAGCCAGCACCTCGTCCAGCAGTTCGGGAAAGTCGGACAGCGCGTGGTCGCCGCCCGGGCGCACGATCTGGCGCGCGGCCGGGTAGCGCGCCACCATCTCGCGCCAGTCCAGCACCTCGTCGCCCTGCGCCGCCACCAGCAGCTCGGGCCCGCCCGGGGGCTGCCCGCGCACGTCCCAGGGGCCCAGCTCGGCCATGTATTCGGCACGGAAGTAAAAGCGCTCCCCGGGGTCGTGCCAGGCGGTCTGCTCGCCGATGTGGCGCGCCAGGTCGCGCGCCGGATCGACGGCCGGGTTCAGCAGCACGCTGGCGCAGCCCTGGCGGTGCGCCACCCAGCTGGCATAAAAGCCCCCCAGCGACGAGCCGATCACGGCCATGCGCTGGCCGGGCCAGCGGGCGATGCCGCGCGCCACCAGCGCCTGCGCCTGCGCCGGCGAGGGCGGCAGCTGCGGGCACCACAGGGTGACGCGGGGATGGCGCTCGGCCACGCGCGCGGCCACCAGCTGCGCCTTGGCCGAACGGGGCGAGGAGCGAAAGCCGTGCAGGTACAGCAGATGGGTATTGGGCATGCGCGCCATTGTGGCCGCGCGCGCCGCCGGATAATCGCCGCCCCATGGCATCCACCGGCAGCGCGTCCTTTCAGTCCCCCACGCTCGTGCAGCGCGTGCTGCCGCTGCTGCGCGGCTTCGACGGGCCCTTGATCGCCATCGTGCTGGTGCTGGCGGGCATAGGACTGCTGGCCATGTATTCGGCCGGCTTCGACCACGGCACGCGCTTTGCCGACCATGCGCGCAACATGGTGCTGGCCGCAGCCATCCTGTTCGTGGTGGCGCAGGTGCCGCCGCAGCGGTTGATGACGCTGGCGCTGCCGCTGTATTCGCTGGGCGTGGCGCTGCTGGTGGCGGTGGCGGTGCTGGGCATCACCAAGAAGGGCGCGCAGCGCTGGATCAACATCGGCGTGGTGGTGCAGCCCAGCGAGCTGCTGAAGATCGCCATGCCGCTGCTGCTGGCCTGGTGGTTCCAGAAACGCGAGGGCCAGCTGCGCGCGTGGGACTTCATTGCCGCCGCGCTCCTGCTGGCGCTGCCGGTGGCGCTGATCATGAAGCAGCCCGACCTGGGCACCGCGCTGCTGGTGCTGGCGGCGGGCGCATCCATCATCTTCTTCGCCGGGCTGCCCTGGAAGCTGGTGCTGCCGCCGGTGCTGCTGGGCGCCATCGGCGTCGCGCTGGTGGTCTGGTATGAGCCGCAGCTGTGCGCCGACGGCGTGCGCTGGCCCATCCTGCACAACTACCAGCAGCAGCGCATCTGCACGCTGCTGGACCCCACGCGCGACCCGCTGGGCAAGGGCTTTCACATCATCCAGGGCATGATCGCCATCGGCTCCGGCGGCCTGTGGGGCAAGGGCTTCATGTCGGGCACGCAGACGCACCTGGAGTTCATCCCCGAGCGCACCACGGACTTCATCTTCGCCGCCTTCTCCGAGGAGTTCGGCCTGGCGGGCAACCTGCTGCTCATCGCCTGCTACCTGCTGCTGGTCTGGCGCGGCCTGGCCATCGCGGCGCGCGCGGACACGCTGTTCGGGCGGCTCATGGCCGCCGGCGTGTCGATGATCTTCTTTGCCTACGCCTTCGTGAACATGGGCATGGTCAGCGGCCTGCTGCCGGTGGTGGGCGTGCCCCTGCCCTTCATCAGCTACGGCGGCACCGCCATGGCCACCCTGGGGCTGGCGCTGGGGGTGCTGATGTCGGTGGCGCGGGCGCAGCACCAGCCGGGCGAGCAGTCCTGGCAGCCCGGCGCGGCGCGCTGACGGGGACAGGCCGGCGCGCGCCGCCCGCCCCTGCCGCCGCCAGGAAACGGTGGCGCTGCCTACAATCCGCCCATGATCTCCCGCGAACCGACCATCGAGCGCCTCGCCACGGCGCGCGAACTGCTGCTCACCCCCTTCGGCCTGGACGAGACGCACCTGGCGCGCGCGCTGGCGCACAT
Organism: Melaminivora sp.; assembly: GCA_034675505.1. Taxonomy (GTDB): domain Bacteria; phylum Pseudomonadota; class Gammaproteobacteria; order Burkholderiales; family Burkholderiaceae_C; genus Melaminivora. The sequence continues at coordinate 126,343 of JAUCDD010000011.1, read as the reverse complement.
CCGCGCGCACCAGGTCGATGATGCCGACCTGTACTTCCAGTACACGCGCCACGAAGGCTGGAGCCTGGAAGAAGGCATCGTCAAGACCGGCTCGTTCTCCATCGACCAGGGCGTGGGCGTGCGCGCCGTGAGCGGCGAGAAGACGGCGTTCGCCTACTCCGACGACATCTCCGCCGCGTCGCTCATGGATGCGGCCGCCACCGTGCGCTCGATTGCCGCAGCTGGCCAGCAGGGCCGCCGGCGCGTGGCCGGCAAGAAGATCGCGCAAAGCCGCTCGCTGTACGCGCCGCTGGACCCCATCGCGTCCATGGACAGCACCGCCAAGGTGCAGCTGCTGGAGCGCGCCGAGCAGCGCGCCCGCGCCCGCGACCCGCGCGTGGCGCAGGTCATGGCCGGCCTTGCCAGCGAGTACGACGTGGTGCTGGTGGCGCGCGCCGACGGCACCCTGGCGGCCGACGTGCGCCCGCTGGTGCGGCTGTCGATCACCGTGATCGCCGAGCAGGGCGGGCGCCGCGAGGTCGGCTCCAGCGGCGGCGGCGGGCGCTTCGGCTTGGCCTATTTCACCGACGCGCAAATCGCCCAGTACGTCGATGAAGCCGTGAACGCGGCGCTGACCAACCTGGAATCGCGCCCGGCCCCGGCCGGCGAGATGACCGTGGTGCTGGGCCCGGGCTGGCCCGGCGTGCTGCTGCACGAGGCCGTGGGCCACGGGCTGGAGGGCGATTTCAACCGCAAGGGCTCGTCGGCCTTCAGCGGGCGCATTGGCGAGCGCGTCGCGGCCCGTGGCGTCACGGTGCTGGACGACGGCACCATGCCGGACCGGCGCGGCTCGCTGAACGTGGACGACGAGGGCCACGCCACGCAAAAGAACGTGCTGATCGAGGACGGCATCCTGAAGGGCTACATCCAGGACAGCCTGAACGCGCGCCTGATGGGCGTGGCGCCCACCGGCAACGGCCGGCGCGAAAGCTACGCGCATATCCCCATGCCGCGCATGACCAACACCTACATGCTGGCCGGCGACAAGGACCCCCAGGAGATCGTCGCCAGCATCAAGCGCGGCCTGTACGCGACCAACTTCGGCGGCGGGCAGGTGGACATCACCAGCGGCAAGTTCGTGTTCTCGGCCAGCGAGGCCTACTGGGTGGAAAACGGCAAGGTCCAGTACCCCGTCAAGGGCGCGACGCTGATCGGCAGCGGCCCCCAGTCGCTCAAGAAGGTGACCATGATCGGGCACGACCTGCGCCTGGACAGCGGCGTCGGCACCTGCGGCAAGGAAGGCCAGAGCGTGCCCGTGGGCGTGGGCCAGCCGACCATGCGCATCGAGGGGCTGACGGTGGGCGGCACGGCCTGAGGGGGCTGGGCCGGCGGGCAGCAGGCAGAAGACCTGAAACATGCCGGGCACGCCTTTTTTTGCTTCCTCCGCCGGGCTGCGCACCGGTTCGCGCTTCGGCTTCGCCAGCGTCACCCGCTTCCTGCAGCAGGACGCCGCCGACCCCGGCACCCAGTCGCTGCGCGCCAGCGTGCTGGCGCTGTCCGCGCTGGTCGAGCAGGCCACCCAGGTGCGCCGCGAGCACCAGGCCATAGACGCCATCGAGCGCCAGGCGGCCACGCTCTCGCGCCAGGCGCGCCAGCACCAGCTGCTGCTGAGCGGCCTGGGCCCGGCCTGGCACGTGCTGTACGAGTTCGGCGCCTACCAGCAGGCCGTGCAATCGCTGCGCCAGGCGCTGGAACGCTGGCGCACCGCGCTGCAGCAGCGCGAGGGCGCCGAGCCGCAGCGCTTCCAGGAGTTCGAGCGGCTGGCCTGGCGCACGCTGGGCGAGGCGCTGCTGGTGCTTGACCTGTACGAGCAGCAAGAGGGCGCCAGCCTGCCGCCATCCGCGCCGCCCCGGGCGCCCGCGAAACCGTCCCGCCAGCCCCTGCTGGGGCGCCTGCGCGTCTGGCTGGGCGGGCGCCGCCTGTAGCGGCGCGGCAACGCAAGGCCATGTTGCAGCGCGGCAAACCGTGCTACATTGGCCCGCATGCACAGCGTCTGCGCGTCCTATTTTTACTTTTGGTTCTCCATCCCCGGCGGATGAGAGAGGTACGCGCACACCCCGACTGAACACAGACCCCTCCAGACAACCGCCGAAGCTGACCACAGCCCGGCGGTTTTTTTTCGCCCCTTCACCTTCACCCTTCACCTGTCCATTGCGAGGAAGCACCCATGAACGCCCGAGTCCCCACGCCCGATGCCTGGTACCCCAACGTCGAGAAAACCAGCCAGACCGACGACCAACGCATCCAGGACATCACCGTGCTTCCGCCTCCCGACCACCTGATCCGCTTCTTCCCCATCCAGGGCTCGGAGGTGGAGACGCTCATCTCCAGCACCCGCAAGAACATCCAGCGCATCATGAACGGCCAGGACGACCGGCTGCTGGTGGTGGTCGGGCCGTGCTCGATCCACAACCCGCACGCAGCGCTGGATTACGCCCGCCGCCTGCAGGCCGTGCGCCAGCAGTACGCCGGCGAGCTGGAGATCGTGATGCGCGTGTACTTCGAGAAGCCGCGCACCACCGTGGGCTGGAAGGGCCTGATCAACGACCCCTACCTGGACGGCAGCTACCGCATCGATGAGGGCCTGCGCATCGCGCGCCAGCTGCTGATCGACATCAACCGCCTGGGCGTGCCGGCGGGCAGCGAGTTCCTGGACGTGATCAGCCCGCAGTACATCGGCGACCTGATCAGCTGGGGCGCCATCGGCGCGCGCACCACCGAGAGCCAGGTGCACCGCGAGCTGGCCTCGGGCATCTCGGCGCCGATCGGCTTCAAGAACGGCACCGACGGCAACATCCGCATCGCCACCGACGCCATCCAGTCGGCCGGGCGCGGCCACCACTTCCTGTCGGTGCACAAGAACGGCCAGGTGGCCATCGTGCACACCAAGGGCAACCAGGACTGCCACGTCATCCTGCGCGGCGGCAAGACGCCCAACTACGACGCCGCCAGCGTGGCCGCGGCCTGCAAGGACCTGGCCGCAGCCGGCCTGCCGGCCTCGCTGATGGTGGACTGCAGCCATGCCAACAGCAGCAAGCAGCACGAACGCCAGCGCGACGTGGCGCAGGACATCGCCGCGCAGGTCGCCGCCGGCTCGCGCAGCGTCTTCGGCGTGATGGTGGAGAGCCACCTGGTGGCCGGCGCGCAGAAGTTCACCCCCGGCAACGACGACCCGCAGGCGCTGGAATACGGCAAGAGCATCACCGACGCCTGCCTGGGCTGGGACGATTCGCAGGCGCTGCTGGACGAGCTGGCCGCAGCCGTGCGGGCGCGGCGCGGTGCAAGGTAAGCTTTGGCTCCTGATTCAACAACCCCACCGGCCCGCAGGGCCGCCACCACCATGCAAAACGAAGTGTCCGTCACCCTCGGCTCCGGCGAGGAGCTGCGCCTGAACCTGCAGGACAGCACGCCCATGGGCCACGAGCAGGCGCGCCGCTGGCTGGACGACGAGTTCATCCGCCTGGAGTGCGAGCCGCTGCGCGCCAGCGGCAAGGTGCTGCTGGCCGACAAGGTGCTGGTCATCGCGCAGGCAGCCGGCGCGCGCGCGTTCGCCGACCCGGCCTGGGCCGGCCAGTTCGCCCAGGCGGCGCTGGCGGCGCTGGCGCGCCCGGTGGTGCGCGTGGACGTGCCGGCGATGGCCGTGAGCTACTGAAGCAGGGGCGGGCTGCCGGCGGCGCCTTCCTGCAGCCGGAACTGCCCCGCCGCCCGCGCCAGCTGCCGCGCCTGCTCGTTCAGCGCCTCGGAGGCGGCCGCGGACTGCTCGACCAGCGCGGCGTTTTGCTGCGTCATCTGGTCCAGGTGCGACACCGACTGGTTGATCTGCGCCAGGTTGTCGCTTTGCTGCGCCGCGCTCTCGGTGATCTCGGCCACGATGGCCGACACCTGGCGCACGCTGTCCACGATCTGCGTCATGGTCTGGCCGGCCTGGCCCACCAGGCGCGTGCCGCCCGCCACGCACTCGCCCGACGTGCCGATCAGGCCCTTGATCTCGCGCGCGGCGGCCGCCGAGCGCTGCGCCAGGCTCCGGACCTCGCCGGCCACCACGGCAAAGCCGCGCCCCGCCTCGCCGGCGCGCGCCGCCTCCACGGCCGCGTTCAGCGCCAGGATGTTGGTCTGGAAGGCGATCGAATCGATCACGCCGGTGATGTCGCCGATGCGCCGCGAGCTCTCGGAAATCTCGCCCATGGTCTGCACCACCTGCGCCACCACGGCGCCGCCGCGCTCGGCCACCTCGGCCGCCGCGCCCGCCAGGCGGCTGGCATGGCGCGAGGATTCGGTGCTTTGCTGCACCGTGCCGGTGAGCATTTCCATGGACGAGGCGGTTTGCTGCAGGCTTGCCGCCGCCTGCTCGGTGCGCTGGCTCAGGTCCTGGTTGCCCGAGGCGATCTCCGCGCTGGCCAGCCCTATGCTGCCCGCCGCCTGCTGCACCTGCCCGACCAGCGTGCGCAGCGCCTGCTGCATGCGCGCCATGGCATCGATCAGCTGGCCGACCTCGTCGCCCTCGCCCGCCGGCGCGGCCTGCGCCAGGTCGCCGGCGGCGATGCGCTCGGCCAGCTGGCTGGCCTGCTGCAGCGCGCGCGTGATGGAGCGCACGGTGAGCAGCGTCAACGGCACCAGCACGACGAGCGCCAGCACCACGGCCACGGCGATCAGCAGCGCCATGCGGGCGGCGCGCGCGTCCAGCTGGGCGCGCGCCTGGTCCATGCGCTCGCGCGCCTGTCCGGCCAGGCTGTCCAGCACCCGGTCGGTGGCCTCCATGTGGCCCTTCAGCCGCTCGGCATAGGCCCCGGCGCCGGCGCCGTCGATCTGGGCGCGCTCGACCTGCTCGAAGACCGGCGTGATGCCGTCGGCGTATTGCTGGATCTCGGCCAGCGCCTGGTCCAGCGACGCGGTGAACTGCGCATCGCTGGCGTGCTGCGTGCGCGCCTGCGACAGGCCGTCGCGCAGCGTGGCCAGCTGGCGCGCCCAGGCTTCGCGCAGCGCGTTCACCTCGTCGGAGTTGTTGAAATTGATGACGATGTCTTTTTCCAGCCGGCGCAGCTGGCCCAGGCTGGTGCGCAGCCCGGTCATGGCGGTGAGGGTCTGCACCTGGTGCGCGAACAATTCGTCCACCGTCGAGCGGGCGCGCTCCAGCGCCCCGTAGCCCAGGGCGCCGACGACCAGCAGCAGCAGCAGTGAAAAGATGGTGGCGGCATACAGCCGCACGCGGATGGATGTGCGTCCCAATACGGACATGGGCAGGCCCTCGGCAGAAAGATGGCGGCCGGCTCTCATGAAGCCGGCCTTGGGGCGATCATAGGTTGCAACAAAGCGCAACCAGACCCGGGTAATTACCGCCGCCCGCGCCGGCATGCCGCGTTGGCGGCCGGTTTTCACCCATTTTCGGCGGTTTTATGGCCAAAAGTGGCTCTTGCCGGCGCCAACAAACAGCATGTAGCTATCATTCAGGGAGCAACGGTGGCGATGGGGATATAGAAATCCCCGCCCGCACGGTTGAACTCCACGGCCTTGTCCTGCAGCCCCGCGGCCAGGCCCTGGGCCGGCTCCACGCCGCGCGCCGCAGCGTACTCGCGCACTTCCTGCGTGATCTTCATGGAGCAGAACTTCGGCCCGCACATGCTGCAAAAGTGCGCCACCTTGGCCGCGTCCTTGGGCAGCGTCTCGTCGTGGAATTCGCGCGCCGTGTCCGGGTCCAGCCCCAGGTTGAACTGGTCCTGCCAGCGGAAGTCGAAGCGCGCCTGGCTCAGGGCGTCGTCGCGCGCCCGCGCCCCCGGGTGCCCCTTGGCCACGTCGGCGGCGTGCGCGGCGATCTTGTAGGCAATGATGCCCTGCTTGACGTCGTTGCGGTCCGGCAGCCCCAGGTGCTCCTTCGGGGTCACGTAGCACAGCATGGCCGTGCCCATCCAGCCGATCATGGCCGCGCCGATGGCCGAGGCGATGTGGTCGTAGCCGGGCGCGATGTCGATGGTCAGCGGCCCCAGGGTGTAGAACGGCGCCTCGTGGCAGGTCTTCAGCTGCTCGGCCATGTTGGCGGCGATCAGGTGCATGGGCACGTGGCCGGGGCCTTCGATCATGGTCTGCACGTCGTGCTTCCAGGCGGTCTGGGTCAGCTCGCCCAGGGTGCGCAGCTCGGCGAACTGCGCTTCGTCGTTGGCGTCCGACGCGCAGCCCGGGCGCAACCCGTCGCCCAGGCTGAAAGACACGTCATACGACTTCATGATGTCGCAAATGTCCTCAAAATGCGTGTACAGGAAGCTTTCCTTGTGGTGCGCCATGCACCACTTGGCCATGATGGAGCCACCGCGCGAGACGATGCCGGTGCGCCGCGCGGCCGTCAGGTGGATGAACGCGAGGCGCACGCCGGCGTGGATGGTGAAGTAGTCCACGCCCTGCTCGGCCTGCTCGACCAGCGTGTCGCGGAAGATCTCCCAGGTCAGGTCCTCGGCGATGCCGCCCACCTTTTCCAGCGCCTGGTAGATGGGCACGGTGCCGATGGGCACGGGCGAGTTGCGCACGATCCAGTCGCGCGTGGTGTGGATGTTCTTGCCGGTGGACAGGTCCATCACGTTGTCCGCGCCCCAGCGGATCGCCCAGACCAGCTTTTCCACCTCCTCCTCGATGCTGGAGGTGACAGCCGAGTTGCCGATGTTGGCGTTGATCTTGACCTTGAAGTTGCGCCCGATGGCCATGGGCTCGACCTCGGGGTGGTTGATGTTGGCCGGGATGATGGCGCGCCCGCGCGCCACCTCGTCGCGCACGAACTCGGGCGTGATGATCCTCGGGATGCTCGCGCCCAGCGGGTTGCCGGCCAGGCGCTGCTCGCGCGCGGCGTCCTGGCTGTACTGCGCCATCCATTCGCGGCGGCCGTTCTCGCGCAGCGCCACGTATTCCATCTCGGGGGTGACGATGCCGCGGCGCGCGTAGTGCATCTGCGTCACGTTGGCGCCGGCCCGGGCGCGCAGCGGCGTGCGCTGCAGCGCGCTGGCCTCCTGGCGCAGCGCGGCCAGGCGCGCGGCGTCCTCGCTCTTGCTGCCGTCGTCCAGCGCTGCGGGCTTGCGGCCCGGGTAGCTCTCGGTGTCGGCGCGCTCGGCGATCCAGGCGCCGCGCACGCTGGCCAGGCCGCGGCGCACGTCGATGTCCGCCTGCGGGTCGGTGTAGGGGCCGGAGGTGTCATAGACGCTGACCTGCTCGCCGTTGGTCAGCGCGATGTCGCGCACCGGCACGCGCAGGTCGGCGCGGCTGCCGGCAAGGTAGGACTTGGCCGAGGCGGGAAAGGGTTCGCGCGCGCTGGCCAGCAGCTGGGCGTAGCGGTCGGGGGCGTTCATGGCGGGCACTCCTGTTCATGGTGGAAGGGGAATGCTCCGCAGTCGGCAGGACGGCCCGCACACGCGCCACGGCGCGCATGCCTGCGGTCCATCCTGCTGCAGCTCTTCTTACGCTGGTACTAGCCAGATCAAGTTCGCGGTTTTGGCGGTCGGGTCCGCCATCTCAGCACGCCATTCGTCGTTCGTGCACCCCGGAGCAGGCGCGAGTATAGGCGCGGGGCCTGGCGGCGCGCGCTCAGGGCGGCGCGCGCTGGCTGTTGAGCTCATCCAGCCATTCGGGCGGGCCGTCGGCGCCCAGGTAGCGCGAGTCGTCGCCGTCCAGGGCGATGGCGTGCGTCGGGCCCTGGCAGCGCAGGAATTCGCGGTCCGGGTACTGCGCCCGGTTGGTGAAGATGCACTGCGCCGGCGCGCCGGCGGCGGCGCCGCGCGTCCACACGCCCTGGCCGGGGTGCAGGCAGGGCGCCTGGCCCGTGAGCAGGCGCTGCAGCGACGGCAGCAGATCCTGCTGCGAGAAGTAGCCGTGCTCCCAGCCCGGCTGCACGCCGCGGCCCAGCAGCAGCAGGGGCACGGCGGACATGGTGTCCTCGCCGAAATGCTCCCACTCGCGGGCATCGGTGGGCACCATGGCGCGGTGGTCGCCGGTGATGACGACCAGCCCGCGCTGCAGGAAGCCGCTTTGCTGCAGCTGCTGCAGGAAGCGGCCCAGGGCCGCATCGGCGTAGCGGAACGCGCCCTCGATGGACGGGCGCTGGTGCACCGGGTCAAAGTAGGGCTGGTGCGTGGACACCGTCTCCAGCACCAGGAAGTAGCGGCCCTCCTGGCGCTTGCGCATCCAGGCCAGCGCGTGCGCGTACAGGGCGTCGTCCCAGGGCGCATCGAAATGGTAGCGCTGCATGCCGTCGTAGAAGGGGTGGTCGTGGCCGTAGGCCTTGTCAAAGCCGATGCGCGCGAGCCACTCGCCCTTGTGCATGAACTCCAGGTTGCCGGTGGTCATGAAGGCGGTCAGCCAGCCGGCCTGGCCGAGCCGTTGCGGCAGGCTGGGGCGCTGCGCCGCCGCGCTGGATTCATAGACCGAGCCGCGCCCGGGCTGCAGCAGCGGCGGGCGGCCGGTGAGCAGTGCGAACAGGCCCTCCTCGGTGGCCTTGCCGTTGGCCAGGAAGTGGCTGAAGGCGCGGCCCCGCAGCGCCCACTGGTCCAGCTGCGGCGTCCAGTCGTGGATGCCGCCGAAGGCCTGGCTCTGGTAGCTGGACAGCGACTCGACGACGATCAGCAGCACCTGGCGCGGCGCCGGCGCGGCGGCGCGGCCGGGCGCGGGCACGCTGGACGGCGTGCACTGCGCCGCCGCCTGGCGCAGGTGCGCGCCGTTGCGCGCCAGCCAGGCGGGCGAATAGCCGCGGTGCAGCGACGGCGGGTCGATGAAGGCCAGCAGTGCGTTGCGCACGTAGGCATGGTGGAAGCTGCGCGGCGGCTGCAGCAGCGTCACCAGCGCCAGGGCCAGCGCGCAGCCCAGCACCAGCCACAGCGGGGCCCGCCCGCCCGGGCGGCGCAGGTAGGCGAGCAGGCCCGAGGCCAGGGCCAGCGCCGCCAGCGCCGCCAGGGCCTGCTGCCACGGGGCCAGGCCGGACAGGGCCTGCAGCGCCATGGAGCGGCCGGCGCCCCACTCGCGCGCGAATTTCAGCACCTGCTGCCAGTCCAGGCGCAGCAGGAAGCTGTCCAGCACCCAGTAGTCCAGCACGTCGATCAACAGGCAGGCCAGCACCAGGGCGCGCACCAGCCAGCCCCGGCGCGGCAGCCAGCGCCGCGCGGCCACGTCGGCCAGGACCAGCGCCAGCAGCAGCTGCGCCTGCGACCACAGCGCGGCCGGGACCAGGCAGTTGGCGCAGTCGAGCAGCTGCGAGTAGCGCTGCATGATGGACAGGCGCAGCGCCAGCACGGCGGCCAGGATGGCCGCCACCGTCCAGGCGCCGCGCGCCTGCCAGGCGCCCAGCAGCGCGGCGCGCCAGCGCATCAGCTGCCGCCTGCGCCGCCGCTGCCGCGCCGCCCCGGCCTGTGGCGCCGCAGCGCCAGGCTCACAGCATCAGCTCCAGGCTGGCCTGCAGGTGCTCGGTCGGCAGGCGGCGAAAGCCGGTGCGCACGAAGCGCTGCAGCCGCCCCTGCAGGAAGCTGGCCAGCACGCTGGCGCGCACCTGCACCTGGGCGGGCGCGTCCTGCGCGGCGGCGGCGTCGGGCGCCGCGCCTGGCGCCTGCGGCACGGGCGGGCGCAGGCACTGGCGCAGCTGCGCCTCCAGCTTGTCGAAGAACAGGTTCATGCGCTGGCCCAGGCGCTCGTGCTCCAGCACCAGGGCGTCGCCCACCATGACCCGCGCCAGGCCGGGGTTGCGCTCGCCAAACTGCAGCACCATGGCGACGATGCGCGCGGCGGCAGCCGGGCCGGCGAGCTCGGGCGCGGCGCTGATCTGGCGCACCAGGGTGAAGACGCTGGTCTCGATGAAATCGATCAGGCCCTCGTACATCTGCGCCTTGCTGGCGAAGTGGCGGTACAGCGCGGCCTCGCTGACCTGCAGGTGGCGCGCCAGCACCGCCGTGGTGATGCGCTCGGCGCCGGGCTGCTCCAGCAGCGCCGCCAGGGCCTGCAGGATCTGCGCGCGCCGCTCGCCCGGGCGCGGGCGCGGGCGCGGGCGCGGTGCGGCAACTTCGGGAAGGGGGGGCGATGGCAGTTCGGACATGGACGCGCGGCGGTGCACCACCTGTGGGTTTTTACTACTATTTTTATAGCTAAGTGCCGGCCATTGGCGCCGGCTTGAGGCCGATTTGGCTCGAATCAGGCCCCCAACGGGCCCAAACCAGGCCGCGCCGGGCCGCCGGGGCGCGCGGCGCCCGCCCTACTGGCTGCGGATCATGGTGCCGTAGGCCTGCTCGGTCAGGATTTCCAGCAGCATGGCGTGCGGCACCCGGCCGTCGACGATGTGCACCGCGTTCACGCCGGCCTTGGCGGCGTCGATGGCGCCGGCCAGCTTGGGCAGCATGCCGCCGGAGATGGTGCCGTCGGCGATCAGCGCGTCCACCTGCTGCGAGGTCAGCTCGGGCAGCAGCGCGCCGGCCTTGTCCAGCACGCCGGGGATGTTGGTGAGCAGCACCAGCTTTTCCGCCTTCAGCACCGTGGCCAGGCGGCTGGCGACGACGTCGGCGTTGATGTTGTAGCTCTCGTTGTCCTCGCCAAAGCCGATCGGGCTGATGACCGGGATGAAGGCGTCGTCCTGCAGCGCCTTCACCACCGCCGGGTCGATCTCGACGATGTCGCCCACCTGGCCGACGTCGTGCTCCACGGCCGGGTCGTGGTGGTCGAGCAGGCGCAGCTTGCGTGCGCGCATCAGGCCGCCGTCGCGCCCGGTCAGGCCCACGGCCTTGCCGCCGGCCTGGTTGATCAGGCCCACGATGTCCTGCTGCACCTCGCCGGCCAGCACCCATTCGACCACTTCCATGGTCTCGGCGTCGGTCACGCGCATGCCCTGGATGAATTCGCCCTTCTTGCCCAGGCGCTTCAAGGCCTGCTCGATCTGCGGGCCGCCGCCGTGCACCACCACCGGGTTCATGCCGACGAGCTTGAGCAGCACCACGTCCTCGGCGAAGTCCTGCTGCAGCGCCGGGTCGGTCATGGCGTTGCCGCCGTACTTGATGACCATGGTCTTGCCGTGGAACTTGCGGATGTAGGGCAGTGCCTGGGCCAGGATCTCGGCCTTGTCGCGCGGGGCGATGGATTGCAGGGTGTCGGTCATGGGCAGCAAAACGGGCGGGTCAAACGAAGGCCCGCATTGTGGCGCATGCGTCAGGGCTGCAGCCAGCCCGGCACCTTGAAGCGCACGATGGCCAGGTAGGCGGCGACGTAGAAGGCCATGAACACCAGGCAAAAGCCGATCAGCACCGGCGTGTTGTGCCGAAACAGCACCGCCGGCACCACGGTGAGCAGCGTGAAGGCCCACAGGTAGGGCGAGGTGCGGTTGTTGCGCATCAGCATGTCGCGCGCCTCGTCGTCGTCGAACACGCCGCGCACGATGCGCCGGTAGATCAGCTGGTGGAAGTGCAGCGCATCCGCCACGCCCGGCGAGACGCCGCGCGCGAGCTTGCGGTAGATGGAGAACACCGTCTCCCACACCGGGTAGATGAGCAGCAGCATGGGGAACCAGGGCGAGACGGACGGGTTCCTCTGCACCAGGCTGACGCTGGCCAGCGCGATCACCCCGCCCCACAGGTAGGCGCCGCCGTCGCCGGCGAACAGCAGCCCGCGCGGGTAGTTCCAGAGCAGGAAGGCGCCGGTGGCGGCAGCGGCGGTCACCAGCAGGGTGGCCAGCGCGCGGTCGCCCACCTGCATGGCCACGTGCGCCAGCGCCAGGCTGACGATCAGCGCCACCATGGCCGCCAGGCCGTTGTAGCCGTCGATCAGGTTGAAGGCGTGCGGCAGGCCGGCGATGGCCAGCACCGCCAGACCCACGCCCAGCCAGGGCGCGGCGGCCAGCAGCGCATCCAGCCACGGCAGGCCCAGGCGCGGCACCGACAGCTCCAGCAGCCAGGCGGCGAGCACGCCGGTCAGGCCGGTGAGCAGCAGCCGGTGGCGCGCCGCCAGGCGCTGCGTCAGGTCTTCGGCAATGCCGCCCAGCACCGCCGGCGCCAGCGCCAGCAGCCACAGCAGCACCCATGGGCCCAGCCGCACCGAGCCCGGATCGCCCGCCTGCACCAGCACCAGGCCCAGGCCCCAGCTGGCCGCCATGCCCGCCAGCATGCCCACGCCGCCCAGCCGGGGCACGTCGCCCAGGTGGAAGCGCTGCGGCATGGCCTCGCCGTAATTGCCGGCATGCCGGCGCGCGCCGCGCACGATCAGGCCGCAGGCCAGCGCCGCCAACAAGAAAGCCACCACCGCCAGCCAGATCATGGGGATGGGATGTTAGAGGCATTCAGGCCCGCGCCGGGGCCTGCCGCGCCGGCCAAACGTGACAAGACGCACAGCAAGCGCGCCGGCGTGGGGTGCACGCCCGGCCGGCGCCGGCCCATCAGGGGGCGAGCGCCGCGTTGGCCTGCGCCACGCCGGCCTGCGCGTCATCGGCCGCCAGCGCGTGCAGGCGCAGGCCGCTGACCAGGTACAGGTAGCGCGCCTGCGCCAGGTCGCGCAGCGCCAGGGTGCGCTGCTGCTCGGCGTTGAGCACGTCCAGCAGCGTGCGCACGCCCGCCGCCTGCGACTTGGTGCCCGAGCGCACGGCCTGCTCGGCCGAGCGCACCGCCTGCTCCAGCGCGGCGATGCGCAGCACGCCCTCGGTCACGCCGCGGAACTCGCGGTGTACGCGCACGCCCAGGTCGCGCCGCGTGGCCTCCAGCATTTCCTCGGCGCGGGTGAGCGCGGCCTGCGCCTGGCGCACGGTGGAGTTGACGTAGCCGCCCGAGTACAGCGGCACCTGCAGCTGCAGGCCGATGCTCTTGTTGTCATAGCGCTGGTTGACGCTGGTGACGTTGTCGCTGCTGGTGCGCGCCCATTGCGCCACGGCGTCCAGCGTGGGCAGGTGGCCCGAGCGCGCCTTGGCGATCTCCTGGCGCGCCGCCTCGACCTGGGCGCGCAGCGACTGCAGCTCGGGGCTGGCGGCCTCGGCGCGCGCCACCCACTCCTCGACCGAGGCCGGCTGCGGCTGGCGCGGGGCAAAGCGCGCCTCGTCCAGGCGCGCCAGCTCGTCCACGTTGCGCGCCGTGAGCGTCTCCAGCCGGCGGCGCGTGAAGTCCTCGTTCTGGCGCGCCTCCAGCTCCTGCGCCGCCGTCATGTCCAGCCGCGCCTGGGCGTCGTCGATGTCGGTGCGCGTGCCGCTGCCGGCCGCCAGCGCCTTGGTGGCGGCGTCCACCTGGGTGGTGTAGGTCTGCTTTTGCGCCAGCACCAGCGCCAGCTGGTCGCGCGTGAGCAGCGCCTCGAAGTAGGCCTCGCCCACGCGCACCACCAGCGATTGCTCGTCGCGCGCCAGGTCGGCCTCGGCGCTGTCCACCTGCGCCTGGGCCTGGCGCACCTGGGCCAGGATGTAGGGGCGGTACAGGGGCTGGCGCACCTGCAGCACCTGGCTGCCGGAAAAGTAGTGCATCCGGCTGGTGGACATCTGGCCCAGGAAGTTGCGTCCCTCGCTGGTCAGGTCGTTGTAGTTGCGCCCCGCGCTGAAGGCGACGTTGGGGTACAGCTGCGAGCGCGCCTGCGGCAGCCGCTCGCGCAGCGCCTCGGCGCCGGCGCGCGAGGCGCGGATGGTGGCGTCGTTGGCGACGGCGGCGTCATACGCCTGCTGCAGATCGAGCGCCCAGGCGGCGGGCGCCAGCGCCGCGCACAGCGCCGCGCACAGCAGGCCGCGCAGGGGAAGGACGGTAGTGGGCCGCATGGTGTCATTCCTCCTTCATGGACGCCGAGATGCGCTTCATCAGCGGGTGCAGCAGATAGGTCAGCATGGAGCGCTCGCCGGTCTTGAACACCACTTCCGCCGGCATGCCCGGCTGCAGCTGGCGCCGGCCCAGCGCCTTGACGCCCTCGGGGGTGAGCTGCACGCGCGCCAGGTAATACGGCACGTTGGTGCCCGGCTCGGTCAGCAGGTCGCCCGAGACCGACACCACCTTGCCCTGCACCACCAGCTGCGGCGAGTGCGCGAACGAGTTGAAGCGCACGTCCACCGGCAGGCCGGCGTGCACGCGGTCGATCAGGTGCGGCGCCACGTGCGCCTCCAGCAGCAGGTCCTCGCCGTCGCCCGGCACGATGTCCATGATCTTCTGGCCCGGCTGCACCACGCCGCCCACGGTCTGCACCGCCAGGCCGACCACCTGGCCGTCCACCGGGGCCTTGATCTCGATGCGCTCCAGGTCGTTGGTGACGGCCTTGAACTTCTGCTCCTCGGCCAGCACCTCGCGGTCCACGTCGGCCAGCTGCGTCTCGACCTCGCGGCGGTAGTCCTGCTGGCGCGAGGTGGCGCGCTGGCGCAGCTCGCCGATGGCGCGCTGCGCGCGCACCGTGTTGCCCTGCAGGTCGGCAATGGCGGTGCTGATGTCGGCCACCGTGCGCTCCAGCTCCAGCTGGCGGTTGCGCGGCGCGTAGCCCTCGGCCACCAGGCCGCGCAGGTTGCCGAGTTCCTCGCGCACCAGCGACAGCTGGTTCTTGCGGTTGTCCAGCATGCTGGCGTAGGAGGTGAGCAGCCCCTGCTGGCCCTGGATGCCTTCCTCGATGGACTGCAGGTCCGAGCGCAGCAGGTTGCGCCGCGTCTGGAACAGCTGCTCCTGGTTCATCATCTGCTGGCGGATCAGCGGGTCGGAGGCGGCCTTCTCCAGGTCGGGGTGGAAGGCGACGCGCGCCGCGCCCGACTGCTCGGCCATCAGCCGTCCCTGCATGGCGCGCAGGCCCAGGTAGCGCTGGCGCACCGATTCGTAGTTGGCGCGCACCACCGCCGCGTCCAGGCGCAAGAGCACGTCGCCCTCCTTGACCTGCTGGCCCTCGCGCACCAGCACGTCGCGCACGATGCCGCCCGACAGGTGCTGCACCGCCTTGCGCTTGGTGTCGAGGGCCACCACGCCCTGGCTGGGCACGCCTTCGTCCAGCGGCGCCAGGCCGGCCCAGAGCAGGAAGCCGCCAAAGCCTATGGCCAGCGCCAGCAGGCCGATGCGCCCGGCGCGGCGCGCCTCGGATGCCGCCGGCATGGCGCCGGCGGGCACCAGCTCGGAGCCGGGGGCTGGGGAAGGGGAAATAGCAGGAGTAGCCATGACAGGAAGATCCGGCAGACAGAAAAATCGGAAACGAACAAGAAGGGCCGCTGGCGCGCGTCAGGCGGGCTGTGCGGCCAGCGCGCCGGCGCCAGGCGGCGGGGCCGCCGCAGCGCTGGAGGCGCCGCGCAGCGCCGCCAGCACCGCGTCGCGCGGCCCGTCGGCCTGCACCACGCCGCCTTGCAGGATCAGCACCCGGTCGGCCACGGCCAGGATGCCCGGGCGGTGCGTGACCAGCACCACCGTGCAGCCGCGCTCTTTCAGCTGCTGCACGGCGCGCACCAGCGCCTGCTCGCCCACGTCGTCCAGGTTGGCGTTGGGCTCGTCCAGCACCACCAGCACGGGCTCGCCGTACAGCGCGCGCGCCAGGCCGATGCGCTGGCGCTGGCCGCCCGACAGCAGGCCGCCGGCCTCGCCCATGGGCGTGTCGTAGCCCTTGGGGAAGCGCAGGATCATCTCGTGCAGGCCGGCGCTGCGCGCAGCGGCGATCACCCGCTCGGGATCCACCTCGCCCAGCCGCGCGATGTTCTCGGCGATGCTGCCCTCGAACAGCTCCACGTCCTGGGGCAGGTAGCCGATGTAGGGGCCGAGCTCGGCGCGGTCCCAGCCCGCCAGGGGCAGGCCGTCCAGCAGCACCTCGCCGCTCACGCCCGGCCAGATGCCGACCATGGTGCGCGCCAGCGTCGACTTGCCCGAACCCGAGGGGCCGAGCACCACGGTGACCGTGCCCTTGGCCAGGGTGGCGTCCACGCCCTTGAGGATGGGCGTGGTGCGCCCGGGGGCCGTGGCCACCACGCCCCGCAGCACCAGCTCGCCCGTGGGCGCGACGCGCTTCAAGGCCGGGTCGCGCTCGGGGTGGCTGCCCAGCAGCGCCTCCAGCCGCCCGAAGGCCGAGCGCGCGCCGATGAACTGGCGCCAGGTGGTCACCAGCATGTCGATGGGCGCCAGCGCGCGCGTCATCAGCACGTTGGAGGCGATCATGCCGCCGGGCGAGAGCTGGCCCTCGATGACCAGCAGCGCGCCCGCGCCCAGCGCCAGCGATTGCTGCGAGTAGCGGATGAACTTGCTCCAGGCGTTGATGCGGTGGGCCAGCGACTGCGAGGTGGACTGCGCCGCCAGCGCCCCCTGGTGCCGGCCCAGCCAGTGGCGGCGCAGGTTGTGCACCATGCCCATGGACTCCAGCACTTCGGCGTTGCGCAGCTTGGCCTGCAGGTAGGCACCGGTGTCGCTGGCGGCGCGGCTGGCCGCTTCGGCCGGCGCCACCGTGTGGCGGTGGCCGAACCAGGCCAGCGCCACCTGCACCAGCGAGAAGAAGATCGCCATCCAGCCCAGCAGCGGGTGCAGGAAGAACAGCACCAGCACGTACACCGGCGCCCAGGGCGCATCGAAGAAGGCGAAGATGCCCTGCCCGGTCAGGAACTGGCGCACCTGGATCAGGTCGCCAAAGGCGCGCGCCGGGCCCGCGCCCTGCTGGTCCAGGTAGGACTCGAAGCTGGCGTTGAACACCCGCGTGCCAAGCAGCGCGTCGAGCCGCACCCCCGAGCGCACCAGCACGCGCGAGCGCATCCACTCGGAAAAGCCCATCACGCCGAACAGGAACAGCGTGATCAGCGACATCGCCAGCAGGGTCAGCTCGCTCCGGCTCATCAGCACGCGGTCATAGACCTGCAGCATGTACAGCGTGGGGCTGAGCATCAGCACGTTGGCCACCATGCTGAAGATGCCGACCATGATGAATTCACGGCGGAAGCTCCACAGCGCCTGGGTCAGCTCGCTGCGGGAAAAAAAACCGGGTTTGCTCATAGGGAGTCTTTCGTTGCGCGCTGCGTGGCTCGCCTGCAGGTTCTCAGGCGGCGGCCGCCTGCAGCAGCTGCTGGGCCAGCGCCGCGGCCGGGGCCTGCTGCGCCTGCTGGGCTTGTTGCTGCGCTTGCTGCTGCGCCGCCTTGTTCAGCGCCGCCAGCACTTCGTCGCGCGGGCCGAAGGCCTGCATCTGGCCGGCCTGCAGCACCAGCATCTTGTCGGCCACGGCCAGCACGCTGGTGCGGTGCGTCATGATCACGAAGGTCGTGCCGCGCGCCTTCATCGCCAGGATGGCCTGCGCCAGCGCCGCGTCGCCTTCCTCGTCCAGGCTGGAGTTGGGCTCGTCCAGCACCACGAAGACCGGGTCGCCGTAGAGCGCCCGCGCCAGGCCCACGCGCTGGCGCTGGCCGCCCGACAGGCGCGCCCCGCCCGCGCCCACCGGGCTGTCGTAGCCGCCGGGCAGGCTCAGGATGAACTCGTGCAGCCCGACGGCGCGCGCGGCGGCCTCCACCTGGTGCATCTGCACGTCGCCGAAGCGGGCGATGTTCTCGGCGATCGTGCCGTCGAACAGTTCCACGCCCTGGGGCAGGTAGCCCACGTGCGGGCCCAGCTCGGCCTTGTTCCAGGTGAAGACGTCGGCGCCGTCCAGGCGCACCTTGCCCACCATGGCCGGCCACAGGCCCATCAGCAGGCGCGCCAGCGTGGTCTTGCCCGAGGCCGAGGGGCCGACCACCGCCAGCACGTCGCCCGGCCGCAGTTCAAAGCCCACGCCGCGCAGGATCTGCGCCGGGTTGCCGGGCGCGCCGGCCACCAGCTGCTCGACCTGCAGGCGCCCGCGCGGCGCCGGCAGCTGCATGTTGTCGGGCTGCGCCGGCACGTTGGCCAGCAGCTGGTCCAGCCGGCCCCAGGCGTCGCGCACATTGACCACCGACTGCCACTGCGACACCGCCTGCACCAGCGGCGCCACCACGCGCCCGCCGAACACCGAGGCCATGATCATCATCACGTCGCCGCCGTTGAGCGTGCCGTGCAGCAGCAGCCAGCAGCCCAGCCCCAGCAGGCCCGAGCTGAGCGTGGTCTGCAGGAACTTGGACATGGCCTGGAAGCCCCCCGCGCTCTCGGAGGCCTGCGCCTGCAGGTTCAGGAACTGGCGCTGCTTGTCCATCCAGCGCGCATGCACGTCGCGCAGCATGCCCATGGACTCGATCACCTGGGCGTTGCGCAGCGAGCCGTCGGCGTACTGCTGCGCGGCGATGGCGTTGCGGTTGGCCTGCATCAGGGGCGGCTTGGTGGCGCGCTCGTTCAGCCAGGCCACCAGGGTGATGACGCAGGCAAAGGCGATCGCCGCCCAGCCCAGCGCCGGGTTGATCAGGAACAGCAGCACCAGCATCACGATGGACACCGGCGACTCCATCAGCCCCAGCAGCACCGGCGAGTGCAGGAACTCGCGGATCTGGCGGAAATCGTTCAGCGGCTGCTGCGTGCCGCCGGGGATGCGGCGCAGGTTGGCGTCGAAGATGGCGTGGAACAGCCGTCCGCGCAGGCGCTCGTCCAGCGCCACGCCGGCCGCGCGCATCATCTCGCTGCGCGCCCACTCCAGCAGCTCCATGAGCACGTACACGCCCAGGATCAGCAGCGTGAGCATCCACAGCGTGGTGTGGCTGCGGCTGTTCACCACGCGGCCATAGACCTCCAGCATGTAGCCCGAAGGCGCCAGCACCAGCAGGCCCGAGGCCAGGCTGAGCCAGCCGGCACGCACGAAATACGGGCGCAGCGCGGCCAGGGCCGCGCGCAGTTCCGAAGGGGATTTTTCCGGGGTCATGTCGCCTCTTGCACCATCACGTATTCAGGGATTTCCGCCTCGGCCTCGGGCAGCGGCTGGGCGGCACCGGGCTCGCCTTCGGGCGCCTCGCGCTCGGCAAAGACGAAGGACAGGCCGAAGGAGCCGGCCGCATTGCGCGCCAGCACGATCTCGCGCAGCTTGTGCGAGGCAAACAAGGCCTCGTCCTCGGCCTTCAGGGCCAGCTGGAAGCGCATGCGCCCGTCCAGCGTGAACATCGACAGCTGCCCGCCCTTCAGGCTGAGCGTGTGCCGGTCGAAGTACACCGGGCAGCTGTCGGCAAAGCGCAGCAGCGGCAGCGCCCGCTCGCCCAGGCGCGACAGGTGGAACGGGCTGCCGGGGTGCTGGAACACCATGCGGCTGGTGCGCGAGACCGAGTAGATCGCGTTGCACACCATCTGCGAGCCCATCTCGGGGAACTGCTCGCGCAACTGGCGGTAGGCCAGGTGGTGCAGCGCCACGCGGTTCCACACCCGGGTCTGCTGCACCAGCGGCGCCAGCGCGTTGCACACCTGCGCAAAACCCTGCTGCAAGGCCTGCAGGCGTTCGCCCTGCTCGGGCGAGGTGTCCAGGGAAATGCGCAGCACAGAACTCATATAGGGGGCGGAGTATAGCGACTCCTATATGAACTCCTATATGAAGTTTTTGAAAGACAAAAAAACGCCGGATCGGCGTGGCGGGGGCGCAACGGGAGCGGCCTGCGCCGGGGCGCAGGCCGCGCTGCCCGCTGCTGCCGGGCGCTGGTCAGTGCAGGCGGCTGGCCGGGTCGCTGCCGGGCGCCGGGCCGGTGCCCGGGCCTGCGGGCCGGGGCGGCGACTGGCGCGCCAGCTGGCCCAGCATGTCCTTGAGATCGCCGTGGATCTTGCGCACGGACTCGTCTTCGGGGGTGTCGGGGGCGGGGGAGGCGGAAGGGGTGTCGGGCTTGGTCATGGCGGCACTGTAGCGCAGCGCACCGGCCGCCCGGCCCGAACCCGGGCCCGCCGCAGGGCCGCGCCCCGGGGCGCCTTCGGGGGTGGTGATCAGCGACAATCTTGCGCCCTTGCCTTGCGGCATTTCTCGATCCCCTCTTTCTTCCATGACCCAGCCCTCCGCCTCCACGCCCTCCCCGGCCGCGCGCCAGCCCAGCGATGCCTTCGTGCACAGCGCCTACGAGCACTGCGCGCGCATCGCCATCGGCCTGCTCACCTCGCGCGGCGAACTGGCGCCGCAACTATTCCTGGTGGGGGCGCCGGCGCAGGGCGACGATGCCGCCACCAGCAAGATGGCCCATGCCGGCGAGGCGGCGATGGCCGCCTTCCATGCCGACGAGGCCGGCGCCAGCCGGCTGTTGCCCTTCATCCAGAACCTGCTGGACGCGCAGCACGAACAGGGCCGCGCCATGGCCGCGCAGCTGGGCGGGCCGGTGGTGGCGGTGCATGCCTGCCATGCCATCGCCCCGGCCGGCGCCGCGCAGCCCTGCGCCGAGGGCCTGCAGCCGGTGCTGCGCCCGGACGGCCGCGCCGAGTGCCTGCTGGTCACCGTGCACACCCCCAGCCACAGCCGCAGCGCCTGGAGCCCGCTGGGCCAGGACGCCGAGGGCCAGCTGCGCCTGTCCATCGCGCCGCTGCCGCCGGCCGCAGCCTGAAGGCGGTTCAAGGTGACTAAGGGCCGTTGCTATTGAATAGATAGCTAAAAGCCGCCTGCTGGCGCCGGCGTGCGGCGGATCGGGCTTGAAATGCCCGGAAATTCCCCGTTGGGGCTACAGCTTCAGCGTGTCGCCGTGCGTGGATTGCATCTGCTGCAGCGGCGTGGGCAGGTGGGCGCGCAGCACGGACAGGTAGGCGTTGCGCGCCGTCTGCACCAGCGCCAGGTCGCGCTGCAGCTCGCGCAGGCGGTTTTCCGCGGCCACCAGCATTTCCAGCTGCTGGCGCGCCTCGGGGCTCAGTTCGTCGGTGTCGAACTCGCGGTCGTCGATTTTGATGGTGGGCATGGGCGGGATCCGGACAGGTTCAGGGGGCGGCTGGCGGCCCGGGCCACCAGCGCGCGCGAAGCCGGCATTATCGGGGGCCGGCCGCGTGCTCAGGCCACCCGCTCCAGGACCAGCACCGCGAAGAACAATCCGGCGGCGATCACGGTCCACTTGAGCGTCAGCAGGCCGAAGCGGCGGTAGCGCGGCTGGCCGGTGGCGGCGAAGAAGGCAAACGACACCGCCGCCGCGAGCAGCAGCAGCAAGACCAGCCAGCGAAACAGCAGCATGGCGCGGCGCCCCCTTCACCAGGCCCGGGCCGGCTGGGCAAAGCCGCGCGGCGCCTGGCGCTCGTGCTCGAAGCTGACCAGCTCCCAGGCGCCGCGCTGCGCCAGCAGCTCGCGCAGCAGCAGGTTGTTCATGGCATGGCCCGAGCGGTGCGCACTGTAGGCCGCCAGCAGGGGCCGCCCGACCAGGTACAGGTCGCCCATGGCGTCCAGGATCTTGTGGCGGGCGAATTCGGCGTCGTAGCGCAGGCCGTCGGCGTTGAGCACCTTGTAGTCGTCCATGACGATGGCGTTGTCCAGCCCGCCGCCCAGGGCGCGGCCGCTGGCGCGCAGCGTCTCGACGTCGCGGGTGAAGCCGAAGGTGCGGGCGCGGGCGATGTCGCGCGCGTAGTTGCCCTCGCCCAGGTCGAACTCGACGCTTTGCCCGGTGGAGTCCACCGCCGGGTGCGCGAAGTCGATCTCGAAACGCAGCTTGAAGCCGTGGTAGGGCTCCAGGCGTGCCCATTTCAGCTGGCTGCCTTCGCCCTCGCGCACCTCGACCGGCCGGGTCACGCGGATGAAGCGGCGGGGCGCCTTCTGCAGCTCGATGCCGGCGCTTTGCAGCAGGAACACGAAGGAGGCCGAGGAGCCGTCCAGGATGGGCACTTCCTCGGCGGTGATGTCGATGTACAGGTTGTCGATGCCAAGGCCCGCGCAGGCCGACATCAGGTGCTCCACCGTGTGCACCTTGGCGCCGCCGGCGCCTATGGTGGAGGCCATGCGGGTGTCCACCACGGACTCGGCGCCGATGGGGATGTCCACCGGCTCGGGCAGGTCCACCCGGCGAAAGACGATGCCCGTGTCCGCGCCGGCCGGGCGCAGCGTCAGCTCGACCCGCTGTCCGCTGTGCAGCCCCACGCCGACGGCGCGTGTCAGGGTCTTGATGGTGCGTTGCTGGAGCATCCGGTAATTTTAGTGGGCCGCTGCTCGGAAGGGCGGCAGTGCCGCCCCTCTCACAAGCCGCGAAAGGGGGCACGGCCCCACCAGCGGCAGCCGCGCAAGGGCCGCCCCGCGGCGCCGGCTGCGCCCCCCCGCCCGCAGTGCGCAGCACTGCGAGAGCGGGGGGAAGCGCCGCAGGCGCGCAGGCGGGTGTGCCCCGTTCAATCCGCCTGCTTGCGCAGGAAGGCCGGGATCTCCAGCTCGTCCATGCCGCCCGAAGACAGGGCGTCCACGCGCGCCGTGGCCTGGGTGCGGTTGGTGCGCCAGACGCTGGGAACGGCCATGTTGCCGTAGTCGGTGCCGCCGGCCACGGCAGCGCCCGCGCCGGGCATGGTGTAGGCGACGTTGTCGGTGCCGGTGCGCAGGCTGCCCTGCACCACCTGCATGGTCTGGCGGCGCGCATTGGCGCGCGCCAGGCCGGTGGCAACCACGGTGACGCGGATGGCGTCGCCCAGCGTCTCGTCGTAGGCGGCGCCGAAGATCACGTGCGCATCGGGCGAGGCGTAGGCGTTGATGGTGGTCATCGCCAGGCGCGACTCGGCCAGCTTCAGGCTGCCCTTGGCGGCCGTCACCAGCACCAGCACGCCCTTGGCGCCCGACAGGTCTATGCCCTCCAGCAGCGGGCAGGCGATCGCCTGCTCGGCGGCGATGCGGGCGCGGTCCGGGCCGGTGGCGGTGGCCGTGCCCATCATGGCGCGGCCGGGCTCGCCCATCACGGTGCGCACGTCCTCGAAGTCCACGTTGACCTGGCCGTACTCGTTGATGATCTCGGCGATGCCGCCCACGGCGTTCTTCAGCACGTCGTTGGCGTGCGCGAAGGCTTCTTCCTGGCCGACGTCGTCGCCCAGCACCTCCAGCAGCTTCTCGTTCAGCACCACGATGAGCGAATCGACGTTGGCCTCCAGCTCGGTCAGGCCTTCCTCGGCGTTCTTCATCTTGCGGCTGCCCTCCCACTCGAAGGGCTTGGTGACCACGCCCACGGTGAGGATGCCCATCTCCTTGGCCACGCGCGCGATCACCGGCGCGGCGCCGGTGCCGGTGCCGCCGCCCATGCCGGCGGTGATGAACAGCATGTGCGCGCCGGCGATGGCCTGGCGGATGTCCTCCTCGGCCTGGCCTGCGGCCTCGCGCGCGCGCTCGGGCTTGTTGCCCGCGCCCAGGCCGTTCAGCCCCAGCTGGATGGTGCGGTGCGCCGAGCTGCGCAGCAGCTGCTGCGCGTCGGTGTTGGCGCCGATGAATTCCACCCCCTGCACGCCGCGCGCGATCATGTGCTCGACGGCATTGCCGCCGCCGCCGCCGACGCCGATAACCTTGATGTGCGTGCCCTGGTTGAACTCTTCGGACTCGATCATTTCGATGCTCATTTGCTTGGCTCCTGTGACTGTTTTAGGGTGGGGTCTGAACTGGCCGGAAAAAATGGAGGGAACTGGCGCGGGGCGGCTTCCAGGGTGGCGGGCCGGTACTTCGCCAGCGGCTGCGCTTGCGCCGGTCGTGGAGCGTCATGTCAGAAGTTCCCCACGATGAAATCCTTGAAGCGGCCGAACGCCGTCTTCACCGAGCCGCTCTTGGCCGCCACCTTGAAGCCGCGCAGGCGCGCCTGCCGGGCCTCCTCCAGCAGGCCCATCACGGTGGCTGCGCGCGGCTGGGCGATCATGTCGGCCAGCGCTCCGGAATACTTGGGGATGCCGCGGCGCACGGGCTTGAGGAAGATGTCCTCGCCCAGCTCGACCATGCCCGGCATGACGGCGCTGCCGCCGGTGAGCACGATGCCTGAGGACAGCACCTCCTCGTAGCCCGACTCGCGGATCACCTGCTGCACCAGCGAGAAGATTTCCTCCACGCGCGGCTCGATGACGCCGGCCAGCGCCTGGCGCGAGAGCATGCGCGGGCTGCGATCGCCCAGGCCCGGCACTTCGACCTGCGCCTCCGGGTCGGCCAGCAGCTGCTTGGCGTAGCCGCTCTCGACCTTGATGTCCTCGGCGTCCTTCGTTGGAGTGCGCAGCGCCATGGCGATGTCGCTGGTGATCAGGTCGCCGGCGATCGGGATCACCGCCGTGTGGCGGATCGCGCCGCCGGTGAACACCGCCACATCGGTGGTGCCGGCGCCGATGTCCACCAGCGCCACGCCCAGCTCGCGCTCGTCATCCGTCAGCACGGCGTGGCTGGAGGCCAGCGGGTTGAGCATCAGCTGCTCGACCTCCAGGCCGCAGCGGCGCACGCACTTGATGATGTTCTCGGCGGCACTTTGAGCGCCGGTGACGATGTGGATGTTGGCCTCCAGGCGGATGCCGCTCATGCCCACGGGCTCGCGCACGTCCTGCCCGTCGATCACGAACTCCTGCGGC
The DNA here is from genome assembly GCA_034675505.1 of Melaminivora sp. Taxonomy (GTDB): domain Bacteria; phylum Pseudomonadota; class Gammaproteobacteria; order Burkholderiales; family Burkholderiaceae_C; genus Melaminivora. The sequence continues at coordinate 102,026 of JAUCDD010000011.1, read as the reverse complement.
TCGACCAGCAACAGGCGCTGGTCGCTGGAGATGTTGATGGCCTTGGCCGTCTCGACCACGCGCGCCACGTCGGTGGCCGAGACCTCGCGGTCCTTGATGGCCACCATGCCGCGCGAGTTGCGCCCGCGGATGTGGCTGCCGGTGATGCCGGTATAGACGCGCTGGATCTTGCAGTCGGCCATCAGCTCGGCCTCCTTCAGCGCCTGCTGGATGCTCTGCACCGTGGCGTCGATGTTGACCACCACGCCGCGCTTCAAGCCATTGCCCGGCGCCACGCCCAGGCCGGCGAGCTTCAGCTCGCCGCCGGGCAGCACCTCGGCTACCACCGCCATGACCTTGGCCGTGCCGATGTCCAGCCCCACCACGACGTCCTTGTATTCCCTTGCCATCGCTTCAACCCTCAGTTGTTCTGTGCGGCGCGCCGCGCCGGTGTGGCTGCAGGGCGTGCCGCTGCCGGTCGCGCCCGCGCCGCCTTCGCCGCCTCTTCCGCGCTCATCGTGGTCACGCCGTGCAGGCGCAGCGCATAGCCGCCGGCGTGGCGCAGGTCGGCGTATTCCAGGGTGCCCACGCCGCGCCCGCCCTGCTGCTGCGTGACCTGGGGCAGCGTGCGCACCAGGCGCCGCACGCGCTCCAGCACGTCGGCCTCCTGGCCGCCGCCCAGCTCCAGCACGGCGCCGCTGTCCAGCAGCACGCGCCAGCCGCCGTGCGTGGTGAGCGTGAGCGCATCGATGGGCGAGCCCAGCGGCTGCAGGGCCGGGGCGAGCCGGCGCACCATGCGCAGCAGCTCGCCCGAGCGCTCGGTGGGGCCGACCAGGCGCGGCAAGTCGCCCTCGTCCAGGTCGTCCGCGTCGGCCTCGAAGACCACGCCCTGGCTGTCCACCAGCATGCCGCTGCCCTCCGCGCCCCAGTACGCCACCGCGTCGTGCTCCTGCAGCAGCACGCGCAGGCCGCTGGGGAACTCGCGCCGCACCTGCGCGCTGCGCACCCAGGGCACCTGCTCGAAGGCGCGGCGCGCGGCCTGCAGGTCCAGCGTGAAGAAGTTGCCCACCAGCTGTGGCGCCACGTTGGCGCGCAGGCTCACGGCGCTGGTATGCGCCAGGTCGCCCTCGACCACGATGCGCCCGACGGCAAACGCCGGGTGGCGCAGCAGCCAGCTGCCCCCGGCCCACAGCACGGCCAGCAGCGCGCCGGTGAACAGCACCGCAGCGGTGAAGTTCATCAGGCGCACGTCCAGCGGCGTGGGCAGGGCGCGGGCGGCGGCGGAGTTCATGGCAGCTCGCCGTCCTGCCCGGTGCGGCGCCCCTGAAGCGCGTCCAGCGACGCGCCGGCGAGGATGCGCAGGCACAGGTCCTCGTAGCTGATGCCGGCGGCGCGCGCCGACATGGGCACCAGCGAGTGGCCGGTCATGCCCGGCGAGGTGTTGATCTCCAGCAGGAAGGGCTGGCGGTCGCTCTTGCGCACCATGATGTCGGCGCGCGCCCAGCCCCGGCAGTTCAGCGAGCGGTAGGCCCGCACCACCAGCTCCTGGATGGCACGGTCTTCCGCCTCGGGCAGGCCGCTGGGGCAGTGGTATTGGGTGGCGTCGGTGAAATACTTGTTCTGGTAGTCGTAGTTGCCCTGGGGCGCCACGATGCGGATCAAGGGCAGCGCGGCGGCGTCCGCGCCCTGCCCCAGCACCGGGCAGGTGGTCTCGTCGCCGTCGATGAACTGCTCGCACAGCACCTCGGGGTCGAAGCGCGCGGCCAGGCGGTAGGCCTGCTCGCACTGGCCGATGGAGGTCACGCGCGTCAGGCCCAGCGTCGAGCCCTCGCGCGAGGGCTTGACGATCATCGGCGCGCCCAGCGCCTGGAAGGCCTGCGCCGCCTCGTCAGGGCTGGCCACCAGGCGCCAGTCGGGCGTGGGCAGGCCGTCGGCGCGCCACAGGCGCTTGGTCATGATCTTGTCCATGGCGATGCTGGAGGCCATGACGCCCGGGCCGGTGTAGGGAATGCCCAGCAGTTCGAGCGCCCCCTGCACCGTGCCGTCCTCGCCGTGGCGGCCATGCAGCGTGATGAAGCAGCGCGCGTAGCCGTGGGCCTTCAGCGCGTCCAGCCCGGTCTGGGCGGGGTCGAAGGCGTGCGCATCCACGCCGCGCGCGCGCAGGGCGTTCAGCACGCCGCCGCCGGACATCAGCGAGACCTCGCGCTCGTTGGAGGCGCCGCCCATGAGCACCGCCACCTTGCCCAGGCCGGCTGCGTCGATTTTTGGATCAAATACGGTCATTGCCGGCCCTCCACAATGGCTTCATGCTCTTTTTTCCGTAGCAATTCGACGGTGCGCCCGGCCACCGCGCCTATCGATCCCGCGCCCATGCACAGCACCACGTCGCCGTCCTGCGCCAGTTCGGCGATGCGCTGGGGCAGGCGCCGCACGTCGGGCTCGAACACCGGCGCCGCCGGCCCGGCGGCGCCCAGCGCCTGCGCCAGCGCCCGGCCGTCGGCGCCAGCCAGCGGCGCTTCGCCGGCGGCATAGACCTCGGTCAGCAGCAGCGCGTCGGCCTGGCCCAGCACGGCCACGAATGCATCGAAGCAATCGCGCGTGCGGCTGTAGCGGTGCGGCTGGAAGGCCAGCAGCACGCGCCGCCCCGGCCAGGCGCCGCGCGCCGCCGCCAGCGTGGCGGCCAGCTCTGCCGGGTGGTGGCCATAGTCCTCGACCAGGGTGAACCGCCCGCCGCCGGCCGCCGCCAGCTCGCCGTGGCCCTGGAAGCGCCGGCCCACGCCGGTGAAGCCCGCCAGCGCGCGCAGCACGGCGGCGTCGGGCACGTCCAGCTCGGCCGCGAGGGCGATCGCCGCCAGGGCGTTCTGCACGTTGTGCAGGCCCGGCAGGTTGAGCACCACGGCCAGCGGGGGCAGCTGCCCGCCGGCGGTCTCGCGCTGCACGCTGAAGTGCATCTGCGTGCCCACGGCGCGCACGTCCAGCGCGCGCACCTGCGCGTCGTGCGCGAAGCCATAGCGCGTCACGGGCCGCTGCACGCGCTCCAGGATGGCGCGCACCGGCGCGTCGTCCACGCACACGATGGCGCGGCCGTAGAACGGCATGCGGTGCAGGAAGTCAAGGTAGGCCTGCTCCAGCCGCGCGAAGTCGTGGCCGTAGGTCTCCATGTGGTCGGCGTCGATGTTGGTGACCACGGCCAGCACCGGCAGCAGGTTCAGGAACGAGGCGTCGGACTCATCGGCCTCGACCACGATGTACTCGCCGCTGCCCAGCCGGGCATTGCTGCCGGCGCTGTTCAGGCGCCCGCCGATGACGTAGGTCGGGTCCAGCCCGGCCTCGGCCAGCACGCTGGCCACCAGGCTGGTAGTGGTGGTCTTGCCGTGCGCGCCGGCGATCGCGATGCCGCGCTTCATGCGCATCAGCTCGGCCAGCATCAGCGCGCGCGGCACCACCGGGATGGCCTGCGCGCGCGCGGCCTGCACTTCCGGGTTGTCCGCCTGCACCGCCGTGGAGGTGACCACCACGTCGGCGCCGGCGACGTGCCCCGCCGCGTGGCCGACGTGCGTGACAATGCCCAGCGCGGCCAGGCGCTGCAGCGCGGCGCCGTCCTCGCGGTCGGAGCCGGAGACCTGGTAGCCCAGGTTGTGCAACACCTCGGCGATGCCGCTCATGCCCGAGCCGCCCATGCCGACGAAGTGGATGCGCTGGATGGCGTGCTTCATTTCGCGGCCAACTCCTCGCAGGCCATTGCCACCTCGCGGGCAGCTTGTGTCTTTTCCATCTTCTTGGCTTCCAGGGCACGTTGCAGCAGCGCTTCGCGCCCGGTATTGAGCAGCAGGTCGGCCAGCCGCCGGGGCGTCAGCTCGGGCTGCGGCACCAGCCAGCCGGCGCCGGCATCGGTGAGAAAGCGCGCGTTGGCCGTCTGGTGGTCGTCCACCGCGTGCGGGAAGGGCACGAACACCGCTGCCGCGCCCACGGCGGCCAGTTCGGTGACGGTGCTGGCGCCGGAGCGGCAGACCACCAGGTCGGCGTCGGCAAAGGCGCTGGCGGTGTCGTCGATGAATGGCGTCAGCACGGCCTGCACGCCGGCAGCCTGGTAGTTGGCGCGCAGCGCGTCGATCTGCGTGGCGCCGCTTTGGTGCGTGACCAGGGGGCGGCGCCCTTCGGGCAGCAGCGCCAGCGCCTGCGGCACGATCTCGTTGAGCGCGCGCGCGCCCAGGCTGCCGCCCACCACCAGCAGCCGCAGGGGGCCGGCGCGGCCGGCGAAGCGCTCGGCAGGCCCGGGTTGCTGCGTGAACGCCGCGCGCAGCGGGTTGCCGACCCACTGGCCTTTCTTCAGCACACCGGGAAAGGCGGTGAAGACGCGGTCGGCGACCACCGACAGCAGCCGGTTGGCCATGCCGGGCACGGAGTTCTGCTCGTGCACGATGAGCGGGCAGCCAGCGGCCGAAGCCATCAGCCCGCCGGGGAAGGTGACGTAGCCGCCCAGGCCCACCACCACCTGCGGCCGCACGCGCCGCAGCACGCTCCAGGACTGGGCGAAGGCGCGCAGCAGCTTGAGCGGCAGCAGCGCCAACGTCAGCAGCCCCTTGCCGCGCACGCCGGAGAACTCGATGGCCTCGAAGGCGAAGCCGTGCGGCGGCACGATGCGCGACTCCATGCTCGCAGGCGTGCCCAGCCAATGCACGCGCCAGCCGCGCGCGGCCAGCTCCTCGGCCACGGCCAGGCCGGGAAAGATGTGCCCGCCGGTGCCGCCGGCCATGATGAGGGCCGTCTTGCCGGTCACGCGCGGCCTCCGCGCATCAGCGCTGCGCGCTGGCCTGTGCTGACGCACAGCCGAAGCTTGTTTTGGTGAAACAAGCCCCTCATGCGCGGCCTCCGCGCATGAGGAGCTTGTTTTCATAATCGACGCGCAGCACGACCGCGATGGCCACGAGGTTCATCAGGATGGCCGAGCCGCCGAAACTCATGAACGGCAGCGTCAGCCCCTTGGTGGGCAGCGCGCCCAGGTTGACGCCCATGTTGATGAAGGCCTGGAAGCCCATCCAGATGGCCACGCCCTGCGCCACCAGGCCGGAGAACACCCGGTCCAGGGCGATCGCCTGGCGGCCGATCTGCATGATGCGGCGCGTGAGCCACAGGAAGGCCACGATCAGCACCAGCACGCCCACCAGGCCGAATTCCTCGCCGATCACGGCCAGCAGGAAGTCGGTGTGCGCCTCGGGCAGCCAGTGCAGCTTTTCCACGCTGCCGCCCAGGCCCACGCCCAGCAGCTGGCCGCGCCCGATGGCGATCAGCGCGTGCGACAGCTGGTAGCCCTTGCCCAGCGCGTGCGCCTCGGAGAACGGGTCCAGGTAGGCGAAGATGCGCTCGCGCCGCCAGGGCGACAGCCACACCATGGCGGCAAAGGCCAGCACCAGGATCAGCGCGATCAGGAAGAACATGCGCGCATTCACCCCGCCCAGGAACAGGATGCCCATGGCGATCACGGCGATCACCATGAACGCGCCCATATCCGGCTCGGCCAGCAGCAGCGCCCCGACCACGGCCACGGCCACGGCCATGGGCAGCACGGCGCGGAAGAACCGCTCCTTGACCTCCATCTTGCGCACCATGTAGTCGGCGGCATAGACCAGCACCGCGAACTTGGCCAGCTCCGAGGGCTGGAAGTTCATCAGCCCCAGGCTGAGCCAGCGCCGCGCGCCGTTGACCACGGTGCCGACGTGCGGGATCAGCACCGCGATCAGGAGCAGCAGCGAGACGACGAACAGCCAGGGCGCCAGGCGCTCCCAGGTGTTCATGGAGATCTGGAAGGCCAGCAGCGCACCGACGAAGCCGATGCCGATGGCCAGCGTGTGGCGCACCACGAAATGCGTGGGCGCGATGGCGCCAAAGCGCGGGTTGTCCGGCATGGCGATGGAGGCCGAATAGACCATGACCACGCTGAAGGCCAGCAGCAGCACCACCACCCACAGCAGCGCCTGGTCGAACCCCAGCACGCGCGCCGGCGTCGCGGCGGTGCGCCGGTATTCCGTGCCGCCCACGCGCACCGGCAGCGCATCGACCGCGTCGGGCTCGCGCCCGCCGAGCCGCCCGCGCAGCCGCGCGAGCCATCCCGGTGCGGTGGCAGTAGCGGCTGCCGTCATGCCGCCCCCGCCGGGGTGAAGGGCTGGCCCGCGTCCTCGGCCAGGGCCTGCACGGCCTGGGCGAACACCCGGGCGCGGTGCTCGTAGCCATCGAACATGTCCCAGCTGGCGCAGGCCGGCGACAGCAGCACGGCATCGCCGGCATGGGCGCGCGCGGCCGCCTGGCGCACGGCGTCGTCCAGCGTGGCTGCGTCCAGCAGCGGCACGCCGCAGCCCTGCAGGGCTGCGCGGATCTGCGGCGCATCGCGCCCGATCAGCAGCGCGGCGCGCGCATGCCGCGCCACGGGCGCGGCCAGCGGCGCGAAGTCCTGGCCCTTGCCGTCGCCGCCCAGGATGACCAGCAGGCGCCGCTCGGCCCCCAGGCCATTGAGCGCGGCCACGGTGGCGCCGACGTTGGTGCCCTTGCTGTCGTCGAAATACTCCACCTCCTGCACGATCGCCACGGGCTCGACGCGGTGCGGCTCGCCCCGGTACTGGCGCAGGGCGTACAGCAGCGGGCCCAGCGCACAGCCGGCCGCCTGGGCCAGCGCCAGGGCGGCCAGCGCATTGGTGGCGTTGTGCCGGCCCCGGATGCGCAGCGCGCCTTCGGGCATCAGGCGCTGGATGTGCAGCTCGCCCTCGCCCGGGCGCGCCGTCCGGGCGCGGCGTTCGGTCTCGTCGGCCTCGTGCGCGCGCACCAGCCAGGCCATGCCGGCCACCACCTCGATGCCGAAGTCGCCCGGGCGGCGGGGCATGTCGGCGCCAAAGGTGAGGTGGGCGCGTTGCTGGGGCCGCTGCAACTTCACGCGCACGGGTTCGGGCAGCATGGCCATGACCGCCGCATCCTCGCGGTTGAGCACCATCAGCCCCTGCCGGCCGAAGATGCGCGCCTTGGCCGCGCCGTAGGCCTGCAGGTCGCCATGCCAGTCCAGGTGGTCCTGCGTCAGGTTGAGCACCACGGCTGCGGTGGGCTCGAAGCGCGTGCAGCCGTCCAGCTGGAAGCTGGACAGCTCCAGCACCCAGGCCTGCGCCAGCGCGCCGCGGTCCAGGCGCGCGGCCAGGGTATCGAGCAGCGTGGGCCCGATGTTGCCGGCCACGGCCACGTCCAGGCCGGCATGCGCCAGCAGCTGGCCGGTCAGCGAGGTCACGGTCGTCTTGCCGTTGGTGCCCGTGATGGCCAGCACTGCGGGCGCGTAGCCGCTGGCCTCGCGCAAACGCTCCAGCGCCCGGGAAAACAGGTCGATTTCGCCCTCTGCCGGCACGGACAGGCGGCGTGCAGCTATCAATACCGGAGCAATATCGGCGGGCGACAGGCCGGGCGAGCGGTACACGGCATGCACCGGGGCCTGCTCGACCAGGGCGGCATCGAAGGGCCCGGCCACGAAGCGGGCCTGGGGCAGCTGCTCGCGCAGCGCGGCCAGCTGCGGCGGCTGCGCGCGCGTGTCGGCCACCGTCACCTGGGCGCCGCAGCGTGCGCACCACCGCGCCATGGCCAGGCCGGACGCGCCCAGCCCCAGCACCAGCACCTGCTGGCCGTCCATGGTGCCATGCAGCGCCTGCGCCGGCGCCAACAGGGGCTCGTCGGCGGCGGCGGCGGCCGCAGCAGCAGCGGGCTGCGCAGGCCCGGCCGCGCCCTGGGCAGCGGCAGGCGCCGCGCCGGCGTCGCCCTGCTGCACCTCGGCGAACATGCGGGCGACGAACTGCGCGGCCTCGGCGGCGGCGTTCAGCGCCGGCGCCTCGGGGGGCGCGGCGTCGCCGGGGGGGGTGGCGTGCGGCTCCATGCTCATCGCAGCTTCAGCGTGGACAGGCCGATCAGGCACAGCAGCATGGTGATGATCCAGAAGCGCACGACGACCTGCGTCTCCTTCCAGCCGCTTTTCTCGAAGTGGTGGTGCAGCGGCGCCATCTTGAGCAGGCGCCGGCCCTCGCCGTAGCGGCGCCGGGTGTACTTGAACCACAGCACCTGGGCCATCACCGACAGCGCCTCGACCACGAAGATGCCGCCCATGATGGCCAGCACCACCTCCTGGCGCACGATGACGGCGATGGTGCCCAGCGCCGCGCCCAGCGCCAGCGCCCCCACGTCGCCCATGAAGACCTGCGCCGGATGCGTGTTGAACCACAGGAAGGCCAGCCCCGCGCCGGCCATGGCGGCGCAGAAGATCAGCAGCTCGCCGGCGCCGGGGATGTGCGGGAACAGCAGGTACTTGGAAAAGCTGGCGCTGCCCGTGACGTAGGCAAAAATGCCCAGCGCCGAGCCGACCATGATGACCGGCATGATGGCCAGCCCGTCCAGGCCGTCGGTCAGGTTGACGGCATTGCTGGAGCCCACGATGACCAGGTAGGTCAGGATGACGAAGCCCAGCACGCCCAGCGGGTAGCTGACCTCCTTGAAGAACGGCAGCAGCAGCCCGGCCTTGGGCGGCAGGTCGAGCGAGAACCCCGACTGCGCCCAGGTCACGAACAGCTCGAACACGCGGGCGTTGGAGCTCTCGGAGATCGAGAACACCAGGTACAGCGCGGCCAGCAGGCCGATGACCGACTGCCAGAAATATTTCTCGCGCGAGCGCATGCCCTCGGGGTCCTTGCGCACCACCTTGCGCCAGTCGTCCACCCAGCCGATCGCACCGAAACCCAGCGTCACTGCCAGCACGATCCAGACGAAGCGGTTGGACAGGTCGAACCACAGCAGCGTGGAGACCCCGATCGCCAGCAGGATCAGCACGCCGCCCATGGTGGGCGTGCCGTTCTTGGCCAGGTGCGACTGCATGGCGTAGCTGCGCACCGGCTGGCCGATCTTGAGCGCTGCCAGCACGCGGATCACGCGCGGGCCGGCCACCAGGCCGATCAGTAGCGCCGTCATTGCCGCCATCACCGCGCGCAGCGTGAGGTACTGGAATACGCGCAGGAAACCCAATTCCGGCGACAGGCCCTGCAGCCATTGCGTGAGCATCAGCAGCATGCCGCCACCCCCGCGTCCTGGATCGCCCGCACCGCCTGCTCCATCTTCATGAACCGTGAACCTTTCACCAGCACGCTGCCCACCTGCGGCAGCGCCTCGCGCAGCGCCGCCGTGAGCGCTGCCATGTCGTCGAAATGCCGGGCGCGCGCGCCGCAGGCCCGCACTGCATGGGCGCTCAGGGCCCCCAGCGCATACAGGTGCTCGATGCCCGCCTCGCGCGCCAGCGCGCCGGCCTCGGCGTGCAGCTGCGCTCCCTGCCCGCCGACCTCGCCCATGTCGCCCAGCACCAGCAGGCGCGGGCCGGGCAGCTCGGCCAGCACCCGGATCGCCGCGTGCACCGAATCGGGGTTGGCGTTGTAGCTGTCGTCCACCACGGTGATTGCGCGCCCGCCCGCCTGCAGTGCAAAGGCGCGCGAGCGGCCGCTCACCGGGCGGAAGTCCTGCAGGCCGCGCGCGATGGCCGCCAGCGGCGCACCGGCGGCCAGCGCGCAGGCCGTGGCGGCCAGGGCGTTGGCGACGTTGTGCCGGCCGGCGATGTGCAGGCGGGTGTCGAAGCCGCCTTGCGGGGTGTCGATGCGCACGTGCCAGGCGCCGGCCTGCCAGTGGGCGGCGGGGCAGGTGATGTCGGCGGGTGTGGCGGGCGAGGGGCCAGCCCCGCCAGCAAACGTCAGGCACCGCCGCCCTGCGGCCAGCCCGCGCCACAGCGGCGTAAAAGCATCATCCGCCGGGAACACCGCCACGCCATCGGCCGGCAGCGCCGCCAGCACGCTGCCGTTCTCGCGCGCCACGGCCTGCACCGTGTGCATGAACTCCAGGTGCTCGCGCTGGGCGTTGTTGACCAGCGCCACCGTGGGCTGCGCCAGCGCGGCCAGCCGGGCGATCTCCCCGGGGTGGTTCATGCCCAGCTCGACCACCGCCGCGCGCTGCCCGGCCTGCAGGCGCAGCAGCGTCAGCGGCACGCCGATCTCGTTGTTGAAATTGCCGCGCGTGGCCAGCATGGCCTCGCCCAGCCAGGCCTGCAGCACGGCGGCGACCATCTGCGTCACGGTGGTCTTGCCGTTGCTGCCGGTGACGGCGACCAGCGGCAGCGCGAACTGCGCGCGCCAGCCGGCGCCCAGGGCGCCGAGCGCGGTCAGCGTGTCGGGCACCTCGATGCCGGGCAGGCCGGCCGCTGCCAGGCCGCGCTGCGCCAGCGCCGCCGAAGCACCGGCGCCGCGCGCCTGCGCCAGGAAGTCGTGCGCGTCGAAGCGCTCGCCCACCAGCGCGACGAACAGGTCGCCCGGGCCCAGCGTGCGCGTATCGGTGTGCACGCGCGCCAGCGGCGTGCTGCCGGCCCCCACCAGGCGTGCGCCGGGCAGGCGCGCGCTGATCAGCGCGTGCGCCTGGGCCAGGGTCATGTGCGGGGCGGCGGCGGGGCTCATGCGGCGGGCCTCCCGTGCGGTTCCCCGGGTGCCGGGCCAGCGCGGCGCGCGAGGGCCGCGCGCGCCTGCTCCAGGTCGGAGAACGGGCGGCGCACGCCGGCCGTTTCCTGGTAGTCCTCGTGGCCCTTGCCGGCGATCAGCACCACGTCGCGGGCGTCGGCCTGGGCGATGGCCTGGGCCACGGCGGCGGCGCGGTCCACTTCGGCGCTGACCTGCGTGCTGGCGATGGTGCCCGCCAGAACCTGGTGGATGATGGCCGCCGGCACTTCGCCGCGCGGGTTGTCGCTGGTGACGATGACGCGGTCGGCGCCCTTTTGCGCCGCTGCACCCATCAGCGGGCGCTTGCCCGCATCGCGGTTGCCGCCGCAGCCGAACACGCACCACAGCCGGCCGCCGCGGGCCGCGGCCATGGGCGCCAGCGCGGCCAGTGCCTGCGCCAGGGCGTCGGGCGTGTGCGCGTAGTCCACGGCTACCAGCGGCTGGCCGGCGCCGCCCAGCTGCTGCATGCGGCCGGGAACGGGGTCGAGCTGCGCGCAGGCCTGCACGGCCGCGTCCAGCGAAACGCCCAGGGCGCGCAGCCCGGCGATCACGCCCAGCAGGTTGGAGACGTTGAACAGGCCCACCAGGCGCGTTTGCAGCGCCGCGCTGTGCACGCCCTCGGCCACGGTGAAGGCCAGGCCGGCGTCGGTGGCGGCGATGTCCCGGGCCTGCAGGCGTGCCGGCAGGTGCATGGACACGCTCCACAGGTCCAGCGCGCGCCCCTGCAGGCTGGCGTGCAGCTCGGCGCCGCGCGCGTCGTCGATGTTGACCACCGCCGCCTGCAGGCCGGGCCAGTCGAACAGCACGCTCTTGGCCTGCCAGTAGGCAGCCATGCTGGCGTGGTAGTCCAGGTGGTCCTGGGTGAAGTTGGTGAACAGCGCCACGCGGATGCGCGTGCCGGCCAGGCGCTGCTCGGCCAGGCCGATGGAGGACGCCTCGATGGCGCAGGCGCCGCAGCCGTCGGCCGCAAACCGCGCAAACGCGCGCTGCAGCTGCACCGGGTCGGGCGTGGTCAGGCCGGTGGACTCCACGTCGGGCGGCACTCCAATACCCAAAGTGCCCACCAGCCCGCATCCGGCATGGGGAATCAGCTCATTTTTCGAGAGCGCATTGAGGGCCTCCGCCAGCCACCAGGCGCTGCTGGTCTTGCCATTGGTGCCGGTCACGGCAAGCACTTCCAGGCGCGCGCTCGGGTGGCCGAACCATTCGGCGGCGATCATGCCCGTGGCGGCCTTGAGGCCGTGCAGCGCGGCGATGCGGGAGTCGCCGGCGAAGCCGAAGGCCGGCGCGCCCTCGGCCTCCACCAGGCAGGCGGCAGCGCCGCGCGCCAGCGCGTCCGGCACGTGCGCGCGCCCGTCTGTGGCCGCGCCCGGCCAGGCGATGAAGGCGTCGCCTGGCTCCACCTGCCGGCTGTCGGTGCGCAAGGTGCCGCCCACGCGCCCGCGCAGCCAGGCCGCGGCGTCCGCCGGCGTGCCGAGCAGCAGTTCGGCGTTCATAGCGATTCCTCCACCGGGTTGGAGACGATCAGCGGCTTGACCGCCACGTCGGGCTGCACGCCCATCAGGCGCAGGGTCTGCTGCACCACTTCGCTGAAAACGGGCGCGGCCACGGCGCCGCCGTAGATCACGCCATTGCTGGGCTCGTCGATCATGACGGCGACGATGACGCGCGGGTTGTCCACCGGCGCCAGGCCGGTGAACCAGGCGCGGTACTTGCCGGTGGCATAGCTCTTGCCGACCTGCTTGCGCGCCGTGCCGGACTTGCCGCCCACCGAATAGCCCACGGTCTGCGCCTTCTGGCCCGTGCCGCCGGGGCCGGCCGCCATCTGCAGCATCTTGCGCACCTGGGTCGAGGTGCGCTCGGAAAACACCGGCACGCCCACGGCGGGCTGGTCGGTCTTGAGCATGGTCGCCTGGATGACCTTGCCGCCGTTGGCGAACACGGTGTAGGAGCGCGCCATCTGGAACAGGCTGGCCGACAGGCCGTAGCCGTAGCTCATGGTGGCCTGCTCGATGGGGCGCCAGCTCTTGTAGGGGCGCAGGCGGCCGCTCACGGCGCCGGGGAAGGCGAGCGTGGGCTTCTGGCCAAAGCCCAGCGCCGAGAAGGTCTCCCACATCTCGCGCGCCGGCATCTGCATGGCTATTTTTGTGGTGCCGACGTTGCTCGACTTCTGCACCACGCCTTCCACCGTGAGCAGGCCGTAGTTGTGCGTGTCGTTGATGGTCGAGCCGGTGATGGTGATGCGCCCGGGCGAGGTGTCGATGGGTGTCTCCGGGCGCACGCGGCCGCTGTTGAGGGCCAGGCCGACGGTGATGGGCTTCATGGTCGAGCCGGGCTCGAAGGTGTCGGTCAGCGCCCGGTTGCGCAGCTGCTCGCCGGTCAGGTTGCGCCGCTTGTCGGGCACGTAGCTGGGGTAGTTGGCCAGCGCCAGCACCTCGCCTGTGTGCGCGTCCAGCACCACCACGCTGCCCGCCTTGGCCTTGTGCTCGGCCACGGTGTCGCGCAGCTTCTGGTAGGCGAAGAACTGCACCTTGCTGTCGATGGACAGCTGCATGTCGCGGCCGTCGACGGGCGGCACGTCGGCGCCCACGCCCTCGACCACGCGGCCCAGCCGGTCCTTGATGACGCGCATGGAGCCCGGCTTGCCGCCGAGTTCCTTGTCGAAGGCCAGCTCCATGCCCTCCTGGCCATGGTCCTCCACGTTGGTGAAGCCCACGATGTGCGCCGCCGACTCGCCCTCGGGGTACTGGCGCTTGTACTCCTTGCGGTTGTAGATGCCCTTGATGCCCAGGGCCACGATCTGCTGGCCCAGCTCCCAGTCCAGCTGCCGCTTGACCCAGACGAAGGTCTTGTCGTCGTCGGACAGCTTGGCCATCAGCTGGGGCAGGGGCATCTCCAGCAGGCGCGCCAGCTCCTTGAGCTTGGGCAGGGCTGCGGGGCTGTCGGTGTCCACGTCCTCGGGGATGGCCCAGATGCTGGCCGCCGGCACGCTGGAGGCCAGGATCAGGCCGTTGCGGTCCAGGATGCGCCCCCGGTTGGCCGGCAGCTCCAGGGTGCGGGCAAAGCGCACTTCGCCCTGGCGCTGGAAGAAGTCGTTGCCGATGATCTGCACATAGGCGGCGCGCGCCGCCAGCGCGCAAAAGCCCAGCGCCACCAGCGCCACGATGAAGCGGCTGCGCCAGACCGGCGTGCGCGCCGCCAGCAGCGGGCTGGAGGTGTAGGCCAGGCTGCGGCCGGCGCTCATGGCGCGCTCCTGGCGGGGGCGCGCGCCGCGGGGTCGGCGCCGTCGTCGCCCACCCACTGCGTAATGGCGGGCGTGGCCATGCGCATGTTCAGCCGGTCGCGTGCCAGGCGCTCCACGCGCAGCGGCGTGGACTGGGCGCGCCGCTCGACCTGCAGGCGCTGCTGCTCGGTCGCCAGCACGCGCGCCTCGGCCAGCGCGCGGTGCATGCTGCTGTACAGGCGCCGCGACTCGTACTGGCTGTGCACCAGCAGCATGGCGCTGGCCATGACGGCCAGCAGCAGCAGCACGCTGACCCGGGTCATGCCCGCACCCCAGCTGCCGCGTGGGCGCAGGAGGCCGCCGTGCGCGCGCTCATGCCGCCGCCTGCGTGCGTTCGGCCACGCGCATCACGGCGCTGCGCGCGCGCGGGTTGGCCGCCACTTCGGCCGCGCCGGGCTTGGTGCGCCCCAGCGACGCCAGCCGCATGGGCTGGGGCGGCGCAAACGGCGCGCGCCGGTCATAGACCTCCTTGGCATGCAGGGCGATGAATTGCTTGACGATGCGGTCTTCCAGCGAATGAAAGCTGATGACCACCAGGCGCCCGCCAGGCGCCAGCACGCGCAGGCTGGCCGTCAACGCCTGGCGCAGCTCTTCCAGCTCGGCGTTGATGTAAATCCGAAAAGCCTGAAAGGTGCGTGTGGCGGGATGCTGGCCAGGCTCGCGGGTCTTGACCGTGCCAGCCACGAGGTCGGCCAGCTGGGCGGTTGTCGTGATCGGTCCCTGCTGCGTGCGCCAAGCAACAATCGCCTTTGCAATGGGGCCAGCAAACCGTTCTTCGCCGTAGTCACGTATCACCTCCGCTATCTGCGCCGCTTCGGCCTGCGCCAGCCAGTCGGCCACGCTGCGCCCGCGCGTGGTGTCCATGCGCATGTCCAGCGGGCCGTCGAATCGAAAGCTGAACCCGCGCTCGGGCGTGTCGATCTGCGGCGAACTCACGCCCAGGTCCAGCAGCACCCCGCTGACGCTGCCGGCAGGCAGCCCGCCCAGGCCGGAAAAGGCTTCGTGGCGGATGGCAAAGCGCGGGTCGTCCACGCGGGCGGCCTCGTCGATGGCCTGCGGATCGCGGTCGAAGGCCACCAGGCGCGCCTGTGGCGCCAGCCGCTCCAGCAGCAGCCGCGAATGCCCGCCGCGCCCGAAGGTGCCGTCGACGAAACAGCCGCTGGCGCCCAGCGGGCCGCCGAGCATTGCGTCGGCCGCCTCGTGCAGCAGCACCGTGGTATGCCCCTGGGGCGGGTTCATGGCTGCGCCCCGTTCAGAAAGAGAAATCCTTGAGCACCTCGGGCATCGCTGCCTGCAGCGCCTCGGCTTCCTTGGCTTCGTAGGTCGCCCTGTCCCACAGTTCCAGGTGCGTGCCCATGCCCAGCAGCACGGCGTCCCGGCCCAGGCCGGCGGCGGCCCGCAGCTCGGGCGATACCAGGGCCCGGCCGGTGCCGTCCAGCTCCACTTCCATGGCGTTGCCCAGGAAGATGCGCTTCCACCACTGGGCCGACAGGGGCAGCTGGGCGATGCGATCGCGAAAGCGCTCCCACTCGGCCTGCGGAAAGACCATCAGGCAGCCCTCGGGGTGCTTGGTGAGCGTGATCTGCGCGCCCAGGGCCTCGCGGTGCCGGGTCGGCACGGACAGGCGCCCCTTGGCATCCAGACTCAGCGATGACGCCCCTTGGAACACGGAAGATGAACCCCTCGGTCAGATGTGGCCGGCCCGGCATGGAGAACAGGAAAATCAAGAGAAAACGCACCGGGGGCACTTTTTCCCACTTCTTGGCACTTTCTTGCACTTTAGCAGGAATCGCCAACCCGACAAGCCGCCCACCCGCCAGGACAGGCTCAATCAAATCAAGGGGTTAGGTGCCGGAAAAAAACGAAGCCGGCAAGGAAAACCCTTGCCGGCCAGTCACTTAGGCGCGTATGTGCAAGTACTGTCTAACCGGGGCAGGCAGCCCGCCGGCAAGGCATCACAGGATGTATCGGGACAAGTCCTCATCGCGGCTCAGGCCGGCCAGGCGGTCGTCCACGTAGGCGGCGTCTATGGTCACGGTCTGGCCCGCGCGGTGCGCGGCGTCGAAGCTCACCTCATCCAGCAACCGCTCCATGACGGTGGACAGGCGGCGCGCGCCGATGTTTTCGGTGCGCTCGTTGACGTCGCAGGCGATGTGCGCCAGCCGCGTGATGCCCTCGGGGGTGAAGGCCAGCTGCACGCCTTCGGTGGCCAGCAGCGCCTGGTACTGGCGCGTGAGCGAGGCGTGGGTCTGCGTCAGGATGGCCTCGAAGTCCTGCACCGACAGCGACGTGAGCTCGACCCGGATCGGGAAGCGCCCCTGCAGCTCGGGGATCAGGTCGCTGGGCTTGGCCAGATGGAAGGCGCCCGAGGCGATGAACAGCATGTGGTCGGTCTTGACCGGGCCGTACTTGGTGGACACCGAGGTGCCCTCCACCAGCGGCAGCAGGTCGCGCTGCACGCCCTGGCGCGAGACTTCCGCCCCGCCCGATTCCTGGCGCGCGGCGACCTTGTCGATCTCGTCGATGAAGACGATGCCGTTTTGCTCGGCGCTTTGCAGCGCCCGCGCGCGCACCTCGTCCTCGTTGACCAGCCGGGCGGCCTCCTCGTCGGCCAGCAGGCGCAGCGCCTCGGCCACCTTCAGGCGGCGCGTGCGCCGGCGCTCCTGCCCCATCTGGCTGAACACGCCGCGCAGCTGCTCGGCCATCTCCTCCATGCCGGCCGGCCCCATGATTTCCATGGCCGGGCGGGCGTCGGCCAGGTCGATCTCGATGTCCTTGTCATCGAGCTGCCCCTCGCGCAGCTTCTTGCGGAACGCCTGGCGCGTGGGGTTGCCCTCGCCGGCCTCGGCGCCGCGCGCCGGCGGCAGCAGCACGTCCAGGATGCGCTCCTCGGCGGCGTCCTCGGCGCGCGCGCGCATCTTTTTCATGTCGGCCTCGCGCGTTTGCTTGACTGCCACCTCGACCAGGTCGCGCACGATGGAGTCCACGTCCTTGCCGACGTAGCCGACCTCGGTGAACTTGGTCGCCTCGACCTTGATGAAGGGCGCGTCGGCCAGGCGCGCCAGGCGCCGCGCGATCTCGGTCTTGCCGACGCCGGTGGGGCCGATCATCAGGATGTTCTTCGGCGTGATCTCCTGGCGCAGGTCGGCCTGCACCTGCTGGCGGCGCCAGCGGTTGCGCAGGGCAATCGCCACCGCACGCTTGGCTCCGGCCTGGCCGACGATGTGGCGGTCGAGTTCGGAGACGATCTCCTGCGGGGTCATGGAAAGGGACATGCTGGGGCCTGGCGGAAGGTTTTATAGGTCAAATCGCCCGGATGCCGGCGTCAACAGCCGGCACCTAGCTATGAAAAACTGAGCAAACCAGGAGCCCTCAGAGGGTCTCGATGGTGTGGTGCATGTTGGTGTAGATGCACAGCTCGCCGGCAATCTCCAGCGATTTCTTGACGATCTCCTGCGCCCCCAGCCCGGTGTTGGCCAGCAGCGCGTGCGCCGCCGCGTGGGCATAGGCGCCGCCCGAGCCTATGGCCACGATGCCCTGCTCGGGCTCCAGCACGTCGCCGTTGCCGGTGATGATCAGCGAGGCGCTGGCATCGGCCACGGCCAGCATCGCCTCCAGGCGGCGCAGCACGCGGTCGGTGCGCCAGTCCTTGGTGAGCTCGATGGCGGCGCGCATCAGGTGGCCCTGGTGCTTGTCCAGCTTGGCCTCGAAGCGCTCGAACAGCGTGAAGGCGTCGGCGGTGGCGCCGGCGAAACCGGCCAGCACCTTGCCGTGGTGCAGGCGGCGCACCTTGCGCGCCGTGCCCTTGACGACGATGTTGCCCAGGGTGACCTGCCCGTCGCCGCCCAGGGCTACCTGGACGCTGCCGTCGGCCAGCGTGCGCCGCACGCTCAAGATGGTGGTGCCGTGAAACTGTTCCATGGTGCGTGGAGTTGGGGCGCGGGCCGGCGTTTGCAAGCCCGGCCCGGGCTCAGAGCCTGTTCATGCTCTCAGTCGCTGCGCGCGGCGACCCGGGCGTGTTCGTTGATGCCGATGACGTTGAAGAACACCGCCGCCAGCCGGTGCAGGTTGCGAAACTCCAGCACCGCGCCGGCCGCCTGCTGGCTGGACGCCCAGTTGAGCACCCCCCCGCCCGCGGCAAAGTCGATGCGGATGAGCTGGTCGCAGGCCACCACCAGCGGCAGCCCCGGCTGGATCAGCTCCTGCAGGGACTGCAGCGCGGCGCTGGCGTCGCCCTCGATATGGCCGACCAGCGAGGGCAGCGGGCCGTCCTCGCCGCCCGGGGGCAGCGACAGGGCGAAGCCCGAGTGCATGGACGACAGGTGGCTGTCCGGGCCGCCGGCATGGCCGGCGCGCTCGCCCTCGTCCTCGCCGCCGGGCAGCGCATCGGCGTCGCCGCTGAAGCTGCAGCGCGGCGCGGCCCAGGACGGGGGCGAGACTTCGTAGGTCACGCAATAGTCCAGCGCCGCCAGCTCGAAGTCATCGGGCAGGCCCATCAGGCGCAGCAACGCCATGCGCAGACGCCACCACTGCGGGTCGCGGTCGCGCTCGCCCGATGGCGTGTTGGCCTGCAGCACGGCCTGCAGCGCCGGCACGCCGACGAAACGCAGCTGCACCGGCTCGTCCGCCAGGCGCTCGACGAGCTCGGCCAGCAGCGGCAGCGCGGCGGCTTCGATCTCGGCCAGCCGGCTCCAGGCCAGCGTCCAGGGCTGCGCGGCACGCGCCAGCGAGGCCTGCAGGCTGGCGACGGACTGGGGCGCGAGCACGGCGGGCGCGTTCCAGCTCAGCTCACGCTGGGTGGGGGCCGTTGCCAGCGCATCGGCCAGGCCCGGCAGGCCCAGTTGCTGGGGCAGCGAGAACCACAGCGGCGCGGTGCGGTGGAAGCGCGCCGCGTAGTCCAGGGCCAGGTGGTCGAAGGCGTCCTGCTGGCCGGTGGCGCGGTACAGGTCGAACAGGGTGAGCCAGACGTTGCGCACGTCCTCGGGCACCTGCCCGCCGGCGCCGGGCTCGCGCCGGGCCAGCACTTCGCGCAGCGCCGATTCGGCGCCGGCGTAGTCGGCGCTGGCAAAGCGGATGGCGGCCTCTTCCAGGTCGGGGTCGTGCACGAAGCCGGGCGCCGGCTCGGCAGGCGCAGCCGCCGCAGCAGGCGCCAGGACCGGCGCCAGGACGGGCGGCACCAGCGGCGGCTCCAGGTGCGCCGGCGCACTGGCGGCGCCGCCTTGCAGCGCGGCAGGCAGGCTGAGCGGCGCGGTGGGGGCAAAGGCGCGGGCGTGCTCGCCCTGGGCAAATGGCGAATCGGCCAGGGCGGCCGCCATGGCCTGCGAGGCGGGCGACGGCAGGCCGGCACCCGCCGGGGCCGGGCCGGGGGCTGCGCCGCGCGCGGGCGCCGCAGCGCCGGCGGCCGGGGCGGCCTTGGCCTTCCACCACTGGTGCGACATCTGCGCCTCGATCTCGTCGATCTTGCGCAGCGTGTCGGCACGCTCGTCGGGCGAGCTGACGCTGGTCTGGAAGGACGACGACGTGGGCGCCGACAGCTCCTCGGGCGGCTGGGCGCGCTCGCCCTCGCGGTTGCGCAGTTTGCGCAGCTGGTCGAACTCGCGCCGGCGCACGAAGTCGTTGCGCCGCTTGCGTTCGATCATTTCCTTGAGCATCTGCTTGCTGTACTGGCTCTCGCGCGCCTCGTCCAGCTCATCGAGCTGGGACCAGTTCACGGTGGGGTGGCGCACGAAGCGCGCCACCTTGGACAGCAAGCCACGCGCCGAGGACGGCGATGCACCGGCAGGGGACTCTTCCTTGCTCATGCGCTGGATTGTGCCCTGCGCACGCGCAGCGCAATCCCTGGAAAAGCCCCACTGTGGTCAGTCACCGAACATCTTTTGCTTGAGTTCGCGGCGCTGCTGCGCCTCCAGCGACAGCGTGGCCGTGGGGCGGGCGATCAGGCGGCCGACGCCGATGGGCTCGCCGGTCTCGTCGCAGTAGCCGTAGTCGCCCGCGTCGATGCGGGCAATCGACTGCTCGATCTTCTTGAGCAGCTTGCGCTCGCGGTCGCGCGTGCGCAGCTCCAGGGCGTGCTCTTCCTCGATGGTCGCGCGGTCGGCGGGGTCGGGCACGACCACCGTGTCCTCGCGCAGGTGCTCGGTGGTCTCGTCGGCGTTCTCGTGCATTTCCTGCTTGAGCTGCGCCAGCTTGTGGCGAAAGAACGCCATCTGCTTGTCATTCATGTACTCGGCATCGGGCATGGCGAGCACTTCGGCGTCGGTCAGTTCCTCGGCCGGCTTGGTCTTCCAGTTGTTGGCCAGCTTGGAATCCTTCTTGGCGGCCGCCACAGATTTTTGCAGGGTCGTAGTCATGGTCTGAATCTTTGAAGCTGGCGCGGCGGCCGTGGGGCTGCCGCTGGTTGACGGGAAAGGGACGGTGACCTCATGGCACCGGGCGCCGGCCGATGGTGCCCGCGCTTGCGGGCCGGCAGTGTAGTGCCAGACGGGGTGCGCACTGTCAGACAAACCAGGCTCCTGACAGCCCCGCCCGGGCGCCGCCGCCAGCCCCTCACCGCCCGGGGCACCTCGGCCGGGGCGCGATTGTATCGATGCCCCCTGCGCGAGGCCAGCAGCGCGCGCATACCGCACGCGCGCACTGCGGCATGGGCCTGGCGGGCCCTAGGCCAGGCACTGCGCCAGGCCCTGCTCCAGGATGTCGCGCGGCAGGTCGATGCCGATGAACACCATGCGGCTGGCGCGCGGCTCGCCCTCGGCCCATTCGGGCCCCAGGTCGCTGCCCATGAGCTGGTGCACGCCCTGGAAGATGACCTTGCGGTTGGTGCCCTGCATGTCCAGCACGCCCTTGTAGCGCAGCATGCGCGGGCCGTAGACGTTGACGATGGCGCCCAGGAAGTCCTCCAGCCGCGCCGGGTCGAAGGGCCGGTCGGCGCGGTAGACGAAGCTCTTCACGTCGTCGTCGTGATGGTGGTGGTGCGGGTGGCTGCAGTGCTCGCCGTGCTCGTGGTCGTGCTCGTGGCCGTGGTGCTCGTGGCCGCAGTGCTCGTCATGCACGTGCCCGTGCTCGTGCCCGTCGTCCTCCTTGAGGAAGTCCGGGTCGATGTCCAGCCGCGCGTTCAGGTTGAAGCCGCGCAGGTCCAGCACCTCGGCCAGCGGCACTTCGCCGAAGTGCACCGCCTTGATGGGCGCGCGCGGGTTCATGTGCTTCAGGCGGTGGATCAGCGCGTCCTTCTCGGCCTCGCTGACCAGGTCGGTCTTGGACAAAAAGATCTGGTCGGCAAAACCCACCTGGCGGCGCGCCTCCTGGCGCTCGTCCAGCTGCGTGCCGGCGTGCTTGGCGTCCACCACGGTGATGATGGAGTCCACCAGGTAGCTCTCGGCGATCTCGTCGTCCATGAAGAAGGTCTGCACCACCGGGCCGGGGTCGGCCAGGCCGGTGGTCTCGATGACCACGCGCTCGAAGTCCAGCAGCCCCTTGCGCCGCTTGGCGGCCAGCAGCTGCAGCGTCTCGCGCAGGTCCTCGCGGATGGTGCAGCAGATGCAGCCGTTGCTCATCTGCACGATCTGCTCTTTCGAGTCGGTGACCAGGATGTCGTTGTCGATGTTTTCCTCGCCGAACTCGTTCTCGATCACGGCGATCTTTTGGCCGTGCGCCTCGGTCAGCACGCGCTTGAGCAGGGTGGTCTTGCCGGCGCCGAGGAAGCCGGTGAGGATGGTGACGGGGATCAGGGACATGGTGCGCAGTTCGGTGCGGGCCGGGACATTTCAAGGAAAAACGCCGGCCGCCCTGGTCGGGCGCCGGCATGCAGCTACAACTTGTATAGCGAGAAAACTACGTGCGCCAGTAGTTGTTGGCTGCGGCGACGGTCTGGAAGTTGAGGGCCACGACCTGCGAGGCGGCGGTGAGCGCCTCGTGGCTGTTTGCGTACTCGGGGCGCAGCTTGTGCAGCACCTCGGGGTCGGGCTGGGTGTACTTGACGCCGCGCCGGCTCAGGGTGATGGCCAGCTCGAAGCCCTGCTGGGGCGTTTCGGTGATGAGCGAGGGCAGCCAGGTATCGGCCATGGGGTTCTCCTAATCTGGGGTGTGGGAGGGCGGGCGGGGAAATGTGCAGCAAGCATGCCACTTTTATCTGCACACTGCCCACTCAGGCTTCCGGCTCCTGCCGCCGGGCACGCGGGTGCGCTTGGTCATAGACCCGCGCCAGGTGCTGGAAGTCCAGCCGCGTGTAGGCCTGCGTGGTGGTGATGCTGGCGTGGCCCAGCAGCTCCTGCACGGCGCGCAGGTCCTGGCTGGACTGCAGCAGGTGGCTGGCAAACGAGTGGCGCAGCATGTGCGGGTGCACGGGCGTGGACAGGCCTGCAGCCTGGCTGCGCTGGCGCATCTGCAGCCAGACGGCCTGGGCGGTGATGCGCGCGCCGCGCTGGCCGACGAACAGCGCGTCGGCGTCCAGCCGCGCCGCGCGCGCGCCGGCAAACGGCTGTGCGCGCACGGCCAGCCAGGCCTGCAGCGCCTGCACCGCCGGCGGGCCCATGGGCACGCTGCGCCGGCGCCCGCCCTTGCCGTTCACGTGGGCCTCGGCGCCCTGCAGGTCCACCCAGCCGCGGCCCTGGCGGTGCGCGGCGCTGCTGGCCACTGCGTCCAGCCCGATCAGCTCGCCCACGCGCAGGCCGCAGCCATACAGCAGCTCGACCAGGGCGGCGTCGCGCGCGGCCAGCCAGCCGTCGGCCCCGGGCGGTGCGTACTCCGCCAGGCGCACGGCCTCGTCCACCGGCAGGGCCTTGGGCAGCGGCTTGGGCGCCTTGGGCGCGCGCACGTCCTGGGCCGGGTTGTGCGCCACCAGCCCCTGCCGCCCGGCCCAGACGAAGAACCCCCGCCAACCCGACAGGATGAGCGCGATGCCGCGCGCGCTGCGCCCGCCGGCATGCATCTGGGCGGCAAAGCGGCGCAGGTGGGCGCTGGTGAGCCCCAGCAGCGGCACGCCGGCCTCGTGCGCGTGCAGGCACAGCCGGCGCAGGTCCTGCGTGTACAGGATGAGGGTGCGCGCGGCCAGGCGCTTTTGCACGCGCGCGTACTCCAGGTAGGCCAGCGCCTCGGCGGGCAGCGCCGGCGGCGCCTCGGGCGGGGACTGGCGCCGGGTCACTGCAGGCGCGACAGCGCGCTGGCGGCCAGCTCGGCCATGCGCACCAGGAATTCCGTGCCCATGGAGGCGTCGAAGCGCTGCGCATCGGGCGAGCCCAGCACCAGCAGGCCGAAGGCCGGCTGCTCGGCGCTTTCGAGGGCGCCGGCGCGCAGCGGCAGCAGCGCCAGCGAGCGCACTTCCTGCGCCTGCGGCAGCCAGGCCGTGGCCTCGAAGCCCAGGTTGGGCCCGCAAAACGGCATGGTCAGCGAGGAGGCAAAGGAGCGCACGTCCTCGCTCACCCCGCGCGCGAACGCGCCGCCGGCATGGCGCTCGTGGATGTCCCACAGCCGCAGGGCCACCTGCGGCACGTCGAACAGGGTGCGCATGCCCTCCTGCACGGCGGCGGGGATGGCGGCGGGCTCGCGCACTGCTGCCAGCTGGCGCGCCCACTGGTGCAGCTTGGCGGCGATGGCGGTGTTGTCGTTGCTGTTGCGCACCATCTCCATGACGCGCTGCTCCAGGCCCTTGATCTTCTCGCGCAGCATCTCGGCCTGGCGCTCCTGCAGGCTCACCGCGCGCGCGCCGTGCGGGCTGTTGAGGGTGACGATGGCCAGCAGCTCGGCGTGGCGCTCGAAAAAGCCGGGCGTGTTGGCCAGGTACTGGGCGATGTCGTCTTCGGTGATGGGGGTGATGGGCAGGGTCATGGCAGGCGTCGGGCCGGGCAGGCGGGTCAATGCAAGGGGTCGCGCAAACAATCGGCCGGTCAGCGGGGCGCGGCCGGCAGCTCGTCGGGCAGTTCGTCGGGCAGTTCGTCGGGCAGTTCGTCGGGCAGTTCGTCAGGCAGCTCGATGCTGCCTTCGAAGACGGTGGTGGCAGGGCCGGTCATGAAGACCGGGTCGGCGGGCGCGCCGCTCCATTCGATGGTCAGCAGGCCGCCGCGCATCTGCACGTCCACACGCGCATCCAGCAGCCCCAGGCGGATGCCGGCGGCCACGGCCGCGCAGGCGCCCGAGCCGCAGGCCAGCGTCTCGCCGCTGCCGCGCTCGTACACGCGCAGGCGCACCCGGGCGCGATCCAGCACCTGCATGAAGCCGGCGTTGGCGCGCTCGGCAAAGCGCGCGTGGCCTTCGACCAGCGGGCCCAGGTGCTCGACGTCGGCACGCCCGGCGTCGTCCACCAGGTGCACGGCGTGCGGGTTGCCCATGGACACGACTGCTACTGGAACGATAGCTGACTGTCCTTTGTATTCAACGGCAAGAGGCCATTTTTGCCCAAAACCCTGGTTCAGGGGCGTCAAACCGGCGGTATCGAACGGCAGGCGCGCGGGCTCGAACGCGGGGCTGCCCATGTCCACGCGCACGCGGCCGTCGGCGGCCAGCTGCAGCTCGATCAGGCCGCCCAGCGTGCGCACGCGCAGCACGTCCTTGTCCGACAGGCCGCGCTCGCGCACGAAGCGCGCAAAGCAGCGTGCGCCGTTGCCGCACTGCTGCACCTGCCCGCCATCGGCGTTGTGGATGACGTACTCGAAGTCGATGCCCTCGCCCGGCGACGCACGCACCGTCAGGATCTGGTCGGCGCCGACGCCGAAATGGCGGTCGGCCAGGCGGCGGTAGTGCGCGGCCGACAAGGGCAGGCGCGCGCGCGTCTCGTCCAGCACCACGAAGTCGTTGCCAGCGCCCTGCATCTTGGTAAAGCGGATGTGCATGGCCCGATTATCCGGGCCCTGGCACGCCGGCGACGCGCGCGCCGCCAGCGGGCTGGCCATAATCGTTCGATGCCCCGCGACACCCAATACCTGCACCCCCGCCGCACGCCCCCCACCCCGCTCGATGCCGCCACCGTGCTGCTGCTGCGCGACGCACCCGGCGCGGACGGCGCCGGCACGCTCGAAGTGCTGATGACGCGCCGCTCGGACCGCGCCAGCTTCGTGCCCGGCGCCTATGTCTTCCCCGGCGGCGGCATCGAGGCGCAGGACGCCGCACCCGCGTCGCACGCCCTGGCCGACCGCCGCCCGGCGCAGACCGGCGAGCGCCTGACCGAGGCGCTGGCCGCGCTGCGCGAGAGCTTCGAGGAGCTGGGCATTCTGCTGGCGCGCCGCGCCGATGGCCGCTGGGCCGATGCGGCCGACATCGCCGCGCTCGACCGCAAGGCGCCGTTTGCCGCGCAGGTGGCGGCGCGCGGGCTGCGCCTGGCCGCGGATGCCATGTACCAGCTGGCGCACTGGACGGCCGACCGCAACCTGCCCAAGCGCTTCGCCGTGCCCTTCCTGGTGGCGCGCATGCCGCCCGGGCAGGAGCCGGTGGCCGACGAGTCCGAGCAGTTCGAACCCGTCTGGGTGCGGCCGCAGGATGCGCTGGCGCGCCACGCCGCCGGGCAGTTCTTCATGATCTTCCCGACCATCCGCACGCTGGAGCGCCTGGCGCAGTACGCCAGCGTGCAGGAGGTGCTGGGCGCCGTGGCGCACGAGCAGCCACTGTGGGTCACCAGCCCGCGCTCGGGGCTGCTGGCCGGCAAGGTCGAGCACTTCATGGAGCACGACTCGCCCTACGGCGAGCTGGCCCTCGTGTGCCCGGACGGGCACGCCCAGCATCCGCTGGACTGGCAGTGCGAGCGCGTGCTGCCGCTGCTCAAGAACGTGCAGCGCCTCACCGCCCCCAACCCCGGCGTGATGACCGGCCCCGGCACCAACAGCTACCTGGTGGGCGAGCCGGCCACCGGCTACGTCGCCATCGACCCCGGCCCGGCCGAGCCCGAGCACATCGAGCGCCTGTGGCGCGCGGCGGGCGGCGACATCCGCGCCATCGTCTGCACGCACTCGCACCCGGACCACTTCCCCGGCGCCGCGCCGCTGCAGGCCCTGGTGGCGGCGCAGGGCCGCCCCGCGCCGCCCATCCTGGGCCTGGCATCCAAGCCGACGGCGCGCGCCGCCAGCCGCTTCACGCCGGACCGTGCGCTATCGGACGAGGAGCTGATCACGCTGGAAGGGCGCGGGCTGGACGGCAACGTCACCCACACCCTGCAGGTGGTGCACACCCCCGGCCACGCGGCCAACCACCTGTGCCTGATCCTGCGCGAGGACGGGCTGCTGTTCTCCGGCGACCACATCCTGAACGGCAGCACCACCATCATCGACCCGCCCGACGGCAACATGGCCGACTACCTGGACTCGCTGGCGCGGCTGGATGCGCTGTGCGGGCAGCTGGGCGTGGACTACATCGCCCCGGCGCACGGCTATGTGCTGTGCGATGCGCGCCGGGTCATCGCCGCCCTGCAGGCGCACCGCCTGGCGCGCGAGGCCAAGGTGCTGGCCGCCATGCAGGCGCGGCCGGACGGCAGCATCCAGGACTGGGTGCGGCTGGCCTATGGCGACGTGCCCGAGCGCATGTGGCCGCTGGCGCAGCGCTCGCTGCTGGCGCACGTGGAGCGGATACGAAGAACACCCCCCTGAGGCGCTGCGCGCCTTCCCCCCCGCTCTCGCAACGCTGCGCGTTGCGGGCAGGGGGACGACGCCACTGGGCCGGCGAAGCCGGACCCACGGCGTCCGCTGGCCTGGGGCGCGCCAATGCTAGCCGTCTGCTGTTTCAGCGTGCCTGGAGCGCGCCGGTTCCGTGCGGTCTGCTGCCATTCCAACCTGTCCGTAGGTCATCCATGAGTGAAGAAAACGACACCATCCGCCTGTCCAAGCGCCTGGCCGCGCAGCTGGGCTGTTCGCGGCGCGAGGCCGAGCTGTTTATCGAGGGCGGCTGCGTCAGCGTGGACGGCCAGGTGGTCGAGGAGCCCGGCGCGCGCGTCGCGCCGCACCATCAGGTGGAGCTGGCCCCGGGTGCGCGCGCCGAGGAAGCGCCGCCGGTGACGCTGATCCTGCACAAGCCGCCGGGCTTTGAGGCCGGCCTGGGCGCGGCGCCCGGCGACGCGCGCGCCAGCCGCAGCCAGGGCGCGCCGGCGGCGCTGGCGCTGGTGCAGCCGGGCAGCCGGCATGACGGCGGCGGCCCGCCGGTGCGCGTGCTGCAAAAGCACTTCAGGAACCTGGCCTGCCACACGCCGCTGCCCACCGAGGCCAGCGGCCTGGTGGTCTATACGCAGGACGGCCGCGTGGCGCGCAAGCTGCAGCAGGACATCGAGACGCTGGAGCAGGAATGCATCGTCCAGGTCGCCGGCCAGATCAGTGAAGGCGGATTGCCCAGGCTGTGCCACGGCCTTTCGTTCAACGGCCGGCCGCTGCCGCCCATCAAGGTGAGCTGGCAGAGCGAACAGCGCCTGCGCTTCGCCCTCAAGGGCATACGGCCGGGCCAGGTGCCCGCCATGTGCGCGGCCGTCGGACTGCAGGTGCTGGCCCTCAAGCGCATCCGCATCGGCCGCGTCGCGCTCGCGCCGCTGGCCGAGGGGCAATGGCGCTACGTGCAGCCGTGGGAGCGGTTTTGAACCGCTGAACGCGCCTGGCCGCAAGCCCCGAATGAAAAGTGTGAAGCCTGCCGATAAGCCGGATTCTGTGCATGCGGCCCGAAAGCCGCATGTGACCGCCATTACTCTGGGCCGGGGGTCGCCCACCCGGCTCGATGCCACCTACCCGCACACTCCGGGGGCCCCGTCAACGTGTGCCTACTTGGTGTTGCTGCGCGTAGAGATTGCCCGTTTCACCCGAACTGAATCGGCTCGTCTCTGTTGCTCTGATCCTCACCTCGCGGTGGACAGCCGTTAGCTGCTACGCTGCCCTGTGCAGTCCGGACGTTCCTCCAGTGCCTGGTTTCCCAGCTTGCACCAGCGGCGGTCTGGCAGGCTTCACAGCGCGGGATTATCGCCCGGGGCGGCCCGCGGCGCGGCATATCGATATGACACATGCAATGGAGATGTCCGCCACAATGGCCGCCACTCTTTGTGCAAACCTCTTCGCGGAAGGCACCAGCATGCGTATCGACAACATCCTGCAAGCCATCGGCAACACGCCCCATGTGCGCATCAACCGGCTGTTCGGGCCGGGTGCCAACGTCTGGGTCAAGTCCGAGCGCGCCAACCCGGGCGGCTCGATCAAGGATCGCATCGCTCTGGCCATGGTCGAGGCGGCCGAGGCCAGTGGCGAGCTCAAGCCCGGCGGCACCATCGTCGAGCCGACCAGCGGCAACACCGGCATCGGCCTGGCGCTGGTGGCCGCCGTCAAGGGCTACAAGCTGATCCTGGTGATGCCCGACAGCATGTCGGTCGAGCGGCGCCGCCTGATGCTGGCCTATGGCGCCACGTTCGACCTGACGCCCAAGGAAAAAGGCATGAAGGGCGCGATCGCGCGCGCCCAGGAGATCGTCGCCTCCACCCTCGGCGCCTGGATGCCCCAGCAATTCGAGAACCCGGCCAACGTGGAGGTGCATGCGCGCACCACCGCGCAGGAGATCCTGGCCGACTTCCCCGACGGCCTGGACGCGCTCATCACCGGCGTGGGCACGGGCGGACACATCACCGGCGTGGCGCAGGTGCTGAAGGCGCGCTTTCCCGGCCTGAAGGTGTTCGCCGTGGAGCCCACCGGCTCGCCGGTGATCTCCGGCGGCCAGCCGGGGCCGCATGCCATCCAGGGCCTGGGCGCGGGCTTCATCCCCAAGAACCTGCACGTCGGGCTGCTGGACGGCGTGATCCTGGTGGACGCCGAGCCGGCGCGTGAATACGCCCGCCGCGCCGCGCGCGAGGAGGGGCTGCTGGTGGGCATTTCCTCGGGCGCAGCGCTGGCCGCCATTGCGCAGAAGCTGCCCGAGCTGCCTGCGGGCGCCCGCGTGCTGGGCTTCAACTACGACACCGGCGAGCGCTACCTGTCGGTGGAAGGCTTCCTGCCGGGCTGACGCCGCCGCTCCTCCCCTTTTTTTCAAGGCCTCGCAAGAGGCCTTTTTCATGGGCGGCGCGGGGACGCCCTCTTGCGCCGCGCTCATGCAAGGGCCGGGCCCTCCGTCCTACAGCGCGCCTTCGGGGCGGCCGCAAGAATCGGGCCGACAACGCCTGCCGTGGCCGCGCTTGGCGCCCTGGCCACCGCGCCAGGCACGCACAGCCCGCCCATGACCGATCCTGCCTCCCCCGCCGCCGCCCGCCTGGCATTCAAGGTGCTCACCGTGAACGTCCACAAGGGTTTTACCTCGTTCAACCGCCGCTTCATGCTGCATGAGCTGCGCGAGGCGGTGCGCCAGGTCTCGGCCGACGTGGTGTTCCTGCAGGAGGTGCTGGGCACGCACCAGCAGCACGCCAGCCGGGTGCAGGGCTTTCCGCAGCAGCCGCACTACGAGTTCCTGGCCGATTCGATCTGGAGCCAGTACGCCTACGGCCGCAACGCGGTGTATGACAGCGGCCACCACGGCAATGCGCTGTTGTCCAAGTTCCCCATCGTGCATTTCGAGAACCACGACATCTCGGTGGCCGGCCCCGAGCGCCGCGGCATGCTGCACTGCGTGCTGCAGCCGCCCACGCTGGCCACGCCGGTGCATGCCATCTGCGTGCACCTGGGCCTGCAGGAGGCGCACCGCCAGCGGCAGCTGCACCGCATGGCGGCGCTGGTGCGCTCGCTGCCCGGGGACGAGCCCATCATTGCGGCCGGCGACTTCAACGACTGGCGCGGCCGCGCGCATGCGCTGCTGCTGCGCGAGGCCGGCTTGCGCGAGGTCTTCGTGCAGTCGCTGGGCCGCGCGGTGCGCACCTTCCCGGCGCCCATGCCGCTGCTGCCGCTGGACCGCATCTACGTGCGCGGCGTGGCCGTGCACGCGCCCGTCGCGCTGCCCAGGCGCCCCTGGAGCCGGCTGTCGGACCACGCCCCGCTGGCGGCGGAGATCGCGCTGTGAAAAACCCTGTCGACACGACCCCCACGCCCCGCCGCTCGTCGCGCTGGGTGCCGGGCAACCAGTTCGAGCTGCTGGAGAACGGCGAGGAATTCTTCCCCGCCGTGTTCGATGCCATCCGCGGCGCGCAGCGCGAGGTGCTGCTGGAGACTTTCATCCTGTTCGACGACAAGGTCGGGCGCGCGCTGCATGCCGCCCTGCTGGAGACCGCCCGACGCGGCGTGCAGGTGCATGTGCTGGTGGACGGCTTCGGCTCGCCGGACCTGCCGCCCGCCTTCATCGCCGAGCTGGTGCAGGCCGGCGTGCACTACCGGGTATTCGACCCGGGCGGGCGCCGCCTGTTCGGCCGGCGGCTGAACGTGCTGCGGCGCATGCACCGCAAGATCGTGGTGGTCGATGGCTTGCTAGCCTTCATCGGCGGCATCAACTACTCGGCCGACCATGTGGCCGACTTCGGCCCGCAGGCCAAACAGGACTGGGCGGTGCGCGTGCGCGGCCCCATCGTGGCGCGCATGCACCGCTTTGCCCGCCGCGCCGTGCTGGCAAAGGCCGAGCGCCAGCGCGAGCAGCGTGCGCCGCTGCCCGAGCTGGCGCGCGCCGGCACGGCGGACGCCATCTTCGTGACGCGCGACAACGACCTGCACACCAACGACATCGAGCGCCACTACCGCATCGCCCTGCGCAGCGCGCGCGAGCGCGTGGTGATCGCCAACGCCTACTTCTTCCCCGGCTGGCGCCTGGTGCGCGCCATGCGGCGCGCTGCGCGCCGGGGCGTGCAGGTCACCCTGATCCTGCAGGGCGAGCCCGACATGCCCATCGTGAAGACCGCTGCCAGCCTGCTCTACGACAACCTGCTGCGCGCCGGCGTGCACATCTACGAATATTGCGAGCGGCCGCTGCACGGCAAGGTGGCGCTGGTAGACCGCGAATGGACCACCGTGGGCTCCAGCAACCTGGACCCGCTGAGCCTGTCGCTGAACCTGGAGGCCAACGTCGTCATCCGGGATGCCGACTTCAACGCCCTGCTGCACCGGCGCCTGGAGCAGCTGATGCACGACAGCTGCACCCAGGTGCGGCCCGAGCCCAAAGGCGCCTTCGAAGGCCTGCGGCTGCTGCGCGGCTATTTGCTGTACCACCTGATGCGCTGGTTCCCGACCTGGGTCGGCTGGCTGCCGCGCCACCAGCCCACCATTTCCCTGGTGCGGCCCGAGGCGGGCCATGCCGGCGCAAAGCCCTGAGAAGCGGGCAGCGGCAGGCCGGGCCATGCGCGCTTCGTCCTCGCTCCCCTCGACCGACGCGCATGTCCCGGAGCAAGGAGCCGACGCGCCGGCCGCAGGCAGCTTCTCCGGCCGCTGGCGCGCCCTGCTGACCAGCCGCACCTGGCGCTGGGCGGGTGGCGCGGTCATGGCGGTGGTGGCGCTGTTCATCGTCTGGCTGCTGGTGCGCCAGGGCATGCGGGTGGACTGGCCGGCGGTGTGGCGCGCCCTCCAGGGCCTGCCGCACGCCACACTGGCCCTGGGCGCGCTGCTCGCCTGGGCCAGCCACCTGGCATATGGCTGCTTCGACCTGTTCGGCCGCCACGCCGTGCGCCACGGCCTGGGCGTGCCGCGCACCATGGCCATCACGCTGATCGCCTACCCGTTCACGCTGAACCTGGGCTCCATCATCGGCGGCGTTTCGGTGCGCTACCGCCTGTATTCGCGCCAAGGCCTGTCCGTGGGGCAGATCGCGCAGGTGGTGGTCATCTCCATCGTCACCAACTGGGTGGGCTACTTCCTGCTGGCCTGCGCGGTGTTCTGGAGCTGGGCGCCGCAGCTGCCCGAGGGCTGGCATTTGAGCCAGCAGCAGCTGCGCTGGGTGGGCGTGCTGCTGGCGGCGGTGAGCGTGCTGTACCTGGCCTTGAGCGTCTGGCGCGGCGGGCGGCAGATCACCCTGCGCGGGCACAGCCTGCCGCTGCCCACCTGGCGCGTGGCGCTGCTGCAGTTGCTGCTGTCCAGCCTGAACTGGTCGCTGATGGGCGGCGCGGTATGGGCGCTGGCGCAGGGGCAGGTGCCCTACCCGGCAGCTCTGGCCACCGTGCTGCTGGGTGCGGTGGCGGGGTTGGTCTCGCGCATCCCCGCCGGGTTGGGTGTGCTGGAGGCCGTGGGTACGGCCGTGCTGTCGGCCTGGCTGCCGGCCACCCAGGCCCTGGCGGTGATGCTCGCGTTCCGGGCGCTGTACTACCTGGCGCCTTTGGCAGTGGCGGCGCTGGCGCTGCTGGCGACCGAGCTGTTGTGGCGCAAGCGCTCGGCTGGAGCACCTGTCTCCGCCTGATTCGCCGCCTGAATGTCAGGCCAGCGCCTCGCCGTAGCCGTCACGCAGCTCGCGCTTGAGGACCTTGCCGATGGCGCTGCGTGGCAACTCCTCGACCAGGCGCAGGTCCGCCAGGCGCTGGGTCTTGCCGGCGCGCTGGTTGAACCACTCGCGCAGCGCCTCGGCGCTGTCCTGGTGCCCGGCGCGCGGCACGACGAAGGCGACGGACGTTTCGCCCCACTGGCGCGAGGGCACGCCCACCACCGCCACATCCGCCACGGCCGGGTGGGCGCGCAGCTGCGCTTCCAGGTCGCTGGGGTAGATGTTGAAGCCGCCGCTGATGATCATGTCCTTGCGCCGGTCGAACAGTGTCAGGAAGCCCTCGGCATCGAAGCGGCCCACGTCGCCGGTGCGGATGAAGCGCTTGCCGCCCGCGTCGAACCACTCGGCCTCGCGCGTTTTTTCCGGCTGCTTGTGGTAGCCGGTCATCATGCCGGGCGAGTGGCCCACGACCTCGCCGGCCTCGCCTGGGGCGACCTCGCGGCCGTCCTCGTCGATCAGCCGGATGTCATGGCCTTCGGCCGGGCGGCCCACGGTGTGCAGCTTGTCCGGGTGCAGGTGCGCGTCCAGGATGCAGGTGCCGCCGCCCTCGGTCATGCCGTAGAACTCGATCAGCGCGCCGGGCCAGCGCGCCAGCACGTCGGCCTTGAGCTCGGCGCGGAATGGTGCACTGGTGCAGAACTTGTGCGTGAAGCTGGACAGGTCGTGCGCGCCGAAATCCGGCCGGTCCATGATGCGCTGGTACTGCACCGGCACCAGCATGGTGTGCGTGGCGCGCAGCTGCTGCGCCAGCTGCAGGTAGCGCGTGGCGTCGAACTTGCCCATCAGCACCACCGTGCCGCCATAGGCCAGGGTCGGGAAGAACACCACCAGCGTGGTGTTGGAATACAGCGGCGTGGACAGCAGCGTCGTGCCCTCTGGGCCATAGCCCTGCGTGGCGCCGCGGCGGATGTGCGCCCAGCGCATGCCGTGCGACTGCACGATGCCCTTGGGCGTGCCGGTGGTGCCCGAGGAATAGATGATGTTGAAGGCTGCCTCGGGCGGCACCTGCACAAACTCGGGTTGCGCGCCCTCGGGTGCCAGCCACTGATCCCAGGCCTGGCCGGGCGCCGCTCCGTCCAGGGAGATGCGCTTGACTGGCGCGCCGGGCAGCTCGGCAGGCGCGGCCTGGTCCGCAAACAGCAGTTGCGCGCCGGCATCACCCAGCATGACCGATAGCGTCTCGGCCGAAGCGCTGGGCGGCAGCGGAGCCACCACCACGCCGGCGCGCAGCGCGCCCAGGAACAGCGCGCCATAGCGCACCGAGTTCAGCGCGCAGATGGCGATCGCCTCCCCCGGCTGCACGCCGCCTTGCTGCAGCGCAGCTGCGATGCGGTCCATCAGCGCGTCCAGCCGGGCATAGTCCAGCGCCTCGCCGTCGCCCGCCAGGGCCAGGTGCGCGCCCTGGCATCGGGCGTGCTGGCGGATCAGCGCGGACAGGGGCTGGTAGGCAGGCTGGGGCGTGGTGGGCTGCATGGCCGGGGTCTCCAGTGGCTTTTGATCGTCAAAAATGATAGCTAAATACGATGTAGGGACGCCGGCAACTGCCTGTTTTGACCAAAAAACCGGCCCACAACCCTCTCGGCGGCCCCCGCAGGCATCACAACAGCCCGGTCAGGCGCTGGCGGATCAGGGCCTCGGCCTCGGCCATGGTGCGGTCCAGCAGCTCCTGCACGCTGGGCACGTCGCGGATCAACCCCGCCACCATGCCGCACGACCACACGCCCGCATCCATCTCGCCGCCCTGCATGACGCGCGGATAAACCCCGGCCACTTCGGGCGCGATGTCGGCGAATTGGATCTGGCTGCCCAGCGCGCGCTCCTTGTCGATCACGCGCTGCGTGGCCTCGTTGATCAGCACGCGCTCGGTGTTGCGCAGCGGGCGCATGATCAGGCGCGTGTCCAGCTCGGTGGCATCCAGGATGGCCTGCTTGACGTTGTCGTGGATGGGCGCTTCCCGGGTCGCCATGAAGCGCGTGCCCATGTTGATGCCATCGGCGCCCAGCGCCAGCGCCGCCACCAGGCTGCGCCCATCGGCCATGCCGCCGGAGGCGACGAAAGGCACCGAGAGCTCCTCGGCCGCGCGCGGCAGCAGGATGAAGTTGGGGATGTCGTCCTCGCCCGGATGGCCGGCGCACTCGAAGCCATCGACGCTGATGGCGTCGCAGCCGATGGATTCGGCCTTGAGCGCATGGCGGATCGAGGTGCACTTGTGGATGACCTTGACGCCCGCGTCCTTGAGCATGGGCAGCCATTTTTGCGGGTTGTTGCCGGCCGTCTCGACGATCTTCACGCCGCCATCGATGATGGCCTGCATGTAGGCCGCGTAGTCGGGCGGGTTGACCGAAGGCAGGAAGCTCATGTTCACGCCGAAGGGCTTGTCGGTCAGGGTGCGGCAGCGCGCGATCTCCCGGGCCAGCAGCTCGGGGCTGCGCTGGGTGAGCCCGGTGATCAGCCCCAGCCCGCCGGCGTTGGCCACGGCGGCGGCCAGCTCGGCGTAGCCGACGTGGTGCATGCCGCCCTGGATGATGGGGCGCTCGATGCCAAAGAGTTCGGTGATGCGGGTCTTCATGGTTGCCTTCTCGCCCTGCCGGTTTCAGGAATGGGGGCCTGCAGCCTGCTGCGGCAGCGTCAGCACGCCTTCGGCCTGCAGGCGCGCCAGCGTCTCGTCATCCAGCGCCAGCAGCTGTTGCAGCACCTCGCGCGTGCCCTCGCCCAGCGTGGGCGGCGCGCGGCGGATGGGCAGGCGCTGGCCGTCCAGGCGGTAGGGGGGCGCGAACACCGGCGTCGTGCCTTCGACCGGGTGCGGCATGTCCTGCACCAGGCGGCCGCGGCGCGTGCGCTCACTGGTCAAGGCCTCGTGCAGCCCGGCCACGCGCCCGCAGGGAATGCCGGATGCGGTCAGGCGTGCCAGCAGCAGCTCGCGCGGGAACTGCCGCACCAGTTCCCGCAGAAGCGGCGCGAGCGCCTCGCGGTTCCTTGAGCGCTCGACGTTGGTGGCAAAGCGCGGGTCCCGCACGATGTCCGGGCGCTGCACGACCTGCTCGCAGAACTTGGTGAACTGCGCGTTGTTGCCCACGGCGATGATCAGCGGGCCATCGGCCGCCTCGTACATGCCGTAGGGCACGATGGACGGGTGGGCGTTGCCGTAGCGCTCGGGGTCGTGGCCGAGCTTGAGCGTCTCCAGGCCGTAGTAGCCGGTGATGGAGATGCCGCTGTCGTACAGCGCCTGCTCGATGAGCTGGCCGCGCCCGGTGCGGCCGCGCCGCAGCAGCGCGGCCAGCACCGCCTGCGCGGCGTACATACCGGTCATCAGGTCAACGATGGCGATGCCGAACTTGAGCGGCGGCATGCTGGCGTCGCCGTTGAGCGCCATCAGCCCGGCCTCGGCCTGGATTACCAGGTCGTAGCCAGGGCGCGCGGCCTCGGGGCCGCTGGCGTCGTAGCCGGCCACGGCCACGTAGATCAGGTCGGGCTTGAGGGCCTTGAGCTGCTCGTAGCCCAGCCCGAGCTTTTCCGCGCCGCCGGCCTTGAAGTTGTGGATGACCACGTCGCACTGCGGCACCAGGCCTTGGACGATCTTCAGCCCCTCGGCGCTTTGCAGGTCGAGCGTGATGGACCGCTTGTTGCGGTTCATGCTGTTGTAGTAGGTGGTCTCGGTCTTGCCGATGCGCAGGCCCCAGTCGCGCGTGTCGTCGCCGCGGCCGGGGTGCTCGACCTTGATGACCTCGGCGCCCAGGTCGCCCAGCACCATGGAGCACACGGGGCCGGCGAACACGCGCGACAGGTCGAGCACGCGCACGCCCGCCAGGGGCAGGTCGGCGCTCGTGGGGTCTTGGTCTTGTGCTGTGGTCATGTGAGCGATCTTTCAGGAGGGACGGGAAGCGCCGCGCAGGCGGGCGAAGTCGGCCAGGCGCTTTTCCAGGAAGGCGGCGATGCCTTCGCGCGATTCTTCGGTTTCCTGCGACAGCGGCATGTACAGGGCTTCAAGTTCGAGCTGCTGCTCCAGCGTGTTGCGCGGCGCCATGCGGCACAGGTGCTTGATGCGCGCCATGGCGAGATCGGGGCCGCGCGCCACCTGCTGCGCCAGCGCCAGTGCCTCCTGCAGCGCCTGGCCCGGCTCGGCCAGGCGGTTGACCATGCCCAGCTGGTGCATGCGCTCGCCGCTGACCTGCTGGCCCGTGAGGCACAGCTCGGTCAGCACCTGGCGCGACAGGTGCTCGGCCAGCAGCGCCGTGGCGCCGCCATCGGGCGTCAGGCCGACCTTGACGTAGGCCACGGAGAACACGGCGTTCTTCGCCGCCACCAGCATGTCGCCGGCCAGCGCCAGCGACAGGCCGGCGCCTGCGGCCGCGCCTTCGACGGCCATGACGACTGGCTTGGGGCAGTCGCGCAGCGCGCGGATCAGGTCGTGCAGGCCCTCCAGCTTGCGCCGGCGCGCGGCGATCGGCAGCTCGCGCCGGGTGGCGATCTGGCGCAGGTCGCCACCGGCGCAGAAGTGCCCGCCCTCGCCCGTCAGCACGATGGCGCCGACTTCTGCGTCCGCGCCGGCTGCGTGCAGGGCGTCGGTCAGGCCCTGGTAGAAGCCGGGGGTGAGCGCGTTGCGCGCGGCCGGGTTGTTGTTGGACAGGATCAGCACCGCGCCGTCGCGGCGGGTGAGCAGGGGTTGGGTGTCCACGGGTGCCTCCTGGAATTTGTGGCTTTTTGCTATCGTTTCGGTAGCTTGACGCGCTTCATTCACGCCGACTGATGGCTGTTTTGACTGCATTTCTCCCCCCCCCCCTCTGGGGGAGGGCCGGGGTGGGGGCCAGCCGACGGTCACTGCTACAGCCACAGCTTTCGGCGCCAGCCGGCCCCCATCCCAGCCTTCCCCCAGAGGGGGAAGGAGCCAAAGACTGCGGGCGCCATGCAGCCGTCAAGCGGCCAGCGCCATCCAGCGCGCCAGGTGGTGGTCCATGTCGCCCAGCTGGTGGTCGATCATGACCAGGCGCTTGGCATAGTGCGCCAGGGGCAGCTCCCAGGTCATGCCGATGCCGCCGTGCAGCTGGATGGCCTCCTCGGCCACCAGGGTGCCGATCTTGCCGACGCTGTACTTGGCGGCCGACAGGGCTTTTTCGCGCGGTACGCGGTCGCCTTCATCGATGGCCGCAGCGGCGTTGATGACCGCCGAGCGCGCCTGCTCCACCTCCAGCAGCAGGTCGGCCATGCGGTGCTGCAAGGCCTGGAAGCTGCCAATCGGCACGCCGAACTGCTTGCGCGTGCGCAGGTATTCCAGCGTGTCGGCCTTGGCGCGCTCCATGGCGCCCAGCGACTCGGCCGACAGCGCCAGCAGGCCGTAGCCGACGATGCGCTCCAGCAGCGCAAAGCCCTCGCCCTCGCCGCCCAGCAGCGCATCGGCGCCCAGCCGAACGTTCTCCAAGCTCACCTCGGCCGCGTGGCCGCCATCGATGCGGCTGTAGCCGCGCGTTTTGATGCCCGGCGCGTCGCCCGGCACCAGGAACAGCGAGATGCCCTGCGCGTCGCCCACGGCGCCGGCGGTGCGCGCGCTGACCAGCAGCAGCTGCGCCTGGTCGCCAAACGGCACCACGGCCTTGGCACCATGCAGCACCCAGCCGTCACCGTCGCGGCGCGCGGTGGTGGCCACGCGCTCCAGCTCGTAGTGGTTGGCGGGCTCGTCGTGCGCGAAGGCGGCCAGCACGCTGCCGTCGATCAGGCCGGCCAGCCGCGCCTGTTGCGCATCGCTTCCCGCCAGCACCAGGGCGCGGCCGACCAGCAGCGCGCCCAGCACGGGAGCGGCCACCAGGTGGTGGCCCAGCGTCTCGAACACCAGGGCGATGTCGGCGCCTTCGCCGCCAAAGCCGCCCTGTTCTTCAGGCAGCAGCGCGCCGATGGCGCCGATCTCGGCGAGCTTGCCGTACACATCCGGGCTGTAGCCCTGCGCGCCGTAGGCCACGCGGTTGCGCACCTCGGGCGGGTATCGCTCGGACAGGAAACGCCCCAGCGCATCCGCCAGCATGCGGCGGTCTTCGTTCAGTTCAAAGTTCATGGCCGCGCCTCACAGACCCAGGATGGTCTTGGAGATGATGTTCTTCTGGATCTCGTTGGAGCCGCCGAAGATGGACAGCTTGCGGTAGTTGAAGTAGGCCGCCGCAGCCGTGGCCGCCTCGGGCGGGCCCACCGGCGGCTCGCCCCAGCCGGCGTGCTGGGCGTCCTCGATGTAGGGCAGCGCATACGGCCCCATGGCGCGGCGGATGAGCGAGAGCAACTCCTGGCGGATCACCGTGCCGCGAATCTTGAGCATGGAGCTCTCCGCGCCTGGCACGCCGCCGCCCTGCACGGCAGCGAGCACGCGCAGGTTGGTGGTCTTCATGTTCTCCAGGTCGATCTCGACCTGCGCCATGCGGGTGGCGAATTGCGGGTCCTCGGCCAGCGGCTTGCCATTCTTTTGCACGCGGCTGGCGATCAATTTCAGCTTTTCCAGCGAGGCGACGGAAAAGCCCACGCCGGCGATGCCGGTGCGCTCATAGGTCAGCAAATACTTGGCGTAGGTCCAGCCCTTGTTTTCCTCGCCGACCAGGTTTTCCAGCGGCACCTTGACATCGGTCAGGAAGACCTCGTTGACCTCGGCGTCGCCGTCCAGCGTGCGGATGGGGCGCACTTCCACGCCCGGCTGGTTCATGTCGATCAGCAAGAAGCTGATGCCCGACTGCGCCTTGGCCGCTTTGTCCGTGCGCGCCAGGCAGAACATCATGTTGGCGTGCTGGCCCTGGGTGGTCCAGGTCTTCTGGCCGTTGACGATGTAGTGGTCCCCTTGGCGCACGGCCGTGGTCTTGAGGCTGGCCAGATCCGAGCCGGCGCCCGGCTCGGAGTAGCCCTGGCACCACCAGTCGGAGCCGTCCAGGATGCGCGGCAGCCAGTGTTTTTTCTGCTCCTCGCTGCCGTACTTGATCAGCACCGGACCCAGCATGCTGATGCCGAACGGCACCAGGCGCGGGCCGCCAGCGCGGGCGCTTTCGTCGTCGAAGATGAACTTCTGGATCGGCGTCCAGGCCGTGCCGCCCCACTCGACCGGCCAGTGGTAGGCCAGCCAGCCCTTCTTGTTCAGGATGGCGTGCCAGTTCTCCTGGTCGAAGCGCGTCAGGCGCTGGCCAGCTTTGACCTTGGCGGCCAGGTCGCGTGGCAGATGCTCTTGCAGGAAGGCGCGCACCTCGGCGCGGAACGCCTCTTCCTCGGGCGTGAATTGCAGGTCCATGTCTGGCTTCTTTGTTTAGAAGATTTCGAACAGGCCGGCCGCGCCCATGCCGCCACCGACGCACATGGTCACCACGCCCCACTTCACGCGTTCGCCGCGCTGCTTGCGGCGCTGGCCTTCCAGCAGGATGTGGCCCGTCAGGCGTGCGCCGGTCATGCCGAAGGGGTGGCCGATGGAGATGGCGCCGCCGTTGACGTTCAGCCGGTCCATGGGGATGTCGAGCTTGCGCTGGCAGTACAGGGCTTGCGAGGCGAAGGCTTCATTGAGCTCCCACAGGTCGATGTCCTGCACCTTCAGGCCCGCGCGCTCCAGCAGGCGCGGCACGGCGAACACCGGGCCGATGCCCATCTCGTCGGGCTCACAGCCAGCGATGGCAAAGCCGCGGAAGGCGCCCAGGGGCGACAGGCCCAGGCGCTCGGCCTCCCTGGCCTCCATGACCACGCAGGCCGCCGCGCCGTCGGACAGCTGCGAGGCGTTGCCGGCGGTGACGAACTTAGCCAGGCCCTTGACCGGCTCCAGCTTGGCCAGGCCCTCCAGGGTGGTGGAGGGGCGGTTGCAGTTGTCCATGGTCGCCACGGCTTCGCGGTAGGTGACCTCGCCGGTTTCCTTGTTTTTCTCCGCCATGCGCGTGGTGCAGTGGACGATCTCGTTGTCGAACACGCCCGACTGCTGCGCAGCGGCCGTGCGCTGCTGGCTTTGCAGGGCAAAGGCGTCCTGGTCCTCGCGCGAGATGCCGTAGCGCTGCGCCACCACGTCGGCGGTGTCGATCATCTCCATGAACAGCTCGGGCTTGTGCTCGACCAGCCAGGGGTCCAGGTGCGCGGCGCCGCTGCGGCCAGCCGGGTTCATCAGCGAGATGCTTTCGACGCCACCGGCGATCATCGCAGGCACGCCCTCCAGCACCACGCGGCCAGCGGCGATGGCAATCGCCTGCAGGCCGGAGGAGCAAAAGCGATTGACCACGCAGCCGCCCACCGTTACCGGCAGCCCCGCGCGCAGGGCAGTCTGGCGGCCGATGTTGCGGCCGGTGGTGCCCTCGGGGTAGCCGCAGCCCCAGATCAGGTCTTCGATCAGGTTGGGATCGACGCCCGAGCGCTCGACGGCGGCGCGCACGGCGAAGGCGCCCAGCTCGGGGCCAGGCGTGGCGTTGAATTCGCCGCGGTGCGCCTTGGTCAGCGGTGTGCGGGCGGTGGAGACGATGACGGCTTCGCGCATGGGGGAACCTTCGTGGTGGTTGGTTACTTCAAAATTGATAGCTATTGACGCTTGACTGACGCCGAATAGAGGCTTTTTTCTTGCTCCTTCCCCCTCTGGGGGAAGGCTGGGATGGGGGCCGGCTGGTTGTGGCGCGCCGCGTGAAGCGGCCACCGTCGCTGGCCCCCACCCCAGCCCTCCCCCAGAGGGGGAGGGAGTGGGAACGGTCAGGCGGGGCGGTTCAGGCTCTCGAAATCACGGCCTTCGGCGACCAGTTTTTCCAATAGCGGCGCGGGCTGCCAGAACTGCGCATCCTCCTTGGCGAACTCGCGAATGTCGGCCAGTACCTTGGGCAGGCCCTGCATGTCGGCCCACTTCATCGGCCCGCCGCGCCAGCGCGGAAAGCCGTAGCCGAACAGGAAGGTGACGTCGATGTCCAGCGGGCGCAGGGCGATGCCTTCCTCCAGCACGCGCGCGCCCTCGTTGACCATGGCGGCCATGTAGCGGCGCATGATTTCCTCGTGCGTGAAGCTGCGCGGGGTAATGCCCTTCTTCTTGCGCTCGGCATCGACGATGGCCAGCACCTCGGGGTCTTCCTGGCCCGTGCGCGCGCCCTGCGGATACAGGTACCAGCCGCGCCCGGTCTTCTGGCCGAACCAGCCGCGCTCGGCGA
The DNA here is from genome assembly GCA_034675505.1 of Melaminivora sp. Taxonomy (GTDB): domain Bacteria; phylum Pseudomonadota; class Gammaproteobacteria; order Burkholderiales; family Burkholderiaceae_C; genus Melaminivora. The sequence goes on along the minus strand of JAUCDD010000011.1, from coordinate 60,795 downwards.
TGCGGTCGGCCACTTCGACGTAGCGGGCCTCGGGGTCGCGCGTGGCGGCCTTGCGCTTGCGCGTGGCCCAGCCGATGTCGCCACCGGCCAGGTCCGACACCTGGAACGGCCCCATGGGGTAGCCAAAGCCGCGCACTGCGGCATCAATCTCGTAGGGGCTGGCGCCGTCTTCCAGCACGTGGTTGGCGGCTTCGCGGTACACGGCCAGGATGCGGTTGCCGATGAAGCCGTCGCACACGCCGGCGCGCACCGGCACTTTCTTCATGCGCCGGGCCAGCTCGAAGGCGGTGGCCACCACATCGGGCGCGGTCTTGGCGGCGACCACGATCTCCAGCAGCTTCATGATGTTGGCTGGGCTGAAGAAATGCAGGCCGATCACGTCCTGCGGGCGCTGGGTGACGGCGGCGATGGCGTCGATGTCCAGGTAGGAGGTGTTGGTGGCCAGCACGCAGCCGCTCTTGCACACGCGGTCGAGCTCGCGGAACACGGCCTTCTTGACTTCGATGTCCTCGAACACGGCCTCGATGACCAGGTCGACGTCCTTGATGTCGTCGTACGAAGTGCTCGCGCAATAGCGCGCCATGACGTCGGCCTTGGCCTCGGGCTTCATGCGGCCCTTGGCGATCAGGCCGTCATAGACCTTCTCCACGTTGGCCTGGCCGCGGGCGATGGACTCGGCATCGCGCTCGATCATGGTCACCGACAGGCCGGCGTCCAGCGCCGACACGGTGATGCCGGCGCCCATGGTGCCGCCGCCGATGATGGCCAGCTGGGCCAGGGGGCGCGGCGAGGCGGCGCGGGCCTCGGGGATCTTGGCCGTCTCGCGCTCGGCGAAGAAGGCGTGCACCAGGCCGGCGCGCTGCGGGCTGTTCAGGCACTCCATGAACAGTTCGCGCTCGCGCTTGAGGCCTTGCTCGAAGGGCAGCTCCAGCGCCGCGCGCACGCACTCGATGATTTTGGCGGGCGAGAACAGGCCGCGCGTCTTCTTGGCGGTGTCGGCGGCGAGCTGGTCCAGCTGCGTCGGCGCGGTGGCCGCGTCGGGAATGGGCAGGTCGCGGGTGCGGCGCGCGCCGGCGCCTTGCGCCAGCAGCTCCTCGGCATACGCCAGGCCGGCAGCCGTGGGGTCATCGCCCTCGGCCAGCTTGTCCACCAGGCCAGCGGCCTGCGCGGCTTTGGCAGACAGGTGCTTGCCCGAGAGCATCAGCTCGGCCGCGGCCACGGCGCCCATCAGGCGTGGCGAGCGCTGCGTGCCGCCGGCGCCGGGCAGCAGCCCTAGGTTCACCTCGGGCAGGCCCAGCTTGGCAGCGGGCAGTGCCAGGCGGTAGTGCGCGGCCATGGCCACTTCCAGCCCGCCGCCCAGCGCCGGGCCGTGGATGGCGGCGATGACCGGCTTGTCCAGCTGCTCCATGCGATTGATGGTTTCGGGCAGCGACGGCGGCTGCGGCGGCTTGCCGAACTCGCGGATGTCGGCGCCGGCGATGAAGGCGCGGCCAGCACCCACCAGCAGCACGGCGCGAACGGCATCGTCGCTCTCCGCCCGCTCGACGGCGGCCAGCAGGCCGGCACGCACGGCCTGACCCAGGGCGTTGACGGGAGGGTTGTCGATGCGCACCACCAGCACGGGGCCGTGGAGCGAAGTCTGGACGACGGAATCGGGCGAAGAGGCGGGCATGCGCGGTGTCCTTGTCAATCAAAAATGGCTGGCGCCATTCTGGAAGCGACAACCGTTCTTGACAATGGCATGACCCATTGACAATCCGTCAAACGCAATTTGACAATCAGCCCACAAGCCCATGGATTTGCAATCGCTGACGCTGCTGGTCGAGATCATCGACAGCGGCAACCTGAGCCAGGCCGCACGCAAGCTGCGCATGACGCGCGCCAACGTCAGCTATCACCTGACGCAACTGGAAAAATCCGTCGGCGCGCAGCTGATTCGCCGCACCACGCGCCGCGCGGAGCCCACCGAAGTGGGCTTGCGCCTGTACGAGCACGGCCGTGCCATCCACAACGAGATGGCCGCCGCGCGCGAGACCATCGCCGACCTGGGCCAGGGCCTGCAAGGCCGCGTGGGCATCAGCGTGCCCAGCGGCTACGGGCAGATGGTCATGAGCGACTGGCTGATCGAATTCAAGCGCCTGTACCCCGGCATCGTGCTGGACGTGCTGTTCGAGAACCGCGCCGACCACCTGCGCGACGAGGTGGACATCGCCGTGCGCGTGATCTCCGAGCCGCCGCTGTCGGTGGTGGCGCGCAGCCTGGGCGAGATGCGCTACATCGCCTGCGCCTCGCGCGCCTGGGCGGCCGAGCACGGCCTGCCCGCCACGCTGCACGAGCTGCGCGCCAGCCCGGTCATCACCGCCGGGGTGATCGGGCGGCAGCTGCGCCTGTCGGCCTACCAGGGCGACGAGCGCCAGGAGGTGATGCTGGAGCCGACGCTGATCTCCGAGCACTTCCCCTTCCTGCGCCAGGGCATCCTGGCCGGCCTGGGCGTGGGCCTGGTGCCCGACTACGTGGTGCAGCAGGAGGTGGCCAGCGGCGAGGTGCTGGTCACGCTGCAGGATTACCGATTGAGCATCTTCGGCACGCAGCTGTACCTGCTGTACCTGCCGCACCGGCACCAGACGCGGGCGGTGCGCACCTGCATCGAATTTTTGCTGGACAAGGCGGGGCAGGGTGTGGTGCCGGCGGCGGGCTAGCGTCCGCCGTTGCGAGGAGCGCGCGTCTTCAACCGGCCCGCAGCAACTCGCCGATCTGCTGGCGCAGTAGCGGCAGGCGGGTCTGCACCACGTCCCACACCAGCCTGTCGTCCACCTCGGCGCAGCCGTGGATCAGCACATTGCGAAAGGCAATGACGTTGCGGTATTCGCTGATGCGTTCCACCAGCTCGGTATCGCGCTTGGCCAGCTGTGCCATCGCTTCGCCGATGATTTCGAACTGACGCTCCACCGCGGCGCGGACCATGGCATTGGCCTCGTAGTCCTGCCAGGTCCGGCCCTGCACGAACTCAGCCAGCAGGTCGCCGGCGTGCCGGATGTCGTAGAGGTACTTGGCGCGGTCAAGCTGCATACAGCGGCCTGCGGCTGGCTTCGACGGACTGCCGGAAATAGGGGTTGCGGATGGCACCAGCCACCACCAGATCAACGGGTTTGCGCAGCAGGGCTTGCAAGGCATCCAGCAGGCCGAAATAGGCGTCGGCATAGCCCTCGCTCATCGGCTCGAATTCGACCAGCAGATCGATGTCGCTGTCCTCGCGCGAGCGGCCCGTGGCAGCCGAGCCGAACACATCCAGGCGCAGCACGCGATAGCGCCGGCACAGGGCGGCAAGTTCAGGCTGCAAGCCCTGCAGCTTGGCGAGCATGCAACGCCTTCAAACGCCCTGGCGCGCCTGCAGCGCCGCCACCCGCTCCTCGATGGGCGGGTGCGAGGAAAACAGCTTGCCCAGGTCGCCCGTGATGCCCATGGCCTGCAGGCTCTTGGGCATCTCGCCCGGCACCATGCCGCCCAGGCGGTGCAGCGCGTTGATCATGGGCTGCTTGCGGCCCATGAGCTGCGCGGCGCCGGCATCGGCGCGGAACTCGCGCTGGCGCGAAAACCAGGCGACGATGATGGCCGCGAGGAAGCCCAGCAGGATGTCCAGCACGATGGTGGTGACCATGTAGCCGATGCCGGGGCCCGAGCGGTTGTCGTTGTTGCGGTTCAGGAAGCTGTCCACCGCGTAGCCGATGGCGCGCGACAGGAACACCACGAAGGTGTTCATCACGCCCTGGATCAGCGCCATGGTCACCATGTCGCCGTTGGCCACGTGCGCCACCTCGTGGCCGATCACCGCCTCGACCTCCTCGCGCGTCATGCCCTGCAGCAGGCCCGTGGACACCGCCACCAGGGCCGAATTCTTGAAGGCGCCGGTGGCAAAGGCATTGGCCTCGCCCTCGTAGATGCCGACCTCGGGCATCTGGATGCCGGCGCGCTCGGCGAAGCCGCGCACGGTCTCGACGATCCAGGCCTCGTCCTGGTTGCGCGGCGAATTGATGATCGTGACGCCCATGCTCATCTTGGCAATCGGCTTGCTCATCAGCAGCGAGATGATGGCGCCGCCAAAGCCCATGACGAAGGCGAACCCCAGCAGCGCGCCGAAGTTCATGCCATTGGCCGTCAGGTAGCGGTTCACGCCCAGCAGGCTGGCGACGATGCCCAGCACCACCACCACGGCGACGTTGGTCAGCAGGAAAAGAGCGATGCGTTTCATAAAAAGGCAAAGAGTCCGCGAAGGAGGAAAACCGCGCCGGGCAGAATGCCGGCGCACCCGGCCCAGGTGGGGCGCGCGCCGGCCGGTTCAAGCCACGCGCAGCGGTCGCAAAACGAGCGGGCCATCATAAAAGCAAGGGGCTGCATTGCCGCCATCCCGCCCGGGTACACCCAGAACCGGCAGCGGATTGCAGGGCCTGGCGGCCGGGGCGGCGGCGGCACCCGCGCAACCGGCGCGGCCCCTGTCCGGCGCGCCACCATAATCCTCACGGACGGGCCCTCCATTCCACATGGCCTGCAGGAGGGGCGACGTGCCGAGCTGCGAACACGACTGGTTCGAGAAAATCACCGGCTTCAAGGAGTCCAGCTACGCCGACACCCGGCAACGGCTTGCCGTCGCCGGGGACAGGATCATCCGGCTGGCCGACGGAGCGTCGATAGGCGCCGTCGGGGAGGTTCGAGACGCCGGCGCTGGGAGACCTGCGCCGGCGCACTCCTGCCGGACCAGGGGCGCGAATGACGGTGCGCAGCCTCGTGGCCGACGTGCGCGCCCTGCACCGGCAGGCCGGGTTTGCCGACGCACTCTTCCAGGTGGCAAGCCAGTTCAACTGCCTGGAAATGGTCGGCCCGCAGGTGCCGCCCGAGGCCGGCGTGACCCACTACGCGCATGACCACACCCAGGGGCCGGCCTGCGCGATCGCTGCAGGGGTCGGGACGATCTACCGGAACTTCTTCGTCCCCGTGGGGCATCTCCCCGGACAGACCGCCGAGCGCCAGATCGACAACCTGGCCGGCGTCGGCCAGGGCCTGGCGGAGCTTGCCGGCTGCCCGGCGCGTGCCCTCTGGACCATGACGAACGGCTATTGCGAGGCGTCGGCCGCCCAGCTGCAAGCCATCAACGCTGCACTGCGCCGCGCCAGCCCGCAGGAGATCGATGCCCTGCGCGCCGCACTGCGCATCGGCCTGCACCACGACGTCGAAGTGACCGACGCCGCAGCGGCCGCCCGGCCCCGGGTCGCCCAGGCCTACTGCTCGGCCCTGGCGGTGGGGTACAGCCGCCAGCCGGCTGCAGCCTGGCAGCCCCTCGCCCGGCTGGTGCTCGAAGCGGCGTATGAAGCGACGCTGCTTGCCGCCGCAGAGCGCGCGGCAGCCGGGCGCTCGCCGGTGGTGCTGCTCACCCGGCTGGGCGGCGGCGCGTTCGGCAACGAAGATGCCTGGATCACCGATGCCGTCGTGCGTGCGCTGCGGCTGGTGGAAAACGCGGGGCTGGAAGTGCGGCTGGTGAGCCATGGCTCGGTACACCCCGAGTCCGCCCGGCTTGCGCGCGACTGGCAATGAATGCGCGCCGGGGGCAGCGATGCCGACGAAGCTGGGCATGCCATCGGGCGAGTCCTGGAGCGTGTCATGCGAGAAAAACGACCCCTCCGCTTCGTGCAGCCCCTGCCGCAGGGCGAATTCGGCGGGCGGGCTGCCTTTGCGGGGGCTGGCTGCATCAGCAGCCAGGTTCACTGACCACCCGGTAGGCCGCGCAACGGGCGAAAGACCAGCGGGTCCTCATAGAAGCCCGGCCGTTCATTGCCAGCCCACCACCCCGGCACCCCCAGCACCGGCACGGGGCTGAAGGGCTTCGCGGCCAGGGTTTGTGCGCCCAGCCGGACGGCCAGCCAGCAGTCGGCGTCTGCTATGCCGTTGATAGCTACAGGCGCTTGCAGGACGTGGGCTGTGATGGATTTCCTCGGGAAAACCAGCTTTTCCAGCAGCGCATGGCCGAACAGCAGCAGCTGCGCCTGCTGCCACAGCGGGCGCAGCTCGACAAACGCGCGCTGCCACTGGCGCGCGGCCAGCGCCCCGGCCAGCGCGGGCGGCGCGCACAGCACGGCGCCGTTTTCGTCCAGCACGGTGATGGCGTCGCGCAGCGGCCCGCGCGTGGCACCGGTGCCGTCCCTGGCGATGGCCCCCGCCTGCCAGGCGTTGAGCCGGCGCTTGGCCTGCGCCCAGTGCAGCCAGATCAGGCCGTTGAAGAAGTCGTGCAGGTTGTCGCGCGTGGGCACGCGCTGCTGCTCGAAGATGAACTGCTCGTAGGGCATACCCGGCGGGCAGCGCATGCTGGCTGACGAAGCGCACGCCCGGGATCAGGCGCACGGCCGTGCCCGACCAACTCATTGAGCGCCTGGGCCACGCTGGCGCCCCGACCCACACGCTGCTCGGCGCGGTGGCCCAGTTCGGCGCAGTAAGGCGTGAACCAGGGACGCTGCCAGTCGATGGAAAGCACGGGAGGGCGCTCCCTCCTCCTCGGCTCAGCTCAAGCCGTCGGGCGCAGGCAGCGTACCGCTACCTGGGCGTGCCCGCTGCACGCAGCTCGAACGCGTATGCAGCCGACAGCAGCTGCGTCAGCGTTTTGCATCCATAGGCGCGCGATCGAACTCGGCCTTGCTGCCCAGCTGTATCCGTACCGCGCCCACGCTGGACCAACCATCCTGCCCTCTGCGCAAGCCGCACAGCCTGCAGCAACCGGTTCATCACCGAGCCATCGAGCTGCGTCCGCACAAACTGCACCGTTGGCTCCTTCGAAGAAAACCGACCGTGCACGATCCGGTTGGGCGCCTGCTGCGGAAATAGATGGAATGCGCGTGGGCAGTGAGCCTGAAACCAGCTCACGACCTTGGTCGTTTTGCCGATCACACCCTGATGGCGCATAGCTGTGACTACCTGGTTGAGCTGCTGCGGCTGCCCCGTGAGCAGTCCCGGAAAGGCCTGGAGCACGGCGTCGCACCGCGTCGTCTGGCGTCCCGCTTGGCGGGGCGAATCCGGCGACAGGCCCCGGTTTAGACACCACTCCGTCGTCTCGGCCGCGCATCCGTCCTTCGCCAGGAAGGACTGGTCCGCTGCAGGGTCCACCAGCTCCATCAACACGACATCATCATAGAAACTGCCGGGGTTGGCAAAAATCCGGTCAGCCAGGCTGAAGCACCACACTTGGCAGCCCTTCTCGCGTAGCCAAGTGGCCAGTGGAACGAAATCGGCGTCTCCGGAGCAGATCGCCACTGCGTCAATTTTGCTGCTGCATACCGCCTCTACCGCATCAATCACCAAGGCACTGTCGGTAGTCACCTTATTGACGATCATGTTGGCCACCGGGCGTACGCCGTGACGCCACAGTACGGACTCGATCGCTTTCAGGCTCTCCGCACGGCCATAGGCGCGCTTGTAGAGCACACGGTCAGCTCGCTTGCGCAAATCGATCAGCACGTGATCAAGCGCTGTCGGATCACTGAGGTTGTCGGCATCGATGAAGACGGCCATGGCGCCCACCGGCCGACATGGCGACGCAGGCTCCGCCGGCATCATCCGGTCACGCGCCACGCCAGCGCTTCGCCGCCGCGCAGGGGCTTCAGCTCGGCCTCGCCGAAGGGGTAGCTCTCGGGCGCCGTCCACTGCTCGCGGCGCAGGGTGATGGTGCCCTGGTTGCGCGGCAGGCCGTAGAAGTCGGCGCCGTGGAAGCTGGCGAAGCCCTCCAGCTTGTCCAGCGCACCAGCGGCGTCGAAGGCTTCGGCGTACAGCTCGATGGCGGCGTGCGCGGTGTAGCAGCCGGCGCAGCCGCTGGCGTGCTCCTTCAGGTGGGCCGGGTGGGGAGCGCTGTCGGTGCCCAGGAAGAATTGGGCCGACCCGCTGGTGGCCGCCTGCACCAGCGCCTGGCGGTGCGTCTCGCGCTTCAGCACCGGCAGGCAGTAGTAGTGCGGGCGGATGCCGCCGGTGAAGATGGCGTTGCGGTTGTAGAGCAGGTGGTGGGCGGTGATGGTGGCGCCGGTGTGGGGCCCGGCTTCGCTGACGTACTGCGCCGCCTCGCGGGTCGTGATGTGCTCGAAGACGATCTTGAGTTCGGGGAAGTCGCGGCGCAGCGGGATCAGCTGCTGCTCGATGAACATCGCCTCGCGGTCGAACAGGTCGATGTCGGGGCTGGTCACCTCGCCGTGCACCAGCAGCAGCATGCCGGCCTTCTGCATGGCCTCCAGCACGGGGTAGATCTTGCGCAGGTCGGTCACGCCGGCGTCGCTGTTGGTGGTGGCGCCCGCCGGGTAGAGCTTGGCGGCGACCACGCCGGCGGCGCGTGCCCGCGCGATCTCGTCCTGCGGCAGGTTGTCCGTCAGGTACAGCGTCATCAGGGGCTCGAACTGCATGCCCTGCGGCACCGCGGCGAGGATGCGCTCCTTGTACGCCAGGGCCTGCCCGGTGCTCGTCACCGGCGGGCGCAGGTTGGGCATGATGATGGCGCGGCCGAACTGCACGGCGGTGTGCGGCACGACGGTGTGCAGCGGCGCGCCGTCGCGCACGTGCAGGTGCCAGTCGTCGGGGCGGGTGAGGGTCAGGGTGTCGGCGGGGGCGGTTTGCGTCATGGCCGGATTGTCCCATCGCCCAATAAAAAGCCCCGGCTGCGGTGAGGCGGCCGGGGCAAACCCCGTTGAAGGGGCGAGGGGTATCTGCTCAGGAAATGGACGGGCAAATCCTAGAAAACGCACCTCGGCCGCGGTGTGGGCGGCGTTCCGCAGCGTTTGTAGGACTGCGGCGTCATCGCGCCAGCACCGGCGCCAGCGCCACGCCGGTGTGCGTGCCGGCGCGCACCACGTCCTCGGGCGTGGCGGCTGCCACTATCTGGCCGCCGCCCGAGCCGCCCTCGGGCCCCAGGTCGATGATCCAGTCGGCCTCGGCGATCACGTCCAGGTCGTGCTCGATGACCAGCACGCTGTGGCCGGCGTTCACCAGCCGGTGCAGCACGGCGATCAGGCGGTGCACGTCGGCCATGTGCAGGCCCACGGTGGGCTCGTCCAGCACGTACAGGGTGTGCGGCGCCTTCTGGCCACGGCGGCCGACCTCGTCGCGTACCTTGGTCAGCTCGGTCACCAGCTTGATGCGCTGCGCCTCGCCGCCCGACAGCGTGGGCGAGGGCTGGCCCAGCGTCAGGTAGCCCAGGCCCACGTCCTTCAGCAATTGCAGCGGGTGCGCGATGGCCGGCATGCTGGCGAAGAACTCCACCGCTTCGTCCACCTCCATCTGCAGCACGTCGCCGATGCTCTTGCCGCGCCAGGTCACGGCCAGCGTCTCGGGGTTGAAGCGCGCGCCGTGGCAGACCTCGCAGGGCACCTTTACGTCGGGCAGGAAGGCCATCTCGATGGTGCGCACGCCCTGGCCTTCGCACCCAGGGCAGCGGCCGGCGCCGGTGTTGAAGGAAAAGCGCCCCGGGCCGTAGCCGCGCGCCCTGGCTTCCAGCGTCTCGGAAAAAAGCTTGCGCACCGTGTCCCAGAAGCCGATGTAGGTGGCGGGGCAGGAGCGCGGCGTCTTGCCGATGGGCGTCTGGTCCACCTCCAGCACGCGGTCTATGGTCTCGAAGCCCGACAGGCCGGTGCAGCCGACCAGGGGCGGCGCGTGGCCGGCGTCCATGGCCTCGCGGCCGGCCTTGGTCTGGCGCTGGCCGACCCACGCCGCTACGTTGGCCAGCAGCACGTCGCGCGCCAGGGTGGATTTGCCCGAGCCGGACACGCCGGTGACGGCTACCAGGCGCTTGAGCGGAACGCGCGCGGTGACGTGCTGGAGGTTGTGCAAAAACGCGCCCTGCACCGTGAGCCACAGCGGTTTTTCTCCCTCTCCCTCTGGGAGAGGGTCGCTCGCGGCTGCCACCGGGCTGGCAGCCTCGAGCGCCTGCTTTTTCGCCGATTTTGAGCGTTTTTGGCCCTTTGTCGGCGTGTTTATTGCGCCTGCAGCTATGGTTTGCATAGCGAGCTGGCCCTCACCCCCCCCGCCCTCTCCCAGAGGGAGAGGGAGCAAGACCGGGGCGCTTTCAGAGCTTGCGCCATCGCCGGGGGCTCGCCCAGGCAAGACCGGGCGGCGCGGCTGCTGGGGGTGGCGCATGGCGTGCAGCAGGTAGCGGCCGGTCTGCGAATCGGGCGCGGCCTCGATGTCGGCCACGCTGCCCTGGGCCACCAGCCGCCCGCCGCGCTTGCCGGCGCTGGGGCCGATGTCGATGATGTGGTCGGCCCGGCGAATGGTGTCCTCGTCGTGCTCGACCACCACCAGCGTGTTGCCCTTGTCGCCCAGCTGCTTCAGCGCATTGAGCAGGATGCCGTTGTCGCGCGCGTGCAGCCCGATGGTGGGCTCGTCCAGCACGTAGCACACCCCCTGTAGGTTGCTGCCCAGCTGCGCCGCCAGGCGGATGCGCTGCGCCTCGCCGCCCGACAGCGTGGGCGCGCCGCGGTCCAGCGTCAGGTAGGACAGGCCGACTTCCTGCAAAAAGTCCAGCCGGCTCTTGATCTCGGGGATCAAATCGCGCGCAATCTCCTGCTCGCGGCCGGACAGCTGCAGCGCGTCGATCCACGCCCGCACCTGATGCACCGACAGCCGCGCCACGCCGGTGATGCTGGTGCCGGCGAACAGCACGGCGCGCGCCACCGGGTTCAGCCGCGTGCCCTCGCAAGTGGGGCAGGCATGGCCGGCCAGGTCCTCGACTTCAGGCTCGGCAAAGGTCTGCTCGCGGCCCTGGCTCTTGTCCGCCGGGGCGGAGTCGTCCAGCACGGCGCGCTGCTCGCGCGTGAGTTGCACGCCCGTGCCCACGCAGTCGGGGCACCAGCCGTGCTTGCTGTTGTACGAGAACAGACGCGGGTCCAGCTCGGCGTAGCTGGTGGCGCAGACCGGGCAGGCGCGCTTGGTGGAAAACGCCGCCACGCGGCCGATGCCGGCCGTGGGCAGGCCACCCGCCAGCGCCGCCTCCAGCCCCTCGATGCCGGCCAGCACGTGCACCTGGCCCTTGCCCAGCTCCAGCGCCTTGGCCAGGTGCGTGCGCAGCTCGTCCTCATGGGCGGCATCGACGCGCACGCTGGCCACGGGCAGCTCCACCGTGTGCTCCTTGAAGCGGTCCAGGCGCGGAAAGCCCGCCGTGGGCAGGAACTCGCCATCCACGCGCAAATGCGTGTAGCCGCGCGGGCGCGCCCAGTCGGCCAGTTCGGTATAGACGCCCTTGCGGTTCATGACCAGCGGCGCCATCAGCCCGATGCACTGGCCGCGGAACTGCGTGAGCAGCTGCGCGGCGATGCTCTCCATGGTCTGCGGCTGCACCGGCGCGCCGTCGTGGATGCAGTGCTGCACGCCCAGCTTGACGTACAGCAGGCGCAGGTAGTGCCAGACCTCGGTGGTGGTGCCCACGGTGCTTTTGCGCCCGCCGCGCGACAGGCGCTGCTCGATGGCTACGGTGGGCGGGATGCCGTAGACGGCGTCCACCTCGGGGCGTCCCGCTGGCTGCACGATGGAGCGGGCGTAGGCGTTCAGGCTTTCCAGGTAGCGGCGTTGGCCTTCGTTGAACAGGATGTCGAAGGCCAGGGTGGACTTGCCCGAGCCGGAGACGCCGGTGATGACGTTGAACTGCCCGCGCGGGATGGCCACGCTCAGGCCCTTGAGGTTGTGCTCGCGGGCGTTGACGATTTCGATGGCCCCCTCCCCGGCTGTTGCTCCCTCCCCCTCTGGGGGAGGGTTGGGGTGGGGGCCGGCTGGCACGGCAGCGCCCATGTCGAACGCCCTCACCCCCGCCCTCTCCCGCACGCGGGAGAGGGAGTAAGAGGGCAGCGCGCCGTCGTGCGCGGCGTGCGTGCCCACGCCCAGCGCCTGTTCGTACTCGCGCAGCGCGGCGGCGGTATGCGACGTGGGGTGCTGGCGCAACTCCTCGGGCGGCCCCTCGGCGACCAGTTCGCCGCCTTTGTCCCCCGCCTCCGGCCCCAGGTCGATGACCCAGTCGCTGGCCCGGATCACGTCCAGGTTGTGCTCGATCAGGATCAGCGAGTGACCGGCGTCCAGCAGCTTCCTCAGCGCGCGCATCAGCTTGGCGATGTCGTCGAAATGCAGGCCGGTGGTGGGCTCGTCGAACAGGAACAGCGTGCCCTTCTTCGCGAGCGCCTGGCGCGATTTCGACTGGCTGCGCGCCGCCTCGGCCAGGAAGCCGGCGAGCTTCAGGCGCTGGGCTTCGCCGCCGGACAGTGTCGGCACCGGCTGGCCCAGGCGCACGTATTCCAGCCCCACATCCACGATAGGCGTGAGGGCGCGCACCACCTCGCGGTCGCCGGCAAAGCACTGCGCGGCCTCGGCCACGGTGAGCTCCAGCACGTCGGCGACGTTCAGTTGCCGGCCGCCGCGCTCGATGCGCACTTCCAGCACTTCGGGCCGGTAGCGCGTGCCGTCGCAGTCCGGGCAGCGCAGGTACACGTCCGACAGGAACTGCATCTCCACGTGCTCGAAGCCCGAGCCGCCACAGGTCGGGCAGCGCCCGTCGCCGGAGTTGAAGCTGAACTTCGGCGCGGTGTAGCCACGCTCGCGCGACAGCGGGGCGGTGGCGAAGATCTCGCGGATGGCGTCCCATGCGCCCACGTAGCTCACCGGGTTGGAGCGCGCCGTCTTGCCGATGGGCGACTGGTCGACGAACACCACGTCCGCCAGGTGGTCCGCGCCCAGCAGGCGGTCATGGGCGCCGGGCGTCTCGGTGGCGCGGCCGAAATGGCGCATCAGCGCCGGCGCCAGCACGTCCTGGATCAGCGTGGACTTGCCCGATCCGGACACGCCCGTGACGCTGACCAGGCGCTGCAGCGGAAAGTCCACCGTGATGTTCTTCAGGTTGTGCTCGCGCGCGCCCTCCAGGATCAGGCGCGGCGTGGCCTCGGTGACCAGGCGTTTCAGGCCGGCGCTGACCTGGCGGCGACCGCCCAGGTACTGGCCGGTGAGCGTGTCGGCGCGGCGCAGCGCGTCCACCGGGCCGTCGAAGACGATGCGCCCGCCCTGCTCGCCCGGGCCGGGGCCGAAGTCCAATACCCTGTCGGCCGCCAGCATGACGGCGGGGTCGTGCTCGACCACCACCAGGGTGTTGCCGGCGTCACGCAGGCGCAGCATGGCCTCGGTGATGCGGTGCATGTCGCGCGGGTGCAGGCCGATGCTGGGCTCGTCCAGCACGAACAGCGTGTTGACCAGCGAGGTGCCCAGCGCCGTGGTCAGGTTGATGCGCTGCACCTCGCCGCCCGACAGGGTGCGGCTCTGGCGGTCCAGCGTCAGGTAGCCGATGCCGGCATCGGTCAGGTAGCGCAGCCGAGCCTGGATTTCCTCCAGGATCAGGTGCAGCGCCTGGGCGTCGGCGCTGTCTTCCTTTCTTGCCCCCTCTCCCTCTGGGAGAGGGTGGGGGTGGGGGCTGGCTGGCATGGCCATGTTGGTGGTTGGGCCGGCCACGGCTGGCCCCCGCCCCAGCCCTCCCCCAGAGGGGGAGGGAGCAGGGGAGGCGCCCACCAGCGCAAAAAACCGCCGCAGCCGCTCGATGGGCAGCAGCATCAGGTCGTGCAGGCACAGCCCCGGCAGGGCTTCGAGCTGCGCCCGCGTCCAGTCCACGCCCCGGGGCAGGAAGCGGTCGGCGGGAGCCAGCACGGCATCGGCGTCGTCCTTGCCGCCCACGCGCCACAGCAGACTGTCAGCCTTCAGGCGCGCGCCGGCGCAGGTCGGGCACTGGGTGTAGCTGCGGTACTTGGATAAGAGCACCCGGATGTGCATCTTGTAGGCCTTGCTCTCCAGGTACTCGAAGAAGCGCCGCACGCCATACCACTGACGGCTCCAGTTGCCTTTTTTGAAGCCGGGCGCGCCTTCGATGACCCAGCGCTTTTGCTCCTCGGTCAGCTTGTACCAGGGCGTGTCGCGCGGGATGCCTGCGGCCTCGGCGTGGCGCAGCAGATCGTCCTGGTTCTCCTTCCACGCCGGCGTCTGCAAGGTCTTGATGGCGCCGGCGCGCAGGGTGAGGCGCTCATCGGGCACCACCAGGCCCCAGTCCACGCCAATCACGCGGCCAAAGCCGCGGCAGGTCTCGCACGCGCCGGCGGGCGAGTTGAAGCTGAACATGGAAGGGATGGGCTCGGCGTAGCGCAGGTCGCTCTCGGGGCAGTGCAGCCCTGTGGAGAATTTCCAGATCTGTGGCTCGCTGCCTTCTGCGTCTGCCAGCGCATGGACCGTCATGCGGCCGCCGCCGCGGTGCAGCGCGCTCTCGATGGCTTCCAGCGCCCGGGCACGCTCGGCACCCTGGATGCGGAAACGGTCGGCCACCACGTCCAGCAGCTTTTTCGGGCCAGTGGGCGTGGCCACGTCGCGCTCGGCCTGCACGCGGGTGTAGCCGCTCGCGGACAACCACTGCTGCACCTCGTCGGCGCTGGTATTGCCCGGCAGCTCGACCGCGAAGGTAAGCACCAGGCGCGGATCGCCCGCGCTGGCCGAGCGGGCCAGCAGCTCGGCGTAGATGCTGTCCGGTGTGTCGTGGCGCACCAGCTGGGCGGTCTGCCGGTCGAACAGCTGGCCGGCACGTGCGAACAGCAGCTTCAGGTGGTCGTTCAGCTCGGTCATCGTGCCGACGGTGGAGCGCGAACTGCGCACCGGGTTGGTCTGGTCGATGGCGATCGCCGGCGGCACGCCCTCAATCCTGTCCACCGCCGGCTTGTCCATGCGATCGAGGAACTGGCGCGCGTAGGCGCTGAAAGTCTCGACGTAGCGCCGCTGGCCCTCGGCGTACAGCGTGTCGAAGACCAGGCTGGACTTGCCCGATCCACTGACGCCGGTGACCACGGTGAGCTCACCCGTGCGCAGGTCGATGTCGAGGTTCTTGAGGTTGTGCTGGCGGGCGCCTTGGATGCGGATGAGGCCGTGGGTCATGGGGGCAGTTGTGGGGCGTGAGGCGGAAATTCCAGCACAACATTGGGGCCCGGGAGAACCTGCGGGCCGGCGGCGCGCCAGCAGGCCAGCCGGCGCCGCGCACCCGGGCTTCCCAAAGGCAAAAAACCCCGCGCAGGTCATCCTTTGCGGGGTTGGGTTTCGGGCCCTGGCCTGGGCGCCGGGCGCGCGGGTTCAATGGGACGCGGCACTGGCCCCGGGCTGCGGTGCGGCCGGCTCGGACGGCGCATGGACCGCGTCCACGCCGTGCTTTTCCCCGCTCATGTCCACCTGGTCCCCGGCCTTCATGATGACGAACAGGGCGATGGCTGCGAACACCACGAAACCCACTACCAATTTCCACATGCTGATCTCCTGAAGAATGCTTCGTTGCTTGTTTCGACCAGGATCGCAGCGCCCACGAAAAAGGCCTCACACGTACGTGTGAGGCCTTTGGGTGGATGCCTGCAAGCCTGAGGCGTATTGGATCAGGCTTGCATTGCAGGCAGCTTACGCCGCCCGTGCATCAGAAGTTGTGGCGCACGCCCACTGCCAGCGAGCTGAAGTCGTCGCCAGCGCGGCCCACGTTGTAGGCGGCACCTGCGCTGTTGTTCACGCGGGTGTAGTAGCCATACACCTTGGTGCGCTTGCTCAGGTTGTAGTTGTAGCCCAGCGTGTACTGCGTGGCGGCCGAGTTGGGCACGTTGCTCCACTTGGCGGCGCGGCCCACGTTCAGGTGGAACTCGGAAGCACCCATGGTGTACATGCCAGCCAGGCGGTAGCTGTTGCGCGTGCCGGGCAGGTCGAAGCGGGCGCGCTGGTAGTAGCCACCCACGGCGAATTGGCCGATGGAGTACAGGGCGCGCAGGCCGAGCTGCTTGTCGTGGTCAACCTGGCTGTAGCCAGCGCCCAGGGCCAGGGGGCCGGCGTTGTAGTTGGCAGCCAGGTCGTAGCCGTTCTTGCCGCCGGTGGTCTTCTCGTGCAGAGCAACGGCTGCGTCGAGGGTGAAGCCGCCGAAGCTGGGGGTGCGGTAGCCGACCTTGTTGGAGGCGCTCACGCTGTCCACGTAGAACGCGTCAGCCGACGTGCCGGTGTCGTGGTTGTGCATGCTCACGTAGTCGGCCGTAGCGTAGTACGACTCGGGCGTGAAGCGGCCCAGGCGCACCATGCCGAAGCCGCCCGACAGGTTCACTTCGCTCTGGCGGGCGAAGGTGATGCCAACCGGCTGGCCAGCGGCGTTGTAGGAACCAGCGCCGTCATCGGAGCGGAAACCAGCTTCCAGCTGGAAGCCAGCCTTCAGGCCGCCACCCAGGTCTTCCGTGCCCTTGAAACCGAAGCGCGAGGAGTTGTTCTCCATGGCGGTGCGGTTGTTGTCGCCGATTTTCTGGCGCTCGACAGTGGTGTTCACGCGGCCATACAGCGTCACGCTGCTTTGGGCGAAGACGGCGGAAGTGCCCAGCAGGGCAACGGCTGCGAGCAGCAGGCGATTGGCTTTTTGCATGTGAGTTCCTAGATTGATTGTGTCCATCAGATGAGGCAGGCACCATTTGCAACCGTCTTCGGCCAGCAAGCACCCTGTGCATCCAGGTTCGCGATTTTAGGTGCAAGACCCCGGCTCACCACAGCCGAAATCCGTTGCTGTCCGGTTGCTGATGTTTTGCCGCCACAGTTGATGGGAACGCGGGGGACGGGAAAGAAAAAGGGCCTCTGCAGCAGAGGCCCCGGGAGGGCACCTGGAGGGTGCCCGGCAGCCGTCAGACGTCGGCGTAGATGTCCACGTCCTTGGTCTCGGGCAGGAACAGGGTGCCGATCACGGCCGTCATGCCGGCGATGACGATGGGGTACCACAGGCCGCTGTACATGTTGCCTGCCGAGGCCACCAGGGCGAACGAGGTGGTGGGCAGCAGGCCGCCGAACCAGCCGTTGCCGATGTGGTACGGCAGGCTCATCGAGGTGTAGCGGATGCGCGTCGGGAACAGCTCCACCAGCATGGCGGCAATCGGGCCATAGACCATGGTCACCAGGATCACCAGGTAGCTGAGGATGACCAGCACCATCAGCTTGTTGATCTTGGCCGGGTCGGCCTTGGTCGGGTATCCGGCCAGCTTCAGGTCTTCGGCCATTTCCTTCTTGAAGGCGGCGATCGCGGTCACGCTGTCGGCGTCGAACTTGTGGTTGACCACGGTGCCGGTGGGCGCGGTGACGGTCTTGTCGCCGATCTTGACCACGGCGGGCGAACCTGCGGGGCCGGCCACGTTGTCATAGCTGACCGAGTTCTGCACCAGGTAGCGCTTGGCGATGTCGCACGAGCTCTTGAAGTCGATCTCGCGCGCCACCGGGTTGCCCTGGAACGAGCAGGTGGCCGGGTCGGCGGTGACGATCACGCCGGCGGTGGCCTGGGCGTGGGCCAGGTCGGGGTTGGCGGCGCTGGTCAGCGCCTTGAACACCGGGAAATAGGTCAGCACGGCCAGCACGCAGCCCAGCATGATGATGGGCTTGCGGCCGATCTTGTCCGACAGCGTGCCGAAGACGACGAAGAAGGGCGTGCCGATCAGGAGCGCGGCAGCGATCATCAGGTTGGCGGTGACCGCATCGACCTTCAGCTGCTGGGTCAGGAAGAACAGCGCATAGAACTGGCCCGTGTACCAGACCACGGCCTGGCCGGCCGTCAGGCCCACCAGCGCCAGGATCACGATCTTCAGGTTCTTCCACTGGCCGAAGGACTCGGTCAGCGGCGCCTTGGAGCCCTTGCCCTCGGCCTTCATCTTCTGGAAGGCGGGCGACTCGGACAGCGACAGGCGGATCCACACCGAGATGGCCAGCAGCATGATGGACACCAGGAACGGGATGCGCCAGCCCCAGTCGTTGAACACCGGCTCGCCCAGGATGGTGCGGGTGCCCAGGATGACCAGCAGCGACAGGAACAGGCCCAGCGTGGCGGTGGTCTGGATCCAGGCCGTGAAGGCGCCGCGGCGGCCATTGGGCGCGTGCTCGGCGACGTAGGTGGCGGCGCCGCCGTACTCGCCGCCCAGGGCCAGGCCCTGCAGCATGCGCAGGGCGATCAGGATCACCGGGGCGGCCATGCCGATCGAGGCGTACGAGGGCAGCACGCCCACGATGAAGGTGGACACGCCCATGATCAGGATGGTGACCAGGAAGGTGTACTTGCGCCCGATCATGTCGCCCAGGCGGCCGAACACCAGTGCGCCGAAGGGGCGCACCAGGAAGCCCGCGGCAAACGCCAGCAGCGCGAAGATGAAGGCCGCGCCGGCGTCCAGGCCGCTGAAGAACTGCTTGGCGATGATGGCTGCCAGCGAACCGTACAGATAGAAGTCATACCACTCGAACACGGTGCCGAGCGATGAGGCGAAGATCACCTTTTTTTTCTTCCGGCGACATGGGCCGGGGCGCTGACTTGGCGGCCAGCGGTGCGGTGGTGGAAGCCATGAGGGCTGTCTCCTGCGGTGTTGGGATGGGGTTCGGAGTCCAGGCGCGGACATGCGCCGAAAGCTGTCGTCACAGGACACTCTTGCGGTGCCTGGGCTCGCAATATCGATGCGCGGTCTGACCGAAACCTGACACGCGGGCGCGGTTGTTTTTCGGCCCGCCTGACGCAGAACTGACGCGATCCGGGTCAACCCGCATGGATCGTTTCTCGATGCGAAAAAACACCCGTCGCGCAGGCCGGCTCCGGGGGCCTGGCGTGCCGGCGGCTGCGTTTGCGCGCGCCGGCACCCGGGTTATTCCCAGCTAGGACAAACCCTGGATCGCCCCCCACCCGCGAGGGCCGGCGGTTCAGCCCGCGGGCGGCAGGCCCGAGGGCAGGCGCGCCGCGGCCTCCCAGGCGGGGCCGTCGAACCAGGCATCGCCCTGCAGGTAGGCCCGCAGCATGGGCAGGCCGTCCAGCCCCCAGAACACGCGTCCGTCCACCTCGAACGCCGGCACGCCGAACACGCCGCGCGCGGCGGCCTGCTCCGTGTTGCGGCGCAGCAGCGCCTTGGCGTGCGCCGCGCGCTCGTCCTCGCCGCCGCGCAGCTGCCCGGACAGCGCCTCGGCCAGCGCCTGCAGCCGCGCGGGATCGAGCGCGTCGTGGCCGCCCTGCCAGACATGGCGCAGCACGCTGCCTGCCACGAAGCGGTTGACGCTGCCGTCCTCGCTGCATTCCAGCGCCTGCCGCAGCAGCGGCAGGGGGTTGAACGGGTGGCGCGCCGGCATGTCCAGCCCGCAGCCCAGCGCGTGGCCCAGCCAGGCGACATGCCGGTAGGTCCAGTCGCGCTTGGGCGCGATGCCGGCCGGGCCGGGATTGCCGTGCTGCTGCAGGAGCGCGCCCAGCAGCACGGGCCGGTAGCTGGCGTGCCAGCTCAGGCCTTGCAGCTCCTGGGGCAGCCGCTCGAAGGCCAGCCAAGCGTAGGGCGAGACGAAATCCAGGTAGAAATCGATGTGCTTCATGGGTGCAACTCCTCGGGCAGCGGCAAGCCCGCGCGGTGCAGCAGCGCGGCCCAGATGGCGCGGCGCTGCGCGGAGCTGGCGTTCGACCAGGCGCGGATCTCGGGGATGGTGCGAAAGCATCCTTCGCAGTGGCTGCGGTCAGGCGTCATGCGGCACACCGACACGCAGGGCGAGGGGACGATTTCGGCCGATTTGCAATCAAAATGGCCCCCTGCCCTTGTCTGCAAAGCGCGTTCAGCTATCAAATCAATAGTATTCATGCGCTGTGCGGCTCCTGCACCACGTCGGCCAGCGGCGCTCCCGTGAGGCGCACCAGATCCTGCGGCTGCAGCTGGAACACGCCGTGCGGATGTCCGGCCGCGGCCCAGATGGCGTCAAAGCGCAGCAGCTCGCGGTCGATCAGCGTGACCGGGGCGCTGGTGTGGCCCACGGGCGAGACGCCGCCGATGGAAAACCCCGTTGCCGCCTTGACGAACTCCGCGTCCGCGCGGCCGGTCTTGCCGACCAGGGCATCGACCTTCTTCTCGTCCACGCGCCGGTCGCCCGAGGTGATGACCAGCACCGCCGCGCCGTCGCTCCTGCGCCGAAAGATGATGCTCTTGGCGATCTGGCCCAGCGCTATGCCGAGGGCATCGGCCGCCTGCTGCGCCGTGCGCGCTGCGTCGTCGAGCATGCGCGGCGCGTGCGGGTGGCCGGCAGCGGCCAGCGCGGCGGCCACGCGCTGCACGCCTTCGGGCAGGGCTTGCATATCCAGGGCCATGGCGCTCATCCGGCCCGCTTGTTGAGCAGCGCCGTGGCGACGCGCGAGTTCGGCTTGCGCCCCAGGAAGTCGCTGATGAACACCCCCGCGTCCACCAGCCGGTCCAGGTCGATGCCTGTCTCGATCCCCATGCCGTGCAGCATGAAGACCAGGTCTTCCGTGGACACGTTGCCGGTGGCGCCCTTGGCATACGGGCAGCCGCCCAGGCCGGCCACGGACGACTGGAAGTTCCACACCCCCACCTCCAGCGCCGCCAGGGTGTTGGCCAGCGCCTGGCCGTAGGTGTCGTGGAAGTGCCCGGAGACGCTATCGAGCGCGTAGTGCTTGAGGGCGGCCTCGATGGCGCGCTGCACCTTGCGCGGCGTGCCCACACCGATGGTGTCGGCCACGTCCACGCGCTCAACGCCGATGTCTTTCATCAGCCCGGCCAGGTAGGCCACACGCTCGGGGCGCGACTTCGCCCTCGTAGGGGCAGCCCACAGTGCAGCTCATGGCCCCGCGCACGGCGATACCGGCGGCCAGCGCGGCCTCGACCACCGGCGCGAAGCGCTCGATGCTCTCGGCGATGCTGCAGTTGATGTTCTTCTGGCTGAAGGCCTCGCTGGCCGCGCCGAAGACCACGATTTCGTCGGGCCGCGTCCAGCACCGCCGCCTCGTAGCCCTTGAGGTTGGGCGTCAGCACCGAGTAGCGCACGCCCTCCTTGCGCGGCAGGGCCTGCATGACCTCGTGGTTGTCGGCCATCTGCGGCACCCACTTGGGCGACACGTAGCTGGTGACCTCGATCTCGGCCAGGCCCGCGTCCTGCAGGCGCTGCACCAGTTCGACCTTGACCTGGGCCGGCACCGGCTATTTTTCGTTTTGCAGGCCGTCGCGCGGGCCTACGTCGATGATCTTCACGCGGGTGGGGAGCTGCATGTCTAGCGTTCCATCAAAAAAGTGTTAGAGCGTGTTTACGGTCGGAGCGCGAAGGGGTGCGGGATGCGGGTCGGGTGGGGCGGGCGCAACCGCAGCGATAGCCCATGCTGTCGCAGGATTGCACCGAGCAACCGCCCGGCCGCACTGCACCCCCCCATCGAAACACCTCTTAGTAGCCGCGCGCCGCGTCCACCACGCCGCTCACGGCCTCGCCGCGCGCCAGGCGGGCGATCTGGGCGATGCTCTCGCTGCGCAGCGTGCGCGCCGAGGTGTGCGGCGTGACGGTGATCTTCGGGTGCTGCCAGAACGGGTGCTGCGCGGGCAGCGGCTCGGTGCGGAACACGTCCAGCGTGGCGCCCGCCAGGTGGCCGCAGTCCAGCAGCGCCAGCAGGTCGGCCTCGACCAGGTGCGCGCCGCGCGCCACGTTGATCACGTAGCCGCCCGGCTGCAACGCGCCCAGGGTGTCGCGGTTCAGGATGCCCTCGGTCTCGGGCGTGAGCGGCAGCAGGTTCACCAGCACGCGGCTGGCGGCCAGGAAGTCGCTCAGGCCGTCCTGGCCGCTGAAGCAGCGCACGCCGTCCAGGGCTTCGGGGCGAGCGGCTCCAGCCGTTGACCGGAAACTCGAACTGGCCGGCAGCGCGCGCCACGCGCTCGCCCAGCACCCCCAGGCCCATCACGCCCACGGGCAAGTCCTGGCTCAGGCGCGGCTTGCGAAAGCTCCACTGGCCCTCGCGCGCGCTGTCCTCGTACGCGTCGAATTCGCGGAAGTGGCGGATCAGCGCGTGGCAGACGTACTCGGCCATCTGCACCGACATGCCCGCGTCCTCCAGCCGCACGACGGCCAGGCCGGGCGGCAGGCAGGCGCAGCAGCGCATCGACGCCAGCGCCGATGTTCAGCAGCGCCCGCAGCCGGGGTTGCTCGTTGATGAACTGCTGGGGCGGCGCCCAGACCACGGCGTAATCGAACGGCGGCGCGCCGGGCTGCCACACTGGCAATCTCGGCGTGCGGGAAGGCGGCCTGACAGGCCTTGGAGCCAGGGCTCGGCCTTGGTACCGGTACAACAAAAGGCGATTTTCATGGCGGGTGAGGGTAGCAAGTTGCGCTTGCTTTGTTTTTCATGAGAGAAACCGGCGTGGTGCCGGCGGCGGCTAAGGGGTTCCAGCTATCAAAAATGCAGCGCTGCACGCGAGGTTGTCGCTCCCTCCCCCTCTGGGGGAGGGCGGGGGTGGTGGCCAGCCGCGCGCGCCGGTTCAGGCACGGCGCCCACTGCCGGCCGGCCCCCATCCCTGCTTCCCCCAGCGGGGAAGGAGCGAGACCCAAGGCCGCCGCGGCTTCACTCCTTCGTCAATTTGAGCAACTCCGCCCCTTCCGCCACCTGGTCGCCCGGCGCGTACAGCAGCTCGTCCACCACACCGTCGCGCGGCGCGGCGATGGTGTGCTCCATCTTCATGGCCTCCATGACGGCCAGCGGCTGGCCCTTCGTGACCTTGTCGCCCGCCTTGACGGCAAAGGACACCACCTTGCCCGGCATGGGCGCCGTGGGGCGCCCGCCCTGGCCCGCCGCCACGCCTGCGTGCGCCAGCGGATCGACGGCCGTGATGCGCGTGGCGCCGCGCGGGGTGAAGACGTGCAGCACCTCGCCCTGGGCATAGATGCTGGCGCGCGTGCGCTGGCCGGCAAACTGCACTTCCAGCGCGCCCCCTTCCAGCGGCGCGAAGTGCCGCTCGGCCTCTTGCGCGCCCCTCCGCGCCATCTTCGGCCGCTGCCCACCGCCCAGGCGATGCGCGGCGCCGCGCTGGCCGTAGCTAAGCCAGGGCGGCCGCTGGCTGGCCGTGGAACTCGAAGGCAAAGCGGCGCCGCTGCGCTGCCCAGCATGCCAGCCGTCGCGCTGGCCAAACGGATCACCCGCTTGCTGGCCCGCCTGCTCGCGCGCGACACAAGCGCCGCCACGGCGGCAGCGGCGGCCAGCGGCAGGCCCACGGGCTCCTGGTCGAACAGCTGGGCGGCCTCGCGCTGGATCAGCGCGGTGTCCAGCTGGGCGTGCCTGAACGCATCGCTCCGCACCACGTAGCGCAGGAACTGCACATTGGTCGCCAGGCCCACGATGTGCGTTTGCGCCAGCGCATCGTCGAGCCGCGCCAGCGCCTGCTCGCGCGTGTCGCCGTGCACGATCAGCTTGGCGATCATGCTGTCGTAGAAGGGGCTGATGGCGTCGCCGTGCCGCACGCCGTCGTCGATGCGCGGCGTGCCGCGTTCGAAGGCCTTCGCCTGGGGCTTGCAGTAAACGTGCAGCGTGCCGGTGGCGGGCAGGAACTGGTTGTCCGGGTTCTCGGCGCAGATGCGCGCCTCGATGGCGTGGCCGATGATCTTCAGCTCGTCCTGGCGTTTGGGCAGCGGCTGGCCGGCTGCCACGCGCAGCTGCCACTCGACCAGGTCCTCGCCGGTGATGGCTTCAGTCACCGGGTGCTCCACCTGCAGGCGCGTGTTCATCTCCATGAAGTAGAACTTCATGGCTTCGGGCTGCTC
The DNA here is from genome assembly GCA_034675505.1 of Melaminivora sp. Taxonomy (GTDB): domain Bacteria; phylum Pseudomonadota; class Gammaproteobacteria; order Burkholderiales; family Burkholderiaceae_C; genus Melaminivora. The sequence goes on along the minus strand of JAUCDD010000011.1, from coordinate 37,191 downwards.
GTAGCCGCCCGGCTGCTCGACGATGAACTCCACCGTGCCGGCGCCCACGTAGCCCACGGCCTTGGCTGCCGCCACGGCCGCCTCGCCCATCTGCTGGCGCAATGCGGGCGGCATGCCCGGCGCGGGGGCTTCTTCCAGCACCTTCTGGTGGCGCCTTTGCGTCGAGCAGTCGCGCTCGAACAGGTAGACCACATTGCCCTGCGTATCGCCGAACACCTGGATCTCGATATGGCGCGGGCGCAGCACGTACTTTTCAACCAGCACGGCGTCGTTGCCGAAGCTGTTGATGGCCTCGCGCTTGCACGAATCGAGCGCGGCGGCAAAATCCTCGCTTTTCTCCACCAGCCGCATGCCCTTGCCGCCACCGCCGGCGCTGGCCTTGATGAGCACGGGGTAGCCGATGCCATCGGCCTCGCGGTGCAGCAGTTGCGGGTCCTGGTCCTCGCCCTGGTAGCCGGGCACCAAGGGCACGCCGGCCTTGTGCATCAGGCGCTTGGATTCGGCCTTGAGGCCCATGTCGGCAATGGCCGAGGCGGGCGGGCCGATAAAGACCAGGCCGGCATCAAAGCAGGCGCGCGCGAAGTCCTCGTTCTCGGACAAAAAGCCGTAGCCGGGGTGGATGGCCTGCGCGCCGGTTGCTTTGGCCGCGTCGAGGATGCGCTCCCAGCGCAGGTAGCTGTCCTTGGGGGCGCTGCCGCCGATGTGCACGGCCTCGTCGCAGGCGGCCACGTGCTTGGCGTGGGCGTCGGCATCGGAATACACGGCGACGGTTTTGATGCCCATGCGGCGCGCAGTGGCGGCGACCCGGCACGCGATCTCGCCCCGGTTGGCAATCAGTATTTTTTGGAACATTCAGGCCACCTTGGCAGAACTGGAAAAAAGCGAAGAAATGCGCCGCAGCACGGCGCGCAGGAACTTGAACAACACGATCAGCAGCAGCACCGACAGCGCCAGCATCACCACCAGTGCTATGCCGAACAGGAGCGGATGCTGCGTCGCCAGCCAGACGACGGCGACGACCAGGCCGTCCTCGAAGAAGGACAGGCCCCAGTTGGAAAAGGGCTCGGGCGAAGTGTTGGCCGCCGCGCGCGTGGTCATCTTGGTGGCCAATGCCGTGGCCGAGAGCGAGCCGCCCAGCAGGCCGGCGACGACGGCCAGCGTTGCGTGGTCGAAGCCGAACACGCTGGCCGCCAGCAGCGCGCCCGCCGGCACGCGGATGAAGGCATGCAGGGCGTCCCAGGCGCTGTCGAGCAGCGGCACCTTGTCGGCGAAGAATTCGACCAGCAGCATCAGGCCGCTCACGCCCAGCACGGCCGGGTGCATCAGCACGGCCAGCCCCGGCGGCAGCGCCAGCCAGCCTGCCGCGCCCATCGCGCCGACGATGAAGACCACGGCGTACAGGCGAAAGCCGCTGGCCCAGCCGAGCGCCGCCGCCAGCGCCAGCAGGCTGGCCATATCCAGCTGCTGCGTGGCGCGCGCGGCACCCTCGGCGACGGCGCGCGAGGTGCCGGCGTCCACGTGCAGGCCCACGGTGTGGAGCCATTGGACGATGGTGAGCCAGAGCTGGTCCATGGGTCAGACCCGGAAGGGCGCGACTGCACGCGGCCGCACGTCTGGCTCCCTCGCCCCCTGGGGGAGGGCTGGGGTGGGGGCCGACGAGGGCGACGAATACAGCCTCGGCTTCCACCGCCAGCCGGCCCCCATCCCCGCCTTCCCCCAGAGGGGGAAGGAGCAAATACCGGTCGTCACACCAGCCACCCCGGCTTGCGCTTTTGCAAGAACGACTGCACGCCCTCGCGCCCCTCGTCGCTGGCGCGAATGTCGGCAATGCCTTCCACCGTGGCGGCGATGAGCTGCGCATCGATCTCGCGCTCGGCCACATCCAGCACCAGGCGCTTGCACGCGCGCACGGCGCTGGGGCTGGCGCTGGTCAAGGCCTTGGTGAGCGCATCGACGCGTGCATCGAGCTGCTCGGCCGCAACCACCTCGTGCACGAAGCCGATGCGCAGCGCCTCGGCGGCGTCGAAGCGTTCGGCCGTGAGGAAGTAGCGGTGCGAGGCGCGCGCGCCCATGGCGCGGATGACGTAGGGGCTGATGGTCGCGGGGATCAGGCCCAGCTTCACTTCGGACAGGCAAAAGCCCGCCGTGTCCACCGCCACCGCCATGTCGCATGCAGCCACCAGGCCCATGCCGCCGGCGTAGACATCGCCCTGCACGCGGGCGATGGTGGGCTTCGGGCATTCATAAATCACGCGCAGCATTTCGGCGAGCTTGGCGGCGTCAGCCAGGTTCTCCGCGCGCGTGTAGTCGGCCATGCGGCGCATCCAGTTCAGGTTGGCACCGGCGCAAAAGGCCGGGCCTTCTGCGGCCAGCACGACGGCCCGCACATCGGCGCGCGCGCCGACGTCGGTGAAGGCGGCGGTGAGCTCGGCGATCACCTCGTCGCTGAAGGCATTGCGGATCTCGGGCTGGGTCAGCGTGATGCGGACGACGGCGCCGGCTTGGGTGATGGACAGGTTCTGGCTCATGGTTTGGCGGGGTCCTGCAGGTGGTACACGAGGTCGAGTTCCGGGCACGGCTGGCCCAGCGCCGTGAGCGCTGCCGTGATCTGGCCCCGGTGGTGTGTGCCGTGGTTGAAGACGTGCGCGAGCGTGGCGGCGAAAGGCAGCGAGGCCGGCGCGCCGCGCATGGTGGTGTAGTCCAGCGTGGCCTGCCAGCGCCCCGCCGGGATGCTGGCGATGAGCGGCTCCCAGCGCGCCGCGCCTTCGCGCAGGCGTGCATCCAGGCACGCGCGGTCGCTCTCCAGCTCCGCATCCAGCGCCACGCGTGGCGAGCTGCCTTCGGCAAAGCGCACGAACCACAGCTCATGCTCGCCCACCAGCAGATGGTTCAGCGTGCCGTGGATGCTCTTGAAGAACAGGCCCACGTCGCGGCGATAGTCGGCCTCGGGCACGGCCGCCACGGCATCGAGCAGACGCGCCGTGGCCCACGCGTTGTAGCGTGCCAGGGTGCAAAAGTGGGCGCGGGCGTCCAGCGTCATGAGGGGTTGCGCGGGCTCAGCACCCGGCTCCAGAAGGCGTCGAGCGCAGCCAGTGAACGCACGCGCGCTTCGAGGTTGCCGCCCTGGTGCACGCCGGTTTTCGAGCCGTTCGGCACGTCGGTGCGCACGCGTACCGGGGCCGCGCTGTCGAAGCCGTGGTAGCTGCCTTCATACACGTGCAGCGTGACGTCGCTGCCGGGCAGGCGTTGCAGGCGCTGCGCCAGGGCGATGCACGGCTGCGCCGGCGTCCAGTCGTCGAGCGCGCCGAGCTGCATCAAGAGCGGCACGCCTTCCAGCGCCGCCTGGCGCCGTTCAAGCGGCGCGCAGCCGGGGTAGAACAGCGCCGCGCCGGCAATGGCCGGCTCGCCGGGCGCGGGCTGGGCGCGCCGCTGCTCCAGCACGGCCAGCGTGGTGGAAGCGCCGTTGGACCAGCCCAGCAGGCCCAGGCGCTGCGCATCGACCTGGGGCTGCGCGGCCAGCCAGGCCAGGGCCGCGCGCGCGTCGCGGGCGCGTTCGGGCACATCCACGCTGCGCTCGGCATAGCGCGTCTGGCAAATCTGCGCCACGCCGCGCGAGCCGAAGCTGTCGGGCATCAGCACGGCGTAGCCCTGCGCGTGCAGCCGCCCGGCCATTTCGCGAAAGCGCTGCGACAGCCCTCCGCCCTTGGCGTACAGGCCGCCGCAGCCGTGCAGCGCCAGCACCGCCGGCTGCCGGCCTTTGGCCGCAGCGGGCAGCCAGTACGCCGTGAGCACGGTGCCGCCCGGCCCGGGCAGCTGGATACGCTCGGGCTGGACGCCCGACAGCGCAGCGGTGCTTGCAGGCACCGGCGCGGGCGCAGTCGCGACCTCGGCCCTGGATGCGCAAGCCACCTGCACGCACGCCGCGCCCAGCACCAGCAGGCTGGCGAGCGACGGGCGAAGACGCGGGAATGCGATGCGCATGGCGGGTATTGGCGGGTATTGGCGGGTGTTGGCAGCTCGCCGGTTTACATCCGGAACACGCCGAACTTCACATCCGGAATCGGCGCATGGCGCGCCGCTGCCAGCCCCAGCGCCAGCACGCGGCGCGTGTCGGCGGGGTCGATCACGCCGTCGTCCCACAGGCGCGCGGTGGCGTAGTAGGGGTGGCCCTGGTCCTCGTATTGCTGGCGGATGGGGGCCTTGAAGGCTTCTTCTTCTTCCGCGCTCCACTGCCCGCCCCGGCCTTCGATGCCGTCGCGCTTGACGGTGGCCAGCACCGACGCGGCCTGCTCGCCGCCCATCACGGAAATGCGCGCGTTCGGCCACATCCACAGGAAGCGCGGCGAGTACGCGCGCCCGCACATGCCGTAGTTGCCGGCGCCAAAGCTGCCGCCGATGATGATGGTGAACTTCGGAACATTGGCCGTCGCCACGGCGGTGACCAGCTTGGCGCCGTGGCGCGCGATGCCTTCGTTTTCGTACTTGCGCCCGACCATGAAGCCGGTGATGTTCTGCAGGAACACCAGCGGGATCTTGCGCTGGCAGCACAGCTCGATGAAGTGCGCGCCCTTGACGGCCGACTCGGAAAACAGGATGCCGTTGTTGGCGATGATGCCCACTGGCATGCCTTCGATGCGCGCAAAGCCCGTCACCAACGTGGAGCCGAAGCGCGCCTTGAACTCGTCGAACTCGCTGCCGTCCACGATGCGGGCAATGATCTCGCGCACGTCAAAGGGCTTGCGCGTATCGGTGGGGATGACGCCATACAGCTCTTGCGCATCAAATTTAGGAGCTAAAGGCCGTTCATCCACGCCGGCTTGCGCGGGTTTTCTATTCAAATTGCCCACCACCTTGCGCGCCAGCGCCAGGGCGTGCATGTCGTCCTGCGCCAGGTGGTCGGCCACGCCGGACAGGCGGGTGTGCACGTCGCCGCCGCCCAGGTCCTCGCTGCTGACGACCTCGCCCGTGGCCGCCTTGACCAGCGGCGGGCCGCCCAGGAAGATGGTGCCCTGGTTCTTGACGATGATGGTCTCGTCGCTCATGGCCGGCACGTAGGCGCCGCCGGCCGTGCACGAGCCCATGACCACGGCGATCTGCGCCAGGCCCTGCGCGCTCATGTTGGCCTGGTTGTAGAAGATGCGGCCGAAGTGGTCGCGGTCGGGGAAGACCTCGTCCTGGTTGGGCAGGTTGGCGCCGCCCGAGTCCACCAGGTAGATGCACGGCAGGCAGTTCTGCTGCGCGATCTCCTGCGCGCGCAGGTGCTTCTTCACCGTCATGGGATAGTAGGTGCCGCCCTTGACGGTGGCGTCGTTGCACACGATCAGGCAGTCGGTGCCGGCCACGCGGCCGATGCCGGCGATCAGGCCGGCGCCGGGGGCGTCGTTGCCGTACATGTTCAGCGCCGCCAGGGGCGCGATTTCCAGGAACGGCGTGCCAGCATCCAGCAGGTTGGCCACGCGGTCGCGCGGCAGCAGCTTGCCGCGCGCCAGGTGCTTGGCGCGCGCGGCCTCGCCGCCGCCTTGCGCCACGCGCTCGACCTGGGCGCGCAGGTCATCGACGACGGCGCGCATGGCGGCGGCATTGGCCTGGAAGTCGGCGGAGCGCGGGTTGAGTTGGGATTCGAGGATCATGGGGTTCTAGTGCGTTTCTTGAGTGGCAGCTGTATCTCTTGGCTCCCTCCCCCTCTGGGGGAAGGAGTAATAGCCATGCGACGCCGGGTCAGGCGGTCTTGCTTTCCTCCAGCCCCAGCTCTTCCTTCATCGCATCGCGAATCTTGAATTTCTGGATCTTGCCGGTGACGGTCATGGGGAAGGCCGTGACGAAGCGGAGGTAGCGCGGCACCTTGTAGTGCGCGATCTGGCCCTTGCAGAAGTCACGGATGTCGGCTTCGGTCGGCTGCGTGCCGGGCTTCGGAATGATCCAGGCGCACAGCTCCTCGCCCAGGCGCGCGTCGGGCACGCCGACGACCTGCACGTCCTGCACCAGGGGGTGGCGGTACAGGAATTCCTCGATCTCGCGCGGGTACAGGTTCTCGCCGCCGCGGATCACCATGTCCTTGATGCGGCCGACGATGTTCACGTAGCCCTGCTCGTCCATGGTGGCCAGGTCGCCGGTGTGCATGAAGCCGTCGCCATCGATGGCCTCGCGCGTCCTGGCCTCGTCGCCCCAGTAGCCGTGCATGACCGAGTAGCCGCGCGTGCAGAACTCGCCGCTCTGGCCGCGCGGCACCACGGCGCCGGTCTCGGGGTCGACTATCCGGATCTCCAGGTGCGGCTGCACCTGGCCCACGGTGGAGACACGCTTTTCCAGGGGCGTGTCCACGCTGCTCTGGCAGCTCACCGGGCTGGTCTCGGTCATGCCGTAGGCGATGGTGATCTGCGACAGGTGCATCTCGCTGACCACGCGCTTCATGACCTCGGTCGGGCACGGCGAGCCGGCCATGATGCCGGTGCGCAGGCTCGAAAGGTCGAACTCCGCAAAGCGCGGATGCTGAAGCTCGGCGATGAACATGGTCGGCACGCCATGCAGGCCGGTGCAGCGCTCGGCCTGCACCGCCTCCAGCACGCTCAAGGGCTCGAACCCGTCGTTCGGATAGACGATGGTGGCGCCGTGCGTGAAGCAGGCCAGGTTGCCCAGCACCATGCCGAAGCAGTGGTACAGCGGCACGGGGATGCACAGGCGGTCCTCGGGCGTGAGCTTCATGCACTCGCCGATGAAGAAACCGTTGTTCAGGATGTTGCGGTGGGTCAGCGTCGCGCCCTTGGGGAAGCCCGTGGTGCCGCTGGTGAACTGGATGTTGATGGGGTCGGTGTTCTTGAGCTGCGCGGCGACGTCGTCGATGCGTGCGTCATCGGGATTGCCGCTGGCCATCAGTTCGGAAAAGCGCAGCATGCCCGGCTGCTCGTCGCCCTGGCCTGCCACGTCGATCCACACCACCGCGCGCAAGTCGGGCAGGCGCCTGGCGGCCAGCTTGCCGGGCAGGCACAGGGCCAACTCGGGCGCCAGCTCGCGCAGCATGCCGAGATAGTCGCTGGTCTTGAACTGCGCCATGCTCACCAGCGCCTTGCAGCCGACCTTGTTCAGCGCATATTCCAGCTCGGCCACGCGGTACGCCGGGTTGATGTTGACCAGGATGAGGCCGACCTGCGCCGTGGCCAGCTGCATCAGCACCCATTCGGCGTTGTTGTGCGACCAGATGCCCACGCGGTCGCCCTTTGCGAGGCCCAGCCCCAGCAGGGCACCGGCCAGCCGGCGCGCCTCGCGGTGCAGCCCCGCGTAGCTGTAGCGCAGGCCCTGGTGGCAGCTGACCAGCGCTTCGCGGCTGCCTTGCCGCTGCGCCATGGCGGCGAAGAAGTCGCCTATGGTCTGCTCGATCAGCGGCGTATCGGTGGCGCCGCAAGTGTGGCTCGGGGCATGGGGCACGCCCAGCGCGGGCGCGGTCGGGTCCGTCATGTCGGCTATCTCCGAAGGATGTGCAGCAGGCCGGCGCACGGCTTGCCGTGGGGCGCAGCATACGCGCCCGCCCTGCCCGGATGGGGCCAGCAAGGTTGCAATAATTGCCACGCCATGTTCACCCCGTCGCTGCCCCTGCTGCCCCCGCCGCGCGCCGGCGCCCCGCGCCTGGGCGGCGTGGCCGCCACTCCCATGGCCTTCGTGCAGGCGATCGTGCAGGCCTACGCGCAGCGCGGGCTGCCCCCCCAGGCGGTGCTGGCCCGGGCACGCATCACGCCCGCGCAGGTGTGCGATGGCGCTGCCCGCATCACCGCCGGGCAGATGGAGGCGCTGTGCGATGGCGCGATGCGCGAGCTCGACGACGAGGCGCTGGGCTGGTTCGCGCGCCCCCTGCCCTGGGGCAGCTACGGCATGCTGGCGCGCGCCTCGCTCACCGCGCCCACGCTGGGCCTGGCGCTGGCGCGCTGGTGCCGCCACCACGCGCTGCTGACGCAGGACATCACGCTGCACCTGTCGCGCCTGGACGAGGGCCGGGCACAGCTGGCCATTGCCGAACGGCGCGACCTGGGCGCGCTGCGGGAGTTCTGCCTGGTATCGGTGCTGCGCAATGCCCTGGGGCTGGCCAGCTGGCTGATCGATTCGCGCCTGCCCGTGCTGCAGGCGCAATTCCCCTTTGCCGCGCCGGCCCACGCGCAGGCCTATGGCGTGCTGTTTGAGGGCGCGACGCGCTTTGGCGCGCCGGCGGCGGCGGTGCAGCTGGACGCCCGCTACCTGCAGCTGCCGCTGGTGCGCGACGAGGCGGCCATGAACGCGATGCTGCAACGGGCGCTGCCGCTCACGGTGCACCAGTACCGGCGCGACCGCCTGCTGGTGCAGCGCGTGCGCCAGTGGCTGGCCAGCGCGCCGCCTGCAGCGCACGGCGCGCTGGCCCTGGCGGAGGCGCTGCACCTGTCGCCGCGCACCCTGCACCGCCAGCTGGCCGCCGAGGGCGCCAGCCTGCAGCAGCTCAAGGACGAGGTGCGCAGCGCGCGCGCCGTCGAACTGCTGCAGCGCAGCGACCGGCCCATCAAGCAGGTGGCGCAGGCTGCCGGCTTTGCCAGCGAAAAGAGCTTCATCCGCGCCTTCCACGGCTGGACGGGACAGCCGCCGGCGCTGTTTCGCCGCATGGCGCGGCACGCGCCCGACTGACTCTTATTTTCATAGCAACATCTCGTTGACTGATGCCGGCATGGAGCTGTTTTCCCTGAAATTCACCCCGGGACGAGCAAATCCGGCAGGCTGCGCAGGTCAGCGATGATGTGCGCCGCCCCGGCCGCCCGCAGCGCTGCGGGCGTGCCGTGGCTGCTGCCGCCGGGGCTGTAGCCGACCACCGTGGCGCCGGCGGCGACGCCGGCGGCCACGCCGGTCACGGTGTCCTCGACCACCAGGCAGCGCGCCGGCGCCACCCCTACGGCAGCGGCGGCGGCCAGGTACACGTCCGGCGCGGGCTTGGTGGCGGCCATCTCGTGGCCGCTGAAGATGCGCCCGGCAAACAGCGGCGCCAGCCCGACCTGCTGCAGCTGCATCTCGACCTTCTGCCGATCCGCGCCGGACGCGCAGGCGATACGCCCGTTCAGGCGGGCGTGTACTGCGCGCACCGTGTCGACGGCGCCGTCCATGGGCGTGAGCTCGGCCGCCAGGCGCCGGTTGCGCCGGGCGTAGAACTCGGCCATCCAGGCGTGCGTCAGCGGCCGGCCGGTGTGCGCCTGGATGCGCGCGGCCTCGCTGCGCACGGTCTTGCCAATGAAGGTGGCCATGCATTCCTCGGGCGAGATCGCCCAGCCGGCCTCGCCCAGCATGGCGCACAGCACGCCGTTGGTGATGGGCTCGCTGTCCACCAGCACGCCGTCGCAGTCAAACAGGATCGCGTCAAAAATTTCCACTTCGGTTCTCATCCCTGAAAGAGGCTGTCGGGGGGCTCGTGCAGGGCCGCCTCGCAGCTTTCGTCATACACCACGCTTTGGTCGCGCCCGCCCTGCTTGGCACGGTACAGCGCCGCATCGGCCCGCCGCAGCAGCAGCTGCGCCGCGCCCAGCGCACTGCCAGCGTGGCCGCCATGTCCGCCGGCCCCGTCCAGCGCTTGCGGCAGCACGCTGGCCACGCCGATGCTGATGCTGACCACGCCGGCATCGCTGGCGCCCTGGGCGTGCTCCAGCGCCAGCGCGCGCACGCCCAGGCGCAGCCGTTCGGCCGCAGCCAGGGCCTGCGCGTCGTCCGCGCCGGGCAGCAGCACGGCGAATTCCTCGCCGCCGTAGCGCGCCACCATGTCGCCCACCCGGCCCGTGCCCAGCGCCAGCACCTGCGCCACGCCGTGCAGGCAGCGGTCGCCGGCGACGTGGCCGTAGCAGTCGTTGAAGGCCTTGAAGCAGTCCACGTCGATCATCAGCAATGCCAGCGGCGTGCCCGCGCGCGCGGCGCGCGCCCACTCCAGGCCCAGACACTCGTCCAGCGCCAGCCGGTTCGCCAGCTGCGTGAGCGGGTCGATGCGCACCTGCGCCTCCAGTGCCACGCGGTAATGCTCCAGCTGCTGCTCGGCCTGGCGCCGCTCGGTGATGTCCTGGACGGTGCCGGTCATGTGGTTGCGCCCGCCGGCCTGGCCGCCGGCGAATTCGGCGCGCACCTCCACCCAGCGCAGCGGCCGGCCGTCCTGGGGATGGATGCGGTAGTGAACGCGCAGGGGGCTGCGCTCGGACATGGCGCGGCCATGCTCGCGCAGCATGGCCTCGCGGTCGGCCGGCTCCATCATGGCGATCCACTCCTTGAGCGTCATGCAAGCCTGCGCCGGCAGGCCGAAGATGGCGTTGGCCATGGCCGACATGGTGAACTGGCGCCGCTCGGCGTCGTAGGAGAAATAGCCCAGGCTGGCGGCGCGCTGGGCTGCCTCCAGCCAGCGCATGTTGTCCTGCAGCCGCTCCTTGAGGGCGCGCTCGCGCTGCCAGGCGCGCCACTGCCGCAGCAGCACCAGCGTGCCCAGCAGCAGCAGCGACAGGCCCACGTACAGCGTGAGCGACAGCCAGCCGCCCTGGCGCGCATCGACGAAGGCCTCGGAGGTGTCGATCTCCGACAGCAGCAGCCAGTCGCTCCCGGGCACCGCCGCCGCCGCCGCCAGCACCGGCTCGCGCCGGTAGTCGCGCCCGTACAGCGTGCCGCGCGCGCCCTGCGCAGCCCGCACGGCCGGCGCATCGGCGTATTCCTGCAGCGGCAGGCGCAGGCTCAGCGGCGGATCGCTGCGGTGGCGCAGCGGGCTCAGGAACAGCACGCCATCGCCCTGGCGCTGCACCAGCATGGACTCGGCCGTGGTGCGGCTGCCGCCCGGCCAGGCCTCCAGCAGCGGGTACAGGCCCAGCCGCGCATCGACCACCAGCCACACCGCGCCCAGCAGCTGGGGGCCGTCCCGCAGCGGCGCGACCAGGCTGAGATAGGGAAAGGCAAACCGCTCACTGCGCTGCAGCCCGGCGCTGGCCGCCTGCGCCTGGTGCAGCAGTTCACGCTCGGCCGGCGGCAGCGCGCCAGCCGCCTGTCCCTGCCAAGCGAGCAGCAGCCGGCCGTCGGCATCGACCAGGTAGGCGCCGCTGTACTGCAGGCGCTCGACCAGGCCGCGCAGGCGCTCGCGCAGGCGCGCCTCGCGCTCGGCCGTGGGCTGGTTGCGCCAGCGCGCCACGGCGGCGGCCAGCGCGGCGTCATTGCCCAGCGCCTGGGCCTCGCCCAGGCGGTGCTGGTACCAGGAGGCGACGCTGCGCACCTGCAGCTGGTTGATGGCCAGCAGGCCGCTCTCGATGATGTAGTGGTAGCGCTGCTCGCGCTCCAGGTAGAGGGTGCGGGCGCCCCAGCCCAGCCCGCCCAGCAGCGCCAGCAGCACCGCCAGTGCCAGCAGCCAGCCCCCGCGCGCGCGAGCGCCGGGACGGCGGGACGGATGGAAGGGGTGCGAGGGCATGGAGGCCGGAACGCAGGCTGTGCGGCCCATTGTCACCCAAGCCCGCCCGCGCCGCTGGGACAGGCGGCACGGCCGGCGCAGAGCGCCTGCTTGCTATTTTTTCAATAGCTGCTACCCGTTCAGCGGCGCCGGCAACGGCCCGAAATCACTCAAAAACCGTGCCATCGACGTAATACCAGCGCTGGTCTTGCAGCACGAAGCGGCTGCACTCGTGCAGGCGCCAGGCGCGCCCGCCTGCGCCGCGCTGGCGGGCGACGAATTCGACTTCGGCCGCGTCCGGCGCCAGCCGCCGGTGCGCGCGCACCTGCAGCCCGAGCCAGCGCGCGCCGGGCTCGAAGTCGATGGCGGCGGGCCGGCGCGAGGCGTGCCAGGTGGCCAGCAGGTAGCCTTCGCGCTGCAGCACGAAAGCGCTGTAGCGCGAGCGCATCAGGCTCTCGGCGTCGGGCGCGGCCAGGTCTGCGGCATGCTCGACGTAGCGGCCGCAGCAGGCGGCGTAGGCGAGTGCGCGGCCGCCCGACTGGCGGCCGCAGGGACAGGGAAGTCCCTGCGGGGCGGGGGATGCGGGGCGGGCGGGCATGGGGCTATTGTCCCGCGCGCCGCAGCGGCGCACCGGCCACGGGCGCTCGGCCGGCAGGCGCCAGGCGCTTCGTCCCGCAGCGCTGCGCCCCGCGCTGCCTACAGTCGAGCCAGTGCGGCATGGGGCCGCCGATGGGAGGTACGTCCGTGTTCGACATGCAAGCGCCCTGGTGGGAATTCATCGTGCGCGGCGTCGTGGTCTATGTCTTCCTGCTGGTGTTCCTGCGCCTGACCGGGCGGCGCCAGACCGGGCAGCTGGCGCCGTTCGACCTGGTGCTGCTATTGATCCTGTCCAACGCCGTGCAGAACTCCATGAACGCCGGTGACAACTCGCTGGTCGGCGGCCTGATCTCGGCGGCCACGCTGCTGGCCTGCCACACGGCCTTGTCGCACCTGACCTACCGCTTCAAGTGGCTGGAGCGGCTGATCGACGGCTCGCCGCGCGTGCTGGTGCGCAACGGCCAGGTGAACGACCGGCTGATGCGCCAGGAGCTGCTGACCATAGAGGACCTAATGGCCGCCCTGCGCGCCGGCGGCTGCCTGCACCTGCGCGAGGTGGAGCGCGCCACCATAGAGGCCAACGGCAACATCACCGTGGTGCTGCGCCGGCGCGAGAGCGAGTGAAGCGGGCCGGCGGGAAAATTGAAAAAGAATTGGAATCTGACCCCAATTTTTCAATTTTTATGCCAGCGCGCGCTGGATGATGATTTTCTGCACGTCGCTGGTGCCTTCGTAGATCTGGCACACGCGCACGTCGCGGTAGATGCGCTCGACGGGGAAATCATTGACCACGCCGTAGCCGCCCAGGGTCTGGATGGCGGCGCTGCACACGCGCTCCGCCATCTCGCTGGCGAACAGCTTGGCCATGGCGGCCTCCTTCAGGCAGGGGCGGCCGGCGTCGCGCAGGCTCGCGGCGTGCCAGATGAGCTGGCGCGCGGCCTCGATCTGCGTGGCGCAGTCGGCCAGGCGAAAGCCCACCGCCTGGTGGTTGAAGATGGGCTGGCCGAAGCTCTCGCGCTCCTTGGAATATTGCAGCGCGAACTCGAACGCCGCGCGCGCCATGCCCACGCTTTGCGCGGCGATGCCGATGCGCCCGCCCTCCAGCGCGCCCAGGGCGATCTTGTAGCCCTCGCCCTCGGCGCCGATCAGGTTGGCCGCCGGGATGCGGCAGCCGTCGAAGTTGATCTGCGCCGTGTCGCTGCTGTGCTGGCCCAGCTTGTCCTCCAGCCGCGCGACGACATAGCCCGGCGCGTCGGTGGGGACGATGAAGGCACTCATGCCGCGTTTGCCGGCGGCCTTGTCGGTCACGGCGATGACGATGGCCACCTGGCCGTTCTTGCCGCTGGTGATGAACTGCTTGACGCCGTCGATGACGTATTCGCCGCCATCGCGCCGGGCGGTGGTGCGAAGGGCCGAGGCGTCCGAGCCCACGTGCGGCTCGGTCAGGCAAAACGCCCCCAGCATCTCGCCGCGCGCCAGGGGCGTGAGCCACTGGCGCTTTTGCTGCTCGCTGCCATAGCGCATCAGGATGGCGTTGACCGGGCAGTTGGTCACGCTGATCGCGGTGCTGGTGCCGCCGTCGCCCGCCGCGATCTCCTCCAGCACCAGCGCCAGGCTCAGGTAGTCCAGGCCGGCGCCGCCGTATTCCTCGGGCACGCAAATGCCATAGGCGCCCAGCTCGGCCAGGCCGCGGTGCGCCGCACGCGGGAAGGTGCGCTCGCGGTCCCACTGCGCGGCGTGCGGGGCGATCTGCCCCTGCACGAATTCGCGCACGGCGCCTTGGATCATTTCCTGGTCCTGGGTCAGCAGCACGGTGGCCTCCAAAAATCCGGTTTCAAAGCGAAATAGCCCTGTTGCCGGCGCCAATGGCCGGCCTATAGCTATCGATAAGTGAGCAAAAGATCAGAACTGCGCCAGCGCCTCGGCGCGGCCGCCCTGCACGTTCAGGATGGCCAGGAAGCCGCTGATGTCGAACACCTCGCGCACGTGCGGCTGCATGCCGTAGAGCACCAGCTTGCCGCCCTCGGCCTTCAGGCGCTTGGCCAGCACCAGTACCACGCGCAGGCCGGCGCTGGAGATGTAGTCCAGCGCGGCGAAGTCCAGGATGATCTGGCGCGCGCCGCCATCGACCAGGCCCAGCACGTCCGCCTCGGTGGCGGCGGCGTTGCCGCTGTTGAGCTGGCCGCGCAGGCTGACGATGTGGGCACGGTCCGTGGCTTCGGTGGCGATGGTCATGGCGAAAATACTCGGCGGGAAAAGTTCACGGTTATCGCAGAATGCGAGCGGCCGCGATGATAGCGCGGCGTTTTTTTGCCTCCCCCCACTGCTGCACCATGCGATTTCCCGCCCTGCGCCTGCCGGCCACCGCCGCCCGCCGCCGCCCGCCCGAGCTGGCTTTTTCCGCAGGCGAGCGCCCGCCCGCAGGCACGCTGCTGCTGCTGGCCGGGCAGCACGCCGGCACCACCATGGCCTTCATCGCCTACGTGCTGGTGGCCGCGCGCCTGGCCGGGCTGGACCGCCCGGGCACGCAGGCCATGGTGGCGATGACGCTGCTGGGCATGGCGCTGTGTACGGCGCTGCAGGCCTGGGGCGGGCGCGTGGGCAGCGGCATGCTGCTGGTACACATGCCCAACCCCTTCATGATCACCTTCGTGGCCGCGCTGGTGGCGGCCAATGGCCCGGGCAGCGTGGCCGGCGCGGCGCTGGTCTATGGGCTGGTGGCGCTGGCCATGGCGCCGCTGGTGCGCCACCTGCGGCCGATGTTCCCGCCCACGGTGGTGGGCGTGGTGATCTGCATGGGCGGCATGGCGCTGGTGTCGTCCTCGGTGCGCCAGGTGCTGAACGTGGGCGCCGACCAGTGGCACATCGACGGCGCCAGCGCCCTGGTGGGCGGCGCGACGCTGGCCGCCATCGTGCTGCTGTCGGTCTGGGGCGGGCGGCGCCTGCGCCTGATGGCGCTGCTGGCGGCCATGGTGCTGGGCGTTGCCGTGGCGGCCGCGCTGGGCCGGCTGGAGGGCGCGGCGCTGCTGGCCGGGGTGCCGCTGGTCGATCTGCCGCGCGTCAGCGCGCCGGTGTTTCGCATGGACGCCGGCATGCTGGTGGCGCTGTGCCTGGTGGCGGTGCTGTCGCACCTGGACACGCTGGGCAGCGTGATCATGCTGGACAAGATGGACAACGCCGACTGGAAGCGCGCCGACATGCAGGCGATCGCCGGCGGCATCAAGGCCAACGGCATCGGTGACCTGGCCATGGGCATGCTGGGCGCCTTCCCCACCGCCACCTGCTCGGCCAACATCGCGCTGGCCTACGCCACGCGCTCCACGGCGCGCGTGATCGGCCTGGCCGCCGCCGGCCTGCTGGCGCTGGTGGCCTTCCTGCCGCAGCTGACGCTGGCGCTGACGCTGATCCCCGAGCCGGTGCTGGGCGCGGTGGGGCTGTACGCGGCGGGCTTCCTGATCGTCTCGGGCATGGAGCTGGTGATCTCGCGCGCCATGGACAGCCGCACCATCTTCGCCGTCGGCCTGTCGCTGGCCGCCGGCGTGGCGCTGATGGAGATGCCGCAGCTGGCGCAGCAGCTGCCCGAAGGGCTGCGCTTCCTGCTCGGCAGTCCGTTCGTGGTCACCGGCATCCTGGTCATCGCGCTGAACCTGCTGTTCCGCCTGGGCACGGCGCAGCGCGCCAGCGCCGCGCTGGACGCCGCCAGCCCCACGCTGCACGCCGACATCACCGACTTCGTGGAGGCGCGCGGCGCCGCCTGGGGCGCGCGGCGCAGCGCCGTGCAGGTGGCCGCGCTGGCGGCCCTGGAGGCAGCCGAGGCCATCGCCGGCGCCGGCCGGCACCTGACCGGCATCCGCGGCAGCTTCGACGAATTCAACCTGGACCTGGAACTGCTGCACGGCGGCGCGCCGCTGCCGCTTGCCGCCGCCGCCGCGCCCGCCGCCGCGCCGTCGGCCGAGGGCACCCTGCTGGAGGGCGACGACAGCGCGCTGGACGCGGCGCTGGCGCAGTTGTCGGGCCGGCTCCTGCACCACCTGGCCGACCGGGTGAGCACCGGCGGCGCGCCAGGCCAGGCCTGGCTGCGGCTGCACTTCAAACACTGAGCGCCATGCAACCTGCCCCGCCCCCGCCCGAGAACGCAGACGCTGCGCCGTCGCAGGGCGCGGGCGCCGCCTGGCCGCCGTGGAGCGAGCCGCCCGAGCAGCTGCAGCCGCCCGGCGGCCCGGACGGCGTGGCCCAGGCCCTGGCCTGGCTGGAGGCGCTGGGCGAACGCGCGGCCTGGTCGCCGCGATCGCTGTTCGCCCTGACGCTGTGCGCCGACGAGGCCATGGCCAACATCGCCAGCCACGCCCGCACCCTTGAAGGGCAGCCGGCGCGCATGTGGCTGTCGTGCGGGCGCACGGCCGCCGGTCTGGCCCTGTGCATCGAGGACGACGGCAGCGCCTTCGACCCCACGGCCCAGGCCAGCGCCCCGCTGGCCGCCACGCTGCAGGACGCCCAGCCGGGCGGCCACGGCCTGCGCCTGATGCGCCACTACCTGCACCAGCTGCACTACCGCCGCAGCGGCGGGCGCAACCAGCTGCTGATGGAAGTGGCGCTGGCATGAGCGAAGGCGCGACGGCCCCGGCCATGCCCCCGCAGGACATTGCCGCGCTGCTGGGGCAGCACGCGCTGCTGGCCGACTGCAGCGCGCTGGAGCGGGCGCGCCTGCTGGCGGCCGTGGCGCCCTGCCGCTTCGCCGCCGGCAGCACCCTCTACGACGCCGGCGCGCAGGCCGGGCACTACCACTGGATCGTGCAGGGCGAGGTCGAGCTGCTGCTGCCCGAGCCGCGCGCGCTGGGCGCCGGCGAGGGCTTCGGCGCCGAGGCCTTCGCCGACGGCCCGCCCGGGCAGACGCGCTACCTGGCGGGCGCGCGCGCCGCCACCGACGTGCTGGTGCTGCGCGCGCCGCGCGCCGCGCTGCGCGAGCTGGCGGCGGGCAACCCGCAGCTGCGCTCGCGCGCGTTGCTGGCGCTGGCGGCGCACGCCGGCCGGCTGCCCGGCCTGCCGCCCTGGCAGGCACCGGCGCGCCTGCCGGCCGGCCCGCGGCCCAAGCTGGTCATCGGCTGGCTGGCCACGTTGGTGCTGCCGCTGCTGGCCTGGCTGCTGGCCGAGCGCGCCGGGCTGCCGCCGCACAGCGCGGTCTACCTGGGCCTGTTCACCATGACGGCGCTGATGTGGCTGTTCGCGCTGGTCGACGAGTACATCCCGCCGCTGGTGGCCGTGGTCGCCATGCTGTTCATCGAGCTGGTGCCGCCCCAGGTGGCGCTGCGCGGGTTCTATTCGCGCGCCTTCGTGCTGCTGCTGGGGGTGTACGGGCTGTCGGCGCTGTTGATCAGCTCGGGCCTGGCCTACCGCTTCATGCTGTGGGCGCTGCTGCGCCTGCCCAACCGCGCGTTCTGGCACCGCGGCGCGCTGACCGCCTTCGGCTTCCTGCTGTCCATGACCATGCCCTCGTCCAACGCGCGGCTGGCGCTGGTGCTGCCGCTGCACCAGGAAATGGACGCCAGCCTGGGCGCGCCGGCGCGCAGCCCCGAGGCCACCGCGCTGATGCTGGCGACCTTCACCGGCGCGACGCTGTTCGCGCCGCTTTTGCTCACCGCCAAGTCGTCCAACCTGGCCGCGTTCACCATGCTGCCGGCGCAGGTGCGCGCCGAATTCCAGGGCCTGAACTGGCTGGTCGGCGCGGGCCTGGTGGCGCTGGGCCTCACGCTCGCGCACCTGTGGGCCATGCGCCGCGCCTTCCAGCCGCCGGTGCCCGCCGCGCTGCCGCGCGCGCGCATCGCCGGGCAGCTGGCGCTGCTGGGGCCGCTGCGCGCCAGCGAGTGGGCGGCGGGCGCGGCCTTTGTGCTGTTCCTGCTGGGCTCGCTGGCGCCGCAGTGGCACCAGTCGCAGCCGGCCTGGCTGGCAGGCCTGATCCTGGGCAGCCTGCTGGCGCTGGGCATGCTGGACAAGCGCGCCTTCCAGACCGGCATCGACTGGCCCATGATCTTTTTCCTGCTGAGCCTGGACGGCTTCACCGACGCCATCCGCTTCCTGGGGCTGGACAAGATGCTGCTGGGCGTCTTTGGCGCCGGGCTGGACTGGATGAGCGGCAGCCTGGGCTGGTTCATCCTGCTGGCGCTGCTGGTCACCGCCGGGCTGCGGCTGGTGCTGCCGCTCACGGCCGGCATGACGCTGGCGGTGGCGCTGCTGCTGCCGCTGGGCCTGAACCTGGGCATGCACCCCTGGGTGGTGGTGTTCCTGGCGTCGCTGTTTTCCGAGATCTGGTTCCTGCCGCACCAAAATTCCGCCTACCAGCAGGCGCTGGGCGCGGGCCTGGCGCAGCGCGGCGACCTGCGCGTTTTCATGCGCTACAACTGGTGGCTCAACGGCGCCCGCGTGGCGCTGGCCTACGCCAGCATCCCCTACTGGCAGTGGCTGGGGCTGCACGCATGAAGCAGCACCGCCTCGTGCTCGCGCTGGCCAGCGCCTTCGTGCTGGCGCTGCTGGCGGCGCTGGTGGCCTTCAACCACCACAAGCCCCGGCTGCTGGTGCTGCACACCTACAGCGAGGAAGGCCGCTGGGAGAAAAGCTTCAACGAAGGCGCCCTGCGGGCGCTGGCGGACAACCGCGCGCCGCTGGCCGTGCGCTGGCACTACATGGCGTTCTCGGGCGACGAATCGCTCATGGCGCCGCGCGAGTGGGCGGCCGCCAGCCAGCGCGCGCGCCAGGTCATAGACCGCTGGCAGCCCGACGTGCTGCTGGCCGTGGGCGAGGAAGCCCAGGACTACGTGGCGCGCCACTATGCCGGCCGCGCCGCGCCGCGCGTGGTCTATGCCACGGGCGAAGACCCGGCGCGCTTTGGCTTTCCCGGCGCGGCCAACGTGACCGGGGTACGCGAGGCGCTGCCGCTGGCGCAGATGCTGGAGCTTTTGCGCCACCTGGGGCGCCCGCAGCTGCGCCTGCGCGCGCTGGGCGTGGCCGACCCCACGGGCCGCGCCGAGCGCGAGCAGCTGCTGGCCTTCGACTGGGGGCCGCACCGGCTGCTGGGGGTGGAGCTGGCGCCGGACTGGCCGGCGTGGCAGCAGGCGGTGCAGGGCGCGGCCGACGCCGACATGCTGCTGGTGCTGAGCTATGCCGGCCTGGCGCAATCGGCCGGGCGCCCCGAGACCACCAGCCCGGCGCAGCTGGTGCAGTGGACCGAGCGCCACTCGCCCGCGCTGGCGCTTGGCGTGCGCACGACCTTCGCGGCCGACGGCGGCGCGCTGGCCGTGGCGCCGGCCGCCGACGGCCTGGGCGAGCAGGCGGGCCGCCTGGCGCTGCAGGCGCTGGCGGCGATGCGCCAGGGCGCGCCGCTGCCGCCGCCGCAGGACAGCCTGGACTTCACCATCGCCCTGCGCCCCGAGCGGCTGGCCGCGCGCGGGCTGCAGCTGCCCACCATCTACACGCAGGCGGCGCGGGCGGCGGGCACGCTGTACCTGCAGCCGCCCGCGCCGGGCGGGCCGGGAGCCCCCTGAAGGCCCTTTGGGCCGGTTTTTCAGCAAAAAGGGCCTCACGCCGGCGACAACAGGCGGTTTCTAGCTATCTTTTTTGAAGCACCCGCAGGCGGCGGGCGCGCACTCAGCAGGCCTGTGCGCCCTGGTAGCGCAGCACCATGCAGGTGATGTCGTCGGCCTGCGGCGCGCCGCGTTCGAAGGCGTGTACGTCGGCCAGCACGCCTTCGGCCAGCGCCTGCGGGCCGGGCCGGCCGGCGCCCGCCAGGCGCGCCAGCGTCTGGTGCAGCCGCGCGTCGCCGTATTCGTTGCCCTGCGGGTCGAACGCCTCGGTGACACCGTCGGTGTAGAGGAACAGCTGGTCGCCGGCGTGCAGTTGCACGCTGGCGCTGCGGTAGGCAAAGCCCTCGCTCACCGCCACCGCCATGCCGCCGGTGCGCGCCAGCGGCTCGGGCGCGCCCTGCGCGCGCAGCAGCCAGGGCGGGTTGTGGCCGGCGTTGACGTATTGCACCTGGCCGCTTTCCAGGTGCAGCACGCCGTAGAACAGCGTCACGAACATCATCTGCTCGTTCTCGGCGGCCAGCAGGTCGTTGAGCTGCACCAGGCAGCGCGTGGGATCGGTGATGAACTGCGCCGTGGCCTTGAGCAGCGTGCGCGTGATGGTCATGAACAGCGCCGCCGGCACGCCCTTGCCGGACACGTCGGCGATCACGAAGCCCAGGTGCTGGGCGTCGATGAAGAAGTAGTCGTAGAAGTCGCCGCCGACCTCGCGCGCCGGCGTGATGTGGCAGTGCAGTTGCACGCGCGCGTCGTTCGGCGGGTTGCGCGGCAGGATGGACAGCTGCACCTGCGCGGCGATCTGCAGTTCCTGCTCCAGCCCGGCCAGGCGCGTCTTGGTGACCAGCGCCTCGCGCAGCTCCTGCACCATGCCGGTGAGGCGCTGGTGCTGGTCCACCAGCCGGCCCGACAGCTCGCCCATGACGCCGGCCAGCTGGCGCAGCTGCTCCTCGTCGCTGCCCCCGCCCTGCCAGGCCAGGGGCTGGTGCGTGGCCTGGGCCAGCGCTTGCAGCCGGGTGCGCAGCAGCCGCTCCTGGCGCCGGCGCACGCGCTCGCGCAGCGCGCGCGTGGCGGCCAGCTCCTGCGCGTTGCGCCGGAAGGTGGCCACGGCGCGCGCGATGCGGCCGATCTCGTCGTCGCCGCCGGCGGGCAGGCGCACGTCGGCGTCGCCCTGCGCCAGCGCCTGCAGCGCGTCGATGGAGCGCTCCAGCGGCCGCAGGCTGCGGCGCAAGTACCAGTTCAGCCCCAACAGCACCGCCAGCAGCAAAAGGGCCGTGCCGCCCAGCGCCATGCGCCCGACGAAGGCGTGCGCGCGCGCGTCGGGCGTGTGCTCCAGCAGCGCCACCACGGTGCCGGCAGCGTGGCCGGCCAGGTCGTCCACGGGGATGCTGCTGAGCAGGTAGTCGCGCCCGTCCAGCCGCAGCTCGCTGCGCCGGGCGCTGCGCTGCGCGGCGTGCGCGGCGGCCACCTGGCCCAGTGCGGCGTCGGTGGTGGCCAGCAGGCGCCCGCGCAGGTCCAGCAAGGTGATGGTGGCGCCGGTGCGCCCGGCCATCAGGGCCAGCGCATGGCGGGCGTCGCGCGCCAGCACCAGCACCAGGTCGGTGCCGGGTATGCGCCGCCCGGACAGCACCAGCGCCCGGTCGGTCGCGACGACGCGCAGGCCGCTCACCTCGTCACCCACCAGGGCGCGCTCCAGGCTGTCGGCGTCCAGCAGCGGGCGCAGGGGCGGCACGCCCAGCACCAGCGCGGCGCGCTCCACGCCCAGCAGCGCCGCCATCTCCAGCTCACCGCCCGGGGCGGGGCCGGGCCCGGTGCGCGCCAGCACCTCAGCCAGCGCCGCGCGCTCGCCGTGGCGCGCCGCCTTGTCCAGGTCGGGCTGCAGCAGCAGCAGCTTGTCCATGCGCGCATCCAGCTCCCGGTCCTGCACGGCCATGGCCTGCGCCCACAGCGCATCGTGCGCCGTCTGCACGGCCGCCGTGAGGCGCTGCTCGAGCAGTTGCTCGCGCAGCATGGCGGCGCCCGTCCAGCCCAGCGCGGCAAACACCAGGCCGGCGGCGACCATGGCGGTGATGCGGGTACGCAGCAGCATCCGGTCAGCCCCCTGGCGACGGCGCGGCGGCGCTGCCGGGCACGCAGCGCTCGATGTCGGCGCGCAGGCGGCCGTCGAAATCCATGGCCAGCAGTTCGTGCGCGTAGTCGCGCACCGCGCGGCGCGCGGCATGCAGCTGCGCATCGCCCTGCTCCAGGGCGCGGGCCAGGGCCGGCAGGCCGGCGCCGGCGTCGCCGTCGTCCAGCTCGGCCGCCGGGGGCGGGGCGGAATCGTCCAGGCTGCAGCGCTGCAGCCGCTCCATCACCTGGCGGCGCTGGCGCTCCATCTGCGCCCCGGGCCCGATGCCCGCCAGCACGGCGGCCGCGCCGGCCAGTGCCAGCACCAGCGCCGCGCCTTGCTCCCACACCTGGCGCAGGCCGCGCTGCACGCTGGCGCCGGCGTCCAGCCCGACCACGACGGTGGCCACCGGTGCCGTGGCACCCGCGCCGGCGCCGGCGATGGGCACGCGCACCGCGTCGGCATCGCTGGCGCCAGCGCGCGTGTCGCGTCCGGCAGCGTGCAGCAGCCGGCCGTCGGCGCCCTCGACCATGATGTGCGTCAACGCCGGCCGGCCCTGCAGGGCCGCCTGCAGGTAGGCAGGCACGCCGGGCAGCTCGGCCAGCGGAATGCCCAGGCGCACCGCGCGGCCCAGCTGCTGCGCCAGGGTCTGCGCCACGGACTGCGCCAGCGCCTGGGCGTCCTCGCGCGCGGCGCGCAGGCTGCTGCCGCGCAGGTCGTGCAGCGCCCAGGCCGCGCAGGCTGCGCCCACCACGGCCACCAGGGCGAACACCAGCGCCGCCGTGCGCCAGCGCAGGTCCTGCGCGATGGCGTGCCAGGCTTCAGGCTTCATGGTCCAGGGCCTCCAGTTGCTGCAGCGTGTGGCGGCACTGCGCTTGTCCGTCCTGCCAGGCCAGGCGCTGCAGCGCGGCAGCGCGGGCCAGCTCGTCCTGGCCGCCTTTGGGCGGCGGGCCGCCCTCGCCGCGCAGCAGGGCAGCCGCCGCCTGGTAGGGGCGGCCCAGCCGGTGCAGGCCGGCGTAAGCGCCTGCAGCCGCAGCCGCAGCCGCCAGCAGGGCGGCCAGCAGCCAGCGCAGCAGCTGGCGGCTGCGCCCATACCACTGCGCCAGCGTGGTGGGCGCAGCAGCCGTGGACAGGGTGATGACGATGCCGCCAGCCGCCTGCGCCAGGTCGTTGTCGAAGCGCTGGCCGATCTGCCGCTGCCCGACTGCGGTGCCCTGCCAGGGCTGCTCCTGCGCCAGCAGCGCGCGCCATGAGGCCGGCACCGCCATGCCCCGGCTGCCGGCGTCGGTGCTGTAGAGCACGCTGCCCGCAGGGTTGAACACGTCGATGGCGACGATGCCGGCAAAAGCGGCCTGCTCGCGCTCCAGCATGTCCTGCAGCGCCTGCATCTGCTCCAGCTGCAGGCCGGTGGCCAGGTAGTTTTCCGCCGACGTGCGCAGGTGGCGCAATAAATAGGCGTCGCGCTGCGCCGACATGCGTGCCTGCTGCTCGTGCCCGGCGTACTGCACCAATCCCCACAGCAGCAGCACCAGGGCACCGGTGGCGGCCAGGGTCAGGGCCAGGACGCGGCTGGCCTGCGTCATGGCGCGGCGGCCTCCAGCACGCGGCGCTGCGGCGCCAGCCGCGCGCTCAGGCTCAGCAGCACGTTGGGCGCCACGCCCGCAGCAGCCGCGAGCTGCGCCAACGGCTGCTGGCGCCCATACACCTCGGCCCACATGCCCGCCTGCACCTGGCCCGGCGCATGGCCGCTCACGTCCAGCGCCACCATGCCCATGGCCACGCCGCCGACGATGGGCGCCGCGCGGCCAGCCAGCACCATCGCGCCCTGGCTGGCCAGCGTGAACGGCAGGCCGTCGCCATAGCCCAGCGCCACGGTGGCGATGCGGCAGGCGCGCTCGGCAACGTAGCCGCCGCCATAGCCCACCTCGGTGCCGGCAGCCACCTCGGCCACGCGCAGCACCGGGGCGTGTAGGTGCGCCACGGGCTGCAGCTGCGCGCCGGCGCGCGCGCTGGTGGGCACGCCCCACAGCGCGCTGCCCACGCGCACGTGCTCGAAGTGCCAGCAGGCCCCGGCGAACACGCTGGAGGAGGTGGCGATGCTGCGCGCGGCCGCAGGCAGGCGCCCGGTCCACTGCAGGAAGCGGGCGCGCTGCTGCTGACACTGCGCGGCGTCGGGGTCATGGAAGCGCCCCAGGTGGGTCAGCCACAGCTGGGGCCGGGCCACCTGCCACAGCGCCGCGGATGCCCCCAGCGGCTCCAGTTCGTGCGCACCGAAGCCGACGCGCGTGAGGCCGGTGTCCAGGTGCAGGGCCACGGGCAGCCGGTCGCCGCCGGGCAGCGCGCCGCGGTGCAGGGCAGCCAGTTCGTGCGCACCCGTCAACGCCGGGATCAGGCCCTGCGCCGCAAGTTCGCGCGCGGGCACGTCGGCCAGGCCGTTGAGCAGCCACAGCCTGAGGCCCCGCTGGCGTGCATCGGCCGCCAGGCAGGCCTGCACGGCGAGGGCCTCGTCCACGCTGGAGACCCAGAAATCACGGCACCCCAGCTGCCACAGCCGGGGCACGACACGGGCCACGCCCAGGCCGTAGGCATCGTTCTTGACCACCGCGCCCACGCAGCTGTGCGGGCAGGCGGCGCGCACGGCCTGCCAGTTGTGCTCCAGGGCCTGCAGGTCGATGACCAGGCAGGCGCCGTGGGCCCAGGCAAGGTCGTGCGGCTGCATGGGGTCAGTTCCCGCCGCGGCCGGGCACCAGGCGCAGCTGCCCGGGCAGGTCACCGGCTGCCACGCCGCGCCAGCCGCGGGCCAGCAGCTGCTGCTGGCGCTCCAATGCCTCGGGGCCCAGGTTCAGCGCGGTACCGCCGCCGGCGCTGAAGCCGTCGCCGGGCACGCTTGCGAGCAGGTAGCGCGCATGGCCGCCGTAGCGGTACTGCAGGGCGCGCACGGACAGGCCGCACGCCAGCAGGCTGCGCCAGCTGGCAGGGTTGCATGGCGCCGAGGTGGCGAACACGCTGCAGGCCCCGGCCATGGCCAGGCGCTGCTGGACCAGCAGGCGCTGCAGCCCGTGGCCGCGCCAGTCGGGGTGGACGGCGGCGCCGGCCAGCTTGCACAGCGGGGCGTGCCCGGGCAGGCCCAGCAACTCGCGCGGCGCGTCGTGCGCCAGCAATTCGTGCTGGAGCACGCCGTAGGCCACCAGTTCGGCGCCGGCCCAGGCGCCGCTGACACGGCCGCGCCCGTGCAGCAGGCTGGCCAGGAATTCCACCGTCTCAGGCTTGACCGCCTGCGCCGCCATGCCGGCGATGCTGCGCAGGTGCAGGCCATGCATGGCCGCCAGGTCCTGCGGCTGCAGCAGGCGCCAGTGCAGCGCATCTGCAGCCAGCGGTGCGGCAGCCGTCATGATGCGGGCGCCGACGCGTCGCCCACGGCAATGACCTCGGCGTAGTTGAGCATGTCGATGGGCGGATACAGGTGCAGGCGCTGCGCGACCCGCATGTTCACCAGCAGCGAGAACCGCTTGAGCGTCTCCACCGGGATGCTGCCGGGCGCCTTGCCGCCCACCAGGATGTCCAGCGCCTTGGCCCCGGCCAGCTGGCCCACCGACCAGTAGCGGCTCACCAGCCCCAGCAAGGCGCCCCCCCGAGCGCACGGCCAGCTCGGCCGCGCCGAACGAAGGCAGCTTGAGCTGCAGGGCCGCCGGCGTGACGCGCCCGTAGATGGTGCCCAGGAAGGTGTCGGGCAGCAGGTACAGCCATTGCGCGCCGGCGGCGTGGATCTCGGCCACCAGGTCTTCCACGCCGTCGGCGGAGGGCTGGCCGGCGGCATTGACGCGGAAGTTGCGCTCCACCAGCTGGGCCTGGTTGGCTGCGCACCAGGCGCGCGCCTGCGCCACGATGGCCTGCGAGTTGGGCTCGCTCTGGTTGTACAGCACCCCCAGCTTGCGGTAGGGCAGGTAGTTGTGCATCACGCGCAGCTGCACGTCCGGCGGCACCACGTGCACGGCCCCCGTGACGTTGCGCCCCGGCGCATCCAGCTGCGCGACGATGCGCGACTGCACCGGCGCCGCCACCAGCGCAAACACGACGGGGATGTCGTGGATGTAGTGCTGGCGCGGGTCCTGCGCGTCGAATGGCCCGACCAGGGCCAGCGTCGCGGGGGTGCCCCAGACGTAGATCAGGTCGGGCCGCAGCGTGCGCGCCTCCTGCACCACGGCCGGCATGCGCGCCACGTCCTGCTGCAGGTCGCGCACCGTGTAGCGCACCCGCAGCCCGGCATCGGCCAGGTAGGCGCGAAAACCCTTGTCCACGTCGGTCTCGCCGCGGAAGGTGATCATCAATATGTGGAATTCGCGCGCCGGCGCGGCCGGCTGCGCGGCCGCAGGCAGCGCCGCCCACATCGAGGCGCCGGCGCCGTTCAGGCAGTGGCGGAGAAACGACCGGCGCGACATAAGGCGTTGCAGTTTCTCACATCACCCCGGGCGCTGTCGCCCGCTGCCTGCGCAGCAGGCTGCAGGCATAGGCCAGGCTGCCCGCGATGGCGAACACGCCCATGGCGGCCACTGCCGGGCCGAACCCCCACAGCGGTAGCAGCCAGGCGCCGGCCAGCGGCCCCAGTGCGCTGCCGCTGCGCTCGGTCATGCGAAACACCCCCAGCACGGCCGCGCCCTGCGGCGCAGGCAGGCCACGCGCGATGTCGGCAACCATGGCCGACTGCGGCGTGATGGACAGGGCCTGGCCCACCCCCAGCCCCGCCAGCACGCACGCCAGCGCCAGCGCGGTGTTGCCTGCCGGCCAGGCCAGCAAGGCGCTGGCACCCGCCAGCAGGCCCCCCGCCAGCACGAAGGCGGCGCGGCGTTGCCATCGGTCGGCCTGGCGCGCCGCCAGCGGCACCAGCAGCACCATGACCAGCGGATACAAGGTCTGCAGCCGCCCCGTGAGGGCGCTGCCGTAGCCCAGGTCCTGCAGGTGCAGGGGCAGCAGGTAGAAGCACAGCCCCGCCAGCAGCAGCTTGGCCGGCAACGCGCAGCCCAGCAGCAGCGCCGCCAGCCCGGGCTGGCGCAGCCCCCCCTCCTGGTGGCCGCAGGGGGCGCGGTGACCGGCGCGGGTCCGGGCGCCGGCGCCGGCGTCGGTGCGGTGCGCGGGGCCGCCATCTGCAGGCGCGCAACCAGGGCCGCCAGCAGCGCCACCCCGGCCGCCAGGGCCAATGCGCCAGGCACGCCCCAGTGCTGCGCCGCCATGCCGCCCAGCGGCGGGCCGCACAGGCCCGCCACCAGGATGGCACGCACGAATTGCCCCAGGCTGCGCGCCCGGTCGGCGGCACCGGAGGCGTCGATCACCGCGCCCTGCGCCGAGACGAACACCATGGCAAATCCCACGGCTCCCAGCACGCGCGCGGCCATGAGCGCCTGGAACTGCGGCACCAGCGCCGCCCACGCCAGGCCAGCGGCGGCCAGCAGCGCGCCCAGCACCAGGCCGGGGCGCCGGCCAACCCGTTCCGAGGCGGCTGCCAGCGGCCATTGCAGCAGCGCCACCAGGGCGAGGAAAACGGTCAGGGGCAGGCCCGCCAGCCACTCCGCGGGCCAGCCCCACTGCACGGGCGCCAGGGTGCGTGCCCAGGTGGGCATGAACGGCCGTGTCAGCTCTTCCGACAACATGAAAAGGAACAGCGCGGGCCGCACCGCAGCAGCGCCCGAGGGCCGCCATGCGGCAGGCGTGCGCGCCCGGCCCTGGCGCCGCTCCTGCAGCACGGCCAGGGCGCGTGCGCCGCGCGTGCCCAGGCCGAGCGCCACCCATTCCAGCGACAACAGCAGGCAGATGACGCCCAGGAAAGCGATGTCCAGCAACATCCCCTGCAGCCGGCGCGCCAGCACCTGCGGGTCGAGCTGCAGCAGCACCTGCGCCACGGGGGCGGCCTGCGAGGACAGCGCCACCGGCGCCGAAACCGTCCAGGGCCCGGGCTGCACGGGGCTGCCGCCCAGCAAGCGCCCATCCGGCGCCACGACGGCCAGCGCCTGGATCTCAGGGCTTTGCGCGTGCAGCGCGGCCACATGCTCCGGCACGCCGGCGAGCTCGCCGGCGGGTACGCCAACCTGCAGCGCCCGCGCCACCAGCGCGGCACTGGAGCGCGCCACCGCCTGCGCCTTGGCGATCTGGTCGGGGCCGATGCCGTCGCGGGCGGCGGCGTTGGCGCACCAGCCCATCCACAGCAGCGCCGCCCCCAGCAGCAGCGCCGCCCCCCACACCAGGCGGGTGCGCATGTCGCCTGCCGCGCCGCGCCGTGCTGCCGGGGCGCCGGCGCGCCGCACCAGCCATGCGCACCACGCCGCCAGCCCCACGCCCACCAGCAGCAGGGCCGGCACCAGCGCCTGCCACAGGCCGCGCTGCAGCCGCGCGCGCGCGGCGTGCAGCGCCGCCTCGTCATAGCGCAGCCGGGCCCAGCCCGTGTTCTGGCCCAGGTCGTTGCGGATGGCGGCGCTCGCCAGCGCCGGCCGGGGCGCCGGGCCGGCGCGCACCGCCTCGCGCCCGCCCGCCTGCAGCAGGACGCGATCCTGCGCGTTGGTGATGGCGAACGAGAGCAGCGCCGGCTCCAGCGCGGCCTCGCGCTCCAGCAGGGCCGCGACCGGCGTGCCGGAGGCCAGGGGCACGCCCAGTGCCAGGGCGTTTTCCGCGGCAGTGGCGGCGCGCTGGGCCGTGAGGACAAAGCGCGCCTGGAAAGCCTCGTCCTGCGCAACGCGCAGCGTGGCCTGCACGAAATAGGTGCCTGCAACCAGGGTCAGGCAGCAGATACCGGCGAGCAGCAGGGCAAAGCGCCACAGCAGGCGCGCCAGGGGATCGCCGCCGGTCGCCCGCTGCACGTGTTGCCCAGGATGCCGGCCGAGGGGGCTGCGGGCCGTCAGGCCAGCTCTATGGCCATGGCCGTGGCTTCGCCGCCGCCAATGCACAGCGTCGCCAGGCCCCGCTTCTTGCCGCTGCATTTCAGCGCGTACAGCAGCGTGACCAGGATGCGCGCACCGCTGGCGCCGATGGGATGGCCCAGGGCGCATGCGCCGCCGTTCACGTTGACCCTGTCGTGCGGCACGTTCAGGTCCCGCATCAACGCCATGGGAACGACGGCGAAGGCTTCATTGATCTCCCACAGATCGACGTCTTCGGCCTTCCAGCCGGCTTTTTTCAGCGCCTTTTCGGTCGCCCCCACGGGGGCGGTGGTGAACCACTCGGGCTCCTGCGCATGCGTGGCATGGGCCACGATGCGCGCCAGCGGCGTGGCGCCCAGTTCACGCGCGGTGGACTCGCGCATCAGCACCAGGGCGGCGGCGCCGTCGTTGATGCTGGAGCTGGACGCCGCCGTGATGGTGCCGTCCTTCTTGAACGCGGGCTTCAGGCCGGCGATCTTGTCCAGCTTCGCCTTGGCCGGGCCTTCGTCCTGGGCCACCGTCACCTCGCCCTTGCGGGTGCGCACCGTGACCGGGGCGATCTCGTCCTTGAATGCTCCCGAATTTGTAGCTGCCTGCGCACGCTGGACGCTGGCAATCGCGAATTTGTCCTGATCCTCGCGGCTGAACTGGTATTTGGCGGCGCAGTCCTCGCCGAAGGTGCCCATGGAGCGGCCGGGCTCATACGCATCCTCCAGGCCGTCCAGCATCATGTGGTCATAGACCTTGTCGTGGCCCATGCGGTAGCCGCCGCGGCCCTTCTTGAGCAGGTAGGGCGCGTTGGTCATGCTCTCCATGCCGCCCGCCACCACCACGTCGCGGCTGCCGGCCACCAGCTGGTCGTGCGCCAGGATGGTCGCCTCCATCCCCGCGCCGCACATCTTGGACAGGGTCACGGCACCGGTGCTGCGCGGCAGCCCCGCGGCGTGGCCCGCCTGGCGCGCCGGCGCCTGGCCCTGCCCCGCCATCAGGCAGTTGCCCAGCAGCACCTCATCGACTTTCTCGGGTGCGATGCCGGCACGCTCGACCGCCGCGCGGATCGCGGCGCCGCCCAGCTGCCAGGCGGCCAGGTCGGCGAAATCGCCCTGGAAGGCGCCCATGGGGGTGCGTGCGGCGCCAACGATGACGATGGGATCGTGGCTGTGTTGCGGGGACGTCATAACGAAGCTCCTGGAAGGGATGAAAGGGAAGGGGATGGCAGGGCAGCGGGCGCCGCGCCGAAGCGCCGCTGCACGTCGTAGGGAAACACGTCGTGGACATGCCCGGCCGCGATGCGCTCCTTGTGCGATTGCCAGAAGGCGGGGTCCAGCAAATCCGCATGATGGCGCAGGAAAATCTCGCGCACCAGCGCATGCCCCAGCAGGAACGGCGCGAAGGTTTCCGGGAACACGTCGCGCGGCCCTACCGGCCACCAGACTTCGCCGGAGAGCTCGTCGTCCTCGTTGCGCGGGGGCGGCACGCGCCGGAAATGGCAGTCGGTGAGGTACTCGATCTCGTCGTAGTCGTAGAACACGACCTTGCCGTTCCTCGTGAGGCCGAAGTCTTCGACAACATGTCGCCGGGAAAGATGTTGGCGGCCACCAGGTCCTTGATGGCGTTGCCGTATTCGATCACTGCGCCTTGCAGGACGCTGCGCACGTCGGGCTTGTCCAGCCCGGCATCGAAACACTCCTGCAGGTGGATGTTCAGCGGGATCATGCGCCGCTCGATGTACAGGTGGCGGATGATGACTTCCTGGCGGCCGTCGCCGCCCTGGTCGCTGATCTCGATCTGGCTGGGCGCGTGCTGCCGTATCTCCTCGATCAGCGCATCGGGAAAGCGCTCGCGCGGGAAGGCAACAAGGCTGTACTCCAGCGTATCGGCCATGCGCCCCACGCGGTCATGCTGCTTGACCAGCAGGTACTTGGCCTTGACCTGCTCGCGCGTGGTGTCCTTGGGCGCCGGGAAACGGTCCTTGATGAGCTTGAACACGTAGGGAAAGCTGGGCAGGTCGAACACCAGCATGACCATGCCCCTGATGCCGGGAGCGATGCGGAATGGGTCGCTCGAATATTTCAGGTGGTGCAGGAAGTCCCGGTAGAACAGCGTCTTGCCCTGCTTGGCCAGGCCCAGGGCCGTATAGAGCTCGCCGCGCGGCTTGCGCGGCATGAGGCCGCGCAGGAACTGGACATAGGCGCTGGGCACATCCATGTCCACCATGAAGTAAGCCCGGGCGAAGGAAAACAGCATCTGCAGGTCGTTCTCGCCGAACAGCACCGCATCGATGATGAGCCCGCCCCGCTCGCCATGCAGGACGGGCAGCGCCAGCGGCAGCTCGGTGTAGCCGTTGATCACCTTGCCGACAAGGTATGCGCCCTTGTTGCGATAGAACAGGCCGGTGAGCACCTGGACCTGGAAGTTGGTGCGCAGCTTCACCGCGCCCAGGCGCGTGGTGATGGCGCGCACCACCAGCGCCACGTCCCGCGTCAGGTCTTCGAAGGGCCGCTGCAGCGCGCAATCGGCGACTATGGTCCGGACCGCTTCGTGCAATCCATCGGCCTGCGGGTAATAGGCGCGGTAGATGGGCCGCGCAGCCGGGTCGTCGCTTTCGATGTACTCCGTGCTGACAGCCGGGCGCACGAAGATGAAATCGTTGTGGAAGTGCGTACGGTGCAGGATCTTCGTGGTGACCGAGTTGAAAAAGGTCTCGGCCAGCTCCGGCTGCAGGTGGTTCACCATCAAGCCGATGTAGTGCAGCTTGATCTCGTGCCACACGTCCATGGCAAGCGTGCCGGCACCGAACTCCTTGTCCAGGCGGCGCACGCATTCCTTCACGCGCAGGTCATAGAACTCGATGCGTTCGCGCTGTGCACGCTGCTGGCCGTGCCAGTCGGCAGTCTCGAAGCGGTGCTTGGCGCGCGCCGACTCGGCGCGGAACAGCCGGTAGTGGCGGTTGAAGCCGTCCATCATCGCCCGGGCGATGTCGTAGGCCTGCGGGGTGTCGAGGCGTTCGGGGAACATGGCAGGCCGGGCCGGGCGGCGCAATCACAAGCAGACCGTTGCCGTGCTGGCGCCCGGTGCGTGTCCTGGTGCCTCAGGCGCGCTGGCGCGAGACGACGTGCTCGACGGCGCGTCGCTGCACATCTTCCAGCCCCCCGGCACCAGGCACCGTCACTTCGACGTTGGTGATCAGGCCGTTGCGCAGGCTGTAGCACCAGCCGTGCAGCGTCAGTTGCTGGCCGCGCGCCCAGGCGTCGTGCACCACGGTGCTATGCGCCACATTGGCCACCTGCTCGATGACGTTGAGCTCGCACAGCGCATCCAGCCGCCACTGCGGCGACATGCCTGCGAGCACGCTGGCGTACTTGTCGCGAACGTCCTTCACATGGCGGATCCAGTTGTCCGCCAGTCCCACGCGCATGTCTTCCATCGCTGCGCGCACCCCCCCGCAGCCGTAATGGCCGACGACCATGAGGTGCTGCACCTGCAATTGGTCCACCGCGTACTGGATGGTGGACAGGCAATTGAGATCGCTGGGCACGACCACGTTGGCCACGTTGCGGTGCACGAACACCTCCCCGGGCTCCAGGCCGGTGATCTGGTTGGCGGGGACGCGGCTGTCGGAGCACCCGATCCACATGTAGCGCGGCTTTTGCTGCGCCATCAGGGCAGTGAAGAATCCGGGCCGGTCACGCTCCATCTGCTGCGCCCATTCGCGGTTGTGTACGAACAGTTCTTCGATAGAGGTGGTGGTCATCAGGATTCCCGGGTGGTTGAAGTAAAGGGAGACAGGGCGTCTCCTGCGTCATCAGCAGGTTTCGGCGAACAGTTCGCGGCCGATCAGCATGCGGCGGATTTCGCTGGTGCCGGCGCCGATCTCGTAGAGCTTGGCATCGCGCCACAGGCGGCCCAGCGGATATTCGTTGATGTAGCCGTTGCCGCCGAAGATCTGCACGCCCTCGCCCGCCATCCAGGTGGCCTTCTCGGCACACCACAGGATGACGCTGGCGCAATCCTTGCGCACCTGGCGTACATGCTCGCTGCCCAGCATGTCCAGGTTCTTGGCCACGGTGTAGGCAAACGACCGGCCCGCCTGCAGCACCGTGTACATGTCAGCCACCTTGCCCTGGATGAGCTGGAATTCGCCGATGCTCTGGCCGAATTGCTTGCGCTCATGGATGTAGGGGATCACGTTGTCCATGACGGACTGCATGATGCCCAGCGGGCCGCCGGTCAGAACGGCGCGCTCGTAGTCCAGGCCGCTCATCAGCACCTTGGCGCCACCGTTGACCTGGCCCAGCACGTTGCCAACCGGCACCTCGACGTTCTGGAAGACCAGCTCGCCCGTGTGGCTGCCGCGCATGCCCAGCTTGTCGAGCTTTTGCGCAACCGAAAAACCCTTCATGCCCTTTTCGATCAGGAAGGCGGTCACGCCGCGGGCACCCAGCTCGGGCTCGCTCTTGGCGTAGACCACCAGCGTGTCGGCATCCGGGCCGTTGGTGATCCACATCTTGTTGCCGTTGAGCAGGTAGTAGCCACCCTTGTCCTCGGCCTTGAGTTTCATGCTGATGACGTCGGAGCCCGCGCCAGGCTCGCTCATGGCCAGGGCACCGACGTGCTCCCCGCTGATCAGCTTGGGCAGGTACTTCGCCTTTTGCGCCTCGCTGCCATTGCGGTTGATCTGGTTGACGCAGAGGTTGCTATGGGCGCCGTAGGACAGGCCCACCGAAGCGCTGGCGCGGGAGATTTCCTCCATGGCCACCATGTGCGCCAGGTACCCCATGGCGGCTCCGCCGTACTCCTCAGGAACGGTGATGCCCAGCACGCCCAGGTCGCCCAGCTTCCTCCAGAGGTCCATGGGGAACTGGTCGTTGCGATCGAGCTCCCCGCCCTGGGCGCAATCTCAGCCTGGGCGAAGCCACGCACGGCATCGCGCAGCGCGTCGATGTCTTCGCCCAGTTCGAAGTTCAAGCCCGGCAACTGGTTGATGGTCATGAGTCGTCTCCCGTGCAGATGGATATGAAAGGTTGTGACGTTTACGTAAACGTCAATTATCCCTGACTTTCGCTGGTTCTGGTTCCAACCTTGCCAGCAACTCGCGCGCTTCCCGCTCGTGTTCGCGCACCTCGTCGATGTTGGCCTGCAGATCCTGCATCTGCATGTCCAGCTGCTGGCGGTGCGTGCCAAGCACCTCCAGGAAACGGCGCAGCTGCACGCCGGTATCGCGTGGACTGTCGTACAGGTCGATGATCTCCTTGGCCTCGGTCAAGGACAGGCCCAGGCGCTTCGCCCTCAGGGTCAGGCGCAGACGAATGCGGTCACGGCTGCTGTAGATGCGATTGCGTCCCCCGGGGCCGGCGCGCTCCGGCTGCAGCAAGCCCATGTCTTCATAAAACCGCATCGCGCGCGTGGTCAGGTCGAATTCACGCGCAAGATCGGTGATTGTGTAGGTGGCCATGAGTGGGAATAAAGAGGCAAGCGGACGTCGATTGCGTGGCTGTGGCACTCATTGACGCAACGTCAATCCTACCGCAACGCCACTCCCCGGGCTCTTGCGCGATGTGCCCCATTTCCCCTTGGGATCAAATCGACAGGTTCCGGCGCACAGTCCTGCCGCAAACACGAACGCCCTCCAGCGTATTGAGCTGAAGGGCGTGGTGGTAAGAGTAGCCTGACGATGACCTACTTTCACACGGGTAACCGCACTATCATTGGCGCGAAGTCGTTTCACGGTCCTGTTCGGGATGGGAAGGGGTGGGACCGACTTGCTATGGTCATCAGGCTTTAACGGTTGAGGGCGGCTGACACTTTTGGGGGTGGTCAGCGGCCCTGTATTCATAGAGTCGAGGGGATCAGCGTTGGTGTTGTTGGCGATGGTTTGATTGCGCTGGCACAACTCACGTGTTGTGTGGTCTTTGCTGCCGGCATGGACAGTCAAAGTTATAGGGTCAAGCCTCACGGGCAATTAGTACTGGTTAGCTGCGTACATTGCTGCACTTGCACACCCAGCCTATCAACGTCGTGGTCTACAACGACCCTTCAGGGGGCTCTAGGCCCCGGCAGATCTCATCTTGAGACGAGTTTCCCGCTTAGATGCTTTCAGCGGTTATCTCTTCCACACTTAGCTACTCGGCGATGCCACTGGCGTGACAACCGATACACCAGAGGTGTGTCCACTCCGGTCCTCTCGTACTAGGAGCAGGCTCTCTCAAATCTGCAGCGCCCACGGAAGATAGGGACCAAACTGTCTCACGACGTTTTAAACCCAGCTCACGTACCTCTTTAAATGGCGAACAGCCATACCCTTGGGACCGACTACAGCCCCAGGATGAGATGAGCCGACATCGAGGTGCCAAACACCGCCGTCGATATGAACTCTTGGGCGGTATCAGCCTGTTATCCCCAGAGTACCTTTTATCCGTTGAGCGATGGCCCTTCCATACAGAACCACCGGATCACTATGTCCTGCTTTCGCATCTGCTCGACTTGTCAGTCTCGCAGTTAAGCACGCTTATGCCATTGCACTATCGCCACGATGTCCGACCGTAGCTAGCGTACCTTCGAACTCCTCCGTTACGCTTTAGGAGGAGACCGCCCCAGTCAAACTGCCCACCATGCACTGTCCCCGATCCCGATAAGGGACCTGGGTTAGAACCTCAAACGCACCAGGGTGGTATTTCAAGGATGGCTCCATGCGATCTGGCGACCGCACTTCAAAGCCTCCCACCTATCCTACACAGATCCGTTCAAAGTCCAATACAAAGCTACAGTAAAGGTTCATGGGGTCTTTCCGTCTTTCCGCGGGTAGATTGCATCATCACAAACATTTCAACTTCGCTGAGTCTCAGGAGGAGACAGCGTGGCCATCGTTACGCCATTCGTGCAGGTCGGAACTTACCCGACAAGGAATTTCGCTACCTTAGGACCGTTATAGTTACGGCCGCCGTTTACTGGGACTTCAATCAAGAGCTTGCACCCCATCATTTAATCTTCCAGCACCGGGCAGGCGTCACACCCTATACGTCCACTTTCGTGTTTGCAGAGTGCTGTGTTTTTAATAAACAGTCGCAGCCACCGATTTTTTGCAACCCCTTTCGGCTCCCCTTGTACAGGTTCACCTAATTGGGGCATACCTTCTCCCGAAGTTACGGTATCAATTTGCCGAGTTCCTTCTCCTGAGTTCTCTCAAGCGCCTTAGAATACTCATCTCGCGCACCAGTGTCGGTTTGCGGTACGGTCGTCAATAGCTGAAGCTTAGTGGCTTTTCCTGGAAGCAGGGTATCACTCACTCCGCGTGCAAGCACACTCGTTATCACGCCTCATCTTAGCTCTCCGGATTTGCCTAAAGAGCACGACTACACGCTTGAACCAACTATTCCAACAGTTGGCTGAGCTAACCTTCTCCGTCCCCACATCGCACTATTGAGCGGTACAGGAATATTGACCTGTTTCCCATCAGCTACGCATCTCTGCCTCGCCTTAGGGGCCGACTCACCCTACGCCGATGAACGTTGCGTAGGAAACCTTGCGCTTACGGCGAGCGGGCTTTTCACCCGCTTTAACGCTACTCATGTCAGCATTCGCACTTGTGATACCTCCAGCAGCCCTCCCGGGCCACCTTCACAGGCTTACACAACGCTCTCCTACCACGCACAGTAAACTGTGCATCCGCAGCTTCGGTAACTGGCTTGAGCCCCGTTACATCTTCCGCGCAGGACGACTCGATCAGTGAGCTATTACGCTTTCTTTAAATGATGGCTGCTTCTAAGCCAACATCCTGACTGTTTTAGCCTTCCCACCGTTTCCCACTTAGCCAATTTTAGGGACCTTAGCTGGCGGTCTGGGTTGTTTCCCTCTTGAGTCCGGACGTTAGCACCCGGTGCTCTGTCTCCCAGGCTGTACTCTGCGGTATTCGGAGTTTGCCTTGGTTTGGGAAACCGGCGATGACCCCCTAGCCAAAACAGTGCTCTACCCCCGCAGGTAATACCTGAGGCACTACCTAAATAGTTTTCGGAGAGAACCAGCTATTTCCAAGTTTGTTTAGCCTTTCACCCCTATCCACAGCTCATCCGCTAATTTTGCAACATTAGTCGGTTCGGACCTCCAGTACCTGTTACGGCACCTTCATCCTGGCCATGGATAGATCACTTGGTTTCGGGTCTACACCCAACGACTACGATCGCCCTATTCGGACTCGGTTTCCCTGCGCCTCCCCTATTCGGTTAAGCTTGCCACTGAATGTAAGTCGCTGACCCATTATACAAAAGGTACGCAGTCACCCTTGCGGGCTCCTACTTTTTGTAAGCATGCGGTTTCAGGATCTATTTCACTCCCCTCCCGGGGTTCTTTTCGCCTTTCCCTCACGGTACTGGTTCACTATCGGTCGATGATGAGTATTTAGCCTTGGAGGATGGTCCCCCCATGTTCAGACAGGGTTTCTCGTGCCCCGCCCTACTTGTCTCTAGCCTAGTACCACCAAACAGTTTTCGCATACGGGGCTATCACCCACTATGGCCGGCCTTTCCATGCCGCTTTGCTAACCGCTTGACTATCACTAGAAGGCTCTTCCGATTTCGCTCGCCACTACTTTCGGAATCTCGGTTGATGTCTTTT
>JAUCDD010000010.1:5000-210865 GCA_034675505.1 Melaminivora sp. | reverse complement strand
ATTTTTTCATACCTTGAACAAGTACGTATTGCTAGACGCTGTAAAGTACGCCGGTACAGATAGCGAAAAATTAGAAGTATATCTTTATAAAAACAATAAAATACTATCAAAACCAACAAAGCTCACTTGGTTGAAAAAAACTATTTTTGACGGGTGAATGAATACCTGACACCCGAACAAGCACGCAGCAGAATCAAACATTATTGCGCTTATAAGAACGCTCCCATCAAGAAGTAAAAGATAGATTGTATTCTTTCAGGGTTAGATGCAACCGAAGTAGATAGATATGTTCGGAATTAATTCAAGAGAATTTTTTCAACGAAGAGCGCTTTGCACAACTTTATGCGGGCAGCAAATTCCGATTGAAACAATGGGGCAGAAATCAAATCAAACAACATTTAAAACTAAAAAACGTCAGTGATTATTGCATTCGGAAAGGATTGCAAGAGATTGATGAAACTGAATCCGCAAAGTGTTTCAAAAATTATTAACTCAAAATTCAAACACCCTAAAAAGCAAAAAAATATTTTTATGAAGAAAAGAAAAATAAAAGATTTTTTATTACAGCGAGGATTTGAATCATCAATAATTCACGAATCACTGCAGAAGATTATAAGATGCTAACTTTGGAATATGCCTTGATTAACCGTATTCTCTTTAATTCAAACCAATTTATTCTGGGAAGATATCTCGAAATCTCAAGTATCTTAGAAGAAAAAATAAATGCAATCAGCCAAAGAACCGAAGTGGTTATTCTTTCCGGAAATGTTCACCACAGGGTTTTCTATGAAACCGGAAGGCTTGGCTGAAACCATGGATGGGCGTGCAATTCAGATGGATGAAAAAAGTTGCAGCAAAAATAATCGTCCTCACAGGGAAGTCATGATTCAAGAAGAAGGAAAATATTTTAATCGTTTGATTTGGATGTTGCCAAATGGTCAAATCACAGATAGGACAAGCACTAATGCTTTTCATTTGCCGGAAGAGCAAGAGCATTACACTGCCGGAAAGAAAAAATTAGTAGCATCCGTAAATGGATGGAAAATCAATCTTCAAATTTGTTATGATTTGCGTTTTCCCGTTTGGTTACAACAGCACAAGATTCAGCGATGCAATATGATTTGTTGATCAATGTTGCCAACTGGCCACAAAAACGTGAAACAGCTTGGACACTATTTACAAGCCACGAGCCATCAGAAAATCAATGTTTTGTAATCGGCGTAAATCGTGTGGGGTGAAGCTGTCATTGGACATATTTATTGCCGGAGATAACAACCTGATTTCTCCGCTTGGTGAAATCATTTATCGCAAAAAAGACGTTGAAGATATTTTCACTTTTACCTTGCAAAAAGGTGAATTGACGGATGTGCGCAATCAATTTCCATTCTTAAAAGATGCCGATCGATTTCGCATTGAAGAGTAATTAACTCACCTCTATCAGATTCCAACCTTCGCGGTCAATGGATAATTATTTGCCACCTCTTGTGATAATCGTTTTACCTTTTTCAGTTCAGTAATGTGCCTACCACACTGATAGTTCCATGTGTTCGATATTGCTTCATAATCCTTCTGGTCAATGGTGAAAAGCAATTCGTAATCTTGCCCGCCACCGCTGAGCGCGCAAGCCGTAGGATCTAATTCAAGTTTGTACGCAAATTGGCGCGCCAATTCATTCACAGGAATTTTATCTTCATAAATCACGCAGCCGAATTGCTCTGTTTGCAAATATGAAATAATTCACTACTGAGCCCATATCGCTGATATCAATCATCGACGTAGGCATAATATTTTTTTCTGCAAAAAATTGAATAATATCTTGTCTTGCTTCCGGTTTTAAAATCCGCTTTAAAATATAATCTTGTCCTTCCCATTCCGGTTGTGCACCTTTTGTTTCAAAAAATATTTTCTTTTCTCTTTCTAAAAGGGTAACTCCTAAAAATGCCGCTCCTAAATTTCCACTTACACAAATTAAATCTCCCTTTTTGGCTCCACTTCGAGTTACAAATTTTCCCGATGCTACTTCTCCAATCGCAGTTACAGAAATAATGAATCCTTTTTGGGAAGAAGTAGTATCTCCGCCCACCAAATCCACATTGTATCTTTCGCAAGCGGCATATACTCCTTCGTAAAATTCATCCAAAGCCTCTATGCTGAAACGATTGCTGAAAGCGATACTCAGCGTTATTTGTTGCGGTATCGCGTTCATCGCAAATACATCACTCAAATTCACAATCACACTTTTATATCCAAGATGTTTTAGTGGCGTGTACATAAAATCAAAATGAATTCCTTCTACCAACATATCCGTGGTTACCACGGTTTGTTTCCCAAAATAATCCATCACTGCTGCATCATCACCTACTGAAAGAATGGTGGTGGCATTTCGGTTTTCATTATTTTTTGTGAGGTGGTCAATGAGTCCGAATTCTCCTAAAGTGGCCACTTCTGTGCGTTTTATTTTCTTCCATTTTTTAATTGATTATTGTTTTTCTCCTGCAGAATTTGATCCATTCGAGCAATTCTATTTCGTGTATCAAACCATTTTTGTGGCAACGATTCCAAATTGGTACGGTGAATATTTTTCTCCGGCTAAATTGGTAACTTTTCCTCCGGCTTCTTCCACAATCAAATATCCGGCAGCACTATCCCAAGGATGTAAATGATGTTCGTAAAATCCATCAAATCGTCCGGCAGCGACCCAACACAAATCGATGGCCGCACTGCCCAATCTTCGCACGGGAATTCCTTGTTTCACCAATCGTGAAAAAACTTGCAACGGCCCATTTTTCATTATCGAGATAGGTATAAGGAAATCCCGTAACCATGCAGCTTTCAAGCACTTTCGTTTTTTTACTCACATGTATTTGTTGGTCATTCAAAATGGCTCCTTTTCCTTTTTCTGCAAAAAAAAATTCATTCATCAATGGATTGTAAACGGCTCCCATCAATATTTCTCCGTCAAATTCTAAACCAATACTCACACAACAAATTGGAATACCATTGGCGAAATTCACCGTGCCATCAATCGGATCCACGATCCATTTGTATCGACTTTCAGAAACGATTTCTTTATCTTCTTCACTCACCAAACCATGCTCAGGAAATGCACTTTTTATCACTTCTCTTATCGCTTTATCAGAAGCAAAATCAGCCTGCGTTACTAGATTATTTATTCCTTCTTTATGGCTGATGGTAAAGGTTCCGTTGAAATATTTTTTTAGTTGTTCAGCACCGGCTTGCGTTGCATTGTAGTAATGTATCTTTCAGCATAGCGCAAAGATTGGATATAATTTTTTAAGTTGCAATCTAATTTATCCAATAGATCCTAACTGATGCTGCTATCCGTTGTTATTGTCAATTATAACGTCAAATTTTTTTTGGAGCAGTGCCTGCTGAGTGTTTTAAAAGCCACAAAAAATATTGAATGCGAAATTATTGTGGTGGATAATCATTCATCCGATGGCAGTAAAGATTTTTTTGCAGGTCGATTTCCGGAAGTACAATTTATTTGGAAAAATGAAAATGTTGGCTTTGCGCGCGCCAATAACGAAGCCATCAAAATGAGTAGGGGTGCGTATTTGCTCATTTTAAATCCGGATACAATCATCCCCGAAGATTCGCTCCAGCATTGTATTGAATTCATCAAAACAAAAAATAACCAATGCGCCCTCGGTATCAAAATGATTGATGGGTCGGGTAATTTTTTAAGAGAAAGTAAACGCGCATTTCCTGACCCGATTACGGCCTTATTTAAACTAATTGGACTCGCGAGGTTGTTTCCGCATTCGAAGATTTTTTCTCGTTATCATCTCGGGCATTTGGATAAAAATAAAAATCACGAAGTGGATGTTTTGGCCGGTGCATTTTTGATGTTGCCACGAAATATTTTAGAAGAGGTAAAGGGTTTTGATGAAGATTATTTTATGTACGGCGAAGATGTGGATTTGAGTTTCCGGATTCAAAAAGCAGGCTTTAAAAATTATTATTTTAGTGAAAGCACTATTCTTCATTTTAAAGGAGAGAGTACAAAAAAAGGCAGCCTCAATTATGTCCGAATGTTTTATGCTGCTATGAGCATTTTTTCTCGAAAGCATTATGGAAATACGCGGGCAGGCGTACTTCATTTTTTTATTCAGTTGGCGATTTTGATGCGTGCAGGAGTGTCGGCATTATTTCGCTTTATAAAATGGATTGGTGTGCCGGCTGTCGATGCGATTATTATTTTGTTGAGTTTTTCTCTCGCCAAAAATTTGTGGGAAGCACATCTGGAATATGAAATGAATTATTCAACAAATTTGATTGTCGTTGCCTTTCCGATTTTCACGTTTTTATTTTTGGCATCCTCTTATTTTTCCGGATTGTATGATAATGGTTTCAAGCAATCGCAATTGAACAAATCCACGCTCACAGCCATTTTGGTGATTTTATCTTTTTACGCTTTATTGCCGGAATCTTACCGATATTCTCGTGTGGTGATGTTGCTCGGTACATTGCTTGCATTTTTATGGATGAGTCTTTTAAGAATTGTTTTTATCAAATGGGGATTGGTAAAAGCTGCCGATAAAAATGCTTCTGAAATATTTTCGTACATCATCGGCAATGAAGAAGAATTTCAAAAGGTTGCTGATATTTTAAAGAAAAGAAAAAAATCATTTATTGTCGCATTGGGAAGCAAATAAATTGACTGAAAATTCGGAACAAGAAACCTTCAAAGATTTTACAAATCAAATGCCTGCCTACTTAGAAAATGAAATTATTTTTTGCGAAGGGATTTTATCGATTCAAAAAATTTTATCTCTTTTGCCCTTGGTTCCAAAACAGGTGGACATTCAATTTTTCATGAATGGAAGTAGTGCTCTGGTGGGAAGTAAAAATCCAAATTTATCGGGAAATATCATTGATTTAAAAGGCGATTATCGTCTGGCGCTTGGTGTGGCAAAGAGAAATAAGCGCTTTGTTGATTTTGCTGCTTCATTGATTTTTATTTTGAGTTTTCCATTTCATTTTTTGTTGAAAAAAAATTCATTTCGTTTTTTTAAAAATTGTTTTTCGGTTTTGATTGCTAAAAAAAACTTGGGTAGGCTATGCCGGAGAAGCGGGACAACTTCCGCCTTTGAAACCCGGCGTGATTAATACTTTGGGAAAAAATTTGTCCCAATCACAATCATATTTTCCCACCAACTGATAGAGTTAATCAGGCTTATGCAAAAAATATATACAGTTTGGGATGATATTCGATTGATTGTATCAAATTATTATCATCTTTCTTAAAAAGCATTTGAATACCTAAACTTCGCACGTTAACAAAACAATTCCGAAATTGCGCACTAAATTTTGAATGAATGTCCCTGAATAGTTTTCGATCTTCACAATCTGCTACCCCCGCAGTTATTAATTTAATTCTCATCAATGCGGTTGTTTTTGTTGCACAAATTGTATTAGATAATTCCCCCACCGATCCCGGATGGTTTACGAATTTTTTGGCATTGAAGCCCTACATGTCTTCTTATTTTTCGTATTATCAATTAATTACCCACATGTTTGCGCATGGTGGATTTTTACACATTTTATTTAATATGTATGCGCTGTGGCTGTTTGGTAGTGTGTTAGAGAGAAAATGGGGCACCAAAAAGTTTTTGATTTTCTACTTTGTATGTGGTTTAGCTGCTGCTTTTTCTCAAGCCTTTTTAACGAATGATGCAGCGATAGGTGCTTCAGGCGCAGTGATGGGATTATTGG
Organism: Melaminivora sp.; assembly: GCA_034675505.1. Lineage (GTDB taxonomy): Bacteria > Pseudomonadota > Gammaproteobacteria > Burkholderiales > Burkholderiaceae_C > Melaminivora. The sequence goes on along the minus strand of JAUCDD010000010.1, from coordinate 205,126 downwards.
CAGCATTTGCGGTTACTTTTCCTAATGTCCAATTTTACATTTTACCCCTTCCTTTTCCCATCAAAGCAAAATGGCTTGCGGTGATTTATGCAGCGATTGATATTTTCGGAGGCATTTCTTCGAATGATAATGTTGCTCATTTGGCTCATTTGGGTGGCCTGGTTATGGGTTTGATTCTGGCTCTTGTGTGGAAACAACAAGAAAGAAATACCCGTTATCGTTAGGAAAGGATTTATTAAAAAAGGTAAATTTGTACCAAACCAAATGAAATGAGTGAATCAGACAGATACATGGAATTTAAAGTGAAGAAATGGTCTATTGGTGATGATAATAATGCACTGACGGCACTTATTGCTTTTAATGCCATTCTTTTCGTTTCGTTTGGATTGATTCAAGTGATTTATTATTTGATTGGTTCTACATCCTCTGCTTTTGAATATCAAATTTTGCGTTGGGTGGCTTTGCCGGCGAAATTGAGTGATTTTATTACAAAACCTTGGACATTATTGTCTCATATATTTGTGTTTTCAGGGTTCTTATTTACGCTCATAAATCTTTTGTGGCTTTGGGCATTCGGCTCTATTTTTTCAGCAACTTACAGGTAATCAAAAAATTATTCCGCTTTATTTATATGGTGGTTTCGTGGGTGCTTTGTTTTTTGTAGGGGCTAATTATGCCTTTCCGCAATTAAGAGGCAATATCGAGTATGCATCACTGTTAGGAGGAGGAGCGGGCATTATGGCAATCGCTACCGGAGTTACTTTTTTAGCTCCAAATTATCGTCTTTTCCGCATGTTGAATGGTGGTATTCCTTTATGGATTTTGACGATAATTTTTGTCATCATTGATTTATCAGGCACACGCAATTGGGCCGTACAAGCAGCCCATTTGGGCGGCGGTTTAATGGGAATTTTATTTGCAATAAGTTTAGAAAAAGGTCGTGATTTGAGCGTTTGGATGGTTCAGTTATACAATCGTTTCAATGATTTGTGCAATCCTGAAAAAAAAACCAAAAAATTTTCTAAAAAACATTTTTACCAAACCGGAAACCGAAACCCTTTCACTAAATCAGGCGCGGTAACACAAGAGCGCATCGATCAAATTTTGGATAAAATAAATCAATTGGGTTTTGCGAGCCTCACATCGGAAGAAAAGAATATTCTGAATAAAGCGAAAGAATTGGATTTGTAGATTCGATTCAAAAATGAAGTTTTTGAATTTTATATTTTGGAGATTCTTGTTTAAATTTCGAGTGTTAAACTAACGGTTACTACTTTTTTCACATTCCTAAGTATTCGATAAACAACCACTTACTGCTAACTTCACTGTCAACTTTTTTACATTTAAAAAACAAATATGAAGACAAAAATTCTTACACCAATTTTTGCATTGTTCCTTTTGTGCGCACTTACAAGTAATGCGCAAAAGAGAAAACTGCCCTCCAATATGCAGTATTCTTTTGCGTGTATTACTGAAAATTCGAGAAGCGGACAAATCACCGATATATTAAGTCAGGCGGATGAATATCTAACCGGAACCATCACTTCGAGCATTGAGGTAACCGATCAAGAACAATTTGATTTTGGAGAACAATTTTACAACTCCGCTAAGGAAGATCGCAGTTTTGTCATCGACGATCGGTCGCCTATGAACGCAAAATTAAAAACGGTATTGAGCAAATTATTGAGTGTACGCGGAAGGGAAGGCTCCGGACTTAAATATTCCATCTATTTATTAAAGGATGATAATACCATCAATGCATATACCGTTGGCGGAAAAATATTTGTGACCACAGGTATCATTAACAAATGTACCAGCGACGATCAATTGTATGCCATCGTGGGGCATGAAATTGGGCATAATGAAAAAGGGCACATCAAATCCACCATTCAGGAATTGAAAGCCAGTCAAAAATATTTAGGTGATTATGCGAATTCATTTTTCAATATTCGCAAATCGCTTACCGGCGCTTTTAATCAGAAAAAAGAATTAGAAGCAGATTATTAGGATTAGATTTAGTGTATCAATTGGGCTACGATCCTTGTGCTATCAAGGCTTTCTGGGATGATATGTCGAAAGATGAAAGTCATTCTACTTACGAAGATTTTTTCCGTACTCACCCGTATTCTGATTTGAGAAGTAATTGTCTTTCCGGTCATATCAAAAATAATTTCAAACAAAATTGCAGGTAGCGATGACAGCGAAGGCATTTGTAAAATATTTTTTCATTTTTATAATTGGCTTGCTGATTATAGGATTGGTCTATCTCAAAATTTCTTTTGAACAACCGACTGTGAGCGCGATTGAAGATGTTCAATTAAATTCCCTGTCAGATTCCGGCAGTGTTCTCATTCTGACTTTAAAAATCAAGAACCCAAATTCTTTTTCCATCAAGATAAAAGATTTGAAAATTGAGTTGAATGAATTTGTAAATGGCTCTATTGCTGAGTCGCCGATTAGGTTGCCTGCCAAAAGTGAAGAAATATATCAAGTGCCTATTACAATTCGTTATGGAAAAATTGAAAACTTATTTAAGTTAGCCGATTCCACGAAACCGAGTACAGCGACCGTTCATTTACAAGCCAAACCGGCTTTTTGGTTTTCGTATCTTGATTTTACGGAAGAAGTATCAAATAATAATCAAGGCAATTTTATTCCGGAGTTGATGGCGGCCGTTGTCAAGAAAAACATCATTATCAAAAAAATTCATTGGCCAAAAGAAATCAATACAGAAAGAGCAGAAGTCACCATTGATGTGGAATTGAATAATCCATACGATATTCAATTGCAGATGAATCATTATGAAGTAAAAGTTTTTGATGATAGTGCGCAGACAGCTCTTTTAGGTCAACTGTCCAACGATTCTTCTTTCACGATTCCATCTCATTCGTCGAAAATATTTTCAAATAAAATTTTTGTAAAGCCGATGCAATCAGCTATGGATGCCGCTTTGAGAATGTTGCAGGGCAATCTGAGTTATTATGTATTACTCGGTGGAAATGTGGGTATCGGTTCGTATGAATCGAAGTTCACTACCGGTTTTTTAGTCAATCCATTTAATCTTTGATTTATTATGAGTGATTTGAAAATTTGTAACATGGGGCATTATTATCAAAGTAATTTAGGTGAGTGCCCTTATTGCCCTTCACCTTATCGAAAAAATGAAAATACAACTTTCGATATTGAACCGAATGAAGAGAAGACGCAACTTTTTGCTCCGATGGATGATGCACCGGCCGTAAAACCGGAGTTAGTTTCTTCCGAAAAAACGCAAATTGTTTTCAATCAACCGGAGCAAGCAGCAAGTGTGAGTTCAAGAAAATTGGTAGGCTGGTTGGTCACGTTTGATCACCATCCATCCGGAAAAGATTTCAAATTGTATGAAGGTCGAAATACTGTGGGGACACAATCTTCATGCGATATCATTCTGGATTTTGATAACGCTGTTTCTTCTCGCCATGCCACTATTTTATTTCGTGCTAATGAATTTTTATTTCAGGATGAGGCTATCGACCAATGGCACTTTTTTGAATGGCGAACTAAAAAATAGCGGTAGTCTTCATGACGGCGAGTGTCTGGAAATTTGCAGAAACAAGTTTTCTTTTTCGAAAAGCATTTTGAAAAAGAAGAAAAAATATTATCCCTAATAATTACCAAAAGCTAAAATGAGAATGACGCAGAATTTCAAATTTGGAAATCTAACTGATGTCGGTTTGGTAAGAAAAGCCAACGAAGATTATTATGGTTGTTTTGATACGCCTAATGGGTATGTGTTTGTAATATGCGATGGCATGGGAGGCCATGTGGGAGGTGCAGTGGCTTCCCAAACCGCCGTGGCAGCGATCAAGCAATATTTTGAAAGCAACCATGCGAATTTATTTGTCGCAATGCAAGCCTCTTTAGAACAAGCAAATGATGCCATCATTCAAAAAATAAAAGAGGCACCCGAATTAGATGGCATGGGAACTACCTGCGTTTTACTCATCATCAAAGATGGAAAAGTTTATTATGCACACATTGGCGACAGCCGCATTTATTACATCCATCGGGATGAAATGAAGCCCATCACGAAAGATCATTCTTTTGCGCACTCCTTGGTGGATGAGGGACACATCACAGAAGAAGAAGCTGAAAAACATCCGAAAAAAAATCAAATTACGAAGGCATTGGGGATTTATCGATCTATCGAGCCAACGATTTGCAACGAACCGATTGTACCGGTGCCGGGAGATTATTTTTTACTGTGCTGAGATTGGCCCGACGGTATGACGAATGAAAAAGCGATTAGAGAAACCATTATCAATCCTGAAAAAAATCTTCAAGAAAAAGTAAGCCAACTGATTGAACTCGCAAAAGAAGGAGGCGGCAAGGATAATATTACCGCTCAATTAGTTCAATTTGTAGATACACCGGTAGATATTCCTAAAAGAGAATCTGCTGCTGCGGCTGCAAACTTAGATGGCACTACTACGGATTTTTCACAACGAAATGAAAACATAACAGCAACGAATAAACGAAAAGTGTGGCCACTGCTTTCTTTGTTATTATTAGTAGGATTAGGTCTGGGAGCCTATTTCGTCTTTAATCCTTCATCGGGGCAGCATACAAATGAAATGGCCATGTCTGATAGCAAAACTGCGATGGAAGAAACGACTCCTGCTCCCGAAACGCAAACAAATATAGATACAACATCCTCCAAACCACCGAAAGAGGAAATGGTGAAGCAGGAAAATATTAATTCCATTAAAGAAAAAAAGAAGATTACGGATTGGTCCGAGAAGCTCCAAAGGCTGCGAATAATAAACTGAGCATTGAAGATATTCCGTTGCCAAGTCCCGGTGCAACGATGAAGCCCGGCGGTTCCATCACCGGAGCAAAAAAAGAATATTTCGAATATGAAATAAAAAAGACAGACAGCATTGTGCATCTAGAAAAATTATTCAGGAAGAGTTGGTCAAAAATAAAGTCAGAAGATGGCAGTTATGGTTCGGATAAACCCGAGCCGGGAACTACCATAAAAATTAAGACAAAAGATTATTTTTATTTCAAGAACAGCACAGAAAAAAAAGAGAAAATCAATGAAATCCTTTCAAAATATAAAATTTCAGAGGGTGATTTGATTTTTTTAAACGACCGCAATGTTGTTTTGATACCTGATTAATTTTATTTATTTTAGAAAATTCGACATAGAAAAATCAACTGTATAAAAGAGAAAATAAATTGCTATGAGCCTTATCGGACAGAAAATAATGAATTACCGCATTGATTCTAAAATCGGTGAAGGTGGGATGGGAAGCGTGTACCTTGCTACACACGAATTTTTACATACCCGTGCGGCTATTAAGGTGCTCCATCCATCTTTGGGAGCCAATTCCAATTTGAGGGGGAAGATTCTTAACCGAAGCTTCTATTTTATCCGGTTTGAATCATCCGAATATTGTACGCGTTTTGGATTTTCATGAAGATGAAAATGGGCTTTACATTATTATGGAATATGTGGATGGAATATCTCTTGATGAATTGATAAGAACTAAAACAGGCCCCATCCCTGAAGAAAAGGCATTCAAGATTTTTCAAAAGATTCTTGAAGGTTTTCAATATGCGCATACTCGTAAGCCGGCTATCATTCACCGAGATATAAAGCCAAGTAATATTATTATCGATGATGAAAATCAACCAAAAATAATTGATTTTGGAATCGTAAAAATTGTGGATGAAAGTGGAGCTGGAGTGAGCGGTTAAACGGTTGCCGGAACCAAAATAGGAACTACATTATACATGAGCCCGGCGCAGATATTGGCTAAAGAAGTGGACGCTCGAAGCGATATTTTTTCATTGGGTATTACCTTATTTGTGATGCTCACGGGGCGCTCTCCTTTTGGAAATACCAATTCTGATTTTGAAATTCAAAATTTAATTGTAAACAATCCTTTGCCACGAGCAAAAGATATTTACCCCGGAGTGTCGGATAAGGCGCAAAGAATTATCGATAAAGCGACCGAAAAAAGAAAGGAAAACAGATTTCAAAATTGTAATGAATTTATTGAAGCACTTTTTGCGCCGGATGTGGAGCCCAAAGTGCCCGAACCGGCTCCTTTGCCTCCCTTGGATTCACCCACCATTTTTGATCCAAGTCCTAACATTGGATGCAGCGACAACCTTTGAGCCGGCATCACTCCGGAATCAATCAAACCAAAACCGGATTCTCCGAAGCCGGAAAAATTAAACATTCAGCCTGAAAAAACAATAAAAATCCAAAGCTCCGGTTTTAATCATCGCATTTTTATTATTGGCAGCAGCCGGATTTGCAGGATGGTTCTTTGTTTTGCGAGATAATAAACCTTCTAAAACGATTGTTGCTACTAACGATTCGCTCAAAAATGATTCGAACAAAATTCAAAATCCGCCTGATTCAAATAAGCATATTTTACCAATTATCGATTCTACCAAAAGAGAAAGAAAAAAGATACAATCAGTACGGTAAAAAAAGAAGTACCCAAGCCGGTAGTCGATGAAAGAAGATGTAAAAGAAGAGAAAAAAGAAGTGAAGAAAGAAACACCAAAAACGGTTTCAAGACCCATAGATCAGCAGATGGTTATTAGTGGAGGGCGGATTTGGCACAGCAAAGATGTACTGCCTGTCATAATATTTTAAGTTCTTCGTACAACCGTGCTCCGGGCTGGGTTGGCCTTACTAAAAAAAGATCAGAATCATGGTTATTGCATTATATGACCACACCAAAAGATATCAGTCGGATAAGTGCAGAGGATGTGAAAACGGATGTGCTTTGGTACAAGTCCCTCGAAGAAATCTTGATTATGATGAGGCGAAAAATGTAATCGAATTCATGCGGAATAACGATAAATAAAATTTAATCCAAGAACTAACCGTTATATCCCCACCATTAAAATAAAATTCAAGGGACAAGGCAAGGCTATTGACGCTTTGGATTTTGATTTAAGTGTCAATAAAGAATATAAAATAGGAAGTGGTAAAAGCCAGGCGTCGGTAGATATCGTTCTTCCTTTTGCTTCCATATGAGCAACCATGCAAGTGTTGTAGTGAAAAATGGAGCCGCATTTTTTGTGGATAATACAAGTACAAACGGTATTTATTTGAACAAAAATAGATTGGAACCCATAGGGAATATACTTAGAGAGAGCGTGATCTAATTGAGTTTTCTATTAACATTCAAAGCTATGGGCGAAGTGTTGGAAATCGTCTCTTTTGGAAGAAAACGCAAGTTCTTGGGAGAGCGGATCGCAGAAAAATATTCTTGGCTTCCTTGGCTCAAAATCCTGTGGTGACGATTGGTCGGGATTCTTCATCAGATATATATTTATCCAGCAGCAATGTTTCCAGAAGACATGCACAAGTGGAGCGAAGAGAGGGGAAAATTATCATCACTGATCTCAATTAAAAAAATGGAACTTATGTCAATGGCACGCGCATCAGCTCTCCGCATGAAATAAAAGCCGGGCGATATTATTCTAATCGGCTCAAACAAATTATCGTTAAATGAGGAAGCGAGCGATATTCGTGATGAAACGGCGATAAAATTAATCAATGTCCAAAAAGTATTCCCCGGAAATAAAGTGGGTTTGCAGGCTATCAATTTATCTATAAAAGCAAAATCTTTTGTGGGAATTATGGGCCCATCCGGTTGTGGGAAATCTACTTTGTTAAAAGCAATCACCGGCGATAACCCCCACACACACGGTCAGATTTTGATTCATGGTTTGGATCTCCTTGAAAACTACGAGTACATCAAAACCTATATTGGATATGTGCCGCAAGATGATATTATCCATTTAGAATTAACGGTTCAACAGTGTTTGTATTATGCAGCGAAATTGAGAATTGAAAATGCCAATGATGAATTTGTAAATAAACAAATTGAAAAAGTACTGAGCGCAGTTGAATATCATTGAAACAAGATATCAACGAGTGTCGAGCTTGAGTGGTGGACAAAGAAAGCGTGTAAGCATTGCCGTTGAGTTGTTGAATGATCCGTATATTTCATTTTTGGATGAACCTACTTCTCCTCTTGATCCGCAAAGCGTAGAAGAATTTTGATGATTTTAAAACAACTTGCGGAGAATGGAACCACCGTAGTATTGGTGACGCACAAGCCGGAAGATCTTTTATTCCTTGATGAAGTTTTTTTCCTCGGCAAGGGAGGTTATCCGCTTTTCTTGGATGAAGTTTCCAAGCATCTTTCTTATTTCGGGGTAGAAAAAAACAGTGAGCGTTTATCCAAAATTATCTGATGTAAAAAGTCCGCAATTCCAACAATATTATCGTCAATTCACCAGCAACTTGCCTTTGGTGGGAATCGCCTACGGCGAATTCTGATGCTATTTCTTCCAAAAAATCATTTGGGTTTTTCCGTGAATTGTACTGGCTTACCAAAAGATATTTGAATATAAAAACAATGACGTTACCAATACAGCGATTTTGCTTTTACAAGCTCCTGTTATCGCGGTTTTAATCATTTTGATATTCAGTCAAATCAATGTGGGGGATGCTGTTTCTGATGGCTATTTCAGCGATTTGGTTTGGTACGAACAATGCCGCAAGAGAAATAGTAATCGAAAGTCCGATTTACAAAAGAGAGCGAATGTATAATTTGAATATACTCACGTATTTGCTTTCTAAGATTATAGTATTGGTATTATTCGCGTTGATTCAGACTGTTGTTTTTACCTCCATTTTGTATTTTTATTATAAAGGCAAACAAGTAGCGGTTGGGAAATTTATGAACCTATCTTTATGGTTTGCTGCATTAAGTTTGGTGTCGATATTATTTGGTTTGTTCCTTTCTGCTTCTGCGAAAACCAATGATCAGGTAGTGAGCATTATTCCTATTGCTTTGATCCCACAAATAATGCTGGCAGGGGTTTTAGCGAAAATATCATCGTGGCCGGTAGAGATTTTGAGTTACTTGACCATCTCTCGCTGGGGCACAGAAGGTTTTTCAAACATCCAAAAAAAGGTAATTGTAGATGTGCAAACACTCAATGAAAAGGAGTGGCCATCATCAAACCGACAGAAACAAAAACAAAAGAATTCATCATCGATCAATTTCATAAGAGCTATGCCGATAAAAGTATTTTTGGAGAATGGACAGCTACATTGAGATTAGATATGGTAGCACTCGCGGCCATTGCGATGGTTTTCTTTTTCTTGACAATTTACTTTTTGAAGAAAAAAAGATTCTATTTAAAATTCTTAGTGCAAAATAGGGTTGCCAACCTTCTGAAGGTTGGCAACCCTAATCCTCATCTTCTTTTTTCATTCGCTCGCGAATGTTTCCATCTACATCATTTCCACGCGCCATTGGTTCATAAATACTTCCCGTGGTTGGAGGTGCATAGTCCGCTTTCTCTGCTTCTTTTTTTTAGAAAGATCCGCAGTGATTCCTTCCGACCAACGGGGAAATATGCGATGAAAAATATGCGATGCTGTGGCTTTTGCACCTACCGTAATTTCGCCTTTAGGCTCGAGGCAGGCCTCAGCAATTTTATCAATAACTATTTGTGCATCATCCATCGCGGCCATGCGAGGTTTATGTCCGGTATAATTCGCCGCATGAATCCACCACGGAGTATCAACAGCCCAAGGCATGATGGTGGTGATGTTTATATTTTTCATCTCTGCTAAATCTAATTCTTGTGTAAGCGATCGGCTCAAACTCAATACGGCAGCTTTGGTAGCCGCATAAGTATTTTGCAATGCGAGTGGCACTTCACTGTCAATTGAGCCGATATTAATGAGCGCCCCCCCCCCTGTTTTTATAAAATAATTTAATGCTGTATGAGCCCCATAAATCACTCCTTTCAGGTTTACATCTACCAATCGAGCGTGATCATTTATTGGAATATCCCAAAAGTATCCGAGTGCTCCCACTCCAACATTATTGATCCAAACATCATAACCCCCAAAGGAACTGATGGCGTTTTCGTGGAGTTGTTGCACATCTTTATAATTACTTACATCGCCTGCAAGTGTAATAATTTTCCCACCTGTCGATTTGATTTCGGACTCCAAACTTTGTAATAAATGAGTCCTGCGCGCAATGCCCGCGATATTCGCTCCGAGCGATGCGAGTTTGAGTGCGCTTCCTCGCCCAAATCCGCTGGACAATCCCGTGATGACAATGGTTTTTCCTTGAAGAGGTTTCGATTCGTTTTCCATAATTGAAAGTTTGAGAAAATAGATAGGTCATAAATTGTGCCGAGGTGCGTTCACCGATTTTGTTCAATCTGCCAGTCGATAAAAAAAATCGTAAGTTGCTGAAAAGGTTGCCAACCTTTCGAAGGTTGGCAACCTTAATTCTCAAAATATTTACTTTTAATAAAAAAGTGTATTAACTCTTGTAGGATTTAGTTTTCTTATTGAACGAGTGTGTTATGAGCAAGCCCTTTTTTGACGGTTTACCAAGAAGGTGATGATTATAATCAATCTCACCATTGGAATTTTATTTTTAATCGGTTCCAATGTAAAGTATTTTGATCCTGCGAATTGGTGGTTTTTGAGTTTGCTTACTTTTATTTTACCGTATTTGTTATTCCTGCTCATACTTTATGTAATCTTTTGGTTCTTTGCAAAGCCGCTCTATACCTTAATTTCCATTATTATTATTGCTGTTTCATGGCACTCGGCTTCTAATTTATTTGCATTTAGGCTTCCTTCTTTTTCTTTACAAAAAGATTCGGCAGATATAAGAGTGATGAGTTGGAATGTTGAATTTTTTAATATTCTCAATCATAAAAATCATCCGGAAAAAAAGAGAACAAATGTTTGCGTTGATTCGCAAATTTGATCCTGATATTGCTTGCTTTCAGGAGGTAGTAGCCAGCGATAAAAAATCGGCTATTAATTATCTTCCTGATATTTTAGATGAGTTGCAGTTTGAGGATTATTCCTATTCTTATCAGTTAAAAAATGATTTCGACCAAGACCATCATTTTGGTATTTTGATACTTTCAAAATTTCCAATCATTCGCAAACAAACGGTTGTAAATACTCCGGATGATTATAATTCTACTTTTCAATTTGTGGATGTAGTCGCAGGAGCTGATACTTTTCGTGTGTTCAATGCACATTTACAATCGGTGAAATTCACTCAAGATAATCGTGAATATTTAGACAAAGGTGCACCTACTAAAGAGCAAAATATCAAAGAATCCAAAAGCATTATTGCGAAATTAAAACGCGGAATTATCAAGCGTTCAATGCAATCTTATTTCATCAAAGATGAAATGAATCAAAGCCCCTATCCGATTATATTTTGTGGGGATTTTAATGATGTGCCGGTTTCCTATTCTTATGAAACGATTGGAAGCCAATTTGCAAAATGCTTTTGTAAAAAAAGGAGGGGGCATTTCATCTACTTTTAATTCCATTGCTCCTACATTGCGCATCGACAATATTTTTCTCGACAATCGATTTCAGGTAGTGCAATTCCGAAAAATAAATACTAATCTGAGCGATCATTTTCCCATCATTGCGGATTTTCATCCGATTGACAGTGTTATTAAAAAGTAATTTAAATTCATTTTAAAAAAACGTAGAATATCTTTGATTCTTTACAATAATTGATTTTTATGGCCCTCAAGATTTATAATTCACTCTCAAAAACCAAAGAAGCGTTCGTGCCGATTAATCCTCCTTATGTTGGTATGTATGTTTGCGGACCTACGGTGAGCGGTGAAAGTCATTTAGGGCATGCACGTCCATACATCACATTCGACGTCGTCTATAGATACCTGTTATATCTGGGATATAAAGTTAGATATGTGCGTAATATTACCGATGCCGGGCATTTCGAAGAAGAAGGCAGGGAAGCGATTGATAAGATTGCCGATAAAGCTATTTTAGAAAAATTGGAACCCATGGAATTGGTGCAGAAATACACCAACCTCTTTCATTGGGCTTTTCGAAAATTCAATACACTCGAGCCGAGTATTGAACCCACGGCTACCGGACATATTGTGGAGCAAATTTCGATGATTGAAAAAATCATTGAAGCGGGATATGCTTATGAGAAAAACGGCTCTGTGTATTTTGATGTAAAAAAATATGCAGAACATTATGATTATGGAAAGTTAAGCGGACGTGTGATTGAAGATTTACTCGAAACAACTCGCTTGTTGGATGGGCAAGACGAGAAAAGAAATAAAGTAGATTTTGCATTATGGAAATCCGCACCACCCAATCACTTGATGCGATGGGAAAGCCCGTGGGGTGAAGGTTTCCCGGGATGGCACATCGAGTGCTCGGCGATGGCTACCAAATATTTGGGCGCACATTTCGACATACATGGCGGCGGAATGGATTTATTATTTCCACATCACGAAAGTGAGATTGCGCAAAGTACCATTTGCAACCATACTCCACCGGTGAAATATTGGATGCACAATAATATGATTACGATTAATGGGAAAAAAATGGGAAAAAGCTATAACAACGTGATTCGCCTCACGAAGCTTTTCAGTGGCGATCATCCTTTGTTGAAGCAGGCCTATTCACCAATGTCAATTCGTTTTTTCATTTTGCAAACGCATTATCGAAGTACACTTGATTTCAGCAATGCCGCGCTGATGGCGGCGAGAAAGGATTGAAAAGATTAATGGAGGCTTGGAAGCACTTAAAAAAGATTGAGCCTAATCATGAAAATGAACCGGCGATCGATGAAGAATTAGATCAAAATATTCGAACCAAAATAAATGAACTGGAAGAATTTATAAATGATGATTTCAATACCGCTAAAGTCTTAGCCAATTTATTTGAAATGGTTCCAATTATCAATTCCATTAAAGATGGGATTATAAAGTGAATGCGGTTTCTTCGGACAAACATCCAACTTTTGAAAAATGCCTTTGAAGTTTATGTTTTTGAAATATTCGGCCTTTTAGATGAAAGTGGGACCGATGATCAGTTTGAGGGAATTATGGATTTGTTGATTGATATTCGAAAAGAAGCAAAGTCAAAATGCGACTTTAGTACCTCCGATAAAATAAGAAACCAACTTTCTTCTTTAGGAATAGAAATGAAAGATGAAAAAGATGGAAGTATATCATGGAGCAAGAAATAAAAAACAATGGAACATCGAAAAGTACTTTCAAAAAATAAAGTGCTCAAAAAAATTATAGCTTCTTCACAGCCAGAAGTTTTTTCTTGAAAAAAGAAATAAAGTTTACTTGCGGCTTTGCTCTTCTATTTTAAGTCAGCAATTAAGCACTCGTGTAGCAGCAATACTTTATGAAAGATTTTTAAACTTGTACGGCGGCAAAGACCCCAGCTGCGCACAAGTTGCATCCACTCCACTCGAGACTTTTCGACGCATTGGATTTTCTAATAACAAAGCGAATTATGTGCATAATGTTTGTGCGTTTTTTCTAGAAAATAAAATAACAGATACTCGTCTTCATAAAATGGAAAATGAAGAAGTAATCGAACTGCTCACGCGAATCAAAGGAGTGGGAAGGTGGACGGTGGAAATGATTCTCATGTTTACATTTGCTCGAGAAGATGTATTTGCATTCGATGATTTGGGATTGAAAAATGCAATCGTAAAATTGTACGGTCTTGCAGAAACATAAAAAAACCGATACTTCGAAAAAAAAATGGAAGAGATTTCTAATCAATGGAAGCCTTATCGAACTTATGCTTGCCTCTATTTGTGGCAGTGGTCGGATAATTAAAAGATTATTGCACTTTTTTAATCAACGGATTATTAAGTCCGTTTACCACATTATCTACTATTTCAAAACCCGGTAATTTAGAAAAGAATTGAGTGAGTGTTTTGCAACCATAAGTGCTCACATCAAAACTTGGATCCATTTTCCGCAAGTTGATTCCCAGCGTAGAGATATATTCTTCATTGCTTTCATTGATACTCATATCGTACGCTTTGTCGATTAGTTTTAAACTGAGGGTAGGTTTGTCTTTCTGCTTTTTGACTGTTGCTTTTTTAGAAGGAGTTTCTACTTTTGGTTCAAGATTTTCTACATAAGTAAAAATCTCGCAAGCTTTTACAAAAGCATTGGGCGTTTTCTTTCTCTCCAATGCCCATTACAAAAATGCCGGATTCTCTCATTCGTTTTTGCCAAACCGGTATAATCGCTGTCACTGGAAGCAATACAAAAACCATCCACAGAATCGGCGTGCAAAATATCCATCGCATGGATGATTAGCGCGCTATCGGTTGAGTTTTTTCCCGGTGGTGTAAGAAAATTTTTGGATAGGATTAAAAGCCATTTCATTTAAAAGTCCTTTCCAATGATTCATGTGTTGGGTGGTCCAATCGCCATACACGCGGCGAATGGTAACCTTTCCATATTTAGACGCTTCTTCGAGAATCAATTCAATCACTTTGAAGGCACATTTTCTCCATCTACCAATAAAGCTATTTTTTGTGTTTTGCTTTCCATTTTACAAAAATATGGTTTCCCTTTTCAGTCGCGGTTTTTTCGATCCACCAATGAAAGGATTATCTTCACTATCAACACAACTATCGAATGGAACGCCGAAAATATACAGACGGTTATTTATCCTGGGCATTTTATTAACAGTGTCCAACGCATTATTAATTACAGATGCACTTTCCCAAAACCCCGGTAGATCAATTTAAAATAATCAGCCGTAGCGTATTATTTCTTTTGGCGATTCGGTTTTACTTTTTTTATTTCTTTAAAAATTAGAAAACTTTTCGGATAAGTAGGGATATTAACGGAAAGCGGTCTTAGATGGCTGGGGTTTGATTTTAGTGTTGGGTGAGCGTGTCGATATTTCGGTGTCAGGGTGAGCCTGTCGAACCCGGGTTAATAGAAATGCCACTTCAAACCAACCCGCCTTCGACAAGATCAGGCTGACAAAGATTCCAATGTTTATTAATTCAAAACATTTATAAAGGTTTTCATCTTTCAAACTCCTCATTTGGCTTCGGAGGCGGGTGTCCTGTAGATATTTAGGTGTCAGGGTGAGCTTGTCGAACCCGGATTAATAGAAATAATGCTTCAAACCAACCCGCCTTCGACAAGCTCAGGCTGGCAAAATTCTAATGTTTTAAAGTCTTTCAAACTTTTTATTTAGTTGTGGTGTCAGGGTGAACTTGTCGAATGCATTAATAGAGAATCATGCAAAAACTAAGAATGTCCCATTAATATCAAATGATAATCTAAACCCAACTTCAAAAAGTTGCCCATTCTTAATAGGATTTTTATTTCCTTTCATTTATTCTTTTATCTTTGACCACAAACCTGTTTTATGAAGTTTATCGCATCTTCCAATCAATTATTAAAGCATTTACAGCAAATAAGTGGAGTTATCAATACCAATACGGTCTTGCCCATTTTGGAAAATTTTCTATTTGAAATTGAAAAAAATCAATTGACCATCATCGCTACAGATTTGGAAACGGTGATGAAGATTCATTTGGAAATTGAAGCAAAAGAAAGTGGTAGAGTTTGTATTCCTGCAAAAATATTATTGGATTCTCTTAAAAATATTCCTGAGCAGCCACTCACTTTTAATATTGATAAAAACTTTGCCATCGAAATCACCAGCGACAATGGTAAGTACAAAGTGATGGGAGAAGATCCGGATAATTTTCCAAAAGAGCCACCTGCTGATGAGGCTACCGTATTTACAATATCTTCAGCAACAATGGTTACAGCCATCAATAAATGTTTATTTGCTGTAAGCAACGACGACCTAAGACCTGCAATGACGGGAGTATTTTTTGAACTTTCTGACAAAGGAATGACTGCCGTAGCAACCGATGCACATCGTTTGGTTCGATACACAAAATCCGATGTATCATGCCCCGAAACTGCTTCTTTTATTGTGCCCAAAAAGCCTTTGAATTTGATTAAAAATGTATTGCCTAATACAGACGAACAAATAGAAGTATCGTATAATTCCAATCATCTTTTTGTAAAACAAGGCGGAGCGGAAGTGGTGTGCAGATTGATTGATGCACGTTTCCCGGATTATAAAGTGGTGATACCGATAGATAATCCATATAAATTAACAGTTAATAAAAATGATTTCCAAAATGCGCTTCGCAGAGTAAGTGTGTTTAGTAATAAAAGTACCAATCAAGTGGCACTTACCATCACCGGAAGTGAATTGCAATTAGCGGCGCAAGATGTTGATTTTAGTTTTGAGGGAAATGAAAGAATGGCTTGTCAATACGATGGTGAAGATCTTCAAATTGCATTCAATGCAAAATTCTTAATTGAAATGTTGAGTGCGGCTGAAACGGATGATGTGGTTATCGAATTAAGCACTCCTACAAAAGCAGGAATTATAAAACCGACTGAGGCAGATGAAAATGAAGAATTGTTGATGTTGGTGATGCCATTAATGCTCAATAATTAATATTGTTGATTAAATAAAATCGAAGGCAGCACTCATGTTCTGCCTTTTTTTATGACGTTTTTTGAAATATTTTTATTTTATGAAAACAATTGCGCTTATCCCTGCCCGTTATGCTGCTACTCGATTTCCGGGGAAAGTTGATGCAGCAGATCGAAGACCGCACTATTATTCGCATGACGTATGAAAATACAAAAGCAACTTTATTATTCGATGAAGTAATTGTGGTGACTGATAGCGATATTATTTTTGATGAAATCACGCGCCATGGCGGTTATGCGGTGATGAGTAAAGCTACGCATGAAAGTGGAAGCGATCGCATTGCTGAAGTGATTGAAGATTTGGAAGTGGATATTGTGCTGAATGTACAAGGCGATGAACCTTTTGTAAATCGAGAGCCATTAAAAAAATTATTGGATGTTTTTCATCATGATAATTCTCAACAATATGGTGTGGCATCATTGATGTTTCGCATTTCATCTGAAGAAGAAATTCAAAATCCGAATCATGTAAAAGTGGTGGTGGACAAAGATAGCAGTGCGCTTTATTTTTCCCGAAGTGTGATTCCTTACCCTCGTGATAAGGATAAAATAAATTCCTATTTCAAACACATCGGCGTATATGCTTTTCGTAAAGAGGCTTTGATGAATTTCACCAAATGGCCGATTGGAAATTTAGAGTCAATTGAAAAATTAGAACAACTACGATATTTGGAAAATGGAGTAAAAATAAAAATGGTAGCAACCGATCAAGCTCCTATTTCTATTGATACTCCGGAAGATTTAGAGAAAGCCATCGAATTCTATCGGTACAATAATTGCTAAATTTGAAAGACAGAGTCTTCTCTTAATTTCATAACTTAGGGTTTATTGAATTAATATTGATTGGCTGCGATTTTTTTATGAAAAAACTTTTCTATTTTTTATTTCTTGTTCTTTGTGTAACCATTTTTTCTTGTTCGGAAAATGATAAAATGGAAATTGAAAGGTCTGCCTCCGTGTTTGATATTAAGCAGGCAGAGGCTTCTGTGAAGCAAAGTAATTTACTTTTTACAAAGTCGTATAAATCGAAAGATTCCGTGTCGGTGGCGAATTGCTTTACCACCGATGCACAAATAATGGTAGCAGATATGCCACCAATCGAAGGGCGAAAAAATATTCAATCTTTTATTTCATTGATGATGAATCAGGGAATCGAAACTTTTCAAAATAAAATCGAAAAATCTCTGGGGCGATAGTACCATTTTGGTGGAAGAAGGCAATTACGAATTTTTAGATAAAAGCGATCAAGTGATCGATCAAGGCAAGTTTATTGTATTGTGGAAACAGGAATCGGGTAATTGGAAAATTTATCATGATATGTGGAACAGTAGTTTACCGCCAAATCCTATTCAGGTAGAAGAAAAAACCCGAAAAAAACCATAACCATCTTTAATCAAAAATTATGATGAGAAGGTCTAAAATTGGTCCCAACCCATTCGATCAAAGTCCACTTCGGCGACGTAGGTTGCACATCCAATCGCTGCATAATCACGAGCGAAATGAACCGGAAGAAATCCACCATTACCATTATCAATTTCACACCTAATGAATCCAAAATAATTCATGCGGAAAAGGTGGAAGAATGTTTTCCTTTTCTTCATTCTGAAACCAATACTTGGATCAATATTGAAGGGCTTAAAGAAAAAGAATTAGACAAAATCGGTCAACATTTTGGTATCCATCCATTAATAGTTGAGGATATTTTGAGTACAGCTCAGCGGGCAAAAATGGACGACCTGAATCATTTGATTTTTTCATTATTGCACGTACTTTATTTCAATGAAAAATCGATGTCGGTAGAGAGTAAGCAACTCAGTATTATTCTCGGTCGAAATTTTATTATCACTTTTCAAGATGAATCCCTCAAAGATGTTTTTCAACCGCTACGCGAAAAAATAAATACCCCGGAAGCAAGCTCCCGTCTGAATTCCATTGATTATTTGTTTTATGCACTAGTCGATGAAGCCGTAGATAATTATTTCTTGGTAATGGAAAAATTAGGTGAGAAAATGGAATTATTGGAGGATGATATCACACATCGGCCGGGTACAAAAACGCTTGCTAAAATAAATTACCTGCGCAAAGAAATGATGTTTTTGCGGAGGACTATTTCTCCTGTTCGTGAATTGGTAAATGGAGTATTGCGAAGCGAAAGTGTATTAATCGATGAAAAAATTGAAAAGTATTTTAAAGACATCTACGACCATATTGTGCAAGCCAATGAGTTAGCAGAAAATTACCGGGATATGATGATTAATCTGCAAGATCTTTATCTCAGCAATGTCAATCTGAAAATGAATGAAGTGATGAAGGTGATGGCTGTGGTAACATGCTGGTTAGCACCTGCAACCGTTATCGGTGGCATCTTTGGAATGAATTTCAATATAATACCTTGGACACAAACTCCCGGTGGATTTTATATTGCTGTTGGTTTGATGCTGCTCGTTCCGATTTGGATGATTTGGATGTTTCGCCGCCGTGGTTGGTTTTAATTTTTTGATTTATAAATCGGAACTGTGCTGCATGGTTCGCCATACATAATGCTTTTGGCCACCGGACGCAATTTAGCTGCGGCTTCTAAATAGGCAGCAGCCGGAATATTTTCATCGCCGCAACCCTTTACCACCACTCGTTTATCTTGATATTCTTGTAGATTGATTTGCTCCATATTTCTCAATAGAAGGATGGTTTTTATTTGTCCTCATTTCCATAAATAATTTCGCGCGCTTCCGGTTGCAGATAAGTGGCGACCAACATATAAGCCCACAGTGGAATGATGGCATCAGCGGTGCAAGTGATTCCTACGATTTTATTTTTATAAATATTCCAATCCAAATTCTTCATTTCTTCCCGAAAATCTTTTTCTTTCAAAATCATTTTCATGAATAAAAAATCCGTCAAATCAAAAATTATAATTGAGTCGGAAGAAATAAATTTTTCTAAATCAAGCGTGATGATCGCGCTTTGAGCGACCTTATTTACAATCACATTTTCTTCGTTCGCTTTCATGCTGCAAAGTTATTGATTAGTTAGGAGATGGTAGAAACACGCCATCACAAAAAAAGAGCAACCGGTGGGCTGCTCTTTTAAATTTATTTAGAATGATTCTTAAAGAATCTTACTGCGCATATCTTTTATGTTCGCAATTTTTTTCAACGATTCAAAAGATTGACCTAATGTAGATTGAATTTGATTTTGAAGTTGCGATTGTTTTTGCATTTTTAAAATCTCTTCCGGCAATCCCGGTTTGGTACCGACTGCATTTACTTTAATCAAAAACACCGCTGTATTTCCTTCAATCGGTGCGGAAACTTTATTGACATTATTTTTATTGAATGCAGCTCCGGCTACCATTGGTTCATTACCAATACCATTGATGATTTGAGAATTAAATTGCAATGTTGAATCTTCTCCGGTATGTAATACTTGCACTCCGAATATTTGAGCAGCACTTTCTAAAGAATTTGCATTATTCAATTTCTTCTTGATGATTTCAGCTTTCTTTTTATTCAATAAAATAGATTCTACCATTGGTCTTGCAGTATTCACATCAGGCAAACCGGATTTTACTACATGAGTTACTACCGCTACGATATAATCATCTTTAATATTGAACGGTTCGGACACATCACCTTCTTTCGCTTCAAATGCCCATTTGATAATGGGTCTTGCATCTTGGTAGCTGCCTAATTGAAAATCATTTTCTTTCAATAATGACGGAACTTCCACTTTGCTGAGACCATTTTTTACAACGTAATCATTAAATGATTTCAAATCTTTTGCAAAGCCTGAAAGTCTTACCGCTGCTGTGTTTGCGTCATTGATGGTTTTATCGCTCGGTGCAATTTCGCGGCTCATATAAGCTACTTCGTAAGCAGGTTTTGGATCTTTCTTTTCCAAAATTTCTATGTAATGATATCCGAAATTGGTTTTCACTACTTTCTTGCTGCCTACTTCGTTATTTAAAATAAAATCACCAAATTCTTTCGCAAAACCATCGTTTTGAATGGTCATCACATCGAATGTCATTACGCCTTTTTTCTCTTTTGCTGCTTGGTCGGTTGAATATTTTTGTTCTAATTCATCGAAGCTGGCTCCGCCCTTAATTGCAGTGGCGATGCTGTCTGCAATGCGATTAGCGGTACTGTCATCCATCAATGGTTGTTGTGTTTGTGGATTGAAAGTGCCTAATAAAATGTGACGGCATTTGATGCTGTCGGGCAACATTTTTGTACTAATCTTTTTTGCTAAAACATAATTATGGCCATCAGCATAAGGGCCAAAAAACTTGACCCGGTGCAAGAGCTACAATAGAGTCGCTCTTAGGCATTTTCATTTGATCACCGGGAATAAATCCATCGAAGTAAGGAGTGTTAGATGAATTTTTTCCAAGGAAAAATTTAGGATTGGTATCTGAAACAAATTCAGGTTTTAATTCTTCTAAATATTGAAAAGTTCTGGTACTATCTTCTTTATTAGCCGAGCCATTAAATACTACATAAGAAACCATTCTACCACCTTCTTGGTCAAATTGTTTTTTGTGTGCATTCAAATAATCCTGAATTTCTTTATCGGAAATTTTGATGGAACTATCGCTGATTGTGTAATACGGAATCGCCACATAAGAAATAGATGCAAATTGAGTATTTTCTGTTTCACTATTTTTAGAAAGCCATTTCGGTTCGTACAAGCTTCCGGCAATCATGGAAGAGTATTTTGTGTACAAACTATTCATTTGTAATGGCTCGATTAATTGAGTCGATATTTCATTTTTTTGCTCGGTGTTTTTGCTCTTTTTGGTTTGCATCCACCATTGCTTTGCTTGCTCAATATCGTACTGCCCTGTTTGTGGATTGGTGAAGGCCTGCTTGAGTTGCGGAGGTGCATCTTCACTAAAAAGTATAGAGCTCAATTCATTGGGAGTGAAGGCCAAACCTAATTTTTCAAATTGGTCTTTCAATAAAATTTCAGCCACCATTTGATCCCAAATGGATTGCATCATTTGATTGCGTTGGCCACTGTTGGGATATTGCCGCTCTAAGGCTTCTACTTTTTTATTGAAATCTTGATAGTCAATTTTTTGACCATTGATTACTCCAAGCGTTGTTTGATTACCACCGCCAAATAGTCCGCTTTTTCCGGAATCCATCAACATAAAACCGATCAAAGCAATGGCAAGAAGAGAAATAGTGATCACCGCCCCTTTCTCACGAATAGTCTGAATTATAGACATAATTAGTTAAAATAAACTTGAAATTAAAATAAGGCGGCAAAAATAGGTTAAAATAGAATAGTAACAAAGTATCACTAAAGGCTATTTTCGGCAGTTTGAAGGCAATTTTTCTGTTTATTTCATTTTGAATAAATAGCAGAAATGAATTTGCAATTGATAGTCTCTTTCCCACAAATCTTCGATCAATGTATTGATTAATAATACAGCGCAAATTTGTAAATCGTTTGCCGGGCATTTAATCTGCTCCTTTCATTTAGCTTAATTTCGCATGATGGCTGATTCCCCTAAGCGAAAAAAAATGTTGGATTTAAGCATCCTTCGAAAAGTGTTTGCTTTCGCAATGCCTTACAAACGCAAGGTGTATATTTCGATTGTACTATCGCTTGTTCTGGCCATTATTTCTCCACTTCGACCTTATTTGATTCAGTACACAGTCAATCATTTTATCGCAGATCGTAATACTTATTGGTTGATTTTGATTACCATTATTCAAATAGGAATGTTGCTGGTGGAGACTTTGCTCCGATTTTATTTTGGATTTATTACTTCTTGGTTAGGGCAAACGGTGGTGAGGGATTTACGAGTTACGGTTTATAAAAAAGTATTGAACTTAAATGTGTCGGAATATGACCGCACACCCATTGGCACTTTGACTACTCGCACGATTAATGATATTGAATCCGTCAATGATATTTTCTCCAATGGTTTGATTCCTATTATCTCAGATTTGATGTCGATTATTTCGATTTTGTTGTTCATGTTTGGAGTGGATTGGCAATTATCATTGATTAGTTTGGCGCCATTTCCCATCATTATTATTTCCACTTATATTTTTAAAGAGAGTGTCAATAAATCTTTTATCAAAGTAAGAAATGCAGTGGCGGCATTGAATGCTTTTGTGCAGGAACATATTACGGGAATGAGCATTGTGCAAGCTTTTGGCGTAGAAGAGAAGGAATTAAAGAAGTTTAAAAAAATCAACAAACAACATCAGGATGCGAATATTCGAGCCATTTTCGCGTACTCTATTTTTTTCCCATTAGTGGAAATTGTACTCGCTTTTTCAATCGGACTTTTGGTTTGGTGGGGAGGTAATTATGCCTTTAATGCGGGAATTATTATCTCATTTATCATGTATCTGAATTTGCTTTTCAGACCATTGAGGGCAATTGCCGATAAATTCAATGTATTGCAAATGGGAATGGTGGCGAGTGAGCGCGTATTTAGATTATTGGCAAATACCAATGAAACGATTTCCGTAAAAAATGGTATTGCCAAAAAAGAACTCGCCGGTGAGGTAGATTTCAAAAACGTATGGTTTGCTTACAATGAGAATCAATATGTGTTAAAGGACATTTCTTTTCATATTCAGCCGGGTGAAACCCTGGCCATTGTGGGCGCTACCGGAAGCGGAAAAACTTCCATCATCAGTTTGATGAATCGCCTTTATCCAATCAATAAAGGAAATATTCAAATCGATGGAAAAGATATAGAATCTTATGATTTAGATTTTCTTAGAAGCCGCATTGCGGTGGTATTACAAGACGTTTTTCTTTTCAGCGGATCAATTCTTGAAAATGTTACTTTACGCAATCCTGCCATCACGCGGGAGGAAGTAATTGAGTGTTCTAAAATGATTGGTATTCATGATTTTATCATGCAACTTCCGGATGGATATGATTATGTTTTGATGGAACGAGGCGGCACTCTTTCTTTGGGGCAGCGACAATTGATTTCTTTTCTTCGAGCAGTTTTGTTTAATCCTTCGATTTTGATTCTCGATGAGGCTACCTCTTCGGTTGATAACGAAAGTGAGCAATTGATTCAGCGCGCCATTGATACGTTGATTTCCGGACGTACTTCAATTGTAATCGCGCATCGACTTTCTACCATTCGTAAAGCAAATAAGATATTAGTTTTAGAGCGCGGAGAAATTATTGAAAGCGGCACGCATAAAGAGTTACTGGCTAAAAAAGGTTTTTATTTTAATCTGCACAAAATGCAATTTGAATCTCAATTGCAAAGAGAAAGTTCTTCATCTTAAACCAATTCTACCATAAATTAACATCCCGTGATTTATCAAACATTTGTACCAAATATCGACCTATCTACACTCGTCAAATGTTATTGGATTTTGGAAAGCCCGAAAGAAGAAACCACCGAAAAACAGACAATAGTTCCTGATGGTTGTATGGAGATGATTTTTCATTATGGTGATTTATACAAACAGTACAATCAAAATGGAAATATTATACAACCGAGGTGTTTTGTAATCGGTCAACTGACACGACCGCTTGAAATAGAGCCGACAGGAGAAACAGGAATTTTTTCTGTACGTTTCCACCCTAATGGATTTCTACCTTTTGCGACTATCCCGATAAAGGGAATGGAAAATAAGGCAGTTTCATTGGAAGAATTATTCGGAAAAGTCGGACAAGAAATTGAAGAAAGAATTTTAACCGCCAGCTCAACTTCTGAACGAATAAAACTGATTGAAATATTTTTGTTGAATAGATTAATCAGCATTGAAAGCATTGATCGCATCGTAAAATCAACTGTTGAAACGATTTTGACCGCCAATGGGCAACTTTCCGTAGATGAAATATCCAAACAAACAAACATCAACCGCAGACAATTGGAACGAAAATTTTCATCAGTCATTGGGTTAAGCCCAAAACAACTTTCAAAAACGATACGCTTACAAGCTGCGCTCAAAATATTACTGAATAAAAAATTTACAAGTCTTACTTCTTTGGCTTACGAAAACGAATATTATGACCAAGCTCATTTTATCAAAGACTTTAAAGAACTGACAGGATTTACACCAAAAGGATTTTTACGGAAACAATTTAAAAATGTCTTCGCTTTTTTACGGAACCGATTAGCTTTGTCGCATTTTTACAATTTTGCGTTTTATCTGTTTAATAAATTTGTTTCATTAATTAAATTTCAATGTTATGATTTGGTGGATACTATTTGGTGTAGCTATTACTTTGTTTATCGTTCTCGTTTCTAAAAATGGAAAGAAAAAATAAGATTGTCGCATTTTTACAATTTTAGATTTTAAACTCATGGCAATTTTGCGTCTTAACGTAAAATAATTTGACAATGGAAAATTTAATCAATTGGTTTGAAATTCCTGCAACGGATTTCAGTAGAGCGGTATCTTTTTACAAAGCCATTTTAGGCTTGGAAATTAAGGAAACAGAAATGTTTGAAACAAAAATGGGCTTCTTCCCAACTGACGGAACAAACGTGTCGGGAGCAATCGTTCAGGGCGAAGATTACAAACCTTCATCAAACGGAGTTATTGCTTATCTGAACGGCGGAAATGATTTACAAACAGTTTTGGATAGAGTAGAAAGCAACAGAGGAAAAGTAATTCTTTCTAAGACTCATATCAATCCAGAAATGGGATATTTCGGAATGTTCATCGACACCGAAGGAAATAAAATGGCTGTTCATTCAATCAATTAAAACTATGAGAACAAGAATAAAAATCTTTACCGCAGTTGTTGGACTGGCCACTCTTTGTGCTTGGACAGCAAAGCAATCAAACGACATCAAAAAAGCGGAATGGCTTATCGGGACTTGGGAAAATAAAACTTCCAAGGGGAGTGTTTACGAAACGTGGAACAAAGAATCCGATGATAAACTTTTGGGAAAGAGTTATATCATAAAAGAAAAAGATACCATTGTTTTTGAAAACATACAGTTAGTTCAAGAGAAAAGCGGATTATTTTATATTCCGACGGTCAAAAAACAAAATAATAATCTGCCGATTCGTTTTGCAACCAAAACCATTTCAGAAACGAAATTAATTTTTGAAAATCCACAACACGACTTTCCTCAAATAATTTCCTATACTAGAATAGGGAATGACAGTCTGATTGCTGAAATTTCGGGGGTTAAAAACGGGCAAGAACGCAGGCAGACTTTTTCAATGAAACGAGTGAAATAAAAAGGACATCACACAACAAAAATTAGCAATGGGTTGGCTGAGGATTTTTTAGAAGTGCAAAAATTTATTTCTATTCTTCGTGTGGGATTCAGTGCTAAAAGTCCTGCCCATGGCCAATTTACCAACTGTTAGTTCCAATAAATTCTTTTCACTTCATCCATTTCTTCAATTGATTTCACTGCCTCAGCCAATTTTTTCACATCCCCTTTATCAAATTGTATTTCCAAAAAAAGTTCGCGTTGTCTTTTATACATATTGATGTCGAGCATTGGATTATTAACTTGATCTTCAAGTAGTTTGATAATTGAGGAAATATTTGTTTTGGGAGCCAGTACAATAAAAAGAGTGCGCATTTTGAACATCCGCAAGTATTTGCGTTCCATCGCCGGCAAAGCCCAAAGAATTAAAACCGCAAGTACCGTAGTAATAAAACCGGCAAAGTACATTCCACCACCTGTTGCAAGCCCAATTGCAGCTACTGTCCACAATCCTGCGGCAGTGGTAATACCGCGTACCGTGCCGGCGGTTTTTCTAAATAAAATTGCACCGGCTCCAATGAAACCGATACCGCTCACGACTTGCGCAGCTACTCTCGAAGGATCGAGATTTATATTTTCTGTTCCTAAAATATCTGAAAATCCAAAGGAAGAAACAATCATGATGAGTGCTGCACCAAGGCAAACCATCATGTGTGTACGCAAACCTGCAGCCCAGTTTTTCCGTTCACGCTCCAGCCCGACCAAGCCGCCCAAAAGTGCGGCCAATAACAATCGGAGTAATATTTCATTCCAAGGCAACATTTATTTTTCTTTTTCCTCTTCTGTTTTTTCGAGTTTATTTTCCGGACGCATTTGCGGGAAAAATAAAACATCCTGAATGGAAGATTGGTTGGTCAATAACATCGCCAAACGATCAATTCCAAATCCAATACCACTGGTAGGCGGCATACCATATTCCAGAGCGCGTAAAAAATCATAATCAATAAACATGGCTTCATCATCACCGCGCTCCATCAGTTTTGATTGTTCTTCAAATCGCTCTCGCTGATCGATTGGGTCATTCAATTCTGTATAGGCATTGGCAATTTCCTTGCCATTGATAATCAACTCAAAACGCTCTACCAGACCGGGTTTGCTGCGGTGTTTTTTGGTCAGCGGACTCATCTCCACCGGATAGTCGATGATGAATGTAGGTTGAATAAAATTGCTTTCGCATTTTTCAGAAAAAATCTCATCAATTATTTTTCCTTTACCCATCGTTTTATCTGCGTGTATGCCTAACTGTTGGCATACCTCACGAAGCTCCTCTTCATTTTTATCATTCACATCTATGCCGGTGAATTCCTTGATGGCATCGTAAATGCTGATTCTTTTGTAGGGAGCTTTAAATTCAATTTCTTTATCACCTACAACCACTTTGCTTGCACCTGTAACCTCAGTGGCTGTGCGCTCGAGAAGCTGCTCGGTGGTTTCCATCATCCACAAATAATCTTTGTAAGCCACATAAAATTCGAGGATGGTAAATTCAGGATTGTGGGTGCGGTCCATGCCTTCATTACGAAAATTGCGACTGAATTCATACACCCACTCAAACCCGCCAACGATGAGCCTTTTCAAATATAATTCATTGGCAATGCGCAAATAAAAAGGCACATCCAATGCATTGTGATGGGTAATAAAAGGACGAGCCGCAGCTCCTCCGGGAATATTTTGAAGCACAGGAGTATCCACTTCAAGGCCACCGCGCTCATTCAAAAATTGACGAATGGTATTGACCATTTTCGTGCGTTTCAAAAAAGTTTCTTTTACATGTGGATTCACAATTAAATCGGCGTAACGCTGACGGTATCTGAATTCTGCGTCGGTGACTTCATCAAATGTTTCTCCGTCTTTTTCTTTCACGACCGGCATCGGGCGCAACGCTTTTGAAAGCATTTTGAATTCGCTCACATGCACGGAAGTTTCACCGGTTTTGGTGGTGAATACATATCCTTTCACTCCAATAATATCACCGATGTCCACCAATTTTTTCCAAACCACATCAAACATTGATTTGTCCTCTCCAGGAGCGATATCATCTTTTCGAATATACAATTGTATTTTTCCCGAAGCGTCTTGCAATACAGCAAAGCAAGCTTTACCCATATCCCGAATGCCCATGACACGACCTGCCAGACAAACATCTTTATAACTGTCTTTATTTTCTTCGCCTTTGTATCCGGCTTTGATGGCCGCTGCGCTGATGTTTACAGGAAATAATTCTCCCGGATAAGGATTGATTCCCAATTTGTTCAATTCCTGCAATTTCTCTCTTCTGATAGTCTCTTGCTCAGATAAATGTATTTGACTCATAAATGATTTTATGAAAAATGTAATTATTTGTTGTGATTAATAGCCGCAAAGGTAAACGATTGCATTTTTAACCAGTAATATTTGAAAATGCTTTCTTTTAATTGTGAATCGTCAATAATACCTGCCACGCTTCTTTTACCATTCCTTGGGCTAAAAGATTTACGGCGTGTTTGTGTATTTCTCGCTCCATTTCTTCATCGCTTAGTGAAAAATATTGCACGATTGATTTTAGTTTTTCATCAGCATAATTAGGATCCACCATTGGGTATTCATGCACATTGGCCAATTGCCCTAAATGGTTGCCGGTAAGGATTTTGCTCAAGCGAACAGCATCGGGTAATTGCTCAATTCCAATTCCTAATAATGTATTTGGTTTTTCTACTTCAAAAAGATTTTCAGGAGAAATTTTTGCGTACCAATTTCCACCCAAGCGTGCAATATGATTGATTTTTGTTTGATCGATGAATCCTTTTTCATTCAATATTTTTTCATTCACGTGCATCATCAATACTTTCGCGATCACTAAATTTCCGGCCCCACCTTCTGTGCCAAGGTGTTTGATTTCGAGCACTTTACATTCCATTTGTATCAGGCTTTCTTTCACACGCGGCGGCCGGATCAATACAGAAGGCTCTTTTGTAAAACCGGATTTTACGAATTCATCTACTTCTTTGGGGTATTCACAACTGGCCAAACTTACCTGCTGTACCATCTCATAATCTGCAATGTTGACCACCACTTCCGGCACTTCCATTACATTTTCGAGCGAATGTTTAATGGTATTATTTCTCACTCTGCGGGCAGGAGAAAAAATGAGTATTGGTGGGTTGCTGCTGAATAAATTGAAAAAACTAAATGGTGTCAGGTTTACATTTCCGGCTTTGTCAATAGTGGATGCAAAACAAATGGGGCGTGGCGCAATCGCATGCTGCAAAAAATTTTGTGCTTCTACTACAGAAATATCTTTTAGTAAAATGGATTTGTACATGACAGTTTTAATTCATTTTAAAAGTGAGATCAGCAAACTCTTGCAGACAAAGGGTTTCAGCGCGCCGATCAAATAATTTATCTTTAATAAAATCAGGAGAGAATAAACCCTTGACTCCATTTCGGAGCATTTTTCTCCGTTGATTAAAAGCCGTTTTTACCAAAAGCCGAAAATGTTTTTCGCTTTTTACGGGTAATAAATTTTCTTTTCTTGTCAGCCGCACAACTCCGCTTTCCACTTTTGGCGGAGGATTGAAGGCTTCCTTGTTTACTGAAAAAAGATATTCTACCTCATAATAATATTGCACCAAAACACTCAGCACACCATAAGTTTTACTGCCTTCTTTTGCTGCGGCTCGCTCTGCTACCTCTTTTTGAAACATCCCGATGACGATGGGCACTTGTTCTTTCCAGTCTAAAATTTTAAAAAGAATTTGAGTGGAGATATTATATGGAAAATTCCCAATGATGTGAAAAGGTTGCTCAAAAGGAATATTCATATTTAAAAAACTCTCGTGAATAAGTCGGCCTTTTAAAGAAGGAAATTTTTGGGAGAGATAGATGATTTTTTCTTCATCCAGCTCGACTGCTTTGAATTGAATATCCGGGATTTTAATTAATTTTTCGGTAAGCGCTCCGCCGCCCGGACCTACTTCCAACAAGTTTTCAAAAGGATGAGCGGATAATGCATCTACGATTTGGTTGATGATGGTTTCATCTTTTAAAAAATGTTGCCCCAACGATTTTTTGAGCGTGTACATGTGTGCAAATTAAACATTACAGTTTCAAAAATTTTTTCAAAAAAGAAAAAGATTAAAAAGATTCTGTAAAAAAAACTTTGGCAACTTAAATAGTTTCCATAGTTTTGCCGGCCAAATGGATACTAAAAATAGAATACAACGCAAGGCTGATGAATTGTTCAGGCGTTATGGAGTTAAATCCATCACGATGGATGAGATATCGGAGCAATTGGGTGTTTCAAAAAAGACACTTTACCAATTATTTGCGGATAAAAATGAATTGGTGGATAAAGTGGTGATGAATATGCTCCATCATAATAAAGAAAATTGTGAGCATTGCACGCATGCGGCAGATAATGCCATTGAAGAAATATTTTTTCACATGGATAGTGTACAAAATATGTATGCGACACTCAATCCTTCATTCATTCACGATATCGAACGAAGCCATCCTCAGGTGTATAAAAAGTTTTACAATTATAAGTGCCAGTTTCTTTTTGAAGTCATCAAAAAAAATATTGAACGAGGAAAAGAAGAAAAACTTTTTCGTGCAAATATGGATACCGAAGTGATTGCTCGATTGAAAATGGAAACAATGCTTTTGCCTTTCAGCGATAATGTTTACCCCCGAAATCAATTTCCTGTAATGCACACCCATCAAGAACTTACAGAGTTTTTTTTGATGGGCATGGTAACAGAGGCAGGAAGAAAATTAGTTTTAAAATACCAAAAAGACAGAGATAAAAAAACAGAAAAATGAAAACAAAACGGCTATTAGCCATCCTCTATCTGATCGGTTTTTCTTTTGTGCAAACAACAGTCACCGCTCAAAATTCCCCAAATACTCCACAAACTCATTATTTTTCTGCGAAAGAAGCGGTTGATTATGCTATGCAGCACGCGGTTGTAGTAAAAAATGCATTATTGGATATTGAAAATCAGCGACAAGTAAATAGAGAAATTACTGCTTCTGCTTTGCCGCAAATTTCATTAAGTGGCTCCGGCACCTACAATCCTAAGGTTTCGGTACAAATGATGAAAGACTTTATTTCTCCTTCAGTTTATGGCGTATTAATAGATAATCAGGTGAAAGACGGAAACGGTCAACCCATCAAAGCGCCGACTGAATATGGTTATTTTCCGGTGGGATTCGGAGCGAAATACTCAGCGAGTGCCGGTATTGATTTGCGTCAGATTTTATTTGATGGTCAAGTGTTTGTAGGCCTTCAAGCGCGCAATGCAGCGATGAAAAATGCAGAAATCACTGCCGAGGTAACCAAAGAGCAAATCAAGGCGAATGTGTATAAAATTTATTATCAATTGGTAGTTGCCCAACGGCAAATAACAACGCTTGATGCGAACATTGCGAATTATGAAAAATTGCTTCACGATACGAAGGAAATTTACAAAAATGGCTTTGCGGAAAAATTGGATGTGGACAAAGTGCAGGTACAATTAATCAATCTTCAAACACAAAGATTAAAAGCACAAAATCAATTATTGGCGGGAAAAGAAGGATTGAAATTTCTATTAAATATTCCAATGAATGATGAATTGGTGTTGACCGAAAAATTAACCGATGAAGACATCAAATCCAATTTGTTGGATGAAGAATATAATCCCGAAGATCGTGTAGAATACAAGCAATTGGAAACCTTAATGGAATTGGGAGAATACAATATCAAGCGTTATAAATTGAGCAAATTGCCAACCCTTACTTTGAATGGAAATTATTCTGAAAGTGGCCAGTGGCAAGACTTTGGTTATTTCAAAGGGCCATATTATAACTCTTCATACATTTCTTTAAGACTGAGCTTTTCGATATTCGATGGCGGTGCTAAAAATGCTAAAATGGCTCAGGCTAAAATCGATTATTTAAAATTGATGAATAACCTCGATCTGTTGAAATTGTCCATCAATAATGATGTAACACAATCGCGTATAGAAATGAAAACGGCGTTGTATAACATGGACGCACAGCGTAAAAATATCGAGTTAGCCCAGCAAGTTTACAACACTACTAAATTGAAGTACGATCAAGGTCTTGGTAGCAATCAAGAAATTTCTACGGCACAAGCCGATCTGGTAACTGCACAAAACAATTATTACAGTTCTATTTACGATGCCATCATTGCCAAAATCAATTACTTAAAAGCAACAGGCAAACTTTAAAAATCTTAAAAATTATAAAACCCCAAATAAAATGAAACCAATGCTTCGTATTTGCCTTTTTGTTGCATTTACCATGTCGATTATTTCCTGCGGAAATAAATCAAATGATGCAGCCGTAAAAAAAATGAAGGCGGATTTGGAAAAATTAAAAACTCAACGCGATGAAATCGACACTAAAATAGTAGCCCTCGAAACAGAGATTGCCAAAATCGACACCTAAATGGTGATTGAACAAGCACCTAAATTAGTGGCACTAACTACCATTGCTACCGGCGATTTCAAACACTATTTAGATCTTCAAGGAAAAGTAGATGCACAAAATGTAACCTATATCACACCTCGCGGACAGGGCGGTCAGATAAAATCAATTCTTGTGAAAGAAGGCGATCATGTTCGCAAAGGACAATTGGTTTTACGTCTCGATAATTCAGTCGCTGTTGAAAATGTGAACGCCATTAAAACCCAAATGAACAGCGTGAAAGCTCAATTGGCCTTAGCACAATCTGTTTATGAAAGACAAAAAAATCTTTGGGCACAACATATTGGAACAGAAGTGCAATTATTACAAGCCAAGACAAATGTTGAGAGTCTGCAAGGGCAATTAAACGCAATTGCAGCGCAAGTAAAAGCCGCACAAGAGCAAGCAAATATGGCCGATGTTTATAGCAATGTAGATGGCGTGGTAGATCAAGTAACTGCGAATGTGGGTGAATTATTTACCGGTAATCCTGCGGCAGGAGGTTTTGTGAAAATCGTAAGTTCCGGTGCTTTGAAAATCGTAGTGAATGTGCCTGAAAGTAATTTGGATAAAATCAAAACCGGCACTCCGGTGATTGTTCAAATTCCTGATGCCAATCAAAAATTTAATTCAGTTGTAACCTTTGTAAGTCGTACCATCGGTGCCACTACTCGTGGTGCAAATGTAGAAGTGAAAGTGCCGTCGGGCGTGACTTTGAGGCCAAATCAAATAGCTGTCGTAAAATTATTGGATTATACTGCACCCAATTCGATTGCTATGCCGCTCAATGTATTGCAAACTGATGAGAATGGTAAATATGTACTGGTCGCTGCGAAAGAAAATGGACGAATGGTAGCACGCAAACGCAAAGTAGAAGTGGGTCAATTATATGGAGATAATATCGAGGTAAAATCTGGATTGAAAGATGGAGATCAATTGATCACTGAAGGTTATTTGGGGCTGTTCGACGGACAATTGATTACTACTAACGTGCAATAATAGACGCAATTAAAAGAACCTGCTTTTTTCAAAAAAGCATAATAATAAACTTATGAGTTCATTAGAAAAATTTAACGGGAATTATAAACAATTCAAACCAACCACTTGGTCGATCAAGAATAAAACCTCGATTTATTTGTTGATTTTATTTGTTTCGGTGATCGGTATTTTTGAATTTGTCACGCTTCCAAAAGAGCAGTTTCCCGACATCGTAATTCCTACGGTTTATGTGCAAACCATTAACGTAGGTAATTCTCCGATGGATATTGAAAACCTGATTACGCGCCCGATTGAAAAACAAATCAAAGGGATAACAGGTGCCAAAATCAAGAAAATTACCAGTACATCACTGCAAGATTTTTCGGCCATCATTGTTGAGTTTGATACCGAGGTACCCGTGGAGGTCGCGACCCAAAAAGTAAAAGATGCGGTAGATAAATCAAAGAAAGATTTGCCTACGAATTTGACCGAAGAACCGCGTGTGCAGGAAGTGAGTTTTAGTGAAATCCCCATCATGTTTGTAAACCTCAGCGGTAATTACGATATGATGAGTTTGAAAAAATTCGCAGATGATGCAAAAGACCGTCTGGAGGAACTTTCAGAGATTACGCGTGTGGATATTGTGGGCGCGCCTGAAAGAGAATTTCAGATCAATGTGGACAATTTTAAAATGCAAAGTGCAGGTATCACTTTTGATGATATCGCCAATGCGGTTCAGAGAGAAAATATGAACATTTCCGGCGGTTTGCTCGAAGTGGGAAACATGAAACGCACTTTGCAAATCAAAGGAGAATTCAAATCTGCTTTTGATATTGAAAAAATAATTGTGCGCAATTCTTCAGGTGCACCGATTCATTTGACGGACTTCGCCACGGTAAAAGATACCGTAAAACAAAGCGAAAGCTATGCCCGATTGAATGGCAAAAATGTGGTAACGCTCAATATTGTAAAACGTGCCGGAGAAAATCTGATTCAAACTTCTGATGATGTGAAAGCATCCGTAGAAGAAATGCGGGGCAATATACTTCCCGATAATTTAGATGTAGTCATCACAGGCGATCAAAGCCGCGCCACACGTACTTCTTTTAATGATTTGGTTAATTCAATCGTTATCGGATTTGTGTTGGTTTTATTGATTCTCATGTTTTTCATGGGCGTTACGAATGCGTTTTTTGTGGCCTTGTCTGTACCGTTGAGTATGTTCGTTGCGTTCTTGTTTTTACCGGCGGCAGAGTTGATAACAGGCTCCGACGTAACGCTGAATTTCATTGTGCTTTTTGCACTATTATTTGGTCTGGGAATTATTGTGGATGATGCGATTGTGGTGATTGAAAATACCCATCGGATTTTTATGGAAAATAAAGGGAAGGTGTCGGCTGTTGAATCAGCGAAAATGGCTGCCGGAGAGGTTTTTATTCCGGTATTGGCCGGTACGCTCACCACACTTGCTCCGTTTTTCCCACTGCTTTTCTGGCCGGGAATCATCGGTAAGTTTATGATTTATCTGCCTACGATGCTCATTTTCACATTGACTGCATCGCTGATTGTGGCCTTTATTATGAACCCGGTTTTTGCGGTTGATTTTATGAATCATCCCGAAGAGCATGGTACTAAAAGAAAATCAAAAGTTTTTTCCAGCAAAGCATTTTTAATTCCTTTAGTGGCGGGTGTTTTCTTTGATTTGATTCACCAACCTTTCATCGGAAATCTGCTTATTTTCTTTGGGATTATTGTGGTATTGAATACCTATTTATTTGATAGTTGGATTCACAAATTCCAAAATAATGTGCTACCGGCCATCATGACGAGGTATGAAACTTTGTTACGTTGGGCAGTAGATAAATGGCGTCCGGTGTGGCTTTTGGCAGGAACGTTTTTATTGCTATTTATTTCGCTTGCATTTTTTACAGTAAGAAAAGTGCCGGTGGTATTTTTCCCTAAAGGCGATCCCAACTTTATTTATGTGTATTTAAAATTACCGGTGGGAACGAATGTGGATTATACCGATTCGGTAACTCATACTGTTGAAAATAAAGTGACCAAATTACTCACAGATAAAAATGGCAAACTCAGCCCCATTGTAGAAAGTATTATTTCGAATGTGGCGGTGGGTGCTTCCGACCCGCGAAGCGGCGATCGGAGTACGCAGCCAAACCTTGGCCGGGTGCAGGTTTCATTCGTAGAATTTGAACACAGAAATGGTATTTCTACTGCTCCTTATTTGGATTCTGTTCGGAATCTTGTGAAAGGAATTCCGGGTGCAATGATTTCTGTGGATCAGGAAAGCAGTGGTCCTCCAACCGATCCTCCGATTAATATCGAAGTATCGAGCGAAGATTTTAATGTTTTAACGAAATCTGCTGTCGGACTTAAAACATATTTAGACAGTTTGCAAATTCCGGGAATTGAAGAATTGAAAATGGATGTGGATTTGACCAATCCGGAAGTAACGCTCACTATCAACCGCCAGCGTGCGATGACAGAAGGCGTATCCACTGCACAAATTGGTTTGCAATTGCGTACCGCATTATTTGGACGAGAAGTTTCGAAAATCAAAGACGGTGAAGATGAGTACAAGATTCAATTGAGAAATGAAGAAAGCCAGCGCAAAAGTTTATCCGAATTGCTGAACACAAGCCTTTCTTTCCGCGATATTTCCAGCGGTCAAATGAAAAGTGTGCCCATCAGTTCTCTTGTGGATGTAGATTACACGAGCACTTACGGAAGCATCAAACGGAAAAATGTAAAACGCGTGATTACACTTTATTCCAACGTGTTATCAGGTTATACACCTACGGCAGTGAATTTGGAAATCACGAAGGCGATCAAAAATTTCCCGAAAATAAATCCAAATGTTACCATCAAGCAAACGGGTGAAGGAGAGCAGCAAGCCGAGACCGGGCAATTCCTTGGAAAAGCATTGTTGATCGCATTGATGATTATATTGTTCATCTTGGTTTTGCAATTCAATAGTGTAAGTAAATCAGTGATTATTCTTACGGAGATTGTGTTTAGTATCATTGGAGTATTGCTCGGATTTGCCATCACGGGAATGGAAGTTTCAGTGGTGATGACGGGCATCGGAATCATAGGACTGGCGGGCATTGTAGTGAAAAATGCGATTTTGGTAATTGACTTTGCGGATGAATTAAGAGACCGTGGCATGAAAACAAAAGAGGCCGTAATTCAAGCAGGAAAAATCAGAATTATTCCTGTATTACTCACCGCACTTGCAGCTATTTTCGCTCTGATGCCGCTGGCAGTGGGATTTAATATCAATTTCGTAACGATGTTCTCCGAATTAAATCCGCATATTTTCTTTGGAGGCGATAGTGCTCGATTCTGGAAGCCACTCGCTTGGACCATCATCTTCGGATTGACATTCGCATTCTTCATGACACTCATCATGGTTCCGGGTATGTACCTGATTGCTGAAAGATTGCGCCGACCAATGCGTCGCCAGTTTGGAGGTAAATGGATTTCTATGTTGGGTATTCCGCCATTGACAATTCTGTTTATTCCATTGATGTTTGTTACGATGTTTATTCATAACAAACAAGTAAAAAGAAGACGTAGAAAATTAGGAAACGAAGTAGGCGATCGATGGATCGGAAGTTGGTTCTAAATTGAGTTGAATAATTTCATAAGCCGGCAATTGAAAAGTTGCCGGCTTTTTTTATCATCAATTTAAAAGAAGGGAAGCGGTTGATTTTGTATTTTTACTAAATGGAGAAAAAACTGTTTTTGCTCGATGCGATGGCTTTGATTTATCGGGCATATTATTCGATGATTCGCAGCCCGATCATTACATCCCAAGGAAAAAATACAAATGCGCAATATGGATTTACCAGCACATTATTTGACTTGATTAGAAAAGAAAATCCGACACATTTGGCGGTGGCATTCGATTCGCACGGACCTACTGAGCGGCATAATGATTTTGCAGATTATAAGGCGCAAAGACAGGCTGCGCCTGAGGATTTGCTCGCTTCCTTGCCGGATATTAAAGCCATCATCAATGGATTTAATTTGCCCGTTGTAGAATGCCCGGGGTATGAAGCGGATGATATTATTGGGGCGTTGGCGCAGCAAGCGGAAAAGAGGATTATCAGGTTTTTATTGTTACCTCTGATAAAGATATGGGGCAATTGGTGACTGAAAATATCAAGATTTATAAACCCGGTTATCAAGGTGGTTCGGTAGAAATTTTGGGTGTAAAAGAGGTATGTGAAAAATGGAATATTACAGACGTAAAACAATTGATTGATATTTTAGGTTTGATGGGTGATGCTTCGGATAATATTCCCGGAATAGCAGGTGTGGGAGAAAAAACCGCTTCGAAATTATTAGCGGAATACCATACACTCGAAAACGTTCTCGACAATGCCGATAATATCAAAGGTGCTTTGGGAGAAAAGGTGCGTGCAGGAAAAGAAATGGCCATTCTCAGTAAAAAATTAGCCACCATTATTACAGATGTTCCATGTGAATTTCATGAAAAAGATTTTAGAATAGAACCGCCCAATAAAGATGTGCTCAATGCATTATTCACAGAACTTGAATTTAAGACTTTAGGAAAAAGAATTTTGGGCGATGATTATAGTGTTTTCGAAGCGGCTCCAAAGGTGATACAGACCGATCTTTTTGGAAATATGGAAACGGTTTCTTCTCCTTCTCCAAAAGAAAAACCCGCAGCAGAACCGGTGCCGGCCGGTCTTGTAGCAGAAAAGAATTTTCATAACACAACAAAAAAATATGAGCTGATAGAAACTCCCGAGCAAATTGAAGCGTTGATAAATCTTTTGAAAAAACAAACGGAAGATTTCTTTCGACACCGAAACCACCCACATCGATGCGAATCAATGCGAATTAGTAGGATTGAGTTTTGCCTATCAACCGGGTGAAGCATTTTATATTCCTTGCCCATCCGAACAAGAAACCACGCGTCAAATTTTGAATCAACTCAAGCCACTATTTGACGATGAAAATAAAATTTGGATTGGTCAAAATATCAAATACGATGTATTGGTTTTGAAGTGGTACGGAGTGGAATTGAAAGGCAAAAAATTTGACACGATGTTGGCGCATTATGTCATCGAAAGTGAAGGTCGTAGAAACATGGATTTGCTCAGCGCGCAATATTTAGGATATGTGCCTATTTCTATCACCGAATTGATTGGGAAAAAAGGAAAAAACCAAGGCACAATGCGCGATGTGGCGGTTGAACTTGCGAAGGATTATGCAAATGAAGACGCGGATATTACTTTGCAATTAAAACATGTTTTTGCTCCAATGCTGAAGGAAAAAGATGTGGAAGAAGTATTTTTAAAAGTAGAATCTCCTTTAATAGATGTATTGGCCGATATGGAATTTGAAGGCGTGAATTTGGACGTTGATTTTCTAAAAAAATATTCAAAAGAGCTTGAAGAAGAAACTCGAAAAAGTGAAGAAAGTGTTTACGAGCAAGCAGGCATTCGATTTAATTTGGCCTCGCCCAAACAGTTGGGGGAAGTGCTTTTCAACAAAATGCAAATCGATTCCAAAACCAAGAAAACCAAAGGTGGTCAGCACGCTACCGGAGAAGATGTATTGCGAAAATTAGCCAAAGATTATCCGATCGTAGAAGACATTTTGAATTTTCGCGAATTATCAAAATTAAGATCCACTTATGTAGATGCATTGCCGCAATTGATTCATCCAAAAACGGGAAGAGTACATACGAATTACGGACAAACAATCGCTGTTACAGGCCGGTTGAGCAGCAACAATCCGAACCTGCAAAATATTCCGATTCGCACGGCTCGCGGACGAGAAATTCGGAAAGCATTTATTCCGCGCGATAGCGATTATCAAATTATTTCAGCTGATTATTCCCAAATTGAATTAAGAATTGTTGCCGCGATTAGTGGCGATCCTGCCATGACAGAAGCTTTTAGATTGGGAAAAGATATTCACCTCGCAACGGCTGCAAAAATTTTCAATGTTCCGGAAGATGAAGTGACCAAAGAAATGCGGTATAAAGCCAAGAGCGTGAATTTTGGAATTATATATGGTCAAAGTGCTTTTGGTTTGGCAGAAAATATTGGAGTAAGTCGCACAGAAGCGAAAGAAATAATTGAAGCGTATAAAAAAGAATTTTCCATGATTCAAAAATACATGGATGATACGATTTCTTTTTGCAAGTCTAACGGTTATGTACAAACGCTGATGCGCAGAAAACGTTGGCTGAAAGATATCATGTCTTCTAATTTTACGGTTCGTGGTTTTGCAGAGCGAAATGCGATTAATGCACCTATTCAAGGTACGGCTGCGGATATGATCAAATTAGCCATGATTAATATCCACAAAGAGTTTAAGAAAAACGGTTTTCGCTCAAAAATGATTTTGCAAGTACATGATGAATTGGTATTTGATGCGTACAAACCGGAGATAAGAAATCATCAAACCAATCATTTTATCGGGAATGAAAAATGCAATGATATTGGATCACGGAGTACCGGTGGAAGCAGAATTGGGCATCGGCGACAATTGGTTAGAGGCACATTAATTGTAGTTTGTTAGCCGGTTTTATTTTATGAAATGATAATAAAAGAAAGAAAATGAAAACGCTTATTTATTGTTACGATGCGTATTGTGGTTGGTGTTATGGTTTTAGTGAAGTGATGAAAAAAATTCATTCTGAATTTAAAAATACTTTGGAGTTTGAAGTACTGTCAGGCGGTATGATTTTACCTGATGAGCCTGTACATATCCGTGCGACAGCAAAATATATTGAAGGAGCTTACCAAAGAGTGGAAGAAACTACCGGCATTAAATTCAGAAGAAGATTATTTATGGCACATCAAAAATCCGGAGCAGAGTGATTGGTTTCCCAATTCAGAAAAACCGGCGATTGCACTTTGTATTTTTAAAGAATATTATCCCTTGCAGCAGGTGAGTTTTGCTGCGGATTTGCAATATGCTTTGCACTTCGAAGGGCGCGATTTAACAGATGACGAAGCATATCGTTTGCTTTTGGAAAAATACAATATTCCGGCAGAAGAATTTTATGAAAAATTGCACGATGAAGAGTATAAAGACAAGGCCCATCATGAGTTTGCGATGTGTAAGCAATTGCAGGTTACAGGTTTTCCTGCTGTCTTTATACAATTGAGTGATACCAAATTTTACCTCGTTGCGAGTGGTTACACACCTTATGATGTTTTAGCGGAGCGAATTGAAAAAGTGTTGACAACGGAAGATGTAAATTAGAGTGCATCCATGGATTGAAGGTGGCTCTCCATTGATTTTAAAAAGCGATACAAATCGCTCATCGTGGTGATATCCTGCACCACTAAGATTCCATTTTTTCCTACCTGTTTTAATTTCGCTTTATTCGTTTGTGTTTGGATAAAATTTAAAATGCCATCAAATTTTTTACTCGTGAAATAAGGCGACTCAGGATTGCCTACAAAAAAACATTTAAGTACTCGATGTTTTAAAATCATTCTTTCAAAACCCAATTCCACGGCTATTTTACGACATCTCACCGTCAAAAATAAATCTTCTGCCTTAGGTGGAATCGGACCAAAACGATCTTCCATTTCCTGATGAAGATTCTCTAATTCTTTTTCTGTTTCACAATTATCCAAACGGGTATATAAACTTAATCGTTCAGAAATATTTTCAACATATTCATCCGGCAGCAAGACTTCTAAATCCGTATCAATCGTACAATCCGAAACATAATCATCTTGCTTTTGAATTTCCTCTTTGAACAAATCTTTAAACTCTGATCGCTTCAATTCCCTGATGGCTTCATCCAAAATTTTCTGATACATTTCAAAACCAATTTCTGCAATAAATCCACTTTGCTGACCACCCAAAAGATTACCTGCTCCACGAATATCCAAATCACGCATCGCAATCTGGAAGCCACTTCCAAGGTCACTGTATTGCTCCAAAGTAGTGAGTCGTTTACGGCTATCAGCTGTCAAGGTACTCATGGGAGGAGCCAATAAATAACAGAATGCTTTTTTATTGCTTCTGCCCACACGGCCGCGCAATTGATGCAAATCACTCAATCCAAAATGATGCGCATTATTCACCATAATGGTGTTTACATTCGGGATATCCACACCACTTTCAATGATGTTGGTAGATATGAGCACATCATATTTATGATCGATAAAATCGAGAATCGTTTCTTCCAGTTGACTGCCTTCTAATTGGCCATGAGCGTACGCAATACTCAAATCCGGACAAAGTCCTTGAATCAAATTTTTCATTTCCATTAAACCATTCACTCTATTGTGAATGAAGAAAACTTGTCCTCCACGTTCCACTTCAAAATAAATTGCATCACGAATAAAATCTTGATTGAAAACGTGCACTTCCGTTTGAATGGGTTGTCGATTGGGAGGAGGCGTATTGATAATGCTCAAATCGCGCGCACCCAATAAACTGAATTGCAATGTTCTTGGGATAGGCGTTGCCGTTAGTGTCAAAGAATCAACAGTGGTGCGGATTTGCTTTAATTTTTCTTTTGCCGAAACACCAAATTTTTGTTCCTCATCAATGATTAAAATACCAAGGTCTTTGAATTTTACATCTTTGCCCAACAATGCATGCGTGCCGATAATGATGTCAATTTTTCCTTCGGCTAATTTTTGAAGAGTGGCTTTTTTTTCTTTCGAACTTTTGAATCGATTGATATAATCTACGGTAACCGGAAACTCGGATAATCGCTCACTGAAAGTTTTAAAATGTTGATAAGCCAAAATAGTTGTGGGAACCAACACCGCAGCTTGTTTTCCATCCAAACAGGTCTTGAAAGCCGCTCTCACAGCTATTTCTGTTTTGCCAAAGCCCACATCGCCGCAAACCAAACGATCCATAGGAGCGTCTTTTTGCATATCTGTTTTTACATCCGCAGTCGCCTTACTTTGATCCGGGGTGTCTTCATAAATGAAAGATGCCTCGAGTTCGTGCTGCATATAATTATCCGGCGTATGAGCAAAACCTTTTTGACTTTTTCGTTGAGCGTATAATTTAATTAAATCGGTGGCAATATCTTTTACCTCTTTTTTGGTTTTGTCTTTTAATTTGTTCCATACATCACTTCCCAGTTTATTCATTTTTGGGATGGAACCTTCTTTGCCACTGTATTTGCTGATTTTGTGCAGTGAGGAAATATTTACATAAAGTAAATCCTGATCTCGATACACAATGCGCACAGCTTCTTGCCATACTCCATTCGATTCTATTTTTTGCAAACCACTATACACACCCACGCCATGATCGATATGCGTTACATAATCGCCCGGTTGCAATTCGCGAAGCATCTTAAGCGTTAAGGCTTTGTTTTTACTGAACGCTTGTTTGACGCGGTATTTATGATACCGTTGAAAAATTTCATGATCGGTATAGCACACGATTTTTAAATCATTGTCCACAAAGCCTTCATGAATAGAAATCGCAATCGGGACGAAAGGAATTTCGATATTCTGATCTACAAAAATTGAGTGAAGTCGCTCGAGTTGTTTTGGATTTTCAGAGAAAATATAAATACCGTACTTTTTATTTTCGTACGTTTTTAAATTTTCAATTAATAATTTGAATTGCCGATTGAATGCCGGTTGCCGTAAAGTCGAAAAGATGATTGAATTCGATTTGCTAAAAAAGGATTTATTGCCAAACTCAATAATGGTGCGGTCTTTAAGCAGATTTTCCAATCGCGAAGAAGTTACAAAATCTCCAATGCTCACCTCCGCTTTTTCATTGATGGTTTCATCATCATCTATTTGTCGGCTGCCCGGATTATTGGATAGCGATTTTGTTTGCGCCTCCATCCATTCATATTCTTGGTCAATTCTTTCTTTGGTAAATTCCCAATCTGCACACCAAATAATCGTATCATCCGGTAAAAAAGTAATCAATGAAACTTTTTCTCCTTCTTGAAATTGTGTTTCAATATTCGGGATGATTTTTACCTCTGATAATTTTCGCTCACTAAGTTGAGTCTCAGGATCAAACATTCGAATACTATCGATTTCATTTCCAAATAATTCGATCCGATACGGCTTTTCATTTTCCGTAAGAATAAATATCGAAAATGCCACCTCGAATGGCTAATTGACCCGGCTCATAAACAAAATCACTTCGGCTGAATCCGTAGTCCACCAATTTTGCGGAAAGCGATTTGAGTTTCTAATTCTCCTCCCTTTTTCAATGAAATAATATTTTCAGTGAGGGTTTTAGAAAGCACTACTTTTTCAAATAATGCTTCCGGAAAAGTAACAATCACTTTTTTATGACCGCCGGTACTGATTTTAGCCAACGCTTCCGTGCGAAGCATCACATGACTCGGATTGAGTGTGCGAAAATCTTTTTTGTTTTTGAACGATGTCGGGAAATAAAAAATATCTCGCGCGTCGGTAATGTTTTCAATACTATTTTGAAAATAAGCGGCTTCTTCTGCATCGCGCAATAAAACCAAATGATGAAAATGATTTAATTCTTGATGGCCATAAACTGCGGAAAATACAAACTGGGATGCGCTTCCATGAAGGCCGGAAAGATGAAGATGGGAAGGTTCGGGCAATAAAATTTGCTTCGCAATTGAAAAAATGCGGGGATCATTTTCATAAATATGCTTCAACACATCCAAATTCATTCACTACCGTTCTATAATTGCAAATATACTTCAAGGCGAAGTTTCTCCATCCATTCTTTGATTCAATTAGCATTCCATTTATGATTGATTTTGATTTTGGTTTTTCGCGCTGTTTTAAAATTTGATTTATTTGCCCAAATAGGATTTGTATCTTTGCATCACTTAATTTTTAAAATGTGCGGATTATAGCTTATATTAATTTGCTATATTTTAAAAATTGTAAATAAAGAGTACTGAATCGACGATAAAAAAAACACTATTATGGCAAAAGATTTATTTAACATCAAAAGATTATTGACTTCAAAAACCAATTCAC
The DNA here is from genome assembly GCA_034675505.1 of Melaminivora sp. Taxonomy (GTDB): domain Bacteria; phylum Pseudomonadota; class Gammaproteobacteria; order Burkholderiales; family Burkholderiaceae_C; genus Melaminivora. The sequence continues at coordinate 161,047 of JAUCDD010000010.1, read as the reverse complement.
TTACTTATTACAGTCTTCCGGAATTAGAAAAACAAGGATATGCCATCAGTAAGTTGCCGTTTTCGATTCGTATTCTTTTGGAAAATGCCTTGCGCAATTACGACGAATTTCAAGTTACAAAAGATCATATCGAAACCTTGCTGAATTGGTCTCCCGAAGCATCAGAAAAAGATATTCCATTCAAACCGGCGCGTGTGCTGATGCAAGATTTCACAGGAGTTCCTGCGGTGGTTGATATTGCATCTTTGAGGGCAGAAGCCGCGAGAAAAGGTAAAAATCCTGAGGAGATCAATCCTTTGATTCCGGTGGATTTAGTGATTGATCACTCAGTGCAAGTAGATTATTTTGGAACTGAATATTCTTATAAAGGAAATATGGCAGAGGAATACCGCAGGAATGAAGAGCGTTATTCTTTCTTGAAATGGGCGCAAAAATCTTTCAACAATTTTAATGTAGTGCCTCCGGGAATGGGAATTTGCCATCAGGTGAATTTGGAATTTTTATCGAAAGGAGTAGTAGAAAGAAATGGAGAAGTATTTCCGGATACTTTGGTGGGAACTGATAGTCATACACCGATGGTGAATGGAATTGGAGTAGTAGCATGGGGAGTTGGTGGTATTGAAGCAGAAGCAGCGATACTTGGTCAGCCATTATATTTCATCATGCCGGAAGTGATCGGTTTGGAACTAACGGGCAAATTGCCTTTGGGTACTACCGCTACGGATTTGGTATTGACCATTGCTGAACTTTTAAGAAAATATGGAGTAGTAGGTAAATTTGTGGAAGTATTTGGCGATGGTTTGGATAATCTTTCTGTACCGGATAGAGCCACCATCGGAAATATGTCTCCGGAATTTGGGTGCACCATCAGCTACTTCCCGATTGATGATAAAACACTTGAATACATGCGCAAGAGCAACCGCTCGGAAACGCAAATTCAATTGGTAGAAGATTATTGCAAATCCAATTTGCTATGGCGTACCGGAAAAGAAAATATTACTTACACCGATACCATCACTTTAGATCTTTCAACAGTACAGCCTTCTGTAGCGGGTCCTAAACGTCCGCAGGATAAAATCCTTTTGAAAGATTTCAAAGATAAATTTATCCAATTGATGGATCAAAATTATGGTCGTAAATATGTGAAACCGGTGGAGCAACTTTCTCGTTGGTTTGCAGAAGGCGGTGGTCAGCCTTTAGATCCGACTGCCCCGATGCCACCAGAGACTCAATTGCGCGAAGAAACGGTGGATGGAATGAAACGCGTTTGGATTACATTAGGCAGAGAAAAATTTGAAGTTTCGGATGGTGCGGTAGCCATTGCTGCCATTACTTCTTGTACCAATACTTCTAATCCATTTGTAATGATTGGTGCCGGGCTTGTCGCTAAAAAAGCGCGTGAACATGGCGTGACACGAAGCCTTGGGTAAAAACATCATTAGCCCCCGGTTCAAAAGTGGTAACTGATTATTTAATTAAAGCCGATTTATTGGGCGATTTAGAAGCACTTAAATTCCATTTAGTGGGATATGGTTGTACTTCTTGTATCGGAAATTCCGGTCCATTGGCTTCATATATTTCTCAGGCGGTAGAGGAAAGTGATTTAGTAGTTGCTTCTGTACTTTCGGGCAATCGAAATTTTGAAGCGCGTATTCATCCGCAGGTGAAAATGAACTTCTTAATGTCGCCGATGTTGGTAGTGGCTTACGCCATCGCCGGACGTGTGGATATTGATTTAATCAATGAGCCAATCAGCTACGATCCAAATCAGCAGCCGGTTTACCTGAAAGATATATGGCCAAGCGATGATGAAATCAACGACGTATTATCGCGTGTATTGAGTCCACAAGATTTTGATAAAAATTACAGTGAAATTTTTGAAGGAAACGATATCTGGAGAAATTTAGAAGTTCCAGAAGAGAAATTGTTTGAGTGGCAAGATGATTCTACCTATATCAAAGAAGTTCCATTCTTCGACCATATTTCGGATTACGCCCTTCCGTTGGAAGATATTTCAGATGCACGTGTATTGTTGATGTTGGGCGATAGTATTACTACGGATCATATTTCTCCGGCAGGTCAGTTCAATGAAAAATCTGCCGCAGGAAAATACTTGATTAGTCGCGGGGTAACTCGTGAAAATTTCAATTCTTACGGCTCCAGAAGAGGTAATGATGAAGTGATGGTGAGAGGAACTTTTGCAAACGTTCGCATCAAAAATCACCTTGCGACCAAAGAAGGCGGATATACGACTTACTTGCCTTCCGATGAAGAAATGTCGGTGTATGATGCATCGGTAAAATATAAAGAGGATAATACATCTTTGGTAGTATTGGCAGGAAAAGAATATGGCAGTGGATCATCGAGAGACTGGGCGGCGAAAGGTACTTTCCTTTTAGGAGTGAAAGCGGTACTTGCTGAAAGTTACGAGCGAATTCACAGAAGCAATCTTGTAGGAATGGGTGTGCTTCCACTTCAATATTTGCGAGGCGAAAGTGCAGAAACGCATGGACTTACCGGAAAAGAAAAATTCACCATTACAGGAATTGCAGAAGATATTAAACCATTGAAAGAAGTGCATGTAAAAGCTGAAAGAGAAGATGGAACCGTGGTTTCATTCAGTGCTGTTGCGCGTTTGGATTCTGCGATTGAAATTGAGTATTATCGTCATGGTGGCATCTTGCAATATGTATTGAGACAATTTTTGCATACCCATTAATCGGTTAAGCATGTCCAAAATATTTTGGTATGAACCATTGGTTTGAATCGGACGAAGCGTTTAATGATCTTTTGCCGGAATCTTTAAAACGTGTAGCTGCTCGCCATTGGACTCCCCATGATGTAGCTGTAAAAGCTGCGCAATTTTTAGGCATTAATAAAAATGAAAAAGTGCTGGATATTGGAAGCGGAGTGGGAAAATTTTGTCTGATTGCTGGTCACCTTTTACCGAATATTCAATTTGTTGGCGTGGAGCAAAGAGCTAATTTGGTGGAATTGTCAACCAAATTGGCTGAAGAATTAGCGTTGCAAAATGTGACTTTTATCCACCAAAATATCGCTGACTTAGATTTCGAGGAATACCATCATTTCTATTTTTATAATTCCTTTTATGAAAATATTGAAGGCACGGAAAAAATTGATTATGACATTCCTTATGCCTCAAAATTGTACGATCACTACAATTTGATTTTGTATAAAAAATTAGATAAAAAGCCTTCAGGTGCACGCTTGGTCACATTTCACAGTTTAGGTAATGAAGTACCTCGCGGATATGAAATTGTGCAAACAGATTATGATAATTATTTGCAGTATTACATCAAAACGTAAATAAAAAAAGAAGGCCCCTGTAGAAACAGGGGCCGATTTTACCAAAACTAACTGCTTATGAGAAATTTGAATTTTTTCGTTTTTCTTTTGATTATTATATTTCAAATGCCATGCCAAAGGTAATTATCTCGATGTTAAGGAAATAATAAGAACTAAGATTTATTTGCGCTGCTTTTAATGGTTGTTGGTCATCTTTTCTGCGTTTTCCGCAAATTGCAACGCATCAATAAATTCCTGTAATTCTCCATTCATTACTTCTTCCAAATTATATACCGTCATACCAATGCGATGGTCTGTAACTCGCCCCTGTGGATAGTTATAGGTTCTAATTTTTGCCGAACGATCACCGGAACTCACAAGGCTTTTTCTGTGTCTGGAAATCTCTTCTTCCTGTTTTCTCACTTCTTCTTCATACAATTTAGTACGAAGCATTTGCATCGCCTTTTCTCTGTTGGCTAATTGACTTCTTTCCGTCTGGCACACTACCAAGCCCGTCGCAAGGTGGGTAAGCATCACTTTCGTTTCTACTTTATTTACATTTTGCCCACCTGCACCACCACTTCGAGCGGTTTCCATTTTTACGTCACTATCTTTAACTTCTACATCTACTTCATCCGCTTCGGGCATTACTGCCACAGTCGCAGCACTGGTATGTACGCGTCCGCTGGATTCAGTGTCCGGCACCCTTTGTACGCGATGTACGCCACTTTCAAATTTCAAAATACCATACACATCATCGCCCGAAACCTCGATCTGCACTTCTTTGTAGCCGCCTACTGTTCCTTCACTTTCACTCAAAAGTGCCGTTTTCCAACCTTTATTTTCACAATATTTCAAGAGCATTCTGGCTAAGTTTCCGGCAAATAAAGACGCTTCGTCGCCACCCGTACCGGCGCGAATTTCAAGAATCGCGTTGCGTTCATCTTGTGGATCTTTTGGAGGAAGCATATTCCTAATTTCAGCCTCTTTTTTTCTTTTAATTCTTGCAATGCCGGAAGTTCTTCTTTAGCCATATCGCGCATTTCTTCATCATCGCTATTCAGCACTTCCTTGTTAAATTCGATGTCGCCTAATATTTTTTCATAAGCATTTCGTGCAATAACAATTTTTTCCAGATCTCGGTATTCTTTACTGAGTTGTTTGTATTTTTTATTATCACTTACTATTTCAGGATTGGAAAGTGCGATGCCTATTTCATCGTAGCGGGCTTTTATGGCTTCCAGTTTGTCAAGCATAAATGGGGTTCATAGGTTAAGAATGTAAAAAACAATCCTCGAAATGTGGAAAAGTTTACCCTCTTTTAAAAGATTGGGTGCAAATTTACTCTAAAAAGATTTTAATTGAAATCGAAAGAAATGATAAAGATTAGATTCTTTCAATTTTTTTTAAAATAATCCCGGCAATATTTCCATTGTTTTCATTTTTCCGAACTCGGGAATATGCCATTGATAAAATTTTTCAATCTCTCGGAGTAATTGCACTTTTACTTTTGTGGCCATTCGAAAATGTTCTAAATTTTTCGGGTCATTTATTCTTAGAAATTCAGAAATATGTTCACTCAATTCTACGGATAAAAGCGTGTCATAATTCAAATTTTCTTCAACAAAACTTCCTTCCCGGATATCAAAATAAGGCTGTGTTTGGTTGTGATTATTTTGCAATTCAAATCCGAGCATTCGAGCCAGATGCAATGAAAAATATATGGGATAATGAGCGGTGGTATAGGCTGAAGCATCATCCAAAGCGAGCAAACTTTTTTTCACAGAATGCAAATAATGGCTCATTGGCTTCGGGTTGTTGAACGGATTTTAAAATCAATTCTACCATATAAAGTGCCACTCCATTTTTTACAACATCACTAAAAATATGATGGTACAATACCGACCATTTGCTTTCTTTAATGCGTTGCAAATTTTTTAATTCATTATGATAAACCTGCATTTCCAATAACGAACCCGGCTGGTAAAGATTGGCTTTATTGTTTTTGCCACCCACTCGCACACCATTGATGATATAAGTTTGCCTGCCGAATAGCTCAGTAAATATGGTGACAATTAAACTTGTTTCACCGTATTTTATTTGTTTTAAAACAAGCCCTTTTGTTTGGTGAATCATGAAATTATAAATTGCAAAAATCGAATTCGAACAGTTTTTTTAGTCAATTAAAACTAAATCTTCCCAACCGCAAAGTTCTCGAAATCAGGGTATTTAATTAAAGTTAATTTTACATCAAAATACAAAAACTATGAAGCAAAAAATACAGTATCAAAGAGTACTGCAATACTTTCTGCAAGGCTTGTTGGTATTAGGTCCTGTGGCGATTACCATTTATTTTATCTATGCCATTTTTGATAAAATAGACGGTATTCTTAGGCCGGTCATCGACATACCTGGTTTGGGTTTTGTCATCATCGTAGCCTTCATTTTATTAATTGGATACATGAGTTCTTTCTTCCTTATGGGAAGATTATTGTCATTGGTTAACCGTTTGCTCGAAAAGACACCCGGTATCAAATTGCTGTATTCTTTTTTACGCGATTTTTTTGAAGCATTTGCGGGTAATAAAAAGAAATTTACTCATAATGTATTAGCTTGTGTGGACGATACGGATGTGTGGCGTGTTGGATTCATTACTCAGGAAGAAATGAGTTTTTTTGGAATGAATGACTATGTGGCTGTATATTTACCAATGGCATATTCAGTAGCTGGAAATGTGTACATTGTACCGAAGAATCGAATCCGTCCTATACCCGGTATCAGCTCATCGCAAGCAATGAAATTTGCTGTGAGTGGAGGAGTTACTCAGGGGTTGGTAGAAGACGGTGAAGATCCAACTTTGGGTGATGCGATTGTAGAAACTGCCTTATCCGATAAAACGACTAAATAAATCAGATTTGAAAAAACTTACGCTGCTTGTTTGCTTTGTTGCGCTGAGCTCTCAGTGTTTTTGCTGGGGATTTTATGGCCATAGAATGATTAATTACTATGCCGTGTTTTTGCTTCCACCACAGATGTTGGTTTTATACAAACCCAATATTAAATTTTTGGAAGAACATGCACCCGATCCGGATAAGCGTCGCTATGCAGTGGCTGCCGAAGGACCGCGCCATTTTATTGATATTGACAATTATGGTACCTATCCATTTCCGGAACTTCCGCGCAATTATAAAGAAGCGGTGGCCAAATATGGCGAGCAAACCATTCAAGAAAATGGGATTGTGCCTTGGCACGTACAAGTAATGCTACAGCGGCTTACAAATGCTTTTAAACAGAAAAATTTTGCATCTATTTTAAAAAATAGTGCCGACATTGGTCACTACATCGCTGATGCCCATGTACCGCTTCATGCGAGTAATAATCATAATGGACAATTGACCGATCAAAAAGGAATACACGCTTTTTGGGAAAGTAGAATCCCGGAATTGATTGCAGAAAAGCAATTTGATTTTTTTATCGGAAAAGCTCAATACCTCAAAGATCCCGGAAAATTTATTTGGGATAGAGTATTGGAAAGTTCACTCGCCGTGGATTCGGTTTTGAAATTTGAAAAAGAACTTTCACAAAAATTTCCCGGTGATACAAAATATGCCTTTGAAAAACGCAACAATGTCGTGATCAGACAATATTCATCGGGCTACACACTTGCCTACAATAAAATGCTGAATGGCATGGTGGAAAGAAGAATGCGCCAAGCCATATTTGCCGTAGCATCTTATTGGTACACAGCTTGGGTAAATGCAGGCCAGCCCGATCTTTCAGATCTTTCAAAAGAAAAATTCACCGAAGAGGAGATGAAAGAAATAGATGAACTCAACAGCGATTGGAAAGTAAATCCAAACATCAAGGTGAGAGAGGAGGAATAATTTAAAAAGTAAGAAGTGATTTATAATTATAATGCCGGCCCATCTATTCTTCCACAAACAGTGCTGGAAGAGGCCGCTCGAAGTTTGATCAATTTTAATAATTCAGGTTTATCCATTTTAGAAATTGGACATCGTACTCCTTTATTTGAAGAGGTAATGGACGAAGCGCGCCAATTAGTAAAAGACTTGATGAACTTGGATGAAAAGCATGAAGTATTATTTCTACACGGCGGTGCTACGGTGCAATTCATGCAGATACCCATGAATCTTTTGGATGCAAATAAATCGGTGGCTATTGCTGATACGGGAGTGTGGAGTACGAAAGCAATTAAAGAAGCAAAAATCTTTGGAAATGTAGATGTGGTGTGCTCTTCAAAGGATAAAAATTATTCTTACATCCCGGAAAATTTCTCTGTTCCGGATGATGCTGCATATTTTCACATCACTACAAATAATACCATTTTTGGTACGCAATGGCATTCAATTCCTAAAGTAAATGTGCCGCTGGTTGCTGATATGTCGAGTGATATTTTGAGCCGACAATTGGATTTTAATCAATTCGATATCATCTATGCCGGTGCGCAAAAAAATATGGGTGCGGCAGGTACTAATTTGATTGTTGTTAATAAAGATATTTTAGGAAAAATCAATCGCCCAATTCCGGCGATCATGGATTATCGAAATCATATTGAAGCCGAAAGTATGTTGAATACTCCTCCGGTTTTTGCGATCTATATTTCCATGTTGACACTTCGCTGGCTGAAAGCAAATGGCGGTGTGGCAGCAATGGAAGAATTAAACAAACAAAAGTCTGAATTGCTTTATCAGTCGATTGATGAAAGTCGTTTATTCACCGGCACGGTAGAAAAAAACAGCCGTAGCCAAATGAATGTTTGCTTTGTCGCTAACAGTCCGGAAACTGAAAAATCATTCCTTGATTTTGCTCGCAAGAATAATTTATACGGAATCAAAGGTCATCGACTTTCCGGCGGATTTCGAGTATCGCTTTACAATGCACTTCCGCTTTCAAGCGTGCAGCATTTTGTAGAAAAATTGAGAGAATTCGAAAAAACTCAGGGTTAAATATTTTTTTCAGACTTCTTTTATTTGACTTCGCTTTTTCTAAATTGAAAGCGCGATGCTTCATTTTTGGCTTATTTTATCGTTTTTGATTGAGTATATTTGCAGCCCTCTGACCAATCAGAGAAGTAAAAAGGTAAATATTTTTGTATGATTTCAATTTCACCATTTAAGGCACTTAGACCCGAACCGCAGTTTGCCAGACAAGTAGCTTCGCGCCCTTATGATGTTTTGAATAGCAAAGAAGCCAAGATTGAAGCCGAAGGAAATCCGTATTCATTTTTGCATATCACAAAAAGCGAAATTGATTTATCCGCAGATATCGATATTCATAGTCAGGAAGTTTATCAAAAAGCCAAAGAAAATTTGGATGCTTTCATCAGCCGTTCAGTTCTTTTTCAAGAAAGCAAACCTTGTTATTATATTTATCAACTCACCATGGATGGCAGAACCCAAACGGGTTTGGTGTGCGGAAGTTCAGTGGCCGATTATGAAAATGGTTTGATAAAAAAACATGAATACACGCGTCCTGAAAAAGAATTAGATAGAATCAATCACATCAAAACGACAGGTGCGCAAACCGGAAATGTATTCCTTGCCATGAAGGATGTGGAAGCATTGAATGAATTGATGTCGAAATGGAAAAACGATAAAAGTCCGGTTTATAATTTCACCACTGAAGATAATATTGAACATGCTGTTTGGGTAATCAGTGATGAAAAAAAGAATCGAAGAAATCACTGCACTATTCGCTGAAGAAGTGAACTGCACTTACATTGCAGACGGTCATCATCGTGCAGCATCTGCTTCAAAATCACGTGCTCATTTTGCAGAAAATAAAGAAGCCGATTTTTTCCTAACTACCATTTTTCCTGAAAGTCAAATTCAAATCATTGATTACAACCGAGTGGTGAAAGATCTGAATGGATTTACAGAAGAAGAGTTTTTGGATAAATTGAATAATGATTTTTCCATTGTAAAAGAACCGAAGGCTTTTAAACCACAAGAGCCACATACATTTGGCATGTATCTAAATGGCCAGTGGTACCGATTAGCAGCGCTCGAGGGCACGTTTGCCACCGATCCGGTGAATGTATTGGACGTATCTATTTTACAGAATAATTTATTGTCACCAATCTTAAATATTCACGATCAGCGTACAGATACCCGCATCGATTTTGTAGGCGGCATTCGAGGTATGGCAGAATTGGAAAGGCGTGTAGATAGTGGCGAAATGGCAATTGCATTTAGCATTTATCCGGTTTCTATTCAACAACTATTTGATATTGCAGATACAGGAAATGTGATGCCTCCAAAAAGTACTTGGTTTGAACCGAAATTGCGTGATGGTCTATTGACGCATTTGGTGGGATAATTTACTGAGCTAAATATCCGGTGTACAGCATGATTAAAAGGGCAATGCCTAAAATGATGCGGTAAATTCCCCAAATACGGAATCCATATTTTTTCAGGAATTCAATAAATAATTTAATCGCGAGCATCGCCACGATAAAGGCGACCACATTTCCTACAATTAAAATTTTGACTTCTTCTCCGGTGAATCCGTCTTGCTCCATAAAAAATTTCAACAGTTTATAACCGGTGGCAGCAAGCATCGTGGGTACTGCGAGGAAAAAAGAAAATTCCGCAGCAGCACTTCTCGTCATTTTTTGCTGCATACCCCCAATGATGGAAGCCGCACTGCGACTCACTCCCGGTATCATGGCAAGGCATTGCCAAATGCCAATCGTGAAGGAATTTTTGTACGATAGTTCCTTTTCATTTTCAATCTGCGGATGTTGAAATAATTTATCAACAAATAAAAGCACAATACCGCCGAGCAAAAGTGAAACCGCGACTGTGGTTGTACTCTCAAGTAGCGCATCAATTTTTTTTGAAAAAAGCAAACCGAGTATAATCGCAGGAATCACGCCTATCAAGAGTTTGAGGTAAAATTTCCAATTGCTGAAATCAAAGAATTTTTTCCAATACAAAACCACCACGGCCAAAATAGCTCCGAGTTGAATGGCAATCGTAAATAATTTGTAAAAATCATCTTCCGGAATACCCAAAATTTTTCCTGCAATAATCATGTGGCCGGTAGAAGATATAGGCAAAAACTCGGTCAAACCTTCTACAATCGCGATAATGATTGACTCAACAAATGTCATGGAAGAGGCGGATAAAAAAACGTGAACGATGGAAAATTTCGGTTACTTTTTATTGGTTTTCATAATGGCATAAACCTCTATCAAAAGACCTAAAATAAGCAAGATAGGAGCCAAGGTAATTCTTTGAAAACCATATACTGCATTCTCGTCAAACACATTAGGGTCGGGGCTTTTACCACCGGCCATCAATACAAATCCGAGGATAATAAATGCCAAACCAATGCCCATCCATTTATAATTAACGGAGGTAAAAAGTTTTTGGTTTTCATAGTTTCCTTCTTCACCATGCTTTTTGGTTGTGGAAACTGTTTTTCTTTTGGACATACAATATTTTGTGGTGCAATGTTACTAAAAAAATTAATGGCCTAATATAGATCGTCGAGTTTCATTTTAAGATATTTCAAAGCAGAACGATAAGTACTCAAAACAGTAATAGCGATTCCTAAAATGGTGATGCCTGTGAAAATCAAAATCATATTTTCAACATCGTGCAATACTTTCAAATAAGGTACAAATTTCTCTGCGAGATAAATAAATCCAACCATCAATAAAATCGCAATTACTGAAGCAATCACTCCATTGATGACGGCTCGCGTAGCCAAAGGTTTTGTGATAAAACCGCGTGTCGCGCCGACCATTTGCATTGTTTTAATAATAAATCGATTGCTGTACATGGCCAATCGAATCGTATTATCTATGGATACAATTACCATCAATGAAAGAAGAATGGCCACCACCAAAAGCACGAGGGTACTGGTTTTTACAAATTGACTTACACTCGCTACTGTGGCTTTCGGAGTTTGAAATTCGCAAAACTACTGTCGGAAATCTTCCCATTAAATCTTTCTCCAAAATAGATAAACTATCCTTATCTACATAATCTGCTTTTACATAAAAATCAATGCTTTCCGGAAGCGGATTGCTGATGGCGAGCGTTTTCCAAAGCGTATCATTTTCCTGATTGTATTTTTCAATCGCTTTTTCTTTGGTGATATATTCCACCTTCACCGCATACGGAATCGATTTGATGTATTGATGCAATGAATCAATTTGCTGAGGTGTAGCCGTGCGATAAATGTAGGCGTGCAATTGAATATTTTCTTTGAAATAATCACCCGTTTTCTGGATGTTCAAAAAAATCCATCCTACCAATCCAAACAAAAACAAAACAAGCGAAACTCCAATGATGGCATAAACGTATGAAGGTTTGCCGCGCTTCGTTGATGATTTTCCAAATTGAGCCATATCAAAAAAATAATTTTATCCGTATTTACATGGAGGTTTCAAAATTAAACCATTTTAAAGAGGTTTAGTACTTTTGCTCCCGCCGCAAGGGTACGCTAATGTAATTTACATCCGCCATACCTGCAAAGAGGATTGAATCAATAACATTTCTTTCACATAAAAAAGCAAACGTTTTTTTTCTTTATTCTTTTGCGGCAACACCATATTAAAACCCCAAGGCCGGAAGGCAAAAAGAGCAGTAATTGATGGAGTACAATTTTTCGGAAATAGAGTCCAAATGGCAACAATATTGGAAGGATAAAAATATTTATGAGGTAAAACTCGATCCGGCCAAACCTAAATATTATGTATTGGATATGTTTCCTTATCCGAGTGGCGCAGGCTTGCATGTGGGGCATCCACTTGGCTACATTGCGAGTGATATTTATGCCCGATACAAAAGGCTGAAAGGCTTTAATGTACTGCATCCTATGGGATTTGACAGTTTTGGTTTACCCGCCGAACAATACGCTTTAGAGACCGGACAACATCCGGCTGTAACTACAGAAAAAAATATTGCAACCTTCAAAAATCAATTGAATAAAATTGGTTTTTGTTACGATTGGAGTCGTGAAGTGCGCACCAGCAATCCTGATTATTATCGCTGGACACAATGGATTTTTTTACAACTTTTTGAGAGTTGGTTTCATCCTGAAAATAATCGCGCGGAACCAATCGAAACCTTAGTAAAAATATTTGAAACCTCCGGAAGCAGTATTGTGAATGAAGAATTGGAAACACCCTTTTCTGCAGCCGAATGGAAAGCTTTTTCTGAAAATGAGCAACAAGATATTTTGATGCATTTTCGTTTGGCGTTTTCTTCTTATGGAGAAGTGAATTGGTGCGAAGCATTAGGAACTGTTTTGGCGAATGATGAAGTGGTAAATGGAGTAAGTGAAAGAGGCGGGCATCCCGTTGAAAAAAGAAAGATGCGTCAATGGTATTTGCGCATTACCAAATATGCCGATCGATTGCTGGAAGGCTTGAATACCGTGAATTTCAGCGAATCGATGAAAGAAATGCAACGCAATTGGATTGGGAAAAGCGAAGGAGCAGAAATTCTATTTTCAATTGCCAATCACGATGAAAAAATTACGGTTTATACCACCCGTCCAGATACTATTTTTGGGGTAGATTTTATTGTATTGGCTCCTGAGCATGAATTGGTAAAATCAATTACCTCAGCAGCACAACAGCCACGCATAGACGAATATTTAACTTATGTAAAATCACGCAGCGATCGTGAGCGGCAAGCGGAAGTAAAACAAATCACCGGTTGTGATACAGGAGCCTTTGCCATCAATCCTTTCGATGGAAGAAAAATTCCGATTTACGTTGCAGAATATGTTTTATCAGGATATGGTACAGGCGCGATTATGGCCGTACCGTGCGGCGATCAAAGAGATTTTTTATTTGCACAACATTTTGAAATTCCCATTACCAATATTATTGGCAATTATTTTTCAGGAATAGAAGCCAATCCTACAAAAGAGGCTATTCTTGAAAATTCAGGTTTTCTTACCGGAATGAAAATGAAAGATGCCATTCAAGTCGCCATCAATAAAGTGGAAGAAATGGGGATTGGCAAACGAAAAGTGAATTATCGAATGCGTGATGCTGGCTTCAGCCGTCAGCGATATTGGGGCGAACCATTCCCGATTATTTGGAGCGATGGAGTGGCGATTCCATTGGATGAAAAAGAACTTCCGCTGCAATTACCTTTTTGTAGAAAAATATGGTCCAGGGGAAAAATGGCGAAGGCCCACTTTTCTAATTTGACCGATTGGGTAAATGTATCCAACGGAAAACGGGAAACGTCCACCATGCCCGGATATGCCGGCAGTAGTTGGTATTTTCTGCGCTTTATGGATCCGCACAATGCGACCACTTTTGCCGATAAAAAAGCAATCGATTATTGGAATCAAGTGGATGTGTATATTGGTGGAACAGAGCATGCCGTGGGGCATTTATTGTACAGCCGCATGTGGACTAAATTTTTGTATGATCGAGGTTTGATTTCTTTTGATGAGCCATTTAAGAAATTAGTGAATCAGGGGATGATTCAGGGAAGTAGCCGGTTTGTGTATCGCAAAAAAAATAGCAATGAATTTATTTCCTTCGGCTTGATTGAAAATGAAGAAGTAACTCCCATTCATGTGGATGTGAATATGGTAGATGGCCTCGAGTTGGATTTGGAAAAATTTAAAACTTCCAAACCTGAATATGCCAATGCGACTTTCATTTTAGAAAATGGAAAATACATCTGCGGTTCGGAAACAGAAAAGATGTCCAAATCGAAATACAACACCGTAAATCCGGATGATTTGGTAAGTAAATATGGCGCAGATACTTTTCGCATGTACGAAATGTTTTTAGGCCCCATCGAGCAAAGCAAACCTTGGGATACCAAAGGGATTGAGGGTGTACATCGGTTTTTAAGAAAGCTCTGGAGATTATTTTTTGACGAAACAAAAGGAAAGATTTGGACCGAAGAAAATCCTACCGAAAAGGAATTAAAAATTCTTCATCGTACTATCAAAAAAATCACAGACGATACCGAACGATTTTCATTCAATACAGCCGTGAGTGGTTTTATGGTTTGCTTGAATGAACTACACGAAATCAAATGCCATAAACGCGCCATTCTCGAACCGCTGCTAATTTTACTCGCTCCTTATGCACCGCATATTGCCGAAGAATTGTATCATCAATTGGGAAATGAAACTTCCGTCGTTGCTGCATCCTACCCGAAATTGAAAGAAGAATTTCTCATCGAAAATGAAAAAGAATATCCGGTATCTATCAATGGCAAACTTCGTACTAACATGCTCGTTTCCCTCGCCGCTACACAACAAGAAGTGGAAGACTTAGTACTCAAAAATGAAATCGTACAAAAATGGATGGATGGAAAACCCGCGCGCAAAATCATTTATGTGAAAAACAAAATGATTAATGTGGTGGTGTAGAGTTTCTTGAGGAATGAAAGGCGGGGGGGGGGGTGGGGTATGTACCTTTCGGATGAGATAACCTAAGTGCGAGTTCTTTGCGGCGGTTAATTATTTTTCATTGTGTTTTCGATGCTATCCATCACCAGTCTCAAGTGACAATCCAGTTTAGATGGGTTATTCTAACTTGGGTATGAACGAAAAGGTTTAATTTTATATATAATAGGAATGATTTCTTATGTTTCATTGGGCAGAGAATAATCTTTTTTATTATTGAAAGCTTTTTCAAATGAACCAGCATAGTAGGGAACATCAAAATATAGAATGGAAGGCGTCTTGGCACAGTGATTACTTCAAGTGGATATGTGGTTTTGCAAACGCTCAAGGAGGAACTCTATTTATCGGAATTGATGATAAGGGACACATCAAACATTTGGACGATGCCAAAAAACTCTTGGAAGATTTACCCAATCAGATAAAGGATCTTTTAGGTTTGATGGTAGATGTGAACTTGCATACACAAAAAATGGCGGAGATTATCTGGAAATTGTGGTAGAAGCCTACCCTTTTCCCATTAGCTTAAGGGGTAAATACTTTTACAGAAGTGGAAGCACTTTACAAGAATTAAAAGGTGGCGCTTTGGCTAAATTTCTTATGCAACGGCAAGGTAAAAAATGGGATGGTGTGCCTGTTTCTAATGTTAATGTAGACGATTTAAAAAATGACACCTTTGATTTTTTTCGGATAAAAGCTGCAAAAAGTAAACGTCTTGATCAAGAGGACTTAAATGGAACGAACCAAGAGCTATTAGAAAGCCTGCAATTGTATCTGGAAGATGAAAAAATGCTCAAACGAGCAGCTATTTTACTCTTTCATCCAAAGCCGGAAAAATATGTAACGGGAGCCTATATCAAAATTGGCTACTTTGAAAACGAAGCGGATTTGATGTATCAAGATGAAGCTCACGGGAATTTGTTTGAGCAAATTGAGAAAGCAATGGATTTGCTCTTTACGAAATATATCAAAGCAATAATTAGTTATGAAGATATTTCTCGTGTAGAAACTTATGAATACCCAAGAGAAGCAATTCGGGAAGCGCTGCTTAATGCGGTGGCTCACAAAGATTATTCACAAGGCGCCCCTACTCAAATCAAGATTTTTAAGGACCGAATTATGTTTTGGAATGATGGGCAATTACCCGATAATTGGACAATACATAATTTATTGAAGAAACACGCGTCTAAACCCTATAACCCTGACATAGCCAATACCCTTTTCAGAAGTGGATACATTGAATCCTGGGGAAGAGGTATTGAAAAGATGATAAACTATTGTTTGGATGCTGGCATTCCTGCACCAAAATATTCTTTTGAAGGTTCAGATTTTCTGGTTGAATTCAGAAAAGATATTTATCATGAAGAGTATTTGATTGATTTGGGTTTGAATGGAAGGCAAATCAAAGCGGTGCTTTTTGCCAAAGAAAAAGGAAAAATTACGAATAGTGATTATCAAAAGTTGAATGAAATATCAAAACGAACAGCTACAAATGAATTAACTGAATTAGTTGATTCATTTAAAGTACTTGTAAAGTTGGGATCTTTAGGAGCAGGAGTTTATTACGAGACAATGGGGCAATAATGGGGCAAAAAGTGCAATAATGGGGCAATTGAGATAAATGAAGATATATTTAAATTGCCGTTACATCCATTTTTTTTGCCGATAAATTGCCGATAAATTAGAGGGTTTACCTGATAAGTTGCCGATAATAAATAATCAGGCCGGCATCTGATGGCCGTTATAAGTTAGGCTTCATGAATTATATTACGGTTTCAAATGGAAGAATTGTAAAATGATTGTTATAAGAATAGCTCCGATATACCCAAAAAGCCCCTACAACACAATATTCTGCACCAATTCATTTTTCTTTAAATAGTCCACATTGTAGTGCAGGCCTCGACTTTCGTGGCAGAATTGGGCGCTCTTCACAATTAAATAACCTACCGTTATCAAATTGCGTAATTCACAAAGTTGCGGTGAAATAAAAGAAATGCGGTACAATGCTTCTGCTTCATCATGCAATAAATCCAAGCGTTTTCATCGCGCGATTCAACGCACATTCGAACGAACAATACCCACATAATCCGTCATCAATAATTGTAATTCTTTCAAACTTTGGGTAATCAAAATTCTTTCTTTCGCCTCGGATGTTCCTCTCGTATTCCAATCGGGTACACGATGTTCAAATGAATAATTTTCAATCCGATCAATGGCATCTAAATAGCAACGATGTGCAAACACGAGTGCCTCTAAAAGTGAATTGCTCGCCAAACGATTCGCGCCATGTAAACCGGTGCTGGCGCACTCTCCACATGCATAAAGTCGATTGATGCTGCTGCGACCCCCCTCCTCCCCCCCCCCCCCCCCCCCCCCCCCCCCCCACTCCACCACAACTATAATGAGCCGCAGGTGCCACCGGAAGAAGTTGACTAAAAACATCAATGCCAATGCTTTTACATTTCTCATAAATATTGGGAAAATGTTGTAAAAAATGTATGTTGATCGATATGTGTACAGTCTAAATAAACATGCTCGGTTCCGTTCATTTTCATTTCATTATCAATCGCACGCGCTACAATATCACGTGGAGCTAAATCTTTGCGTTCATCATATTTTTCCATAAACGCTTCTCCCATCTGATTGCGCAAAATGCCGCCCTCTCCGCGCACTGCTTCGGTAATCAAAAATGCTTGTCCACTGCGACCTTGCTCGTATAATGCAGTCGGGTGAAACTGAATAAATTCCATGTTTTCAATGCGACCTTTGGCGCGATAAAACATGGCCACTCCATCGCCCGTAACAAATGATGGATTGGTGGTGGTACGATAAACTTGTCCATTGCCACCTGCGGCGAGCAGCGTGATTTTTGATAATATTTTCTCGATTTTATTTTCGCGCAAATTCAAAACATACACTCGATAACATTCGATGTCAGGAGTGGATTTAGTAATTAAATGACCCAAGTGATGCTGCGTAATTAAATCAAGAACGAAGCAATGATCTAAAATTTGAATGTTGGGAGTCTGAGCCACCGCGGCTAACAGCGTGTTTTCAATTTCTTTTCCGGTAATATCCTTGTGATGTAAAATGCGAAATTCACTGTGTCCACCTTCTTTTCCCAACGCATATTCGCCATCTGTATTTTTATCAAAGTGCGCACCCCACGAAATAATTTCTTTCACTCTTTCTGCCCCTTCTTTCACTACGATTTCCACTACTACACGGTTGCAAAGTCCATCCCCGGCGATGAGTGTATCTTCTATATGTTTGTCAAAACTATCATTAATAAAATCAGTAACACTCGCTACGCCGCCCTGGGCGTACTTTGTATTCGTTTCGTCTCTCTCGGCTTTTGTAAGAATGGTAACGGATTTCTCCGGAAAATGTTGTGCTACTTTCAATGCATAAGTGAGTCCTGCAATGCCACTTCCGATAACCAAAAAATCTGATTCAATATTTAATTTTTTAAGAGCAATACGGTCGGATGATCAAACCGCCACCATTGGAGGTTCCACCCAAGCGTTATTGTTTTTTAATAATTCAATTAATTCATCCACAGCGATTTCCGTCGGAATATTTCTCTTCACCACTTCTTTTCCTTTGTACAAAGTAATCTTGCCGGGACCGCTTCCTACATAGCCGAAATCCGCATCAGCCATCTCTCCCGGACCATTTACGATGCAACCCATAATGGCAATTTTCACTCCTTTTAAATGATGTGTCACAGCTCGGATTTTTGCTGTAGTATCTTGTAAATCAAAAAGCGTACGACCGCAGCTCGGGCAACTAATGTATTCTGTTTTAGATATTCTTCTGCGAGAGGCTTGTAATATTCCAAAGGCGCAAGAATTTAAAAACCCGGTATCAGCTTGTCTTTCATCAATTTGAAAAAATACTCCATCGCCATTTCCTTCCATCAAATGAGCTCCTGATTCGATCGAAAAATCAATGAGTATTTCTTCCTTTGTGTTTTTGGCAGATTTAATACTTATGATTACCGGATTAGAAATTTTTTGTTCGTGAAGAAATTTGAAACACTTTTTCAGATGCATTACACCGTCCGATTCCACACAAATTATATCCGATGGGTTTTTGATAAATTTTTGAATCACAGCATCAGAAGAGAAGTCATTGTTTTTACTTGAATAATCAATTTTTACAAAAACTAATTCGCTTTTCGGACGAGGATGATTCAGGTATTCATTCACATTCATCAATGGAAAACTCTTGCCTGTTAAGGGTTTTCTATTCCATTCGGAAAAATTTAAAATGTATTTTAATGTACCCGGCAGCGCAAAATCAATTTCTCTATCGCCTAAAAATATAATCCGCCGCCTCATATCTGAAAGATGCCATTTATCATCTTTCGATTCATAATGATAACCAATCGATTTTAATGATTCGTGCGTGATTATTTGATTAGAAAAATCCGCAATCACAACCGGTACATTTTCTCCTCCAATATTTTGAACCGAATTTGTTTTTCGTCTATTGATACCCGTTAGTTCCTTGATTTGTTGAATCAATACTTCATTTTTTACACCAGGATTTTGTGTAGCATTTGGGTATCGTTTGATAATATTCCGACATACCGGCAATTCAAATTCCGGGTCTTCCGTTAGCGACACTCGAATGGTATCTCCAATTCCTTCCTCCAGCAAATTTCCTATGCCCATAGCCGATTTGATGCGACCATCCTCACCGTCGCCGGCTTCTGTTACACCCAAATGTAGCGGATAACAATAACCAAATTCTGCCTGCATGTTATGCACTAACAAACGATACGCCTCTACCATCACAATCGGATTGCTGCTCTTCATGCTGAGTACAATATTGTGAAAGTTTTCATACGCCGCTATGCGCAAAAATTCCATCGCACTTTCTACCATTCCATTCGGTGTGTCACCATAGCGGCTCATAATTCGATCGCTCAACGAACCATGATTGGTGCCTATTCTCAGCGCAGTTCCATATTCTTTGCAAATATTTAGAAGTGGTAAAAAACGATTTCGGATGCGCTCGATTTCTTCATTGTATGCGGCATCCGTGTAATCAATTTGTTCAAACTTTTTTTTATCAATATAATTCCCTGGATTGATACGCACTTTTTCCACAATGCGCGCAGCAATCTCAGCAGCGTTTGGAGTGTAATGAATATCGGCTACTAACGGTATTGCATACCCGCGATTCTTCAATTCATTTTTTATGTTCAAAAGATTCTCCGCTTCTTTTTTTGATGGTGCTGTAATGCGCACCAGTTCTGCACCCGCATGAATACATCTGATTGTTTCTTCCACGGTAGCAATAGTATTCAGCGTATCTGTGGTAGTCATGGTTTGGATACGAATGGGATAAAAATTTCCCATCTTTAAATCACCCACAGAAACTTCCAAAGTTTCGAGTCTTTGAAAATTGTCTTTATAAGAAAATGGAAGATGCAACATTGTATTTAAAATGAACCATAAAATTAAGAATAGAATTGGCTTTCACTTTATTTAAAAAATATTACCAATCTTTCTCGGGTCGATTCGGAACCGTACTTTGAGTTTTATTTAATTTATCCTGTAATTTTTTTTCTTCTTCGGCAAGTGATTTTAATTTTTCTTCCGCGTCTTGTTTGGATAATTTAGACTGATTTTGCTGCGGTTGTTTTTGCTTTTCTTTCTCTTCCGAAGGTTCATTTTTATTTTTATGCTCGTCCTGTTTATCTTTTCAGGAGGTGGTTGTTGTTGCTTTTGTTGTTGCAAAATCCGCTGCAAATTTTGTCTCGCCTCTTGGTCATTGGGATTTAGCAAAAGTGCATTTTTATATGCTTCAATGGCTTCGTTTAATTTATTTTCCTTTTGCAATACCACCCCTTTATTATAAAATGCATTTTGTTTCAAATGCTCATCGGTCGTGCGTTTGATGATATCATCGTAGTGGTTGATTGCCTGTTCATTATTTCCATTTTTAAAAAATGCATTTCCGAGATTGAATCTGACAACCTGATTGTTTTCTTTGGATTGTATTGCTTTTTGATAAGTCTCAATGGCTTTGTCAAATTTTTTCTCCCGATATAATTCATTGCCTTTTTGAATGGAAGAATTGGATTGGGAAAATCCATCCATCGCCAGAAAAAAGAGGGAACAATAAAAGTGCTTTTGAAATTCCAATCGCTACTTTTTTCCGTTTCTTTTCTGAAAGAAAAAATTCAATCAGCAACAATAAAAATGCAGCCACAAGGAAATATTGAAATATTGGAAAGTAGGCTCCATACTCTTTATTGTTAACCTTACTTTCAAACGTTTTTACGTTTAATTGTTTCAATATTTTATCAGCAACTTCGTCTGAGCCGGTGTAAAATTGATAGATTCCATTTCCTGCTTGGGCAATCTTTCGCAATTCATTTTCATTCAATTTAGAAATAATCGTTTGCCCTTCATTGTCTTTTTTGAAACCGCCGGTTTCTTCATCCGTAATGGGTGCACCGTTCGCTGTGCCAATACCAACGGTGTTAATCATGATTCCGGAGGCAGCTATTTTTTTTGCTTCTATCAGCGCATTTTCATCATGATCTTCTCCATCCGTGATTAAAAGAATGCTCTTGAAAGTATTTTCATTGGAAGTAAATCCTGCAACACACATTTTTAAAGCATCACTAATTACGGTTCCCTGAGTAGAGATATTATCGGGTGAAGCGGCAGCCAAATACATGCTCAAAGCACTCACATCCCAAGTGAGTGGCATTTGCAAATAAGCCCTTCCTGCAAAGAGCACCAAACCAATACGATGGTCATTTGATTTTTGGGCTAAAATATTAATTAATTGTTTGGCGCGTTCAAGTCTGTCAGGCTTCAAATCTTGAGCCAGCATACTTTTGCTCACATCGAGTGCAATCATGATGTCGGAGCCGGAACGAGTAATTATTTTGGATTTATCAGGGTATTGCCACCCCGATAATGCAAGAATACAGAGTACCAACGCACTGCAAAAAAGGAAAAATTTAGCTGCAAATTTCCGTGGAGAATAATCGTTGATTAATGCATGAATCAATACCGGATCGCCCAATTTGCGAATGGTACGGCGTTTCCATTTTATGAGTAAAAAAAATAGAAAACCTAAAATAGGCAACGCTAACAAAAGCCATAAATATTCAGGATGCGCCAATTCCATAGGGCGAACAAATTAGTTCAATTGACATGATTTGAAAGAGTAAAAGTGTTAAAATAGAAAGTGCAACTTTTCTAATTTATTATTTCTCTCCTTTAAAAAATCCCATGCTTGAAAGAATATCATGGGTGATTTTCAATTCGGGTCCTTGAGTATTTGTTTCGTTTTCTTTCGATTGAGTGCGCGTGGCGAAAAAATAAACGTGCCGATTTTCTTCTATCCAACCAATTGCCCAACCGGTTCTTTTTCCGTGTTCGTCAATGCCGCTGCCGCTTTTTACCGCATATTGATAAAGGGTATTGTCTTCTTTGAGCATTAATTTTTTAATGGTTTGCTGAGCATATTTTGAAAATGGAAGTTTATCAAAATATAAACGAAACATAAGTCCAACTTGCTCATCAGGCGAAATGCGAAGTGTATTATTCATCCAAAAGGAATCAATATTTTTTCCCATTTGTTTATTGCCATATTGCAAAGAATCAATCCAATAAGATAATTTTTCTTTGCCAATCATTTGCGCCAGAGAGGAAAAGAAATGCGCATCTTCATTTTGAAATGCTTGACTTAAAGAAACTGTAACAGAATCATTTGAAGACCCACTGATTTTAATGGGAGTTTTTTCATCCAACAAAATTCCTCCTTCCACGCCCATCATGGCATTGATGATATCGAAAGTGCCAAATGGTGACACGCGAAGCGTATCTAATTCCATATTGTAAACCGTGATATTTCCGGATTGATTGTTCAGCAAAGCAAAGCTGCCAATCACATTAGCGGAATCGAAATACTTCTTAACAGAATTATCAATTTTTGCTTTGTTCAAAGTGCAAGAAGAAATCAAAAAAGCGAAAGAAAATAATAGAAAAATATTCTTGAGCATGATTAGTTATGGTTGTGTTTGAGGTGTATGTAAATGTTCGTGAGCGGCTTCCAATGCCTCAAAAAATTCCGATCCGTATTTTCGAATCAGGGGTTCTTTGAGAAATTTATAAACAGGGATTTTGAGTTTTTTCCCTAAAGTGCAGGCCGCCTTGCATAAATCTTCTCGAGGTTCATAATTGACGAGTTCGGTATTTTTTGTCTTTTTTATTCTCACCGGAAATAAATGACAACTAATGGGTTTTTTCCAGGAAATCAATCCATCGTTGTAGGCTTGTTCGATACCGCATTTACAATCCCATTTTTATCAACGGTGCCATAGGCGCACATTCCATTGGGTAAGAGCGGAGTCACCCAGCCAAATTCTGTATCGTAAATATATTTTCCTTGGCGGTTAATTTCTTTTATTCCTTCTTCGGTGAGATAAGGCAATACTATATTAAATACTTTTTTTAATTCCCGCAACTCACTGTCTTCGAGTGGTGCCCCGGCACCTCCATCCACGCAACAAGCTCCTTTGCATTTATTCAAATCGCAAACAAATTGCTCTTCCACGATTTGATCACTCACCAAAACATTATCAATTGCAATCATTTTGCAAAAATAACAATTAACTCAGGGTAAAAAATGGGATCGAAAAATCTTATCTCCACTTTAGAGAATTGATTAGATGTTTTAGGTCTTCTCGTAAAAATTTATTCACCGGACGCAAAGAATCTTCATTCGGGGTGGCATCAAAATACAAAGCTCCTCTTAAAAAATGTCGGGTAGTATCCGACAGAAAAAATTGTTGATACGTGGCAACATTTCCTGTTACTTTAAAAAAAATGCCCGTAAGTCCGCCCGGGGTGTGCATTACACTGTCTTCAATTGAGTTGGCTTTGATTTCATTTTTATAGGTGAGGTTGTACGAATCCTCTACTAATTGTTCAAAAACATTTTTTCCAATCGAATCTTTATATCGTCCATCAGCACTTCTGACTTGATAAAAAGAATTTCCACCGATTGGTTTGTAGCTCAGAAAAATTTTTCCATTAAAAGAGGGGAAATCAACATTGATCCAAAAGGGATTTTTTTCATTTTCAAGAAAATAGGAACTGTCTTTTACAATTCGTGCATAGCTCGGATATTCAAAGGAATAAGGATAGCCCGGATCATCGAATAATACATAATTTCTTTGAGGAAAATCAATTTTAAAATAACCTGTTTTTTTTGAAGTATATTCCGAATTGCAACTGATGAAAGCCACTCCCATCAAGCAAAGGAAAAGACCAAATAAAAAAAAGTGCTTCATCAATTTCATTTAATTTTCTTCAGAAGGAAGGATGGTCAATTTTACTTTTTCAATTCGATTTTTATTGATTTCCAATACTTGAAATTCGTACTCATCGGTTCGTACCGGTTCGTTGATTTCAGGAAATTTTCCGGCAATTTCTAATATCAAACCTGCAAGAGAATCGCTCTCCCCGCGAAGATCATCGAAAGTGTGCGGAGGAAGATTCAACAATGCACAAACATCATTAATCATTGTTTTTCCTTCTAAAATATAAAATTGTGGTCGTCGATTTTTTTATTGATACTTTTTTCATCGTCAAATTCATCTTGAATGTCGCCGATGATTTCCTCCATAATATCTTCTAAAGTAATAATACCCGATGTGCCGCCGAATTCATCGACCACAACCGCCATGTGTATTCGCTTATTTCTAAAATCTTGAAGCAAGTCTTCAATTAATTTTTGCTCATGCACATAAAACACCGGACGTAAAAGTGAATGCCAATCAAAACCTTGTTTGTGAAGATGTGATAAAAGATCCTTTGTGTGCAAAATGCCCGAAATTTCATCAAGGTTATTTTTATAAATCGGGAGTCGCGAATATGGAATCGTTTTGAATTTCTCTAAAACCACCTCAAACGTAGTCTCATACTCGATTCCCAACACATCTAAACGCGTAATCATTGTTTGCTTTACCGTGGTGCTTCCAAATTTTCGAATGCCTTTCAGCAATTGTTTTTCTTTTTTAGAAGTCTCATGGTCGGGGAGCAAATCGATCTCATATTCAAGATCTTCATCTTCAAAAGAGGAAGAATTGCTTTTGAATACACTTTCAATTCCATCACCAAGGGTTACAAATCTTTTGCTCAAAGGAGATAAAAGAGCCGCACATATTTCAACCATAAATGAAGCGGTAGATGCAAACCAAATTTTATGATGAGTAGCCCAGATTTTAGGCAAAATTTCGCAAAATAAAATGATGACAAATGCGATGATTAAAATTTTAATCAACATAGCAATCGCCACAGGTACATCTAAGGTTTCTATTCGCTCCGACAAAAGCATATTGGCAATGAGTATCACTTCAATATTGGCGATGATATTGCCGATAAATAATGTAGCCCACAATTGTTTTGGTTTTTCCAAAAGCGTTACGATTCTTTTATAAGCCGCTTGTGGCCTTGTTTTCAGCACATTCACATCTTTTATACCCATCGAAAAAAATGCAATTTCCGCGCCCGATAATAAGAAGGAAACCAACAATAAAAGAAGTAGTATAAATAATACAATCGTAGTACCTGCAGGGGTTGCCAATAAATAAATCGATAAAAACGAATGATACATAAAATGCTTATTCCAATATTATTTTTTTCAAGAAAAATTCAAGATAACCGTATGTTATTTTATTTTTCTTCTCCAGTTTCATTCACAGCTTCCAAACTCTCTCCCGGACGTCTATCAAGCATGGTAAGATGGTCGCCGACAATTTCCGTAATGCTTCTTCTTCTGAATTCTTTATCCTCCCAAAAGCGGGTTTTGATTTTTCCTTCCACATACACCAAACTATTTTTTTTCAAATATTTCTGTGCAATTTCTGCCAATCCTCGCCAAAGCACAATATTGTGCCACTCAGTCTGGGACACTGTTTTACCGGATTTATCCGTAAAAGTTTCGGTAGTGGCCAAGGGAAATTTTACTACCGGAATATTTCCCTCTAAATACTGAATGTCGGGATCTTTACCAAGATTCCCAATCAAAATCGCTTTATTGATTCCACGCATATTCGGTGATTATACGGTTACTTTATTTCTTACAAATTTAAAGATACCTTCTTTTTCATTTATAAAAAAAGAGCGGTCATCTTTGGGAAAGCTAACTTCTTTATTTCTGTTGCATTTATCCATTTGTACGTTTCACCTAACAATGGTTTTTTGTGAAGAAGAATATGAAAAAATCTTCCTTTTATCAATTGATGCGTAAGTCGTTGAGAAAAAAATGGGTGACTCATTCAATAATTGATAATCATTTTTCTTTAGTTGAAATCTTTTTTGAAAATCCTTCAAAGCCACGTCTGATGCGAGATTGCCATCATGCTCGATTAATACAAATTCATTCAAATTTTGCCAGATGTCTTTTTCCGTACGGGTTCTCACACAAAATTGCTGATCGAATTCTAAAATAAAATAATCAAAATGGCGCGTGCGTACTTTCACTTTTTTTTCATTTACCGGCAAGCTGTTTACTTGGTTGGTACGAAAAGCAATACATTTTGATTTCATCACGCATTCCGCACAGTGCGGGTTTTGAGGTTTACACACCGTAGCTCCAAAATCCATAATGGCTTGGTTGTATATCGCACTTTCATTTGCAGGTAAAAGTTCTTGAGCGAGTTGCGCATAACATTTTGTTGCCATCATGAGTATTAATGGGAATTTCTAATCCGAAAAAACGAGCAAGCACTCTGAATACATTTCCATCTAAAACCGCATAAGGTTTATCGAATGCAAAAGAGGCAATCGCAGCAGCGGTATAAGGTCCAATACCTTTGAGCGATAAAAGTTTTTCATAAGTATCCGGAAATTCTCCATCATGAAATTGATGCAGATATTTGGCCGTGGCGATTAGGTTTTTACATCTGGAATAATATCCAAGCCCTTCCCACATTTTATAAATTTGCTCTTCCGGTGCTTCTGCCAAGTCTTTCAATTGAGGGAATGTTTCTACAAAACGATTATAATATGCAACTCCTTGCTCCACACGCGTTTGTTGTAAAATAATTTCGCTCAACCATATCCGATATGGATTTTTTACGCCCTTCCAAGGGACTTACGCTTGTTTTGGGTACGATTCCAATCCAACAAATGGGTGGTCCAAAAAGAGTGAAGTGCAGATTTTTTAATAGTTGAAAAAAGTTTGGTTTAAGAATTGTGCTGTAAAAGTAGAAAGGCGGATGGTAAATGTATCATAAAAAGGGTTTTTATACCTGATTGATTATTTTGTTGTCTTATCTGCTTTTTTGATTTAATGATTTTTTAAACAGTATTTTGTAAAAAGATTGAAAATTTTCATAAATTTTTTGTTCAAAAAGTAAAACCATGAGAAAAGCTGATTTGATTTCGAGAATTGCCGCTTCCACAGGAATCCCGAAAATTGATGTAATGGTAACTTTAGAAACGCTGTTTAAAGAAATCAAAACCAATATCGCCGAAGGTGAAAACATTTATATCCGTGGATTCGGCAGTTTTATTACCAAAAAAAGAGCCGCAAAAATTGGTCGGAATATCAAGAAAAATATTGCCATCTCTATTCCGGAGCATATTACTCCGGCTTTCAAGCCATCCAAAGAGTTTATTAAAGAAGTAAAAAACAAGTCCACCATCGAAAAATCTGAATAGCTTACCTTTGCCGTCCGGGCAAACAAAATCCGGGATCAAAGGAAGTGAAGCAAAGAATTTTTTTAGCAGCAGGTGGATTTTTATTATTAATGGGTTTATTGGTTTTTGGTAAAACAGAAACCGCAAAAGAGCCTGTACTTACTGAAAATCATTCTGTGCCTGCATTTGATGTAAAGGCGCATATCGCTCAAGAAAAGGCGAAACTAACTCCTTCTCAAATTGTGTATGTCACCAATATTGAAAATAGCATCACTCGTGGAGATGTAAAAAGCCAATCGAAAAATCAATTTGAGCAATTAGCTGATTTTTGGAGTGATTCCGCAAAATCCATCATTCCTTATATCTATTATTTAAGTGAATCGGCTAAATTGGAGAATTCAGAAAAAAATCTCACCTTTGCAGCCCGTTTTATTTTGGAGAACATGAGAAGAGAGACGAAAACGGACGTAAAAGTATGGGAGGCGCAAGTTGCAGCCGACCTATTTGAAAAAGCACTGGCACTGAATCCTGATAATGATGATCTAAAAGTAGGATTGGGAAGTTGCTATGTGTACGGTGAAGGAATGGTAGGCGATGCCTCACAAACCATGAAGGGAATTCAGAAATTATTGGAAGTCGTAAAAAAAGATTCTAATAATATGCAAGCTCAATTGGTTTTAGGCATTGGTGCTGTAATCAGCAACCAGACTGATAAAGCGATTGAACGGCTGAAGAAGGTAGTGGCTTTTGATAAGCATAATTTAGAAGCTGTTTCGTGGTTGGCCGATGCTTATGCCTCAGACGGCGATAAAGAAAACGCCATCAAATGGTACGAGCAAAGCAAGCATTTAGTCAACAATCCGGCCTTCAGTAAAGAAATTGACGAACGAATTAAAGCATTGAATGAAAAGCATTAATGCGGAAATAAAAAAATTAAAATGGAATTTCCATTTTACTAATTATTTAAACTTATAAAACACTCAACTATGCCTTGCGGTAAAAAAAGAAAACGCCATAAAATCGCTACTCACAAGCGTAAAAAGCGTTTAAGAAAGAATCGTCATAAGAAGAAATAATTATTTATTTTTTTATTTCCGCTATTTTTTGCCGGATTGCTCCGGCTTTTCTTTTCCTTTCGGTGTGAATTAAAAGATTTTTAGTTGAACAAGGAACTCATTATAAATGCTGCTCCCCAATCAGTTGAAATTGCGCTGCTTGAGGATAAAAAACTCGTTGAGCTGCACAACGAAAATGCCGATGCTAATTTTGGCGTGGGAGACCTATATCTCGGAAAAGTAAAGAAGATAATCCCCGGATTGAATGCCGCATTTATCGATGTGGGCTTTGAAAAGGATGCATTCTTGCATTATTCCGATTTGAGTCCATATATCAGGTCTATTCTGCAATTCACCAAAATGGCGATTAACGAAAAGCCTGATAGAAATATTGACCTTTCTACTTTTCCGGTACAACCCGAAATTGTAAAAACAGGCAAAATTGCAGAAGTACTTAATGGCAAACCGAATGTATTGGTTCAAATATTAAAAGAACCAATCGCAGCAAAAGGGCCTCGCCTGAGTTGCGAACTTTCATTGCCCGGAAGATATGTAGTACTCACTCCCTTTAATGATATTATAGCGGTATCACGCAAAATCCATTCTTCAGAAGAAAGAAAAAGATTACAACGCATCATCGAAGCCATCAAACCGAAAAATTTTGGTGTGATTGTGCGCACGGCTGCAGAGGGTAAACAAACCGCTGAATTGCACGATGATCTTCGTGGACTTTTAAAAACATGGGATACCATTCAAAAGAATTTGAGTGGTGCTGTGGCTCCGGCAAAAATTTTAAGTGAAGAAGGAAGAACGAATAGTATCCTGAGAGATTTGCTCACCGAGGATTTTAATAAAATTGTCGTCAATGATAAAAACATTTTCAACGACACTAAATCCTATTTACAAAAAATAGCTCCTGATCGTTTAGATATACTTTCTTATCACAATAATGGTGCTTCTGTGTTTGACAGTTATGGTGTTACGCGCCAAGTGAAAGCATCATTTGGTAAAACGGTCAACCTGCCGAGTGGCGCATATTTGATTATTGAACACACTGAAGCTTTGCACGTGATTGATGTGAATAGCGGCTACAAAAGTGTGAGTAATAATCAGGAGGAAAATGCCTTTGAAACCAATTTGGAGGCGGCTGCAGAAATTGCGCGTCAATTGCGATTGCGTGATATTGGGGGGATTATTATTGTTGATTTTATTGACATGAAACTGCCCGAGCACAAGAAAAAATTGGCCGAGCAGATGGAGAAATTTATGCGCACTGATCGGGCCAAGCATGCAGTTTTGGCGATTACCAAATTTGGTCTGATGCAGATTACACGGCAACGTATGCGCCCTGAAATGACCATCAATACCATGGAGGTTTGTCCGAGTTGTGGAGGTACCGGAAAAGTGACATCTACGCTCGTTTTAGAAGATGAAATTGAAAAAAATCTAAATTATCTGATCACTCAAAAGCATACTGGGCTTACGGTTCAGGTGAATCCGATTTTGTACGCATATCTTACCAAAGGGCTTATTTCCAAAAGAATAAAGTGGAGTTTGAAGTTTCGACAATTGATTAAAATCAAGCCAAACAATCATTATCATTTTACGGATTTCCATTTTTTCGATAAGAATGGTGAAGAAATCAAATTGTAGTGTACGATATTTTCCGGTCGGGATCCGGTTTGCTATTTTACATTTTATTTCAGGTAATTTTTTTTCAATTGGTTACCTTTAAAGCAAAAAATGAAAACACTATTTCTTTTTTCGTTTTTAATGTTTCACCAAATTATATCTCCTGATAAATCTTTTGAAATGTCCACTGCTAATAATATTTTTCAATTCAAAGTAGAATCCATCGATGGCGGCACCATTGATTTTTCAACCTTCAAAGGCAAGAAGATTTTAATAGTAAATACAGCTTCCAAATGTGGCTATACTCCTCAATATGAAGAATTGGAAAAACTCTATAATGTCTATAAAAATAAATTAGTCATTGTGGGTTTCCCTGCGAATAATTTTGGTGGACAAGAACCCGGCAGCAATGAAGAAATCAAATCTTTTTGTACCAAAAATTACGGAGTTACTTTTCCGATGGCAGCCAAAGTTTCCGTGAAGGGCGACGATACTGCTCCCATTTTTAAATGGCTTACAGAGAAGTCTCAAAATGGTGTAATGGATGCCACTATCAAATGGAATTTTACCAAATTTCTCTTGAGTGAAAATGGAGAATTGTTGGCTGTTTTTCCAAGTGCAGTGAAACCTATGAGTGAAGAAATCGTAAAATATTTAAAATAAATTTTTAATTTTTTGTTGATTGCAATTCAGTAAAATTTCTGACCACGAAGCCATCAAAAAGCAATTGAGGCAATTGGTTCAAAATAATCGTCTTTCGCATTCATTTCTTTTTTTAGGAAAAGAAGGAAGCGGAGCTTTGCCTCTTGCAATCGCTTTTGCGCAATACATACTTTGCGAAAAAGCCAATCCAAAACAACCACCCGCGAATGCGATTTCATTATTTGGCGAGGGTGAAGTAGGAACCATTGAAAAAAATTGGGAAGATAGCTGCGGAGTCTGCACTTCATGTATTCAGATTGAAAAATTAGCTCATCCTGATTTGCATTTTTCTTATCCGGCCATCAAGCGCGACAAGAAACATGATAAAGTAACGAGTGCAGATTATATGCCGGAGTGGCGGCAATTTATCCAAGATAATCCTTATGGAAATGCGAATGATTGGATTGATTTTTTGAAAGAAAATCCGGCTACAAAAGTGGAAAGTCCGGCGAATAAACAAGCAAATATCACCAGTGCGGAATGTGAGGCAATTTTAAATCAGTTGAGTCTCAAAGCTTTTCAAAGTGAATATAAAATCATGATCCTTTGGATGCCGGAATATTTGCAGGCTGAGGGAAATAAATTGTTGAAAATAATCGAAGAACCCGCGCCCAATACGGTTTTCATTTTGGTAACTGAAAATGAAAATGAAATCTTACCGACGATTTTATCTCGGGCACAATTAATCAAAATTCCTACATACAGCAATGAGGCAATCACTGCGGCTTTGGCGGCTCGTGAGGTGTCGGCTGAGGTGGCGGAAAAAATTGCCTTTTTATCCGAAGGAAATTTAAGAGAGGCATTGCAATTGGTAGAAAATAATGAGGAAGATTGGCAAGAACTTTTGCGCAGTTGGCTCAATTCGATTTTGAAATATCATGTGGGCAGCCAACTAAAATGGATAGAAGATATCAGTAAAATCGGGCGCGATAAACAAAAACAATTTCTCAGATATTTTCTTCACCTGATTCGTCAGGCTTTAAAAGTGCGGTATCTCGATGAAAAAAATCTAACCGGAGTGCCGGAAAAAGAAGCAGATTTTTCTCAAAGGTTGAATAAAATGTGTTCCTTAGAAGCATTGGAAGCGATGGTGGATGAAATTGATAAAGCTATTTATCACATCGAAAGAAATGCGCATGCTAAAATGTTGTTTCATTCACTGACCATACGACTGTACTATATTATTAAAGATAATTCATTAATTTTGGTGAACTGAGATAATGACTTTTGTGAGCGCGCTAAATAATTTCTTTTGAATTTTAATCATTTACATACCAAATATATTGCTACTTTCTTTTCTTCGGAAGAGAAGCATCTTTCCTCTTTTTTATTTATGGACAATACTTTTTTGGTATCCCTTGTTTAAATTTTCTTTAGCAATTTTTCGGCCTCATCCTCAGTTTTTTTGTACATTTTATTTGAAAAATATATGGGATGTGATAGTTGTAGTACCGGCAAACCAAATGGATGCAAAAGCAATGGCGGCTGTGGTACCGGCGGATGCAATAGAATGAATGTTTATGATTGGTTAGCAAATCTTCCATTCAGCGATCCGGAAAGCAGTTGCCGTATTGTCGAAATCACTTTCAATCAAGGAAGCAGAAAAGATTTTTATCGCAATACTACCCTTTACACTTACGAGCGAGGCGATATTGTAGCCTTAGAAGGCGTGAATGGTTTCGATGTGGGAACGGTAAATCTCACCGGAGAATTGGTGCGATTGCAAATGAAAAAGAAGAATGTAAAAGAAGACAGTGCAGAGATAAAAAAGATTTTGCGTCTGGCCACTGATGGCGATATTGAAAAATGGAAAGCCACCAAATTGCGCGAAAAAGAAGTTTTGATTAGAAGTCGCGCCATCGCCCGTCAATTGAATTTAGATTTAAAAATGGCGGAAGTGGAGATTCAAGCGGATGGGAAAAAAGCAACTTTTTTTTACATCGCAGATGAGCGTGTGGATTTTAGAGAATTGATTCGCGTATATGCTTCCGAATTTAAAGTGAAGGTGGAGATGAAGCAAATCGGAGCGCGTCAAGAAGCCGGCAAAGTGGGTGGCATCGGCAGTTGTGGAAGAGAACTTTGTTGCAGTACATGGCTTACCGATTTTAAAAGTGTCAACACGAATGCCGCGCGTTATCAAAATTTGAGTATCAATCAAACCAAATTGAGTGGGCAATGTGGCCGCTTGAAGTGTTGTTTGAATTATGAATTGGATACTTATTTGGATGCATTGCAGCATTTCCCTGAAGATGCAGACGTGATAGAAGTGGCAAAGGGACGTGCCTTTTTATTAAAAAAAGATATTTTTAGAAATCTGATGTGGTACACGATGGCTGATTCCACAAAGCATTATCCTTTATCGATCGAAACGGTGAAAAAAATTCGTGCTTTAAATAAAGAAGGCATCAAACCGGAAGAATTAGAAACGGAAGAAATCGTAAGCAGGAAAGAGCAGGAAGTAGAACCTGAATTTGTAGATGTGGTGGGTCAAATTTCTTTAAGCTCTTTAGAAAAAGGTCATAAAAAAAAAAGAAAGAAAAATGATCGTGGACCGATGACACAAAAACCCAAAGGCGGCCCCTCATCTCAAAGAGAGCAAAGACCGAATAATAATCGCAAAATGAATCGACCGAATGGACCTCGTCCGGGCGGAAAAAATCGTCCGCCGCAGGGAGATAAATAATTCGGCCGGGTTTATTATTTTTTTGAACATATCCCGAATTTTCGGCGATATTTTTTAAACGTATCTTTGGCACTACATGGCGATCCATCTTGCTCATCTTACAAAACAATTTGGCGACCAAAAAGCGGTTGATGATTTATCATTTATTGCACCCGATAATGAAATCGTTGGTTTTCTCGGACCTAATGGAGCGGGAAAATCCACCACTATGAAAATGATCACCGGATTTCTCTCTCCGGATAGCGGTTCCATCGAAGTCAATGGCATCAATGTGACCACGCAGCCTCTTTTGGCCAAACAAAAAATCGGTTATCTTCCCGAAGGCAATCCTTTGTATTATGAAATGTATGTGAGGGAATATTTGCATTTCATCGCAAACGTGCATGGGTTAAAAAATATCAAAAAGCGAATTAATGAAATGCTCGATATAGTCGGGCTTACTCCGGAGAGTAATAAAAAAATTGGGCAATTGAGTAAAGGGTACAAACAGCGTGTAGGTTTGGCGGCGACGATTATTCATGATCCGGAGATATTGATTTTAGATGAAGCCACCAGCGGCCTCGATCCCAATCAAATCATTGAAATACGACAAGTAATTAAAGATTTGGGGAAAAATAAAACGGTGCTTTTTTCATCACATATTTTGCAAGAAGTAGAAACTATTTGCGATCGAATTGTAATTATTCATCAAGGTAAATTGGTGGCCAATGATCGCCTCAAAAATTTACAAATGCAAAGCAGTTCACATGCCGTGATGGTGCAATTTGCAAACAATCCGAATGAGGAAGAATTAAAAAATCTTCCCGAAGTAGATGGACTCGAATATAATGAGGGCGTGTTTTTAATTAAAACACATCATCCCGATCGGTTGAAAAAAGTATTAATGGAATTTAGCTTAAAAAATAATTTGGAAATCCTTTCTTTGCAATCGAAAAGCCACAGTTTAGAAGAGGTTTTCAGTAATTTAACCACAAAAAAATAAGAGAAATGAGTTACATCGCACATTTACATGCTCGTCAAATTTTAGATAGTCGCGGCAATCCTACGGTTGAAGTTGAAGTGTTAACCGAAAATGAATATTTAGGGCGTGCAGCGGTTCCATCAGGAGCCAGTACCGGAGTGCACGAAGCGGTAGAATTGCGTGATGGAGATAAATCGGTGTATGGCGGAAAGGGTGTATTGAAGGCTGTAGAAAATGTAAATGAAATTTTAGCGTCTGAATTAATTGGTTGGGATGTGGCCGATCAAACAGGAATAGATGCGCACATGTTGCAATTGGATGGCACGGAAAATAAAAGCAAATTAGGCGCGAATGCCTTATTGGCTGTGAGTTTGGCTGTAGCAAAAGCGGCGGCGTTAGAAGCCAATCTTCCTTTATACCGATACATTGGCGGCACGAATGCACGAGTGCTTCCAATACCCATGATGAATATTTTGAATGGAGGAGCGCACGCCGATAATAAAATTGATTTCCAAGAATTTATGATTATGCCGGTTGGGGCATCTTCTTTTAGCGAATCATTGCGTTGGGGAGTAGAAATTTTTCATCAATTAAAAGAGGTTTTGAAAAAGAATGGATATAGCACCAATGTAGGCGATGAAGGTGGTTTTGCTCCGAATATTCAAAGCAATGAAGAGGCGATTGAAACCGTTTTAAAAGCGATTGATAAAGCCGGATTCAAAGCGGGTAATGATATCGTAATTGCGATGGATGCAGCCAATAGCGAATTATGGAAAGCCGATGAGAAAAAATATGTTTTTCATAAAAGTGATGGTAAAAAATTATCAAGCGATCAATTGGTAGATTTTTGGGTTTCTTGGGTAAAAAATTATCCGATTGTATCTATTGAAGATGGAATGGCTGAGGATGATTGGGAAGGCTGGAAGCATCTTACAGAGGCGATTGGAGATAAAGTACAATTGGTGGGTGATGATCTTTTTGTGACCAATGTAAAAAGATTACGGAGAGGCATAGACGAAAAAATTGCAAATGCACTCTTGGTAAAAGTGAATCAAATAGGAACACTCACCGAAACAATCAATGCCGTATCGCTTGCGCAATCAAATGGGTTTAATACCATTATGAGTCATAGAAGTGGTGAGACAGAAGATACGACCATCGCGGATTTAGCCGTGGCATTGAATTGCGGGCAGATAAAAACCGGCTCTGCGAGCAGAACTGACCGTGTGGCAAAGTACAATCAATTATTGCGCATTGAGGAAATGTTGGGGCAAAGTGCTATTTTTCCGAAAGGAAAAATTAAATTTGGAAAAGACTAAATAACTGCGAATCATGCGGAAGTTTAAAAAAATCGCTTTCAATAAATATTTGCTGGCAGGTTCGGCCTTTGTTGTTTGGTTGTTATTTTTCGACCAGAATAATTTGATTTTGCAATTCAAAAAAAATCGTGAACTGAATCAACTGCGCAAGAGTGAAAAAATAATGACCGGACAAATTGAAATAACAAAAGAAGAATTGAAATTGTTGAAAACCAATCCGGCCACGCTCGAGCGTTATGCCCGCGAAAAATATTTAATGAAGAAGAATAATGAAGATTTGTTTATCATTTCCATCGATTCTTCATTGATTAAATAAAGTTCGCATTTTCATTTTTTTTTCGAGATGAGTGAGCCATGACCAAGAAAGAACGCTATCAATTTGTAATCAATTATTTTTTAAAAAATAATCCGGAAGCCAAGACAGAACTGATGTACGACAATACTTATCAGTTATTGGTCGCGGTGATTTTATCCGCACAATGCACAGATAAGCGTATCAATCAAACCACACCAAAACTCTTTGAAACCTATCCAGATGTTGAGTCTTTGAGTCATGCTGATAGAGATGCTGTTTTTAATTTAATCAAAAGTGTTTCTTACCCAAATAATAAAACCAATCACCTTATCGGGATGGCCAAAATGATTATGGAAGATTTCGGAGGAGAGATTCCTATGACGGTGATTGAATTAATGAAACTTCCGGGAGTGGGAAGAAAAACGGCGAATGTAATTACTTCTGTAATTGATAATCAGCCAAATATGGCAGTCGATACACACGTTTTTCGCGTAGCCAATAGAATCGGATTGGTAAAAGCAACCACACCTTTGGAGGTAGAAAAGCAATTAGTTCGAAATTTACCGGAAGATTTAATTTTTATTGCTCATCATTGGTTAATTCTTCATGGTCGTTATATTTGTATTTCGCGTAATCCGAAATGTGGTATCTGCGGTTTGAAGGAGGTTTGTAATTATTATAAAAAAGTAATCAGTAAGCAAGCACCATTAACTGCTAATAATTGAAATTTATGAAAGCCAAAATATTATTACTGCTGATTTTTACAGCACTTGTTTACTCAACCAAAGCTCAATTTTCCGATCAGGAGGATTTTACTTATGAAATTGGCGCATCGATTGGTGCTATGAATGCCTTTACTGATGTGGGCGGTAATGACGGTATTGGTTCAAGATTTTTAAAAGACTATAATTTAAAAACGACGCAACTGAGTGGTGGAGTTTATTTTATGGTAAAATATAAAAACTATATTGGCCTTCGATTAGAGGGTACTTTGGGCTCTGTGAAAGGCTACGACAGCATTTTACCTCCCAACGATCAGCAAGAAAGATATTTACGCAATCTGAGTTATTATTCAAAAATTGCAGAAGTTTCTTTATTGGCAGAGTTTCATCCGATAGAAGCATTTACCGAAAACGAACCTTTAGTCTCGCCTTATTTATTGGCCGGTGTAGGATTTTTTCATTTTAATCCTCAAGCAAATTTGAATGGAGCATGGATCAATCTTCAGCCGCTAAGTACCGAGGGGCAAGGCTTTGCAGAATATCCAAATCGTAAAGTATATAGTTTAAATCAATTGAATATACCACTTGGTATCGGTGCTAAATATGATCTTAATGATCTCATTAATATTAAATTAGAATTTCAATATCGCTTTTTATTTACCGATTATTTGGATGATGTAAGTACTCGATATATTGATCCGGTCATTTTCTTCCAAATACTATACAGGCGCGGATTTGCAAAATGCTTTGTTGCTGAATGATCGAAGCAAACCGGGAGCACAAACAGCACACATCGATGGTATTAGAGGTTCATCAAAATATAATGATGCCTATTTTTCTTTCAATCTGAAAATAGGATTTGCATTAGGAAAATACCGTTAGCATTTATTGATTTTGCAATATTTTTTTTACTTCGGTTTTTATTTCTTCCTTGGTGAAAGGGATACCTTTTATTTTATTTAATCCTTTGGCATCGACCAAATATTTGTCGCGAATCAATTTGATTAATTGGCCATTATTTAATTCTGGAATGAGCACCTGCTCGAAGTTTTGCAAAATAACACCCAAATTTTTTGGAAAAGGACGAATATAACGGAGATGCGTATGCGCAACTAATTCTCCTTCTTCTAATAATTCTTTTACGGCACTTTTTATGGAGCCATAAGTGCTGCCCCAACCGAGTATTAATACCTTTCCTGAAGACGGACCATTATCAATTTCTTGAGCAGGTATGAAATTCGCAATTTGGTCAATTTTTTCTTGACGAATCTTCACCATTTTGTGGTGATTCTCCGGGTCATAACTTACATTTCCTGTGATGTCTTCT
Organism: Melaminivora sp.; assembly: GCA_034675505.1. Lineage (GTDB taxonomy): Bacteria > Pseudomonadota > Gammaproteobacteria > Burkholderiales > Burkholderiaceae_C > Melaminivora. The sequence continues at coordinate 122,944 of JAUCDD010000010.1, read as the reverse complement.
TTTTCCAAACCGCCTACACGATGCTCCAATCCGGCAACACCCGGAATAGCCCAAGGGCGCACCAAACGCTCATCTCTTAAATACGGATGAAATGTTTTTTCATCAGCGTTTAAATGCCGTTTAAATTGAACATCTATCGGTGTCAAATCCTTTGCTGAAGGATATTTCCATGGTTCGGCACCATTGGCAATATAGCCATCACTTAAAAATATTACCGGCGTCATGTGCTGAACAGCAATGCGAACGGCTTCATAAACTGCATTAAAACAATCACTTGGTGTGGCTGCGGCAATTACGGGCATCGGGCTTTCACCATTTCTGCCATAATATGCTTGCAGTAAATCACTCTGTTCCGTTTTTGTCGGCAATCCGGTGGATGGACCACCTCGCTGAATATCACAAATCAATAAAGGAATTTCCAACATAACTGCCAGTCCCATTGCCTCCGATTTTAAAGCCATTCCGGGGCCGCTGGTAGTGGTGACACCAAGGCTACCTCCATACGAAGCACCGATAGCCGCACTGATAGCGGCAATTTCATCTTCGGCCTGAAAAGTTTTTACTCCAAATGATTTGTGCTTACTCAATTCATGTAAAATATCACTCGCCGGAGTGATGGGATAAGTGCCTAAAAATAATTGAAGTTCACTTTTTTGAGCAGCCGCGATTAATCCGAATGCGACGGCTTGGTTGCCCATAATATTGCGATAAGTTCCCGGCTCCATACGCGCTTTTTTTACGGCGTATCGAGTGGTAAATGTTTCGGTGGTATCGCCATAATTATATCCGGCCTGCAATACACGAATATTGCTATTCATAATTAACGGATTGCCGGCAAATTTTTCTTCCAGAAAGCGAATGGTATTTTCCATTTTCCGATTGTACATCCAATAGAGAAAACCGAGCACAAACATATTTTTGGCGCGGTCTTTTTCCTTGGTTCCCATTGCGAAATCTTTCAACGATTCGCGTGTCAATTTGGTAATATCAATTTGAATCAATCTAAATGCACTCAGACTTTCATCATTCAACGGATTTACCCCATCGGGATAATTCGCTAACCGTAAATTTTTAGCATCGAATCCATCAATATTGGCAATGATAGTACCGCCGTCTTTAAGGGTTTTCAGATTTGTTTTGAGTGCTGCTGCATTCATGGCCACGAGCACATCGCATTTATCTCCCGGAGTAAAAATACGATCGCTTGAAAAGCGTAATTGAAAGCCACTAACGCCGGGAATGGTTCCCTGCGGCGCTCTTATCTCAGCCGGAAAATCAGGAAAAGTAGCTAAATCAATTCCCATCAAAGCGGTATTGTTGGTGAATTGTGTTCCGGTCAATTGCATTCCATCGCCACTATCACCTGCAAATTTTATAACAACTTCCTTAAGTATAATATCCTCGTTACTCATAAATGTATCTGCAAATTTAAACCTTTTGAGCACGATTTAATAGCCTATCAATTTCGATTGAGGAAAATAAATTGGTGAAGAATACGCATCATGTTTAATCCGGATCATAGGCTTGATATTTTAATTTCTAAAATTCTATCCCTACAATCGCCATTCTATCCCAAATAATATGCAAGCAGAATGAACCCCAATATGTTTGTTTTTGTAAACAAGCAGGAAGCCGAAAATGCGTATTAGAGTAGGCGTAAAATTTAAATTTCAAAAAATGAAAAAAATTAAATTGACTTTTTTATTACTTTTTACTGTCGGTTTAACCGGAGTTTTTGCGCAAGAAAGAGGGCATTCTTTTACCCCCAATTACAAAGGTTATTATTTTTTAAGAACCTCATTTACCGGCGATGACCTTTCACTTGAAAGCAATGGTGCTTCAAGCAAAACAATGAATGGCGGGTCTTTTATGTCTTCTCAAAATGGTACGAGCGGCACCATGTGGCAACTAATTCCTGACGAAGTTAATAAAGGCTGGTATCGACTAAAATCTAAAGATCAAGGAAGCAATAAATGCTTGGAAGGCAATAGTATGGATAGCGATATAAAAGGTGGAGCTGCTTTCATGGATGATTGTAAGAATGTATCCGGACAGCTTTGGAGACTTGAGCTGGTATCAAGTGCCAATGGCGATCATCTTTATCGACTGCGAAATATGAACCACAATAATAAATTCTCTTTAGAAGGCAATACTCCCAGCGGAGAAAAAGGTGGAAATGCATTTATGAATACCACTCAAAATGTATCCGGCCAAATGTGGAGATTGGTTCCTGTGAAATAATCTTTTTGGAAATTCATGCAGCCATATATGTGTTTGAATATGGCTGTATGAAGCTCCTGAGAGCACAAAAAAATTAAAGCCTTTCAAGTATTCAGGTAAGCACCAACCCAATTCTTTTCACTATTTATCTCTTTCTAATTCCAAACTGAATTTCATACGCCATACATTTGATAAACTATAATTTTAAGCGAATGGCATTGAAATGCTTTTTTTGTTTTCTGGTATTTATAAGTCAATACGCGGCGGCACAAAATGCGTTTCTGAAAAATGAAATTCAGGGAATAGATAGTTTGATTAATTATGGCCATTTTGATAAAGCCCAAAAGATCACTGATAGTCTATATTATCAAATTCTGAATTCCGGGCAAAAGATCGCATACCAACATGAGCTTTTGGAACTTCGATTCAGGCAAGCTTCTATCCTCGATCGAAGGGAAGTAGAGCCTACCCAATCTTTGAAAATCTTACAAGAATTAATACACGAATCCGAAAAAAATAATTTTTTTTCACTGTCGTATCGTATTTATTTATTGATGGCACTATGCTATGAGAAAGCTGAAAATTTTGATTTGGCCGATAAGTATTTGAATCAAGCGTATCAATTGTATAAAGATTACAAATTGGAGAATATTTACAGCACATACTGCATTAGAAGAAGTTCATATTATCGATACATAAATAAATTAGACTCTGTATTATATTTTGCTAATCAGGCGAATCAATATGCCAAGAAATATAAAAATGAAACTGACTTGATGGATTCCTATATCTTATTGAGTTTTGTAGCCAATAGAACAAAAAATTACAAAGAGGCCCTTACATATAATTTCAAACTTTTAGAATTTTATAAAAAATATAATGATACGATTACATTGGCTTCTTCCTATACAACTATTGCCAAACACTATTTAAGTGTAGGGGATTTTCAAAAAGCTATTTTGTACAATGATTCATCTCGTTTTTTTTACACGAGCAAGCGAACATTATTGTACAGCACCGATTATCCTAAAATGAGGTATGAAATATTTGAAGCGATGGGAAATATCGATTCGGCTTTTTATTATCTCAAGGAGTACCAACGTGAATGGGAATACCAAAAAACGCAAGAAGAAAAAATAAAAACAAAAGAGATAGAAGAACGATATGAAAGCGAAAAAAAAGAAATTATTATTCGCGACAAGAATAAACAAATGATTTTTATAGGATCCTTACTAGGAGCCATTATTATTGCTACAATTTTACTTCTTCGAAAAAATAAAAAGATTGAAAAGCAAAATAAAATTATCGGAGTGCAAGTGGAAGAACTTTCTAAAGCTTTAGGCCAAAAACAAGTACTTCTTTCTGAGTTGCAACATCGAGTGAAAAATAATTTACAGCACGTCATCAGTATTTTGGAAATTCAGAAAGAATCGGTCGATTTTAATAATATTGAGGAATTGATAAGAAGCAATCAAAATCGTATTCATTCCATGGCATTGCTTCACAAAAAATTGAACACATTTGATCAGGTGAATAGTGTCGAATTGAAAAGATATATACTCGAACTTTCAGAATTAGTCAAAAACTCTTACGATAATCACAAGAAGAAAATAAATATCAATTTACAATGCGGAATTAATCTTATTTCTATAGAAAAAGCGCTTCCCTTGGGTTTGATTATTGTTGAATTAATTAGTAACAGTATGAAACATGCTTTTAAAAATATAAATATTGGAATCATCGATATCACATTTACTGAAAGCGAAAAAGGGAATTATTTTTATTATCGAGATAATGGATGTGGGTATGATTTTAATTTTAAAAATGATAAAGGGTTAGGGCAAGAAATCATAAAAGGATTAATAGATCAACTGGATGGAATAATATCGACCAATAATGATTCAGGATTTGAATTGACTGTAAATTTTAAATAAATCTTCAACATGAAAGAGAAGACTATATTATTGGTAGAAGATGATTTTCTGAATAGAAGACTTTATAAAAAAGTATTACTCGAAAATAATTATCATGTTGTGGAGGCCAAAAACATGAAGGAATCGTTAGAGATTTTGAAAAAAGAAACTCCCGATTTGGCGATTTTAGATATTAATCTTGGTGAAAATGAAGCCGATGGAATCGAACTTGGCCAACAGATTCAGCAAAAATTTGGCATTCCTTTTATTTATCTAACGGCTTATGATGCTGCATCGATAATAAATAGAGCTGTAGCGACTACACCTTATTCCTATTTGACCAAACCATTCAAAGAGGTAGATTTAATCGTATCAGTAGAAATAGCACTTCGAAAATCTGCCCACCTCAAAAAGTACCAACCTTTCGTCTTAGTAAAAGATCAAGATTGTAATGTAGAACTCCCGGTAGATGCCATCAACTATATCGAATCTGAGGGTAATTACATTCTCTTTTTTACCGATTCCAAATCTTATAAATCGCGATCCACTATTAAACAAATAATGGAATTGCTTTCTGAAAATACATTTGCCCAAGTGCATCGCGCCTATATCGTGAATAAAACGAAAATTGAAAAATTCAATGCTAAAAGCGTCTGGATAAAAAATATTGAAATCCCTATTTCGAAAAATTATATGGATGCCTCTGTGAGTAATACTAAACTAAACCGTCCTATGTGATGTAGGCGCAGCCGACCTTTAAAAAAATCATTTCTGCACATTAATTGAACAAATCTGCATATTCGGTATAAGTAATTTTGAGATATAAATAGTTTTTGACCAACCTACTGCTTGATTAATCAAATACTACAACACGAAAAATTCTTTAAAAAATATTGAATCGATTTATTGTCTGCCAATCTTTTTGTCAGTACGATTGTAATTCTGCATAATCATGATGGAATTGATGATTCAGGTAGTGGATTTCATTTTGTATCTGTCTTATTTATTTGAAGTTGAAGTAGTGCAAAAAATAAAATTTTATATAAACCCTTAATAAAAACAAAAATGAAAAAAATCATCTTCCCCATTTTGACATTGATTGTATTCGGTTGCCAAAATTCTACTTCTACTAAAGCCAGTGATACCACTCATGCTGATTCTGTAAAAACAAATGCGGACGCAAAGGATAATATTGCTATCTTAAAATCCTTCTATGAGAAAACAGCGGAAAAAATGGATACCGTTGCTTATGCTGGTTTCTTTGCAAATAATTTCACCGAATATGGTGATGGCACCGATCGCGATCAGGCCGAAGGGATGTGGGTCGCGGCAATGACGCGCGAGCTGAACGAGAAGTTGATACCTACTGCCCGGGGCGGTCGGTGGCAGCAAGTGCAGTTGGCTCGCGTAATCAAGCGACTAGGCGCTGCAGATGCAGCGGGAAGCGAAGTCTAGGGAGCAGGTGGCAAGGTTTACGCCACGGTGTCATGCATTCGTTCCCACCTGCTAAAAATGGTTGAAATGCCGAATTTGATTAACCGCCAGTCAGCCGCGCATACCACTCCATATAAGGCAGCGCGATTACTCGATGATTCTCAAGATGGCTTGCCAAATTGCCCCTGCAGAAATTTCTAACCATTCCCTCCACGCCTTTCCTCTCGCAGGCGGCGCGGTCGCTGTCAAAGGGGCGTAAATCCATTAATCTCTCCTCTTTCCACACCACCGCCGTGTGACCAGCGGTGCGAGTGCCCACCGAAATTATAGAGATTTTCCATATAAAGACGCCTGCCAACAGAAAAATAACCGCAAATGCCGCCCATTTGCCTCGTGCCTTTTGATATTCTCGCATTTTGTTTTCTGTGCTAAATAAAAATAATCTTTTTGAAAATTTATGTTTTGAGATTTTGCAATACTGTGTCGTTCAGCGTTGTCGCTGAATATATACTATTTCTTAATTGAGGTCATAATTTCATTTCGTAATTTACCATCTAGGGCTGGAAATCGGAAAATGGCATCGCCATACTGATAAATTGTCGCTTTAATGCGAATTAATTTTTAGGCTGATGCAACTTCTTTGACTGCCTCTTCTCCGTCCTCGAAGTATCCATCTCTGGATCGTGATCTGTTGTGCCGCACGCAAATTTTCTCTATGGCTTCTTTCTCGTCGCTTTTGATTAAAAAATTAGAGTTTTCATAACCGCATAGTAATTGCCCTTGATTGATTTGCAATGAGGATTCAAAATCCTCGCCATTTCGATGAATGCAGAGACGCGCATGGGTATTTCCATTGTCGTATGGAAATTTCTGGCTAATCCTATTTAATGAATTGACGCAGGTGCGAATTTTTAAAGAGTTGGTCATCTCATCCCGATTTTTTGAAATTATCCATCTCCCTTGCGCTAGACTGGGCTGAATTGGCAGTATGGATAGCCCAAAAAAAAGGGTGAGCATATAAGAATTTTTCAATTTATTCATCCAGCGTTTTAAATTTCTTGTAGATTTATAGTGATCCCGTTTTATTGGGGATTTTTGAGGAGCAGTCCATTGTGTTAATGGTTTCTTATTGTAACTGTTTGAGGATGCGGAACTGTCGCCTGACACGGATACCTGTCCCGATAGTGAAAGGTGAGAAAAAGTCGCTTGCACAGTGGTAGCCCTTTGGCGCAGGTGGGCTTGTTCCTATCCTGCCCAAGTGTAGAAGCCGGGTAGTGAAGCTAGAGACCCACCTGCTACAAGAGGGCGCTACACTGTCGCTTTCATCCAGGCGCTGTACCCAGGGAAGACGCGGTTGTTGGGCCGATCCCCGCCAGCCGCGCCACATTCCCCTTTCTTGCCGCGCCCCGCCGCGTCAGCCCCGCCTGCGCGGTGCCCGCCACGCGCGGCATCGTCCTTCAGGAAATGGCATGAGCGATCATTCCCGCAGCGTTGCGCTGGCCGGAGCTTCCAATTTTCGCGACCTCGGCGGTTATGCGGGGCGGGACGGGCGCGCGGTGCGCTGGCGGCGGCTGTATCGCTCCGACCACTTGGCGGCGCTGACGCCGCAGGACACGCAGGCCCTGGCCGGGCTGGGGCTGGCGCGCGCCGTCGACCTGCGCGGCCGGCGCGAGAGCGCGGCGCAGGCCTACCAGCTGCCCGCCGTGCGCTACCACGCGCTGCCTATCGAGCCCACGGTCGTGCAGCGCGCCCAGGAGATGGCCCAGGCTGGCCAGCCCATGACGGCAGACATCGCGCGCCACCTGATGCAGGACACCTACCGCGCCTTCGTCAGCGACAACACGCCCCAGTTCGCGGCGCTGTTCGCGCACCTGCTGGAGGACGATTCGCCCCTGGTCTTTCACTGCACCGCCGGCAAGGACCGCACCGGCTTCGCCGCCGCCCTCATCCTGCGCGCCCTCGGGGTGCCGCAGGACGTGGTGCTGCAGGACTACCTGCTCACCAACGGCTTGTACCGGCGCCCGGCGGTGGTCGAGAGCACTGCGCCGCAGGAGGTGCTGGACGTGATCTGGCGCGTCCAGGCCGGCTTCCTGGATGCGGCGTTCGAAGTGCTCGAGCGCGACCATGGCGGGCTGGCGCCCTACCTGGCGCGGCAGCTTGGGCTGGGCGATGCCGCCCAGGCGCGCCTGGCGCAGCTCTACCTGCAGCCGGCCCCGCAGGCATGAGCGGGGCGCGGCAGCGGCAGGAACAAAAAAACAGCCCGAGGGCTGTTTTCTTGTTTGTGCGGCCCGGAGCCGATCAGAGTGCCGCGTCCTTGAGCTTCTTGAGCACACGGGTCTTGATCTTGGCCGATGCCGGCTTGGCGGCGAACCAGCGCTCCTCGCCCGTGAAGGGGTCCTTGGCCAGGCGCTTCTTGCGGGCTTCGACCTGCTGCAGGTTGATCTTGAGCAGGCCGGGCAGGGTGAACTCGCCCGAACCCTTCTTGTGCACCGAAGCCAGGATGGCGCCTTCCAGAGCCGCCAGCACGGCCTTGACGCCCTTGGCATCCACGCCCGACTGCTCGGCCAGGTGGGCGACCAGCGCCGTCTTGGTAAAGACTTCCTTGACCGGCTTGGGCGCGGCGGGGGCCTTCTTGGCAGCGGGCTTGGCGGCGGCGGTGCTCTTGGCGGGTGTGGCCTTCTTGGCCGGTGCGGCGGGGGTCTTCTTTGCAGTTGCCATGGTGTCTTGGTGCTTGTTGGAAGTTGCAGTGGAAAGTCCAGCGCGTGCTGGTGCCCGGATTCTAGGACCTGCGGCGCGCAGCGGCGCAGCCGGGCGCGCGCCGCAGCGTCGGAAAACAGCGCGTTGCACTCGTCGCCATCGGCGCTAAGCTGGCGGCTGCACCAGCCCATCCCATGACCAGGAGCACATCAACCATGAGCGATACCTCACCGTTTGGTTTCGGACGCTTCGTCCCCGGATTCGACTTCCTGCAAAGCCTTGCCAAGGGCGCCGCCGGCGGCGTGCCCGGCCTGCCCGGCTGGGTGGCCCCCACCGCCAGCGTGCAGGAGCTGGACAAGCGCATCCAGGAATTGAAGGCCGTGCAGTTCTGGCTGGAGCAGAACGCACGCGCGCTCACCGCCACGGTGCAGGCGCTGGAGGTGCAGAAGATGACCCTGGCCACCCTGGCCGGCATGAACGTGGCGGTGGGCGACATGGCCGCCGCCTTTGGCGCCATGGGAAGCCCGGCGCCTGCCGCCCCGACGCCGGCGCCAGCCCCCGCTCCCGCCCCTGCTCCAGCCGCTGCACCGGCGCCCCAGCCGGGCGGCACGGCGGCAGAAGCCGGCCAGGAGGCGGCGGCGGGCGCGGTCGACCCCCTGCAATGGTGGGGCTCGCTCACCAGCCAGTTCCAGCAGATCGCGGCCCGCGCGCTGCAGGATACCGCCACGCACCAGGCCGCCTTCGACGCCACGCGCGACATGGCCAGCGGCGCGCTCAAGACCGCCAGCGACATGGCGGCGCAGTGGACGCCCGGGGCCGGCGCCAGCCCGGCCGCTGGCACTGGCACTGGCACTGGCACTGGCACTGGCACTGGCACTGGCACTGGCACTGGCACTGGCACTGGCGCTGGCGCTGCTGGCGCTGGCGCTGGCGCACGCGCCAGGAGCGCCGCACCGGCGGCGCCGCGCAAGGCCGCCGCTGCGGGGCGCACCGCCGGGAAAAGCAGCAAAAAATAACGCCTGCCGGCGCGAGACAACGCAAGTCAGCTATCGAAAAAATAGCTGCATCGATCGTCCCGCGCCCGGCCCCGGCCCCTCAGGCCGCAGCGCGCGCCGGCCGGGACTGGCCGGGCCGGGCAGGCGCACCGCAAAAGGCAAAGTCCAGCTCGGGCTGCAGCCCGCTCACGATGCGTGCGATCGACTTGCCAGAGCCGCAGGCATGCGTCCAGCCCAGGGTGCCGTGGCCGGTGTTGAGGAACAGGTTGGGCAGGTGCGTGCGCCCGATCAGCGGCACGTTGCTGGGCGTGGCCGGGCGCAACCCCGACCAGTACTGCGCCTGGCTGCCATCCGCCGCGCCGGGAAACAGCTCCTCGACGCGCCGCACGATGGCCGCGCAGCGCACCTCGCTCAGGCTGCGCGAGTAGCCGTTCAACTCCGCCGTGCCGGCCACGCGCAGCACGTCGCGCGCCTCCTGCCCGGCGCCGCCCGGGCTGCTGTAGCGCGAGAACACCAGCTTGAACTGGTCGTCGGTCAGGCTGACCTGGTAGGCCCTGGCGGCGTCGCGCACCGGCAGCGTCACCGAATAGCCCTTGGCCGGGTAGATCGGCAGCCGCAGGCCCAGCGGCTCGGCCAGCAGCGGGCTGAACGAGCCCAGCGCCAGCACATAGGCGTCGGCCTGCAGGCGCTCGTAGCGGCCGGCTTCGTTGGTGATTTCCACATGGTCGATGCGGCCCGCCTGCTGGTGCACCGCCGTGATGTGGCAGCCCATGCGCCAGCGCACGCCGCCGGCCTCGGCAGCGCGCGCAAGCTCGCGCGTGAACAGGTGGGCGTCGCCCGATTCATCCTCGGCGGTGTAGGTGGCGCCGGCCAGCCGGGAGCGCATGGCCGCCAGCGCCGGCTCGATGCGCACGGCTTCGTCGGCGCTGACCACGCGCCGCTCGCAGCCCAGGCTGCGCATCTGCTCGGCCGGTGCGAGCGCGCCCTCGAACTCGCGCGCATCGGTATAGAAGTGCAGGATGCCCTGGGTGCGCTGGTCGTAGCGCAGCCCCAGCTGCGTGCGCAGCTCGCGCAGCACGTCGCGGCTGTAGGTGCCCAGCTGCACGATCTGGCGGATGTTGTGCCGGGTGCGCGCGGGCGTGCATTCGCGCAGGAACTGCAGGCCCCACAGCCACTGGCGCATGTCGGCGCGCAGGCGAAACAGCAGCGGCGCGTCCTCCTGGCCCAGCCACTTGAGCACCTTCAGCGGCGCCGACGGGTTGGCCCACGGTTCGGCGTGGCTGACCGAGATCTGCCCGCCGTTGGCCAGGCTGGTCTCGGCGCCAGGCACGGCCTGGCGATCGATCACGGTGACTTCGTGGCCCAGCTGTTGCAGGAAGTAGGCGCTGGTGGTGCCGATGACGCCGGCACCCAGGACGATGACTCGCATGGAAGAACAAAGCCTTTTTCAAGGTTTGTCCAGGCAGGACGCCGGCGTGCAGCTATATAAAAAATAGCAATCGGACGGGCGGCGCCAAGCTCTGGCTGCCGCTCCCCCTGTCCTTGTGACCTGAGAGATTCGCCGCTGGCGCGTCCTGCGCTGGCGGCTTGCTCCTTCGGTGCGCCCGGCGCGTGGCGGGCGGCTCTCCAGACGGCTGTGTGAATGTGCAGTACGGTACCTGAGCGTGTATGGGAGTTTGCGCCTTCGGTGCGGCGACACGGGGGTCGCCGGCTCTCCTGCGGGGCGGATGGTAACAGCACCGCGCCGTCGCGCCACCCGGGGACGGGGCTGCCGGGCACAAAATGAAGCAAAAATGCCTGCGTGCCGGCGCCAATAAACGACATTCAGCTATATATTCAATAGCAATCCAACGAAGGGGACGGGTATGGGCAAAGCCTTGCGTTTGTCGGAAAAATGGTTTCGCCGGGGCCTGTGGCTGGTGGCCCTGGTCTTTGCCGGCTTCCTGATCGGGCTGGGCGGCACAGTGGTGGGCGACCTGCCGAAGGTCGAGCGCGCGCTGCAGCTCGACGATTTTCTGGACCTGGCGGCCGTGCAGCCGCTGCGTGCACAGGACCACGCGGCGCGCCAGGCCAGCGAACAGGCACAGACGGCGCTGGAGCAGGCGCAGCTGCAGCTGGGCAAGGCCGGCAGCGCCAGCCGGGCCGAGCGCGAGACCTTCGACAACTGGCTGGCCGCGCGCAGCGTCACCCAGCGCGCCGAGCACGACCCCCAGGTGATCGAGCGCACGCAGCGGCTGGATGCGCTCAAGGCCCAGGAGCAGCGCGCCCGGCAGGCCGTGCAGGCGCAGCAGCAGGCGCTGCTGGACGCGCGCCAGAGCTCGCAGGCGGCGCAGGCGCGCCTGGCGGCGCTGGAGGACGAGGGCTGGCAGCGCCTGCACGCCGAGCAGCGCCGCGTGGAGCTGCGCGTGTTCCTGTACCGTCTGGCGCTGACCCTGCCGCTGCTGGCGCTGGCCGGCTGGCTGTTCGCCAGGAAGCGCCAAAGCCCCTGGTGGCCTTTCGTGTGGGGCTTCATCCTGTTCGCGCTGTTTGCCTTCTTCGTCGAACTGGTTCCCTACCTGCCCAGCTATGGCGGCTACGTGCGCTATGTAGTGGGCATCGTGGTGACGGTGCTGGTGGGGCGCTGGGCCATCGTCGCGCTGAACCGCTACCTGGAGCGCCAGCGCCAGGCGGAAAGCCTGCCCGACGCGCAGCGCCGGCTGGAGCTGGGCTACGACGCGGCGCTGGCGCGCCTGGCCAAGGGGGTGTGCCCGGGCTGCGAGCGGCCGGTGGACCTGAAGAACGAGGCCATCGATTTCTGCCCGCACTGCGGCATTGGCCTGTTCGAGCGCTGCGGCGCCTGCCGCACGCGCAAGAGCGCTTTTGCACGCTTTTGCCACGCTTGCGGCACGCCGGCCGCGCTGCCCGGCATGCCGCCATCCGCCGGGGACGGGCTCAGGGCTTCAGGTAGCGCCGGAACCAGCTGATCTGCTCCTGCGCGGCATACAGCTGGTTGGCCGTGCCGCGCAGGCCGTGCCGTTCGCCGGCAAAGCGCAGGATGCGCGCGTCGGTGCCGCTGGCGCGGATGCCTTCGTAGAAGTTCTCCGCGATGCCCACGGGCAGGAAGTCGAGCGTGCCGTGGAACACCAGAGTCGGGGTGCGCACGCTGGCGCCATGGAAGCCGGGCGAGTCGGCCAGGTACTCGTTCCAGCGCGCCCAGGGGCTGCCGCCCTCCAGGTAGGCGATGTGGCTGGCATAGCCGGTCTGGAACTCGCTCACCAGATCCAGCAGGCTGCACTGCGGGTTGGCGGCGGCGTAGCGCTGGGGGTGGCGCACGATGCTCTGCGAGGTCATGTAGCCGCCGTAGGAGCAGCCGCTGATGCCCACCTGGTCGGCGCGCGCCCAGCCGCGCTCGACCACCTGGCCGGCGATCTGCGCCAGCTCGTCGATGTCCACGGCGCCGAAGTTGTCGCCGTCGGCCAGCTGGTTCCACAGGCGGCTGTTCAGCCCGGGGCGCTGCTGCAGCGGCATCACCAGCACGCCGATGCCGAAGCTGGGCAGCAGGGAGTGGGGCATCTCCACGGCGGTGCCCCAGTCGTTGTCCATCACGCCGCCCGGGCCGCCCGCCTGCCACAGCACCACGCGCTGGCCGGTGGGCGGCCAGGGCGCATCGGCCGGGGCGAACCAGTAGCCCTGGCGCTGCTCGCCGTTGGCCAGCCGGAAGCTCACCGGGTGCTCGCTGACCGAGACCGCGCTGCGGGCCTCCTGGTTCACCTGGGTCTGCACGCGGGCCGCGCCGCCGTCGGCGCCCTGGCGCCACAGCTCGGGCGGCTGGCTGGCCGAGGAATTCACGTACAGCAGTTCGCGCCGCCCGGGCAGCGCCACCAGCGTGACGGCCGTGCCGGGCGGGTTGCCAGCCAGCCGGGTCAGGCGGGCGCTGGCGAAGTCGTACTTGTGCAGCTGCCGGTCCATGCCGGCCAGCGGGGCGAAGACCAGCTCCTGGTCCGACAGCCAGGCCATGCCCAGGCTCTCGTCGCCTGGTGCGGTCAGCAGCGGGTCCTGCAGCACGGTCGAGGGCAGCAGCGCGGCGCCAGCGCCCTCTTGCGCGTCGAATGCCAGGAAATACTGGGCGCCAGGCTTGTAGAACGTGGCGTTCGCGCGCCCGGCCAGGCGCGCCGCGATGTCCACCCCAGCCACCAGCCGGGTGCCCGAGGGGTTCCAGTGCAGGCTGGACTGGAAGCGCAGCGCCAGGTCGGGGAAGCTGGCCGCGCGGACCTCGCGCGGCTGCAGCTGTGCGGCGGCGGTGTCGTAGATGGCCAGCTTGCTGTTGCGGTGGTAGGGGTTGTCCGCCAGCGGGTACTGGCCCAGGGCTTCCTGCACCACGATGCCGGCTAGCGTTTCCTCGGTGCGCGGCGTGCGCTCGAACCAGTTGGTGACCAGCGCAAAGCGGCGTCCGGCGCTGTCGAAGCTGGCCTCGGGCCGCACCGAGCCGATGGGCAGGGTGGCCACCAGCCGGCTGGTGCCGGCCTGCAGGTCCAGCAGCTCCAGGCGCGCCTGGGCGGTGGTGGCCTCCAGCATGCGCTCGGCGCGCGCCGGGCCGGGGCCGGGCAGGGGGACGCTGAAGTCCAGCCGCGTGCGCACGCGCGGCACGGTGCGCGGGGCGGTGCGCGGGGCGGCGCCAGCGGCGGCATCGGTCAGCGCCAGCGCCCAGCGCCCGCCGGGGGCCAGGGCCAGCACCTCGCCCACGGGGAGCGGCGTCCCGGACACGCTGACGCGGCCGGTGCGCCGGTCGAAGCTGGCGATATGCCACTGCGCGCTGCCGTCGGCGGCCTGCCGCACGGCGGCAAAGGCCAGGTGATCCGCGTCGGTCCAGACGCCGCGCCCCTGGCGCGCGCCCAGCACACTGGCGGCCTCGGCGTCCAGCAGCACGGCGGCGCCGCTGTCCACATCCACGAAGCCCTGGTAGGGGCCGGCGTTGACCAGCAGCGTGCGGCCATCGGGCGAGGGCTGCGCCAGGAAGTAAAGCCGGCTGGCACCCATCAGCGTGGAAAGGCGCTGCACGTCGGCGGCGGGCAGGATGTGCGCGGGCGGCGCGTCCTGGGCGATCGTCAGGGATTGGGCGCCGGCGCCGGCGGCGGCAGCGCCAAGCAGGGCGGGCAGGGCGCAATGGCGCAGGGCCTGGGGCAGGCGGGGGCTCAGGGGCATGGGTGGGACGGCGAGGGCAAGGGGCTGTGGAACCTCCCGGCGGGAGCGGCGGGTGCCGCTGCCGGCGCGGGTGGGCGAACACGGGCCATCCTGCCCAAAGCCGTCCGGGTGGGCAAGCAAAGAATGGCCGGGCGCACCCTCTCAGCCCATCAGGACCGGCCCGCCCTTGGCCAGGGCGCGCTGCCAGGCCGGCCGGGCGTGCATGCGCGCCAGCAGCGCCTGCAGGCGCGGCGCCGGGGTGCCGTTGGCGGCGCGCGACAGCAGGGCTTCCACGGCAAAGCTCATCTGGAAGTCGGCCATGGTCAGGTGCTCGCCGGCGAACCAGGTGCGCTGCGCCAGGTGCTGCTCCAGGAAGGCTGCGGCGGTGGCCAAGTTGGGGTCCACCAGCTTGTCCTGCGCGCCCTTGCACAGGGCGCGGGCCACGGGCCGCACGAAAAACGGCATGGGCTGGCGCGGCAGGGTCTGGAACACCAGCTTCATGACCAGCCAGTTCATCAGCGAGCCCTCGGCGTAATGCATGAAGAAGCGGCACTGGCGGTGCTCGGGCGTGCCCGGCCGGGGCACCAGCTGCGCCAGGTCGCCGCCGGCCTGGGCGCCGTAGCGCTCGGCCAGGTACTCGATGATGGCTCCCGACTCGGCGATCACCTCGCCGTCCTCGGTGGTGATGACCGGCGACTTGCCCAGCGGGTGGATCTTCTTGAGTTCGGGCGGCGCCAGCCTGGTGCGCGGATCGCGGGCGTAGCGCTTGAGCTCGTAGGGCACGCCCAGCTCCTCCAGCAGCCACAGGATGCGTTGCGAGCGCGAGGTTTCCAGGTGATGGACGGTGAGCATGGGGCGGTCTTTATGGAAAAAGGGGGGTTATACGCCGCGCGCGCGCTCGGCCTTGAACTGCGCGCGGAACTGCGCGAACGTGCCGGCGTCCAGGGCGCTGCGGATGTCCTGCATCAGCTGCAGGTAGTAGTGCAGGTTGTGGATGGTGGTCAGCATGGGGCCCAGCATCTCGCCGCAGCGGTCCAGGTGGTGCAGGTAGGCACGCGAGAAGCCCCCGCGCCCGCCGTCGTCCCAGGCGGCACCGCCGGCGCCGGCGCAGGCATGGCAGGTGCAGCTGGTGTCCAGCGGGCGGTGGTCGTCCTTGTGGCGCGCGTTCCTGATCTTCAGGTCGCCGAAGCGCGTGAACAGCGTGCCGTTCCTGGCGTTGCGCGTGGGCATGACGCAGTCGAACATGTCCACGCCCTGCGCCACGCCCTCCACCAGGTCCTCGGGCGTGCCCACGCCCATCAGGTAGCGCGGCTTCGTTGCCGGCAGGCGGTGCGGGGTGTGCGCCATGATGCGCAGCATCTCGTCCTTGGGCTCGCCCACGCTGACGCCGCCGATGGCGTAGCCAGGAAAGTCCAGCTCGACCAGCGCCTGCAGCGACTCCTGGCGCAGGTGCTCGAACATGCCGCCCTGCACGATGCCGAACAGCGCGTTGGGGTTCTCCAGGCGCTGGAATTCGTCCCGGGAGCGCACCGCCCAGCGCCGGCTCATCTCCATGCTCTGGCGCGCCTCGGCCTCGGTGGTCAGGTGGCCCTGGGTTTCATAGGGGGTGCATTCGTCCAGCTGCATCACGATGTCGGAATTGAGCACCGTCTGGATCTGCATGCTGACTTCGGGCGACATGAACAGCTTGTCGCCGTTCACGGGGCTCTGGAAATGCACGCCCTGCTCGGTGATCTTGCGCATGGCGCCCAGCGACCAGACCTGAAAGCCCCCCGAGTCCGTCAGGATGGGCTTGTCCCACTGCTCGAAGGCGTGCAGGCCGCCGAAGCTCTTCACCACGTCCAGCCCCGGGCGCATCCACAGGTGGAAGGTGTTGCCCAGGATGATCTGCGCGCCCATCTCGGCCAGGCTGCGCGGCATCACGCCCTTGACCGTGCCGTAGGTGCCCACGGGCATGAAGATGGGCGTCTGGACGACGCCGTGGTTGAGCGTCAGGCGGCCGCGCCGGGCGTGGCTGGAGGGGTCGGTGGCGAGCAGGTCGAATTGCAGCATAGGGGGGCGATTGTCCCAAAGCCGGCGGGCCTACACTGGCCGCGTCACTTGCAACCCCAAGGAGAGAACGAATGCTCAGGATCATGATCGCCGTGGATGGGTCGGAGCTGGCGCTGGACGCCGTGCACCACGCGCTGGAGCTGGTGCGCCGCGGCGGCCTGCAGGCCACGCTGGTGCTGGGCCATGTGCAGGAGGAGGCGACCTTCCTGGAGCTGGCCACCCAGGGCGCGGATGCGGTGGCGCAGGCCAGCATCGAGGCGGCCGGCCACCTGATGGCGCCGGCCATGGCGCTGGTGCAGGCGGCGCGCGTGCCTTGCGAGACCGAGATCGGCCTGGGTCCGGTGGCGGCCACGCTGGTGGACATGGTCGAGCGCTGCGGCTGCGATGCGCTGTTCATCGGGGCGCGCGGCCTGGGGGGCTTGCGCGGGGCGCTGCTGGGCTCGGTGTCGCAGCAGCTGGTGCATTCCAGCCCGGTGCCGGTCACGGTGGTCAAGCACGGCGAGCCGGCCGAGGAGGACGATGGCGCGGAGCTGGACGCCGAGCCGTGAGCAGTGGGCGCCTGGCGCGGCTCAGGCCGCCTTTCGCCAGGCCGCCTGCGGGTCAGCGGTGCGCTGCAGCTTGCCGTGCGGCAGGCTGGCCAGGCGCGCCAGCATGCGCCGGCAGTAGCCGGCCATCCACAGGCATTTGTTCAGCTCCTCCACCGGCAGCGGGCCGGAGACCACGACCAGGGCGTTGGCATCTTCCAGCCGGCCGGCCGCGCGCAGGCGCCGGCGCGCGTGCAGGGCCCATGACTGGATGCGCGCCGGGCTGCCGTGCTGGTGCATCTGGCCGGTCTGGCGGTCGAAGGCAATGGCCACGGTGTCGGTCTTGAGCCGGAAGCGCCGCTCGCCCGTCACGGTGCTGGGCGCATCGCGCAGGTCGTACAGGTAGTAGCTGCCGGCCTTGAGCTGGTATTGCAGGTCCATGGTCTTGTCTCCTCCGGGCGCATTGTGCGAAGCCGCGCAGGCGCCGATGCCGGGAAAACCGGGGCCAATGGCAGCCAGTTGCGCGCACCCTGCATGCCTTGCCTATCGCCGCATGGCGAGCGATTGTGGGAGGCTGCAACAGCCGCAGCAAGGCGCCGGTGGTGCCAAGACGTAACAGGCCCCCGGCGCGCGCGATGGGCGCGGCGCGGCCCTGCCGCTCGCGGCGCTCAGTGGCAATAGGTCACGCCGCCCGTGGTGCGGCACGAGCGCGGGTGCACGACCACGCGCGGGGGCTCCTGCATCAGCGGGGTGCTGGAGCCGCAGGCCGCGTTCACGTTGGTGATGGCGGCGTTGGTGCGCAGGCGCTTTTCGTCCTGCGGCACGGTGCGGATGCTGGAGACGAACTCCAGCTCCTTGCGGGCCGCGCGGCAGGCCTCGGCGTCGCCGCCGCCCGGTGCGCGCGGGGCAGCGTGCTGGGGCGCCGGCTGGAGCTGCCGCTCCTGCTGCTGCAGGCGCGCATCCAGCAGCTGCTGCTCGCGCTCGGCGCTGCGGGCGCGTTGCTTGCGCTCCTCGGCCTGGGCGGCGAGCTCGCGTTCGGCGGCTATTTCCTGCTGCGTGCGCGGGGCCTCGATCAGCGCGCTGCGGCTGCGCGCGCTGCACGGCTGGTCGGAATACAGCGTCTTGCCATCGGCCCCCGTGCAGCGGAAGACCTGGGCCTGGACGGGCAACGCCGCCAGGGCCGCCAGGGCCGTCAAGGCCGCCGCCAGGGCTGTGGAACGTCGTGCATGGCGCATGTCTTGGCCTCCTGCGCCGAATGTAACAAAGTTAAAAATCGACCAGGCTCAGGCCCACGCTGAACACCGTGCGCCGGCGGTTGTAGTCCACCAGGCTGTCGCCGTAGCCGGAGAACAGCTGCGTGTGCAGGCGCAGGTTGCTGCGCGGGCCGACCAGCTGCGTGCCCAGCGTCTGCAGCCAGTCCAGCCGCACCGAGCCGCGCGCGCTGCCGGCCAGCGCGTGGCGCGTGGTCAGCATCAGGCGGTTGTCGCGGTTCAGGTTCCAGCCCAGCGCGAACTCGGCGCGGCCCACGTAGTCGCTGATGCCCGGGTTGTTGTCGTTGCCGGCGCTCTCGTTCATGCGCTTCCATACACGCGCCGTCAGGCTGAAGCGGTCGCCCTGCTCCAGGCCGGTCATCAGGTAGGTGCGGTTCCAGCTGCGCGACAGCGGGTCGCTTTGCCCGTTGGACTGGTGCACCAGCCCGATGCCGCTGTAGCGCCAGCGCCAGCCCCAGGGCAGCTGCGCGTCGGTGGGGTAGACGTACAGGACCTCGGGCTCGTGGTCGGTGTTGCGAAACGGGCGCGAGATGCCCGGCGAGAACAGCTGCCAGTACGACTGCTGGGTGTAGCCGGCCCACAGCGAGTCGCGCAGCCCGTTGCTGGTGGGCAGGATGCCGCTGGCCAGCTTGGTGCGCACCGACAGCTGCACGCGCATTTCGGTGGTGCGGTAGTCCACGCTGGTGCTGGCGCTGTTGGCCGGGTTGCCCGACAGCGGCTGGCGGTTGACGCTGCTGGCGCCCACCACCGACACGCTCATGGGCCGGTAGCCGCGAAAGCGCAGGTTGCCGCAGTCGGTGGCGTCCTCCAGCTCCCAAAAGCGCGCCAGCGTGGTGTGGCGGTCGTCGCGGCAGCCGTCGGCCAGGGTGATCTCGATGGGCGGCGCCTGGACGGCGGCGGCCGGCTGCAGCGGCAGCCCTGCAGCCTCGGCGGCCGGCACCGCTGGCGCGCTGGCCGCCGGCGCTGCCGGCTGCTGGTGCGCCCATTGGTCGAAGCAGGCCAGGCGCGCCTGGCCGTCGGGCTGGGCGGCGCACTGGCGCCAGCCGGCGTCCGGGCCGGCTGGCGCCTGGGCCCAGCTGGCTGCGGGCAGCGCCGCTGCGGCCAGGCCGGCGGCCAGGGCAGGGAGGAAGGACCGGTGCGTGGCGCGGTCAGGCCGGAAAAATGGGAGGGAAAGCACGGTTTTCAGTGTTTTTGCCGTCCTGCCCTGGTGCAGGGCCGACGTTCAGCTATAAAAAAAATGAGTGTCCGGGCCGGCGTCCTCAGGGCGCCGGAGCGTTGCCGGCCTGGGCGCGCGCGGCGAATTCGGCGCGCAGTTGGCGCAGCTTCTCGCGCGGATCCTCGCGGGCGGTGGCGGCGTCCAGCTTCATCTCGGCGATGAAGCGGCTGGGCTGGCAGGCGACCATCTCGCGGCCGCGCTTGCGCTTCTTGGCCCAGCTCACGGCCAGTGTGCGCTGGGCGCGGGTGATGCCCACGTACATCAGCCGGCGCTCTTCCTGCAGGCGGGCGGCGATGTCGTCGGTGACTTTTTGCTGTCGGCCCTCGTCGTCATCTAGTTTGAAGGGCAGCATCCCCTCGGTCACGCCGGCCAGGATCACGTGCGGCCACTCCAGGCCCTTGCTGGCGTGCAGGGTCGATAGCACCACCATGTCCTGCTCCTGCTCGCGTTCGGAGAGGGTGGACAGCAGGGCGATGGTCTGCGCGACTTCCAGCAGGCTCTTGGTTTCCTTGTGCGTGGGGGTGCCGGCGGCGTCCTCGATCTGGCCGCCTGCCCGCTGCGCCATCCAGTCGCAGAACTCCAGCACGTTGCTCCAGCGCGCGGCGGCCACCTTCTCGCTGTCCTCGGCGTCGTACAGGTGCTGCTCGTAGGCGATGTCTTTCAGCCAGTCGGCCAGGAAGGCGCGCGCGGCCTCGGCCCCGTGCGTGTGCCGGGCGCGGTATTCCAGGTCGTTGATGGCGCGGCCGAATTCCACCAGGCCGTCCAGCGCCCGCTTGGGGACGGCCGCAGGCAGCATGGCGTTGAACAGCGCGCCGAACATGCTCTGCTTGTGCTGGGCAGCGAACGCGCCCAGGGCGCCCAGCGTGGTGTGGCCGATGCCGCGCTTCGGATTGGCCACGGCGCGCAGGAAGGCCGGGTCGTCGTCGTTGTTGATCCACAGCCGGAACCACGCGCACAGGTCGCGGATCTCGGCGCGGTCGAAGAAGCTGGTGCCGCCCGAGACCTTGTAGGGGATGTTGGCCTTCCTGAGCGCTTTTTCGAACGGCTTGGCCTGGTGGTTGGCGCGGTACAGGATGGCGAAGCTCTTCCAAGCCGGCGGCGGGTTGGCTGCGGCGCGCAGGCCGAGGATGCGCGCCACGGCGCGCTCGGCCTCGTGCTCCTCGTTGTCGCAGTCCTGCACGCGCACCGGCTCGCCCTCGCCCAGCTCACTGAACAAGGTCTTGGGGAACAGCTTGGGATTCGGCCCGATGACGTGGTTGGCCGCGCGCAGGATGGCGCTGGTCGAGCGATAGTTCTGCTCCAGCTTGATGACCTGCAGCTGCGGAAAATCGACGGGCAGCTTCTTCAGGTTGTCCAGCGTCGCGCCGCGCCAGCCGTAGATGCTCTGGTCGTCGTCGCCCACGGCGGTGAGGCGCGCGCGCTGCCCCACCAGCATCTTCAAAAGCTCGTACTGCGTGGCGTTGGTGTCCTGGTACTCGTCCACCAGCACGTGGCCCAGCACGCGCTGCCATTTCTCGCGCACCTCGGCGTGGCCCTTGAGCAGCCGCATGGGCAGGCCGATCAGGTCGTCGAAGTCCACGCTCTGGTAGGCGGCGAGGCGCTCCTCGTAGCGCTGCATGACGAGGGCGATGCTGCGCTCGTGGTCGTCCTTGGCCATGGCCAGCGATTTGCGCGCGTCCCAGCCCTGGTTCTTCCAGGCGCTGATGGCCCACTGCCACTGGCGCGCCGTGGCGGCATCTGTCGTGCCGCCGGCGCAGTCCTTCAGGATGCTGGTCACGTCGTCCTGGTCCAGGATGCTGAAGTTGGGCTTCAGCCCCAGCGCGTGGCCGTCCTCGCGCACCATGCGCACGCCCAGGGCGTGGAAGGTGCACACCAGCACATCCCGGGCCTGGCGGCCGATCAGGCCGGACGCGCGCTCGCGCATCTCGGCGGCGGCCTTGTTGGTGAAGGTGATGGCGGCGATGCGCTTCGGGGCCAGGCCGGTCTCGATCAGCCGCGCGATCTTGTGCGTGATGACGCGCGTCTTGCCCGAACCGGCGCCGGCCAGCACCAGGCACGGGCCTTCGGTGTAGTGCACGGCTTGCAGCTGGGCCAGGTTCAGACCGGACATGGGAGGCGGGCGGAGGCGGGACTTGGAGAGGGTTGGGCGTCGTGCGCCGGGCGCCCTGCATGCAAGGGCCCTGCGCAGCGTTGCACGCACGACGCTTCGGGAGGCGGCCGGCAGGCGGGCGCCGGGCGCGAAGCGCACGATGATAGCGAGCGCGGCAAAGGCCCTCGCCGCTGCCACAATCGCGCCCGTGCTCTCGGTCCTGTCGGTCACCTTTCCGTTCTTCGCCCTGGTGCTGGCCGGCTTTGCCGCCACGCGCCGGGGGCTGCTGCCGCTGTCGGCCATCCCGGGGCTGAACAGCTTCGTGCTGTATTTCGCGCTGCCGTGCATGCTGTACCGCTTCGGCGCGGAGACGCCCATCGCCCAGCTGCTCGACCCCGTGGTGGCGCTGGTCTACCTGTTGTGCGGCCTGCTGCTGGTGGCGGGCACGGTGGCGGCCACGCGCCGGCGCCTGGGGTGGAACGATGCCGCCTTTGGCGCGCTGGTGGCGGCGTTTCCCAATTCCGGCTTCATGGGCGTGCCGCTGCTGGTGGCGCTGCTGGGCGAGGCCAGCGCCGGCACAGTCATCCCGACCATGGCGCTGGACATGGTGGTCACCACCTCGCTGTGCATTGCGCTGTCGCGCCTGGGGCTGGGCGGGGGCAGCGCCGCGCACGCGCTGCGCATGGCCCTGCGCGGCGTGCTGGGCAACCCGCTGCCGTGGGCGATTGCGCTGGGCGCGCTGGCGTCGGCCACCTCGCTGTCGCT
Source organism: Melaminivora sp. (assembly GCA_034675505.1). Lineage (GTDB taxonomy): Bacteria > Pseudomonadota > Gammaproteobacteria > Burkholderiales > Burkholderiaceae_C > Melaminivora. Next base: position 100,608 of record JAUCDD010000010.1, on the reverse strand, counting down.
GCCCGGCCCGCTGGACAAGACCGTGGCCATGCTGGCCGCCGCCGCCTCGCCGGTGGCGCTGTTCACCATCGGCGCGGTGCTGGCGCGCTCGCAGATGAACGCCCATGAGCGCGTGCCGGCGCGCGACTACGTGCCGATCGCGCTGGCCAAGCTGCTGGTGCACCCGCTGCTGATGTGGCTGGCCTGCCAGGCGGCGCTGGCGGCCGGCCTGCGGCTGCCGCCCCTGGCCGTGGCCACGCTGGTGCTGGTGGCGGCGCTGCCCAGCGCCAGCAACGTGTCGCTGCTGGCCGAGCGCTTCGAGGCCCACGGCGGCCGCATCGCGCGCATCATCCTGGCCAGCACGGCGCTGGCGTTCTTCACCTTCTCGGCGGCCGTGGCCTGGGTGGCCTGAGCCGCCTACCGCCTGCCGCCTTTCGTCTGCCTCATCCGGCAGGGCGGGTCCCGTTTCTCCTACAGGCGCGGGCGGCCGGCTCGCACGGTCGAGTTCCGTGTTGCGCTGCACCATTGGCAGCAGGAGCACTGCTTTGGTGCTCTGGCCGACATCTACAGGAGAAATGCCATGACCCACAACACCCTTCGCTCGCTCGTTTCCGCTGCCGTGCTGGCTGCCAGCGCCGCCCTGCCCCTGGCGGCAACCGCCCAGGTGGCGGGCGCCAGCGTGCTGGGCGTGACCGAGACGGTCCACGCGTCGCTCGCCAATGGCTGGAGCGTCAAGAAGGCCATCCTGGGCAAGGACGTCTATAACGACGACGCCAAGCCCGAGGTGGTGGGCAAGGTGGACGACATCATCATCAACCCCAAGGGTTCGGTGTCCTACGCCATCGTCAACGCCAGCAAGTTCCTCGGCCTGTCGTCGCACGACGTACTGATCCCGGTGGAGCAGTTCACCGTCGAGAACAACCGCATCACGCTGCGCGGCGCCACCAAGGACGCACTGCGCAAGCTGCCGCAGTTCAAGTACGCGGACAACGCCGGCAAGGCACTGAAGTAAGCAACCCGCAGGAAAAAGCACACGGGCGCCCCGCCGTCCGTGGTGCGGCGGCCTGGCCCGGCAGCGCCGCCCTCGCCAGCGCCGGGCGTCGCCCGGCGCACCGCGCCCTTCAGGCGCGCCCTCACCTTCTCTTTTCTCTCAAATGGCTTGCGGATCCACGTCCACCAGCCAGCGCACCAGCCCCTTGTGCTGCGGCCGCTCGGCGTGCAGCAGCGCCTGCCACGCCGCCAGGAAGGCCTGCAGCGCCGCGCGCGAGGCGCTCTCCAGCAGCATCTGCGCGCGCTCCACGCCGGCCACGCGCTGCACCGCCAGCGGCACCGGCGGGAACAGGTGCACCAGCTCCAGTCCCGGCAGCTGCGCGGCGCGCGCGGCCTCGGCCGCCGCCGCCAGGAAGGCCTGCGCCACCTCCTGGCTGCGCGCGTCGGCGCGCACCAGCGCCTGGTGGGCAAAGGGCGGCATGCCGGCTTCGCGCCGCTCGGCCAGCTGCTGGGCGGCGAACGCCGGGTAGTCGTGCCGGCGCAGCGCCGCGTACACCGGGTGCTCGGGGTGCCAGGTCTGGATCCACATCTCGGGCGGCTGGCCCTGCGCGGCCACGTACTGCGCATCGCGCCCGGCGCGCCCCGCCGCCTGCATGAGCAGTGCGAGCAGCCGCTCGGGCGCGCGGAAGTCGCTGGAAAACAGCGCCCCGTCGGGCTGCACCGCCGCCACCAGCGTGATGCGCCGGAAGTCATGCCCCTTGGCGATCATCTGCGTGCCCACCAGCACGTCCACCTCGCCGGCGTGTACCTGCGCCAGCTGCTCCTCCAGGGCGCCCTTGGCGCGCGTGGTGTCGGCGTCGATGCGCGCCACGCGCGCGGCGCGCCCGGCCGGTCGCACGATGACGTTGCGCAGCAGTGCGCCGAGCTGCTCCTCCAGCTGCTCGGTGCCGCGGCCTATGGGGGCGATGTCTGGGTTGCCGCAGGCCGGGCAGGCGCGCGGCACGCGGCTGGCTGCGCCGCAGTGGTGGCAGCGCAGCGTGCGGTCGGCCTTGTGGAACACCTGGTGCGCGCTGCAGTGCGGGCAGTCGCTCTTCCAGCTGCAGGCATGGCAGTGCAGCACCGGCGCAAAGCCCCGGCGGTTGAGCAGCACCAGGCACTGCTCGCCCTGCTCGACGCGCGCGGTGATGGCGGCCAGCAGCGGCGGGGCGAAGACGCTGTGGCGCGGCTGCTGGCCCATGTCCAGGATGCGCACGCGCGGCAGCTCGGCCGCGCCGATGCGGCTGGGCATCAGCAGGCGCTGGTAGCGCCCGCCCTGCGGGTCGGCTTCGGAGGGCGGGCGGCTGGCGTGCCAGCTCTCCAGCGACGGCGTGGCGCTGCCCAGGATGACCTTGGCGCCTTGCTCGCGTCCGCGCCACAGGGCCAGGTCGCGGGCGTTGTAGCGCGCGCCCTCCTGCTGCTTGTAGCTGGCGTCGTGCTCCTCGTCCACCACGATCAGCGCCAGGGCGGCAAAGCTGGCGAACACGGCCATGCGCGTGCCCAGCACGATGCGCGCGCTGCCCGTGTGCGCGGCCAGCCAGCTCTTGAGGCGCTGCGCCGGCGTCATGCCGCTGTGCATGCTGGCCACCGCTGCGTCGCCGTATAGCGGGGCGAAGCGCGCGCGCACGCGCGCCTCCAGCTGCGGCGTCAGGTTGATCTCCGGCACCATGATGAGGGCCTGCGCCGCCGGGTCCGCCGCCAGCGCCTGCGCCACGCAGTGCAGGTAGACCTCGGTCTTGCCGCTGCCGGTGCTGCCGAACAGCAGGAAAGGGCCGGGTTTTGACTCAATTTCGGCGATCGCCAGCGCCTGCTGCGGACTATGCGCTATGGTTTCAATAGTGCCGGCAGGCTGGTGCGGGGCCTGGGGGCGGCGCAGGCGGCGCTGCAGCTGCGCGGGGTCCAGGTCGCGCAGCTGGGGCGGCAGCGCGGCCAGGGCCACCTCGCCCAGGGCGCGCTGGTAGTAGCGCGCGGCAAACGCCACCAGCCGGCGCCAGGACGCGGGCAGCGGCGCGATGCCCTCCAGCAAGCCGGCGATGGCGCGCGCCTGCCGCCCCTGCGGCAGCGCGCGGGGGGCGGCGGGGGCGTCCCAGACCACGCCCAGCACTTCGCGCGCACCCAGCGGCACGCGCACCAGCGTGCCGGCGGGCAGCGGCGTGGCGCTGGCGTAGCTCAGCAGGTCGCCCACGTTGCTGTGCGCCGGCGTGCTGACGGCGACGTGCAGCAGCGTGCCGCAAGCGGCAGGAGGGTTCAGGTCCGGCCCCGGCGCCGGGGCGGTGGCAGGAGCGGTCGTGGCGCGCATGGGATGCATTGTGCCGATGGCGGGCGGTCGCTTCCCGCCTTGTGGATAACTTTGTGGAAAGCCGGGCGGCAAACCCCCGCGCGCCCCGTCCTGCGGGCCTGGCCTGCTATGAGGCCTGCGTTTGGAGTGGGAGAAATATCCAATGAAATCAAGGTTCTATGTTGCAGTGCAAAAAAAATCGGACACGGCGCGCTGCCGTGTCCTGTCTCGGCGCCGCTCGCGCAGATGTGTGAACAACTGGCTTGTCAAGAGGCGGGGAGCGGCTTTTTTTATGCTAGGCAAACCCCCGGGCTGCGCGAAAGCAGATGCACATCCGAGGACAAGTGCTTGATTTTGCAAGTGTTTGTGCAGAAATTCAGAATTTCTGTGGATAACTTTGTTGATAGTTGCCGCAGACCCGCTGCAAACCCTTGTCAGGCGGTGCTTTGCTTGCGCTGCACAGGAAAAAGGCAAAACCGTGAATGCATTGAAAATCAACGGCTTGCAAAGGGGTTGGGGGCGGCCCGGGGGGGCTTTCAGAAAACTGTCACACGAGGTGACGCCGCCCTCCGCACGCCGGTCTTTGTGCATAAGTGGAGCCTTGCCGCCGACGCGCGGGCCTGCAACTTTCCTGCGCGGCGGGACTCCCCGGGGCGCTCACGCGCGGCGCATGGCGCGCGAGTGGCCGTGCACCGCCTCCACCAGCGCCGTGACGTGCTCGGGCGGGGTGAACTGGCTGATGCCGTGGCCCAGGTTGAAGATGTGCGTGGGGCCGCAGGTGGCCGGGTCGGTGTGGGGCTTGCCGAAGCTGTCCAGCACGGCGCGCGCCTCGCGCGCCACCGCCTCGGGCGGGGCGAACAGCACGTTCGGGTCCAGGTTGCCCTGCAGCGCCTTGCCGGGGCCGCCGGCCTGGCCGCCCACGGCCGCGCGGGCGCGCCCCAGGTTGGCCGTCCAGTCCAGGCCCAGCACTTCGCAATCCAGCGTGTTCATCTCATCGAGCCAGATGCCGCCGCCCTTGGTGAAGACGATGCGCGGCACGTCCTGGCCATCGGCGCCGGTGCGCTTGAGCTGCGCCAGCACGCGCTGCGTGTACTGCAGGCTGAACTGCTGGAAGCACCCGTCGGCCAGCACGCCGCCCCAGCTGTCAAAGACCATCACGGCCTGGGCGCCGGCGTCGATCTGGGCGTTCAGGTACTGCGCCACGGCGTCGGCGTTCACGGCCAGGATGCGGTGCATCAGGTCCGGGCGGGCGTACATCAGGCTCTTGACCTGGCGGTAGTCGTCGCTGCCCCGGCCCTCGACCATGTAGCAGGCCAGCGTCCAGGGGCTGCCGGAAAAGCCGATCAGCGGCACCCGGCCGTTCAGCGCCCGGCGGATGCTGGTGACGGCGTCGAACACGTAGCGCAGCTTGTCCATGTCGGGCACGGCGAGCTGGGCCACGTCGGCCTCGGTGCGCACCGTGCGGGCAAAGCGCGGGCCCTCGCCTTCGGCAAACGACAGGCCCAGGCCCATGGCGTCGGGCACGGTGAGGATGTCGGAAAACAGGATGGAGGCGTCCAGCGCGAAGCGCTCCAGGGGCTGCAGCGTGACTTCCGTGGCGTAGTCCACGTTGGTGGCCAGCCCCATGAAGCTGCCGGCCCGCGCGCGCGTGGCCTTGTACTCGGGCAGGTAGCGGCCGGCCTGGCGCATCAGCCACAGGGGGGTGTAGTCGGTGGCCTGGCGGCGGCAGGCGCGCAGGAAGGTGTCGTTCTGCAGGGGGGCGAAGGAGGAGCTGGAAGCGGTCATGGGCGGCGATTGTCGCAGCGCGCCCGCCGCCTGCCTCAATAGACGACTACGCGGTCGCCCACCTTGACCTGCTCGTACAGCCACTTGGCCACCTGGTAGTCGCGCAGCTGGCTGCAGCCGTGCGAGCCGCCGCCGTAGCCCTTGTCGGCGAAGTCCTGCGAGTAGTGCACCGCCACGTTGCGGTCGTAGAACAGCGCATAGGGCATGGGCGTGCGCTCGCCGAAGATCTTCGAGACCGTCTCGTGGTTCATGTACCAGATGCGGAACTCGCCCTCGTCGCTCTCCCAGCCCGGCATGGCAAAGCGCGCCTCGCGCGTGAAGCGGATCCTGCCGTTGTCCACCAGGGACATCTTTTTCTGCTGGCGCGAGATGCAGATCACCCGGCCGCTGGTGCAGCGCGGATCGAGCTCCTGCGTGCTGCTGCTGGCCGGCGGCGCGTCGAACAGCTCGGCGTAGCGCGGCAGGCGCGTGCGGCGGATGAGCGGCGACCAGGCGCGCTCGTCCATGACCTCGTCGGCCGGCAGGCCGATGCGCGTGCGCCAGGCGGCGATCGCCTGGCGCGTGGCGCCGCTGAACACGCCGTCCAGCTCGCCGCCGTACACGCCCGCCTGGCGCAGGCGGTGCTGCAGCTCCTTCATGAAGCCCGGCTCCTGCGGCGCGACGAACCAGGCGCCGGTATCGGTGTTGTTCAGCTCGGCCTGGGTGGGCGTGCGCGAGCGTGCGGCGAGCTGCGCCCAGGTGGCGGCATCGACCACGCCGGTGGGGCGCAGGCCGGCGTCCTTTTGCAGCCGGATGACGGCCTCGCGCGTGAGCTGCCCGAAGCGGTCCTCCACATCCACCACCGCCAGGTAGCGGGCCTGGCGCAGGCGCACCTGCAGGTCGCGCACCTGGGGCGACTGCATCTTGAAGCGCAGCTCCTGCACGAGCGCAGGCGCAGCGCCGGCCTGCGGCTGCGCAGCCGGGGGGGCGGTGGGCGCCGGGGCGGTGGCGCGGACGCCTGCGGACAGGGCAAGAAACAGGGTGCTGGCCAGGATGAGAGAGCGGCGCATGGCAGGCTGGGCGATGGCAAGGAGGTGGAAGAAGAAAAAAAAGACAAGCGGCGATGATGGGTGCCCGCGCACGCCATGGGTGCGCCGGCGGCCCGAGTGGCGCACGGCGCGCCCGCAGCCGGCATGACGCAGATCAAGGAAATGGCTCGGCGCCTGCCGCAGTCGCGCGCCTGACAGGGCTGCGCGGGCTTTGCGCCATGGCCCCGCGATGCACGCCCTCCCCGCCCTGCGCACCTGCAGGCCAGCGCCGATTTCGCCGCCGAGGTGCGGCAGGAGACACACCGCCATGACCGCCCGTGACACCCCCCCGCCGACGCGCTCCTGGAGCGCGCATTGCCGCCGCCGCCGCCGCCCGGCCTTCGAAGCCTTCCACGCCGGCGGCCCCTTCATGCAGGCCAACGGCCCGCTGTACGTGCGCCGGGACGCGGCGCAGCTGCGCTTCGGCCTGCGTGTCGAGCAGCGCCACTGCAACCCCATGGGCAACCTGCACGGCGGCATGCTGGCCAGCTTTTGCGACATGCTGCTGCCGATGGCGGTGCTGGGGCAGCCGGGGCCGGTCAAGGGGCGCTTCCTGCCCACCATCAGCCTGCAGATCGACTACTTGGCGCCCTCGCCGCTGGGCTGCTGGCTGGAGGGCACGGCCGAGTTGCTGCGGGCCACGCGCTCGCTGGTGTTCGCCCAGGGGCTGGTCAGCGCCGACGGCACGCCCTGCGCGCGCGTCAGCGGCGTGTTCAAGATCGGCCCCGAGCTGCCGGCCAGCCCTGCTGCCGCCGACCGTCCTTCGCCGGGCTGAAGGGCCCGGGCTGCGGCGCAGGGCGCTACAGGGCGGCGAGTGCGTCGCGCAGCTCGCGTGCGCGCAGGATCTCGCTGAACACCACCGGCGCGCGGCCCGGCGCATGCAGCACATAGACCGGCACGCCCGAGCGGCCCAGCTCGCCCAGCGCGGCGGTGATGGCCGCATCGCGCCGCGTCCAGTCGGCGCGCAGCAGCGTGACGCCCCGGGCGGCGAAGCCCTGCAGCACCTGCGCATCGGCCAGCGTGGTCTGCTTGTTGTACTGGCAGGTCACGCACCAGGCGGCGGTGAAGTCCACGAACACCGGGCGGCCCTGGGCCAGCAGCTGCGCCGGCAGGCCCGGGCTCCAGGGCTGCCAGGCCGCGCCCGCGCCCGCCGGGGCGGGTGCGGCCGCTGCCAGGGGAGCGGGCTCGACCTGCACGATGCGGGGCGCCCAGGCCCACGCCAGCCAGGCGCAGGCAGCTATTGAAAGCGGAGCAAGAACGAGGCGCGCCCGCCCGGGCAGGCCCAGCGTCCACAGCGCCAGCGCCAGCAGCACCAGCAGCGCCAGCAGCATGGCGGCGGCATCGATGCCGCTTTGCTGGCCCAGCACCCAGACCAGCCAGACCACGGTGGCGAACATCGGGAAGGCCAGCAGCCGGCGCAGCTGCTCCATCCATGCGCCCGGGCGCGGCAGCGCGCGCGCCAGCGCCGGCAGCCATGCCGCCAGCACGTAGGGCAGGGCCAGGCCCAGGCCCAGGGCGGCGAAGATGGACAGCGCCTGCACCGGCGGCAGGGTCGCCGTGAGGCCCAGCGACGCGCCCATGAAGGGCGCCGTGCACGGCGACGCCACGGCCACGGCCAGCACCCCGGTCAGGAAGGCATCCGCCAGCGGGTGGCGCGCATGCAGGCCGGCCAGCGACGAGGGCAGCATGCGGGTGAACTCGAACACGCCGGCCAGGTTCAGCCCATCAGCGCGAACAGCGCCGCCAGCGCCGCCACCACCGCTGGCGATTGCAGCTGGAAGCCCCAGCCCACGGCCTCGCCGGCGGCGCGCAGCGCCAGCATCAGCGCGCCCAGCGCCAGGAACGACAGCAGCACGCCGGCCGCATAGGCCAGGCCGCCCAGGCGCTGCGCCCGCAGGTCCTGCCCCTGCCGGGCGAAGCCGGCGACCTTGATCGCCAGCACCGGGAACACGCACGGCATCAGGTTCAGCAGCAGGCCGCCCAGCAGCGCGCCGCCCAGCGCCGCCAGCCAGGCGGGCAGGGCGGCGGCGCTGGTCGCACGGGCGGCATTAGTGGCAGCGGGCGCTGCCGCGGGCGCCTGCGCCGCATTGGCCGCCAGCGCTGCCGCCAGCGCGGGCGACACGCCGGCGCGCAGCGGCACGGCCGGCCAGCCGCCGGCCACCGGCAGCGCCACCTGCACGCCCGCGCCGGCGTGCGTCAGCACCAGGGGCAGCGGCTCGGGTGCGGCGCCGCGGTCGGGCGACAGGGGCACGCGCGCCGTCCAGCTGCCGTCCGGCTGCCAGCGCTGGTCGGGGGTGGGGCGGCGGTCTGCACCACGTCGGGTGTTTCGGCGAAGACGCCCAGCTCGGCGCCCTGCCACGGGGCGGGCAGCCCGGCCACGCGCAGCACCAGCGCATCGCCCTCGACCTGCGCCTGGCTGCCGCCGCCCACCGCCAGCGGCCTGGGCTGGGCGTCGGCGGCCGCCTGGAAGGCCGCGCCATGCAGCGCCGTCGTGCCCTGCAGGGGCACCTGCAGCGTGAACTCGCCCTCCTCGGGAATGCACTCGCGCCGGCACACCAGCCAGGAGGCGCGCAGCTTGAACGTCGCCTCCTTGGCCATGGCGCCCGGCTGCCAGGCCGGCGAAGACGGTGACCGGCACCGGCAGCAGCACCTGGCCGTCGTAGCCGTAGTTGGCCAGGTTGCCGATGGGGAACTTGCGCGGCACCGGCCAGGCGATCTCGCCCGCGTCCATGCCCGGCGGCAGCTGCCAGGCCAGCTCGGTCGGCAGGCCCGAGTCGCCGGGGGTTCTTCCAGTAGGTGTGCCACTCGGGCTGGTGGCGGATCAACAGGCCCAGCGCCAGCGGCCGGCCGGGGGCGATGCCGTCCGGCGCATGCGCCACCAGCTCGGCGCTGACGTGCGGGGTGGGGAGGGTGCTGGCGCCGGCCGTTTTCGATGTTTTTAGCTGAAATTGGGCCGATGCCGGCGTCAACAGGCAATAGTTTGCTATAAAAATCAAAGCAAACAACAGCGGGCGGGACAAGGTGGGGAACAGGGACATGGCGCAGGGTGGGAGGTGGCGGGCAGGGTTTGGTTCCTGCCCGGGCCGCCGCAGCCGGGCCGGCCGTGGGGCGGCTGCCTGGCTGCGATGGTAGTGGCCGCGCCCGGCCGCGCGTCAGTGCCAGCCTTGCAGCACGATCTTGCCGACCGTGGCGCCGCCCTCGACCAGGGCATGCGCCTGGCGCAGGTGCGCCGCGTCGATGGGCCCCAGCACCTGCGTGAGCGTGCTGCGCAGCTGGCCGGCGTCCACCAGCCGCGCCACCTCGGCCAGCAGTTCGCCCTGGCGCGCCATGTCGGGGGTGGCAAACAGCGAGCGCGTGAACATCATTTCCCAGTGCAGCGAAATGCTGCGCATCTTGAGGGGCACGACGTCCAGCGCCTGCGGGTCGTCGATCACCGCGATCCGGCCCTGCGGCGCGACGCAGCCGGCGTACTGGGCGAAGTGCTCCTGCGTGTGCGTCAGGCTGGCCAGCAGCTCCACCTGCGCCAGCCCCAGGGCCGCCAGCTGCGGCGCCAGCGGCTGGCGGTGGTCGATGACGTCGTGCGCGCCCAGGTCCAGGCACCACTGGCGCGACTGCGCCCGCGAGGCCGTGGCCACCACGCGCAGGCCGGTCAGCCGGCGCGCCAGCTGGATCAGCATCGAGCCCACGCCGCCCGCCCCGCCGACCACCAGCAGGGTCTGCCCCGCGCTGGCGTTGCCGCGCGCCGCCTGCAGGCGGTCGAACAGCAGCTCCCAGGCGGTGATGCTGGTCAGGGGCAGGGCGGCGGCGTGGGCGTCATCCAGCGACGCCGGCGCATGCGCCGCCAGGCGGGCGTCCACCAGGTGCAGCTGGGCGTTGGCCCCGGGCCGGTCGAAGGCGCCGGCGTAATAGACGCGGCTGCCCACGGCAAAGCCCGCCACCGCGCTGCCCGCCGCCTGCACGGTGCCCACGGCGTCCCAGCCCAGCACCCGCGCCGCGCCGTCCTGCGGCGGCATGTGGGCGCGCACCTTGGCGTCGGCCGGGTTCACGGAGACGGCCTGCACGCGCACCAGCAGGTCGTGCGGGCCGGGCGTGGGCTCGGGCAGGTGCAGGTCCAGCAGCGCCTGGGGGTCGCTGGCCGGCAGGCTGGCGTGGTAGCCGACGGCTTTCATGGTCATGGTCATGGTGGTGTCCTCTCGGGGGGAAACGGGTTGCTGAGGACGCCACTGTATTTGGGCAAAATGAACGCAGTAAGCCCCTTGGAAAGCTTTCCGTATTTCAAATGAAATTTGAAAATCTGACCGACCTGCGCGTGCTGGTGGAGACCGCGCGCGGCGGCTCGCTCACCGCAGCGGCGCGCACGCTGGAGCTGACGCCCTCGGCCGCCAGCGCCATGCTCAAGCGGCTGGAGGCCCAGGTGGGCGCGCGGCTGTTCGAGCGCTCGACCCGCTCCATGCGGCTGACGCCCCAGGGCCAGACGCTGCTGGACTACGCGCAGCGCGCGCTGGAGCTGCTGCACGAAGGCGCCAGCCAGGCGCTGTCGCAGGCCGGCGCCCTGCGCGGCACGGTGCGCCTGGCCGCGCCCTCGGACCTGGCGCGCAGCGTGCTGCTGCCCTGGCTGGACGCGTTCTGCCAGGCCCACGCCGGCGTGCAGCTGGCCCTGTCGGTGGGCGACCACCTGCAGGACGTGCGCCGCGACGCGGTGGACCTGGCGCTGCGCTATGGCGAACTCGCGGACTCGCAGCTGTCCGCGCGCACCCTGCACGTCACGCAGCGCGTGCCCTGCGCGGCGCCGGCCTACCTGGCGCGCCATGGCCAGCCGCAGCACCCGGACGAGCTGGCCAGCCATCGCCTGATCGGGCTGCACATTGCCGGCCGGCGCGAAGCGCGATGGACCTTCACGCGCGGCAGCGGCGCGCACGCCGAGGCCCGGGCCGTGCCCATCGACCCGGTCGTCAGCTGCGACGACGGCGCGCTGGTCCATGCCTGGGCGCTGGCGGGTGCCGGCATCGCCTGCAAGTCGGCGCTGGACATTGGCGATGACCTGCGCAGCGGTGCGCTGGTGGCGCTGCTGCCGCAATGGGCAGGGCCGCGCTATGCGCTGAATGCCGTGCTGCCCAGCAACCGCTTCGTCCCCGCGCGGGTGCGCGCGCTGGTGGACCACCTGGCCGCCTGCTTTGCGGCGCTGGCCCCGGCCGGCCTCGGCAGCGCCGCCGCCAGCGTGCCGCGCAGGCGCCGCGCCAGCCCGTAGCCCCCTGGGGCGGCCGCGCCACTATCATGCGCAGCCGCACCGCCACGCCGCCCATCGTGAACCTTTCGCTTCTGCACCACCTGCGCCTGCTGGCGCGCGCCCTGCCGGGCCGCGCGCTGCTGCTGTGGTTCGTGCTGTCGCTGGGCGCGGCGGCGGCGTCGCCGCTGGTCAACCCGCAGGCGCTGGAGCTGGTGTGTACCAGCGCCGGCGTGATGAAGCTGGTGGTGCGCGGCGATGGCGGCGACGCGCAGCCGCTCAAGGTCGGCGCCCACGCCGACTGCCCGCTGTGCGCGCCGGTGGCGCCGCCGCCAGTCCCCGCGCCGGGCACCGCGCCCCAGGCCGCGCCTGCCGGCCTGCGCATCGCCTTGGCCGGCGCCGATGGGCCGCCCCCCGCGCGCGCCAGCGCGCCGCTGCCGGCGCGCGGCCCGCCGCACCTTTGCACCGCCTTCGCTTGAGTTGAGCGCGCCGCGCCGGGCCAGCCTGCCCGCGCTGCGCCGCGCTTGTGCGGTTCAACAGGCGCCGCTCGCGGCGCCGCAGAGGTTCTTGTCCCATGAAGAAAATGAGTTTCCTGCCGCTCGTGCTGGGCGGCGCTGCCGCGTGCGCGCACGCGGCCGACGCCAATCCCCCCGATGCCCCGCCCGAGCGCGCGCGCTCGCTGGGCATCGTCACCGTCACCGGCGGGCCGCCCAGCTCGCTGCCCACGCAGATCCCCACCACCATCGAGGGCCTGACGCGCGAGGAGATCGCCACGCGCATCAACGCCACCGACAGCGAGGACGCGCTCAAGTACCTGCCCAGCCTGCTGGTCAGGAAGCGCTACATCGGCGACTACAACCACGCCATCCTGTCCACGCGCGCCTCGGGCACCGGCAACAGCGCGCGCTCGGCCGTGTATGCCGACGGCATCCTGCTGTCCAACTACCTGGGCAACGGCATCGCCAACGGCACCAACTATGCGCCGCGCTGGGGCCTGGTGGCGCCCGAGGAGATCGAGCGCGTGGACGTGATGTACGGGCCGTTCTCCGCCGCCTACCCCGGCAACTCGGCCGGCGCGGTGGTCGACTACGTCACGCGCATGCCGACGCAGCTCGAAGCGCACCTGAGCGCCGGCTACGCCGCGCAGCCGCACCAGCTCTACGGCCCGCGCCACACCTTCACCGGCTGGCACGGCAGCGCCTCGCTGGGCAGCAAAAGCGGCGACTGGTCCTGGTGGATCAGCGTGCACCGCACGAACAGCGAAGGCCAGCCGCAGACCTTCGCCACGCTGCCCGTGGCCGCCGGTGCGCCGGGCGGCGCGGGCACGCCGGTGCGCGGCGCCGTCCCCGGGCTGAACACCACCAACGCGCCCTGGTACATCGCCGGGGCGGCAACGCAATACCACACGGTGCAGGACCAGGCCAAGGTCAAGCTGGCCTGGGACGCCACGCCCACGCTGCGCGCCAGCTACACGCTGGGCTGGTGGGACAACCGCGCCTCCGGCCGGCCCGAGAGCTTCCTCGCCGGGCCGGACGGCCAGCCGGTCTACAGCGGCCCGGTGCAGATCGGCGGGCGCACTTACACCTTGGCGCCCACGGCACTGCCCCTGACCGACGACGCGCAGACGCACACCATGCACGGCGCCTCGCTCAAGAGCCACACGCAAGGCGTATTCGACTGGGAGCTGGCGGCAAGCCTGTACGACTATGGCCGCGACCGCCAGCGCGCGCCCGCCACGGCGCTGCCGCGCGCGGCCAGCGGCGGCCCGGGCACGCTGCAAAGCCAGGACGGCACCGGCTGGAACACGCTGGCGGCCAAGGGCACCTGGCGCCCGCAGGGCCTGCAGGGCGCGCACATCGTCGATTTCGGCGCCGGGCGCGATGCCTACCACCTGGCCATCGAAAAATTGAACGTGTCCGGCGACTGGGGGAGTGGCCCCGGCAACCCGCTGGCGCCCGCCAGCCAGGTGGGTGGGCGCGCCCAGACGCGCTACCTATGGGCGCAGGACGCCTGGCGCTTCGCGCCGCGCTGGACGGCGGTGCTCGGCCTGCGCTGGGAGGACTGGACGGCATCCGACGGCTACACCGCCACGGCGGCGAGCCGCCAGGACTATGCGCGGCGCAGCCAGGCGCACCTGTCGCCCAAGGCGGCGCTGGCGTGGCAATGGAAGGACGACACCGTGCTCAAGGCTTCGCTCGGGCGGGCGGTGCGCTTTCCCACCGTGGGCGAGCTGTACGGCGCGACCTCGGGCGGCGCGCTGTCCTTCATCAACGACCCGCTCCTGCGCCCGGAAAAATCCTGGACCGGCGAGCTGAGCGCGGAAAAAGACCTGGGCAGCGCCCTGGCGCGCGTCACGCTGTTCGCCGAGAGCACCGAGGACGCGCTCTACAGCCAGTTGATTGCTGGCACCACGACATCGCGCGTGCAGAACGTCGACCGCATCCGCACGCGCGGGCTGGAGCTGGCCTACAGCGGCCAGCCGGCCGGGCGGCGCGACCTGGACCTGGGCGCCAGCCTGACCTATGCGCACTCGATCACCGTGGCCAACGCCGCCAACCCGGCCAGCGTGGGCAAGTGGCAGCCGCGCGTGCCGCGCTGGCGCGCCACCGCCTACGCCACTTGGCAGCCCGACGAGCGCTGGGCCTTCACAGTCGCCGCGCGCTACAGCGGCCGCCAGTACTCGACGCTGGACAACAGCGACTTAAACGCCTTTGCCTACTTCGGCGCGAGCAAGTACTTCACCGTCGACCTGCGCGCGCGCTGGCGCGTGTCGCGCCAGCTCAGCGCGGCGCTGGGCGTGGACAACGCCAACAACTACCAGTACTGGAACTTCCACCCCTACCCGCAGCGCACGTGGACGGCCTCGCTGCGTTGGGACCTTTGATTTTTGCGGCTCGTTTTCTTTGTCATCGTTTCAGGAGATCACCATGACTTTCCGACTTTCCCCTTTGGCCCGCACCGCCGCCGCTGCCGCCCTGCTGGGCGCCTGCGGCGTGGCCGGCGCGCACGTCACGCTGGCAAACGGCGTTGCCAGCGCCGGCAGCAATTACGACGCGGTCTTCAACGTCGGCCATGCCTGCCAGGGCGCGCAGGAGACGATTGCGCTGGTAGTGCAGTTGCCGGCGCAGTTCCGCGTGCTCGAAGTGCCGGCGCACGCCGGCTGGAGCGTGCAGGCGCCGCCCGCGGGAGCGCAGGGCGGCGAGGTGCGCTGGACGGCCGCGTCGCCCCAGGCGGCGCTGCGCGGCAAGGGCGCAGCCGGCTTCGTCGTGCGCGGCGCGCTGGCGCAGCAGCCGGGCGTGCTGTACTTCCCCGCACGCCAGGTGTGCGACGTGGGCGAGGCGGCGTGGGAGCAGGTGCCGCAGCCGGGCGACGCCGCCAAGCTGGCCCTGCCGGCAGCCCGGCTGGAGGTGCTGGCGCCGGGCAGCGCGCAGGTGCAGGTCGATGGCGCCTGGGTGCGCGCCACCGTGGCCGGGCAGGGCGGCACGGGTGCCTTCATGACGCTGCTGGCGCCCGCTGGCGCGCGGCTGGTGGGCGTGTCCACCCCTGTGGCCGGCGTGGCCGAGGTGCACGAGATGAAGATGGAAGGCAGCACCATGCGCATGCGCGCCGTCCCCGCGTTGGAATTGCCGGCGCGCCAGGCCGTGCAGCTTGCGCCAGGCGGCTACCACCTCATGCTGATGGACCTGAAGGAGCCGCTGGCCGCTGGCCGCAGCATCCCGCTGACCCTGCGTTTCGAGGATGCCGCCGGCGCGCGCAGCGAGCGCACGCTGCAGGTGGAGGTGCGCCAGGCCGGCGCCCCCAAGGCCGCGCCGGGGCAGCACCAGCATTGATGGCGGGCGGGCCTGCCGCGCGCCGCGCGGCGCCCAGCGCTGCTCACACTGGCGCCGCGGCGCGCATGTCGCAATCGACCTCGTTTGCGGTGTCGCACACCGGCGCGGGCGGCAGCGCGCCGATCTCGGCCGGCACGGCCACGCCGCGCGGCTCGTCCGCCGGCAGCAGCCGCGCACGGCGCCAGCCGCCAAAGCGGTAATACGCCAGCGTCATGGCCATGGAGGCCAGGGCGCTGAGCGGGAAGCTCCACCAGATGGCGTCCACCCCCAGCCGGCCTTGCAGGCCATAGGCCAGCGGGATGCGGATGCCCCACATGGCCACGGCCAGGATGGCCAGCGGCGCCAGCACCGCGCCGGTGGAGCGCACCACCCCGGTCAGCACGAAGCTCACGCCGAAGAACAGGAACGACCACAGCGCGATGCCGTTCAGGTGCTCGGCGATCGACAACGCCGCGCTGCCGGCCGGCAGGAACAGCGCCAGCACGCGGTGCTCGGCCGCCAGCAGCAGTCCGATCAGCGCGCCGGTGAGCAGGAAGTTGAAGCCCACGCCCCAGCGCGCCACCGATTCCACCCGCCCCCACAGCTGCGCGCCGACGTTTTGCGCCGCCATCGACGAGCAGGCCGCGCCGATCGCCATGGCCGGCATCTGCACATAAGTCCACAGCTGCAGCGCCGCGCCGTAGGCCGATGCGGTGGCCACGCCGTGCGAATTCACCATGCCCAGCATCGCCAGCATCGAGACGGAGATCAGCACCATCTGCGCGCCCATGGGCAGGCCCTTGGCCAGCAGCAGCCGCAGGATGGCCGGCTTGGGCGCGAACAGGCGCCAGTCGGCGCGGCTGATCCACAGCGGGTGGCGGCGCCAGCGCAGCCAGGCCAGCAGGGCGGCCAGCGCCAGGGCGTTGGCGATGCCGGTGGACAGGCCCGAGCCGGCGATGCCCATCTGCGGGAACGGGCCGATGCCGAAGATCAGCAAGGGGTTGAGCACCACGTCCAGCGCGACAGCCAGCAGCAGGAACAAAAACGGCGTGCGCGCGTCGCCCGCGCCGCGCAGCACTGCCGAGACGAAGGTGAACAGGTACAGGAACGGGATCGACAGGAACAGCATGCGCAGGTAGCTTTCCGCCAGCGGCAGGGCTTCCTGCGGCGTGGCCATGGCCACCAGGATGTGGCGCGACAGTGGCATGCCCACGGCGGCGATCAAGAGCGCCGCCGCGCCGAAGAACGTGGCGCTGGTGCCCATGACGCAGCGCGCCTGGCGCAGGTCGTGCGCGCCGATGGCCTGCGCCACCAGGATGGTCGCCGCCATGCCGATGCCAAAGACCGCGCCGATCAGTAAAAACAGGATGTTGTTGGCATTCGCCGTGGCGGTGAGCGCCGCCTCGCCCAGGTGGCCGCCCACCCAGTAGGCGTTGACCGAGCCGTTGAGCGACTGCAGCACGTTGCCGCCCAGGATGGGCAGGGCAAAGCGCAGCAGGGTGGGGGCGATGGGGCCGCGCGTGAGGTCGCGCGCGCTGCCGCCGGGGCTGCGCGCGCCGGCTGCCGGGGGGCTGGATGGAGGCATGGCGGCATCGTGCCCGGGCGCCGCGCGCCGCGCTGTCGGCGGATGCCGCCCGCGCCCGCCCGCCTTCATGCGCGCCGGGGCGGCGCGCCGCTACCATCGCCTGCCATGCCCACGCCCTCGACCCCCTATTCCAGCCGCCTCTGGGCCGACATCTCCACGCGCGAATTCGCCGCCGCCCGCGCCTCGGGCCTGGCCGCGCGCACCGTGGCGGTGCTGCCGGTGGCGGCCATCGAGCAGCACGGCCCGCACCTGCCCCTGTCCGTCGATGCGGTGCTGCTGCAGGGCGTGCTGGACGCAGCGCTGGCGCAGCTGCCTGCCGGCGTGCCCGCGCTGGTACTGCCGGCGCAAAGCGTCGGCCTGTCCACCGAACACCTGTCGTTTCCCGGCACGCTCACGCTATCGCCGGCAACGCTGCTGGCGCTGTGGACCGAGCTGGGCGAGTGCGTGGCGCGCACAGGCGTGCGCAAGCTGCTGCTCTTGAACGGCCACGGCGGCAACGTCGCGCCCATGGACATCGCCGCGCGCGAGCTGCGCCAGCGCTGCGGGCTGCTGGTGTACAGCAGCAGCTGGTTCAGCCTGCCGCTGCCGCAGCCGGTGCAGGATTTGTTCAGCGCCGAGGAGCACCGCTTCGGCATCCACGGCGGCGAGGTCGAGACTTCGATGATGCTGCACCTGGCGCCGCAGCTGGTGCGCATGGAGCACGCGCAGTGCTGGCGCTCGTCGTCGCAGGACCGGGCCGAGCAGCACGCCATCCTGGGCAACGGCAGGAGCGCCAAGATGGGCTGGGCGATCGAGGACTACCACGCCAGCGGCGCCGTGGGCAACGCCGCCCAGGCCACGGCCGACAGGGGCCGGGCGGTGGTCCAGGCCGCTGGCGGCGCGCTGGCTGCGCTGCTTGGCGAGCTGGATGCGTTGGCCTGGCCGGCCGTGCCGCGCCGGGGCGAATAGCGCGGGGGCGAGGGGGTGTCCGGGTGCTGCGCCCCGGCCATGCGCGTCCATCCCCGAAAATCTGCCCGTTTTACCGTCAAGCCGGCGCCGGGCAAGCGCAGGTAGCTACATTTTCAGGAGCGAATCAGGCGTGCGTGGTCCAGCCCGCGTACTCCGGCGCGTCCAGGTGCGCCAGGCTGTTGAAGGTCTGCAGCATCAGCCGCTTCGGGCTCACGCTGAACTCGGTCACGGCGCTGTTGCGGATGCGCATGTTCAGCGCAATGGTCACCTCGGGCGGGGTGGACAGCACCTCGCCGATGGCCGCCGAGATCGGCCCGCCGCTGGACACCAGCAGCACGTTGCCGCCGGCGTGCTGCTGGCGCACCTGATCCAGCACGCCGCGCACGCCGCTGCGGAACTGCTCCCACGCGGGCATGCCGGCCGGGCTGATGGTGCCCGCCATCCACTGCGCCAGGGCGTCGCACAGCAGGCGAAAGTGCTGGCGGTACAGCTCGGGCGTGGCCGGGGCCGGCAGCGGCGCCGGGTGCACGCACTGGATCAGGGCCAGGCTGTCGTACTCGTTGAGCTGCGGCAGCGCCAGCGCCTCGGGCGCCGCGCCGCCCAGGCCTGCGCTGATGCCGGCCAGGGTCTGCGTGTGCCGGCGCAGCGTGCCCGCGAGCACGGTGTCAAAGCGCAGGCCGCGCTCGCGCCAGTAGGCCCCGAGGCGTTCGGCCTGCTGGCGGCCGCGCTCGCTGAGCTGGTCGTAGTCGTCAGCGCCGAACGAGGCCTGGCCGTGGCGCACGAGGTAGAGGGTTCCCATGCGCGGCGATTGTGCGGACGCCGGCCCGCCGCGCTTGTCGCAGGCGTGACCGGCGGCGCGGGGCTGCGCCGCGCCGCTGCTGCTGCTGTCTTCAGCTTCCGTCCGCGCCCAGCAGCACGCGCGCGAACATCGCCGCGTCCACGTTGCCGCCGGTCAGCGCCAGCCCGACGGCCTGGTCGGCCAACTGCGCCCGCTCCTGCAGCGCACCCGCCAGCGCGGCGGCGCCGGCGCCCTCGGCCACGTTGTGCGTGTCGGTGAACAGCGCGCGCATGGCGGCGGCCACCTCGTCGTCGCTCACCTGCACCACGTGGTCCAGGTGCTGTGCCAGCACGGCCAGCGCCTCGCCGTCGGGCATGCGGCAGGCCATGCCGTCGGCCAGCACGGTGGTGGCCGGCGCCGGCACCACGCGGCCGGCGGCCAGCGACAGCGCGTAGGCGGGCGCATGGCGGCTGACCACGCCGACGATGCGCACGCCGTGGCCCAGCGCCAGCTTGGCGGCGATGGCCGCGCATGCGCCCGAGCCCATGCCGATGGGCACGTAGGCGACCTGGAGATGCGGCGCGGCGCGCAGGAACTCCCACCAGTAGGTGGCCACGCCGCGCACCAGCTCCAGGTGGTAGCTGGGCACCATGTGCGCGCCGCGCTCGGCGGCCAGGCTTTGCGCGTGCTCGCGCGCGGCCTGGAAGTCGTCCCCGTGCTCGATCAGCTGCGCGCCCAGGGCGCGCATGGCGGCGTTCTTCTCCACCGAGTTGCCCAGCGGCACGACGATGGTGCAGCCCACGCTGTGCGCACGCGCGGCCCAGGCGATGCTCTGGCCGTGGTTGCCGCGCGTGGCGCTGACGACTTCGCGCGGCAGCTGGCCGGCACGCGCCAGCTGGTCGAAGTAGGTCAGGCCGCCGCGGATCTTGAAGGCGCCCACGGGGTTGTGGTTCTCGTGCTTGAGCCAGCACTCGGTGCCCAGGCGCTGCTCCAGGAGCGCCCAGCGGTATTGCGGCGTGGGCGCAAACTGCGCGTGCACCAGGCGCGCGGCGGCCTCGATGTCGGCCAGCTGCGGCAGGGCGGGGGCGCTCACAGCAGCACCTCCCCGCGCACGCAGGCCACCGTGTGCCCGCCGATCCAGATCTGCCCGTCCGCCGCTTGCTGCACGTGCACGCGGCCGGCGCGGCCCAGGGCGGTGCCCTGAGCGGCCACGTACTGCGCGGGCGCCAGGCCGGCGCCGATCAACCATTGCGCCAGGGCCGCGTTCAGGCTGCCGGTGACGGGGTCCTCGATCAGGCCGCCGGAGCCGGCGAAGAACGCCCGCACCTCGAACGCCGTGTCCGCGCCCGGCGCCTGCGCGGCAACCACGCCCACCTTGCCGCGCGGGCCGACCACGCCCACGTCCAGCCCGGCCAGCACGGCGGCGTCGGGCGTGAGCGCGAGCACCTGCCCGGCCGATGCCAGCATCACGCCGCGCCAGTGCGGGCCGTTGTCGCACCAGGCGTGGTGCACGATGTCGCCGCGCGCCACCCCCAGGCCGCGTGCGATCCGCTGCACGTCGTCCTCGGGCAGCGGGCCGCTTCGGATGAGCGGCGGCGCGGCGAAGGCCAGCTGCTGGCCGTCCTGCCGCAGCGTGACCAGGCCCACGCCGCATTCCTGCACGATGCGCCCGGGCGCGCGCGGCTTGCCGCCCGCGGCCAGCCAGGCGTGGCAGCTGCCCAGCGTCGGGTGGCCGGCAAAGGGCAGCTCGCGCCCGGGGCTGAAGATGCGCACGCGGTAGTCGGCGCCGCCGGCGCGGCCGGCCTCGGTGGGCGGCAGCACGAAGGTGGCCTCCGACAGATTCGTCCAGTTCGTGAACTGCTGCATCTGTTCGCCCGACAGCCCCTCGCCGTCCAGCACCACGGCCAGCGGGTTGCCCAGGTACGGGGTGGCGGTGAACACATCGACCTGTTGGAAGGGGCGCTGGCGCATGGTGAAAAATTCCGATCAGTGGTCTATGGCATTCGCGGCGCTGCGCACGGCCAGCGCCCTATGAAACCGGCGCGCCCCAAAGCCAGGGCCGCCGTGCAAGGGCCGCCCCGCCGCACGGGCGGCGTCCCCCTTCCCAGCGCGCAGCGCGCCAGAGAAGGGGGAAGGCGCGCAGCGCCTCAGGGGGTTGCGCCTCGAATGGCCGCGCCCAGCGCGGCGATGCCGGTGCGGATCTGCTCCTCGGTCGAGGTGACGAAGGACAGGCGCAGCGTGCGCGGGTCGGCGTCCTGCGCGTAGAAGGCCGCGCCGGGCACGAAGGCCACGTTGTGCTCCACCGCGCGCGGCAGCAGCTCGATGGCATTCATGCCTTCGGCCAGGCGCAGCCACAGGAACATGCCGCCGGCCGGGCGGTTCCACGTCACGCCCAGGGGCGCCAGGTGCTCGTCCAGCGCGCCCAGCATGGCCTCGCACTGGCGCTTGTAGAGTTGGCGAATGGTGGGCACGTGGCGGTCCAGGAAGCCGTTCTTCATGACCTCGGCCACCAGGCGCTGGTTGAAGCTGGGCGTGTGCAGGTCGGCCGCCTGCTTGGCCTGCAGGAGCTTGGGGTAGATGTCGCGCGGCGCGACCAGGAACCCCAGGCGCAGGCCCGGTGCCAGCACCTTGGAGAACGAGCCCATGTAGATGCAGCCCTCGGGGTTGCGCGCCGTGAGCGGCTTCGGGGGCGGCTGGTCGAACCACAGGTCGCCGTAGGGGTTGTCCTCCAGGATGGGCAGGCCGAGCGCTGCGGCGCGCTCGACCAGCTGCTGGCGGCGCGCCTCGGTCATGGTGCGGCCGGTGGGGTTCTGGAAGTTGGGCAGCACGTACAGGAAGCGCGCCTTGTCCGCGCCGCTGCCTGCCTTGGCGGCCAGGTCATCGGCCAGGATGCCGTTGTCGTCGCTCGCCACGGCCTCGATGCGCGGCTCCATGGGGGTGAAGGCCTGCAGCGCGCCCAGGTAGGTGGGCGTCTCCACCAGCACGCGGCTGTCCGCGTCGATCAGCACCTTGGCCACCAGGTCCAGCGCCTGCTGGCTGCCGGTGGTGATGAGCACCTGGTCAGGGTCGACGTCCCAGGGCAGGAAGGCGGCGATGGCCTCGCGCAGCGGCGTGAAGCCCTCGCTGGCGGCGTACTGCAGCGCGGCCGCGCCGCCTTGGTCCAGCACCTGCGCGGCGGCCTGGGCGAAGGCCTCGATGGGGAAGGTCTGCGGCGAGGGCAGGCCGCCCGCCAGGCTGATGATGCCGGGCTTCTCGGTCACCTTCAGGATCTCGCGGATCACGGAAGGGTTCATCTTGGCGGCGCGTTGCGCCAGGGTCCAGGCGGTCATGGGAAGTCGTCTCCGGTCGTTCGGGAAGTTGCATCGGCAGGGGTGGATGCCGGTGCGGGTTGCGAAGAATGCGCCATCGTGCGGCGCGCTGGCGGCGGCGCGGATGGCCGCGGCGCGCGCAGCATAAGGCCATCGGGGCCGGATCCGAAGCGGTTTCCGCCGCTCATGGCCGGCGCACCGGCGCGCGCCGGCCCAGGGCCACGGTGGCCAGCACCGCCAGGCCAAAGCCCACGCTGGTCGCGTCCAGCCGCTCGCCCAGCAGGGGCACGGCGAACAGCATGCTCAAGAAGGGCTGGGCCAGCTGCACCTGGCTCACGCGCACCGTGCCGCCCAGCGCCAGGCCCCGGTACCAGGCAAAAAAGCCCAGCCACATGGAAAACAGCGCCACGTAGGCAAAGCCGAGCCAGGCGGGCGCCGGCAGCGCCTCGGCCGGCCGCGCCCACCAGGCCAGCGGCAGCGTCACGGGCAGCGAGAGCACCAGCGCCCAGCAGATCACCGCATCGGCGCGCATGTGCTGCGACAGCCGCCCGCCCCAGGCATAGCCCACGGCGGCGCAGACCACGGCCGCCATCAGCAGCAGGTCGGCCGGGTGCAGCGCCAGGCCCGCCTGGCCTGAGCGCAGCAGCGCATAGGCGACCACCAGCACCGACCCCAGCAGCGAGCAGGCCCAGAACGCGCCCGAGGGCCGCTGGCGGTGCAAGAGCGCGCCGGCCGCCGCCGTGGCCAGCGGCAGCAGCCCGATGATGACGGCGGCGTGCACCGCGCCGACGTAGCGCATGGCCCAGGAGGTGAGCAGCGGAAAGCCGAACACCACGCCCAGCGCCGTCACCGCCAGCGGCCACCAGTCGGCGCGCGCCGGCAGCGGGGCGCGCTGCCAGGCCAGCAGCAGCGCCGACAGCACGCCCGCCACCGCCGCGCGGCCCATGGCGATGAACAGGCCGCTCATCAGGGGCGCCTCGGGCGTGCCCACGGCCAGCCGCGTCATGGGCAGGGTGAGCGCGAAGACGGCCACGCCGGCAAAGCCCAGCAGCAGGCCCCGGGTTTCGGCGGTGCCGGCCAGGGCCGGGGCGGGCGCGGGGGTGCCGGTGCGCGCGTTCATGCCGCCACCATCCACAGCGCAGTGGCCACCAGCACGGCCGCCATGGCGCGGTTGAACCACAGCAGGCGCCGCCCCTGCGCCAGCCAGTGGCGCAGGAGCGCGCCCACGGCGGCATAGGTGAGGTTGCTGGCGAAGGCGAATGCCAGCATCACCGGTAGCACGATGGCCAGGCGCGCCGCGGCGCCTTCCTGGCCGATGACCCAGCCGGCCACGATGGTCAGCGCCAGCAGCCAGGCCTTGATGTTCACGAACTGCAGGGCCACGCCCTGCCAGAAGCCCACCGACAGCGCGGCCGCGTCGGCCTCGGCCAGGCGCGCGGAGCGCGCCAGCCTGAACGCCAGCCACAGCAGGTAGGCAATGCCCAGCGCCTTGATGCCCCAGCGCAGCGGCGGCGCGGCCACCACCAGGGAGCCCAGGCCCCCGGCGCACAACAGCAGCAGCACGCTCCAGCCCACCGGCACGGCCAGCACGAAGCGCATGGCGCCGGCCAAGCCGCGGTTGGCCGCCAGCGCCGTGGACAGCGTGGTGTTGGGCCCGGGCGTGAAGCTCATGGCGGTGGCCAGGACGAGCAGGGCGGTGAATTCGACCAGGGGCATGGCAAGGGGTAGGAAAAAGGAGCGGCACAGGCCGGAGTGGCCCCTACTGTAGGGACGGTGACCGCTACAGTGCCGGTACAGTCATGCTTCACACACGCAGAAACTGTACTGTCAACCATACCGACACATGCTCACCCGCAGCCCCGAACGCACCCTGGCCGAGCAGCTCGCCGAGCGCTTTGCCGAGCGCATCCGCGCCCGCCTGTTGCCCGCAGGGGCCCGCCTGCCCTCGGTGCGCGAATGCGCGCGCCAGCAGGGCGTGAGCCCGCACACCGTGGTCGCCGCCTACGACAAGCTGCTGGCGCAGGGCCTGGTGCAGTCGCAGCGCCAGCGCGGCTTCTTTGTGCGCGATTTGGGGCAAGAACCGCCCCATGCCGGCGCCGATGAACGGCCTCCAGCTATCGATATTGCAGCAGGCGCGGGCCTGCAGGACTCCATGGGCCTGCGCCTGTCGGGCTCGCGCATCAACGCCACGGCGCTCATCCGGGGCATGTTCCACCAGGCCTCGGGCCGGCCGCAGCCGGGCGCCGGCGTGCTGCCAGTGGACTGGCTGCAGGAGGCGCGCTTCCTGCCGGCCGCCGTGCGCAAGGTGGCGGCCAGCAGCGCGCTGCAGCAGGGCGCGTTCAGCTACGGCGAGCCGCTGGGCGACGCCAGCCTGCGCGCGGCGCTGGCGCGCCGGCTGGCCCAGCTGCAGGTGCCGGCCGCGCCGGGGCAGGTCATCACCACCATAGGCGCCACGCAGGCGCTGGACATCATCAGCCGCACGCTGCTCAAGGCCGGCGACCCGGTGCTGGTGGAGGAGCCCGGCTGGAGCGTGGAGTTCGCCCGGCTGGACGCCCTGGGCATGCGCGTGCTGCCCGTGCCGCGCGGCCCGGACGGCCCGGACCTGGCCGTCATGGCGCGCCTGTGCGAGCTGCACGCGCCCAAGCTGTTCGTCAGCGTCAGCGTGCTGCACAACCCCACCGGCTACAGCCTGTCGCCGGCCAGCGCGCACCGCATCCTGCAGCTGGCGCAGCAGCACGATTTCTTCATCGCCGAGGACGACACCTACGGCCACATCGCGCCCGAGCACGCCACGCGGCTGTCCGCGCTCGACGGCCTTGCGCGCACCATCTACGTAAGCGGCTTTGCCAAGATACTGGCGCCCAACTGGCGCATCGGGTATCTCGCCGCACCGGCGCACCTGGTCGAGCGGCTGCTGGACACCAAGCTGCTGTCCACGCTGACCACGCCGGCGCTGCTGGAGCAGGCGCTGGCGCTGTGCATCGAGCAGGGCCAGCTGCGCCGCCATGGCGAGCGCGTGCGCCAGCGGCTGGCGCAGGCGCGCGCGCGCAGCGTGCAGCTGGCCCTGGGCGCGGGCTGCCGCTTCGCGGCCGAGCCGGCGGGCATGTTCGGTTGGGTGGACGCCGGCGTGGACACCGACGTGCTGGCCCAGCGCATGCTGGACGAGGGCTACCTGATCGCGCCGGGCTCGCTGTTCCACGCCACGCGCGAGCCGCGCACGCTGATGCGCATCAACTTCGGCACCACGCAGCAGCCGGATTTCTGGCAAATCTGGAAGAAATTGGTCAAAAACGGCTGATGCCGGCGCCAACCAACGGGATGTAGCTATGTTTTTATGAGCGACTGGCTGGCTGGCGCTCGATGCCCAGCTGCGCGTTCACGCGCGCCAGGTTGTCCTGGTGGCCCTGCAGCATGGCCTGCAGGTCGGCGCGCAGCGCCTCGTGTTCGGGCTCCAGCGCGTCCAGCAGCTCGCGCACGCGCCGCGCCACCCAGCCCTGGCCCCGGTTCACGAAGGCCAGGCGCTCGCCCACGTCGTGCAGCGCCATGGCGCGGCCGTAGAAGTCGCCGGTGCGCGTGCCGGGCTGCACGCCCAGGCCGCGCAGCGCGCGCAGCAGCACGCCGCACCAGTGCGCCTCGTCGTGCTGGATGGACTGCACCAGCGCGTGCAGGGCGGGCGCGGCGTCCGCCGGCAGGGCGCGCGCCGTCTCCAGCAGCACGCGCGCGCCGGCGCGCTCGGCCTCCAGCAGCTCATTGAGCTGCGCGGCCAGCTGCTCGGTGCGCTGGCGCTCGAACTGCGGCGCATAGCACACGGGCGAGGAATACCCGGCGGGCGGCGGCTCGTCCAGCAGCGCCAGGTGCGCGGCCGCGTCGCGCGCCAGGGTGGCGACCCGCTCGCCGGCCGGCACGATGGCCTCCACCCGGCCCACGCCGCACCCGGCGTACAGCGCCATGGCGCCGAAGTCGCCCGTCATCGAGCGCAGCGGCGAGTCGGTGGAAAACAGATGGATAGGCCGGCCTTCCTCCTCGCCGATCACGGTGCGGCCGCCTGCGTGCGGATCGCCGCGCTCGCCGCGCGTGACGGCGCTGGCCAGCACGCGCACCGGCGCGTGCGGCGGCCAGTTGATGTGGAAGTCCTCGGTCAGCACCGTGTCGCCGCTGCCGGCGGCCAGCAGGCGCTGCTTGTGCAGGTCGTGCGCAAACGATTCGTGCGTGGCGATGAAGGCCGTGCCCAGCACGGCGGCCTGCGCGCCCTGGTGCAGCACGCGCGCCACGTCGCGCCCGTCCGCCAGGCCGCCGGCGGCGGCCACCGGCACCTCGGCCAGCGCCAGGGTCTCGGCCAGCACCTCGGCCAGCGGCTGCCTGCCGTGCACGTGGCCGCCAGCCTCCACCCCCTGCGCGATCAGCGCCTGCGCGCCGGCCGCCTGCGCCTCCAGGGCATGGCGTGCCGATCCCACCTGGTGCACCACGACGACGCCGGCATCCCGCAGCCGCGCCACCACGGCGGCATCGACATCCCAGAACAGGCCCACCACCGGCACCTGCAGGGCGATGCACAGGTCCACCTGCGAGGCCAGCAGCGCTGCCTGCGTGCCGGCCGGGATCAGGTTCACGCCAAAGCGCGTGTGGCCGGCAGCGCGCACGGCCGCCACCTCGCGCTCGATCAGCGCCAGGGGCTCGCGCACCATGCCCAGGAAGCCAAAAGCCCCGGCCGCGCTCACCGCCGCCACCAGCTCCGACCGCGCCACCCCGCCCATGCCGGCGGCGATGATCGGCAACCGGCAGTCGAGCAGCTGGCACAGGGCGGTACGGGGCAGGGCGGCGGGCATGGCGGTTCCTTCCTTCAACAATGGGGGTCAGATTCCAATTAAGTCCGGGAAATTGGAATCTGACCCCAATAAAACTTATAGCAGCAAGTCCCTGGATGCTGCGGGCAGGCGGCCTTCGGGCGGGAGCCCAAGAGGGCTCTCAGGGCCGGGCGGGGCGTTCCACCACGAGTTCGGACAGCACGCGCAAGAGCGCGCGGTTGACGTGTTCCAGGGTCAGCTCGTGCGTCTCGCACAGCTGCACGATGGCGTGTGGATCGCTGTCCTCCAGCGCGCAGGCGACCTCCAGGCTGGGGGCATAGGGGCCGGTGCGCAGCACGATGGCGTTGTACACGCGTTCGGACAGCGGCAGGCGGCGCAGTGCGCTGCCCAGCGGCTCGCGCAGCAGCTCGTCGAGCTGCGAGAACAGGCCGCACAGATACACCTCGCGGCGCAGCTCCTTGCCGTCGCCGGCGTCCAGCAGGTGCTCGGTGACGCGCGCGCGCAGCACCATGGTCTGGCGGATGGGCTCCAGCTCGTCCTCGGTGGCGGCGTGCGGCAGCTGCTCGGCCAGCCAGCGCGACAGCGTGCCGTAGCCCAGCACCAGCAGGCCGCGGCGCAGCGAATCGACGCCGGTGCGCAGCCCCATGGCGGCGGAGTTGATGTGCGTGAGGAAGCGGTAGGCCAGCACCGGGTCCTCGCTCAGGATGTCCTCGAAGCGGTCGATGGACTGCTCCTCGTCGATCGCCTTGAGCAGCTTTTGCACCACCTCGCGCGCCGGCCGGGCGCCCAGGTGGCGCAGGCTGTGCAGCACGTCCTCCACCGGCCAGCCGGCGACGGCCAGCGCGCCGCTCTGGTCCAGGCAGTGGGCCAGCAACGCGCGGCTGGCCACGCCTTCGTACATCTGCCCGCGGATGACGGGGTTGTGGCGCGGGCGCGGTGCGGCGGCGCCGGCGCCGCGCGCCGCCTGCAGGGCCTGCACCGCGTCGCCGGCCGACAGGCGCAGCAGGCTGTTGTCGAACAGGCGCGCGGTGTCGGTGTCCGGCAGCGCGTCCAGCTCGCCCAGCCACACCAGGCGCAGCCCGCGCGCGTGGGCGCCCTGCGCCAGCGCGTGCAGCCCGGGCTCGGCCAGCCACGGGCCGGGCACGGCGATCCAGGGCGCGCCGCGCGGCGCGTGCTGCAGCAGCTCGGCCAGCAGGAGCGGCGTGCGCGGCGACAGCAGCAGCGGCGGCGAGCTGGCGCTCCACATCTCCTGCAGCGTGCGCAGCAGGTGCGCGGCGTCAACGCGCGCGCTGCCTTCGCCGTGCAGGTACAGCTGCACGCCGGCCAGGCGGCGGGCGGCATTCCACAGGGGGCGGTAGCCCAGTACCAGACTGCCGAGGACGGATTGGACCATGGGGAGGGCGGGTGCCAGGAGGGGGTGAACGAACAGCGCGATTGTGGCGCCAGCGCCGCCGGGGCCGTGGCCGGGGCCTGCGGCCCGGCGGGGCGCTGCGTCAGCGCATGTAGTCCAGCAGCGTCATGCGCTGCACCTGGGCGTAGGACTGCAGCGCCGCCTGGTAGCCCACGTGCGCGTTCTGGAAGTCCGAGATGCCCTTGACCATGTCCAGGTCCTCGGCGCGCGAGCGGTCGGCCTCCAGCTGGACGGCGCGGCCTTCCTGGTCGCTGCCGATGCGGTCGGCGCGGTTGAGCAGCTCGCCGGCGTAGCCGCGCAGGTTGTGCAGCTGCTCCATGCCGCTGTCTATGCCCGCCAGCGCCTGGCCGACGGCCTGCGCGGCGGCGGCGGTGTCGCCAGCGCCGGCGATGCCGCGAATGGCGGCGTCCAAGGTGCCCATCAGGCTGGAGCTGGGCGCCAGGCTGACCACGTCGCCGCCGGCCGGCATGCCGGTCAGGTCGAACTTCATGACGGTGGCGGCCGGCAGGCCCTCCTGGATCTCGATGGGGATGGGCTGGCCGGTAATGGCGCTGGCGGTGAAGGGGCCGCCTGCGGGCGCGCCGTTGCGCGTCAGGCTGTAGCTGACCTGGGTGGCGTTGCCGACGGTGGCCACGCTGTTGACGGTCAGCTCATAGCCGGCGCCCGCCAGCGCCGCGCGGCCGCTGGCGGGCGTGGTCACGGCGCTGGTGACCAGGGTGCTGCCGGGGGCGCGCGCCACGCTGGCGCCATAGACGCCGTCGCGCACCGCATCGAACATCAGCGCGGCGTGGCCGTCCAGCGCGGTGGCGATGCCCGGGCCGCTGCTGCCGGCCTGGCCGGGCAGCCCGTCGAAGCGGTAGTCGGGGCCGGCCAGCAGCGGGCCGGCGAACGGCTGCAGGCTGCTGCCCAGGGCGCCCAGCAGCGGCATGCCGTTGGTGTCCTTGCGGTTGATGGTCTCGGTCAGCTGCTCGCGCAGGCTCTGCAGCTGGTTGGCGAAGGTCTTGCGGTCCTCGGGCTTGAGCGTGCCGTTGCCGGCGCCGACGATCAGCTGGCGCATCTCCTGCACCAGCCCCACGGCGTCGCCCAGGGTGGACTCGGCCAGCGCCATGGCGCCGCGCTGCACGTCCAGCTGGCGCTGCTCGGACTGGATGCGGCTGATGCGCGTGAGCGCGCGCTCGGCCTGCGCGGCGGCGACCGGGTCGTCGCTGGCGCGCACCACGCGCTTGCCGGCCGTGAGGTTTTCCTGCAGGTCGGCGACCGATTTCTGCCGGCTGGCCAGGTTGCGCAGGGCGCTGTCGTACATGTTGGCCGTGGCCACGCGCTGGAAGGTGGTCATCTGGATGTTCCCCCGTGCCTGGGTCAGCGGCCCATGGTCTGGATCAGGTTGTCGAAGATGGTCTGCGCCACCTGCAGCATCTTGGCCGAGGCCTGGTAGGCCTGCTGGTACTGGATCAGCCGCGCCGCCTCCTCGTCCAGGTTGACGCCCGAGACCGCCGTGCGGCTGGCCTCCAGGTTGCCGGCCACGGATTCGGACAGGTGGGCCGCGTACAGCGCGCTTTGCGTGCGCGTGCCCACCTGCGCCATGAGGCTGGCGTAGCCGTCGGACAGGCTGGCCTCGTCGAACATCTTCGCGTCGCGCAGGGCGGCCAGGGCGCTGGCGTTGCCGGCGTTGCGGGTGCGGATGTCGCCGTACTGCGGGTCCAGCGCATTGCCCACGGTGACGCTGTCGCCCGCCTTGGGGCTGCCCTGCAGCGTGATGGCCCAGCCATCGACGTGGATGGCCTGGCCGGGCGTGTAGGCATACGGCGGGCCGGCCAGCAGCGCGGGCGGGCTGGCGCCCATGTCCAGCGGCGCGGCGGCGTTGCCGGCCAGGGTGAAGGTGCCGTTGCCGGCGAAGGTCAGCACCACACCGGTGCCGGGCGCGGGCGGATGCACCGCGCCGGTGCTCTCCACGCGCGGCGCGGGCACGGCGGCGGCATTCCAGGCCAGGCCGGTGCCTTTCAGGCCCATCAATTGCAGCGAGCCGCCGTTGGCGCTGCCCATGGCGGCGTTCACCGGGTTGGCGGCGGCCAGGTCGCGCGGCGAGGTCACGCGCATCTGCACGTTGGTGGCGGCGCCGGCAAAGGGCTGCAGCAGCACGCGTTCGCCCGCGTTGCCGGGCACGCTGAAGTCGAACGTGAGCCCGTCGATCTGGCGCGCGCGCAGGTCGTTCAGGTCGGTGAAGGTGGTGGTGCGGCCGTCCGACAGGCGCGTGACCACGCCGGCCGGGGGTGTGGTGCCGAAGTGCACCTCGTAGTCGGAGGCGGCAAAGCGCGCGGGCGTGAACTTGGTGGGGTCGCCCAGGTCGATGCGGCCCACGGCCGCGCCGCTGGTGGCGCCGGGCACGCTGGCGGGCAGCGAGAACAGCGCCGGGCCGGGCTGGCCGTCCAGCGTCAGGCCCATTTGCTGCTGGTAGTTCAGCGCGCTGCCTATGGACAGCCCCAGCCGCCCCAGCAGGTTGCGGCCCTCGGTCAGGTCCTGGTTGGCAAAGCGCAGCAGGCCGGCCGTCTGGCCGCCGCCCAGCATGTCCTCGTTCAGCTCCACGGGCTGGGCGCCGGGGGGGTTGAAGTACAGGGTCTGGCGCTGGCTGCCCGGGAACAGCTGCGACTCGCCCACCGACAGCCGGGCGGCGTTGGCGCCCAGCACCAGCGTCTGGCTGCCGCCCACGAACACGCCCACGCTGCCGTCGTCGGCCGGGATCTGCGTGGTCTGCACGTACTGGTTCAGCTCGCGTATCAGCTGGTCGCGCCGGTCCAGCAGGTCGTTGGGCGTCTGGCCGTTGCCCTTGACGCGCGCGATCTGCTCGTTCACGTCGGCGATGCCCGCGGCCAGCTGGTTGACGCGCACCACGTCGGTCTTGAGCTGCTCGGCCACCGAATACGCCACCTGCTGCAGCTGCTCGGACGAGGTGCGCATGCGCGCGGCCATCTCGTCCATGCGCGTGAGCGTGACGGTGCGCGAGGTGAGGTCGGTGGGCGCGGCGATCACGTCGCCCAGCGAGTTCAGCATGTCGGTGATGGCCGCGCCCAGGCCGCTCTTGCCGCCGCCGAACACGTCCTGCATCTGCGACACGCGCTCGGCGCGCGTGGCGTCGGCCGCCTGCACCGCCTGCGCGGCCGCCGCCTGGCGCGTCAGCAGCTCGTTGTGGTTGCGCAGGATGGTGGCGACCTCCACGCCCTTGCCGATGTAGCCCGAGCCGGTGAATTGCCCCGGCACGGTCTGCATGACCACGCTCTGGCGCGAGTAGCCGGCGGTGTTGACGTTGGCAATGTTGTGCCCCGTCGTCTGCAGGGCGACCTGGTTGGCGAGGAGGGCGCGGGCGCCGACGTTCAGCAGGCTCATGGTGGCGGTATCGGGTGGCGGGTGGTGGCGGCGCTCAGGCCTGGATGCCCGGCGCCAGCTGGCCGGCCGCCGGCGCGCGCGCCACGGCCAGCGTGCTCTGGATGGCACGGCTCAATTTGCTCGCGTACTGCGGGTCGGTGGCGTAGCCGGCCTTTTGCAGCTCGGTGGCCCAGGCCTGCGCCGAATGGGTCTTGGCCAGGGCTTTTTCGTAGCGCGGGTTCTCGGTCATCAGGCGCGCGTAGTCGCGGAACGAGTCGGCATACGAGTCGTAGGCGCGGAACCGGGCCGTCACCTTGCGCGGCTGGCCGGCGATGTATTCGATGGTGGTGATCTCGGCCACCTTGCCCGTCCAGCCGCTGCCGGCCTTGATGCCGAACAGGTTGAACGAGTTGCTGCCGTCCTTGTGCCGGATCTCGCTCCTGCCCCAGCCGGTCTCGTGGCCGGCCTGGCCCAGCATGAAGCTGGCCGGGATGCCGCTCTCGCGCGCCACGGCCTCGGCGGCGGCGCGGTGGCCCTGCACGAAGTCCTCCTTGCCGCGCGGCGCGGGTGCGCGCGGGTCGTCGGCGCGGGCGGGTGCGCGCCGTTGCTGCGCGTCCAGGCGCAGCGTGGCGCCGGGCGCCAGCGCGGGCGCGGCGCCGGCGTCGCCCAGCTGGCGCGCCAGCTGGCGCTGGATGGCCTCGGCCAGGCCGCCCGGGCGGCCGGACATCTGCACCGACAGCTGCTGGTCCATCAGGTCGCTGGCCAGGTTGCCCTCGGCGCCCTCCAGCAGGCCGGACTTCATGGTCGCCTCGCGCATGCTCTTGATCAGCTCGCGCATGAACAGCGATTCCAGCTGCCTGGCCGCCTCCTGCGTGGCGCCGCGCTGCTCCTGCCCGCCCTGCGCCGCCTGCGCCTTGAGGTTGCCCAGGCTGCGGCTGTCCGCCGCCAGTGCCTGGCGGGGGGCCAGCGCGGCGGTGCTGCCGGTCAGGGGGAGCGAGGCCGACAGGCTCATCAGATCACCTCGAGTTCGGCGTTCAGCGCGCCGGCGGCCTTGATGGCCTGCAGGATGGCCAGCAGGTCCTGCGGCGTGGCGCCCAGGGTGTTGAGGGCGCGCACCACGTCGGCCAGCTGCGGCGAGGCCGGCACCTGCATGACCTTGCCGGCGTCGGCCTGGATGGAGATGTCGCTCTTTTGCGCCACCACCGTCTGGCCGCGCGACAGCGGGTTGGGCTGGCTGATGACCGGCGTGCTGCTGATGACGATGGACAGGTTGCCGTGCGCGATGGCGCAGGGGCCCAGCGTGACGGCCTGGTTCAGCACGATGGAGCCGGTGCGCGCGTTGATGACCACCTTGGCGGCGGGGGTCGAGTCGGGCAGCTGCAGCTCTTCCAGCTCGGCGATGAAGTTCACGCGCGCGCCGGGATCCAGCGGGGCGCGCACCTGCACCGTGCGGCCGTCCAGCGCCGTGGCCGCGTCCTGGCCCACGCGGGCGTTGATGGCCAGCGCCACCTTGCGCGCGGCCTGGAAATCGGTGGCGGAAAGGTTCAGCGTGATGGTTTCGCCGCCGTGCAGCGGCGTAGGCACGCTGCGCTCGACCTGCGCGCCCTCGGGGATGCGCCCGGCGCTCAGGTGGTTGACCTGCACCTTGGAGCCGCCGGCCGATGCGCCCGCGCCGCCCACCACCAGGTTGCCCTGTGCCAGGGCGTAGATCTCGCCGTCGGCGCCGCGCAGCGGCGTGGCGATCAGCGTGCCGCCCTTGAGCGACTTGGCGTTGCCGATGGAGGACACCGACACGTCGATGTGCTGGCCCGGCCGCGCGAACGCCGGCAGCTCGGCCGTCACCACCACGGTGGCGACGTTCTTCAGCTGCGGCACGCTGGTGCCGGGCGGCAGCGAGATGCCCATCTGCTGCAGGTAGTTGGCCATGGCCTGCGCGGTGATCGGCATCTGCGTGGATTGGTCGCCCGTGCCGTCCAGCCCCACCACCAGGCCGTAGCCCGACAGCTGGTTGCTGCGCACGCCCTGCACGGCGGCGATCTCCTTGATGCGCAGCGCGTGCGCCGGCAGGGCACATGCCAGTGCCGCCAGCGCCAGCGCTGCGGCCTTGAGCAGGTGGACGGGAAAGGGCAGGGACTTCATGCCTGCGATTGTCCAAGGCGGCCCCGCCCGGCAATGCGCGGATAAGGCGGGGGGATGGCGGGCTTATCGGCTGTTGTGCGCCCGCCCGGCAGGGCCCGCGCAGGGCCCCCCGGTCACTTGCGCTGGCGTGCCGTGCGCACCGGGGCGGCGGCGGGCTCGGGCTGGCGCACGCAGTAGTAGCTGGCGTTGGGCACGCTGCCCAGGTGGTTGGCGCGCAGCGCACCGGCGCCGGCTGCAGCCGTGGTCAGGTCGTACAGGCCCGACTGCACGTGGTACACCCCGGCAGGGCGCAGCGCCACGCCGCCGCCATGGAAGCCCGCCGCCTGCGCCGCCTGCAGCTGCTCGGCCGTGGGCAGCTGCGCGCCTTGGGCCTGGCACCAGGCCAGCGCGGCGTCGCGCGCGACCAGCTGGTCGGCATGCCCAGGCGCAGCGGGCAGCCATTGCAGCGCGGGCAGCACGGGGCGCGGCTGGCCGAAGCGGGTGCCCTCGAAGTAGTCGAACAGCTCGCGCGCCAGCGCCTGCGCCAGCAGCGCCGCCGGCGCCGTGACGCCAAAGCTCTGCGAGGCGCCGCTGGCGAGCTTGACCAGCGTCGCCGTGGCCTGCACCAGGTTGCCCTCCAGCCGGGTGTAGGTGATGTAGGCGGCGAGCTGGATGCGCGCCGCCCGGGCCTTCAGTTCGGCCGGCGGCGTGGGGGCCTGCAGCTCCTCGGGCGTGATCTCGGAGAAGTCGAAGCGCAGCTTCGGGCGGGCCAGGCGGTTGCCGCGCGCCAGCTGGTCGAGCTCGGCGATCAGCTGGGTGTTCACGCTGCGCCCCAGCTGCGCCATGGCGCGGCGCTCGTGGTGCGCCTGCAGGCCGTCGATGGCGGCCAGCGCGGCGCTGATCTTGGCCGGATCGGCCTTGTCCGCGTGCAGGTCGGCGAAGATTTTCCGGTCGGCCTCGTAGTCGGCCAGGTCGGCCGCGCGGATGACCGGGATGTTGGGCCAGACGGTGAAGGTCTGCGCGGCCGGCTCGCGGAAATCCTGCGCGCGCGCCAGCGCCGCCAGGCACAGCAGCGCCAGCAGGGCCGCGGCGCTGCGCAGCCAGGGCGCCGGGCTCACGAGCAGGTGGCGTTTTGCGTTCCGGTCCACGGCTTGCCCAGCATGAAGGTCGCCGTGTCCCAGGCGCTCCAGGTGGACGGCTTGTCGAAGTCCACCGTGGCCGCCGGCGCGACGATGGCGGTGACCATCCAGATGCCGCTGGCCAGGCCCTCCACGGGCAGCTCGCCGCCCAGCAGGTTCTCGGTCTTCAGGCCGCCCAGGTTGTTGGCCGCCAGCGTGTAGGCGTCGGTCCGGTCGATGTTGGAGGGGTCGGCGTAGGCCTTGAAGAACGGCGCCGTGACGTTGTTCAGCCCCCGGCGCACCAGCGGGAAGAAGCTGTCCTGGCGGTGGAAGATGACGTAGGTGTTCTGCAGGCTGTTCGCGTCCTTGCCGGCGTCGTACTTGACGGTGAACAGTAGCTGGTCGGACGCGCTGCTGCAGGGCGAAAAGCGCGTCGAGGTCGGCTGCGTCTTGTCCTTGGAGGCGATCGAGCCGGCCGAGTTGGCCGGCACCGTGATGCTCACGCTGACCGCGTATTTGTAGGCGGGCGGCGTGGGGGTGGTGGGCGTGGCCTGGGCCTGCGCCAGTCCGGCAAGCGCCAGCAGGCAGGCGCCAGCGGCCAGGGGGATACGTTTGTGCATGGGAGTCCTCCAGGTCTGTAACTTTTTGATTCTCGGTCAGAACGGCGTCACCGCGTTGAAGGCACGCGCCAGCCAGCCCACGGCCTGTGCCTCGGCCTGCTCGCCCAGGCCGCGCGAGACCACGCGCACGTTGGCCACGTAGCGCGAGTCGATGGTGCTGCCGGCATGGCCGTCGGCGCCGCGGCGCAGGTTGCGCGGATCGACCAGGCCGGAAAAGCGCAGCACGTCCACGCTGCGGTTCACGCCCACCTGCTTCTCGCCGGTGATGACCAGGTGCCCGTTGGGCAACACCTCGGTGACGATGGCGGTGATGAAGCTCTTGAACTCGTTGCTGCTGGAGGTGTCGCCGCTGCCCTTGAAGTTGCTGCCGTACTCGGCGCCTATCTTGGAGTGGTCGGCGATCTTGCCCACCAGCTTGGTCGGCAGGATGGGCAGGCCGGTGATGCCGCCGGCGGCGCCGGACTTGCGGTCCAGGTTGGACTTGCTGCCCTGCTTGGCGTCGATTTTCTCCAGGATCTCGATGGTCACCAGGTCGCCCACGAAGCGCGCGCGCGGGTCCTCGAAGCCGGGGCGGTAGCTGGCGGCGGAGTACAGGCTGCCGGTGGCCGGCCCGCGCGCCACGGGGCGCGGCTCCACCAGCGGCGGCTGGGTGGGCAGCACGTCCACCGGCGGGGGCGGGTTGACGCTGGCGCAGCCGGCGGCCAGCAGCGCGGCCAGGGCGCCGGCGGCCAGGCGCAGGAGGGACGGGAAGGCGCGCGAGCGGAGCGGGGCGTTCATGGCGGTTT
This sequence comes from Melaminivora sp., assembly GCA_034675505.1. Taxonomy (GTDB): domain Bacteria; phylum Pseudomonadota; class Gammaproteobacteria; order Burkholderiales; family Burkholderiaceae_C; genus Melaminivora. The sequence continues at coordinate 64,604 of JAUCDD010000010.1, read as the reverse complement.
GCCTCGGGTTCACAGCTGGGCCAGCTTGGCCAGCATCTGGTCGCTGGTCTGGATGGCCTTGGAATTCATCTCGTAGGCGCGCTGCGTCTGGATCATGGACACCAGCTCCTCGACCACGTTGACGTTGGAGTTCTCCAGGAAACCCTGCTTGACCACACCCAGCCCGTTGGTGCCGGGCTGGCCCTGCTGCGGCGGGCCGGATGCCGCCGATTCGCGGTACAGGTTCTGCCCCACCGGCTGCAGGCCGGCGGAGTTGACGAAGCTGGCCATGGCCAGCTGCCCGAGTTGCTGGGGCTGCGGGTTGCCGTCCAGCACGGCGCTCACGGTGCCGTTCTCGGCGATGCTGATGCTCTTGGTATTGGGCGGCACGGTGATGCCTGGCGCCATGGGCAGGCCGCCGCCCGTGACCAGCCGGCCCTGCGAGTCCAGCTTGAACGAGCCGTCGCGCGTGTAGCCCTGGGTGCCGTCGGGCAGCGTGACTTCGAAGAAGCCGTTGCCGTCGATGGCCACGTCCAGGCTGTTGCCCGACTGCTGCAGGCTGCCCTGCGTGAAGTTGCGGCTGGTGGCCACCACGTTCACGCCCAGGCCCAGGTGCAGGCCGGTGGGCAGCTGGTTTTCTTCCGTGGTCTGCGCGCCCACCTGGCGCAGGTTCTGGTAGATCAGGTCCTGGAACATCGCGCTGTTGCGCTTGTAGCCGGTGGTGGAGACGTTGGACAGGTTGTGCGAGATCACGTCCAGCTGGGTCTGCTGGGCGCTCATGCCGGTCTTGGCGATCCACAGGGAATTCATCATGGCGGTGGTCCTTTAGGCGGCTGCTCAGCCGTTCAGGTTCAAGAGCTGCGCGGCGCTCTTGTCGCTGCTCTCGGCGGTGGACAAAAGGCGCATCTGCTGCTCGAACTGGCGCGCGGCGGCGATCATCCCGACCATGCATTCGACCGGGTTGACGTTGGAGCCCTCCAGCACGCCGGAGCGCAGGCGCGCGTTCGGGTCGGATGGCAGCGGCTCGCCGCTGGCGCTGCGAAAGGCGCCGTCGTCGCCGCGCTTCAAGGGGTCGGCGGCGGTGGGCGTGGCGAGCTTCAGGCGCCCGGCGGGCTGCGGCGGCTGGCCGGCCACGCGCGCGGTGACGGTGCCGTCGGCGCCCAGCGACACCTCGGCGCCTGGCGGCACGTCGATGGGTGCGCCGCCGTCGGACAGCACCGGCTGGCCGTTGGGCGTGACCAGCTGGCCGGCGGGCGAGACCTCGAAGTGCCCGGCGCGGGTGTAGCTCTCGGTGCCGTCCAGGCCCTGCACGGCGAACCAGGCATTGCCCTCGGCCATGGCGTCCAGCGGCCGGCCGGTGGTTTGCGCGGGGCCGGCGGTCTCGACGTGGCCGCTGGTCGCTTCCAGCGCGAACACGCGCGTGGTCGCGCCGCTGCCCGACAGCGGCACCGAGCGGAAGTTGGACATTTCGGCGCGAAAGCCCGCCGTGGAGGCGTTGGCCAGGTTGTTGGCCAGCACCGCCTGGCGCTGCGCGGCGGCGCCGGCGCCGGTCATGGAGGTGTAGATGATGCGGTCCATGGCGGGTCTTTCCCTTCAGTGACTTACCGTGCTGCGCGCTGCCTGCAGCATTGGATGCTGGCGCGACCGAAGCGCGGGCCGCCGCGCAAGGGCCGCCCCGCCGCGCTGGCGGCGTCCCCCCCTCCCGCGCGCAGCGCGAGAGAAGGGGGGAAGCGGCGCAGCCGCTCAGGGGGGTCATCTCAGATTCACCAGCGTGGAGAGCACCTGGTCCTGCGTCTTGATGGTCTGCGCGTTGGCCTGGTAGGCGCGCTGGGCGGTCATCATGTTGACCAGCTCGGCCGTCAGGTCGACGTTGGATTCCTCCAGCGCGCCCGAGCGCAGCGAGCCAAAGTTGCCCTCGCCGGCATTGCCCATGACGGCCGGCCCGGATGAGGCCGTGGCCACCCAGTTGTTGCCGTCCAGCGCCGTCAGCCCCTGCGTGTTGCGAAACGACGCCAGGGTGAGCTGCCCCTCGGCGCGCGACACGCCGTTGGAGTAGCGCGCCATGATCTTGCCGTCGTCGGCGATGGTCACGCCGGTCAGCGAGCCCGAGGCGTAGCCGCTTTGCGTCAGGTCGGAGACGGCGAACTTGGTGCCGAACTGCGTGACCGCCCCCAGGTCCAGGAAGATGCCCGCGTCGGTGACGCTGGGGTGGTTCATGGGGTCGGTCTGGTTGTCCAGCGGGCCGGTCAGGTTGGGGTTGTTGGTGGGCAGCACGTTGGCCAGGTAGAAGCCCGGCGTGCTGACGGCGCTGTAGGGATGCTGCGCAGTGGGGCCGGTGATCTTGCCGGCGTTGTCGAACGTGACGGTGAAGGGCGGCGTGCCGGTGGGCTGCGCGGTCTCGTCCAGCGTGGTGTACACGCCCCACTCGTTGGCGTTGGCCGTCTTCATGAAGTACAGCGTCACCGGCGTGGCCACGCCCTGGCTGTCGTACACGTTCACCGAGGTGCCGTAGGTGGCGCGCGGCGTGGCGGGAATCGGCGGTACGGCCGTGGGGTTGCCGGCGGCGTCCTTGGCGCGCGCGTCCAGGTTGAACGAGGCGCTGATCAGGCGCGTTTCCTTGGCGGCGATGGGCGAGCCGGTGGGCAGCTGCATGGCTACCGGGTCGGCGCCGCGCAGCGCCTCGCCGGTGGTCGGGTTCACCGGCACGCCCATCACGCGGGCGCCGCCGTTGGTGATGATGTGGCCGGCCTCGTCGAGCTTGAAGTTGCCCGCGCGGGTATAGGCCGGCGTGCCGTCGGGCATGCGCAGCGAGAAAAAGCCGTTGCCGTTGATGGCCACGTCCAGGCTGTTGCCGGTGATGCTCAGGCTGCCCTGGTCGAACTGCTGGGCGACGGCGGCGGTCTCAACGCCGATGCCCACGTTGCTGCTGCCCGAGGTGCCGATGGCCGAGGCCACCAGGGCCGAGAACTCGGCGCGCGAGGCCTTGAAGCCGGTGGTGTTGGCGTTGGCGATGTTGTGGCCGATGACGTCGAGGTTCTTGGCCGAGGCGTTCAGGCCCGACAGGCCTTGCTGGAAACCCATGGTGTGCTCCTGGTGTGCGTGCGATGCGTGGTTGAGGGGGTGGGGCGTCAGACCACGCCGCGCACCTTGGCGTAGGGAACGGTCTGGCCGTTGGCCAGGGTGAGGGTCAGCGCGCCGGCCTGCGTGGCGGTGCCCGCCACCTTGGACTGCATGAGCGCCGTGGCGCCCACGGCCGCGTCCTTGTTGCTGGCGCTGACGCGAAAGCGCAGCTGCGACTTGTCGCCGCTGTAGCGGCTGGCGTCCCAGGCGAAGTCCTGGCGGCCTTTTTCCTGCGCGCCCATCTCGACGGTGTCCACCACCACGCCGCCGGGCGTGACCACCTCGACCTTGACGCTGGTGGCGGCGCCGGCGAGCTCGAAGGCGCCGTGCGCCTGGTTGCCCTCGCCCACGGTGAGGCGGTCGCCCTCGGTCAGCACCGAGCGGCCGATCAGCGAGATGCCCTGGATCTGCTGCATGGCCGAGAACTGCTCGGCCATGGTCTGCATGGTCAGGTTCAGCGTCTGCAGGCCGGTGACGGTGTTGATCTGCGCCATCTGCGTGGTCATCTGCGCGTTGTCCAGGGGGTTCATGGGGTCCTGGTTGTTCAGCTGCGCGACCAGCAGTTTCAGGAAGCGGTCCTGCATGGCCGCCGGGTCGGTGTTGTTCGCCGAGGGGCCTTCGTGCACGGCGGGGCTTGAGCCCACGGGGGTGAGGATCATGGTCACTGTCCCATCTGGAGGGTCTTGAGCAGCAGCGCCTTGGCCGTGTTCATGACCTCGACGTTGTTTTGGTAGGAGCGCGAGGCCGAGATCATGTTGACCATCTCCTCGACCGCGTTCACGTTGGAATGCGTCACGTAGCCTTCGGCGTCGGCGAGCGGGTTGGCCGGGTCGTGCACGCGCCGGCCGGGCAGGTCGTTTTCCTGGATGGCGGCCACGCGCACGCCGGCCGAGGCATCGCCGCCCATGGGCGCGGTCTGGAAGACGACCTGGCGCGCCTTGTAGGCCTGGCCGTCCGGGCCGGCCACGGCGTCCACGTTGGCCAGGTTGCTGGCGACCACGTTCAGGCGCTGCGACTGCGCGCTGATGGCGCTGCCCGAGACGTTGAAGATGGAAAACATCGACATGGGATGGGCTCCTGGTCAGGCCGCCTTACTGGCCCTGGATGGCGCTGAGCATGGTCTTGGCCTCGCCGTTGATGAAGCGCAGCGTGGCCTCGTAGCGCACCGCGTTGTCCACGAAGGTGGCGCGCTCGCGGTCCATGTCCACGCTGTTGTTGTCCAGGCTGGGCTGCGACTGCATGGCGTAGCCCAGCGTGCTGGCGCGGCTGCCCAGCTCGCCGCCGGCGGTGGGCAGCGGGATGTGGCGCGCATCGGTGGTGCTGGCGCGGCGCATGGGGCTGGCGGCCGCGCCCTGGCTGGCGGCTACCGCGCGCATGGCGTCGGCGAACTTGAAGTCGCGCGCCACGTAGCCGGGCGTGTCGGCGTTGGCGATGTTGCTCGCGATGGTGCGCTGGCGTTCGGAGCGCAGCAGCAGCGCGTTGCCGTGCAGTTCCATTCGCTGGGTCAGCTTGTCGAGCATGGGGGCCTTGGTCGGTGGGGGGCGGCGAAAAATTGGGGGCCGTCCGGGGCCCGTGGAAAGGGCCTGGGGCGTGCAGCGATTATGGAAATCGCCCGGTTGGCCGAAGGCGCGAAGAGCGCGGCAATCCGCCCGCTGTTCGCGGCATGCGCGGGCCGCGCGGCGCCTACATTGGCAGGCGTGAAAAGCCCCCGCGGCAGGCCGCCTGCCGGGTTGCCGAAAGCCCCGCCATGTCCACTACCTCCCCCTTCCTCCCGCCCCTGCGCTGCATGCTGGCCGGCCTGGCGCTGGCCTGCGCCGCCCTGGGGGCGCAGGCGCAGCAGCCTGGCGGCGCCGCGCCCGCCCCGGCGGCGGCGGGCCTGGAGGACTTGAGCGCCCTGTCGCAGCGCTGGGTGGACGAGGCGCTGGCGCAGGCGCAGGCTGGCGGCGCGCTGGCGCTGCGCATGGAGGTGGAGGTAGGCGCGCTCGACCCGCGCCTGCGCCTGGCGCCGTGCGAGCGCGTCGAGCCCTACCTGCCCGCCGGCACGCGCCTGTGGGGCCGCGCGCGCCTGGGGCTGCGCTGCGTGCAGGGCGCCACGCGCTGGAATGTCTTCCTGCCCATCACGGTCAAGGCCTTCGGCCCGGCCTGGGTGCTGGCCGGCCCGGTGGCGGCGGGCAGCGCGCTCGCGCCCGCCGACGCCATCCAGGCCGAAGTGGACTGGGCGGCCGAGCCGGCCACCATCCTGGCCCAGCAGGACGCCTGGATCGGCCAGACCGCGACGCGCGCACTAGTGCCCGGCCAGGCCTTGCGCCAGGGCATGGTGCGTGCGCCCGAGCTGTTCAAGGCCGGTGCCCCGGTGCGCGTGGTGGCGCAGGGCCCGGGCTACGCCGTGACCTCGTCCGGCCAGGCGCTGACGGCGGGTGCGGCCGGACAGAATGTGCGCATCCGCATGTCCAATGGCCGGATCATTGGGGGGATTGTTCAGGATGATGGGACGATACAGGCGGCGTTGTGAGCCTTTTTCGCGACGTTGGCCCTAAAGTTTGCCCTCGGGTGGTCGAATAACTGGCCACTGGCCCCATCCTCGGGGTGGTGGAGAGAGCGATGAAAGTCACAGGCAACAATCCGGATCTTGCGAACGCGCGTTCGGCGCAAGCCGCTGCTGCCCGCCAGCAGGCCAAGGCTGCTGCGCCCGCTCCCGCCGCCGAGGCCGCCGCCCAGGGCACGGCGCGCGCCGCCAGCGGCGCTGCTGCCGCGAGCGGCGTGCCGGTCACGCTGTCCAGCGCCGCGCGCGCTGCCGACGTCGGCCGCAGCGCGGGCGACTTCAATGCCGCCAAGGTCAAGGCCATCAAGTCCGCCATCGAGAGCGGCACCTTCCGCGTCGATGCCGAAGCGGTGGCCGACAAGCTGCTGTCCAACGCCTACGAGACGCTGTCGCGCTCGTCGCAGGGCTGACGGCAGGCCGCGCCGCCGGGCCTGTCTGTCCCCCCGCTCCCGCCCTCGTCCTGCCCTAGACTGCCCGCATGGCCGCGCAGGATCCCCTTTCCCTCATCGAGGCGCAGTTGCAGGAGCTGCAGGCTGCGCTGCTGTCCTCTGATCCCATGGGTTTCGAGCACGGGGCCCAGGCCCTGCGCCAGGCCGCCGCCGCACTGGCCGCCGCCCCGGCCAGCGACCCCGAGCGCATCCAGGCCATCGCCCGCCAGCTGGCCCAGCTGCGCGACCAGCTCGCGCGCGTGCTGGCGCTCACCCAGCAGCAGGCGGCCGCGCTGCTGCCGCCGGTGGACGCGGTGACCTACGGCGGCCCCGCCAGCAACGCCGCCCGCATCTACCGCGCGCCCGGCTGATTTGCTTCGAAAATGAGAGCGCGTTACCCTTGACTGGCGCCGGCAAAGCGCCTTCTTGACGCAAAACCCGCGGCGCAGCCCGCAATATCCCTGCCCACCCGCTGGCACGCAAAAACAATAGCGCTCGGCCCGGATCCCGTGCGGGCGAAAGCGCTATTTGACCTAAAACGAGCGAAAACTCCTCCACCGAGGCGCGCTAGCAGCGTCAATGCGGCAGACAGGGACGCAGCGCTGCGCCCCTCGCCACGCCCAGCGGCGAGCGCGCAGAACGCCAGCAGACGCCGTGGATCCGGCTCCGCCGGTCCAGTGGCGTCGTCCCCCTGCCCAGCGCGCTGCAAGCGCGCGCCAGAGAAGGGGGAGGCCGCGTAGCGGCTCAGGGGGTTGCCCCTAATGCGCTCTCATCTTCGTGCGCAGCCGCGCGATCGCCTGGCTGTGCAGCTGGCAGATGCGCGATTCGGTGACGCCCAGCACGGCGGCGATCTCCTTGAGGTTCATGTCGTGCTCGTAGTACATGCCCATGATGTGCTGCTCGCGCTCGGGCAGGGCCCCGATGGCGGCCACCAGCGAGCTGCGCAGGCGCTGGTCGCGCAGCAGCGCCATCGGGTCGGCGCCTTCGTCGGCGACGTGGCGGTCCAGGAAGCCCTCGTCGTCATCGCTGCCCTGGTGCATGTCCTCCAGGTAGACCAGCTGCGTGCCGCGCACCTTGCTCAGCAGGCCCTGGTAGTCGGCCAGCTCCATGCCCAGCTCGTCCGCGATCTCGGACTCCAGGGGGCTGCGCCCCAGGCGCTGCTCGGCGCGGCGCAGCGCCTGCTCGATGTCCTTCTGGCTCTTGCGCGAGCTGCGGCTCATCCAGTCGCCGCCGCGCAGCTCGTCGAGCATGGCGCCGCGGATGCGCTGGCTGGCAAACGTCTCGAACTGCACGCCCTGCGCCACTTCGTAGCGCGACAGCGCATCGGTCAGGCCGATCATGCCGACCTGGATCAGGTCGTCCAGCTCGACGTTGGGCGGCAGCTTGGCGATCATGTGGTGCGCGATGCGCCGCACCAGCGGCAGGTGCTGGTGGAACATGGCGTCCCGGTCGAGCTGGCCTTTCGCGGTGTACATGGCTAGTGGCTCTGGTCCTGAAGGAGGGCGGCGCCGGCGAACGGCGGCACTGCGTCCATGGTGCAGGCGTTCTCCAGCAACTGCAAGGCCAGGCGCTGGATGTCCGGGGCGCGCCCGGCCGCCACCGCCGTGGTGTGGGTGCGCAGGCCGAGCTGGTTTTGCGCGCTGCGCTGCAGCGTGGCCAGTGCTTCGTGGGTCTGCGCCAGCGGGGCGCGCGAGTCCGGCGGCTGGATGGAGGCCACCGTGCACGCGGGCGGGCCGGCGTGCAGGGCCAGGTGCTTGAGCTGGCGGTAGGCGCCCACCAGGCCCTGGGCGGCGGGGCCCATCAGCACCAGGGGCACGCTGGCGCTGCCGCGCAGCAGCGGCGCCAGCAGCTCGACGGGCGCGTACAGCACCACCAGCGCATAGCTGCGCAGCAGCGTGCCCAGGGGCGCCAGGGCGCCCGGCTGGGCGCGCCGCGCCAGCTGCGCCAGGCCCTGCGCCGCCGGCACCACGGCCAGCGACGTGCTGGCCGCCGCTGCGCCGCCGGGCCAGGCCATGCCGGCCAGCAGCTGGGCCAGGCCGGGTGCGCGTTCGCTCTCGCGCGCGGTGCCGTCCAGCACCACGGTGGCGTAGGACAGGCGCTGCAGGCTGGAGCACAGCTGCCACAGCAGCTCCAGCGGCATGCTGCCCGCGCCGTCCTGGCTGGCCACGGGCAGCAGCCGCAGCTGCTGCTCGGGCGTGAAGCTGTGCAGGCCGGCGGCCTGGTGCAGGGCGGTGTCAAGCCACATCGGCCAGCCCTCCTGCAGTGGCCGGCGACGGCGCGGCCGGCGAGAAGATGAAGTTCAGGTCGGCCTCGCGCGGGTCGAACGCCGAGCGCACGTTGGCGCGCATCGATGCGGCCACCAGGCGGTGCGCGCTGGCCGCTTCCCAGTCCTCGGGCACGCGCTGGCCGTTGGTCACGCCGCGCAGCACCATCTGGTGGCGCACCAGGGCGTCTATGGCAGGGCCCAGCTTCACCGCCTCGTCCACCTTGGACAGGATGGCCTGCTGCGTGCCGGCGCTCTTGAAGCCGGTGAACACGTCGTCCAGGGTGTCGCCGTGGCTGGCTGCGTTGAGCACCAGCAGGCGGCGCACGCCGGGCAGGTCCAGCACGCCCAGCAGGTCGCGCCGGCGCGGGTCGCGCGGGGCGACGCCGGTGGTGTCGATCAGCACCATCTTCTTGTTGGCCAGCAGGCCCAGCAGGTCCTGCAGCGCGGCGCGGTCGTGCGCCAGGTGCGCCACCACGCCCAGCATGCGGCCATACGAGCGCAGCTGCTCGTGCGCGCCCATGCGGTAGGTGTCCAGCGTGATCAGGCCGACGCTGGCCGGGCCATGCACGCGCGCGCACAGCGCCGCCAGCTTGGCGGTGGTGGTGGTCTTGCCCACGCCGGTGGGGCCGACCAGCGCCCAGATGCCGCCTTCCTCGTGCAGCGGCTGGTCCTGCGCGTCGGTGCGCAGGTTGCGCTCCAGCACTTCCATCATCCAGCGCACGGCCTCGGCCGGGGGCAGGTCGGCCGGCAGGTGCTCCAGCACCGCGCGCGACAGCGCGGGCGAGTAGCCGGCGCGGATCAGCTTGAGCATCAGGTTGGACTGCACCGGATCCTGGCGCGCCTGGCCCAGCCAGGACAGGGTGTTGAAGCGCTCCTCGATCAGCTCCTTCATCGACTGCAGCTCCTTCATCATCATCAGCTGCTGCGCGTCGGCGCCGGGGTTCAGCAGCGGCGCGGGCTGCGCGCGCCGCGCGCCGGTGCCGGCGATCTGCTGCGCGCCCAGCGCCGCGTGCATCACCGGCGGGCGCAGCGGGTTGTGCCGCGGCGCAGGCGCCTCGCGGCCCGGCTGCGCCGCCAGGGGCGGCTGGGCCGGCGCGCGCTGTGCGGCGCGCGGCGGGGGCGGCTGCAGGGCGGGCGGGTAGTCGGGCTGGCCGGCCGGCGCAGCGCTGCCATGCAGCGCCTCGTGGCGGCGGCGCAGCATGCGCTCGCGCACGTAGTCCTGGAAGGACAGGGTGCTCATGGCCAGCTGCTCGGTGTCCTGCGCCACGGCGCTGCGCGTGGCGGCCGGCTGGTGCTGGGGCGGTTGCTGGGGCTGGTGCTGCTGTGGCTGTTGCATGCGCACCGGGCTGGCCGCCAGGTCGGCGGCGCGCTCCTGCAGCCGGCTGGCGGGTGCGCGGGCCGGCGCAGGCGCGGCGGCGCTGGCCATGGGCATCGGCGCGCCGTCCTGCAGCGAGGACAGGGTTTCCTCGGCCGTGGCCATGACCTCCACGCCGCCGGGGATCTGGCGGTTGGACAGGATCAGCGTGCCGTCGCCGAAGGCCATGCGGGCCTTGGCCAGCGCCTCGCGGGCGGTGGGGGCGGTGAAGCGTTTGATGTTCATGCGGATGCCCCTTGCAGGATCGGGCCGATGCGGATGGTGTGGGTCTCAGGGATTTCGCTGTGCGCCAGCACCTGCAGGCGCGGCGCCACGCGGCGCACCAGGCGGGCGATGGAGCTCCGGATGGCGTCGGGCACCAGCAGGCACGCGGGCATGCCGATTTCTTCCTGGCGCAGCGCCACCTCGGCGGCCTTTTGCGTCAGCAGGTCGGCCACGCCGGGATCCAGCGCCGGGCCGTTGGCATTGGCCAGGGCCTGCACCAGCAGGCGCTCCAGGCCGGGCTCGATGGCGATCACGCTCAGCTCGCGCACCGGGCCGTAGATCTGCTGCACGATGGCCGGCGACAGCGCGATGCGCACGCGCCGCGCCAGCTCCTGCGGGTCCTGGGTGCTGGCGGCGTGCTCGGCCAGGGTCTCGATGATGGTGCGGATGTCGCGGATGTGCACGGCCTCTTCCAGCAGCAGCTGCAGCACCTTCTGGAATACGGTGATGGAGACCATCTTGGGCACGACTTCCTCGATCAGTTTGGGCGCCAGGCGCGTCACGTGCTCGACCAGCTGCTGCGTCTCGGTACGGGACAAGAGCTTGGCGGCCTGCACTTGCATCAAGTGTGACAAATGGGTCGCCATGACGGTTTCCGAATCAACCACGGTAAAGCCCGCCATTTGCGCGGCTTCGCGCTGGCCGGCGTCGATCCAGTGCGCCGGCAGGCCGAAGGCCGGGTCGGTGGTGGCGGTGCCGATCAGCGGCGTGCTGATGCCGCCGGGGTTGATGGCCAGGAACATGCCGGGGTGCGCCTCGCCCTCGCCCACCACCACGCCGCGCAGCGTGATGCGGTAGGCGCTGGGCTTCAATTCCAGGTTGTCGCGCACGTGCACGGCGGGCGGCAGAAAGCCCACCTCCTGCGCGAACTTGCGCCGCACGCCCTTGATGCGCGTGAGCAGGTCGCCCTGGCGGTTCTTGTCCACCAGGGCAATCAGGCGGTAGCCCAGCTCCAGGCCCAGCAGGTCGACGGGCTGCAGGTCGTCCCAGCTGGCCTCGCCGTCGCCGGCCGGGGTGGCGGGCGCTTCCTCCACGGGCGCCGGCCGGCGCTGGCGCTGGTACAGCAGCCATGCGGCCCAGCCCAGGGCGCCGCCCATCAGCAGGAACACCGCGTGCGGCATGCCCGGGATGAGGCCCAGCAGGACCAGGATGCCGGCGGCCACGCCCAGCACGCGCGGCGACATGAACAGCTGCTGCACGATCTGCTGGCCCATGTCGTTGTCCTTGCCCACGCGCGAGATCACCATCGCGGCGGCCACGGAAATGAGCAGGCCCGGGATCTGCGCCACCAGCGCATCGCCCACCGCCAGCAGGATGTAGCTGTTGGCCGCATCGCCCGCCGACAGCCCGTGCTGCAGCATGCCGATGGCGAAGCCGCCGATGATGTTGATGACCAGGATCAGGATGCCGGCGATGGCGTCGCCGCGCACGAACTTGCTGGCGCCGTCCATGGAGCCGAAGAAGTTGGCCTCCTCCTGCACTTCCAGGCGCCGGCGCTTGGCTTCCTTCTCGTCGATCAGGCCGGCGTTCAGGTCGGCGTCCACCGCCATCTGCTTGCCGGGCATGGCGTCCAGGGTGAAGCGCGCCGAGACTTCCGCGATGCGCTCGGCGCCCTTGGTCACCACCACGAAGTTGATGACCACCAGGATGGCGAACACGATCAGGCCGACGGCGAAGTTGCCGCCGATCAGGAAATGCCCGAAGGCCTCGATCACCTTGCCGGCCGCGCCCGGGCCGGTGTGGCCCTCCAGCAGCACCACGCGGGTGGAGGCCACGTTCAGCGACAGGCGCATCAGCGTCGTGAGCAGCAGCACCGACGGGAAGGCCGCGAAGTCCAGCGGCCGCAGCATGTAGGCCGCCACCATCATCACCATCAGCGCCACGGCGATGTTCAGCGTGAAGAAGGTGTCCAGCAGCCACGGCGGCACGGGCAGCACCATCAGCGCCAGGATGGCCACCACCAGCAGCGGCGCCGACAGCCCCTGCAGCGCCGACCGGTTGTCGCCCGCCCACTGGCGCGCGGAGGTGAGGGTGGGAGGCGTCATGGCCATGCTGCGTCAGGGCGGGTTCAGGAGGCCGCGCGCGCGCGGCGGCGGGGGGGCGCTGGGGCGCTGCGCCAGCGGTGAATGCGGATCCAGCTCGGGCGGCACCTGCGGGTCGGGCTGGGCGCCGGGCATGCCGGCCTGCCCGTGCATCGCCGCCTTCAGCCGGTAGACGTAGGCCAGCACCTGGGCCACGGCGGTGAACAGCTGCTGCGGGATCGGCTGGTCCAGCTCGGCGTGCGCGTACAGCGCGCGCGCCAGCATGGGCGAGGACAGCACCGGCACGTCGTGCTCGCGGGCGAGGTCGCGGATCTTGAACGCCAGCAGGTCGGTGCCCTTGGAGATGACCTGCGGCGCGCCCATGGCGGCCTCGTCGTATTTCAGCGCCACCGCGTAGTGCGTGGGGTTCATGAGCACGAAGTCGGCCTTCGGGACTGCGGCGACGCTGGCGCCGTCGGCGAGCTCGCGCGCCTTCTGGCGCATGCGGCCCTTGAGCTGCGGGTTGCCGTCGGACTCCTTGTGCTCCTGCTTGACCTCCTCGTGGCTCATCTTCAGGCGCGACTTGAAGAAAAACGCCTGCAGCGGCACGTCCAGCACGGCGAAGATGAACACCACCAGCAGCATCAGCGCCACGCCCGAGGCGATCCATTGCCCGGCATGGCGCAGCGCCAGCGGCGAGGGCTGCAGCACCAGCTGCGCCATGGAATCGATGCCGCCGGCCATGAATTTCCAGGCCACGGTGGCCAGGATGGCGGTCATCAGCACCATCTTGGCGACGTTGGCCAGCTGCTGCTTGGACAACAGGTTGGCCAGGCCCTTGAGCGGGTTCAGCCGGTTGAACTGCGGGCTGATGGGCTTCAGGCTGAGCACCAGGCCGCCTGCGCCCAGCCCGGCCAGCAAGGCCGCGCTGCTGGTCAGCAGCGCGAACGTGGCGCTGGCGGCCACGCCCAGCACGGTCAGGGTCTTCAGGCGCGCCAGCATGTCGCCAGGCGAGCGCACCGTGGCCGCGTCGAATGCCAGGCTCTGGCGCAGCGCGCGCTCCAGCCAGTCCACGAAGTGCGGCGCCAGCACCAGCAGCGCCAGCGCCCCCACGCCCAGGATGGCCAGGTGCGACAGGTCGCGCGAGCGCGCGGCCTGGCCGTCCTGGCGGGCCTTTTGCAGCTTGCGCTCGGTGGCGGGTAGGTTTCTGTCCTGGCTGGAGCTCATGGCGTGACGGAGGGAGTCACGCCGATTGTCGGGACGCGGGCGCCGGGCTAAAGCCCGAATAGCGGGGCTGGGGCGGCGCAGTTCAGCGTACGCAGGCGCCGGGTGTTGCTATTGTATTGATAGCTAAAGGCCATGGATTGGCGCCGGCATGGGGCATTTTTGGCCGAAATACCGCCGCCGGGGGCGCGTACGGCGCCCGCCGGGGCTTCTTCAGAACCCCAGGCTGGCCAGCAGGTCATCCACCTGCGACTGGTCGGTCACCACGTCGGCGCGCGCCTGCGGATCGACCACCGGCCCCTGCAGGGCCTCGCGCGCGGGCTGGTGCTCGGCGGCGGGCGCGGCGCCGGGCGGGGCGGTCTGGATCAGGAGCTGCACCAGCTGCTGCTCGATGGTCGAGGCCAGGTTGACCACGCGCGCGATCACCTGGCCGGTGAGGTCGTGGAAGTCCTGCGCCATCATGATCTCGGTCAGGTGGACGTCGGCCTCCTGTGTCACGCGCTCCACGTCGGTCAGGAAGTTGTAGATCTCCCCCTTGGCCACGGCCGCCACCGGGTCGGCCACCAGCGAGGTGACCACGCGGCGCGTCTCGCTGGCGATGTAGTCGTGCTGCGCCTTGGCCTGCTCCACGCGCGTGAGCACCTTCTCGGCCGCCTCGCCCGTCAGCCGGGCGATGTAGGACAGCCGGCTTTGCGCATCCGGCAACTCGCCCATGCTGCCGCGCAGCTGGTCGGCATGCCCGAGTTCGTTGAGCGCGGTGTGCAGCTGGCGCGTGAGCTGCCCTATGGTCAGGTGGATGTCCTGGCCGGCCTCGGGCACGGTGGGTTCCGCCGCCTGCACGTCACAGCCCCAGCTTCTGGATGATCAGGTTGACCTTCTCCTCCAGCGTGGCCTTGGTAAAGGGCTTGACGATGTAGCCGGCCGCGCCGCCCTGGGCAGCGGCGACGATGTCCTCCTTGCGCGCCTCGGCCGTGACCATCAGCACCGGCAGGTGCTTGAGCTTGTCGTCCTTCTTGATCTCGGCCAGCAGCTGGAAGCCGTTCATGTTGGGCATGTTGATGTCGGTGACCACGAAATCGAAGCGGCCGCCGCGCAGCTTGCTCAGCGCCGCCACGCCATCCTCGGCCTCGTCGGCATCGGCAAAGCCGCTTTCCTTGAGCAGGTTGCGCACGATGCGCCGCATGGTGGAAAAGTCGTCAACGATCAGGAATCGAAGGGCAGAGGACACGAAGGACCCTTTCGGTCGGAATTACGGGGTAGCACGAAGGCGGATTGTCGCGAGCACGCGCGTCAGTGACAAGTTGTTACTAACTGGCGGGCGCAGAGGCCCGATTGTCGGGCTTTTCGCTATTCGCGGGGCCCACGGGGGATGACCCGTTCCTGCGGCCCAGCAGCCGCTCCTCGGCCTCGTGCGTGAGCACGGTAATGGTGATGCGCCGGTTCACCGCCGCGCGCGGCTGGTCTGGCTCCAGCGGGTCGCTGGCGGCCAGGCCCACCACGCGCCCGAGCTTGCCGTCGGGCATGCCGGCGGCCACCAGCTCGCGGCGCGAGGCGTTGGCGCGGTCGGCCGACAGCTCCCAGTTACTGTAGCCGCGCTCGCCGTTGCCATAGGGCGTGGCGTCGGTGTGGCCGGCCAGGCTGACGCGGTTTTCCACGTTGCCCAGGGCCGAGCCGATCTCGCGCAGGATGTCGCGCATATAGGGCTTGACCAGCGCGCTGCCGCTGTCGAACATCGGCCGGTTCTGGTCGTCGACGATCTGGATCTGCAGCCCGTCGGGCGTCACGTCGATGCGGATCTGCGAGCGGTACTCGTTCAGGCGCGGGTTCTCGGTGATGATGGCGTCGATCTTGGCCTGCAGCGCCTTGATGCGCTGCGCGTCCAGCTTGGCGCGCTCGGCGCGGGCGCTCTCCACGCTGGTGCGGCGGTTGGTGGCGGTGTCGGAGTCCGAGCGGCGCACCTGGCCGTGCACCTTGGACAAATCGTTGCCGCCGCCGGGGATCACGCTGGAGCTGTTGCCCGAGCCGTCGCCGCCCTGCATCGCCACCTTCAGCGGCGAGGCGAAGTAGGACGCAATGCCCTGCAGCTCGCCCTTGGCCGTGGAGCCCAGCAGCCACATCAGCAGGAAGAACGCCATCATGGCCGTCACGAAGTCGGCGTAGGCGATCTTCCAGGCGCCGCCGTGCGCGGCATGGCCGCCCTTCTTGACGCGCTTGATGATGATGGGCTGAAGCTTCTTCTCGGCCATGGCGGTGGGTGCGTGCCTGCTACCCCGGGGTTATTTCTTGCCTTTGACGTGCGCCTCCAGCTCGGCAAAGCCCGGCCGGTCGCCCGAGAACAACACCTTGCGCCCGAACTCGATGGCCGTGGCCGGGTTGTAGCCCTGCATGCTGGCCAGGAGCGTCGATTTGATGCAGGCGAATTCCTTGGAGGCGTCCTCGGCCTTTTGCTCCAGCAGGCCGGCCAGCGGCTCCACGGCGCCATAGGCCAGCAGGATGCCCAGGAAGGTGCCCACCAGCGCCGAGGCGATCATTCCGCCCAGCACGGCCGGCGCCTGCCCCACCGAACCCATGGTGTTCACCACGCCCAGCACGGCGGCCACGATGCCGAACGCCGGCAGCGCGCCGGCCAGGCGCGTGAGCGCGGCCACCGGGGCGTGGGCCTCCTGGTGGTGGGTCTCGATCTCGGCGTCCATCAGCGACTCGATCTCGTGCGCGTTCAGGTTGCCCGAGACCATCATGCGCAGGTAGTCGGTGGTGAACTCGATGACGTGGTGGTCGCTGCCCACGGCCGGGTATTTCTTGAAGATCTCGGATTTTTCCGGCTCCTCCACGTCGGCCTCGATGGCCATCAGGCCTTCCTTGCGCGCCTTTTGCAGGATCTCGTAGAGCATGGACAACAGCTCCATGTAGCGCGCCTTGGTGTATTTGTTGCCCTTGAGCACCTGCGGCAGCAGCTTGACCGTGGCCTTCAGCACCTTGGGCTGGTTGTTCACGATGAACGCGCCCAGGGCCGCCCCGCCGATGGTGATCATCTCGAAGGGCAGCGCCTCCAGCACGACCTTGATGTTGCCCCCGTGCGCGATGAACACGCCGAAGACGCTGCCGAAGGTGATGAGGTAGCCGAGGATGACGAACATGGTGCGCGATTGTGTCAGAGCGTTGCACGATGCGAACGCCCGATCAGCGGGCGGTAAGCCGCCCAATTGCGTGGCACCGGGCTGGTGGCGCCGCGGCTGCGCGCCGGCCATCCGGCATCGCGGCGTGAGGGCAAAAGCCCGAGAAGCGCCGCCTTCCCGTGCCTCGCCGCTGGTTCGTGGACCTGCCGGGCTCCTATGCTTGCCGCATGAAAGCCGTTTTGCTCGCCGGCGGGCTGGGTACCCGCATCTCGGAAGAGTCACACCTGCGCCCCAAGCCCATGATCGAGATCGGCGGGCGGCCCATCCTGTGGCACATCATGAAGATGTACGCGGCGCACGGCGTCAACGACTTCATCATCTGCCTGGGCTACCGGGGCTACGTCATCAAGGAGTACTTCGCCAATTACTTCCTGCACATGTCGGATGTGACCTTCGACATGGAAAACAACAGCATGCAGGTGCATCAACGCCATGCCGAGCCCTGGCGCGTGACGCTGGTGGATACGGGCGAGAGCACGCTCACGGGTGGGCGGCTGCGGCGGGTGCGTGCCTATCTGCCGCCCGATGAGCCATTTTGTTTTACCTATGGCGACGGGGTTGCCGATCTGGACATGGCGGCGCAGTTCGCCTTCCATCGCGCCCATGGCCGCCTGGCCACGGTGACGGCCGTGCAGCCGCCAGGGCGCTACGGCGCGCTGGTGTGCGATGGCACGGCCGTGGCGTCCTTCGAGGAAAAGCCGCGCGGCGACGGCGGCCGGATCAACGGCGGCTTCTTCGTCCTGCAGCCGCAGGCGATCGACTACATCGCGGGCGATGCCACCCCCTGGGAAGCCGAGCCCATGCAGCGCCTGGCGCACGACGGGCAGATGCAGGCCTTCGAGCACGCGGGCTTTTGGCAGCCCATGGACACGCTGCGCGAGAAAAATCTGCTGGAAGACCTCTGGCACGGTGGCAAGGCCCCGTGGAAGTGCTGGTAATGGCGGCCGCCGCCACGGCCAGCCCCGACGCCGCCTTCTGGCGCGGCAAGCGCGTGCTGCTCACCGGGCACACCGGCTTCAAGGGCGCCTGGCTGGCGCTGTGGCTGCAGCGCCTGGGCGCGCAGGTCGTCGGCCTGGCGCTGCCGCCGGCCACACAGCCGGCGCTGCACGCCCTGGCGCACGTGGACCAGGGCCTGCACGCGAGCCACTGCGTGGACATCCGCGATGCGCGCGCCGTCGCGCAGGTGGTGCAGCAGGAGCGTCCGCAGGTGGTGCTGCACCTGGCGGCGCAGGCGCTGGTGCGCGCTGGCTACTCCGACCCGCTGGCCACCCACGCCACCAATATCCTGGGCACGGCGCACGTGCTGGACGCCCTGCGCGGTCAGCCCGACGCGCGCGTGGCGCTGGTAGTGACGACCGACAAGGTCTATCGCAATCGCGAATGGCCTTACCCGTACCGCGAAGACGACCCGCTGGGCGGGCATGACCCCTACAGCGCCAGCAAGGCCGCAGCCGAGATCGTCGCCGCCAGCTACCGCGACGCCTTTCTGGCCGCGCAGGGCGTGGCCGTGGCCACCGCCCGCGCCGGCAACGTGATCGGCGGCGGCGACTGGGCGCCCGACCGGCTGCTGCCCGACGCCGTGCGTGCCTGGCAGGCCGGACAGGCGCTGCAGCTGCGCCACCCGCAGGCCACGCGCCCCTGGCAGCACGTCATCGAGCCGCTGGCCGCCTACCTGCGGCTGGCCGAGCGCCTGTGGTGCGAGCCTGCGCTGGCCGGCGCCTACAACTTCGGCCCGCTGCCGCACGAGGCAGCCACCGTCGCCAATGTGGTCGGATTGGCCGCAAGCCGTTATCCTGCGTCAGCCTTCAGCTATCAAAATGATTCTGATGCCCCGCACGAAGCCGGCTGGCTGGCGCTGGAGACGGCGCACGCGCGCCAGGCGCTGGGCGTCGCGCCGCGCTGGCACCTGGCCGAGGCGGTGGCGAGCGCCATGGACTGGTATCGCGCCCAGGCGGCTGGTGCCGACGCGCGCGCCCTGTGTCTGGCCGATCTGCGGGCCTGGGAGGGCTGCGCGGCCGGGGAGGCGCGGGCATGAGCCGCCTGGTCTGCACCCCGCTGCCCCTGGCGGGCCTGGTGCGCGTGCAGCGCCAGCCCGCCCAGGATGCTCGCGGGTTCTTCGAGCGCATGTTCTGCGCCCAGGAGCTGGCCGCCGCCGGCTGGACGCAGCCCATCGCCCAGGTCAATCGCAGCCTGACGCGCCAGCGCGCCAGCGTGCGCGGCCTGCACTACCAGCGCCCGCCGCATGCCGAGATGAAGCTGGTCAGCTGCGTGCGCGGCGCGGTATGGGACGTGGCGGTGGACCTGCGCGCCGGCTCGCCCACCTTCCTGCGCTGGCACGCCGAGCGGCTGGACGCCGACACCAGCTGCGCGCTGCTGATTCCCCCCGGCTTCGCGCACGGTTTTCAGGCGCAAACGGATGACGCCGAGCTGCTGTATTGCCATTCGGCGCCGCACGTGCCCGCCGCCGAGGCCGGGCTGCACCCGCTGGATGCGCGCCTGGCCATCGCCTGGCCGCTGCCGGTGCAGGGCCTGTCCGCGCGCGACGCCAGCCACGCCTGGCTGACCGATGAATTCCAAGGAGTGCATTTGTGAACTGCCGACATTGCGGCCAGCCGCTGCACCTGCCGTTTCTGGACCTGGGCAGCGCGCCGCCGTCCAACGCCTACCTGAGCGAGGCCGCCCTGCGTGCGCCCGAGGTGTGGTATCCGCTGCGCCTGCTGGTGTGCCAGCACTGTTGGCTGGTGCAAACCGAGGACCATGCCGGGCGCGAGGCGCTGTTCACCGAGGACTACGCCTATTTCAGCTCCTACTCCAGCTCCTGGCTGGCGCATGCGCAGGCTTACGTTGCGGACATGGTGGCGCGGCTGGGGCTGCACGCGGGCAGCTGTGTGGCCGAGGTCGCCTCCAACGACGGCTACCTGCTGCAATACGTGCGGCAGGCCGGCATCCCGTGCTACGGCATCGAGCCCACCGCCAGCACGGCGGCTGCCGCGCGCGGTCGGGGCATCGAGGTGGTCGAGCGCTTCTTCGGCGTGGCGCTGGCCGGGGAGCTGGCGGCAGCCGGGCGCCAGGCGGACCTGATCGTGGCCAACAACGTGCTGGCGCATGTTCCGGACATCAACGACTTCGTGGCCGGCTTTGCGCAGCTGCTCAAGCCCCAGGGCGTGGCCACGTTCGAATTTCCGCACCTGCTGCGCATGGTGCAGGGCTGCCAGTTCGATACCGCCTACCACGAGCATTATTCGTACCTGTCCCTGACGGCGGTGCAGCGCATCTGTGGCGCCAACGGGCTGCGGGTGATCGACGTGCAGGAGCTGCCCACGCACGGCGGCAGCCTGCGGGTGTGGGCGGCGCGCGCCGACGCGCCGCAACACGCGCAAGTCACCGGCGCGGGCGCAGCGCGCGTGGCGCAGCTGCTGGCCCTGGAGGAGGCCCAGGGCATGCTGGATGCCGGTTTTTACAGGGATTTCCAGTCCCAGCCCTTGCGGATAAAGCGTGAGTTGCTCACTTTTTTGCTGCAGTGCCAGGCGCAAGGCATCCGGGTGGCGGCCTATGGCGCTGCCGCCAAGGGCAATACGCTGCTGAACTTCGCCGGTGTGCGAGGGGACCTGGTGTCCTATGCAGTGGACAAAAATCCTGCCAAGCAGGGCCAGTACCTGCCGGGCAGCCGCATTCCCATCGTGGGCGAGGAGCACTTGCGCGCGCATCGCCCTGACGTTGTGTTGCTGCTGCCCTGGAACCTGCGCGCCGAACTGGCCGAGCAACTGGGCTACGTGCGCCAATGGGGTGGGCGGCTCGCCGTGGCGGTGCCGCGGCTGGAGATGTTTTGATGACCGAGCCTGAACGAATTCCATTGTCCCGCCCTTCCATCACCGAGGCCGACGTGGCCCTGGTGACCGACGCCGCGCGCCACGGCTGGGGCGCGCGCTGCTACGAGTACATCGAGCAATTCGAGCAGGCGTTTGCAGCCCACATGGGTGTGCGTCATGCGATCGCCACGTCCAGCTGCACGGGCGCCCTGCACATGGGCCTGGCGGCGCTGGGTGTCGGGCCGGGCGACGAGGTGATCCTGGCGGACACCAATTGGGTCGCCAGCGTGGCTCCGGTGCTGCACCTGGGGGCGACACCAGTGTTCGTGGACATCCTGCCCGACACCTGGTGCCTCGATCCGGCCCTGGTGCGCAAGGCCGTCACCGGCCGCACCAAGGCCATCATGGCGGTGCATTTGTACGGCAACCTGTGCCACATGGATGAACTGCTGGCACTGGGCCGGGAGCACGGCATTCCCATCGTCGAGGATGCGGCCGAGGCCATCGGCTCGACCTATCACGGGCGCCGCGCAGGGGCCATGGGCGCGTTTGGCGCGTTCTCGTTTCACGGCTCCAAGACGCTCAGCACCGGCGAGGGCGGCATGTTCGTCACCGACGATCCGGGCCTGTACGAGCAGGTCCTGAGCTTGTCCAACCATGGCCGGGTGCGCGGCCAGCAGCGCCAGTTCTGGCCCGAGATGCTCGGCTTCAAGTACAAGATGTCCAACCTGCAGGCGGCCCTGGGGCTGGCGCAGTTGCGGCGGGTCGAATCGCTGGTGGAGCGCAAACGTGCGATCTGGCAGCACTACGTGCAGGCGCTGGGCGGGGGGCCCGGCCTGAGCCTGAACCCGGAACCTGCGGGCACGCGCATCGGCGCCTGGATGCCGACGGTGGTCACCGCTCCGGCGCTGGGCCTGCCCGCCAGCGGGTTGTTGCAGTGTTTCGCACGCGCCAACATCGACGCGCGGCCGTTTTTCGCACCCTTGTCGACCTTGCCCTGGATGCCCGCCACCGCAACCGGCTCGCATGCGCGCAGCGTGCATGAGCGGGCGGTCAACCTGCCGAGTTTTCACGACATGACCTGCGAGCAAATGGACCGCGTGTGCGCCACCGTGCTGGAGGCGACGGGCCATGCCTGACTCCTGCGCGCGGCCCTCGCCCTCGGAGCTGGAAGGCGCGGGCGTGGTGGTCTGGGGCTGCGCCGGCCACGCAGCGGTGTTGCTGGACATCCTCGCGCATTCGGGCGGTCGCGTCGTGGCGTTCATCGACCAGCAGGCACCCGCGTCCCTGATCGAGGGCGTGCCGGTATTGCCCAGTGCGCAGGCCTGGGCGCGGTGGCGAGCGCAACAAGGCGATCTGCCTGCCAGGCTGTGCGGAGTGGCGGCCATTGGCCGGCCTGGCGGACACAGGATGCGCGCACAGGAGTTCTTCACGGCCCAACGCATGGCCGTGCCCGTACTCGTGCATCCGCGCGCCAGCGTCAGCCCGCAGGCGGTGCTGGGGCCGGGCACGCAGGTGCTGGCCATGGCCGTGGTGGCGGCGCGCGCCACGCTCGCCGCGATGTGCATCGTCAACCACCGCGCCAGCGTCGATCATGAATGTGTGCTGGGGCGCGGCGTCACCGTGGCTCCAGGCGCCACGTTGTGCGGCTGCGTGCGGGTGGAGGAGGACGCCTTCATCGGCGCCGGCGCAGTCGTGCTGCCGCGCCTGACCATCGGTGCGGGCGCCACCATCGGTGCGGGCGCCGTGGTCACGCGCGATGTGCCCGCCGGCGCGGTGGTGCTGGGAAACCCGGCGCGTGCCCGTTGCGCACGCAGTTGAGTCATTCGCCCGTGTCTTTTTCTGGAGAGTCCATGACCGAAAGCCCATCCATGCCAACGCCTGCCCAACTCTTTGCCCGGGAGCGCGATGAATGCCTGCGCGGCTATGCGCGTGACGATGTGTTCCGCGATCTTTCGCAGCAATGGCTGCGCGAGTCCATGCAGCGCAAGTACGTCTACAACTTCGACTGGCTGGGCCGCCCCATCATCCAGTACCCGCAGGACATGTGGGCCGTGCAGGATCTGATCTGGCGCGTGCGCCCCGACCTGGTGATCGAAACCGGCGTCGCGCACGGCGGCTCGCTGGTGCTCAGCGCCTCCATGCTGGCGCTGCTGGACATGTGCGACGCCATCGAAGCGGGCAGCACGCTCGACCCGCGCGCCAGCGGCCGCAAGGTCCTGGGGCTGGACATCGACATCCGGGCGCACAACCGCGCGGCCATCGAGGCCCATCCCATGTCCAGCCGCATCCAGATGATCGAGGGCTCGTCCATCGACCCGGGCGTGGTGCGCCAGGTACAGGCCGTGGCGGCGCAGCACCGGCGCGTGCTGGTGCTGCTCGATTCGATGCACACCCACGAGCACGTGCTGGCCGAGCTGGACGCCTACGCGCCGCTGGTGTCGGTGGGCAGCTACTGCGTGGTGTTCGATACCTTCGTCGAGGACATGCCGCACGGCTTCTTTGCCGACCGGCCCTGGGACGTGGGCGACAACCCCAAGACTGGGGTGCGCCAGTGGCTGCCGTCGCACCCCGGGTTCGAGGTGGACGAGGCGATGCAGCAGCGCCTGCAGGTCACTGTCGCGCCCATGGGGTTCCTGCGCCGGGTGCGTTGAGTTGCCCCCCGGGCGGCGCCGGCAGCGGACGCAGCGCTCTGCGCCCAGGGCGATGGGCGGCTCGTCCAGGTAGTCCAGCGCCGCCAGCACGTGGGCGCGCGTGCGTTCGAGCAAGGCCTCAGGGGCTTCGCGCTCGGCCAGCGAATGAAGTGCCTCCTTCAGGTACACGCGGCCGAAGTCCGTGTGCCCGTGGGCGTTCTCGATCTCCGCCAGCACCGTGAGCGCCACGGCGTCGTGCGGGCGTGCGCAAAGAACGCGCTCGGCCAGCTCAGTGGCCTCGGCCCAGTGGCGGTTCGCCAGGATGCCGCTGGCGCCTTCGCTGCCGGCCAGTGGCGCGTGCTTGCGCTTGGCCTGGTCGAGCACTGCCTGCAGGCGTTGATAGGCGGTGGACAGCGCGATGCGCTCGCCCGGCGCCACGCCGACGTGAAACTCCTGCGCGGGCAGCGCGGGCGCCTGTTGCCACCACGCGTCGATCTGCCCGTGCACCTGGGCATCGTTCCAGCCGGGGTGTTGCGAGCGCGCCAGCCAGTCCATCCACATCCAGCGCATGGCGCTTTCCAGCTCTCGCACGTACACATCCTCGCGCATCAGCACGCTGGCTTCCACCTGGCCGCGCAACTGCTGGCGCGTGGCGTCCAGCGCCAGCACGTCCGAGGCCAGTTCCGTGGCGATGCGCAGGTACTCCTCGTGGCTGCGCGCAATCCACTCGTGCCGGCCCAGATGCGCCAGCGAGCCGGCGCTCATGCGGCTGTTCAAGCTGGCGCCGTTGAGGGTCACCAGCGGCACGCCCATCCACAGCAGGTCGCTGGTGGTGGTGCCGCCCACCAGCGGGAACGGGTCGAGGGCGATGTCGATATGGTGGTAGGTCAGGTACTGGTTGCGGCTGTCCAGCGCCACCAGGTCCAGCCGCTCGGGGTCTATGCCCTGCGCCGCGCAGTGCGCGCGGTAGGCGGCGGCGGTTTGCTCCAGCCCCAGGTTCTTGCCCTCGATCAGCAGGCGCGAGCCAGGCACGGCCTGCAGGATGCGGCCCCAAAGGCGCAGCACCTCGTCGGTCAGCTTGCCCAGGTTGTTGCACGAGCCGAAGGTGACATGGCCGCTTGCCAGCGCCGGCGTGGGCCGCACCTGATAGGCCGGCTGGTAGCGCCACAGCGGGTTGCGGATCATGGGGCGGTAGCAGGCCCAGCGCGTGGGCAGGCGGTACAGCCGTTCCGTGTACCACTGGCCGGCGTGGGCCGGGTCGGTCAGGCCGTCGCTCAGCCACCAATCGATCGCCTGCAGGCCGGTGGTGCCGGGGTAGCCGATGGTGCTCAGTTGCACCGGCGCCGGCTTGTGGGCCAGCGCCAGCAGGGCGTTGCCGCCGGTGTGGCCGGCCAGGTCGATGACGATGTCGATCTCGCGCGCGGCGATCGCGTCGGCCTGTTGCTCGGCGGTGAGGCCGTGCAGATGCACGAAATCGTCCGCGTGGCACTGCACCCGCGTGGTGACCAGATCGGACGCGGGACTTAAATAGAAGGCCACCACTTCGAACATCCGCCGGTCCAGTTGCGCCAGCAGTCCCTCGGCGAAGTACATCACCGCGTGGCTGCGCAGGTCGGGCGAAACGACGCCCACGCGCAGACGCCGCCACGGGCTGCGGTCCCTGGCCTCGAAGTGCGGCCAGCGCGGCAGCAGGGGCTGCTCGAAGCGCTCGCTGAAGCTGCGCGCCACCTCGGCCAGTTCACTGGCCGTGCATGCCGGGTCGCCCAGCATGAAAAGCAGGCAGTTGGTATAGATGAAGGCCGAGGAAGGAGCCAGTTCGATGGCCTGGCGGCAATCCTGGACGGCCTGGCGAATCTGGCCCAGCTCGCGCCGGTGGATGGCCGATTGCGTCAGCGCGCTGACGCGCTGCTCCAGCGTCTGCGCCGTGGCCTGGGCGCGCTGGCTGGCATCGAAGCCTTGCTGGTGGCGCTGCAGCGGGTAGCAGCACTCAGACAGCTTGCTCCAGCAGGTGCTGTGCTCCGGGCGCAGCTGCACTGCCTTTTCCAGCAGCGGCAGCGCTTCGGACGCCCGCCCCTTGCCCAGCAGCAGGTTGGCATGGTTGACGAGTAGCTCCGCGTCCTGTGGCCAGAAGGCGCAGGCTTGCCGGTAGGCGTTCAGCGCCCCTGGCACGTCGCCGCTGTTTTGCAACGCCAGCCCCAGCAGCCGGTGCGCCGTGTGGTGGCGGCCGTTCCTGCGCAACGCCTGGCGCGACAGGCGCACCAGCAGCGGCCAGTCATTGCTGTGCAGGGCTGCCTGCAGGCGGCCGGTCATGGGGTCGGGGCTGGAGGGCTTCATCCGATGGCGGCGCCGGGCGGGTCGGGACGGGTAGGGCGGCTTATTTCAGCAGGCTCAGCACGCCTTGCGGGATCTGGTTGGCCTGCGCCACCATGGCGGTGCCGGCCTGCTGCAGGATCTGCGCGCGCGCCAGGTTGGCGGTCTCGGCGGCGAAGTCGGCGTCCAGGATGCGCGAGCGCGAGGCTGACATGTTCTCCGAAGTGATGTTCAGGCTGGTGATGCTGGTCTCGAACCGCGACTGCAGGGCGCCCAGCTTGGCACGCTCACCGGCGATGAAAGACAGCGCCGAGTCCACCGTCTTCAGGGCGTGCGTCGCCTTGGAGAAGCTGGAGATGTCCACGTCGGACACTCTCTTCAGGTCCGAATTGAGGGTGCTGGCCGCTGCACCCAGCGCATTGGTGGTCGTGGACACGGCGCTGAAGGACTTGTCGGAGTCCAGCGTGACGTAGCCGCCCACGGCGATGGCACCTGCCGCACCACCACTGCCCAGGGCCTGAGAGGTGCCTGCGGTGCTCACATCGCCCTTGCCGTCGCCCACCATCTTGGTCACCGTGATGTCGCCAGCATTGGCCGAAGCGGTCTTGCCCACGGCGACGGTGTTGCCGGTGGCGTTGGTCAGCACGAGGCCGTCGCCATCCTTGTTCAGCGAGGCCACCACGCCCGTCTTGGACGACTGCTCGTTGATGGCGGCCACGGCGTTGGCCAGGCCGCTGGCGGTGTTGGTCTCGCTGACCGAGAACGAGATGGTCTTGGGATCGGCCTTGTTGTCCGACTCCAGCGTGATCGAATATGCGCCGGTGGCGGTGAACTTCAGCTCGGCTTCGGTGCGCGCCGTGGCGGTGACGCCGGTGTACTGCGTCTGCAGGTTGATGGCCTCGGCCGTGGTCTTGCTGTGGTCGTTGGCGGAGACGGTGATCGGCTTGCTGCCCAGCGCGCCGTTGATGGTGATGGTGCCGGCAACAACGCCGTTGGCGCCGTAGGCGGCGCCCGGGGCCAGGGTGCCCGTGGGACCAGCGCCGATGGCGTTGGTGCCCGCTACCTGGTTGTTGCCATAGGTACTGGTGCGCAGGTTGGCGGTGGCGGCGACGATGGTCTGGTTGGCGTTGGCGCCCACCTGGAACTGCTGCGTGCCGAAGCTGCCGTCCAGCAGCTTCTGGCCGTTGAAATCCGGTGGTCTGCGATACCCGGTCCAGTTCGGCAACCAATTGGTTCACCTCCTGCTGCAGCGCCTGGCGGTCGCTGGCCGAGTTGGAGGCGTTGGCCGACTGCACGGCCAGTTCGCGCACGCGCTGCAGGATGTCTCCGGAGGCCTTCATGGCGCCTTCAGCGGTCTGCGCCAGCGAAATGCCGTCGTTGGCATTGCGCGCCGCCATGTTCAGGCCGCGGATCTGGCTGGTGAAGCGCTCGGAGATGGCCAGGCCGGCGGCGTCGTCCTTGGCGCTGTTGATGCGCAGGCCCGACGACAGGCGCTGGATGGAGGTGTTGAGCGAACCCTGGCTGACGCCCAGATTGCGCTGGGCGGTAAGCGAGGCGACGTTGGTGTTGATCGTGGAGGCCATGGGGATACTCCTGCGGGTCGATGAGTGGTGGTTGCTGGTCCGGACACGCCACCACGGTGAACCGGGCGGTAACGATGGCGCGATTTTCCAGGCCGAACGCCCGTCCCGTTATTCCGATAAGACGGGCAAAAGTCCCGCAGTCCTCTTGTTCGGTGCCTGGACGGGGGGCTTTTTTGCAAACCACCCTAAAGTTTTCCGGATGTAACCCGAAAACATCATCAACGGGCGGTTGCAACCCAATGTGCTCCTCCCGCTGTTCTGGGCTGACACGGGGTTGGCACAGGGAAATCGTTCCGCCAGTTTTGCTCACAGGAGATTCGCTATGGCCTCCATCAACACCAACGTCGCCTCGCTTACCGCCCAGCGCAATCTGGGCGTCAGCCAGGGTTCGCTCAACACCTCCATCCAGCGCCTGTCGTCGGGCCTGCGCATCAACAGCGCCAAGGACGACGCCGCCGGCCTGGCCATCTCCGAGCGCTTCACCAGCCAGATCCGCGGCCTGAACATGGCGGTGCGCAATGCCAACGACGGCATTTCGCTGGCGCAGACCGCTGAAGGCGCCATGAAGGCCTCCGGAGACATCCTGCAGCGCGTGCGCGAACTGGCCGTGCAGTCGGCCAACGCCTCCAACTCGGCCAGCGACCGCCAGGCGCTGCAGCAGGAAGTGAACCAGCTCGTGTCCGAGCTGGATCGGGTGGCGCAGACCACCGAATTCAACGGACAGAAGCTGCTGGACGGCGCCTTCGGCACGCAGCAGTTCCAGGTGGGCGCCAACGCCAACCAGACCATCGTCGCCGCCACCGCCAACCTGCGCACCAGTACCTATGGCAACAACCAGGCTTCGGGCACCGGCGCGGGTGGCGCCAGCGCGACGGCCACGCTGGCCGCTTCCAGCGCCTACGGCTCCAATGGCGTTGCCGGCGGCACCATCGCCATCAACGGCGCGCTGGGCAGTAAAGCTGTCACCGTTACCGCCAACGACCACAGCAAGACCACGGCCGAGGCCATCAACCTGCAAACGCAGTACACCGGCGTTACCGCCACGGCGCGCACCGAGGCCGAGCTGAAGTTCGGCGCCACCGGCGCATATTCGATCACGCTGGAGTCGGACAACAAGGCCGACCCCAAGACCATCTCGTTCTCGGTCAGCGAGACCAACACCGCCAGCGGCCTGGCCACCGCCGTGGCCGCCATCAACGAGCAGTCGTCCAAGACGGGCGTGGTGGCCTCACTGAACAAGGATGCCACGGGCCTCGTGCTGACCAATTCCACCGGCAACACCGTCGCCGTGGGCAAGGCTGCGTCGGCCAACGCCGGTGCCATCACGGTGACCAAGATGGTGGGCGACGGCAAGGGTGACATGACCACGTCCGGCACGGCCCGAACCCTGGCTGCAGCTGTCGGTGGCGGCTGGCTCCGAGCCTGCCGTGGCCGTGAGCGGCTACATCACGCTGGACTCCGACAAGTCCTTCAGCGCCGTGTCCACGACCACTGACGCGCTGCAAGGCACGCCTGGCACGATGAACTCCGACCTGAAGAAGGTCTCCGACCTGGACATCACCAGCTTCTCCAAGGCTTCGCACGCCCTGAAGACGGTGGACTCGGCGCTGTCCTTCATCGCCGGCGAGCGTGCCAAGCTGGGCGCCCTGCAGTCGCGCTTCGAGACCAGCATCGCGGCGCTGCAGGTGACGTCGGAGAACATGTCGGCCTCGCGCGGACGCATCCTGGATGCCGACTTCGCCGCCGAGACCGCCAACCTGTCGCGCAACCAGATCCTGCAGCAGGCCGGCACCGCCATGGTGGCGCAGGCCAACCAACTGCCGCAGGGCGTGCTGGCCCTGCTGCGCTGATCGGCGCAGACGCGGTGCCCACCTGCCTGGCAGGCAGGCGCCGCAGCAGCAGGCAAATGCGGCAAGGCCACCATAAGGCTTCGCCGCATTCGCCGCTTGTGGGGCTTGCGGTGCGTGCTACGGTTTTTATCAGTGAATTGGGGTGTTTACCCAGCCCTTTTCGGCAAACGCCCGAGGCGCAGCGGCACCGATAATGGATGTTGCATGTGAATGAGATGGCGAGCAGGAGGTAGTCATGGCCAGTTTCTCCTCGATAGGCATAGGCCTGGGTGGCAACGTTGATGTCAACGGCCTGATCAAGGCCTCGGTCGACGCGGTCAAGCTTCCCATCAGCCGTCCCAACGGCCTGACCTACCAAAGCAAGCTCACCGAAGCCAAGATTTCCACCTTCGGCCAGGTCAAGTCGCTGGTCGCCACTTTGCAGTCGGCGGCCTCCAGGCTCAGCAGCGTCACGGGTTGGAACGCTGTCCAGGCGGCATCGTCGGACGACAAGACAGTCACTGCCACCGCCATCGGCGGCACGGTGGAGACCACTTTCAGCGTCGAAGTGACGCAGCTTGCCAGGGCGCAGGTCTCCACTTCCGATCCATTGCCGGCTGGCGCGGCACTGGGCGCAGGTACGCTCACCCTGAAAACCGGCACTTGGGCCGGCGGCAGCTTCACCCCGGGCAACGGTGCATCGGTGGACATCACCGTCAGCGGCAGCGACACCGTGGCCGATATCGCCGGCAAGATCAACGGCGCCAACGCTGGCGTCACCGCCACCATCCTGACCGACGAGCAGGGCCAACGCCTGATGCTGCGCAGCCGCAGCACTGGTGAAGCTGCAGGTTTTCAGATGAGCGTGAGCGACACCGATGGCAACGACAGCGACAACGCCGGTCTGTCGCGCCTGGCTGCGGGCCTGTCCAGCGACCCGGGCACTGGCGCCGCCGCCGACGCGCTGGCGCGCATCAACGGCCAGTACCAGGTCAGGTCAGCCACCAATACCTTCGAGAATGCCGTTGCCGGCGTGACCTTCAAGGCCGAGAAACTCACCGCAGCGCCGGTGAACATCAGCGTGACCAAGGATGCCTCGGCGGTGCAAAAGAACATCGAGGATTTCGTCGTCGCCTACAACGCTGTCAACCAGGCCCTCAACGATCTGACCAAATACGACGCAGGCACCAAGCAGGGCGGCCTGCTGCAGGGCGACTCGACGGCCGTAACTTTGCAAAACTCGCTGCGCGCAGTGATGCAGTCGACCTCCAGCAGCACAGGCGCGTACCGGACATTGTCCAACATCGGTCTGGGCACGGTTCAGGGCGGCGATGTGTCCATCGACAGCAGCAAGTTGTCCAAGGCACTCAAGGAGCCGGATGCGCTCAAGGCGCTGTTTATTGGAGCCGACGGTCTGTCGACCACGCAGGATGGCGTGGGTGAGAAGGTCAAGGCAGCCACCGCCAATTTGCTGGGTTCGGAAGGGTTCTTCGCCAGTAAGGATGCGCAGCTCAAATCGGGGCTCAAGCGCAATGCGGCCGAGGTCGAGCGCATCAATGCGCGCGCCGGCCGTACCGAGGCGCTGCTGACCGCTCGCTTTACCGCGCTGGACACACAGATGACCAAGCTCAACGCGCTCAACGCCTACATCGGCCAGCAGGTGAGCATGTGGAACAAGAGCAAGGGTTGACGCACCCGCTTGCCTTCGGTCTTCAGTTATGCGGCGCGCTGCCGATAAGACACTTAGCAGCCAGCCGAGGAAAACACCATGTTTACAGCCCACAGCGCACGTACCGCCTCCGCCTATCAGCGAATCAGCGTTGAGACCAGCATGCACACCATCGACCAACACCAGTTGGTGAGCCTGCTGTATCAGGGTTTGTTGCGATCTATTGCCACTGCGCGCGGCGCACTGGCCCGTGGTGACCTGCCAGCCAAGTGCAGCAGCATCTCCAAGGCTGCACGTATCCTGGAAGAAGGCCTCATGACCGCGCTGGATCGCGACGCCGGTGGCGACCTGGCGCACAACCTTGGCACTGTGTACAGCTACGCGCTGCAACGCCTGATCCTGGCCAACGCCAGGAACGACGACGCCATGCTGCAGGAAGTCATGCGCCTGATCGAGCCCATCGCCCAGGGCTGGAGCGAGATGAAGAATCCGCGTCCTCAGGATGCCGTGGCCAACGACACCCTGCGCCCGGCGCTGGCGGAGGCCTGACACCATGCCCGAAATGCTGATCGACTACTACAAGGCCATCGAGCAAAGCAGCGCCCGCATGCTCGAAGCGGCGCGCCTGAAGAACTGGGACGAGGTGGTGCGCTGCGAGGGCGCCTGCGCGGTGCTGATCGAGCAGCTGCGCTTCCAGTCCGGGCAGCAGGAACTGGCGCCCGAGCACCGCAAGGAAAAGGCGCGCATCATGCAGCGCATCCTGCGCAACGACGCGCAGATCCGCGTGCTGGCCGAGCCCTGGGTGGCGCAGTTCGAACACCTGTTCGACGGTCAGCCGCCGGTGATGCACTGAGAAGGCGGCAGCCCCAAGACAAAGGCCGGCACCCTTGAGGGGCTGCCGGCCTTCTTTTTTGCCTGTTTTGAGTGAAATACGCCTTTTGCCGGCGTCAATCAATGGCTTTTAGCTATCAATTTGGTAGCAAAAGCGCGCCATGCCTGCTCACACCTGCATGTTCATGATGTCGGTGTAGGCCTGCACCATGCGGTTGCGCACGTGCAGCGTCGCCTGGAAGCCGACCTGCGCCTTTTGCATGGCGACCATGGTTTCCTCCAGGCTCACGTTGGGGTTTTCCAGCTGCACTTCCTGCTGCAGCCCGGCGGCGCGGTTTTGTGCGTTGCTGACGGCCTGCAGGGCATCCTTGAAGGCGGTGGAAAAACCGCCGCCGACGGCATCCGCGCCGCCGGCCTGCGGCGCAGTCGCCCGGCGGGCGAGCTGGGTGCCGGTCAGGGCGGTGGTGGTGCTGGCGATGCGCAGGTCCATGGCGGCGGCTCACTCGGGTGGCAGGGGTGGAAGATGGAGCCATGGTAGGGCGCGCGCCGCCGGGGGTATGCGGGAAATGAAGCCCAAAGCGGCGGCTTATCGGCCAAACGGCGGGCCGGGCGGATTCTCATAATCGGCGCACGTCCCAAGGTCCGTCCGGGCGCTGCCGCCCTGCTGCGGCGCTCCCGCCAGCCCACCGAAAGCCACGATGTCCTCCGCCGCAGTCGCTGAAATCCCCGCCATGCCCAGCCCCGCAGGGCTGCCTGCGCCCGGCCTGCTGCAGCGCCTGGGCGCGCTCGACCGCGCCGCGCGGCTGCGCTGGGCAGCGGGTGCCGCGCTGCTGCTGGCGCTGGCCGTGGGCGCCTTCTTCTACACCCGCCAGCCCGATTTTCGGGTGCTGTTTGCCGGCGTGAACGACAAGGACGGCGGCGCCATCGTGGCGCAGCTGGCCCAGATGAACGTGCCCTACAAGTACAGCGAGGGTGGCGGCGCCATCCTGGTGCCTGCCGAGCGCGTGCACGACGTGCGCCTGCGCCTGGCCACGCAGGGCCTGCCCAAGGGCTCGGTGTCGGGCTTCGAGCAGATGGAGGGCGCGAGCCGCTTCGGCGTCACGCAGTTCCAGGAGCGGCTGAACTTCCAGCGCGGGCTGGAGGGCGAGCTCACGCGCTCCATCCAGGCGCTGGCCTCGGTGCAAAGCGCGCGCGTGCACCTGGCGCTGCCCAACCAGAACGGTTTTTTCCGCGAGCAGCAAAAGCCCTCGGCTTCGGTGCTGCTGAGCCTGTATCCCGGGCGCTTCCTGGACCGCACGCAGCTGGCCGGCATCGTGCACTTGGTGGCCTCCAGCGTGCCCGAGCTGGCGCCCTCTGCGGTGAGCGTGCTGGACGACACCGGCAAGCTCCTGTCGCAAACGCCCGATGGCAGCGCCGGCAGCGCCATCGACGCCCAGCAGCTGGCCTACGTGCAGCAGATCGAGCAGCAGTACACGCGCCGCATCGTCGAGCTGCTGGAGCCCGTGGTGGGCAAGAACAACGTGCGCGCGCAGGTCTCGGCCGAAGTCGACTTCAGCCGCACCGAGTCCACCGTCGAGCAGCACCGCCCCAACCTCTCGCCCGAGGCCAGCGCGGTGCGCAGCCAGCAGGTGGTGGAGTCCGGCGGCGCGCCCGGTGCGCGCCCGCCCGCCGGCGTGCCCGGCGCCACCAGCAACCAGCCGCCCCAGGCGGCGGGCGCTCCGGTCAACGGCGCGGCGCAGCAGCTGTCGGCCGCCGGCGGCGGACAAGACGGCGCGCCTGCCGGCAAGCGCGAATCGGTGACCAACTACGAAGTGGACAAGACCACGCAGGTCACGCGCGGCGGCGCCGGCGCCATCAAGCGCGTGAACGCGGCGGTGCTGGTCAACTACGCCAGCGTCAGCGAGGGCGAGGGCAAGCCGGCCGCGCCCAAGGCGCTCAGCGCCGAGCAGCTTGAGAAGATGACGGCGCTGGTGCGCGAGACCGTGGGCTTCAACAAGGAGCGCGGCGACTCGGTCAACCTGATGAACGCGCCGTTCATGGTCGAGGAGCCGCCGCCGGTCGAGCTGCCGCTGTGGAAGCAGCCCGAGATGCGCGACCTGGCCAAGAGCCTGGCCTGGCCGCTGGGCATCTCGCTGGCTGCGGCCATCGTGCTGATCGGGGTGCTGCGCCCACTGCTGAAGGCGCGCGCGCGCAGCAAGGAACTGGCCATCGCCAACATCGCCGCCGGCAAGGTCGATGCCATCGAGGGCGAGAGCCTGGAGCGCCCGGCGCTGCCGGCGCCGGATGGGATGCCCGCGCTGGAGCTGCAGGCCACGCCCGAGCAGCAGCGCCTGCACGATGCGCGCGCCCTGGCGCGTGACAACCCGGTGGCCGTGGCCCACATCATCAAGACCTGGGTGAATGGGGAGTGACAACCCCCTGTGCGGCTGCGCCGCTTCCCCCTTCTCTCGCAAGGCTGCGCCTTGCGGGAAGGGGGACGACGCTGGTGGGCCGGCGAAGCCGGACCCACGGCGTCCGCTGGTCTGGCGCGCGCTGCCCACGGTGCGGGCGCGGTACGCAACAAATGAAGGTGAGCTGATATGGATGAGGCAGGACTGAACGACGCGGCCATCATGCTGATGTCGCTGGGCGAGGAGGAGGCCGCCGAGGTCTTCAAGCACCTGTCGCCCAAGGAAGTGCAAAAGCTCGGCGAGACCATCGCGCGCATGCGCAGCGTGTCCAAGGAGAAGGTGGATGAGGTCATCAGCCGCTTCACCGATGACGCGGCGGCGCAGAGCCTGCTGGTGTCCGACACCAGCAACTACGTGCGCGCGGTGCTCAAGCGCGCTTTAGGCGACGACAAGGCGGCGCTGCTCATCGACCGCATCCTGCAGGGCGGCGACGTCTCGGGCATCGAGAGCCTCAAATGGATGGACCCGCTGTCGGTGGCCGAGCTGTTGCGCAACGAGCACCCGCAGATCGTCGCCGCTATCCTGGTGCACCTGGACCCGGAGCAGACCTCGGCCATCCTGATGCACCTGACCGAGCGCCAGCGCGGCGAGGTCATGCTGCGCATCGCCACGCTGGAGGGCATACAGCCCACCGCGCTCAAGGATTTGAACGAGGTGCTGTTCCGCGTGCTGGCTGGCGGCGACAAGGTGCGCAAGAGCTCGCTGGGCGGCGTCAAGGCGGCCGCGGAGATCATCAACCTCATGGGCTCGGGCGCCGACGCCGCCGTGCTGGAGACCATCCGCGGCTACGAGGCCGACCTGGCGCAGAAGATCATGGACAAGATGTTCGTGTTCGACGACCTGGCCAAGCTGGACGGCCGCGCCATCCAGGCGGTGCTGCGCGAAGTGGCCTCCGAGACGCTGGTGGTGGCCTTGAAGGGCGCCCAGCCGGACCTGCGCGAGAAGATCCTGGTCAACATGTCCTCGCGCGCCGCCGAGGCCATGCGCGAGGACCTGGAATCGCGCGGGCCCATGCGCCTGTCCGAGGTCGAGGCGCAGCAACGCGAAATCCTCAAGACCGTGCGCCGCCTGGCCGACGAGGGCCAGATCGCGCTGGCTGGCGGCGGCGACGACGCCTTCGTCTGACGGCTGGCTGAAAGCGAACATCGACCATGTCCAGCGGCAACCGCTACTACACCCGCTTCGTCCCGCGCGAGGAACTGGGCGAGGTCACGCGCTGGGAATTCGGCGCGGTGGATGGGGCGAGCAGCCTGCTCGGCCCGCTGATCGCCGAGCCCGCCGCCGCCATTGCCGACCCCGAGCCGATGCCCGAGCCGGGCGCCGTGCCCCTGCCCGAGCACGAAGCGCTGCTGCAGCAGGCGCGCGAGCAAGCCCGCGAGCAAGGGCTGGCCGAAGGCCGCGAGGGCGAGCAGCTGCAGTGGCAGCAGCGCATGGACGACTACGTGGCCGGCCAGGGGCGCGAAGCCGCCGAACGGCTGGCGCAGCTGGCACAGGCATTCGACGACAGCCTGGCCGGGCTGCAGCAAGGCATGGCGCAGCAGCTGCTGACGCTGGCCTGCGACATCGCCCGCCAGGTCGTGCGCAGCGAGGTGGCGCTCAACCGCCAGGCGGTGCTGCCGGTGGTGCGTGAGGCGCTGGAGATGCTGGTCAGCGAAAGCCGGCCGGCGACGGTGCGGCTGCACCCGCAGGACTGGGCGGCGCTGCAGGCGCCTCTGCGCGAGGAGCACCCCTCGCCGCGCATCGAGTGGCTGCAGGACGCGAGCCTGCAGCCCGGCGAATGCATGGCCGAGTCGGCCGGCACAGTGGTCGACGGCACGCTGGACAAGCGCTGGCGCCGCGCCATTGCCGCGCTGGGCCTGACCGATGCCTGGCGCGAGCCCGGGGCCGGCCATGGCGATTGAAGGCGCCGGCGCCTGGCATGAGCTGGCCGAGCAGGCGCGCGAGCGGCTGGCCGCAGAGCAGCCGTTGCCAGCGCATGGCACGCTCACCCGCCTCACCGGCCTGGTGCTGGAGGCCGCGGGCCTGCGCGTGCCCGTGGGCGCGCAATGCCAGGTGCGCATGGGCGAGGCGGGCGAGGCGGTGCTGGCCGAGGTGGTCGGCTTCGCCGGTGACAAGGCCTACCTGATGCCCGCCGGCGATGTGCACGGCCTGTCCAGCGGTGCCCAGGTCGCGCCGGCGCCGGCCTACGTGCCCCCGCTGCGCCTGGGGCAGCCCGACCCGGCCCGCACGGCGGCCGCCGCAGCCGGCGCGCTGCGCCTGCCCATCGGGCGCGGGCTGCTCGGGCGGGTGGTGGACTCGCAAGGCCAGCCGCTGGACCACGGCGGGCCGCTGTCGGACGCGCGCGCCGAGCCCATGGACCGCCGCCCCATCAACGCCATGGAGCGCGACCCGGTGCGCGAGCCGCTGGACACCGGCGTGCGCGCCATCAACGCGCTGCTCACCGTGGGGCGCGGCCAGCGCCTGGGCCTGTTCGCCGGCTCGGGCGTGGGCAAATCGGTGCTGCTGGGGATGATGGCGCGCTACACCCGGGCGGACGTGATCGTGGTCGGCCTGATCGGCGAGCGCGGCCGCGAGGTCAAGGAGTTCGTCGAGGACATCCTGGGCAAGGAGGACCGGGGCCGCGCCGTGGTGGTGGCGGCGCCAGCCGACGCGCCGCCGCTGCTGCGCATGCAGGGCGCGGCCTACGCCACCGCCATTGCAGAGGACTTCCGCGACCAGGGCCTGCACGTGCTGCTGCTGATGGACTCGCTCACCCGCTACGCCATGGCGCAGCGCGAGATCGCCCTGGCCATCGGCGAGCCGCCGGCCACCAAGGGCTATCCGCCCAGCTGCTTTGCCAAGCTGCCGGCGCTGGTCGAGCGCAGCGGCAACGGGCTGAACGGCGTGGGCTCCATCACCGCCTTCTACACCGTGCTGAGCGAGGGCGACGACCAGCAGGACCCGATCGCCGACGCCGCGCGCGCCATCCTGGACGGGCACATCGTGCTGTCGCGCGCGCTGGCCGAGGGCGGGCACTACCCGGCCATCGACATCGAGCAGTCGGCCTCGCGCGTCATGCACAACGTCGTGCCGCGCGAGCATTTCGAGCTGGCACGGCGCTTTCGCGCCGTGTATTCGCGCTACCAAAAGAGCAGCGACCTGGTGCAGGTCGGCGCCTACCTGGCCGGCTCCGACCCGCAGCTGGACGAGGCCATCCGGCTGCAGCCCGACATGGCGGCCTTCCTGCAGCAGAACATGTTCGAGGCCGCTGCCATGGACGAGAGCGTGGCCGCCATGGCGCAGGTGCTGGAGGGGGCATGACGACTGAACTGCCCGGCACGCGGCTGCGAGGCTGTCGCCCATGTCATCGCTGAACGCCTTCGCCGTCGCCGTGGAACTGGCGGAGCGCCGGCGCGACGCCGCGCGCCAGGGCCTGCAGGGCGTGCAGGGCGCCCGCCAGGCCGCGCAGGCCCAGCTCGACCAGCTGGAGGGCTACGCGCAGGAAACCCTGGGCCGCTGGGGCGCCAGCGCCGGGCGCGCGCTGCAGCCGCAGCTGCTGCAGCACCACCACCAATTCATGGGCCGGCTGGAGCACGCCATCGGCCTGCAAAACCGCGCCGTCAGCGCCCAGCAGCAGCGCGTGGCGCAGGCGCAGCAGGCGCTGCTGCAGGCCGAGCTGCGCCTGGCCAGCCTGCGCAAAGTGCTGCAACGCCGCCAGGACGAGCAGGCCGTGCTCCAGCAGCGGCGCGAGCAAAAGCAAACCGATGAGCGCGCGGCGCTGCGCCTGGGCGCAGCCAGCCGCTTCGATGAGGAGCAACCATGACGCAAGCCAACTCCATCCAGACCCACCGCACCGCTGCGGCGCCTGGCGCCCCCGGCGGTCGCGGCGCTGCCGGCGCTGCAGCCGACGGCGCGGCGCCGGGCGCCGGCTTTGCCCTGCTGCTGGCCGCGTTGGGACCAGGCGGCGACGCCGGCGACGCGCTGCCAGGCGGCCAGGCCGGCACCGCCGCTGCAGGCGCGGCGCCTATGGCACTGGACGAGGACGGCGCAGCCGCGCTCGCGCTGCCGCAGGCTGGCGGCGCGCAGACCATGCGAGCGGCCCCGCAGGAGCCGCAGGACGGCGAGGGCGGCGCGCCCGCAGGGGTGCTCGATCCGGCGCTGCTGGCGCTGCTGCTGGCAGGCCAGGCCCCGCCGGCGGACAGCCTGGCCGGCGCCGCAGCGCCTGCCGATGCTGCGGCTGCCGTGCGCCCCGCGGCTTTGGCCGCGGCTCAGGAGCCTCTGGGCAGCGCAGGCGCGCAGCCGGCCGGCCCTGCAGGCCTTGCTGCCGCCGCAGCGGCAGCCGGCATGCCGCTGCAGGACGGCGGGGAAGCGGGCGGGCGCGGCCACTGGCTGCCTGCCGGCCTGGTGGCCGAGACCGGCCGTATCGACAAGGGGGGCGATGCCGCCGAGAGCCTGGCGGCCCCGGGCGCGCCGCAGCGCCCCGCCATGGCGCGCGGCGGCCGCCTGCCAGCCTCGGCCCCTGGCGCGGCCCTGGGCGGCTGGGGCGCGGCGCGGGCGGCGGGCAGTGCGGCGCCCGGCGCGGCCCTGGCGGCCGCGGCTGCGGCCGCGCCCGCTGGCGCAGCGCTTGAGCCGCAACCGGCCGGCCGGCTCCAGGCCGCCCCCGGCCTGGCCGGGGGGCCGACACCGGCGCCTGAGCGCCCCGCCGGCCCTGAAGCCCTGGCCGCGCAACTGGCCAGCCTGGCCCAGGCCGTGGACGCCATGGCGCAGCCGGCAGGCGCGGCGCGCAACCAGGACCGGGCGGCAGGGCCTGGGCTGCAGGGCGGCGCGGCGGCCGGCGATGGCGGGCTGCGCGAGCCCGCCGAGCGCCTGGTGCCCGGCCCCGATGGCGCCGGGCAGGCCGGCGCGCAAGCGGGCGACGCCCAGGGCGAGCTGGCCGAGCGCGTCGCCTGGTGGGTGAACCAGCAGACGCACAGCGCCGCGCTGACCCTGGACCAGGGCGGCCAGCCGGTGCAGGTGCAGGTGGCGCTGACCGGCGACCAGGCCCACGTCACGTTCCGCAGCGACGAGGCGCAGGCGCGCCAGCTGCTGGACGCTGGAACGGCCGAGCTGCGCGCGCTGCTGGACGCCCAGGGCCTGCAGCTGGCCGGGGTGACGGTGGGCCACTCCGGCGACCTGCCGGCAGGGCAGGGCCGCCACGGCCAGCGGGACGAGGCGCCCGCGCCCCGGCAGGGCCAGGTGCGCGTGCCGGGCAGCGGCGCCGCCCCGGCGGCCGTGCAGCGCGGCGGGGCGACTGGGGCGGGCGGGCGGGCGGTGGACATCTTCGTTTGAGCCCGCTGCCGGCCGGGCGCCAAGGGCCTGAAAGGGCGGTATTTCCGGCAGCTATTCTGGCTATCATGCCCAGCCGCGCGGCCCAATAATTGGCTTCACCGCAGCTGCCGGCGGCCGAGCAGGCGCCGCGCTGCCCCTATCTCCCTGCCTGTCTGTTTCGCGCGCCCGCGGCGCCAGAAAGACCCTTCGTGTCCGAGACCGCCTCTGCCCCCGCTCCCGCCAAAAGCAAGAAGCTGATCATCATCGTGGCCGTGGTGCTGCTGCTGGTGGCGGTGGGCGGCGCGGCGGCCTGGATGGTGCTGTCCAAGCGCGGCGCGCACGGTGACGAGGAGGAAGGCGACAAGCCCGCCCGCACCAGCCAGCCGGCCGCGCCCAAGGGCCCGCCCACCTATCTTCCGCTGGACAACATGGTGGTCAACCTGGCGGACCCGGGCGGCGACCGGTTCGCCCAGATCGGCATCACGCTGGAACTGGCCGACGCCAAGACCGCCGAGCAGGTCAAGGCCTTCATGCCCAGCATCCGGAGCAGCGTGCTGCTGCTGGTCTCGCAACGCAGCACCGACGAGCTGCTGACGCGCGAAGGCAAGGAAAAGCTGGCGGTGGACGTGCGCCGCGAGGTCTCGCGCCCCCTGGGCTACACGGTGCCCAAGCCGCGCAAGCGCAAGGCCAGCCGCGAGGACGACGAGGACGACGCAGACGACGAGCCGCCGCGCCGCCGCGTGGACGACAACCCGGTGCGCCAGGTGCTGTTTTCCAGCTTCATCATCCAGTGACGGGGACATGAGCCATGAGTGATTCTTTTCTGTCGCAGGAAGAGGTCGATGCCCTGCTGGAGGGCGTCACCGGCGAGAGCCAGAAGACCGTCAAGGAGGAGATCGAGGCGGGCGCCATACGCGACTACGACATCTCCAGCCAGGAGCGCATCGTGCGTGGGCGCATGCCCACCATGGAGATCGTCAACGAACGCTTCGCGCGCAACTTCCGCATCGGCCTGTTCAACCTGATCCGCCGAAGCCCGGAGATTTCCGTCGGCACCGTGTCGGTGCAGCGCTACAACGCCTTCCTGCGCGAGCTGGTGGTGCCGACCAACTTCAACATCGTCGCCATCCGCCCGCTGCGCGGCAGCGGCCTGGTGGTGTGCGAGCCCTCGCTGGTGTTCGGCATCATCGACACGCTGTACGGCGGCACCGGCAAGTTCCAGACGCGCATCGAGGGCCGCGACTTCTCGGCCACCGAGCAGCGCGTCATCAACCGGCTGGTGGATGTCATCTGCGAGGAATACAAGAAGGCCTGGCAGGGCATCTACCCGCTGGAGCTGGGCTACCAGCGCTCGGAGATGCAGCCGCAGTTCGCCAACATCGCCACGCCCAGCGAGATCGTGGTGTCCACCGCCTTCCAGCTGGAGATCGGCGACCTGGCTGGCGCCATCCACATCTGCATGCCCTACGCCACGCTGGAGCCGATCCGCGACGTGCTGTATTCAGCCACCCAGGGCGACGCCATCGAGGTGGACCGGCGCTGGGTGCAGGTGCTGACGCGCGAGATCCAGGCCGCCGAGGTCACGCTGGTGGCCGAGCTGGCGCGCGCCGACGCCACCGTGGAGCAGCTGCTGGCCATGAAGCCGGGCGACTTCATCGAGCTCGACCGCGAGCCGCGCATCCGCGCCTCCATCGGCGGCGTGCCGCTGTTCGAGTGCCAGTACGGCACGCACAACGCCAAGTACGCGATCCGCATCGAGGAATGCCTGCGCAATGCGGACGCCAGCTGGCTGGGAGAAAAGAATGTCAACTGACGACCCGAGCGACCTGCCGCCCGCAGACGGCGCGGCCGACGACCCTTTTGCCGGCTGGGCCGAAGCGCTGGAGGAGCAAAAGAGCGCCGACGCGGCGGCCGGCGCCACCACGCTGGATGCCGAGCAGGGCGGCCCGCTTACCGGCGAGGCCCTGCGCCCGTCCGCCGCGGGCCGGGATGCGGGGGTGCACGACATCAACATGGTGCTGGACATCCCGGTGCAGCTGTCGGTGGAGCTGGGCCGCACCAAGGTGCCGATCAAGTACATCCTGCAGCTGGCCCAGGGCTCGGTGGTCGAGCTCGATGCGCTGGCCGGCGAGCCCATGGACGTGCTGGTCAACGGCTACCTGATCGCCCAGGGCGAGGTGGTGGTGGTGAACGACAAGTTCGGCATCCGCCTGACCGACGTGGTCACCCCGTCCGAGCGGCTGCGCCGCGTCAGCCGTGGCTGAAGGCGCGGCGCCCGGCGTGGGCATGGCACAGACACTGGCGCTGGTGGTGCTGTTCGTGGCGGCGCTGGCGGCGCTGCCCTGGCTGATCCGGCGGCTGCAGGCGCGCCAGCTCGGCCTGCAGCCGGGCGGCGCCGGCGCGGCGGCGCGCGTGCTGTCCACCGTGGCCGTGGGGCCGCAGCAGCGCGTGGTGACGGTGGAGGTCGGCCCGGCGCACCAGCGCAC
Organism: Melaminivora sp.; assembly: GCA_034675505.1. Lineage (GTDB taxonomy): Bacteria > Pseudomonadota > Gammaproteobacteria > Burkholderiales > Burkholderiaceae_C > Melaminivora. The sequence continues at coordinate 23,323 of JAUCDD010000010.1, read as the reverse complement.
CGTGCTGGTGCTGGGCGTGACGGCGCAGCAGATCAACTGCCTGCATGTGCTGGCGCAGGAGGGCGAGGCACACGGCTTCGCCGGCGAGATGGCGGCGGCCCGCAGCGCGCAGGCCGGCGATGCGGCGCGCCATGCGTGAGCCGCGCCGGCTGCCCGCTGCCGCCCTGGCGGCGGGCGCGGCGGCGTTGCTGCTGATGCTGGCAGCCCAGCCGGCCTGGGCGCAGGCGGCGCCGGGCGCGGCGGGCACGCTGCCGCTGGTGATCGGCGCCGGGCCGGGCGGCACCAGCTACTCGGTGCCCATCCAGACGCTGCTGTTCTTCACCGCGCTGTCGTTCTTGCCGGCGGTGCTTTTGATGATGACCGGCTTCACGCGCATCGTGATCGTGCTGTCGCTCCTGCGCCAGGCCATCGGCACGCAGTCCGCGCCGCCCAACCAGGTCATCATCGGCCTGTCGCTGTTCCTCACGCTGTTCGTCATGGGCCCGACCCTGGACAGGGTGTACCAGGAGGCCTACGTGCCCTACACCGCCAACCAGATCACGTTCGAGCAGGCGGTGCAGAAGGCCGAGGCGCCGATGCGCGGCTTCATGCTGCGCCAGACGCGCCAGTCGGACTTTGCGCTGTTCGCCCGACTGGCCCGGCTGGACGCCGGCGCCACCGCCGAGACCGCGCCGATGCGCGTGCTGGTGCCGGCTTTCGTCACCAGCGAGCTCAAGACGGCGTTCCAGATCGGCTTCATGGTCTTCATCCCGTTCCTGATCATCGACATGATCGTCTCCAGCGTGCTGATGTCGCTGGGCATGATGATGCTGTCGCCGGTGCTGGTGGCGCTGCCGTTCAAGCTGATGCTGTTCGTGCTGGCCGATGGCTGGAACCTGTTGATCGGCTCGCTGGCGGCCAGCTTCTCACCTTGAAAGGGAACGCCGCATGACCTCCCAGTTCGTGCTGACCATGGGCCGCGATGCGCTCACGCTGCTGTTGATGATCGCCATGCCGGTGCTGGGCGTGGTGATGGCCGTGGGGCTGCTGGTGAGCATCTTCCAGGCCGTGACCCAGATCCACGAGGCCACGCTGGCGTTCGTGCCCAAGCTGATCGCCGCCGTGCTGGTGTTCGCCGTCGCCGGGCCCTGGATGATCGGCACGCTGGTCGATTTCCTGCGCCGCACCATCGAGGCCATCCCCGGCGTCGTCGGCTGACGCGGCGGCCGCTCCTTGATCACCTTCTCCGAAGCCCAGCTCATGGCCTGGCTGTCGCCGGTGCTGTGGCCGTTCTTGCGCGTGCTGGCGCTGTTTTCGGTGGCGCCGGTGTTTTCCATGCGCGCCATCCCCACGCGCACGCGCATCGGCCTGGCCTTCCTGATCGCCGTCTGCGCACAGGCCGCGCTGCCCGAGCAGCCGGTCATCGACGTCAATGGCCGCGAGGCGTTGGGCGCGGTGGTGCAGCAGGTCGGCGTGGGCGTTGCCATCGGCTTCGCCGTGCGGCTGGTGTTCGCCTCGGTGGAGCTGGCCGGCGAGGTCATCGGGCTGCAGATGGGGCTGAACTTCGCTTCCTTCTTCGACCCGGCCAGCAACGCGCAGGTAAGCGCCGTGGCGCGCTTCTTCGGCAACCTGGCGCTTTTGCTGTTCGTGGTCATCAACGGCCACCTGATGGTGCTGATGGCGGTGGTCAAGAGTTTTGAGAGCTTCCCGGTGCAGGGGCACTGGCTGCAGGCCGTGGGCCGGATGCGGCTGCACGAGCTGGGCGCTTCGCTGTTTGCAAGCGCCTTGTGGATTGCCCTGCCCATGGTGGCGCTGCTGCTGTTCGTGAACCTGACCATGGGCATCATCTCGCGCGTGGCGCCGCAGATGAACATCTATGCCGTGGGCTTTCCGGTGACGCTCACGGTGGGGCTGCTGGGCATTGCCGCCACCCTGCCCACGCTGGAGCAGCCCATGCTGGTGCTGCTGCAGCAGGCCATTGCGCTGTTCATGCCGGCTTGAAGCGGCTGGCCGGGCCGGCTTCAGATCTCCACGACTGAGCCCAGCTCCACCACGGCATTGCTGGGCAGGTTCAGGAACTCGGCCGCCGCCGTGGCGCTGTGGTGCATGTGGGCGAACAGCTTTTCGCGCCACGGCGCCAGGCCCGAGCCCAGGGTGGGCGTGACGATGTCGCGCGACAGGAAGTAGCTGGTCGTCATGGCCTGCAGGTCGATGTTGCGGGTCTTCAGCAGCCCCAGCGCCTTGGGCAGGTCGGGGTCGTTCTTGAAGCCGTAGTGGACGACGATCTGCCAGCAGTCGCGCCCCAGCGGCTCGATCTCCAGGCGCCGGTCCATGCCGATCCAGGGCACCTCGTGGCTGCGCACGGTGACGAACAGGTTGCGCTCGTGCAGCACCTTGTTGTGCTTGAGGTTGTGCATCAGCGCGTTGGGCACCATGCCGGGCTGGGCCGCCAGGAACACTGCCGTGCCGGCCACGCGCACGGGCGGGTTGACAAACACCGCGTCCAGGAACGACTTCAGCTCGATGGCGTCCTCGCGCAGGTTCTGCGTGAGCAGGTCGCGCCCATCCTTCCAGGTGGTCATGAGGATGAACGCCGCGCCACCGATCAGCAGCGGGAACCAGCCGCCGTCCAGCAGCTTGAGCAGGTTGGAGCTGAAGAACGCCAGGTCGATCACCAGGAAGAAGCCGGTGGCCGCCGCGGCCAGCGCTAGCGGGTAGCCCCAGCCGTAGCGCACCACGAAGAAGGTCAGCACGGTGGTGATGGTCATGTCCAGCGTCACCGCGATGCCGTAGGCCGCCGCCAGGTTGCTGGAGGAGCGAAACAGCACCACCGCCAGCACGATCATCACGAACAGGCTCCAGTTGACGAACGGCAGGTAGATCTGCCCGGTGTCGCGCGTGCTGGTGTGGCAGATCTGCAGGCGCGGCAGATAGCCCAGCTGGATGACCTGCTTGGTCACGCTGAAGGCGCCGGAGATGAGCGCCTGCGAGGCGATCACCGCCGCCACCGTGGCCAGGCCGACCAGCGGCAGCGTCAGCCACTCGGGCGCCATCATGAAGAACGGGTTCTTCACCGCCTCGGGGTTGGACAGCAGCAACGCGCCCTGGCCGAAGTAGTTCAGCGTCAGCGCCGGCATGACGATGGAGAACCAGGCGATGCGGATCGGCTGGCGGCCGAAGTGGCCCATGTCGGCGTACAGGGCCTCGCCGCCGGTCACGCACAGCACCACCGCGCCCAGGATGATGAAGCTGATGCCCGGGTGCTGCCAGATGAAGCGCAGCGCGTGGTGCGGGCTGAGCGCTGCCAGGATCTCGGGGTGGCTGGCGATGTGGTACGCGCCCAGGGCGGCGATGGCGATGAACCACAGCACCATGATGGGGCCGAAGAACTTGCCGATGCCGGCCGTGCCGTGCTTTTGCACCAGGAACAGGCCCAGCAGGATGGCCAGGGTGAGCGGGATGACCGATCGCCGGAAGGCCGGCGAGACCACGTCCAGCCCCTCGACGGCCGACAGCACCGTGATGGCCGGGGTGATCACGCCGTCGCCATAGAACAGGCAGGCGCCGAAGATGCCGATCAGCAGCATCCACTTGCGCAGCGCCGGCGCCTTGTCCTTGACCGAGCGCGAGGCCAGCGCCAGCATCGCCACCAGCCCGCCCTCGCCCTCGTTGTCGGCGCGCAGCACCAGGGTGACGTACTTGAGCGAGACGATGATGGTGAGCGTCCAGAACACGATGGACAGCACGCCATAGATGTTGGCGGGCGTGAACGGCACGTGGCCGGAGCCGAACACCTCCTTCAAGGTGTACAGCACGCTGGTGCCGATGTCGCCATAGACGACGCCGATGGCGCCCAGGGTGAGCGCCTGCAGGGAGGATTTGCTGGTTGACACGGTGGCGGCGCCTGGCGGGCGGTCAGTCATAGACCTCGGCCTGCGGGTCGGTGGCTTCCAGCTCGTAGCTGGCGGCCAGCATCGCCAGGCGCGCCACCACGCCGTACATGTAGAAGCGGTTGGGGGCGCTGGCGCCCGGCCGCGCGCCGGGCTGCGGCAGCTGTGTGCCGTGCTGGAATGCCAGCGGCACGAAGCTCGCGCCCGGGGCGTTCAGGTTTTCATCGCTGCCGCGCTCGGCGTGCATGCGATAGAAGCCCCCGACCACGTAGCGGTCCATCATGTACACCACGGGCTCGGCCACGGCCTGGTGCGTGCGCTCCTGGGTCAGCACGCCTTCCTGAACGAGCACGTCATGGACCGGCTGGCCATCCTTGCTGGCGGCCATCTTGCTCCTCGCCTTCTGGCTCAGGTCGTCCAGCTCGCGCGCATCGCGCACCGTCATGACGCCCATGCCCAGGGTGCCGTTGTCGGCCTTGACGATGACGAACGGCTTTTCGTTGATGCCGTATTCCTTGTACTTGCGCCGCACCCGCGTCAGCGTGGCGTCCACGGCGCTGCGCAGGCCGTCCAGGCCGGTGCCGGCGTGGAAATCCACGTCCTGCGCGCGCGCAAACAGCGGGTTCACCAGCCACGGGTCTATGCCCAGCATCTTGCCAAAGCGCTTGGCCACTTCCTCGTAGCACTGGAAGTGGCGGCTCTTCCTGCGCACGCTCCAGCCGGCGTGCAGGGGCGGCAGCAGGTACTGCCCGTGCAGGTCCTCCAGGATGCCCGGGGCGCCGGCCGACAGGTCGTTGTTCAGCAAGATGGTGCATGGCTCGAAATGCTTGAGCCCCAGGCGCTGGTTCATGCGCAGCACGGGCTCCAGCACCAGTTTGCCGCCGTCCGGCAGGGCGATGGCGGTGGCCTTCTTGACGTCCGGGTCGATGGAGCCCACGCGCACGTGCAGCCCCGCCATGTTGAAGATGCGCACCAGCTGCGCGATGTTGGCCAGGTAGGAGGGGTTGCGCGTGTCGTTTTCGGGAACGATGAGCAGGTTGCGCGCCTCTGGGCAGATTTTCTCGATGGCCGCCATGGCTGCCTGCACCGCCAGCGGCAGCATCTCGTCGGTCAGGTGGTTCCAGCCGCCGGGGAACAGGTTGGTGTCCACGGGCGCGAGCTTGAAGCCGGCGTTGCGGATGTCCACCGAGCTGTAGAACGGCGGCGTGTGCTCCATCCATTCCAGGCGGAACCAGCGCTCGATGGCCGGCATGGAGTCCAGCACGCGCTGCTCCAGTTCATTGATCGGGCCGGTGAGCGCGGTGATGAGGTGGGGAACCATGGGCTTTGTCCAGACGAACCAGCGGGCCATTGTAGGGACGGGCCTGCGCCCTTCCTGTACGCAATATTCCCGGCTGTCAGCGGCGCCAGAAGGCCGGCGTCAGCAGCGCCATGAAACTCAGGATCTCCAGCCGCCCCAGCAGCATGGCCAGGGCGCAGACCCATAGCTGGAAATCGGTCAGCACGGAGTAATTGGAGGTCGGCCCCAGCAGCCCCAGGCCCGGGCCGGTGCAGTGCACGCTGGCCAGCACGGCCGAGAACGCCGTGACCATGTCCAGGTCGGTCAGCAGCATCACCATGCTCAGGGTGACGACAGTGGCGCCATACATCAGCATGAAGGCCAGCACCGAGAACACCATGCGGCTTTCCACCACGCGGTGGCCCAGCCGCAGCGGCTGGACGGCGCGCGGGTGCACGGTGCGCGTCAGCTCGCGGCGCGCCTGCTTGAGCAGGATCAGCATGCGCACCATCTTGATGCCGCCGCCCGTGGAGCCGGCGCTGGTGGCCACGCCCGACAGCAGCAGCATGAAGACCGGCGCAAACACCGGCCAGGCCAGGTAGTCGGTGGTGGCAAAGCCGGTGGTGGTGGCCACCGAGACGACGTGGAACAGCCCCAGGCGCAGGGCCTCCAGCGGCCCGTACAGGCCCTTGGCCCACAACAGCAGCGCCACCACCAGCCCGCCGCCGACCAGCGCGCCCATGGTCGCGCGCATCTCCTCGTCGCGCCAGAAGCCGCGCCAGTGGCCCTTCCTGATGGCCACGAAGTACAGCGCGAAGTTGCAGCTGGCCGCCAGCATGAAGACCAGGGCGATGGCCTCCAGCAGCGGCGAGGCGAAGTAGCCGAAGCTGGCGTCGTGCGGCGACAGGCCGCCCAGGCTCACAGTGGCGAACATGTGCATGACGGCGTCGGCCGGCGACATGCCGCCGGCCCAGTAGGCCAGCGCGCACGCCAGGGAGAACACCACGTACACGCTCCACAGGCCTTTGGCGGTCTCGGTCATGCGCGGGGTCAGCTTGGTGTCCTTGACCGGGCCGGCGGCCTCGGCCTTGAACAGCTGCGAGCCGCCCACGCCCAGCACCGGCAGGATGGCCACGGCCAGGATCAGGATGCCCATGCCGCCGATCCACTGCATGAAGGTGCGCCACATGTTCACCGACAGCGGCAGCTCGTCGAGCTGCGACAACACCGTGGAGCCCGTCGTGGTGAGGCCGGAGACGGCCTCGAAGTAGGCGTGGGTGAAGGACATGGGCCGGCCGATGGCGTCCATCACCAGCAGCAGCGGCAGGGCCGCGAAGAAGGGCGTCACCACCCAGACCAGCGACACCAGCAGCACCCCGTGGCGCGGCAGCAGCTCGCGCCGGTGCTCGTCCAGCGTCCACCACAGGATGGCGGCAACGCCCAGCGTCACGGCCATGGACAGCGCGTATTCCTGCCACAGCAGCTCGCCGGCCCACAGCGATGCCGCCAGGGGCACGCCCATGGACAGGGCGAACATGGCCAGCAGGGCGCCCAGCACGCGCAGGACGGGCAACAGGTCGGTCATGGGGGTGCGCCCGGGGCTCTAGAAGAAGGTGGCGCTGACGCGAAACAGCCGTTCCACGTCGCGCACCAGGCGCTTGTGCGGCAGGAAGAACACGACGTGGTCGTTGCTCTCGATCACGCTGTCGCTGTGCGGGATGATGATCTGCGGCTCGGCCGCAGGCGGGGCGCCGGCGGCGCTGTCGGCGTTGGCGGCATCGGGCAGGCCGCGCACGATCAGGCCCATGTGCACCTCGGGCGGCAGGCGGATCTCGTCCACCCGGCGCCCGACCACGCGCGAGGTCTTGCGGTCGCCGCGCGCCACGATCTCCAGCGCCTCGGCCACGCCCCGGCGCAGGCTGTGCACCGCCTGCACGTCGCCGCGGCGCACGAAGGCCAGCAGCTCGCCCAGCATGGCCTGCGCCGGCGACAGGGCGATGTCGATCTGCGTGCCGTGCATCAGGTCGGCGTAGGAGCGCCGGTTGATCAGCGCCAGCACCCGGCGCGCGCCCATCTTCTTGGCCAGCAGGCAGGCCATGATGTTGTCCTCGTCATCGTCGGTCAGCGCCAGGAACAGGTCCACGTCCTCGATGCCCTCGCTGCCCAGCAGGTCCTCGTCGGTGGCGTCCCCCTGCAGCACCAGCACCTCGGGCGGCAGTTCGGCGGCCAGCTCCATGCAGCGCTCGGCGTCTTCCTCCAGCACCTTGATGTGCAGGCGCTGCTCGCGCCCCAGCTGGCGCGCCAGGCGCAGGCCCACCTGGCCGCCGCCGTAGATCATGATGCGCCGCACCGGGCGCGCCGGCTGGCCGCCGCGGCTGTGCAGCGCCGACAGGATCTGCGCCACGCGCTCGCGCCCGGCCAGCACGAACACCTCGTCCAGCGGCTCCACCCGCGTGGCGCCGTCGCAGGGCACGAAGCGGTCGGGCTCGTCGGGAAAGCGCCGGTAGATGGCGACGATGCGCATGGCCACGTCGGGCGCGGTCTCGCGGATCCTGGCGATCTGCAGGCCCACCAGGGGCGCGCCGGCGCGGGCGCGCACCGACACCAGGCAGGCGCGCCCGCCGGCGAACTCGCGCACCTGCAGCGCCTCGGGGTAGTGCACCAGCTTGCCGATGTAGCGCGTGAGCGATTCCTCGGGGCAGATGATGCGGTCCACGGCAAAGCCGTCCTTGCCCAGCAGCTCGCTGCCCTGCGCCTGGGCGAAGCCGGACGAGCGCACGCGCGCGATGCGCGTGGGGATGCTGAACATCACCTGCGCCACCTTGCAGCACACCAGGTTGGTCTCGTCCTGCGCGGCGCAGGCGATCAGGAGGTCGGTGTCGCGCGCGCCGGCTTCCAGCAGCACCCGGGGGTCGATGCCGTTGCCGACCACGCCGCGCAGGTCATGGCGCTCCTGCAGCTCGCGCAGGCGGCGCGCGTCGGTGTCGATGACGGTGATGTCGTTCTTCTCGGACACCAGGCTCTCGGCCACGCTCTGGCCGACGCGCCCGGCCCCCAGGATGATGATCTTCATCGTGCCGGCGCCCTCAATGGCGCACGTCGCCTTCGCCCAGCACCACCCACTTGAGCGACGTCAGCCCCTCGATGCCCACCGGCCCGCGGGCATGGAACTTGTCGGTGCTGATGCCGATTTCCGCGCCCAGGCCGTACTCGAAGCCGTCGGCGAAGCGCGTGCTGGCGTTGACCATGCAGCTGGCCGAGTCCACGCGCTGCAGGAACTGCTGCGCGTGCATGTGGTCGCGCGTGATGATGGCGTCCGTGTGGTGGCTGCCGAAGCGGTTGATGTGGTCGATGGCCTCGTCCACGCCGGCCACCACCTTGATGCTGATGATGGGCGCCAGGTATTCCTCGCCCCAGTCGGACTCGGTGGCTGCGGCCAGGTCGGCGCCCGGCAGCGGCTGCAGCAGCGCCAGCGCCTCGGGGCAGGCGCGCATCTGCACCCCCTTGGCGGCATAGACGGCGCCGATCTGCGGCAGGAACGCGGCCGCCACGCCGCGCGCCACCAGCAGGCTCTCGGTGGCGTTGCAGGGGCTGTACTTGCTGGTCTTGGCGTTGTCGGCCACCTTCACGGCCATGGCCAGGTCGCAGGGGTTGTCGACGTAGGTGTGGCAGTTGCCGTCCAGGTGCTTGATGACCGGTACGCGCGCGGAGGTGGCGATGCGCTCGATCAGGCCGCGGCCGCCGCGCGGGATGATCACGTCCACGTACTGGGGCATGGTGATCAGCTGGCCCACCACCTCGCGGTCGGTGGTGGCCACCAGCTGCACGGCGTGCTCGGGCAGCCCCGCCTCGGCCAGCGCCTGCGTGACCAGCGCCGCCAGCGCGCGGTTGGACTCGATGGCCTCCGAGCCGCCGCGCAGGATGGCGGCGTTGCCGCTCTTGATGGACAGGCTGGCAGCCTCGATGGTCACGTTGGGCCGGCTCTCATAGATCATGCCGAACACGCCGATGGGCACGCGCATGCGGCCCACGCGGATGCCGCTGGCCTGCTGCTGCATGCCCTGCAGCTCGCCAATCATGTCGGGCATGGCGGCCAGCTGCTCGCAGCCCAGCGCGCAGGTCTCGATGGCCCGGGGCGTGAGCTGCAGGCGATCGACCATCGGCTCGGCCAGGCCGGCGGCGCGCGCGCGCGCAAGGTCCAGCGCATTGGCCGCGGCCAGGCTCTCGCCGCTGTGGCGCAGCAGCCGCGCCAGCGCCAGCAACGCTTTGTTTTTGATAGCTGCAGGGGCGCGCGCCATGCCGGCAGACGCGGCTTTTGCCTGCAAACCGAGGGTGTGGGTGTATTCAGCGAGGTTGAGCGCGTTCATGCGGCGATTTTGACGCATCGCGCCCTGCGGCTACGCTTGCGGGCCATGAACTCGACCCTTGCCCTCCACCAGCTGGACAACCTGCAGGCCGATCTGCACCAGCTGGCCGCCCTGCGCCTGACGCCGCACGCCTTCAGCGCCGCCGCCCGTGCCCACACGGCGCTGCTGGCGGCGCTGGCGCCGCGCTATGGCGAGGTCTTGCTGGCCCTGCTCGACCGGCTGGAGGCCGGCGCGCTGTTCACCGAGGAAAGCTGCTCGTTCAGCCACCAGGCGCTGGTGGACGCGCTGCAGCAGTGGGCCGGCAAGGCCCGGGCCGCGCTGGCCGCCGCCGGCGCCTGAAGCCGGGGCGCGGCGGGGGGCCGCCTGGCGGGCCCGCAAGCCGCCCAAAATCGGGTTTTTCAGTAAAAACCGGCACTTGCCGGCGCCAATGCTTGATTGTTAGCTATCATTTTCATACCAACTGGTTGCGGATGGCATACACCGTCAGCTCGGCGTTGTTGGACAGCTGGAGCTTTTGCAGCACGCGCGCGCGGTACACGCTCACGGTCTTGGGGCTGAGCATCAGCTCCTCGGCAATGTCCGACAGGCGCCGGCCCGAGGCGATCTTGACCAGGGTCTGCAGCTCACGTTCGGACAGCTGCTCGTGCGGGCGCTCGGCCACGGGCTGCGCCAGGCTGTCGGCCAGCAGCTGCGCCACCTCGGGCGTCAGGTACTTGCGCCCCTGCATCACGGTGTGCACCGCCTCGATGAGCTGCACCGGATCGCCCGCCTTGTTGGCGTAGCCCTGGGCGCCGGCGCGTATGGCGCGCAGCGCGTACTGGTCCTCGGGGTACATGGAGACGATCAGCACCCGGATGTGCGCATGGGTCTCGCGCAGGCTGGCCAGCACCTCCAGGCCGCTGCGCCCGGGCAGCTGCAGGTCCAGCAGCAGCACGTCGCAAGGGGCCGTGCGCAGCACCTCGCGCAGCTCCGGGTAGCTGCCGGCCTCGCCGGTCACCTGGATGTCGGGGGACTCGACGAGCGTGTCGCGGATGCCGCGCCTGAGCACGGCATGGTCGTCGCACAGCACCACATGGATCACGTCGCAGCTCCTCCTGAGGGCATGGCGGGGGGCTCCCCGGGGATGGGCGCCGATGGTAGCGCCGCGCGGCCCTCGGGGGGTGCCGCCAGCGGCAGCGACACGATGATGGAGGTGCCGCGCCCGCTGTGGCTGCTCACGTCCAGCCAGCCGCCGGCGCGGCGCGCACGCTCGGCCAGGCCCTTCAGGCCGAACGAGCGCGGCTTGCCCTGGGCGCCGGCCGCAATGCCGCAGCCATCGTCGCTGACCTCCACCGTCAGCACCTGCTCATGGTCGGACAGGTCGATGGACACGCGGCTGGCCTGCGCGTGCTTGTGGATGTTGGTCAGCGCCTCCTGGGCCGTGCGGTAGGCCACCAGCTGCAGGGCGGCGGGCACGGTCTCGATGGCGGCGCAGTCGCAGGTCAGGCGCACCGGCAGCCCGGTGCGCCGCTCGAACGTCTCGGCCAGCCACTGCACGGCGGCCACCAGGCCCTGGTCGAGCACGGGCGGGCGCAGGTTCAGCATGATGCGCTGGCTGGCATCGATGGCGTGCTGCAGCATCTCCACGGCCGCATCGGCGTGCTCGCGCAGGCCGCCAGCGGGCGCGCGCCGCCCGATCCAGGCCAGGTCGAACTTCACCGCCGCCAGCGCCCCGCCGATGTCGTCGTGGATTTCGCGCGCGATCGCCGCACGCTCTTGCTCGATGGAGGTCTGCAGGTGCTCGGCCAGCGCTGCCAGGCGTTGCTCGGACTCGGCCAGCCCGGCGACGGCCTGCTCGCGCTCGCGCCGCGCCTGCGCCACCTCGATGGCCCGTTCGATCACATGGGGCAGGCGCGCCACGTCGTCCTTGAGCAGGTAGTCGGCAAAGCCCAGGCGCATGGCTTCCACGGCGGCCGCCTCGCCGATGGCGCCGGTGAGCAGCACGAAAGGCGGGTGCGCGCCGCGCGCCGCCGCCAGGTGCCAGGCATCGATGGCAGTGAAACCGGGCAGCCGATAGTCGGCCACAATCACGTCATGGTGCTGCCGTGCAAGCCACTGCCCAAATTCCTGCAGCGTATCGACACGCCGTATCGCATACGCCATGCCGGCGCGCTGCAGGCTGTGGCGCACCAGCGCATGGTCGGCGGCGCAGTCTTCGAGATGCAGCACGTCCACGGGTCTTTTCGGACGGACGGAAGCAGCAGTGTTGGGTATCATGGGATACATATTGGAACAATTGGGTCAGGTGCCGCCGGCGCTCGCGCCAGGGGCGGCCCTGCAGCCGGCCCCCGGCCGGCCATGATGGAGAAACCATGCAATCTACGCTCAATGCCTCGTCCGGGCCTGCAGTGCAGGTGCCCGTGCTGGTCGCGGCCGAATTGCAGGACTCGCTCCTTACCGTGATGCACGACCTGCAGCGCCTGGAAGGCCTGCTCAACCATGCCACGGGCAACCTGTTGTCGCGTTTCGGCGAGGCCAACGCAGCGCTCACTGATACGCTGATCGACGGCAACGCGGAACTGGTGGCGCTGCGCAGCGCGCTGCGCGACGCCGTCACCGAGCTGCAGTTCCACGACATGGCCACCCAGCTCATCTCCCACACCAGCCGGGTGCTGCAGGGCTGCGCCTTTCGCCTGGCCGCCGAGACCATGGGCGAGGGCGAGGGCGAAGAGGCTGCGCAGGACGCCGACATGATGCCCGGGCGCCCCAACCCCGTCACGCAAAGCGAGATGGAAGCCGGTTCCGTGGAGCTGTTCTGATCCCACCCGACCCAGCGCGCCAGCCACCCTCCCGTCCCCCTGAAAAATCATTCAAATCTGAAGTCGTTGGAGCCCCACATGCAGTCCATTCTCGCGGTCGATGATTCCCCTTCCATGCGCAAGATGGTGGCCTTCACGCTCACCGGAGCCGGCTACCACGTGGTGGAGGCGGTGGACGGCCAGGACGCCCTGGAGAAGGCCGAGACGCACGAAATCCACCTGGTGCTGGCCGACCAGAACATGCCGCGCCTGGACGGCATCGGCCTGACCCGCAAGCTGCGCGAGCACCCGCGCTTTCGCAACACCCCCATCCTGATCCTGACCACCGAGTCCAGCGACCAGATGAAGCAGGCCGGACGCAGCGCCGGCGCCACGGGCTGGCTGGTCAAGCCCTTCGACCCGACGCGGCTCATCGAGGTCATCCAGAAAGTCATCCGCTGACGCCGCCGGCCTGCAGGGCATCACGCAGAACACAGGAAATCCACCATGGCGGACATTCAGCAAGGCGGCGCGGGCATGGACTTCGACCTGAGCCAGTTCTACCAAATCTTCTTCGAGGAGGCGGCCGAGAACCTCGATCAGATGGAGCAGATGCTGCTGGAGCTCGACATGCAGGCCGCGGGGGACGAGGAGCTCAACGGCATCTTCCGCTGCGCGCACTCGATCAAGGGCGGCGCCGCGACCTTCGGCTTCTCCGACGTGGCCGAGCTCACGCACCACATGGAGTCGCTGCTGGACCGGCTGCGCCGCCACGAGCTGCAGCTGGTGCCGCAGATGGTGGACGTGCTGCTTGAATCGGCAGATGCCTCGCGCAGCCTGCTGGCGCGCCACCAGGCCGGAGGGCAGGGCGAGGCCGTGTCCACGCGCGAGCTGGTGCGCGCCATCAGCGAACTGGCCACCGGCATGGCGGCCTCCGCGCCGGTGCCGGCACCGGCGCCCGCCCCGGTGGCGGCGGCGCCCGCGCCCGCACCTGCCGCCAGCGCGCCTGCCCAGGGGGAGCGGGCGCTGGAGATCCACGTTGGCCCGCTGGCGCAGCCGGCGCTGGCCGACGCCCTCAAGGAGCTGTTCCGCGACATCCCCGGGCTGGGCACGATTGCCGACCTGCCCGACGAGCGCGCCGGCATGCGCCGCTTTGCCGTGCAGACCACCTCCTCGGACGACGAGCTGCTGGACCTGTTCGTGTTCCACGTGGCCCGGGAGCAGGTGGCCATCCAGCCCCAGGGCGCCGGGCCTGCCGCTGCGCCCCCGGCGCCCGCCCCGGCGGCGCAGCCGCTCCCGGCCGAGGATGGCTTCGGCTTCTTTCCCGGGGCCCCGGGCCTGCCCGGCGAGGCCGCGCCAGCGGCCCCGGTGGCAGCCGGCGCCGCTGCGCGAGCCGGCGCCCCGTCCCGGCCAGCGGCCGATGCCAAGGGCGCTGCAGCCGGTGGCGCGTCCATGGAATCCACCACCATCCGCGTGGCGGTCTCCAAGGTCGATCAGCTCATCAACCTGGTGGGCGAGCTGGTCATCACCCAGGCCATGCTGGCGCAAAACAGCCGTGACCTGGACTCGGGGCTGCACCAGCAGCTGCTGGCCGGCCTGGCGGACCTGGACCGCAACACGCGCGACCTGCAGGAATCGGTCATGTCGATCCGCATGATCCCCATGGCCACCGTGTTCAACCGCTTTCCCCGCATGCTGCGCGACCTGGCGGCCAAGCTGGGCAAGAAAGTGGACTTCGTCACCCACGGCGAGGCCACCGAGCTGGACAAGAGCCTGGTGGAGAAGATCACCGACCCGCTCACCCACCTGGTGCGCAACAGCTGCGATCACGGCATCGAGATGCCCGCCGAGCGGCTGGCAGCCGGCAAGCCCGAGAGCGGAACGCTCACGCTGTCGGCATCGCACCAGGGCGGCTCGATCGTCATCGAGGTGCGCGACGACGGCAAGGGCCTGTCGCGCGAGAAGATCCTGAAGAAGGCCCGCGAGCGCAGCATGGACGTGTCCGACGGCATGACCGATGGCGAGGTCTGGAACCTGATCCTGGCGCCCGGCTTCTCCACCGCCGACGTGGTGACCGACGTGTCCGGCCGCGGGGTGGGCATGGACGTGGTCAAGAAGAACATCACCGCCCTGGGCGGCTCCATCGAAATCGACTCCGCCGAAGGCTACGGCATGCGGGTGGCGGTGCGCCTGCCGCTGACCCTGGCCATCATGGACGGCATGTCGCTGGGCGTGGGCGAGGAGGTGTACATCCTGCCGCTGGCATCGGTGGTCGAGTCTTTCCAGATCAACCCCCGGGACGTCAATACCGTCGCGCAGGGCTCGCAGCTGGTGAAGGTGCGCGAGGAGTACATGCCGGTGGTGTCGCTGGAGAAGATTTTCCAGGTGCCCCGGCCGGAGAGCGCCGCCAGCAACAACATCATGGTCGTGGTCGAGGCCGACGGCAGCCGCGTGGCGGTGCTGGTCGACGAGCTGCTGGGCCAGCACCAGGTGGTGGTCAAGAACCTGGAGACCAACTACCGCAAGGTGCCCAACGTCTCGGGCGCCACCATCCTGGGCGATGGCACGGTGGCGCTGATCCTGGACACGGGGGCGCTGGTGCGCCGTGCCCGCCATTGAGGCCGGGCCGGCAGCGCTGGTACGGGACAAGCACAGGCAGAGAGCAGGCGCATGAATGCAATGGTGAACCACAGTAGCGACCGCGCGGACGCGGCGGAGGGTGCCCGCGAGTACCTGACCTTCCGGCTGGGCCAGGAGGAGTACGGCATCGACATCCTGAAGGTGCAGGAGATCAGGGGCTACGAGCCGCCCACGCGCATCTCGCCCGCTCCTGCCTTCATCAAGGGCGTGACCAACCTGCGCGGCACCATCGTGCCCATCGTGGACATGCGGCTGCGCCTGGCCTGCGCCCAGGCCGAGTACAACAGCTTCACGGTGGTGATCGTGCTGAACCTGCGCGAGCGCGTGGTGGGTATCGTCGTGGACTCGGTCAGCGATGTGCTGGAGCTGGCGCCGGGCCAGGTACGCGCCGCCCCCGAGGTGGACAGCTCCATCGACGCGCAATGCATCCGGGGCCTGGGTTCGGTGGGCGAGCGCATGCTCATCCTGCTGGATATCGAGAAACTCATGTCCAGCGCGGACATGGGGCTGGCAGCCGCCGATGCCTAGGCAGGCGCTGCACAACCTCCTGCTGCGCGTCACCAGGCGCGCAGCAAGTGGCCCGTGGCCGGCTGCGGCCAGGACTGCGTGAGCCTCCCATGGCTGCCGACCACCAGCTCGCCCACGCTGCCGGCACACGCCGCACCGAGGTCCGTGCGCCGGCCGGCGAGGCGGCGGCCGAGGCGCGCGAGTTCGCCTGGAGCCAGGCCGACTTCGAGCGCGTGCAAAAGCTCATCCACCAACGCGCGGGGATCAGCCTGCACGACGGCAAGCACGCGATGGTCTACAGCCGGCTGTCGCGCAGGCTGCGCGAGACCGGGCACCGCAGCTTTGGCGCCTACCTGGACTGGCTGCAGGGCCACGACGGGCCGGAGTGGCAGGAATTCGTCAACGCGCTCACGACCAATCTCACCGCCTTCTTCCGCGAGCAGCATCACTTCGAGATCCTGGCTGCCTTGCTGAAGAAGCGGCCAGCGGGCCCCTGGAGCCTGTGGTGCAGCGCCGCCTCCACCGGCGAGGAGCCCTACTCCATCGTGATGACGGCGCTGGAGTCGCTGGGCAGCGGGGCGTCTTTCAAGCTCGTGGCCAGCGACATCGATTCGCGCGTGCTGGCCGCCGCCGCCGCCGGGGTCTACCGCACCGACAACCTCAAGGGCCTGTCACAGGAGCGGCTGCAGCGCTTTTTCATGCGCGGCAAGGGGAGCAACGCCGGGCTGGCGCGGATCAAGCCCGAGCTGCAGCGCTGCATCGAGTTTGCCAGCGTCAACCTGATCGGCGACGCCTGGCCGTTCCGCGAACCCTTCGATGCCGTTTTCTGCCGCAACGTCATGATTTATTTCGACGCGCCGACCCAGCGGCGCGTACTCGAACGCATACACCGCGTGCTCAAGCCGGGAGGCATGCTGTTCGTAGGCCACGCTGAAAATTTCAGCGATTCGCGCGACCTGTTCGTGCTGCGTGGCAAGACGGTGTATGAGCGCGTCTGACCGTTCGGTCTCACCTAGAACCTGCAAGCCCAGCACGCCATGAACCCCATACGCACCGATGCCTTGCCCTCTGCTGCTACCGGTGCGTATGAACGCCGGCACGTGCCGCGCATCACCCCCCTGCCGGGCGGCCCCGTTGCCGCGCCCGAGGTGACCCTGGCCGAACTCAAGGGGCGGCCGCGCCGCCCGGGTGAGGCGTCCTTTTATTTCTTCGACCCCCATTTCCAGCACAACGCCGTCAAGGTGCTGCCCGGCGAGTACTTCGTCGGCCGCGAGCGCCTGACCATAGTCACCGTGCTGGGCTCGTGCATCGCCGCCTGCCTGTGGGACAGCCGCGCCTGCGTGGGCGGGATGAACCACTTCATGCTGCCCGAGGGCGAGAGCGGCGACACCTCCGGGCGCTATGGCTCGTACGCAATGGAGCTGTTGATCAACGAGATGATGAAGCTGGGAGCGCGCCGCGAGACGCTGCAGGCCAAGATCTTCGGCGGCGGCCAGGTCATGCACAACTTCACCACGCTCAACGTCGGCGAGCGCAACACCCGCTTCGTGCAAAACTACCTGGCCACCGAGCGCATTCCCATCGTCTCCGAGGACGTGCTGGACATCCATCCGCGCAAGGTGGTGTTTTTCCCCGTCACGGGCAAGGCCATGGTCAAGCGGCTGGCACACGCCCATCCGGGGGCGCTGGCCGAGGAGGCCATCCGGGGCAACGCCGCCAGCGTGGCGCAGGCCACCCAGGGCGGCTCGGTCGATCTGTTTTGAAGCGCCTGGCGCAGTCAATGAAGGCATGCAGGAAATGAGGAGCGGCAAGATACGCGTGATCGTGGTGGACGACTCGGCCCTGGTGCGCAGCCTGCTGAGCGAGATCATCAACCGCCAGGGCGACATGCAATGCATAGGGACGGCGGGCGACCCATTGATCGCACGCGAGATGATCCGTGAACTGAACCCGGACGTGATCACCCTGGACGTGGAAATGCCGCGCATGGACGGGATTGATTTCCTGGGGCGCCTGATGCGCCTGCGGCCGATGCCGGTGGTGATGATCTCCACGCTGACCGAGCGCGGCGCCGAGGTCACCATGAAGGCACTCGAGCTCGGTGCCGTGGACTTCGTCGCCAAGCCGCGCGTAGGCCTGGCCAACGGCTTGAGCGAGCTGGCTGCGCAGATCGTGGACAAGATCCGCGTGGCGGCCGTCGCGCAGGTGCGCCGTGCACCGGTACGCAGCGTCGCCAGCGCCGTGCACCCCGGCGCCGGCGAGGCGCCGACCGGCGCTGCCCCACAGCCGCCGACGTCGCCCCTGCTGGGGCGCCTGTCCACCGAGAAGATCATTTGCATCGGCGCGTCCACAGGCGGGACCGAGGCCATCCGCGAAGTACTGGTGCATATGCCGGCCGACTCGCCGGCCATCGTCATCACCCAGCACATGCCGCCGGGCTTCACCACCAGCTTCGCCGCGCGGCTGGACGGCCTGTGCCGGATCACCGTCCGCGAAGCCGTCCAGGGCGAGCGCATCCTGCCCGGCCACGCCTATATCGCGCCGGGCGGACGCCAGTTCTCGCTGGCGCGCAGCGGCGCCAATTACGTCGCCGTAGTCGACGATGGCCCGCCGGTGAACCGCCACAAGCCGTCGGTGGAGGTGCTGTTCAAGTCAGCGGCCGCCATGGTCGGGCGCAACGCCTACGGCATCATGCTGACGGGCATGGGCGCCGACGGCGCCGCCGCCATGCGCGAAATGAAGGATGCCGGCAGCTACAACTACGTGCAGGACGAAGCCAGCTGCATCGTGTTCGGCATGCCGCGCGAGGCCATTGCCCATGGCGCAGCCGACGAGGTATTGCCGCTCACGCAGATCGCCCCGGCGCTGATCGCCCGGCTGCGCG
>JAUCDD010000009.1:0-29056 GCA_034675505.1 Melaminivora sp. | reverse complement strand
GTGTGTGTGTACTGAGTGAGTTGCGTATTGCTAGGGCGTCGAGCGGGCAGGAGCGATGAGGGCCAGGCAGGGCGTGCGCGGCGCGGTGGCCTTCACGCTGGCGCAGCATGGTGCTTTCTTCGCCTCGGCCCCTGCGGCTTGCGTGTTCCACCTGCCTTGGTGCCGGGCCGTTGGGCACCTCAGCCAGGGCGCTGGCGCTGGCGAGCGTGGCGGCGGCATTGCTGCCGCTGCGCCCATGAAGTCACGCGGCGCAGCTGGAGGGCACCGCGCGCGCCGCGCCGCCCTGCTGTTCGCGGCGGCGCGCCAGCTTGCCGTGCTGGGCGGGCTGGCCGCTTTCGTCGTAGCGCCTGGCTTGCTGGCGCTGGGCGCGCCGCCGTGGCTGGCTGCCGGGGCGCTGGCGCTGGCGCCGCTGGCGCTGGTGCAGATTGGCGCCACCCGAGACGCGCGCGCGCCCGGGCGCATCGCCCGCGCCGCCGCGGCGCGTGCGCTGCCCGCCCGCTGCTCATGGTGCCGCTGCAACTGCTGGCGTGCCTGCAGGAGCGCGGCCCGCTCGTCGCGTGGAGCGTGCCGGCCGCGGCCGGGCTGGCCTGGGCGCTCGCGCAGCGCACCGCGGCGCGGCCGCGCCGCGGCGGCTTACGCCTGCTGGCGCGGCAGCTGCGCGCGCGCTGGCGCTTCGTGCGCGCGGAGTGGACGGGCCTCACTCAACACCGTCGCCTACCCATGGGCAGGTGCTGGTGGTGGGCTCGACGTCGCCGGCGATGCGGCGGCCGGCGCGATCGCGCTGGGGCTGCGCGCGGCCATGCTGCCCACCAGCCTGGTCGGCCTGGCGTGGGCCGACGACTTGCGCGCGCGCGTGCTCGCTGCCCCGCGCAGGGCCCAGGGCCGCGCCCGCGCGCTGGTGCGGGCCGCCCTGGCACGCATGGCGCTGCTGTCGCTGCCGGTGCACGCGGCGCCGATGGCGGCCGCGCCGCTGTTGGTGCCGCTCCTGTTCCCCGCGCAGGGGCAGGAGCCGGTCTATGTGGTGGCCTTCTTGCTGCCCCTGGGCGCCGTGCGGCTGGTGGCCAGCCCCGTGGCGTTTCTTGTGGCCTGGCGCGGCTGGCTGGGCTGGAGCGTGCTGCTGCAGGGGCTGCTGTGCGCCGCCGCGCTCATTGCCGCCGGGGCCGGGGCCTGGTGGGGCGGCGTGGTGGGTGTGGCGGTGCTCTACGCGGCGCTGGCGTCGCTGGTCTATGCGGCCTACATCGTGCTCGGCCTGCGCGCCGTGCGGGCGGGTGCGTAGAATGATCCTATTCATTAAAAATGATAGCTGCCTGCGCTTGATTGACGCCGGCTGGAGGCACAATTGGCTCAAAACCACGAGGCGACAGCCCTTATGACAGGCAAGCACGGCAGGGTGGGCGCGCAGCGCGAGGCGACGCTCGATCGCGGCCACTACGTGGGCGATGCCAACTTCACGCCCGAGCACCTGCACTCCATGGCCTTCCAGGTCTTGCAGCTGCACGCCCTGCGCCCGCGCCGGGTGCTGGAGGTGGGCATAGGCAACGGCTTTGTTTCCGCCTTTTTGCGCCAGTCGGGCATCGAGGTGGTCACGGCCGACATCAATCCTGGCCTGGGCGCCGACATCTGCGCGCCGCTGGACCAGCTGCCGGCGCTGCTGGCGGGCGAGCGCTTCGACGTGGTCTCGTGCTGCGAGGTGCTGGAGCACATCCCGTTCGAGCAGTTCGGCGCGCAGCTCGATGCCCTGCGCACGCTGGCGCCGCAGGCCTTCATCTCGCTGCCGGGGCACTTTCCGTGGCTGGGGCTGGCGGGGCGGCTGGGCATCCACAACCGCTTCGTGAACGTGGCACTGGGCCTGCGCATCCCGTGTCGCAGGCGGCTGACGGACGGGCACTACTGGGAGATCGGCTCGCACTGGCGCACGCGCCGCGCGGCGCTGGTGGCGGCCATGCGCACGCGCTGGGCGCAGGTGGACAGCGGCGTCTTCCCGCTGCACCGCTACCACTACTGGTTTCGCTGCGCCGGCGTGGACGGGCAGCCATGAACGGCCCCGCGCAGCCGGGCGCAGGCGAGTCGCACTTGGTCTCGGTCATCGCCCCTTGCCGCAACGAGCAAGCGCACATCCTGGCGTTCTGCGCCAGCGTGGCGCGCCAGCAGCTGCCCGCCGGCTGGCGCATGGAGGTGCTGATTGCCGACGGCGAGAGCGACGACGGCACGCGCGAGCTGCTGGCGCGCTGGTGCACCGAACAGGACACGCGCTTTCGCTGGCTGGACAACACCGGGCGCATCGTCTCCACGGGGCTGAACCTGTGCATCGCCGCCGCGCGCGGCGCCGTGGTCGCGCGGCTGGACATCCACAGCGAGTACGCCACCGACTACCTCGCGCAGTGCATCGCCGTGCTGGCGGAGACTGGCGCCGACAACGTGGGCGGCCCCTGGCGCGCGCAGGGTGCGAGCCCCATGCAGCGCGCCGTGGCCGCGGCCTTCCAGTCGCGCTGGGTGGCGGGCGGAGCGCGCTCGCGCGACCTGGAGTACGAGGGCGAGGTGGACACGGCCTACCTGGGCTGCTGGCCGCGCGGGACCTTCGAGCGCGTGGGAGGCTTCGATGAGCAGCTGGTGCGCAACCAGGACGACGAGCACAACCTGCGCATCCGCCGCGCGGGCGGGCGCATCTGGCAGAGCCCGCGCATCCGCAGCACCTACCAGCCGCGCGGGCAGCTCGGGCAGGTGCTGCGCCAGTACCAGCAGTACGGCTACTGGAAGCCTTTCGTGATCGCCAAGCATGGGCAGCCTGCCGCCCTGCGCCATTTGGTACCCGCTGCGTTCGTGTTGGCGCTGGCCGGCTCAGCGCTACTGCTGCTTGGGGGCATGTGGTGGCCGCTGGCGCTGCTGCTGGCGGCCTACGGCGGGCTCATGCTGCTGGCGCTGGCGGACATGCGCGCCGGCCTCACGCCCGGCATGGCGGCGCGGGTGGTTGCCGTGATCGCCGCCTACCACCTGGGCTACGGCTGGGGCTCACTGCGCGGCTGGTGGGATGTGTGGCGCGGCCGTGCTCCCGCGCGCAGCTTTGGGGCGCTCACCCGCTGAAGCGGCCGAGCGATTGAGATGGCCCAACCCGAACCCCCGGAAGCCCAGCGCGTGCGCGAGCGCTATGCACGCCGCGATGCCAACGCCGACGCGGCGCGCTACAGCCTGCTTGCACCCTATGCCCTGGCCGCATGGCAGGAGCGCCAGCGCGCCCTGGTGCGGCTGCTGCACGCCAGCGGCAGGCGCGACCTGGCCGCGCTGGACATCCTGGAAGCGGGCTGCGGCAGCGGCGGCAATCTGCAAGACCTGCTGCGCCTGGGCGCCACGCCCCCACGGCTGGCCGGCATCGAGCTGCTGGACGAGCGCGCAGCCCAGGCCCGCGCCGCGTTGCCGCGCGATTGCCGCATCTGGTGCGCCGATGTACTGGACCTGGCGCTGGATGCGCCGCTCCCCGCCGCCAGCCAGGACCTGGTGCTGGCCTTCACCGTGTTCTCTTCCGTGCTGGATGACGCCGCGCAGCGCGCCCTGGCCGCGCGCCTGTGGCATTGGCTGCGCCCGGGCGGGGCAGTGCTGTGGCACGATTTCACGGTAGGCAATCCACGCAACCCGGACGTGCGCGGCGTGCCCCTGGCGCGGCTGCGCACGCTGTTTCCCCAAGGGCGCCTGCACGCGCAGCGCGTCACGCTCGCGCCGCCGCTGGGGCGCGTGCTGTGCCGCGTGCACCCCGGCCTGTATGGCTGGGCGAACACCATTCCCTGGCTGCGCACCCACGTGCTGTGCCTGATCGAGAAAACCTGACCTGCCCGCCATGCCGCCCAACGAACTGCTCGTACCCTTCGCCCTGCCCGACATCGGCCCCGAGGAAGAAGCGCAGGTGCTGGACACGCTGCGTTCGGGCTGGCTGACCACCGGGCCGAAGACGGCACGCTTCGAGCAGGCGTTCAAAGAATTCCTGGGCGACGCCGACCTGCACGTGCTGGCCGTCAACTCGGCCACAGCCGGCCTGCACCTGGCCTTGGACGCTTTGGGCATAGGCCCTGGCGACGAGGTCATCACCACCACGCACACCTTCACCGCCACGGCCGAGGTCATCCGCTACATGGGCGCGCAGCCGGTGCTGGTGGATATCGACCGCGAGACGCTGTGCATAGACCCGGCGCGCGTGGCCGAGCGCATCACGCCGCGCACGCGCGCCATCATCGCCGTGCACTTCGGCGGGCGCAGCGCCGACATGGAGTCGCTGCTGGCAATGGCCCGCCCGCACGGCATCCACGTGGTCGAGGACGCGGCGCATGCGCTGCCGGCCACGCACGGCGGGCGGCTCGTCGGCACGCTGGACAGCAGCGCCACCGTCTTCAGCTTCTATGCCAACAAGACCATGACCACCGGCGAGGGCGGCATGCTGGTGCTGCGCGACGCGAAACACGCCCAACGCGCGCGCGTCATGCGCCTGCATGGCATCGACCGCGACGCCTTCGCGCGCTTTCGCTCCAGCGTGCCCGCCTGGCGCTACGACGTGGTGGCGCCGGGCTTCAAGTACAACCTGACCGACATCGCCGCCGCCATCGGCCTGGCGCAGCTGCCCCGGCTGGAGGCGATGCGCGCACGCCGCGAAGCCATCGCCGCAACCTACCGGCAGCAGCTTGCCGGCCTGCCGCTGGTGCTGCCGCCCCTGCCCGCGCCAGGCGACGTGCACGCGTGGCACCTCTTTCCCGTCCAGGTGCTGGGCATGGCGCGCGACGCCTTCATCGACGCCATGTTCGCCCAGGGCATAGGCATGAGCGTGCACTACGTGCCGCTGCACCAGATGACGTACTGGCGCGAGTCCTGCGCGCTGCAGGCGACCGACTTCCCGGTCAGCCAGGCGGTGTATGAGCGCACCGCGTCGCTGCCCATCTACAGCCGCATGGACGACGCGGCCGTGCAGCGCGTGTGCGCGGCCGTGCGCCGCGTGCTGCGGGGCGCATGAAGCGCCTGCTTGACGTGCTGCTGGCGCTGGCGGCGCTGCTGGTGCTGTGGCCGCTGCTGGTGGCGCTGGCGCTGGCGGTGCGGCTGGATTCCCCCGGCCCGGCGCTGTTTCGCCAGGAGCGCGTGGGCCTGCACGGCCGGCCGTTTCGCATCCGCAAGTTCCGCACCATGCAGGCGCATGGCGCCGGGGGGCCGCTGGTCACCGCCGGGGGCGACGCGCGCATCACGCGCCTGGGCCGGCGGCTGCGCCGCCACAAGCTCGACGAGCTGCCGCAGCTGCTGGACGTGCTGCAGGGCCGCATGAGCCTGGTCGGCCCGCGACCCGAAGTGCCGCGCTTCATGGCGCTGTATCCAGAGGACGCGCGGCGCGCCATCCTGTCCGTGCGCCCCGGCATCACCGACCCGGCCAGCATCGCGTTTCGCGACGAGGAAACCCTGCTGGCTGCAGCCCCCGACCCCGAGTACACCTACATCCACGCCATCATGCCCATCAAGCAGCGCTACTACCTGCAATACGTGCGCGAGCACACGCTGGGCGGCGACCTGCGCGTGCTGGTGCGCACCGCCGCTGCGCTGCTGGGCAGGGGGCGGGCATGAGCAGCGTGCCTGCCGGCGTGCGCCGGGGCCGCGCCGTGCTGCCCTTCGTGCTGCTCGACCTGGCGATGTGCGCGCTGGCCTGGGGCGGGGCCTTCTGGCTGCGCTTCAACTTCGACATGCCGCGCGAATACGCGGCGCTGGCGCTGCAGACGCTGCCCTGGGCGCTGGCCGGCATGGCGGCCGGGCTGGCGCTGGCGCAGGTGCAGCGCCAAGCCTGGCGCTACGTCGGCCTGGCCGACCTGCGCCAGCTCGCGCGCGGCGTGCTGCTGGGCACGCTGGCCACGGCGGCGGCCATCATGGGGCTGCGCTACGAGGGTTTTGCGCGCTCGGTGTTCCCGCTGTTCGGCCTGCTGGCGCTGGTGCTGCTCACCGGCAGCCGCGCGCTGTGGCGCACGCTGGCCGAGCGCCGCACGGCGCGCCAGCAGCCCAGCGGCCAGACGCCGCTGCTGGTCGTGGGCACGCTGCAGGAGGCCGACCAGGCACTGCGCGCGCTCAAGGGCACGCCCGGCTGGCAGGTGGCAGGCATCGTCTCCCCGCACGACGAGGACACGGGCCGCAGCCTGCAGAACGTGGCCGTGCTGGGCAGCGCCGAGGCGCTGGGCAGCGTGGCGCAGGCGCAGGGCGTGCGCTCGGTGCTGCTGGCCAGCCCGCCGGGCTCCGAGCTGCGCCGCCAGGTGCTGCTGCGCTGGTCGGGCACCGACTTGAACCTGCTGTCCATGCCGGCGGCCGACCGCTGGCTGTCCGACCCGGGCAGCGCCGACCTGCGCCGCGTGCAGCTGGAAGATTTGCTGGGGCGCGCGCCGGTGGCGCTGGATGTGCGCGGCGTGAGCGAGTGGCTGTCGGGCCAGGTGGTGCTGGTCAGCGGCGCGGGCGGCTCCATTGGCTCCGAGCTGTGCCGCCAGGTGGCGCGCCTGGGCGTGGCGCAACTGGTGTGCGTGGACGTGTCCGAGGCTGCCATCTACGAACTGGCGCAGGAGCTGCGCCTGGCGCACCCGCAGATGCAGGGCCACTACTACACCGCCAACGTGCGCGAGTGCGAGCGGGTGGCGGCGATCGCTGCGCGCCACCGGCCGGCCGTGGTGTTCCACGCCGCCGCCTACAAGCACGTGCCCCTGATGGAGCAGCTCAACGAGATCGAGGCGCTGCACACCAACGTGCTGGGCACCATGAACCTGGCGCAGGTGGCGGGCGAGTGCGGCGCGGCGCGCTTCGTGCTGGTGTCCACCGACAAGGCGGTGAACCCGACCAACGTCATGGGCGCCAGCAAGCGCCTGGCCGAGCACGTGGTGCAGGCCGTGGCCGCGCAGCACCCGGGCACCGAGTACGTGGCCGTGCGCTTTGGCAACGTGCTGGGGTCCAGCGGCTCGGTGGTGCCGCTGTTCACCGCACAGATCGCGCGCGGCGGGCCGGTCACCGTCACGCACCCGGAGATCGTGCGCTACTTCATGACCATCCCCGAGGCGGCGCAGCTGGTGGTGCAGGCCGGCTGGATGGGCCGCTCGGGCCAGATCTACGTGCTGGACATGGGCGAGCCGCTGCGCATCGTGGACCTGGCGCGCCTCCTGATCCGCCTGTCGGGCAAGAGCGAGGCCGAGGTGCCCATCGTCTTCACCGGACTGCGCCCGGGCGAGAAGCTGTTCGAGGAATGGCTGGCCGACGGCGAGACTACCGAAGCCACCAGCCACCCGCGCCTGCGCGTGCTGCGCGAGCAGGGCGCACCGCAGCCGCTGGCGCTGGACGCGCTGGCGGCGTGGGTGCACGCGCTGGGCGCCGCGCCCGATGCGCAGCTGCTGCGCGCCGGCCTGCGCGTGCGCGTGCCCGAGTACACGCCCCGCGGGTGAGCCCGATGCTCAGCGCAGGATGCCCGTGCGCTCCAGCACGTCGCCCACCAGCTCCAGGCGCACCAGCGGGTTGTCCAGCGCCATCAGCCGCTGGCGCAGCTCCAGGGGCAGGGGCAGCAGTTCGCACCAGCGGTTGGCCACCCAGCCGCAATCGGCCAGCAGCGCCTCGGTAGGGATGGGCAGCGGGCCGTGCCCGGCGTCGCCGCGCCCGCGCAGCGAGGCCAGCAGCTGCTGCAGCGCCGCAGCCGTGCCGGCCAGGTCGGCAGGTACGGCCACCGGCGCATCGGCCGCCAGCTCCTGCACGTCGGCCACCCACAGGCCGTGGGGCAGGCGCTTGCGTGCGGTGATGCGAAAGCGCTGGCTGCCGCTGGCCCGCAGCAGCAGCAGGCCGGGCTGGGGCGCCTGCAGCCGCTCGATGGCGGCCAGGGTGCCGACGTCGTGCAGCCGCTCGTCGGGCTCGCCAGCGCGGCGCACCTCGTCGCCCTGCGCCAGCGCCACCACGCCGAAGGGCGCGCCCGCGCCCTGGCACTTGCGCACCATGTCCAGGTAGCGCACCTCGAACACGCGCAGGTCCAGCATGCCGCCGGGGTACAGCACGGTGGACAGCGGAAACAGCGGCAGCGAAGTCAGGGTCAGGGGCTGGGTCATGGGCGGGCGGGGCAGGCGGGCGTGGCTATCATCCCACGCCTTTCCCCTTGCGCCCGGAGCCGCCATGCTGCTGCAGATCCTGTCTTTTCTCCTCGACGTGGCAAGCGGCTTGCTGGCCGGCGCCTGCCTGCTGCGGCTGTACATGCAGCTGCAGCGCGTGCCGTTCGCCAACCCGGTGGGGCGGCTGGTGTTCGCGCTGACCGACTGGATCGTGCTGCCGCTGCGCAAGCTGGTGCCCCCCGCCGGGCGCTGGGACCTGGCCAGCCTGGCCGCCGCGCTGCTGCTCAAGCTGGCGCAGTACCTGCTCCTGCTGGCGCTGCTGGGCGGCCTGGCCAACCTGGCGTGGGCGCCCTGGATGGCGCTGTTCGGCACCCTGCGCGTCGCCATCTCGGGGTTGATGGGCCTGGTGATCGTGTATGCCGTGCTGTCGTGGGTGCAGACGCGCTCGCCGATCGCGGACGTGGTCGCACGCCTGTGCGAGCCGCTGCTGGCGCCGCTGCGCCGCGTGCTGCCGCTGCCGGGCGGCATCGACCTGGCCCCGCTGGTGGCGCTGGTGGCGCTGCAGGTGCTGGCCATCGTGCTCGGGCATCTGCAGGCATCCCTCACGGGGCTGTAGAGCGGCCGGAGTGGGCCGGGGCCGGGGCGGTTTCTGCGTCTCGTCTGACAGGCCCTTCCGGGGGGCCTCCTTAAGCTCGGCAGCGCCAAAGCGGAGTCCGGACCAGGGTCGATGGCACCTGGGCGGCCCGCATGAAATGCGCCGTACATGACAACGACACACGAGCAGGGGAACGAGCGGCCAAACGCTGCAGATCGCCAAAGCGCGGCTGAACAGCCCGCGCCGGCGCTGCAGGAAGCGGCGGCTCTGGATCGGTTCAATTTCTTTTCGCCGCGCCTGTGGCGGCGCTTCTGGGCCATTGCCTCGCCCTACTGGCGCGAGGACGAGCGGGCCAAGGCCTGGCTGTTCCTGCTGGCGCTGGTGTGCATGCTGCTGGCCGAAACCCAGATCGCCGTGCTGCTGAACAACGAGGCCGGCGAGATGACCTCCGCGCTGTCGCTGCACGACCGCTCGCGCTTTTGGCACGCCATCGCCTACTGCCTGCTATTCGCCGGCCTCTTCGTGCCCACCCGGGCGCTGTACTGGTACGTGCGCGACACCCTGGGCAACCACTGGCGGCGCTGGCTGTCGCACCGGCTGCTGGCGCGCTACTTCCAGGACCGGCGCTTCTACGAGCTGACGCAGCAGGGCGGCGAGCTGGACAACCCCGACCAGCGCATCGCCGAGGACGTGAACAATTTCACCGCGCGCTCGCTGTACTTCCTGCTGATCGGCGTGGGTTCGCTGATGCAGCTGGTGGCCTTCAGCTGGGTGCTGTGGAACATCTCGCACCTGCTGGTGTACGTGCTGGTGCTGTACACCACGCTGGGCACCTGGGTCACCGTGAAGGTCTTCGGCGCGCCGCTCATGCGGCTGAACTTCTTTCAGCTGCGCCGCGAGGCGGACTTCCGCTTCAGCCTGGTGCGGGTGCGCGAGAACGCCGAGTCGATCGCCTTCCATCGCGGCGAGAAAGCCGAGCTGCGCCAGATCAAGGGCCGCTTTGCCAAGGCCTTCCGCAACACCCAGCAGTTGCTGCGCAAGCAGTTCAACCTGAATTTCTTCCAGCAGGCCTACAACCAGCTAGCCATCTTGCTGCCCAACGTGCTGATCGCCGACCTGGTGCTGTCGGGCCAGCTGGAGGTGGGCGATGCCATCAAGGCAGCAGGTGCCTTCCTGGCGGTGCTGAGCGCGGTGTCGCTGATCATCGACAACTTCGAGGGCCTGAGCCGCTTCACCGCCGGCATCGAGCGCATCCAGGGCCTGATGGAGGCGCTGCCGGGCCGCACGAGCGAGCCCGACCCCACGCCGGCCGGCGGCAAGGTCACCGAGCTCAAGCCGCGCCGGCGTCCGGGCACCATCCGCACCAGCGAGTCCGAGCGCCTGAGCCTGCGCGGCGTGCACCTGCACACGCCGGACTATTCGCGCCTGCTGGTGCGCGGCCTGAGCTTCACGCTGCACAGCGGCGACGCGCTGCTGATCGTCGGCGAGAGCGGCAGCGGCAAGAGTTCGCTGCTGCGCGCCATCGCCGGGCTGTGGCGCTCGGGGCAGGGCAGCATCCAGCGCCCACCGGCGGCGCACAGCTTGTTCCTGCCGCAGCGCCCCTACATGCAGATCGGCAGCCTGCGCACGCAGCTGCTCTACCCGCAATTCGACCGCGAAGTGGACGACGCCGACCTGCTGCAGGCGCTGGTGGACGTCAACCTGCCCGAGCTTGCCGAGCGCAGCGGCGGGCTGGACGCCGAGGTGGACTGGAGCCGCACCCTGTCGCTGGGCGAGCAGCAGCGCCTGGCCTTTGCGCGGGTGCTGGTGGCGCGGCCGCGCTTCGTCATACTGGACGAAGCCACCAGCGCGCTGGACGCCGCCAACGAGGCGCGCCTGTACCAGCGCCTGCTGGACGACGGCGCCACGCTGGTCAGCATCGCCCACCGTCCGGCCGTGCTGGACTACCACACGCATGTGCTGCAGCTGACCGGCGACGGCGGCTGGGCGCTGCACGAGGCCACGGACTTCCACTTCGCGGGCGAGGCCGCAGGCACAGCGCAGTCCGGCGCGCCGGAGGCCGGGGTGGCGGCGCTGCCCGCCAAGGCGGCGGCCTGAATGCCCGTTTCAGGCGCCTTTTGGGGCGATTTTGGGCAAAAATCCCTTCTTGCCGGCGTCAATCAACGATAGTTTGCTATCGTTTTTGATAGCCTGGGTTCAGGCCACCGCATCCGCCGGCAGGCGCTGCAGCATCGCCAGGCTGCGCGCCACCGTATCGCGCAGCTCGCGCCGGTCGACGATCATGTCCACCGCGCCCTTGGTCTGCAGGAACTCGGCGCGCTGGAAGCCCTCGGGCAGCGTCACGCGTACGGTGGATTCGATGACGCGCGGGCCGGCAAAGCCGATCAGCGCGCGGGGCTCGGCCATCACGATGTCGCCCACGAAGGCAAAGCCGGCCGACACGCCGCCCATGGTCGGGTCCGTGAGCACGCTGATGTAGGGCAGGCCTTTTTTCGCCAGGCGCGTGAGCGCGGCGTTGGTCTTGGCCATCTGCATCAGCGACAGCAGGCCTTCCTGCATGCGTGCGCCGCCGGTGGCGGTGAAGCAGATGAAGGGCACCTTCTGCTCGATGGCCGACTCGACGCCGCGCACGAAGCGCTCGCCCACCACTGAGCCCATGGAGCCGCCCATGAAGTCGAACTCGAAGCAGGCCACGACCACGTTGATGCTTTTCACGGCGCCGCCCATCACGACCAGCGCGTCGGTCTCGCCGGTGTTCTCCAGCGCCTCCTTCAGGCGCTCGGGGTACTTGCGGCTGTCCTTGAATTTCAGCGCATCGACGGGCAGCACCTCCTGGCCGATCTCGTAGCGGCCCTCGCCGTCCAGGAAGGCGTTCAGCCGTGCGCGCGCGCCGATGCGGTGGTGGTGGCCGCACTTGGGGCAGACGTTCTGGTTGGCTTCCAGGTCGTTCTTGTAGAGCACCGTCTCGCAGCTGGGGCACTTGATCCACAGCCCCTCGGGCATCTGGCGGCGCTCGGCCGGATCGGTCTGCTGGATCTTGGAGGGCAGGAGTTTTTCGAGCCAGGACATGTTGGGTTACCTCTTGTTCTCGTCGCTTGCCGTGTCGAGTGCCTTGCGGATCTGCCGCATGAAATCGACGGTGATGCCGACCACGCGCTCGTGCGGCTGGCCGTCGATCAGCTGGATCAGCCGGCTGCCGATGACCACCGCGTCGGCCACGCGGCCAATCGCCTGGGCGGTGGCCGCGTCGCGGATGCCAAAGCCCACGCCCACCGGGATTTTGACGTGCTCGCGGATCAGCGGCAGCTTGGCGGCGACCTCCGCCGTGTCCAGCGCGCCCGAGCCCGTCACGCCCTTGAGCGAGACGTAGTACACGTAGCCGCTGGCCACGCGCGCCACCTGCTGCATGCGCTCGGGCGTGCTGGTGGGCGCCAGCAGGAAGATCAGGTCGATGCCGTGCGCGCGCAGCTCGGCGGCGAACTCCACGCATTCCTCGGGCGGGTAGTCCACGATCAGCAGCCCATCGACGCCGGCGGCCTGCGCGTCGCGCGCGAAGCTGCCCTTGCCATGGCGCTGCTCGTAGCGCTCCAGCGGGTTGGCATAGCCCATCAGCACCACCGGCGTGGCCTGGTTGCGCTGGCGGAAGGTGCGCACCATGTCCAGCACCTGGGCCAAGCCGACGCCCAGGGCCAGGGCCTTCTCGCCCGCCTTCTGGATCACCGGGCCGTCGGCCATGGGGTCGGAGAAGGGCACGCCCAGCTCGATCACGTCCACGCCCGCCTCGACCATGCCGTGCATCAGCGCCGGCGTGATGTCCGCGAACGGGAAGCCGGCGGTCACGTAGGGGATGAGCGCCGTGCGGCCGGCGGCCTGCAGGGCGGCGAATGTGGTGTCGATGCGGCTGCTCATTCCTTGGCCCCCTTCACGGCGTGGCCGCGCATGCTGGGCCGGTCGTAGAAATCCGCGCCGGACAGGTCGGCCACGGTGCCGATGTCCTTGTCGCCGCGGCCGGACAGGTTCACCAGGATGGACTGCGTGGGGCTCATGGTGGGGGCCAGCTTCATGGCGTAGGCAAAGGCGTGGCTCGACTCCAGCGCCGGGATGATGCCCTCGGTGCGGCACAGGTGGTGGAAGGCGGACAGCGCCTCCTGGTCGGTGATGCCGACGTACTCGGCGCGGCGGATCTCCTGCAGCCAGGCGTGCTCGGGGCCCACGCCGGGGTAGTCCAGGCCGGCGCTGATGCTGTGTGTCTCGGTGATCTGGCCGTTCTCGTCCTGCAGGATGAAAGTGCGGTTGCCGTGCAGCACGCCGCTGCTGCCGCGCTGCAGGCTGGCCGAGTGCTTGCCCGAGTCCAGGCCCTCGCCTGCGGCCTCCACGCCGATCAGGCGCGTGCCGGCATGGTTGATGTAGGGGTGGAAGATGCCCATGGCGTTGCTGCCGCCGCCCACGCAGGCGACGACCACGTCGGGCTGCTCGGCGGCGATGCCTTGTTCGGCCAGCATGCCCGGCATCTGCGTCAGGCACTCCTGGCCAATCACGCTCTGGAAGTCGCGCACCATCATGGGGTAGGGATGCGGGCCGGCCACCGTGCCGATGATGTAGAAGGTGTGGTCCACGTTGGCCACCCAGTCGCGCATGGCTTCGTTCAGGGCGTCCTTGAGCGTGCGGCTGCCCGATTCCACCGGCACCACGGTGGCGCCCAGCAGCTTCATGCGGTAGACATTGGGGCTTTGGCGCTTGACGTCCTCGGCGCCCATGTAGACCACGCATTCCAGCCCGTAGCGGGCGCAGATGGTGGCCGTGGCCACGCCGTGCTGGCCGGCGCCGGTCTCGGCAATGATGCGCGGCTTGCCCATGCGGCGCGCCAGCATGGCCTGGCCGATGACGTTGTTGATCTTGTGCGCGCCGGTGTGGTTCAGGTCCTCGCGCTTGAGGTAGATCTGCGCGCCACCGAGCTCGCGGCTGGTTCGTGCGGCGTGGTAGACCGGCGAGGGCCGGCCCACGAAATGCGCCAGTTCATGGCGGAATTCGGCCTGGAACTCGGGGTCGTTCTGGTAGCGCGCGTAGGCGTCGCGCAGCTCCTGGATGGCGTGCGTCAGCGTCTCGCTGACGAAGCTGCCGCCATAGGGGCCGAAATGGCCCGAGGCATCGGGTTGCTGGTAATCGGACATTTATGAACAAAGGACAGGTGCCGCATCGGCCGCGCGCACGGCGGCCATGAAGCTGGTGATCTTGCCGGCGTCCTTGACGCCCTTGAGGGCCTTGCCGTCGCCATCGACGGCTTCCACGCCGGAGCTGACGTCAACCGCGAGCGATGTGCAGCGCGGGCGCACCTGCAGCACACCATCGGTCACGCTTGCAGGCGTGAGTCCACCAGACAAAACGAGGTGACAGGGAACGGCGGGTGGAAGAAGTGACCAATTGAATGCCTTGCCGCCGCCGCCATACCCTTCGACCAGGGCGTCGAGCAGGATGGCGCGGGCTTGTCGGTATTGCCAGGCGTATTCTAGAAGGTCGAAGCGCGCGCCGTCCGCGCCCAGGGGAATGCGCGCCGCCCGGATGAAGGGAATGCGCCCGCCGTCCGTGGCGCGCAGGCAGTCCTCGGGCGTCTCATCCCCATGGAATTGCACGGTTGCCCCCGCCACCAGCCGGGATGCAGCTATCACTTCTGAAGCGGGTGCGTTGACGAACAGCAGCACCGGCGTGATGAAGGGCGGCAGCCGCGCGGCCAGTTCGGCGGCACGCGCCGCCGGGACGGCGCGCGGGCTGCCCGGGTACAGCACGAAACCGATGGCATCGGCGCCAGCGGAGACGGCGGCGTCCACGTCCTGCTCGCGCGTCAGGCCGCAGATCTTCACGCGGGTGCGGGTGGCGGGCGGGTGGGAGGGGGCGGGCGGTACGGTGGACGGGCTGCTCATGGCAGCCAATCATAAGCAGCCGTGCGCGTGGGCAGGCCCCACGAGGCGTCGTACTGCGGGCCCAGGAAATACAGGCCATCGGGGGCAAAGGTGGGTGCCGCAGCGGCGCGCGAACGCGCCGCCAGCACCTCGCCCAGCCACTCGGGGGGCTTGAACCCCTGGCCGATGGCGACGATGCAGCCCATGATGTTGCGGATCATGTGGTGCAGGAAGGCGTCGCCCTCGAAGTCGAAGCGCCAGTAGCAGGGTGTGACGCCGTGCAGCGCGGCCTGCGCCAGGCCGCGGCGCGAGATGGCGATGCGGCGCAGCGTCTTGACCGGCGTCCGGGCCTGGCAGGCCGCGGCGCGAAACGAGCTGAAGTCGTGCTCGCCCAGCAGGTGCTGCACCCCGGCCTGCATCGCCGCCTCGTCCAGCGGGCGAAACACCCAGCCCACGCGGCCTGCATCGACGCTGGGGCGCACGCTGGACTGCAGCAGCACGTAGGCGTAGCGCCGGCCGATGGCGCAGGCGCGCGCATGGAATGCGTCCGGCACGGGCTGCGCCCATTGCACCGCGATGTCTGCCGGCAAGAAAGTGTTGGTGCCGCGCACCCAGGAAAAGGGCTCCCGCTGCAGGGCCGTGTCAAAGTGCACGACCTGCATCAGGCCGTGCACGCCGGCATCGGTGCGGCCGGCGCACAGCGTGTGCACCGGCTGGGTGGCAAAGCGCGCGAGCGCCGCCTCCAGGTGGTCCTGCACGGTGCCGCCTCCTGCCTGGCTTTGCCAGCCGCGGTAGGCCTGGCCGTTGTAGCTGAGCCCGAGGGCCATCCGGCCCGTCATTGCGCCGCCTGCCCCGGCCTGCGGGCACGCGGCATCCAGCGCGGCATCAGGGCAGCTGGGCCAGCAGCCGCTGGGCGCGTGCGCGCAACTCGCCCGAGGATTCGGCCAGCACTTCTTCGACCAGCGCGCGCGCGCCTTCGGGGTCGCCTATGGTGTTGAATTCCTCGGCCAGCGCCAGCTTGGTGGCCAGCGGGTCTTCGGGCACGGAGGCATCGGCGCCTGCAGGCGCGTCCAGCAGGCTGCCGGGCAGGGTGGCGCGCTCGGTCAGGGCTGCCGGCTCGCTCAGGCCCAGGTCCAGGGACAGGTCGCCCAGGTCAAATTCCAGGGGCGCGGGCTGCGAGGCTGCGGGCTCATGCGCCGCCAGCGCGGCGCGGTCGGAGTCAGAGAAATCCAGCCCGGCGTCGTCCAGGTCCAGCGGCGACGGCTCGGTCGGGAAGTCGCCGCTGCCAGCCGCTGCGGCTGCCGGCTCCACGGCAGGGTGCGAGGCCTCCCAGGTGCCGCCGGGCAGGTCGAGGTCGCCCAGGGCGAATTCGAGGTCGGCCGCACCGGCTGGCGGCGGGGCGAGCGCCTCGGGCTCGGCTGCGTGGGGCGATTCGGCTGCCTGCTCTGGCGCGGCAGCCGGTGTGGCCTGCAGGGCCTGGGCTGCTGCGGCGGCGGCAGCGAAGGTGCTGGGGGCGGCTGCGACCGGGGGGGCCTCCTGCAGGTCCAGGTCGAAGTCCAGGTCCAGGTCGAGGTCGGGCAGCTCCGACTCGGGTGCGCCTGCGGGCGCGTGGTCGGCGGCGGGCGCCGGCGGCTGCGCCAGGGCGGCAGCTGCAGCCGGCATCACGGCGGCGGCTGCGGCCGACTGGTAGAGCGTGTTGCCGGGTTCGAGCGTGCGGCCCAGCTCGGCCACGCGCGCCCACTCGGGGCCGCGGCCACCGGTCAGGCGCAGCACCTCGTTGGCCGTGGCTTCCAGGGCGCGGCGGTCCTGGCGCTTGGCGTGGATCTCGGCCAGCTTGGCGGGGATGGAGACGCGATCCGGGTGGTGGCGCTGCGCCTCCTTGAGGATTTCCTCGGCCTGCAGGTCGCGGCCGTAGGCCAGGTACACGTCCGCTTCCGCCACCGGGTCCACGTCGCCGGCGTCGAGCTGGCTGGGCGAGTAGCTCATGGACGAGGACGAGCCCGTGCTCAGCTCGCTGCTGGCGGTATCGACGCGCTGGCCGCCGCTGGCACCAAAGAACGAATCCGGCGCCTTGCGGCTGTCCAGGAAGGAGCTGTCGACCGGGCCCTGGGCGCGCCGGCTGCGCAGCGCGCGCCAGCCGCCATAGCCCAGCAGCGCCAGGATGAGGGCCAGCGCGCCTCCGGCCAGCAGCGGGTCGCCCAGCAGCGAGTCCAGGAAGCTCGGCTCTTCCAGGTCGGCGGGCGGCGGCGCAGGGGCGGGCTTGGGGGCGGCCGCAGGTGCGGGCGCCGGGCTGGTCGCGGCCGGGGCATCGCTGGCAGGCACCGCCGCTGCCGCAGCCTGTGGCTGTGCGGCGCTGGCAGCGTCCTGTGCAGGCGCTGCGGCGGGGGGTTCGGCCGGCGTGGATGCAGGCGTGGCTGCGGCAACCGGGGGCGTCGCAGCTGCCTCGGGCGCCGGGGCCGGAGCCGGGGCTGCTGCCGGGGCTGCGGCTGGCGGGGTGGCGACGCTCAGGCCAGCCGCTGCGGAGGCGGCGCCAGCGCCTGCGGTGGCTGCGGCGGCTCCGCCCAGCTGGTTCAGTTCGGTGAGGTTGCGCGACAGTTCCGCCATGCGGGCTGCGTCCTGGCTGGACTGCTTGCCGCGTGCCAGCTGCGCCTCGGCCTTGCCGGTGCCCACGCTGCCCTTGGACAGGGTGAGCTTGTCCGGGCTGGCGCCAGCGGCTGCCTGGCTTTCCTGCACCTGAGCCTGGACGGTGCCGCTGGCCGTGCGCTCCGCCGGGCCCTGGCGGGCGGATGGCGCGGCGTCGGCCAGGCGGCGGCGGAATTCATTGAAATCGCGGCTCTGGGTGGCGATGATGCGCCGCGCCTCGGGAGCCGCCGTGGCCTGGGCTTCGTCGGCGCCAGGCATCTGCAGCACGGCGCCGGAGCGCAGGCGGTTGACGTTGCCCTGCACGAACGCGTCCGGGTTGGCACGCATCATCGCAACCAGCATCTGGTCCAGGGACACGCCGCCGGGGCGGTGGGCTGCAGCAATGCGGCCGGCGGTATCGCCGGCATGCACGGTGACCTGGCCGCCTGCACTGCCTGCGCCGCCCGCTTCGGGTGCGCGTGCCGCTGCAGGCGCCGGCGCGGGGGCTGGCGCCGCTGCGCGTGGGCGCGGCGTGGGTTCGGGGCGCGCGGCCGGTGCTGCGGCGCGTGGTGCAGCCGCCTGCACCTGCGGGGCAGCCGTGACCGCTGCGGGGGCCTTGCGAAGGGAGGGCGGATCCAGCAGCAGGGTGTAGCTGCGCACCAGGTGGCCGGCACTCCAGTTGGCGTCCACCACCAGGTCGACGAAGGGGTCGTTAATCGGGCGCGGGCTGCTCAGGCGCAGCACCATGGTGCCGTCGGCGCGGCGCTGCAACTGCATCTGCACGCTGTTGGCAGCTGCCGATATTCGGCCCCCTGTGCGCGGAACACTTCGGCGCTGGCAGGCGCCACGCGCAGGGATTCGGCCTCAGCAGGGGTGATCTGCGGCAGCTCGATCTCTGCGCGCAGGGGCTCGCCCAGTGCCGACTGCACATTCAGGCGCCCCAGCGCCAGGGCGGCGGCATCGGTGGCATACAGGCCTGCAGACAGAAGGGCCGCAGTGGCCAGGACGGAAAGATTCCAGCGATGCATGTGGGCGACTGATCTTGTGGGGGGTGCCGGGATTGGCGATTGTTCTTGTGGAGCCATGCCGAAAGCCGCGCTGGCAAGCACGAAGCTGTCAAAAGCACCATATCAGCAACAGTTTGCACTGACAAGCTGACGCGGCGTGCCAGGGGCCCGGGGCCGCCGGCACTGCCGCGAAAGCGTTTTACATGTTGGCGCGGGGCAACGCGGGGTAACTGCGCGTAACCGCGTTACGTCGCCCGTTCGCGCACCCGCGCGGGTGGCGTCAGGCCGCCAGCAGGATGCGCAGCATGCGGCGCAGCGGCTCGGCCGCGCCCCATAGCAGCTGGTCGCCGATCACGAAGGCCGAGACGTACTCGGGCCCCATGTTCAGCTTGCGCACGCGGCCCACCCCGACTTCCAGGCCGCCGGTGATGGACGCGGGCGTCAGCTCCTTCACCGTGAGCGCGCGCTCGTTGGCGACGAACTTGACCCAGGGGTTGCCGCCCTGGATCAGTGCCTCGATCTCCGTCAGCGGCAGGTTCTTGTTCAGCTTGAGGGTGAGGGCCAGCGAGTGGCAGCGCATGGCGCCGATGCGCACGCACAGGCCATCGACGGGGATGGTGCTGTCGGTGCCCAGGATCTTGTTGACCTCGGCCTGCCCCTTCCACTCTTCCTTGGACTGGCCCGTTGTCCAGCTGCGAGTCGATCCAGGGGATCAGCCCGCCGGCCAGGGGAGCGCCGAAGAACTCGGTGGGCACGTCGCTGCGGATGGTTTGGGCGACCTTGCGGTCGATGTCCAGGATGGCCGAGGCGGGGGTGGCAAGTTCGTCGGCGACCGCCCAGTGGATGACGCCCATGCCCTTGAGCAGCTCGCGCATGTGGTTGGCGCCGCCGCCCGAGGCGGCCTGGTAGGTCATGGAGCTGACCCGATTCGACCACGCCGGCCTTGAACAGGCCGGCCAGGCCCATCAGCAGGATGGAGTTGGTGCAATTGCCGCCGATCCAGTTCTTGCCGCCGCCAGCCAGCTTCTTCTGGATCAGGCCTTCGTTGACCGGGTCGAGCACGATGACCGCGTCATCTTCCATGCGCAGGGCGCTGGCGGCATCGATCCAGTGGCCCTGCCAGCCGGACGCGCGCAGCTTGGGGAACACTTCCTTGGTGTAGTCGCCGCCCTGGCAGGTGATCACGATGTCGCACCGGGACAGCTCGGCGATGTCGTTCGCATCCTTGAGCTGGCCGTGCGTGCGCGCCATGGCGGGCGCCTTGCCGCCGGCGTTGGAGGTGGAGAAGAAGACCGGCTCGATCAGCTCGATGTCGCCCTCGGCCTGCATGCGGTCCATCAGCACGGAGCCGACCATGCCGCGCCAGCCGACCAGGCCTACCAGTTGCTTGCTCATTTGAAATGCCCTTTTGCGAGGTTGGATGAAAACAGTGCGCACGCGACCGGCGGCTGCTTCTTCTTCGCCCCGGCTCGTCAGGGCCGGGAAGGGGCGCACGACGATGCCGGAGCTGGGTCAGCTCTTAATGGTCGTGGTTTTTGTGGAGCCTGGACGCACGCCCGGCCCGGCCAGGCGGGCGGGCAGGGGGTTCAAGGTGAACGGGCGGGCGGCAAACATGGGCGGCGATTGTAGTGGATCACCGGGACGCAGGGCGCGCCCGCCCGGGCTTCAGTCGGCGCTGCGGCTGCGCAGGTACTGCGCCAGGGCTGCGCGGTCGGGTGCGGTGGGCACGAAGAACGGGTGCGGCGCCAGCGCCGAGCGTGCCGGGTCGAGCAGCCACTCCAGCGATTCGCTGGTGCTGGCGCGGTCCACCGAGCCGTCGTGCAGGAAGTCGGTCCTGCCGTCCAGGCCCAGCAGCAGCGGCGACGCCAGGCCCGCCGGCTGGCCGCGCAGGCTGGCGTTGAACACCACCAGCTCGTTGTCATAGCCGGGGTTGGGCCCGGTGTCGAAGCTCTTGCGCACATCGGTCAGCGGCGCCTGGCGCGCGTACAGCGTGGTCGGGCTGAAGGGGCGGTACAGCGTCTGGATCGGGGTGATGGCGGTGGGCACGGGCCGGTTGGGGTCGGCGTTGTGGCAGGCCGTGCAGCCGGCTTCGGTGAAGACGCTCTGGCCGCGCGCCACCCGGGCCAGAGCCAGGTTCATGGGCGGGGCCGGGCTCTTGAGCTGGTCGGTGTAGGCGCGCAGCGCGGCCAGCCGGGCGTTGTCCACGCGCTTGCCGGCAGGCCCGGCCAGGTCACCGATCGGCCGCCCGCTGGCGTCGGCCCGGACGTACGGATACCGGCCCTCCAGCCCGCTGTCCTTGAGCACCTTCTGGTACCGGGTGAATATCTCCTGCCCGACCGGGCCCGCCAGGGCCGTGAGCAGGGTGCGCCCGTCCGGCGTTGCCAGGACTGTGGGGTCCAGCGGCACCGTGTAGACAAAGTTATTGAAGTCGTCGAGCTTGTCGAAGGTGCCGCTGTGGCCCCACGGAGCGGCCAGGTCGGTGCGGAAGAACGGCGGCACATAGGCGGCGTTGTTGATGCCGTCGGGCAGCGCATCGAAGGTGCCCACGGGATAGTGGCGCTCGCCCCGGGCGTTGCTGCCGGTGAGGTAGGCGCGCACGTCGGCGTTGTTGGCGCCGTCCTTGAGGCCGGCAAACCCGGTCTTGCCGACGCTGGCGCCGTCCAGCGTGGCAAACGCCAGCTGCAGCATGGGCAGGTAGGCCAGCGGGTTCTTCGAGGCCGCCAGGATGTTGCCCACGTCCAGTTTCAGCGCATTGGGGCCGTCCACCTGCCGGCCCACCGAGCCGGACAGGCCGGCAAAGCCCGCCGGCACGATGGAGTTGTCGGTGCGCGCATGGCACAGCGCGCAGCTCACGCCGACCTTGTCGCCGCGCGCCAGATCCAGGTTGTCGGTGGGCGAGAACTTCGCGTCGCTGCCCAGCGGCTTGCGCCGGCCCTGGCTGTCAAAAGGCACCACGCCGATCACGGCGCCCTCGTTGATCAACGCCAGCGTGACGGCCGGGTTGTTCAGCACGGTGTCGGTGGCCGGCTTGCCGGCCTTGATCTCGGCCAGCGCGTCGGTGAGGGCCTTGGCCGTGCCCGCGCTCAGCGCCTCGGCATTCACGTTCAGGCCCAGCGACAGGGCTGCCAGCGGCGTGACCCTGGCCTCGGCGATGCCTTGCGGCAGCTGCATGGCGTCGGTCCAGAAGCCCTGGTTGCCGAAAGTCTCGTAGCGAAACACCTCGCGCCCCTGGGCCGCCATGTTGACCTGGGGCGCGCCCTGGTCGCTGCCGCCGCAGCCCCCGAGAACGGCGGCGCCCAGCAGGCTGGCGAAAAACAGGCTGGCACGGGCGCGCGGGCGCGGCGGCGCAGCCCTTTGGGCAGGGCAGGGGACGGTTTTCATGGCACTCGCTCCTCAAAATCGATGGTCGGTTGCGTAAGGGGCGGATGCCCCCTGGGCTGTACGCGCCGCCGGGCCGACTGGATTCAGGAAGAAACAAATATTTTTTCCTTGCCCGTCGCCCGGCGTCCGATCGATTTCTTTGGGCGGGTGCGCCCCGCAAGGCGGCTCAGCCCAGGGCGCGCACCACCGCGTCGCCCATCTGCTGCGTGCCGACCCGGGTCGTGCCTTCGCTGGCGATGTCGGGTGTGCGCAGGCCCTGCGCCAGCACTGCCTTGACGGCAGCCTCGATGCGGTCGGCAGCTTGCGGCTGGCCGAGCGAGAAGCGCAGCATCATGGCCGCCGACAGGATGGTGGCCAGCGGGTTGGCCACGCCCTTGCCGGCGATGTCGGGCGCGCTGCCATGGCTGGGCTCGTACAGGCCCTGCTTCTTGTCGTTCAGGCTGGCCGAGGGCAGCATGCCGATGGAGCCGGTGAGCATGGAGGCCTCGTCCGACAGGATGTCGCCAAACATGTTGCCGGTGACGATCACGTCGAAGGCCTTGGGCGCCTTGACCAGCTGCATGGCGGCGTTGTCCACGTACATGTGCTGCAGTTCGACGTCCGGATAGTCCTTGTGGACCTCGGTGACCACGTCCTTCCAGAACTGGAAGGTCTCCAGCACGTTGGCCTTGTCCACGCTGGTGACGCGCTTGGAGCGCTTCCTCGCCGCATCGAAAGCCACGCGGGCGATGCGCTCGACCTCGGGGCGCGAGTAGCGCATGGTGTCGAAGGCCTCCTCGGCGCCGGGGAAGTGCCCGTCCGCGGCCGTGCGCCGCCCGCGCGGCTGGCCGAAGTAGATGTCGCCCGTCAGCTCGCGGATGATCAGGATGTCCAGGCCGGCGACCAGTTCGGGCTTCAGGCTGCTGGCGCCGACCAGCTGCTCGTAGCAGATGGCGGGGCGGAAGTTGGCGAACAGGCCCAGGTGCTTGCGCAGGCCCAGGATGGCCTGCTCGGGGCGCAGCGGCCGCTCCAGGGTGTCGTATTTCCAGTCGCCGACGGCGCCGAACAGGATGGCGTCGGCGCCTTGCGCGAGCTTGAGCGTGGCCTCGGGCAGCGGATGGCCGGCGGCCTCGAAGGCGGCGCCGCCGACCGGGGCGGACTCCAGTTCGAACTTCAAGTCCAGCGCGCCCAACACCTTGACGGCCTCGGCAACGATTTCGGGGCCGATGCCGTCGCCCGGGAGAACTGCGATTTTCATGGTTTGACTTTCCAGTGGACTATTGGATTGATAGCTGCCTGTGCTTGCCTGGCGGTGGCTTGGGGCGTATTTCTTGGCTATTTGCAAGGGGCAGGCGGCACAACCTGGCCGGCCGCCCCTTGCCCGCTATGCCGCCATGGTGCGCGCCAGCCAGGGCTTGGTCGCCAGGCGCTGGGCCTCGAACGCCGCGATCTTGTCCTTGTGGCGCAGCGTCAGGCCGATGTCGTCGTAGCCGCCCAGCAGGCAGTACTTGCGGAAGGCGTTGACCTCGAAGGGCAATTCTTCGCCCTGCGGCTGCACGATGACCTGGCGCTGCAGGTCGACGGTCAGCTCGTAGCCGGAAAAGCCTGGACTTCGTTGAACAGGCGGTCCACCTGCGCTTCGGGCAGCACGATGGGCAGCAGGCCGTTCTTGAAGCAGTTGTTGAAGAAGATGTCGGCAAAGCTGGGCGCGATGATGGCGCGAAAGCCGTATTGCGCCAGCGCCCAGGGCGCGTGCTCGCGGCTGGAGCCGCAGCCGAAGTTCTGCCGCGCCAGCAGGATGCTCGCGCCCGCGTAGCGCGGCTGGTTCAGCACGAAGTCCGGGTTGGGCTTGCGCTGGTCTTCAGGCACGCCGGGCTGGCCAGGCTGGTCCAGGTAACGCCACTCGTCGAACAGGTTGGGGCCGAAGCCGGTCTTCTTGATGGACTTGAGGAACTGCTTGGGGATGATGGCGTCGGTGTCGACGTTCTCGCGGTCCATGGGCGCAGCCAGGCCTTGGTGGATGGTGAATTTTTCCATGGCGATTTGATCCTGTCGGGGGTTTATCTGGCGGCGCGCTCAATGGCGGAGCCGGCGCGCTGTACGTCCTGGCCCATGCCCTTGACGGTGTTGCAGCCCGCCAGCGCGAACGCGGCGGCCAGCAGTGCGGCGATGGCGGTCTTCACGGCATCGCTCCTTCTCAGGAAAATTTGCGGATGTCCACGAAATGGCCGTGGATGGCGGCTGCCGCTGCCATGGCCGGGGCTGACCAGGTGCGTGCGTCCGCCCGCGCCCTGGCGACCTTCGAAGTTGCGGTTGCTGGTGGACGCGCAGCGCTCGCCCGGCTCCAGCCGGTCGGCGTTCATGGCCAGGCACATGGAGCAGCCCGGCTCGCGCCACTCGAAGCCCGCGGCCTTGAAGATCTGGTCCAGCCCCTCGCGCTCGGCCTGCTCCTTGACCAGGCCGGAGCCGGGCACGACCAGGGCCTGCTTGATGTTCCTGGCCACCTTCTGGCCGAGTTTCTTCACCACCGCAGCGGCCTCGCGCATGTCCTCGATGCGGCTGTTGGTGCAGCTGCCGATGAAGACCTTGTCCACGAAGATGTCGTTGATCGGCTTGCCGGGCTGCAGCGCCATGTAGGTCAGCGC
Organism: Melaminivora sp.; assembly: GCA_034675505.1. Classification (GTDB taxonomy): domain Bacteria; phylum Pseudomonadota; class Gammaproteobacteria; order Burkholderiales; family Burkholderiaceae_C; genus Melaminivora. The sequence goes on along the minus strand of JAUCDD010000009.1, from coordinate 4,855 downwards.
ACGCTCCATGGCGCTGCGGCGGGTGGCGTCCTTTTCCTTGTCCGGGTCGGGCACGCGCGCATCCACTCCCAGCACCATCTCGGGGCTGGTGCCCCAGGTGACCTGCGGCACGATGCTGGGGGCCGCCAGCTCGACCACGGCGTCGAACGTGGCGTCCGCGTCGGAGCGCAGCGTCTTCCAGTAGGCCACAGCCTGCTCCCACTCCACGCCCGTGGGCGACATGGGCCGGCCGCGCAGGTACTCGATGGTCTTGTCGTCCACCGCCACCAGCCCGGCGCGCGCGCCGGCCTCGATGGCCATGTTGCATACCGTCATGCGCCCTTCCATCGACAGGTCGCGGATCGCCTGGCCGGCGAACTCGATGGTGTAGCCGGTGCCGCCCGCCGTGCCGATCCTGCCGATGATGGCCAGCACGATGTCCTTGGCGGTGATGCCCGGGGCGGCCTGGCCCTCGACCTTGACCAGCATGTTCCTGGCCTTCTTGGCCAGCAGCGTCTGCGTGGCCATGACGTGCTCGACCTCGCTCGTGCCGATGCCGTGCGCCAGCGCGCCGAACGCGCCGTGCGTGCTGGTATGGCTGTCGCCGCAGACCACCGTCATGCCCGGCAGCGTGGCGCCGTTCTCCGGCCCGATGACGTGCACGATGCCCTGGCGGCGGTGCATGAAGGGAAAGAACGCGGCCGCGCCATGCTCGGCGATATTCTTGTCCAGCGTCACGATCTGCTCGCGGCTGATGGGGTCGGTGATGCCGCCATAGCCCAGCTCCCAGCCGGTGGTGGGCGTGTTGTGGTCGGCCGTGGCGACGATGGAGCTGGTGCGCCAGACCTTGCGGCCGGCCTCGCGCAGGCCCTCGAAGGCCTGCGGGCTGGTCACCTCGTGCACCAGGTGGCGGTCGATGTAGAGCACGGCCGTGCCGTCCTCCTCGGTGTGGACGACGTGCTCGTCGAAGATCTTGTCGTACAGGGTGCGTCCCATGGCTGGCTCGTCTCGCGGGTTGGGGTTGGAATGGGAAAACCGGGGGGGAAATTCTAGGATTCGGCGGCCGCCGCCGGCGCCAGGTGCTGCGCCAGCAGCCGCGCGGTCACCGGCAGCGCGGCGAAGTCGCGCGCCACCAGCAGCAGCTCGCGCCGCGCCCAGGGCTCGTCCAGCGGCACGGCGGCCAGGCGGCCCATGCCCTGCAGCAGCGCAAAGGCGCGCGCCGGCAGCAGGCCCACGCCCAGGCCGTTGTCGATCATGCGGCACATGGCGTCCAGCCCGGTGACCTGGATGCGCTGGCGCAGCGCCCGGCCGGCCTGCGCGGCGGCGGCGCGCATCGCCAGGCTGATGGAGCTGCCGGCGTGCAGGCCGACCACGTCGCAGTCCAGCATCTCCTCGAACCTGATGGCGCAACGCCCGCTCAGGGCGTGGGAGCGGGGCACGACCAGCACCAATTCATCGCTGCGGTAGGGGCGGCTTTGCAGCGCCGCGCCTATGCCGGCCGCCGGCGCCTGGCACAGCCCCAGGTCGGCCGCGCCTTCCTGCACCGCCTGCAGCACCTCGGGGCTCAGGCGTTCGTGCAGATCGATCTTGATCTGGCCGTGGGCGCGGGCGAAGGCGCCCAGGTCCTCGGGCAGGAACTGCACGATGGCGGAAATATTGGCATGCACGCGCACATGGCCGCGCACGCCGCCGGCGTATTCGGCCAGCTCGCCCTGCATGCGCTCCAGGCCAAACAGCACGTTGCGTGCGTGGTGCAGCAGGCTTTCGCCAGCGGGCGTGAGGGTCACGCCGCGGCTGTGGCGGTACACCAGCGGCGCGCCCACGGCCGCCTCCAGCTCGGACAGGCGCTTGCTGACGGCCGAGGCGGCGATGAACTCCTGCTGCGCCGCCCGTCCGATGCTGCCCGACTCGCAAACGGCAACGAACAGCTGCAGCGATGTCAGGTCGATCCGGCGGGTGAAGCTGCGTTCAGGTTTCATGGATTGAGGGTCGTTGTCATCGCGTATCAAGATGACCAGGCGCATTTTGCCTGACATGAAGCCCTCTGCCATCGCCATTGGGTGCGGCTATTCCTGCCAAAGCCCGGGGTGGCCCATCGCCGGTGGCGATGGCTGCCCGGGCGGACGCGCCCGCCCGGAAGGACAGGCGGCGGTCAGCCGGGGCTGGCGCGGCGCTTGTATTCGTCCAGCAGCGCAATGACTTCGCCTGGCGTTCCCCGGTGCAGGATGCGCTTGATCTCGGTGCGCCGGCTGCTGGCCTGGCGTTGCCGCCACTCGGCGAACGCCGTGCTGGCGAGCACGGTCCGCACATCGCCGTGGACGATGGCCACCTGCGGGTCCAGCGCAGCGTCCAACCCGGCCAGGACCGTCCGGGCCGGCTCGTGGCCAGCCTGCGCGGCGGCAGGCGGTCCGGCTGCGAGGGCTGCGGCAGAGAGGGCCACGGCCGGTTCGTCCGCCGCCAGGCCGGGGGCGAACACCTGCACCATCAGCACGGCGACGGCTGCGGCGGCCGCTACCAGCAGCTCCGGGCGCAGCTCTGCCCCGCGCCCCGGCCGGGCCCGTGCGCGGGGCGGAGGCGAGGGGTGCGCCGGCTCAGCCAGGCCCGGCGGCGGCGGCGCCGGGGCGCGCCACTGCAGGGGCTGCTCCGGCCCGGGCGAGGCGGCCGGCGCGCGCGGCGCCGGGGCGGGCTCGCCAGGCAGTCCGCCGGGCAGCCGGCCCGCGCCGGGCGGGGCCGCCGACGGGCTGGGCGGCGGCGGTTCCATTTCAGCCCGGCCGGGCGCAGCAGCGTCCCGGGCGTCCGCAGGCCCGGCACCGGCCGGTGCGGGCACCGCTGCGGGCTGGGGCGGAGGCGGGGGCTGCGCAGGGGGCTGGGGCCCCTGCTGGGGTTGGGGCGCGACCGGTGGCGCTGCGCGGTCCGGCGGGGGCCAGGGCCGGGCGCCGTTCCAGGCGTGCTGGTGGCCTTCTTCGCTGGCGATCCAGGCGTCGGTGCTCGCGGCGCCGCTGCGCGTCGCTGAGCACCGCATAGGACTCGCTGAGTACCTGCATGGCGCGCGTCGCCTCGGCGGCATCGGCCCACCTGTCCGGATGGCATTTTTGCGCCAGCACCTTATAGGCCGCCCGGATCACTTCCGGCGGCGCGTCCCGTGCAACCTTCAGGTTGTCGTAGTGCGTGTGCAATGTGAATCGTTGAACCACCAAGCCCCCGTCATTCAGCTCCGCGCCGCGCCCGCAGGCCGGCAGTGTGTCCATATGTCACATGATTGTCGCAGGCTGGCCGGTGGCGGGGCTGCCTGGCGCGCCGGGGCCTGCTGCGAGCGGCTGCCGGCAGCGGGCCCGGCGCCCGGCGCGGGCCGGGCGCCCGTCCACCTATTCGAAGGTGACCAGGTGGCGCACGGACAGGCCGGACAGGGTGTCCCAGATGCCGCCGAACTCGGCGTAGGAGGGTTGCGTCATGGCTGCGGGGGCGGGGGGGATGTCCAGCGAGACGTTGGCTGCGCCGACCGCTGGCGACGTCGATGGGTTGTAGCGGCTGGCGGGGTAGTAGTTGCTGCTGGTCGAGGCTGCAGTACGCCCCTGGGCGAAGTAGTAGGCCGTGGTGAACGGCAGGGCGGCGCCCTCCACGCGCGCCTTGGCGCTTTCGCTGAACTGCAGCGCCGCCTGGCCGCGCCCGCGCACCAGCGCCGCCAGCTCGGTGGGCGACCTGGACAGGCCCAGCGTGCCGTATTGCCCGGCGCTGCCCCCGGCCAGGGCGGCGGCGCTGGCCGGCAGGCTCGCCAGCACTGCGGTGTACGTGGCCAGCGGGGTCTTGCCGGCCTGGCCGTTCACGGTCTTCCAGCCATCGTCGGCATATACCTTGATGGTGCAACCTGCCCCCGGCGACGAAGCCGTAGCCGGCGAAGCTGCGGTCCACCTGCGCGCCGTCCGTGCCCTGGGCGCGCCAGTTGTTGCTGGTGGCCCCGTTGGCCGTGCAGTCGGCCGTGGCGGCATCGGCATAGTTGTTGTCGCTGGCGTCGCGGCAGGCCTTGAACGTGTCGCTGTCCTCCAGGTCCACGAAATTTCCGACCTTGCCGGTGAATTCCGGCGCCGAGCGCAGCAGGCGCGGCGACACCATCTTGTAGGCGCTGCCCACGACGCCCGGGCCGCTGATGGTGGCGTAGGTGGCCACGTTGCCCGGGTCGGTGATGTTGAAGCGCACCTCGTTGCGGTACAGGCGCGCCGCGCTGGCCTGCGGTGCGCCATCGGCCAGGCGGTAACGGTCCAGCACCATGTTCATGGCGGTGACCGAGGCGCCGACGATCTTCTGGTTCCCCAGCAGCCGCAGCTGCTGCCCGGTCTGCGGCGTGCTGCAGGCCCCCATGGCGCTGCGGGTGCCGGCGGAGCTGCCCTGGATCAGCGTTTCGCGCACGGTGTCCACCACGCCATCGGCATAGACCAGCTCGTAGCGCACATCGATCTCGCGCCGGTCGCTGCCGTCCGGGTCGATGGCGAAGCGCTCGGACAGCACTTCGGCGGCGCGGCGCGTGGAGCCGCGCTTGCGGTTGGTACTGGCGAGCGCGGCCGGCTCCGCGTCCAGGCGCGCCATCTCGGCCGCCCGGTTGCGGCCCGAAGACAGGTAGCAACCGTCCAGGAACGACCCGGGGGCCGCGCCCGAGGTGATGGCGGCGTGCAGGGCGCTGACGCGGCCCAGGTAGTCGTTGACCAGGGCCAGGCCACGGGGCCGTCTTGTTCTGGGCTACAGTGGGGCGGCATGACGGCGGACCCTGCGATCTTTCTGCAGACCGCGCTCAATCTTGAGTCGTATCTGTCGGAGGTGAACAACGCGCGGGACTGGTGGGTGTTCAGCAAACTGGGGGCCGGATTCTCAAACAGCCGCTTCA
>JAUCDD010000008.1:0-14857 GCA_034675505.1 Melaminivora sp. | reverse complement strand
TTTTATCCCCTGCTTCGGCTCCATTAGTGTATTGCTTCCTGTGATTTCTGGCGTTCAATCATCGTGCCGGTATCGCCAAGAAAGCGCGGCATCTGAAATAGATCTTCCCAAAGCATGCACAGCGATGCACTTGGGCTGCCGTTGATGTAGCAAGGGCGCTAAAAAATCAGCAGCAGGTAAAGAATGCCAACGCGTTCAAGCTCCAACTCGTCAGCTCCAAGCTGAAGAGGGGTTCTTCATCGTACCCGTTCATTCAAGACGACTTGTCTTCAGAAAAACTGCCGAAATCAGGCTTAGTCAGCTTCAGGCGACGACCTACTCATAGTGCGTCCACATGCGCAAGACACGAACGGTTTTCTCCGGATAGAACACTTCGTAAACGATGCGGTGTTGGATGTTGATCCGCCGCGAGTAGGCGCCTGCGAGGTCTCCGACCAGTTCGAAGGGCGGCGGGTTTTAAAGGGATTGTTGGCGAGCACGACGGCCGCTCTTCGCCTTGGGCTTGAGGCCGCTTGCAGCAAGCTTTTTGGCATCTTCGAGCGCGTGTTCGCAAAAACAACGGCCCAGGTCGCCAGTCAAGCTCCTTGGCCGCTTGCGCCAAGAGGGCTCGGCCATGCGGCCTTGATGGGTAACGCCGGGAACTGCGAGCAAATCCAAGGTTTCCTGAATGGCGCTCCAATCTTCCGCAGACAGCAACACCGCGCTGCTGCGCTTGCCGGAAATGACGATAGGGGTCATGGTCAACCTCATCGATGAGGCGATAAAGGTTGGCACGAGCTTCGCTGGCGGTCAGGGTGAGCATCTGGCGCTCCTTGAGAGAAATGGCAAATGGTTACACAAAACGTACGGCTTGTCAAGCCGCACCGCAATCACCATCAGGGGCAGGCGTTGAGCGCGGTGTTACCTTGCAACGGATGTTTGGAGGGTGGCTCATGGGCATCCTCAAGCCGCCTCGGCCACTACAACCCCAAACCGCAATTTCCAACGATTGGCGGTATAACTAACACCCGCCCTCCATGGGCAATATGCAAGCCAAACGAATCCGCCTGCATCCTCTGAATTGATAGCTGCTAGCGCTCTATCAAGCGTTTGAGCCACTTGAGCTCCAACCCCCATGTCTTTCCCCGATTTCCTGCGCACGCGCTGGGCCGCGCTGCGGCCGGTGTGGGCACGCATACTGCAGCGGCCTGAAAAGCTGCTGTCGCTGCACAGCCTGCTCTGGGCGTTCATTGCCGCCGGGCTGGCGATGCTGCTGTATGTGCTGGTGCTCATCCCCTTCACGCCGGGCATTCGCGACATCCGCAAGGCCAAGACCAAGCAGGCGCGGCTCAGTGGCGGCAGAATGGCAAGCTGCTGGCCGAAGATCCGCTGGGTGAACCGCGCCTGGGTGCAGCTCTCTGACATCGCCCCGCCCGTGGTGGACACACTCATCGCCACCGAGAGCCATCGGTTTTATAGCCACTGGGGCCTGGACTGGCGGCGCACGGCGTCGGCGCTGGTGCGCACGCTGGGGGGCGACAAGCAGGGCGGCTCCACCATCACGCAGCAGTTGGCGCGCAACCTGTACCCCGAGGACATTGGCCGCGCGCCCACGCTCACGCGCAAGCTCAAGGAGGCCATCACGGCGCTGAAGATCGAGGCGCTGTACTCCAAGGACGAGATCCTGGAGACCTACCTGAACACGGTGCCCTTTCTCTACAACGCCTACGGCATCGAGATGGCGGCGCGCACCTATTTCGACAAGTCGGCCGACCAGCTGAACGTGCTGGAGAGCGCCACGCTCATCGGCATGCTCAAGGGCACGGCCTACTACAACCAGGTGCTCAACCCCGAGCGCGCCCAGGCCCGGCGCAACACCGTGCTGGCGCAGATGAAGAAGCGCGGCCAAGCCTGGCCGAGGGCGGAATATGCCGCGCTCAGCAAGCGACCGCTGCGCATCCGCTTCGAGCGACAGGTGGAGACGAACAGGCCCCGCGCCGCACCTGGCGCAGCAATTGCGCAAGCAGCTCATCGACTGGGCCGACCGCAACGGCTACAGCCTGTATGCCGATGGGCTGGTGATCCGCGCCCCCGTCGACTCCCGCCTGCAGCAACTGGCCAACCAGGCCGTGGCGCGCCAGGGCCGGGCGCGAAAAGGGCGTGGCCGACGGGGCCTGGGCCGCGCGCAACGCCTGGAACCCCAAGAAACCCGCTGGTGCAGCCGACTGGTGCGCGAATCGGCGCGCTACGAAGCCGCCGTGGCCAAGGGCGCCGCGCCCTCTGATGCCGTGGAGGATCTGCTCGGCGACGGAGCCTTCCTGCGCACGCTGCAGCAAGAAGAAGCGCGCGTGCAGGCCGCCCTCATGGCCCTGGACCCGCGCACGGGCGAGGTGCGCGCCTCGGTGGCGCAGCCGCGACTTCGCGCAGGACCCGTTCGACCACGTGCAGGCCGCGCGCCGCCAGCCGGGCTCCGCCTTCAAGCCCTTTGTGTACGGCGCCGCGTTCCGACCAGGGCCTGCTGCCCACCGACACGCTGATGGACACCGCGGTGGAAATCCCGCTGGGCAACAGGCAGGTGTGGCGCCCCACGGACGGCAACAGGCCGCCCAGCGACATGCCCATGACGCTGAGCGACGGCCTGGCGTTTTCCAAGAACACCATCACCGCGCAGGTGATGCAGCAGGTGGGCCCCGCTGCGCGTGGGCGCAACCGCCGCGCGCCATGGGCGTGCGCAAATCCAAGCTGGACGTGGTGCCCTCGCTAGCGCTGGGCACCAGCCCGGTCACGCTCAAGGAAATGGTGGCGGCCTACGGCGCCATTGCCAGCGGCGGCAGCTACCGCGCGCCCCGGGTCATCACACGCGCATCGAAGACAAAAACGGCAAGGTGCTCGGAGAGCTCCGCCCGCCGCGCCCAAGCGGGTGCTGGGCCTGACGGCAGCGCCAGCAACTGCGCGACGCCATGCGTGGCGTGGTGGACAAGGGCACGGCGTGGCCATCCGCAGCCGCTGGGGCGTCGGCGCCGACGTGGCCGGCAAGACCGGCGCGACGGGTCGCACGGACGGCTGATCCTGATGCACCCGCAACTGGTGGCGGGCGCCTGGGTGGGCTTCAACGACGGGCGCATCACCCTGCGCAGCGACTACTGGGGCCAGGGCGCGCACGGCGCTGCCCATGGTGGGCGAGGTGTTCCAGCAGGCGCTGCGCGCCAAGGTGATCGACAGCAAGCAGCGCTTCATCGACGAGAACGAGTCCAGCTGGGTGGGCAGTGCCGTGGCCGGTGTGGGCCAAACTGGGTGTACGACCTGTTCGGCCGCCGCACCGACGGGCCGGATGGCCCAGTCCATGCCCCAGGCGCCGTGCCAGTGCCCAGCTTGACGCCCGCTGCACTGGCCCCCGCCGAAGCCGAGCGCCCCGAGATCACCGAAGCCCCGCTGGTGCCGCTGGAGAACGCGACGCCCCGGACGCAGCCCTTGCCACCGGTCACTTACGACGAGGAGCCGGAGGCTGCCCGCCGAGGGGCAGCACCTGTGCCGCAGCCGGGCATTGTGATGACAACGCCCCCTGCGCCGCAGCCAGGCATCGTGCTCACCACGCCAGTGCAGCGCGGCGTGGTGGTGCCAGCGCCGGTTCCAGCGCAGGGCGACGTACCATTTTGTGGAAACGCGCCCCTGAGGGGGAGGCGCCGCTATTCGATATCGACGCAGTGCAGGCCGAAGGCGCCCGCCTTGCGGTCGGCAAAGTAGCACACCAGCGTTTCCTTGACGGTGCGGAAGGCCAGCTCGTCCCAAGGTATCTCGTCCTCGGTGAACAGGCGCGCTTCCTGGGTTTCGTAGCCGGGGTTGAAGTGCTCGCTCAGCAGCGTGGCGCGGTAGAACAAATGCACCTGGCCCACGCGGCGCACGTTCAACACGCTAAAAAGCAGGCCCGTCGATCTGCGCGCCCGCTTCTTCGTCGGTCTCGCGGGCGGCGCCTTCGAGGTGGTCTGCGTTCAGCTCCATGAAGCCTGCGGGCAACGTCCATTTGCCCTTGCAGGGGCTCGATATTGCGTTTGCACAGCAGCACCCGGCCATCCTGCAATACAGGCACCGTGCCCACCACGTTCAGGGGGTTTCGTCATGCACCAGTGGCACTGCGGGCACACGGCGCGCTCGCGGGTATCGCCATCATCGGGCAGTCGGTCAGCCACGGCTGTGCCACCGGCACGGCAGTGTTTAATCTGGTGGTGAAAGATCATGCAGCTGTTTTATATGAAGATCCGGCTCTAACGCTTATCAGTCAAGCGCTAAGCAGCTATAAAAAGGAGTCACGCGCACCGCTCAAACCAGCTGCAGGCGCGCCAGGAAGTTGCCAGGCCGTCTACCGCCTGGCGCATTCGCCGCGCACCACGGCACCCACACCTTCCGGCATGCCGCTGAAAATCAGGTCCACCCGTTGCAGCTTCCATGCGGCCAGAGGTGCTGATGGTTTCGGCAATGTTCCAGATCAGCTGCGCCACGGTATCGCGCTGGCGATCTGCGCCGTTGACCTGCAGCCAGATGGCCGCCTGTGCCACGTCGCCCGCTTGCGCGGCCGGGGTGATGGGGCCGATAGGCGCGCTGTGGTCAAAGCCCTTGCCGATGCACCAGGGGCGGCCCTGTTTTTCATGTCGTTCTGCAGGTCGCGGCGCGTCATGTCCAGGCCCACGGCATAACGAAGAACGTCTTCCCAGCGCATTGGCCACCGCAATGCCGCGACCGCCCTTGCCAATGGCCACGACCAGTTCGATTTCATGGTGCAGGTTGCTGGTCAGGCTAGGGGTAGGGCATTTGGCCTGTCTCGCCAGCCTTCGACCGGCAGTGCCGCATCGGCCAGTTTCATGAAGAAAAACGGGGGCTCGCGTCCAGTGAAACCCATCTCTTTCGCATGTTCCTCGTAGTTGCGACCCACGCAGTAAATGCGGTGTACGGGAAAGCGCTCGCTGCGGCCCACTACGGGTACGGTGGTCACGGGGGCAGGGGAAAAACGGTGCTCATGCCAAGTCTTTCTTCTTTTGCGGTTCGACGCCGCTCAGTGTGCCATGCATCGCCTTTCACCATCCAATGGGCACCCAAAACACTACACTGGTGGCCATGGCACAGAGCTTCGATCTTCACCAAGCGCCGGGGCACCTCGTAGGCGCGCGCACCAGCGCACGGTGGCCCTTTTAGTGGAAGAGGCCGCCGCTTTCGATGTCACACCCCGTCCAGTTTGCGATCCTCAACGCGCTGCTGACCCAGCCAGGCGAAGACCAGATCGCCCTGGCGGGCCGTGTGGCCCTGGATGCCGCCACGCTGGGTGCCGTCAGTCACCCGCCTGCAAGCGCGCAACCTGGTCCGCCGCGAGAGCGACCCCGGCGACCGCCGCCGCAAATTGCTGTGGCTGACACCCGAGGGCGAGACCCTGGCGCAGCAACTCGCGGGCCCCGCCCAGCGTGTGCAGGAGCGCCTGATGGCGCCGCTGCCGCCGCACGAGCAGGCCCTGTTGAAACAATTGCTGGCGCGGCTGGCGGCTACGCCGGCGAAAGCTGATGGCCGCATTCCACCCCGATTGGCTGCGCCCGATTGGCCCGCGCCTGTGCAGGTGCATGCCTTGTGCACCGCCCGTGCCGGCGGGCACAGCCGGGCGCCTTGACGCGCTCAACCTGGGCGACCATGTGGGCGACGACCCACGGGCCGTACAAGGCAACCGGCGGGTGCTCCAGGAGGCCCTGCAGCAGGCCGCACCTGGTGCGCCGGCCATTTTTCTGCAACAGGTGCATGGCACGCAGGTGGTGGCCTTGCGCCCGACCTGGCCGATGGCTCTGTGGCCGATGCCTCGTGACCACCACGCCCGGCCTGGCCTGCACCATCATGGTCGCCGGAGCTTGCCTGCCGCTGCTGTTGACCAATCTGCAGGGCACCGCAGTGGCCGCAGCCCACGCGGGCTGGCGCGGGCTGGCGGGCGCGGGCGGCTGGGGCGTGATCGAGACTGTTTTCAAGACATAGATCCTGATCCTCGACGACGAGGGCCGGCCCAGTCGCGCCGGGCCAGGCGGGCCGCCTGCTGACGCGCGGCCCCTACACGATCCGCGCCTATCACGACAATCCGTCGGCCAACGCGCGCTCCTTCACCGAGGACGGCTACTACCGCACCGGCGACGTGGTGCGCATCGACCCCCGAAGGCTACCTGGAGGTCCAGGGCCGCGCGGGCGACCACATCAACCGCGCCGGCGAGAAGATCTCCGCCGAGGAGATCGAGGACCACCTGCTGTCGCACCCGCGAGTATTCGACGCCGCCGTGGTGTCCGTGCCGGACGAATACCTGGGCGAGCGCAGCTGCGCCTTCATCATCCCCAAGGGCGAGCGGCCGCGCCCGGCGGACCTGAAGCGCTGGATCCGCACGCGCGGCATCGCCGACTTCAAGGTCCCCGACCAGATCGTGTTCGTGGACGCATTCGCATCCACCGCCGCCCTGAAGATCAGCCGCAAGGCCCTGCGCCCAGCTGCGCGCCCAATTGCTGGAACCAGGAACAGCAGGAACACGCCGCGCAGTGAGCCCGGCGCCCGGACTTCATCGACACGAAGCACCCCTCCCGACATGACCGCCCTCAGCCTCGAATCCATGCGCGCCGACATCGCCCGCATGCTGCGCGAATCGCCCGCCGACATCCGGGACGACGACGACCTGATGGACCTGGGCCTGGATTCCATGCGCCTGATGAAGCTGGCCGCGCAATGGCGCGAGGCCGGCGCCCGCCTGGAATTCGCCGACCTGGCCGTAGAGGCCACCCTGGCACAGTGGTGGGCCCTGGTGGCGCCGCGCCCTGGCGCGCCAGGCATGACCGGGCAGGTCGCCGCCCGGGCGGGGGCCGGCGGAACCCATCCCCTGCCGGCGCCGCCTGGCCTGGGCGCCGCTGACCGAAGCCCAGGAAGGCCTGTGGTACGCCCAGCGCCTGGACCCGGCCAATCCCATCTTCAACCCGGCGCACCGCACCACGCTGCGCGGGGCGCTGGACATCCCTCGCTCGAGCGGGCCGTGGGCCAGGCGCTGACCGAGGCCGAGTCCCCGTCCCTGCGCTTCGCGGACGACCCGGACGGCCCGTCGCAGGCCCTGGACCCCGCGCGCGCGCCGCGCCTGGAGATCCGCGACCTGCGCCACCGGCCGCAAATCAGGCGCACGACGAGGCCTGGACGACTGGATCCGGGCCGACCTGGGGCGCCCGGTTGATCCCCTGCGCGATCCCCTGACGCGCCAGGTGCTGTTTCTGTGCGGCCCCGCGCTGACCCTGTGGTACCAGCGCGTCCACCACCTGGCCGCCGACGGCTACGGCATGGCCCTGATCGAGGGCCGCGCCATCCGCCTCTACCGGGCGCTGGGCGAAGGCGCCGCCGACCAGGAACCCCCGCTGGCACCTCTGGCGCCAGTCTGGGCGGAGGACCACGCTTGGCGCGCCGACCCGAGGCGCGCGCGGGCCCGCGCATTCTGGCGGGCGCACTGCGAGGGCCACGTACCCGCCGCCAGCCTGGCGGCCGGGCCGGCGCTCGGCGCCCACCTCTGCCTGCGCAGGGAATAGGAGGCGCCCGCAACCCTGGTCCAGGCCCTGCGGGCCCGGGAGGCCGCCACCGAAGTCGGCTCGCCCGACATCCTGACCACCCTGGGGGCGGCCTACGTGGCGCGCCACCTGGGGCCCGCCGAATGCGTGGCGGGGGTGCCCGCCATGGGCCGCCTGGGCGGCCGGAGCGCCCGGGCCGTGACCACCACCATGAACGTGCTGCCCTGGGCCTGGACGCCTGGACGAAACCGCCCCGCTGGCCGAACGCTGAGGCACGCCGCCCGCGCCCTGCGCGGCCTGCGGCGCCACAGCCGCTACCGGGCCGAGCGCCTGCGCCGCGACCTGGCGCTGCCGGGCGGCCTGCCTCGCCTGCACGGCCCCATCCTGAACATCCTGCCCTTCGACGCCCCCTACGCGGCCGCCGGGCTGGACGCCTCGCAGGCCGTGCTGTGCACCGGCCCCGTCGAGGACCTAACCATCAGCTTCCGGGCGGCCCCCGACGGCGGCGGCCTGCGCATCGAAATCGAGGCCAACCAAAGCCATGTACTCCACGACCAGGCCCATGCCCACCTGCGGCGCCTGACCGCCTTCCTGGTGGCCGCCCTGGCCGCCCCCCGCCTGGCCGGCGCGCCCACCCTGACGCCGGCCGGGCCCGAGCGCTGGGCGCTGGCGCCCAACCGCGCCGGCCCGCCCGTGCCCGCAGGCACGCTATGGTCGCGCATCCGGGCCCGACTGCGCGCCCACCCCGACCGCGCCGGGCTGCAGGACGCGGCGGGGGGGGCGGACCTGGCCCTACGCCGACATCGACACCTGGACCGCGCCCGCCGCGCGGCGCCTGCGGGCCCTGGGGGGGCGCGGCCCCCCGCCCCCTGGCGGCCGTGGCCCTGCCGCGCTCGGCGCGGCGGGTGCTGTGCCTGCTGGCCATCCTGCGCAGCGGCGCCGCCTACCTGCCCCTGGACCCGCACCAGCCGGCCGGCGCGCCTGCGCCGCATCCTGGGCGACGCCCGCGCCCGCGCCCTGATCGGCCCGGCGGCGCTTTGCGCGGGACTCGACACCCTGCCGCTGGCGGCGGACGGGCTTGGCCGCGGACGAAGGGACCAACCCACCGGACCCCCGCCGCACCCGGGGCCCCCGCCGGCCGGCGGCCGGGCGGCGCCCCCCGAAGACCCCGCCTACGTAATCTGCGCCTCCGGTTCCACCGGCGCGCCCAAGGGCGTGATCGTGTCCCACGCCGCCATCGTCAACCGCCTGGAATGGATGCGCGCGCACTACGCCGTCGGACCGGACGACCGCATCCTGCAGAAGACCCCCGCCACCTTCGACGTCTCCGTCTGGGAACTGTTCCTGCCCTTCCTGAGCGGCGCCCGCCTGGTGGTCGCCCCGCCCGACGCGCACCGCGACCCGGCCTGGCTGTGCCGCCTGGTGCGCGAACGGCGCATCACCGTGATGCACTTCGTGCCGTCCATGCTGGCCGCCGTGCTGGACGAGCCCGCCGCCCGGGGCCTGGAGGCCCGCCTGGTGTTCTGCAGCGGCGAGGCCCTCCCGCCGCCCTGCGCGACCGCTTCCACCGCACCATCCGGGCGGAACTGCACAATCTGTACGGCCCGACCGAGGCCGCCGTGGACGTGTCCTGCTGGCCGGCCGGCGCGGACGACGACGGCCGGCCCATCCCCATCGGCTGGCCGGTCTGGAACACCCGGCTGCACGTGCTGGACGACCGGCTGCGGCCCGTGCCGCCCGGCACGCCCGGCCAGCTGTACCTGGGCGGCCGCCAGCTGGCGACCGGCTACCTGGGCCGGCCCGACCTGACGGCCGAGCGCTTCGTCCGGCCCCGGCCGGCCTGCCGGACGACCGGCTGTACGCCACCGGCGACCTGGCCGCGCGGCGCGAGGACGGCGCCGTGGTCTACCTGGGCCGCCTGGACCATCAGGTCAAGCTGCGCGGCCAGCGCATCGAGCTGGGCGAGATCGAGGCCGTGCTGGCCTCCCACCCGGACGTCGCCCAGGCGGCCGTCCTGGCCCGCGAGGACCGGCCCGGCCAGACGCTGCTGGCGGCCTACGTGGTGCCCGAGCCCGGCCGCCCCTTCGACCGCGACGCCCTGGCGGCCCACATGGCCGACCGCCTGCCGGACTACATGGTGCCCGCCGCCTGGGTGCCGCTGGCGGCGCTGCCGGTCACGGCCAACGGCAAGCTCGACCGCAAGGCGCTGCCCGCCCCCGAACTGTCGGGCCAGGGCACGGCCCGGCCCCCGCGCACCGCGGCCGAGCGCCGGGTGGCCGAGGCCTTCCGCGCCGTGCTGGGGCTGCCGGAGCTGCCGGGCGCGGACGACGATTTCTTCGCCCTGGGCGGGCGTTCGCTGCTGGCGGCGCGCCTGGCCCTGGCGCTGCGCGACGGCCACGACCTCTCGCTGGGCACGGTCTTCCAATACCCCACGGTGGCCCGCCTGGCCGCCCACCTGGAGGACGAGGACGGGCGCGCGGCAGGCGCCGCGCAGGCCGGCTTCGGCCCCGTCGTGACCCTGCGCGAGGCCGCCGGCCGCCCGGCGCTGTTCTGCATCCACCCGGCCGGCGGCCTGTCCTGGTGCTACGGCACGCTGGCCCGCGCCCTGCCCACGCCGCGCACGGTCCACGGCCTGCAGGCGCCCGCCCTGGCCCTGGACGGCGGCGCGCCCGCCGGCAGCCTGACCGACATGGCGCGCAACTATGCCGACCGGGTGCTGGCGCTGCAGGCCGAAGGCCCGTACCACTTGGCCGGCTGGTCCGTGGGCGGCATCCTGGCCCAGGCCGTGGCCGCCGAGCTCCAGGCGCGCGGCCGGACCGTGGGCGTGGTCGCCCTGCTGGACGCCTATCCCTGCGAGGCCTGGCGGGACCGCCCCGAGCCCGCCCCCGAGGACCTGTACAAGGCGCTGCTGCACATCGCCGGCGCCGATCCGCACGCCCTGCCGCCGGAACGCCTGAACCGGCGCGGCGTCGTCAAATTCCTGCGCGCCCAGGGCCATCCGCTGGGCGAACTGTCCGACGCGCGGCTGGACGCGGTCTTCGAGACCGTCGGCCACACCAACCGCCTGGTGCGCGGCCACCGGCACGCGCGCTACGAAGGCGCGGCGCTGCACTTCCAGGCCGCCCTGGACCACGCCGACTCCGGCCTGGAGCCGCACATGTGGCGGCCGCACGTCGGCACGCTGATCTGCCACGCGGTGGACAGCACCCATGCCGGCCTGCCGGGCGCCGCCGCGACGGCCCGCATCGCGCCCATCCTGGACGCCTGCCTGCGGACGGCCGACCGCCCGGCGCCGGTCGCGGCAACCGCATGAACCTCTTTTCCACCGCCATCCAATCGCACGAGGAACCCGCATGAACACGCATCCCCCCTTCTCCCACCCGGCGCTGCGGCGCGGCGCCCGCGCCCTGCTGGCCGGCGCCGCCCTGGCCCTGGCCGCCGGCTGCGCGGCCACGGGCCCGGACACGCGGCAATCCGCGGTGACAGCCCCCGCGGCCGCCGCGCCGACCTGGTCCGTCGCGGCGCAGTCCGTCGACATGCCCCCGGGCGTCTACCAGGGCGCCTACAGCGCGCGCGCCCGGCGACTGTACGTGACCTCGGCCATCGGCCGCCCGCCGGTGAAGGAATCGCGCCTGCTCGCCATCGATCCGGCCAGCCTGCGCGTCGTCGCCTCCGTCGTCCCGGCCCTGCAGGCCAGCCGCACGGATGGCCAGGTGGAGGCCGTCTACGGCCTGACGGTGGACGACGCCCGCAGCCAGATCTGGACCACGAACACCCGCAGCGGCTCGGTCGCCGTCTACCGGCAATCGGACCTGTCCCTGGTCAAGCAGTTCCCCGACGACGTGACGCCGCACGCGCGCGACGTGCTGGTCGACGCCGCGCACGACCGCGCCTACGTCTCCTCGCCCGCCTCCAACGTCATCCACGTGTTCGACAGCGCCACGCTGCAGCCGCTGCCCGGCATCACGCTCACCGGCGCCGGCGAAGCGCCCAAGCCGATGAGCCTGGCGCTGGACGCCGACCGCCAGCGCCTGTACGCCGTCAGCCTGAACACGGCCGAAGTCTTCGCCATCGACACGGCCACCGGCCGACAGGCCGCCCGCTACACCGTGCCCGGCGCCCAGGGCGCCTCCGGCATCGCCGTGGACGGCCAGGCGCAGCGGATCTACGTGGCGGCCCAGAAATCCGGCGACCTGACGGTGCTGGACGCCCGGGACGGCCGGGTCCTGCAACACCTGGCGACCGGCGCCGGCGCCCTGAACGTCGCCTTCGACCCGGTCCACCGCCTGGCCTACGTCGCCAACCGCGGCGCGGGCACCGTCACCGTCGTGGACGAGCACGGCGCGATCCAGGCCCAGGTGGACACCGGGTCCGCCCCGAACCACATCGCCCTGGATCCGCGGGGTGATGCCTGGGTGCTGGTGAAGAAGAGCAAGGACGACCCGCGCGGCGACCGCCTGGTGCGCATCGAGGCCCGCCGCTGATCATGGACATGCTTGCCCGCACGCCCCCGGATCCGCGCACCGGCGCCCTGACCGGCTTCCAGCCGGGCGACAGCCTGTTCACCGCGCAGGGCCTGGGGTTCCACGGCCAGGGCTGCCTGCTGCGGGCCGCTCCCCGCGAGGACGTGGGCGCCTGCGCCGCCCGCCTGCTCGCGCAAGCGGCCGAGCTGCGCGCCGGAACGGAAACGGACGCGCCGGACGCGGACGGCGAGCGCCCCCTGCTGCTGGGCCTGCTGCCCTACGACCCGGACGGCCCGGCGCCGGCCCTGCTGCGCGTGCCCCGGACGCTGCGGCGCATCGCCGCGCCGCACGACCTGCCGCCCGCGCGGCGCGGCGCCATCCTCCGGCGCCGGGAACACCCCGACCAGGCCGGGTACGAGCGCAGCGTGGGCGCGGCGCTCGAACGGCTCGGCCGCGGCGACGGCCTGCGCAAGCTGGTGCTGTCCCGCACCCTGGAACTGGAACTGGACCGCCCCCTGGAGCTGCCCGAAGTCCTGGCGCGGCTGTGGCGGGCCAGCCCGCACGGCCACACCTACGCGCTGCCCGTGTCCGAGGCCGGACAGGACTATTTCCTGGGCGCCAGCCCCGAACTGCTGGTGCGCCGGGAAGGCCGCCGGGTGCGCGTGCATCCCCTGGCGGGCACGGCCGCGCGCCATCCCGACGCCGCCGAGGACGCCCGCATCGCCCAGGCGCTGCTGGGCTCGCCCAAGGACCGGCTGGAACACGCCGTCGTGGTCGAGGCCATCGAGGCCGCGCTGCGGCCCCTGTGCCGCACGCTGGACATCCCCGCGCGGCCCGGCCTGACCTCGACCGCCCGGCTCTGGCACCTGGGCACCCTCATCGAGGGCGAGCTGGCCGATCCCGCCATCAGCGCCCTGGACCTGGCCATCGCCCTGCACCCCACCCCGGCCGTCTGCGGCCTGCCCACGGCGGACGCCCGGCGCGCCATCGCGGGGCTCGAACCCTTCGAGCGCGGCTACTTCGCCGGGGCCGTGGGCTGGTGCGACGCGGCCGGCGACGGCGCCTGGGCGGTCGCCATCCGCTGCGCCCAGGCCAGCGGCCGCCGGCTCACCCTCTCGGCCGGCGCGGGCATCGTCCCCGGCTCGGTCCCCGAGCTCGAATACCAGGAAACCGGCAACAAGCTGCGCACCGTCCTGGACGCGCTGGGGCTGCTTTAAAGCCACCAGCCCGCCCCTTCCGGAGTTTCGTTTCATGAGCATCCCCTCCCTGCCGTCCTACGCCATGCCCCGCGAGCCCGCGCGCAACCGCGTGGGCTGGCGTCCCGACGCGCGCCGCGCCGCCCTGCTGATCCACGACATGCAGGACGATTTCCTGAGCAAGTACGATGTGACGCAGGCGCCGATCCCCGACCTGATCACCGCCATCGTCCACCTGCGCGAGCGCTGCCGCGACCTCGGCATTCCCGTGTACGACACCGCCCAGCCGCCCGTGCAGCCCGAAGCCGACCGGGCGCTGCTGAACGATTTCTGGGGGCCGGGCCTGACCGCGCCGGAACACCAGGACGGCGCGCGCATCGTCGCGGCCCTGAGCCCGCGTCCGGAGGACACCGCGTGCCGGCCAAGCGGCGCTACAGCGCCTTCCAGCGCTCCGACCTGCGGGAGCGCCCGCGCGCCCAGGGCCGCGACCAGCTCATCATCACCGGCGTCTACGCCCACATCGGCTGCCTGACCACCGCGCTGGAAGCCTTCATGCAGGACGTCCAGCCCTTCCTGGCCATCGACGCCTGCGCCGACTTCAGCCTGGAAGACCACCGGATGGCCATCACCCACGTCGCGCGCCGCTGCGGCGTGAGCCTGACCCTGGACGAGATCTTGAACGCCCTGGCGCGGGACGCCGCAACCCCCCCCCCCGCGAGACCCACGCATCATGAACGCCCTGCCCAACACCGACCCGGCCGCGCACCGCCAGGACGACTTCCCGTGACCGCCACATCCTCGTCACCGGCGCCGCCAGCGGCATCGGCGCCGCCGTCGCCCGGCAACTGCTCGCCCGGGGCGCCCGCGTAGCCGCCGTCGACCGCGACGAAGCCGGCCTGCAACGCCTGCACGCGCATGCGGCGGACGCCGCCCCCGGCGGCACCGACCTATCCGACCGCCTGTGGACCGCCCCCCTGGACGTGCGCGACGCCGCGCAGGTCGAACAGATCGTCGCCGAGGCCGAGGCCGCCCTGGGCCCGCTCCACGGCCTGGCCAGCGTCGCCGGCGTCCTGGAAATGGCCGACGTCGCCGACCCGCAGCGACGCCCAGTGGGCGCGCTGCGTCGACGTCAACGCCACCGGCGTCTTCCACGTCTGCCGCGCCGTCGCCCGCCGCCTGCGCGAACGCCGCGACGGCGCCATCGCCGCCGTCAGCTCCAACGCCGCCACCACCCCGCGCGCCGGCATGGCCGCCTACGCCGCCTCCAAGGCCGCCGCCACCCAGCTCGCCCGCTGCCTGGGCCTGGAAACTGGCGCCGCACGGCATCCGCGTCAACATCGTCTCGCCCGGTTCCACCGACACCGCCATGCAGCAGGCCATGTGGGCGCTGGGCAGCTCGCGCGAAACCGTCATCGCCGGCGACCCCGCCCGCTGGCGCCTGGGCATCCCCCTGGCCAAGATCGCCACCCCCGACGAAATCGCCCAAGCCGTCCTGTTCCTGCTCTCCGACCAGGCCAGCCACATCACCCTGCACGACCTGCGCGTGGGACGGCGGCGCGACGCTGGATATGTGACCTGCGTCTTGCGCCGCGGGCGGCGAACCCGCCCCACCGCCACCCCAACGGCTTTCCCGCAGCGGTCCCTTAAAAAAATCCGCCGCCCTTCCAT
>JAUCDD010000007.1:0-63213 GCA_034675505.1 Melaminivora sp. | reverse complement strand
GTCGCCGCATGGCTCGCGCGGAACGCCGACGAGGACGACGAGAAGCAGCCGGAACTTAGAGACGGACACTCGGGCGTCGGCCTGTACGACAAAGATGACTGGCGGATCGACATGGGCGATCCCGACGAGCCGTAGCTGCCGCATCAACGCGAGAGAGTGCTCCTTACTTCGCAGCACCTTTCGATACAGCCGTCATCGCAAGGCGAGAGCCACTACCCCCAGCCGACTTCGCATCGGACGTGCCAGTGAGAGCCGCCCAGGACGTTTCCGGCGCGAACGCCTGCCCATCCGAGTGCCATGACCCAGAACGTCGGCAACACGATGAACATTGTCGCCATGACGAAGTTCAGCAGCATGTCACCAAACCCATTGTTCAGGCCGATCAGCGGATCGAAGTTGGCGTACGGCCTGTCCACGCCAAACCCCCAGCCGTAGAGCGCATCCAGGATCGTGCTGTCAATCCAGCGCGCGAGCTGGAACCAGAAGTCCACAAAGAACAGCGCAAACTGGACGCAGCTCACCGTCACCACCGTCTTCAGGTCGTAGGTACCGATCAGCAGCACCAGTGGGATGCAGATGACGAGCGCCATCTTGAGCATGGTCAGCACCATCGGCAGCGCCTGGCGCACCACGTCCATTGCCGGAAAAAAGCCCAGCGAGCCGACGGTCAGCCCCAGGTCGCTGGCGCCGCGCGTGACGACGTTGGGCAGCGTCTTGTCGATCTGGCCGCCGTAGTCGGTATAGACGGCGCCCTGGTTCATTTTCTGCTGCCTCGGTGAGACCACGGCGCGGATCACCGAATCATCGACCTCGCTCTGCGACAGAAATCCCACCCAACGCCCGATGCGGGTAAGCAGGTCCGGGTCAACCTGTGCCAGCAGCCGGCTGCGCAGTCCCTGGCCGCCATCAGCCCACCACTGCCGACAGGATGGATAGCCGCCGCCGCTGCCCACCTGTGCCAGCCCCGCATCGCGGGTCGCGTCGTAGGGCCAGGCCGTGCGTGGGGTCTTGGCGCGATAGGTGTCATAGAAGCCGGGCGTGTCGAGGAAGTAACTCGATCCGATCCAGGTGACGTCGTTCATCTGCTCGTCGGAGAGCGTCGGCCGGTTCATGAACAGCTTGGCGCGCGACGGCCCGTAGCAGTCGTGCGTGAAGTCGGCGACCTCCTGTGCCAGCACCGGATCATCGATGCGCGTGGCATCCACATCCATGCGAATCTGACGCAGGTCCGTGCCGCAGGGAATCGCCGCCACCGCGGAGCCCGTCACGGCTTTCGACAGCGCGTGCATGAAGAACCACCACACCGGCACCAGCGCGCTCTGGTCGTTGAGCGCCGTGTAGACGTTGGACCAGCCCGTGTCGTTGGGCAGCGGGACACTGACCTGGCATTGCGCGGAGCGCGTGGTGTCGAACCTGATCGTGGCGAGATCCACCGGAATGAACGGGATGCCGGCGAACATGATGACCACAATCGCCACCCACACCCGGTTCTCGATGCGCATCGACGACAGCACGCCCTTGTTGCCTTCGTCCGCACCTTCGCTGCGGGCCTTGAGCCACTCCTGGATCACGATGGCCACGAACGGCAGCGCGAACACGCCGCTGGCCACGAGAATGCTCCAGATGCCGTTGTTGACCACCCAAGCCACCAGGGTCAGGTAATACTCCAGGTAGTCCGTGGTGTAGAGCGTCATGCCTGCCTCCCGGTCTCAGCCGTGCCGCAGCAGCTGGCTGGCTTCCAGCGCGACCACGGCGATCACGGCCGCGATCTCCGTGCGCAGCAGGCGCTGATGCGTCTCGCGGGACGGCTCCCGCCGCAACAGGCGCCGACGCATCCACCACCAGCCGTAAGCCGTCGCTCCGTAGAGGCACAGCCGCCACACGAAGAAGTGGCCGGCGTGCGCCTGCAGCCAGTGCTGCCAGCCCTCGACGCCGCCGACCACGTGGATGCCGGCGATGTTCACCGCCACCGCGGCGGCGACCACCAGCAAGGTCCACAGCAGCGCCACGCCGACGCGGCGGTTGAACAGCCATGGCAGCCGCAGCCAGGCCAGCCGGCTCATGGCGTACCGCTCCGCGGCTTCTGGACTTCCCGCAGACGGTCGCGTGTGGTGTCGCCCTCGAAGACGCCGCGCGAACCGGCAGCGCGGGTGCTGTGGCGCTGGATGATCGCCATCGCCGAGTTGCCGGCCAGCGTGCGGCGCAGCTCCAGTTCGGTCTTGAGGTTGTTGATCTCCTGCTCCAGCGCGCTGTTCTCCTGGTCGACCGCCTGCACGGCCAGCTCGTTGGCGGCGACGTTCGGCTCCTTCTTGCCGGTCAGCAACGTGCGTTGCAGCAGCAGGGCCTTCTCCAGCACGCTGGACAGCGCAGCCTCGGACGCGAGGCGCCGGCCCAGCACGTCCTGGTCGGGTTCGTCACGCAGGGCCTCGATCACGCCGCGGGTGATCGGCAGCGAGCTGCTGCCGGCCGCGTCAAGATTGGCCAGCGTCGTCGACCGGGCGCCCGTCACCAGTTCCTGCAGCGCCTGCAGCTTGGTCTCGTACTCTTCCTGGATCATTGGCGTCAGCCCGACGCCAGGCGTGGTCTGGGTCTTGGTGCAGTTTTCGCAGGTGCGCTGCTCGCGCTCGCCCAACACGCGGGTCGCCCAGTCCGCGGCCGCCTGGGGCGACGACCAGGTTTGGCAGGTCAGGCGGTTGCCGCAGGCGCTGCGCGCGATCGACGAGGTATCGGTGGCGCTGCGCCCGTTGAGCAGGTTGTAGCCCGCGCGCGTCACATCGCCGACCACCTTGATCGAACTCTGACCGGAGCCGCCCGCGTTGCCGCCGCCGACCCATGGCACGCCGTTGTTCCCTTTGTTGGACTCGGCCTGCTCGATGGCGGAGACGGCATCGGTGCTGCTGACCGCATCCCGCAGCGCCATCCCTTCGGCGAGCTGGTCCCAGTCGGCCTGGCCGCCGGCCATGTCCGCCATGCGATTGGCGATGGCCCGGCAGGTCATCTTCGAGCGGTCGAAATCCAGGCGCGCTTGGAGGATGCCGTTGGTCAGCAGGTTGTACAGGCCCGGGTCGGCGCGCTGGATGATCAGCGCCGGCAGCGAGGCCACGGCGCTGGTGGCGTTCTGGATCACGTTGCTCATGATCGTCTGGAAGCCGTTGGTGATGCCGTTGAGCTGGTTCTGCAGCGTCGTGGTGATGCTCATGTCGCCGCAGATCAGGTTGCTGTTCCAGCCGACGCCGACGCCGATGCTCTGCATGTTGCCGGCACCACCCATCGACACGGCCCGGCCGCCGCCGATGCTGTAGAGCACGTCGTCGCCGATCACGCTGCCGCTGACGTTCACGCCATTGGGGTCGATGCGGGTCTGCGCCCAGGCGACGCCGACGACCAGCGTGATGGCCGCCACGAGCAGCGTGGCCCGCAGGGGCGACTTCGCGCGGCGCAGGAAGTGAGGGAGGGAGGCGGTCATCGTGGGTTCCTCACATGAAATCGACGCTGCCGAGGAAGACCTGGCCACGGCGCCGGCAGCAGGAGTACGGCCGCCACAAGGCCCAGGCGTAGTCGCCCTGCTGGGCCTGCACGCGGGTGCGGCTGTGCGGGAAAACCACGCAACTGTTCGAGAGCGTGGGCGTCAGCTCCTGCCACTTACCCGTCGAGGCGTCGGTCTCCATCAGCGCGCCGGCCGGCCAGTAGCCGTCGCGGGCGTTGGCCAGCAGAGGCTGGTACACGTGAATCTGGTTGCGGCGCGTCACGATGTCGCCCGCGCGCTGCGCGACCACGGCGCCGCTCTTGTGATCGTCGGTCTGGTGCAGGAAGCCACCGCGGGGATACACGTTGCCCCAGAGGTTCAGGCCGGTGCGCGTACCGATTTCGCGCCGGCCGGGGATGAGCGCTTCGGGGGAGAACGCTTCCGGGATGTTGTAGCGCCAGGCGATCGTGTCGAGCGTGCTCAGCAGATACGGCATGAAGGCCGTGCCAGCGCCTTCGCAGGTGTAGCCGGAGGCGCTGGCGAACTGGCTGAACACCATCCCGGCCGGATGGCCGATGACATCGGCGTTCTTGAACTTGGCGAGGTTGTTCTCGTTGTCGTGATTGGTCGTGCCGTCACCGCCAGCCTTGGCGGTCGGGTTGGGCATGCTCATCGCCCTGACTTCCTGCCACGGGTTTTCTCCGGTGTTCGAGTAGCTCGACACCACCGCATCGGGGACGTAGTGGCGCACCTTGACGGAGGTGCGAACCGAGCAGCCGAAGGGCGTGCAGTACAGCCAGTAGCAGATACCGACCACGCGGTATTCGAGGCAGTCGGGGGACAGCGCCGACGAGACGATGGTGACGGTGTCCAGGGCGAACGTCGATGTGGCCGTGCCCAGCAGCAGCGAGGCGACGGTGGCGCGCAGGCGCCGGGATGCCAGCAGGAGACTCATGGCTGCGTGCTCCGGTAGGCGTTGATGCGCGCGACGGCGCGGGACACGTCGGGCTCGCCGTAGACCACATAGCGTCGATCGACCACCACGGCGGGAATCTTGGCGATGCCCAGTCCCCAGGCATCCGCGACACCTTGGTAGGCGTGGCCGATGCGGCGTTGAAGGGCCTCGCCGCCGTCATGCAACCGCTGCCGCACCAGGGCCGCGGCCTGTTGCGGGTCGGCCGGCAGGTGCGCGGCGAGTTCGACCTCGATGCGCGTGGCCTGGTCCAGCTCCATGATCCGCACGCCGGCCGGGGCCTGCACCGGATGACGGCTGTCGGTGACGACGAGCACATCGGCGGCCCAGGCGGAGGGGCCGAGCAGCACAGCCAAGAGTCCGGCCGCAAGCAGGCGCCACTGCGCTACAGATGGGTTGGATATGGGAGCTGGCATGTCGAGCCACCGTGAAAACGATCAGGGTGGGTAGTCGACTCCAGGGGGGGGGATGGAAGCGACTGTCAAACCGGAATCGGCACTCTCCGGTTTGATGCGACAACAGCAGCGAGCGTTATGGGCTGCTCAGGCTGCAAAAAAACGGGGGAAGCTGGAAGCTCCCGTCAAGATCAATACGCTGCCATCTGGAGGACCTTGTGTACGAGTCTGCGCCAGAACCTATCCATCAGCCTCCTTCTTCCGGGAGTTCGTCACTTTCCGGCTGGCATGCACGGCCAGCACGTTCTGCACGAAGCGGATGCCTGTCGTGCGCGCAGCGAATGCCGCGACCAGATACTTGACCCAGGAACCAAGCGGTCGAGATCAGAATGCGAGGCGTATCCAACCCGCTGAAATACATCACCGCGGGTACTATGGGCACGAGCAGCAGCGACATAGCGGCAATGTCGCGGAACAGCAGATAGTTCTTGTGGCTGTCCACGACCGAGGGGTCTGAATCGACCTGCTTGTAGAGGCCATACCACTTCGCGTTCTGGTCGCGTTCACCCACAGGGAACTCGCCGACGTTCTTTTTCAGCTTCGTCAGGTCGATGCGGTGATCCGCCGGCGCGTGCACGGAAAAGGCACGCGAACCCGGCAACGGATGCTTGCAGCGCCAGAATACGAGGATGGCCTTGTGGTCGGCCGAGATCAGCGACGAGAAGATCAACACCGGGATCGGCAACAGTGCGGTCAGGCTGGCGCGAACGGCCGCTAGTCGAGTCGGCGTCAGATCCTCGATCGCGGTGTGGAAGGCAAGGACCAGAAGGACGAGGAAGTCCAGGATGAGCGTCGCCACCAGCCATGCGAGGTTGCGGCCCTTGAGTGTCTTGCTGCCGTAGTTTTTGGTGTCCCTCATCCATAGCACTCCGTATAGATGGTGAAATCGCCACGATCATTGACGTTGAATTGAATCCAGCCATCGCGTCGCGTCGTGAGCACACGACGCTGTTTTCCAGTCGTGGCGACAAGAACTCCGTTCGGCCAGTGATCTATGACGCGCTGGCGATAGGTCTGAGTCATCCCCTGCGTATCATGGACGATTGCTTTGTCGGACATCACGATCGCTCGCGGGTGACAGTAGCCGAATAGCGCCCGGCAGTAGCCGTTCTCTCGGCCGTGGTGGGATGCCACGAGCACGGTCGTGTCGATGAGCTCCGCTCGAAATGCCGGCTGTTCGAGCAGCGCCAGCCATCCGTCTTCTTCGAGGTCACCGGGAAACAGAATCTTGAATGGCCCGTACTTGAAGAATGCCACCATGCTCAGGTTGTTCGTGTCGTAAAAGGGTGGCGTCGAGTTCCAAAACGTCCGCACCGAGATGCCTCCCATACTCTCATCGAAGGGGACGTCCCCGGGGTTGACGTAGCCGGCATGAATGTCCAAGTATCGTTCGATGTCCTCGGTCAGTTCGCCGCTGGCCTCCTTGATGATCCTCATGACTTCGGGTGACACGCTGCGATTGCGGAAGAACGTGGATACCGTGATTCCTTCTTTCCACAGGTTGTTCAGATCGCTGATGTGGTCGAGGTCCGCATTCGTCACGAACAGGTAGTCCAGAACGTTGCGCTTCAGGTAGTGCTTGATGTAGGTGCTCGGCTTCCAGCCTGTGGTGCTGTTGTCACCCGAGTCGATCATCGCCAGGCGCCCTTCCACGCCGTAGGCAGAGCGATGTGTGAGCATGGCGCAGGCGCCATGTTCAACGTCCCATATCTTCAAGATCATCTCGCCTGGCATATCACTGCACCGCACCTTGCAGGATTTGCAGGTCTTGCTCTCCGACGATGAGCTGAACAGCCGGCAGGCCGTCATCGGCCATGCCGAGTGCCAGATGGACGAGTTGCACGAGATCGTGCCGGCTCGGAGATGCGGAGTGGCCAGGCGGATGGCTATGCCATTCGCCGACGTAGCCGACCATGCCCGCGGTGCGCTTGGCGGCGTCCTTGACCGCTTCAGCAAGTCCGGCGACGCCACGCTCGAAGGAGTCGGGGCTGGCCTTGCTGTCGGAGGGCGCTGGCAAACCGGCGACGATGACAACAGCCTTGATGTTGAAATCGTAGTACCCGAGCAGCACGCCACCGGTTTCGTTGGGAAAGCTTTGCTGGCGCAAAACCCGCAACTGTTGTTCGACACCGTCGTCGATGTAGAGGTCAAGCTCACCCAGCGCGATACGCCGCTCGGGCACTGCTGGCACATCATGCACCTCGACGCCGCCACGCGCAGGATCGCGTTGCCAGATCCGAATCAGGGCATCCTCGCGCGCCACAGCGGCCTGGATCTGCTCCGCCAGCGTGCTTGCCTGGCCCAAGATGCGCGAGTAAGGCATCACGAGTGAGATGTCGCGGCAACTCGCCCCGCTCCAGAAGGTGCTCGCGTGGCCGTCGAGGTGGACTCTCCCCCAGTCCTGCTGGATCAGTGCGCGATAGTACTGCGCCTCCAGTGTGCGAAGCCGTTGCATCCGCTTCGCATCCTCGGCAAGCAGCACTGCAGCGTTGCCGTTCGGCGTGACGAAGACGGAGAAATGTCGCGGAAGGGTATCGACCGCGCTGGCCGCTCGTGGGTATTCAAGTGTGGTCGAGGCGTCGATGGCCAGTGCGGCGCCGGCGAGCGCCTGTGCGAAATCCACCTGTGCAAAGTCGCAGGCATCAGCCGCTAGTGGGACGATCTCGGTCGCTCCTTCCATTGCGGCGGAATGTAATCCTGCGACTACCGTGGCCTTGGTCTCGCCAATGTGTTGCGCGTAGGCACCGTGCCGAGAGAGGTTGTGCGGCTTGATGTGATCCTTGTCGATAACCGTCCAACGTCCCCCAGCCGCTGCGGCCCCATAGATTCAGCAGAGCGCTGCCGAGCGAGCCTGCGCCGACCAATACGCCCGCTGGCCCTTCTTCCGTGACGCCGGATTGACGCATCGCCGCCGTTCGGTCGTTTTGAGTCAGGACAGCCATGGGCAGGATGGGCTGCTCGCGCCATGCCGTTGCTGGTTGCTGGTTCAGCAGGTCCTTGTAGTACCGTTTTTCATGGACAAACAATGCACCGCAGGCGATGCCGAGTTCGAGGCCGCCAATCGGTACAAGGAATGCCCGATGCGCGACGCCATCGGGCTCGGCTTCGACGCTTCGGCGAATGGGGATATGCAAGAGGATGATCGTGCCCTTGTCGTCAGCCGAGGCGGTCGTGCCTGCTTCATTGATGTCAGCCTGTAGCGCTTCCCGTAGAGGACCAATCAGGTCTACCTCGCGTCGTGCCAGTACATCCGCCAGTTGCCCCAGCGTCACAGGATCACGCTCGACGAGGCCGTGCACGATGGGGGGCAGCGCCAGTTCAATGTGCTTGGTCGTCTTGACACGCGGGGCGGTCTTCGCAATGGGTTCCAGAAAGCAAGTGAAACCGCCGTCAGGGCGTTCATGCCGGAGAACGATGGCGAAACGCAGAGCGGGATCTTTGCGGAGTTCGGTCAGATTCCACGGCAGAACGAGTTCGTACTTGCTGGCAAAGAAGAGATGCTCAACCGGCTGGTCCGCCGCGTGTAGCTCGCCTCGGGCGCTCTTCTCCAGCCACCACTGGATGCGACGAAGGAATGCTTCGGGCGTCCAGGTGCGCATTACCGCTCCGGCTGGCTCGAAATACAGGCATAGGCTCGCAGGGGTGCCGGGTACGCCTTGGTTCTGATGCATCAGGATCGGGAAGTCCTGACGCAGCGCCAACACCTCGATCAGCCTCTTGGGGTCATTGGGGACACACAGCGCCAAGCGCTCACGGTACCGGATGCCGACCGGATTCTTCGGCGGTACGTCGTCACACTCGACCTCCACGACAAGACATTCGAGCGTCGGATCGCCGTCAACGGGATGGCGGAGAATCTGGACAAGCGAATAGTCGCGCTGACGCTGGACCGCGCCAAACAGCGCTTTCGCACGGGGGATCGTTAGTTCGCTGGCGTCCTTGACCTCTACGACGTTCGCGAGCTCGTGGTACGCATCCGGCATCATCCAGCTCGTCAGCCTGCGCGCGGCGGAGTTGAGGTGATGATGGCCGGCGCGCCGATGGACGCTGAACGCTTCCAGGTAACGCCGCCGCTGGCAATCTCGAAAACGATCGGTTCTGGCTTGTTGGCGTTCGGCTCCTCCATCGTCACCAGAAACTTGCGTCCGCCGACTTCCTTCAAGTAGCGCTCGTAGGTGTTGCGGGCTTGGATGTGCGGTGGTTGCACTTGCTCGTAGGACTCCTTGATGTCTGGAATGGGCTTGCTGCAACTGACGATGTAGGCGTCGCGCTTCCCTTGGAGCAACAGTTCCTTGACCAGCGGCTTCGGCTCAGTCTCTTTGTCACCTTTCTGGCCTTCCTCGTTGAGTGCCAGATAGCTGCAATGGTGCGGGATGTTGTACAGATCCCAGGCGAGGCGATCATCGTTCTTGTGGTACCTCGTCGTGCGGACGATGTCTTCCATTTCCTCCCAGGTGGCATCGCCCACTTCTAGGTAGTCGTAATACGCGCCATCTGCCAGGAAACGTACGTTGAACACCAGCGAGGCGCGGTTGCGGATGATGTCTCCTTCGTCACAATGCTTGATGAAAGGCGAGTGGCAGAAGAACTCAACCCCATCGCTGGCCAGCGAGAATCCGGGGACAATTGTGCCGGCGTCTATGAAGAGATGATCGCGCGCCGAAGCCGCTTCTCCCCGTTCTTTCAGTCGAGGTTCGAGCCAATCGGCGAGCGCCTTCGGCTTCGAGAACACAAGGATGTCCTTGCCTTCCAGTAGGCGGTGTCGCGCCTCTTGCCGGAGCAGTACAAACTCTTCCTGCTGATGGTCCTTGTCGGCCTCCTCCAGCAGCATGGCGGCTGGAACCCAAAGCTCCCGAATCTTGATCCGGCCTTCGCCTTGGTACTTCTTGGCATGCTGAAGCTCGAAGAAGTCGGTGCTGCCTTGGATGTGATCCAGGTCCGCATGAGTGAAAGCCACCACGTCGAAGTAGTCGCGATCGACTGCCTTCAGTTCGTCCTTGAGACGGGACTTCAGGTCGATTTCCGGGGTGTCGGTATCTTCGGCTCTATCGCGGTGGCAAAAGTCGAAGAGAACGCGGCGGCCGCCAGACAGGACAATCTGGGTGGTGTCCCCGTTTCCGACCGGGTAAAAGACAACCTTATGCACGTCTGCCACGAAGTACTCCTTGTTCAGGATAAGTGGCAGCTTTGCTATTTAGCACTCTACCACCGAGAGTGCTAACACTATATATACGAATCTACCGACGATCAACACACTATATGTAGACTGTCAAGCGAGGTGCGTCGCAAAAGGTGCGTCGTGTAGGCAATACCGCCTGAGTAGCTGGGTGACCCCAGTGGTCCGTCATTGGGACGCCACGGCCCCGCGTCCATGCCGGCTAGAAATTCCACAGGCGCCCCGGAAGGGACGCCTGCGGTGCGGACTACAACAAGCCGGCTTCTGCGAACGAGTACGGACTGCCCTTGCCGACGATGAAGTGGTCCAGCACCCGGACATCGACGGTGGCCAGGGCGCTCTTCAGCCGCTCGGTGATCGCACGATCGGCGGCCGAGGGCTCGGTGGTCCCCGAGGGGTGCTGATGCGCCAGGATCAGCGCCGAAGCGTTGAGCGCCAGCGCACGCTGGACCACCACCCTCGGATACACCGAAGTCTGGTCGACCGTGCCCTTGAACAGCGGCTCGAAGGCGAGCACCTGGTGCTGGTTGTCGAGAAACACGACGGCGAAGATTTCGTTCGGCTCCGCGACCAGTTTCAGGCGCAGGTAGTCGCGCACGGCGGCGGGACTGCCCAGCGCTGGACCGGCCTTGAACACGCGGTTCTCCAGCAGGGTGATGGCCTGCCGGATGATCCAGTCTTCGTGCTGGGCGGCGATCAGGGTGAGCGACTCCGGGCAGGAGTCGGCGATGACAAGAGACATGGCGAACCTCCAATGGATGAGATCGGAGGGCGCCTGCCCCTGGAGGGCAAACCCTCCTGGGGACGATGGGGATGGAACAGGTGACGAGCGGGCATCCACCACCGCGGATGCGGTGGCTGTTCGCGTCAAGGGATGCGATGCGAACGGGTTTCGATCAACGCGGACGAGCCGCGCCGCAGCCTTGAAGATCGATGGCTACCTGGGCATGTCACCGGCGACGCCGGCGGGCATGTCTGGGGAATGGGCGGGTTCGGCTGCGGTCGTGCTGCCGGCGGCAAGCAGGTCGATGGCCGACAGCAAGGCGTCGCCTTCGACGGGGCCGTGCAGCAGGAGGGTCTTGCCGGACTCGCGGTCGCGCAGTTGCAGAGCCGGCGTGGCCGCGATGCCCTGCTGTGCTGCTTCCGCCGCCTGAGCACGGATGACCGCATCGGGGCGATCGCTGTCGAGACAACCCTGCATGGCTGGCGTGAGGTCGGGATAGCGCAGGCCCTCCGGCAGGCCCTGGCCGTCGCCACGGGTGTGCGCGTAGAGCCACGCCACGGCTTGCCAGAACGTGGCATGTCCGCCGGTCTCGCCCGCGCACTCGGCCAGGCGCGCCCCGGCAGTCGCGGCCGGCTCGTGCATGGACAGCGGCAGGTGGTGCCACTGCCAGTTCACCTCGGGATGGGCGTCGATCCAGCGCTTGAGCGCGGGGAAGTAGGCCCGGCAGTACGGACACTCCAGGTCGGCGTACCCGACCACCGTGAAGCGCGCATCGGCACGGCCATACAGCCAGGGCGGGCCGGCCGGTTTCGGCGCTTCGGACCCGGCGGCGACCAGGGACATGGACTCGGTTGCCGGATGCGGCGCGCGCAGCAGCATCCACGAGGCCACCGCAATCGTTGCCACGATCAGCAGACCGATCCGGGGATGACGGCGGGCGAAGGAAGGCAGGCGCATCGTGTCGCTCCCGTCAGGCCAACGTGTCCAGCGCCAGAGGTTCGATGCCCCGCGCACGGTCGATCTTCTCGGCCACGCGGAAGGCGGCATCCAGCTCGCTGATGCCGTGCTGCTGCATCAACTGGAAGCGTTCGGCCTTCTCCTCGGGCTCGGTCATCGCCATCGCCAGGTAGAGGCTGGGCGGCACGGCGCGGAACAGTACTTCCATCGACTTGGACAGGATGACGCCCTCGCTGAACTTGCCGGCCTCCTTGCGGGCCGAGAGCATCAGCGCCTTCTGCGAAGCGTTGAGTTCGCGGAAGCGCGCGATCTTCTCGACTTCATCGGGCGGCATCGACAGGCAGATCCACCACTCGATCATGTTGAGCATGGGCTCGGCCGCTTTCGGCAGGTCGTCCAGGTTCTGCGTGGCGAGCCAGAACCAGGCGCCGAGCTTGCGCCACATCTTGGTGATCTTGACCACGTAGGGCGCGAGCAGTGGGTTCTTCGTGATGATGTGGCCTTCGTCCGTCACGTTGATGATCGGGCGGCCCAGGAACTGGTCGCGCTCGGCGATGTTGTTGACGGTGTTGATGAGCGAGATGTAGGCAATCGAGAGTTGGGCGTTGTAGCCCTCGCGCGCGAAGGTGGCCAGGTCCACGATGGTGATGTCCGCCTCGGGCCACGGCGTGCCGGACCGGTCGAACATCTCGCCGTCCACGCCCTGGCAGAACATATCCATGGCGTCGGCCATCTCCAGCAGCCGTGCGCGCCGCATCTCCGGCAGCGTGGCGTCGCGGGCGCGCTCGCGCAGCGCGTCGCGCACATCGCGGGTCAGCACCGTGCGCTTCTCCGCCACGCATTGCTGTGCCGCATCGAGAATGCACTGGCGGATCAGGCTGCGGTCGGCGCGGGTCATGCGCGCTTCTTCCTTGTCCTCGCCACCGGTGATCATCAATCGCGCAGTGATCTCCAGCTCGCCGAGCACGTCGCGCTGCTCGTCGCCTTCCACGGCCATGCCGGCATCGGTCTGGTCTTCGTCGAGCGCATCGGCGTCCAGCGTCTGTACCTGGCTCGGCGTATCGACAAGGCGCCAGGCGTCGGCGAACGGAGCCAGACTGACGCCCGCGCCGGGCGCGAGCTTCACCCGATGCACGGTGAGACCCAGCCGTGCCGCGAAGTCGCCAAACAGGCCGAAGCTGTTGCCCGCCTCGACGATGAACAGGCGCGGCCGATAGATCGCCGTCACCTGATTCAGGATGTTGTTGAGCGTCGCGCTCTTGCCCGAACCCGTGGGGCCGAACAGGAACAGATGCGCGTTCATCTGCCGGTCGAGGCGGTTCAACGGATCGAAGGTGATCGGGCCGCCGCCGCGGTTGAAGAACGTGATGCCCGGATGCCCCGTGCCCTGGCTGCGGCCCCAGACCGGCGCCAGGTTCGCCGCGTGTTGCGCGAACATGAGCTGGGTGTACCACTGGCGCTTGTCGGCAGCCGGGTCGAACACGCACGGCAGCCAGCGCAGATAGCTGTTCAGCGGCGCTACCTCGTCCTCTTCGCGTACCGGTTGCAGGCCGGCGTTGAGCATCACGTTGACGAGCTGCAGGCCGCGCGCATCGAGCTGGGCCAGATCGCGGCCGCGCAGATAGAACGCCAGCGCGCCACGGTAGAGCTTGTGCGCGCTGCCGATCAGGCCGCGCGCCTGCTGCACGTCCTGCCGGGCCTGCTCCGAGGCCAGGGTCTCGCCGACGGCCTTCCTGGCGAGGTGGTTGAGGTGCGCCTCCAGCACGTCCTGGGGCGTGGCGACCAGCGTCAGGCACATCATCGTGTCCTCGGGCATCTGGTCGAACAGCGCGTTCATCGCATCGCCGCCTTTGCGCGTCTCGCCCGTCAGATGGCCGGTTGCCGGTGGCGTGCGCAGGCGATCCATCACGATCACCCGATGCGGCATGCCGTCGAAGAACCACAGGCCGTTGGGCACGTCCGAGCGGGGCTGGCCGAAGAACAGGCGCTGCGCGAAGTCGGTACCGCTGGCGAGTTCGAGCTCGCCCTCCTCCCGCTCTTCCGGGTAGCGGGTCAGCGCGTAGAAGCGTTCGCGGTCTTCGGCAGTGGCGCCGAGCAGGGTCGGATTCGGGTTGAACCAGCGCAGCAGCCAGGCGTGGATGTCCGCCGGGCCGAGCCGTCGGGCTTTCACGCCGGCATTGGCCAACCCGCCGGCGAGGCGGTCGCAGATCGTGGTCAGTGCCTGCTCGGGCGACTGGCCGCGCCGCGGGGCCGGGGCTGCGGACGTGCGGCGGTAGACCACCATGCGCACGCGCCGCACCTGGCCGCGCCACGGCAGGCGCGTCACCGTGGTGTCCTCGAACAGGCCACCCGGCTTGGCGATGGCCCGCAGGTGATGGGCGAAGAAGCGCAGGTAGAAGTCGCTGAACGCGCTGCCCTGCGCACGCGGCTGCAGATAGTTCGCCAGGGAGCGCAGGTAGTTGTCCCAGTCGGCCTCGTCCTGGGCGTAGAGCTGCACCACCCAGGGGTTGTCGTCCAACTCGTCGAAGGAGTCCTGCAGGGCGTTCTCCAGCGCATCGCGCGCCTGCCACAGCCAGGCCATCTCGCGGCCCTCGGTGCCGACCGGCGCCAGCTCGAAGAAGGCCGCCACCGACTGGCCGTCTTCCAGCAACATGCACTTGGTGTCGGGCAGGTACTCGACCCAGGGCAGCAAGTCCGCGAACGACGGCGCGACGCCATAGAGCGCATCGTGGTCGGCCTGGGTGGCCGGTCTGCGCCGGCCCCGGCCGAGCGCGCTGCCCGGCTCGGCGACACCCTGTGCCGCCAAGGCCGTCACGTGCCGTGCCCAGGCATCATCGGCCGCATCCACGGCGTCAGCAGGCGATGCGTCGCCCTTGCGTGACCAAGGTAGCGACCAGGCCATCAGTAGTCCTCCACGCGCTCGCCCGGCATCGCGTACTGCACGCGCTGGTAGAGCGGGAACACCGTGCTGTAGCCGGGCACCGGCACCGGGTCGGTGCCCGCCAGGTGCGGGAACACGTACATCACCAGGTCGGGGTTCGGCAGGCGGTGGAACTGGCGGTGAATCTCGTTCTGCGCGGTGCGGGTGTAGCGCGCCTGCACGCCGGGCGCCGCCTGCCCATCGGCCTCGGTCAGCGGCCGGCGCAGGCCCTGGCGCGCATCGAGCAGTTGCCGCGCGGCCTGGCCGCCGCCCGCGCTGCCGCCGGTCTCCCGATGCCAGATGTCGAGCATGGTGCTGTCGCCGTGTGGCAGCAGCTTCTCCTTGCTGGTGGCGCAGCCGCCGAGCAGGGTGGCCGCCAGCAGCAATGCGGCCGCGTCAATCCAGATCCGAGGCATGGGCTTCTCCGGTGCGGTGGTGGACCCGACGCCCCTTGGCGTCGTAGTCGATGTCGAGCGGCTGCTCCAGATGCACGGCCACCTTGGCGCCGGGCTGCACGTAGACCGCCGCGAAGGCCTGGCCGTAGAGCTTGTTGACCCAATCGGCCATGTCGCGCACGCCGCCCGCGAGGATGCGGCCCATCGCTTCGTTGCCGCTGATACCGACGGTGCCCAGCGAGCCGTTGCTGTTGGCGACCACGGCCACGCTGCCGTTGTCGGACTTGATGAGCGAGGCCGCGCCGGCGCCGGCCGCGGTGATGAGCGCCTGGCTGCCCAGGTACTGCTGGGCATTGCTGCGCCGCTCGCCGCTGACGCAGGGGATGCCGTAGGGGTCGCTGATCCAGCCCAGGCCGCCTTGGATGCTGGCGCCGTTGTGCCCCGCGTTGCCGCCGCTGCTACCGCCCTTGCCACTGTCCTCCGGCACCGTGCGGATGGTGCCGTCCTGGAACACGAACGTGACCGAGCGGATTTGCCCGCGCACGCACGAGAGCGTCCAGTCGCCCGAGGCCGTGCCGCTGACCACGGCGCCGGCCACGTCGGGAATGTCGATGCCGTTGGCCGTGAGGTTGTCCGGGCCGATCAGCACTTTGAACGGGTACGGGTCGTTGACGGTTCCATCGATCGGCACGCGCCCGATCAGCGCCGTCATGGCAATCGACCCCATGAGCGTCGAATTCGACGGCACGGTGTAGACCGCCTTCGTGGATGCGCCCACCGCACGGCTGCCGACGTCGGCGACGGACTCCACTGCGGCCGACAGGCTTTTCTGGGCCGGCCCGAAGCTCAGGGGAAAGCTCGGCTCCTTGCTGCCGTTCTTGGCGTCGACCTTGGCATCGTCGGGCTCGACCCACTGCGTGCCACTGGTGCCGCGGTTGAAGCGCTTGCCGTCACCCTCTTCCAGGCCCAGCCCGATAGGCAGGTCGGACGGGCCACCCGTGCCGGAAAGGCCGTCCAGTTGCCGCTGCAGATCCTGCAGCAGCCCCTGGGTCTGCTGCCTGTCGCTGGCCACCTGATTGCGCTCCTGCTCCAGGCGGCTGCGTTCGCCTTCCAGCGCGCTCTGGATGCGTTGGTCGATCGCGCTTTCCCGCGCGCGCAGGCGCTCGTTCTCGGCCTTGTGCTGCTTGTTGTCGCCGAGCGCGCTCTGTAGCTCGGTGCGCAACTGCTTCACCTGGGCCACCAGCGTGGCAACGGTATCGCGCGGCGTGTCGCCTGCGATGCCCAGGGCTTTCATCTCCTCGGACGTGAGCGTGCTGGCCGCGCCCTTGGAGGCGGGCTGGCCGCCGGGCGCGCCGGAGAACAGCTTGATGCCGACGAACACCAGCAGCAGCGCCATCGGGATCAGCAGCCACTTGAGCAGCGGATTACTTTTCATCGCGCGCTCCTCCGGTCGAGCCGGCCGCGGCGGCCGGCGGCAGGTTCACGGTGGCATCGATCGGGCTCAGCGCCGGCAGCAGCGACTCGGCAAGGCCGTGGCCGCGCGTGACCAGGTAGAGCACCGTGGTGTCGGACGGGGTGCCGGCCGGCCCCAGGTTCGGATGCTGGAAGGTCGCCGCCACGAAGTTCCCCTGCAGGGCGCGCGGGTCGAGGTCGAGCCAGCGCGCGGCGGTATTGGTGAGTCGCACGGCCGTCACCCACTGGTCTTCCAGCCGCCACGCGGCCAGCGCCCGCGCGTGCACCGGCAGCGTCGGCAGCAAGGTGTCCAGCGCGAGGCCGCGGCGCAGGTTCACGCGCCCGATGCCGGCGACCGGCTCGACGGTGCGCAGCGGCGCGTACAGGTTCTGTGCGGCATGGCGCGTCAGCACGACCGGTACCGGCGTTTCGCGCCGGGGAAGGGATTTGTCTGCCGGCGCAATGGCCTGCTCGTCCGCGCCGCCTGCTGCACCGCCGCCGTAGCGCTTCGCGGGGGCTTCCGCTTCCACGATGCGCACCGGCTCCAGCGGCGCCTGGCCGTCCTTCGCCGGCTCGGCGGCGATGTCGAGCAGGATCAGCGCGCCGGATTCCACGTCCTGCAGTTGCAGCCGCGTGGACGGAATCGGCTCGCTCGCCCGCAGGTAGATCGCGCCACCCCGCACTCTGCACGCGCAGGTGGTCGCCGACGCTGGCCGGCACGCCGACGCGCACATTGCGGTCGATGAAGACCACGCGCTCGTGGCCGACCACCAGCGGCACCGGCAGGGGCAGGCGCTCCCAGCGCAGGATTTCCACGGCCTGGCTGGCCGGCACGACACCGAGGATCAGCAGGACGCCGGCCAGGGCCGACAAGGCAATGGGCTTCATGGGGAGTCTCCCTGCAGATGGCCGGAGGCGTTGGCGGGCGCGCCGGCCTGGGTCGGCGTCGGCGGCGGTTCGATGCGCTGGGGTGCGCCGGCGTAGCAGTCCAGCGCCAAGCCGAAGGGGTTGTGCTCCGGGTCGATGTCCAGCCGGACGACCTTGATGGGGTAGCGCACCAGGGCGCGCTTGACCTGCTCGGAGCCGTAGTATTCGTCCGCGCTCACGTCGAGCGTGACGATCCAATCGCGGTCGGAGACCACCTTGACGCGCGTGGCCGGATCATCGCCGTAGCCGCGGCCGGGAATCTCGTAGATGCCACGCACGCGCTGACGCAGCTCGCCACTGGCGCGCCGGTACTCGTAGTCCTGTTGCAGGAAGGCCCGGCAGCTCGGCGTCAGGTAGGCCGACAGCGCGCGCAGGTTGCGCGGATAGTCTTCTTCGCCGTTCGTGGGCCAGCGCTGTACCTGCTGCCAGATGTAGAATGAGAAGGCATACACGCTCTCGGGCGGCACGTCCCACCACTTGCGCGTGCTGCCCGAGCGCAGGTCCGGCGGCACATGGATGGTGAGACTCTTCGGCGCACTCCACCAGCCGAAGCCGAGCAGCAGCGCCACTACGAACAGCGCGCCGGCCCCCAGACGCAGCGTCTTCACGTGCGCCTGCAGGTGCGCAACCTCGTTCTTGAAACGGCTCATGGCGCACCTCGATCGTCGTTGCGCCGGGTAGTCCAGTAGCCCGAGCGGGTGATGAGGCGCTGCCCGCCCAGGAGTGCCACCAGCGCCGGGTGCCGCAATGCCAGCCGCCACTGGAGCTGCCGGTACAGCCAGGTGTCGGGCCGGCCGCGCTTCTGCGCGCGCAGGAAGCCGCCGCCGACGAAGACGCCCAGCGCGATACCGGCGACGATCAGCGTCGGCACCATGGCGATGCTGTGCGTGAGCCAGGCCAGCGGCAGGCCGAGCGCGAATCCGGCTGCGGCCGACAGGCCGGTGCAGATCCACAACTCGTCGGCGGTCAGCCCGCGCACGACCACCGGCTGGCGGTTCAGCCGGTGCGGCAGGAAGGTCACCAGCGTGTCTTGCGGGGTCTCCGAAGGGACGGCCATCGCTTGCCGCCCTCACAGCACGCCGGTGGCCTTGGTGAGCAGCCAGATGCCGACCACCAGGAGGATCGCGCCCACGGCGACCGTCAGGCCGAACTGTCCCCAGGTGGCGCGGCCGGTGTGGATCTCCGAGTAGCGCGTGTAGGCGTGATAGCAGACGCCGACGAACATCGAGGCGACCACGAGCAGCGCGATCAGCAGCACGATGTCGTAGCCGTAGTTCTGCAAGGTCTGCAGGATGCCGCTGCCTTGGCCGCGCGAAGGGTCCTCCATGGTCGGCAGGCCCTGCGCGAAGGCCGACAGCGGCAGGCCCGCGAGCGCCAACGGCAGCAGCGGTGCGGCGATGCGGGACGGAATGCGATGGGATGTCGTTGGAGTGTTCATGGCGTATGGCCCTTCGTGACGGTCAGGAGAGGAGGAAGAAGGTCAGCACCAGGTACATCGCCACGAAGCGCACGACGACGGCGAGGAACTGACGTTCAGTGATGCGGTGCTCGGCCCAGCCGACGTAGGCGGTGCGCATGGCCCACACGCCCCACAGCAGCAACACGGCGAACACGAAGCCCAGCACCACGGCAGCGACGGCCGAAGGCGCAAAGCCGCCGTTGGCCTGGAAGGCGGTGACCTGATCGGCAGAGGGCGTCATGGCGATGACTCCTCGTCGTCGGCGCGGTCGCGGCGGACGTAGTCGCCGGCCAGCGGGACGGGATCGCGCGGCTGGGCGCGCTGGGGCACGAGGTAGTCCTGCAGGCCGGCGCGAACGCGCTCCAGGTCGGCACGCAGTTGGGCGTAGTCGAAGTGGTAGCGGGCGCGTTCCTGCGGAGCGGTATGGGCGGCGTGCTCGGCGAGGCGGTCGATCAGGTCGAGTTGGCGGGCGAGCGCGGCGAGATGCTCACGCTCAGGAGCGTCGTCGGCAATGGCGGGCTGCAGGGCCGAGAGCGACACGGCCAGCAGCACGACCAGCGAAGGCCATGCGGATGCGCGGCGGTTGGTCTGTCCCATCGTGCCATTCCTTCCAGCTAAGGCAATGGCGTGATGGTGTGGAAGAGCGGATGTCCATGCTGCAAAGAATCGGAACCGGTGCCGTACCGGATTCCCGGTCTCACCTCCATATGTCAGGCCCGAAGCTTCACGTCATGACTGGCTGCGTCTACATGCTGAGCCCGGGTGAGATATGAGGCCGTCAAGTCCGATGAAATCCGCTCAAACCAGGTCCAATCGGGCTAATTCGGCTGTTCAAGTGGGCCGGTTGATGTAATATCTCAACATTGCCCGTACTCCGCCCCACCCTGTGATGGAAGCTCATGTCATGTCAGATCGCTGGTTGTCGGTCGAGGAGATCGCAGAGTATCTCGGCGTCAGCAAGGACACCGTCTATGCATGGATCAGCAAGCGGAACATGCCGGCTCACCGTATCGGCCGGCTGTGGAAATTCAAGACCGAAGAAGTGGATGAATGGGCCCGTTCTGGAGGGGCGGCGGATGCCGAGAGCAAGGGCAAGGAATGAGGTACTGGTTTGCCATGGGTTTCGCCTACTTCGTTCAAGTATCGAAGTGGAAGCAGGAGATTTGATGTGACAACGATTTCTTGTGTGGATTTGTTCTGCGGAGCGGGCGGGCTGACGCACGGCTTCGTGCTGGAAGGGCTGCCCGTGGTCGCCGGTATCGATCTGGACCCAGCCTGCCGCTTTCCTTATGAATCCAACAACCAGGCCCGATTCGTTGAGCGGGACATCAGCAAGGTCACCGCGCCCGAACTGAAAGCGCTGTTCGGTGACGCTGACCTCACGATTCTCGCGGGCTGCGCCCCGTGCCAACCCTTCTCCACTTACGCACAGCGCTACGAACTGGACGGGAAGGATGGCAAGTGGGGCTTGCTGTATGAGTTCGCGCGTCTCGCCAAAGGCGCCAAACCCGATGTCATCACGATGGAGAACGTCCCCACCGTCGCGAAACACGAGGTATTTCATGACTTCGTCGATACGCTGAAGCGGCTCGGCTACAAGGCCTGGTTCGATGTCGTCGACAGCTCACGCTACGGCGTACCACAGATGCGGCGACGCATGGTGCTGCTGGCCTCGCGTCATGGCGACATCGAGATGATCGAACCGACCCATGAAAAGCCGAGGACGGTTCGTCAGGCCA
Source organism: Melaminivora sp. (assembly GCA_034675505.1). GTDB lineage: Bacteria > Pseudomonadota > Gammaproteobacteria > Burkholderiales > Burkholderiaceae_C > Melaminivora. The sequence goes on along the minus strand of JAUCDD010000007.1, from coordinate 42,570 downwards.
TCGGCCGCTTACGTCCATTGAGCGCGGGTGAAGCGGCGCCGAGGGACAAATTGCACGTGGCATCGAGGCTGTCCCAAAAGAATCTCCAACGGATCAAAGCCTCGAAGCCTGGTGGGACCTGGCGAGATTGGCCGGACGAACTGGTCGCCGACTGTCACCGCGCCGAGAGCGGACGCACCTACCCAGGCGTCTATGGCCGCATGGAATGGGACAAACCCGCGCCCACCATGACCACACAGTGCTACGGCTTCGGCAATGGTCGTTTCGGCCATCCCGAGCAGGATCGAGCCATCTCGCTGCGGGAGGCCGCGATCCTCCAGAGCTTCCCCCGAGACTACGCCTTCGTGCCGGAGGACGGTGAAGTGAGCTTCAAGGTGCTGGGGCGGCTCATCGGCAACGCGGTTCCCGTCGATCTCGGTCGTGCCATCGCGCGCAGCATCAAGACGCATATCGCATCGGTCACGGCCCGATGACGAGCTGACGAGGGCTTCCGATGTCGCGTATCCACCCCTCGTCCCCCGAGACCAGTCGCCGCATGGCGAAGGTTCTGCAGCAAGGGACTGATGCCGAGATCGCCCTACGAAGTGAGCTCTACCGCAGAGGCCTGCGCTACCGAGTCGGCTACGAGGTCCTGAAGAAGCCTCGTCGCGTGGCCGACGTGGCATTCCCGGGGTTGAAGATCGCTGTATTCGTCGATGGATGTTTCTGGCACGGTTGCCCCGAGCATGCCACCTGGCCGAAACGGAATGCGGAAATTCTGGCGGCAGAAGATCGAAACGAATCGGCTCAGGGATGCAGACACGAATTCGAGGCTCCGGAAAATCGGTTGGACGGTACTGCGGTTCTGGGAACACGAATCCCCGATCGAAGCCAGCGACAGGGTGGCAAAGGCGGTCGCCATGGCGAAAACAAGGCGCTGCACATCCTCTGGCGCAAACGAGAAGAACTGAACAGGAAGATGGCAGACCGCATGGAAATCTCGAATGAACGGAAACCCCAGACCTACCGTACCCGCCCGGAACCCGGCCAGTTGGTCGAGGTTCGTCGGCGTCAATGGGTCGTGGCAGATGTCGCCTCTTCGAAACTGGAGTCGGGTTCAACCTCCCAGAATTGCGTGACGTTGTCCTCCATCGACGAGAACGGTCTCGGCGAGGAGCTGGAAGTCATCTGGGAGATCGAACCCGGCGCACAAGTCATCGAGCGTGCGGGCCTGCCTTCCATTACCGGGCAAGACGACTCCGACACGCTCGAAGCCTTCCTCGATGCAGTGCGATGGGGCGCCGCCACCAATGCTGACAGAGGGTTTCTGCAGGCTCCTTTTCGTAGCGGCGTCAGCATCGAGGACTTCCAGCTCGACCCGCTGGTACGCGCCATCGACATGGCCCGCGTCAACCTGCTCATAGCCGACGACGTCGGTCTGGGCAAGACCATCGAGGCCGGGCTGGTCATCCAGGAGATGCTGCTACGGCATCGCGCTCGTACCGTCTTGATCATCTGCCCCGCCTCGCTCCAGGAGAAATGGCGTGTCGAGATGCTCGAAAAATTCGGCCTCGAATTCCGCGTGGTCGACACCGCCTACATCAAGCAATTGCGGCGCGAACGCGGCATCCACGCCAACCCGTGGACATCTCACCCGCGCCTCATCGCCTCGATGGACTGGGTCAAGAGTGGCGAAGGCCTGCGCGCCATGCGCGATGTCCTCCCGCCTCACGCTGGTCACCCGCGCAAGTTCGATCTTTTGGTCGTCGATGAAGCGCATAACATCGCCCCCGCCGCAGGCGCACATTACGCGCTGGAGAGCCAGCGCACCCGCTTCATCCGCGCGATCAGCCCGCATTTCCAGCATCGCCTGTTCCTGACCGCGACGCCGCACAACGGATACACCGAGTCGTTCACCTCACTGCTGGAGTTGCTGGACGACCAACGCTTCGCCCGCAACATCCTCCCCGACGAGAAGCAGCTGAGCCAGGTGATGATCCGTCGCCTGAAGAGCGATCTCGTCGATGCCGACGGCAAGCCCCTGTATGCCCAGCGCAAGCTCCAGGCACTGGCGATCCCTTACACGGATGAGGAACGGGAGATCCACCAGAAGCTGAACGATTACTGTGCCAGCCGCGAAAAAGACGCGGAGAAGACCGGCAGCTCGTTCGGCACCTCGTTCGTCAACCAGCTGCTCAAGAAACGCCTGTTCTCGTCGCCCGCCGCTTTCGCCTCCACGCTCGAGAAGCACATCGCCTCACTGTCGAATGGCGCCAGGCCCAAGGTGCAGGACGCCATGGCCGAGCGCATCTTGCGCAAAGCCATCCTGAAGGTGGATGAGGACTACGCCGACGACCAGGAGGTCGAGAGCGCCCAATCGGAGGCCGTCGAGGAGGCGTCACGCCGATCTCCACCGCTGACTCCAGACCAGCAACGGATGCTTGCTGATCTGCGGCAATGGGCTCAGCGCGCCAAGAACCAGACCGATTCCAAGGCCCGAGCCATCATCGAATGGCTCTCTGCCAACCTGAAACCGGGCGGCCAGTGGAACGATCGCCGGGTGATCCTGTTCACCGAATACCGCACGACGCACCAATGGATGCACGAGATCCTCGCCAGCCACGGCTTCGGTGGCGAGCGCCTCGGCCTGCTCCACGGCGGCCTCACTCAGGACGAGCGAGAGCCGATCAAAGCGGCCTTCCAGGCATCCCCCAAGGATTCCCCCGTTCGCATCCTGCTCGCCACCGATGCGGCATCCGAAGGTATCGACCTGCAGAACCACTGTAACTGCCTCATCCACCTGGAGATCCCCTACAACCCCAACGTGATGGAGCAGCGCAACGGGCGTATCGACCGTCACGGACAACGGGAGAAAGAGGTGCTGATCTGGCACCCCGTCGACGGCGGTGACAAAAGCCATGCCTCGGTCGGTGGCCATGGTGACGACATCCTGCGTGCGCTGCGCAAGCTGGAGTCGATGCGCGCCGACATGGGCAGCGTCAATCCGGTGATCGCCCCCCAGATGTCCGGCCTCATCGAAGGCTCGCTGAAGGACCTGGACACCCGCCTCGCGGAGGCCAAGATCGCCAAGGCCAGGCGCTTCGTGCGCGCCGAACGCGAGCTGAAAGAGCGCGTCGCCAAGCTCCATGAACGACTCCTCGCCACCCAGCAGGATTTCCACCTCACGCCCGATCACATCCAGATGGCGGTGAAGACCGGCCTCGCGCTGGCGGGTCGCCCCCCATTGGAGCCCGTCGCCCTCCCAGATGCACCCGAAGGCAGGGTATTCAGGATGCCCCCCCTCTCGGGATCATGGGCGCGCTGTCTGGAGGGGTTGCGTCACCCGCATACCCAACAGATACGCCCCATCACCTTCGACCACGCCGTGGCCAAGGGGCGAGACGACGTCGTGCTGGTCCACCTTAACCATCGCCTGGTGCAGATGTGTCTGCGCCTGCTGCGTGCCGAAGTCTGGGCTCGTGACGACGTGAAGAAACTGCATCGTGTCACCGTGCGGACATTGCCGGATGGCCGCATCGATGGCCCGGCCGTGGTCGTCGTCTCGCGGCTGGTCATCACCGGTGGCAATCACCATCGCCTTCACGAGGAACTGACCGTCTCGGGCGGCTACCTGCGCGATCAGGCCTTCCGTCGCGAAGAAGGTGTCACGCGTGTCCAGCAGTGGCTGGACGAGGCACGGCCCATCAGGGCGAACGATTCGCTGTTCGATGCCCTTCGGGTGCGCTTCGATCGCGCTCAGCCCGCCATCCTGCAAGCGGTCGACGCCCGCTCGAAGGATCGACTCAAGTTTCTGGCCAACACCTTGCAGGCCCGCAAGCAACGAGAGATCGACGACATCGGCACCGTGCTCGATGAGTTGGAAAAGGCGATCCAGAGTGAGCTGAAAAAGGATCAGCAGCCAGAACAACTCTCGCTCTTCACCGAGGACGAGCGCACTCAGCTCAGGCGTGACACTGCGGCCCTCGAGGCGCGGCTGGCACGCATCCCGCTTGAGCGCGCCCAGGAAATCGCAGCCATCGAAAGCCGCTACGCGAAGCTCGACGATCGCACCTTCCCGGTCGCGGTGATATTTCTCGTGCCGGAATCTGCTACGAACGGAGGTGCCGCATGAGCACCAACACCGTGCATCACGACTGGCTTTCACTCATTGAGATCTCCGGCCCGTTCCTCGCCGTTCCTGTTCTTACCGAGGTCTACCCTCAAGGTCTTGATGAACTCGACGGCATCAAACGAAAGCGACTGCGCCAAGCCTACGAGGAATGGCGCGAAGCGCTGGAGACCGACGACCCACACCTCGACGAACTGCACGCCGCCTGGATTGATGAGGTGCTGGCGCGCGGGTTGGAACTCGACGAGGATGGCAAAGGCGACGTCTTGAAACGCGCCGACTGGTGCGCGGCCAACCTGAGTGTCAGCCTGCCCGAGCATGGCGTGACGCTGGCCCCAGACCTCGCGGTCATCGACGAGCAACGGGCCAATAAACCGCTGATGCTCATCCACACCTACGGTCAGGACGTCGACCTTGATGCCACACTGAAGCTGGACGGATGGGCCGCCACCCCGGCCGATCGCATGGTCCAGCTCTGCCGTGCCACCGGTTGCCGCCTCGGGCTGGTGACCAATGGCGAGCGCTGGATGCTGGTCGACGCCCCGGTGGGCGCCGTCACCACCTTCGCGAGCTGGTACGCCCGTATCTGGAGCCAGGAACCCAGCACCCTGCAGGCCTTCGTGCATCTGCTGGGCATTCGGCGCTTCTTCGTCGATGAGGCCGAGCAACTGCCGGCATTGTTCGACCGCTCGCTGAAGTATCAGGACGAGGTCACCGACGCCCTCGGCGAGCAGGTGCGGCGCGCCGTCGAAGTGCTGATCCAGGCGCTCGACAAGGCCGACCAGGACCGCGACCGCGAATTGCTTCGTGACGTGAAGGAGCCAGAACTCTACGAAGCCGCGCTGACGGTGATGATGCGGCTGGTCTTCCTGCTCTCCGCAGAGGAGCGTGGCTTGCTGCTGCTCGGCGACGAATGCTACGAGGCCAACTATGCGCTCTCGACTCTGCGCATGCAGTTGCGCACGGAATCCGAGGAGATCCTCGAACGCCGCTGGGATGCCTGGTCGCGGCTATTGGCCATCTTCCGCGCCGTGTTCGGCGGCATCGAGCACGAGAACCTGCGCCTGCCCGCACTGGGCGGCTCGCTGTTCGACCCCGATCGATTTCCCTTCCTCGAGGGCCGTGCCAAGGGATCGGATTGGCGTACCGACATCGCCAAACCACTGCCGATCGACAATCGCACCGTCTTGCTGTTGCTCGAGGCCATCCAGCAGTTCCAAGGGCGAACGCTGTCCTACCGGGCGCTGGACGTCGAGCAGATCGGCTACGTCTATGAGGGTCTGCTGGAGCGTACCGTCAAGCGAACCGTCGAAGTCACGCTGGAACTGGATGGCACCAAGAATGCCAAGGCGCCCTGGGTCGGGTTGGCCGAGCTGGAGTCCGCCCGCCTCGACGGTGCGGAACGTCTGGCCGAACTGCTCCAGGAGCGCTCCGGCAGCTCCGCCAGCCGCGTGCGTAACGATCTGGTCAAGCCCGTCGACGACGCGCTGGCCGACCGTCTGCTGGCCGCCTGCCATGGTGATACGGCGCTGCGTGATCGCATCAGGCCTTTTGCCCACTTGGTGCGCACCGATCCCTGGGGCTATCCGCTGGTCTACCCCGCCGGGGCCTTCATCGTCACCACCGGTTCCGACAGGCGCGAGACCGGCACCCACTACACGCCGAAATCGCTCACCGAGGCCATCGTCACCGAGACACTGACCCCGATCGCCTATGTGGGGGCAGCCGAAGGCACCCCGCGAGAACACTGGGTGTTGAAGTCGCCCGCCGAACTGCTGGACCTGAAGATCTGCGACCCAGCCATGGGCTCGGGCGCCTTCCTGGTGCAGGCCTGCCGCTGGCTGGCCGATCGCTTGGTCGAAGCCTGGTCACAGGCTGAAGGCAGCGGAAAGACGGTGAGCGTGGATGGCGAAGTGCTGGATGCGCAGGGCAACAAAGAGCCGCTCCCCCGCGACACCGAGGCACGTACCATCATCGCCCGCCGCCTGATCGCCGAGCGCTGTCTGTATGGCGTGGACCTGAATCCTCTGGCCGTCGAACTCGCCAAGCTCTCCATCTGGCTGGTCACACTGGCCAAGGGGCGCCCGTTCGGCTTCCTCGACCACAACCTGCGCTGCGGCGATAGCCTGCTCGGCATCCATCGTCTGGATCAGCTCACCGAACTCAGCATGACGCCGACCGGAAAAGGCCAGCAGCGCCTGTTCGGGCAGAACATCGAGCGGGCGGTTCACGAGGCGATCGAGTTGCGGCAGCGACTGCGCCAGATACCGATCCGTGACATCCGCGACGTCGAGGTCATGGCGCGACTGGATGCCGATGCACGTCAGAAGCTCGAAATGCCTGAGCGCATCGCCGACGCATTCATTGGGGAGGTGTTCGCAGCAGGCGGCAGTGGCTCGGGGTTGGAAAACGCCTTGGCATCGCTGGCTGTCCAAGCCGGACAGGCCATCGATGGCGATCGGGAAACGCAGGCCGCGATGTGCAAACGAGCCGCCGTAGCCCTCTTGATCGACCTGCCTGCCGACAAAACAGTACGTCGGCCTTTCCATTGGCCGCTGGAATTTCCAGAGGTGCTAGTCCGGGAAAATGCTGGATTTGATGCTTTTGTTGGAAATCCACCATACAGAGGCGGGTCAAGAATTTCTATTGACTATGGGGCTACCTACAGAAATTACTTAGCAAGATACTTGACTAATGAATTTGTGGGGCGCGTCGATCTGTGCGTCTATTTTCTGAGACAAGCCGCACGTATCTGTTCAAAAAGCGGTTTTTTGGGTTTGGTTATGACCAACTCTGTTGGTCAAGGTCATAGCCGTGACGCAGGGCTTGCCGTCCTACTTAAGTCAGGATTCTTTATTTATCGCGCAGTCCGAGATCTACCGTGGCCCGGCACGGCAACGGTCGTGGTCTCTCTAGTTTGGCTGACCCGTTGCGCATGGAATAGCGCTTGTTATCTCAACGGCAAGAACGTATCAAAGGTAGCCCCAAGTCTTATCGAAGATACGGGGGAAGACTGGGAACCTAAAGCGCTGGCTGAGAATGCAAAGCTATGTTTCCGAGGTGTCGAAATTCGCGGCGATGGATTTATTCTAACCAAAGAAAAAGTCGCAGTGATTCTTGAAAAGGATCCTGGCAGTAAGGATGTGATCCGGCCTTTCCTTAGCGGGACGGAGCTAAATTCTCTCGGACCAAAGGGGCCGGGGACGTTCATTATTTCGTTTGGCGACCGTAGCGAGGAAGAAGCATCCAAATACAAAGAGTGCTGGAATATTGTCCTTAATGAAGTCAAGCCGACCAGAGATGCGATCAAGACTCAAATTCATGAGGAGTGCTTCTGGAAGTTTTGGGACAAGAGGACCAGACAGTTCAATGACATCAAGGATCATGCCGAGTATCTCGTAAAAACGAGAGATTCCACCGAATGGGCTTTTGCTTACGTATCAAGCGAGTGGGTTCTAAGTAGCAAAATCATTATTTTCAAAGACAACTCATTGTCACGTTTCGCTTGCCTTCAAAGCTGTTTTCACAGAATTTGGTGTGAGAATGGGGCAAGTACAATTGGTCGCGCGATAACGTATAACCCCACCATCGGACTTGAGCGATTTCCGTTCCCTACTGGGTTTGGAGATTCGGCGGATATAGCAAAAAAATACCTTTCATCCAGAGAAAACTTGATGTCGACTTTGGACGTGGGGATGAATATGGCGTATCAGCATGCGCACTCAGAACACTCACGTCATGAGGTTGTTGAGAAATTTCGTCAAGCGATAAAAGATTTAGATTGCAACATCGCATCAATATACGGTTGGGATGATATCGATCTCAATCACGATTTTTATTCGGACGATTTGCCAGGTGGTAGTCGTGTTCGCTACACCATTTCAGAGGATGCCCGAGTCGAAATCCTCTGGCGGCTGTCGGAGCTGAACCGTCAGCGCTACGAGAAAGAGGTCGCGCAAGGATTGCACGGAAGAGCCGCCAGCCCTGGGGCGAGGAAACCTCGCACTGTAGGTAGTCAAAACACGCCCACGCAACAGCCCTCACTTGATTTCGACGCTGCTCCAGCCAATGAAGGGGCACACCTTGAGGTCGCCGAGCCCCGTACCCGCAACCACGCCAGTCCCTCACATGCCATCGCTGAATACTTGAAGGCAAATCCCGGCTGGCACGCCAAGTCCGACATCGTCGCCGCCATCGGCATCACCGACGGCCAGTGGAATGCTTCGATCGTCGGCCTGATCGCGAAGGGCAGAGTCGAACGCCAGGGGGAGAAGCGCGGGGCGCGTTATAGCTATGTGGGAGGTGACTAATGACCGCCCTCTCAGCAGATCGCCCCAGCATCGACCCAACGGATGATCTCTTCGGACATGCTCCGTTCGCGAGCAGTCTGGCGGACAGTATTTGCCGTTATCCAGGCAGCGACGGCCTGGTGCTCGCGCTGTATGGACCGTGGGGCTCCGGAAAATCCACGGTTTTGAGTTATGTCCAGCACTTCCTGGAGCAGCGTCCAGAGGACGAGCAGCCTGTCCTCGTCAAGTTCAACCCGTGGTGGTTTTCCGGGCAAGAAAACCTGGCGCGTGCATTTCTCGGCCAGTTGCAGGCGGTGTTGCCCGCCAGGAGCGAGAAATTCAAGCAACTCGGTGATCTGTTGGCCGATTTCGCCGAGGGCGTGGGTGGCTTGATCGACCTGACCGGAGTTTCGGGCGGTGCCGGTGGGCTCATCGGCAAGCTGCTGGGACAAGCGAAGCGCAAGCCCAAGGATGTGCCAGCACTGAAGGATTCGATCACGGGCATCCTGCAAAAGGCCGGTCAACGCATCCTGGTGATCATCGACGACATCGATCGACTGACGCCGGAGGAGACCCGCCAACTGTTCACCGTCATCAAGGCTCTGGCGGATTTCCCGAACGTCGTTTACTTGTTGGCCTTCGATCGCGACGTCGCGGCCCGAGCGATTGAGCAGCAAAGCGGCCTACCCGGAGAGCGGTACCTGGAAAAGATCATTCAGGTGCCCTTCGAATTGCCGCCCGTCGATCGCGTGGCTCTGCGTGCAGCCCTTTTCAAGCGTCTCGACGAGATACTGGGTGACGTCCCAGAAGGGGCGTTCGATCAGTCGTACTGGACGAACGTCTATCACGACGGAATCGACGCGCTGATTCAGGTGCCTCGTGACGTGGTTCGATTCACGAACACCTTTGGCCGTCACCTATCCGGCGGTCCGTGGCGAAGTGAATGCCGTGGATTTCATTGCGCTGGAGGCACTTCGGGTCTTCTTGCCCGGCTTGTACGACGTGATTCGTACCAACCCGGACAGATTCTCGGGCCACAGCCGCGACTCACGCTACGACGTCGATGAGCGAACCAAGGAAGCCTTTCACACTGGATGGGCACAAGCCCTACCAGTCGATTTGCAAAGAGAGCTCCAAGGCGTTGATCGAACGCATTTTCCCGAAAACTGGACGCATGGGCTACGGCTCGGACTGGCTGGCTGAGTGGCGGAGAAACCTGCGGGCCTGCCACCCGGACGTATTCCCGATCTATTTCCGGCTCACCGTCCCTCCCGGTGCCATACGCCGTGGTGAGATGGTGGCGCTGCTGAGTCTGGCGGCGTCGCCAGCTGACTTTGGCAATGCACTCGTTCAAGCCAAGGAAGAGCGGCGGCCCGATGGCACGTCAAAGGCGCGGGCACTGCTCGAACGACTGATGGACCATGTCGAGAAGGACATTCCGGATGCGCATATCCCAACCGTCATCCAAGCGCTCTTCGACGTAGGCGATGCGTTGATCGATCCTGCCGACGAACGCGGCATGTTCGATTTTGGCAACGTCTCACGCGCTTCGCGTCCCGTCTATCACCTTCTGAAACGGCTGTCGGCCGATCGGCGCGCCGATGTGCTGGAGGCTGCGATGCGGGCCGGTCGTGCCGTTGCAGTTCAGTCGTGGCTCTTGAAGGCATTGGACGAAGAGGTCGAGAAGGCACAGGAAGCCACGCTGCTGACGGCTGATGAAGTCATACGACTGAAGTCCGTATGGCTGGAACGAATACGGGTTCTTGCAGGTGAGTCCGGCTTCATGGGCCACTCGGAGTTGCCGAGACTACTCGCTACTTGGAAACACTGGGGTGAGGGCACTGAAGTACGGGCATGGTGCGACCGAGTAACGACGTCCGACGAGGGGCTGCTGAATCTGCTCCCGAAGTTCCTGCAGCACACGCGATCCCAGACGATGGGCGATTGGGCGGTTCGTCTTCAACCCCGCCTCAATCCGAGCTGGCTGGAGGGTTACATCGACACCGCCGTCACTGCGGCTCGACTTCAGCGCTTGCAGCGCGATGACACAGTGCCTGACGGCGCCCGAGAAGCCGTATCGCAATACCTGACAGAGTTCGAGATGCTCCAGTCTGGCAAGAACCCGGACGGCATCGGCGCATTTGATGACTAGGCGGGAGCATATGACGGACATATACAAGATGACGGTCGACCTGAATGTGCTCGACCACCTGGGGATCAACCTCTACAGCAACATCGCGGCCGTTCTGACGGAGGCCGTCGCGAACGCCTGGGATGCCGACGCAGAGACCGTCGACATCAAGATCGATCCGGAGGGTAATTGGATCGAGATCGTCGATGACGGCATAGGTATGTCGGTGGACGACATGAACGGCAAATACCTGCGGGTCGGCTATCGACGACGCGACGAGGACGCCGAGCATGGCAAGACCACCGCCAAAGGTCGCCCCGTGATGGGCCGCAAAGGGCTGGGCAAGCTCTCGCTTTTCTCGATCGCCAACGTCATCGAGGTGGAGTCGGCCAAGGATGGGTCGGCTCATGGCCTTCGTATGACCGTGGATGGAATCCACGAATCCGTACAGAAGCGCGAACCCTTCTACAGCCCCGAGTCCTTGCCCACCGATCGACTCACGGTGACCAAGGGTACCCGTATCGTGCTGCGCGACATCAAGCGGCAGCGTCTCGGCCGGGGAGCGTTGGCTCTTCGCAAGCGCCTGGCGCGCCGCTTTTCCGTGATCGGAGAGGCCCACGGTTTCAAGATCGACCTCAATGGGCAGCCCATCACGCCCTCCGACCGTGGTGACTTGCCGATGGTGCAGTTCCTCTGGCGATTCGGTGACGACGCCCTCGACCTGACCCCCGCCACGCAGCTACTGGAACAGGAATCCCTGTCGAACCGCTTCGATGGATGGGATGCCGGGTGGAAGGTCAGCGGCTGGATCGGCACGGCCAGATTCCCCAAGCAACTCGACAGTGAGGATGCCGGCAACCTGAACGGCATCGTCGTGTTCGCCCGTGGCCGACTGTTCCACGAGAACATCCTCGACAAGCTGAATGACGGACGGCTCTACACGAAGTACCTCACCGGGCAGATCGAGGCGGACTTCCTCGATGCCGACGATGCGCCTGACATCGCGACCAGCGACCGGCAGCGCGTGCAGGAGGATGACCCCCGATATGGGCAGCTGATCGCTTTCCTGAAATCACAGCTCACGCAAGTCGAGAAGCGCTGGACGGAATGGCGCAAGAAGCACGAGGTCGAGAAAGCCAAGGAAACGTCTCCCGCTCTCGCCGAGTGGCTCGACACGCTCCCCGAGGGATACCGGAAGAACGCCGAAACGCTGATCGCCAAACTCAGTGCGCTGCCGGTCGATGAGGAAGAGGACCGCAAGCTCATGTACCGGCACGGCATCCTGGCATTCGAGCGCATGAAGCTGCGCGGCTCGACCGAGGAGTTCGTGACGAGCATCGAGAGCGCCGACAGACTCCTGGCCGTGCTCGCGGATAGAGATTCTCTCGAAGCCTCTCTCTACCGGGACATCGTGAAATCACGCCTCGATGCGATCCGCGATTTCCAGACCATCATGGACGAAGACGCGAAGGAACGGGTGCTGCAGAAGTACCTGTTCGATCACCTCTGGCTGTTGGACCCGGCATGGGAGCGAGCCACGGGTAGCCCGATCATGGAATCGCGCCTCACGACCGAAGGTGTGCTGATCGGGGACATGACCGAAAAGGAACGACTGGGTCGCGTGGACATCGCCTATCGCACCAATGCAGGCAAACACATCATCGTCGAACTCAGAAGGTCGGCCGCAAGATGGGCCTGCTTGAGCTGGTCGAGCAAGGCCAGACCTACGTCGACAAGCTGACGAAAATCCTGCGGGAACAGAACCAGGCCAGCCCCGACATCGAGGTGATCTTCGTCCTTGGCAAGGCCGTCGACGAAGAGGCCTCGAACCCAGACCGCCTCAAGTCATCGATGACATCGATTTCGCCGGGGAGCCGCATCGTCCACTACGACACGCTGATTCGGGGCGCCCAAGAGGCCTATTCGTGATCTTCAAGGCGCTGACTCGACAGCCTGTGGAAGAAGATCGTGGACAGGATCTGAGGTGAAAAAGGTATGACGAAGACTCCCAACGCATGGATCGCCCTCGACCACGGCCTCGGCACCGACCACAGGCTCAAGCCCTACATCCTGATTCTGAAGGGAGCCCGCTCCCTACCAGGCCATCGAGGAGGACGATTGGGTTCTCGTCCTCAATCCGCATGGTGCCATCACCCGTGTCGGGCGTTTGCTGCGGGTTCACTCCGACCTCGAGACCACCACGCTCTATTTCGACCGACTGCTGGCGGTCACCGAACCCGTCTCCATCGGCCTCACAGCACTTACGCCGCCTTCCTCGGGAAGCATCGGTCGCGTCCAATGGACCGATTTCGTCGAAGCGCTGCCCGAGGCATTGCACAAGACCATCGCCGAGGTGCCCACGATCGGTTCCGATGCCCGCTCCCCCCGGTATCAACAGGAACTCGCCTATATCCGCGAATTGCTGCAACTGGCCGTGATGGACGATCTGCTCGGTCCGGCTGGCGGTCCCCATGAGCGCATCGTCGACATGGGTGTGCGGGATCGCTATCTGGTGGGCAAGCTCACCCCGCGTGAGGCGGCACAGGGCGGCATCGAAGGGCTCGAAGGTCCGCTGGCGAACGAAGATGCCGATAGAGCCCCCACCAACCCGAAGGTGCCCGGCCAGCATGAACCCGGTGCGGAGTTCGGCACGGCGACGGGACGTGTGGAGCCCGAGTCCGACGCCGCCGATGAGATCGATGCCGCCAGCAATCAATCACTGGTGCCGAGCAGTCTCGGCATGACCTTTTTGCGTGGATGGCGATGCGGAAAGCATCGAAGTGGAGGTGCGCTGGGGGCGATACAGCGCATCCCCAACGACGATCACGAGGTGCTGCGCAAGGACGGCTCCAAGGCCAAGGTATGGCAGCGCATCCCCTGCGGCGGCAAGCTGGTGCTCCCGCTAACCGAAGGCGTGATCCCCCATCAGGCACCAGACAAGAACTATCCCGAGGTGCGGGTGCGAGGCTCCATGCATGCCAAGAACGCGAATGGTGACCGCCTGGTGACGCTGTTCCTGGTCAATGCACAGGAGGAACCCGAGACCAACCGGGATTCCGCCTGGGTGTTCCAGCCGGAGCTGATCGTTCGATCGGAAGCAGAATCCCCCAAGCGCGCCATCTTCCGCCGCCGGCCCGTACTGGATGCGGACGGTATGGACCCGGAGCGCGAATCGCTGGAGATGATCTACCGCAACCGGGTTGAGTTCGCGGTGGGGCATGGCGTCGCCGTCCATGCCGAGACGGCGGATGACGTGACGCTGGCCACCGAGGTGGGCACCATCGTCATGCCTGAGTCCGAGGTGCAGGTCACGGAGACACCAGGTCTCGACCCCACCGACCGACCGGCGATGAAGGAGATGGTGGAAAGTGGTCTGCTCGACATGCAGCGCCTCGCCACCCTGGAGATCGATCCGCTGGTCGATGCCCTGAACCTGCTGACCAAGGATTACGCCGCGTGGATCGACGAGCAGCGCGCTCGAATCGGCATCGACGTGCTCGGCTACGACACGCAGGCCCGACAGGCGATGGATCGATGCCAGGAGATCCACACGCGCCTGCAACAGGGCATCGACACCCTGAAGAGCGACGAAAAAGCCTTGGCGGCCTTCCGCTTCGCCAACCGGGCGATGGCCACCCAGCGTGTGCGCAGCCAGTACGCACTCGAAATCCGGCGAGGCAAGGACGTCACCGTCGACCAGTTCGACGTGTTGAAGAACCGCAGTTGGCGTCCGTTCCAGTTGGCTTTCCTGCTGCTGTCGATCCCGTCGTTGACTGACCCGACGCACCCGGATCGTGTTCGACCGGTCGAAGCCTATGCTGATCTCTTGTGGTTCCCCACCGGCGGTGGCAAGACCGAGGCCTACCTGGGTGTGGCCGCTTTCACCATGGCCATTCGGCGCATGCAGGGTAACCTGGGTGGCTACGACGGCTCGCGTGGTCTGGCCGTGATCATGCGTTACACCCTCCGCCTGCTGACATTGCAGCAGTTCCAGCGTGCCACGGCATTGATTTGCGCGATGGAGGTGTTGCGGCGCGAAGCACTGGATAAAGGCGAAAAATCCCTCGGCACGGAACCTTTCACCATCGGCCTCTGGGTTGGCAACAAGGTGACGCCGGGTACGACCGAGGAGAGTCACCGGGCCATCGAGGACATCCGCAACCCCGGCAGGTACAACGCCGGGACGGCGTCTCCCGCGCAACTGACCAGTTGCCCCTGGTGTGGCTCGGAAGTCGCCCCTGGGCGCGACGTGGAGGTCGACAGGGGGCGTGGGCGCACCTTCGTCTATTGCGGCGACAAGAAGGGTCGCTGCGACTTCTCGAAGGGCAAGTCCAGCAAGCTCCCTCACCCGGGTATCCCGGTGCTCGTGGTGGACGAGGAGATCTATCACCGCCCTCCGACGATGATGATCGCCACGGTGGACAAGTTCGCCATGATGGCGTGGCGCGGTCAGGTGCGCACGTTGTTCGGCCGGGTCGGCCAGGAATGCGAACGACACGGCCTGCTATGGCAGGGTGCGGACTGCAATGGCAACCACCAGGCCGGTAAGGGGCTGAGTGCGACCAAGGTCAGGAACATCAGTCCGATCCGACCGCCGGACCTGATCATCCAGGATGAGTTTCACCTCATCAGCGGGCCGCTCGGCACCATGGTCGGCCTGTACGAGACGGCCGTGGATGAGCTGTGCGGCTGGACGCTCGGCAAGCATACGGTCAAGCCGAAGATCATCGCGTCGACCGCCACGGTGCGTAAGGCCCGAGAGCAGGTGAACAACGTTTTCATGCGGCGCGTGTCGGTATTTCCCCCGCACGGGCTGGACGTGGAGGACAACTATTTCTCGGTTCAACGACCGATCGAGGACAAGCCGGGAAGGCGTTACCTCGGGGTGTGCTCTCCAGGCAGCTCGCGACCCGCGATGCTGATCCGCGTCTACACGGCGTTCCTGACAGCCGCTCAAGCGCTGTTCGATCGCTTCGGTGAGTCAGCAGATCCGTACATGACCATGGTCGGCTATTTCAACTCGCTGCGAGAGCTGGGGGGCATGAAACGCTTGGCCGAGGACGACGTGCAGACGCGTTCCTACCGTGTGCAGATGAGCATGGTCGAGCGGCCTGCATTGGCGCAACGCAGCGTCAGCAACATCCGTGAGCTGACCTCACGAGTCTCCAGTCAGGACATCCCGAAATACCTCGACAACCTAGAGGTGAAATTCAAGGCCGAGTTCGACGCTGCCACCGGCAAGTACGTGACCAAGTGGCAAGAGGGCGACACGCGCGCCATTGATGTGGTGCTGGCAACGAACATGCTGTCAGTGGGTGTCGACGTAAACCGGCTCGGACTGATGGCTGTGAACGGGCAACCCAAGGGAACAGCCGAATACATTCAGGCCACCAGCCGTGTCGGGCGTTCTTTCCCGGGCTTGGTCTGCACGGTGCTGACTTGGGCCAGACCGCGTGACCTGTCGCATTACGAAACCTTCGAGCATTACCACGCCACGTTCTACAAACACGTCGAGGCGCAATCGGTAACGCCATTCTCACCGCGCGCAATGGATCGTGGCCTGACGGGCTCGCTGTTGAGCCTGATGCGTTTGGAGAACGACGAATTCAGCCCGAACGAAGGCGCTGGCCAATTGAGCATGTCCAATCAGGCCGAGATCCTCGATGCCATCAAGGTATTGGCGACTCGCGCGGGCAATGTCGCTGAAGACAACTCGCGTAAGCAGTTGGCCGAGACTGAGCTGAAAGAACGCGCCGACGAATGGGCGAAAGAAGTCAGCAAGGGCGGTCGGATCTTGGCCTATGAAAAACGCGGCCCCGAAAAAGACAAGACCGTGGCATTGATCAAGTCGCCAGGACTTCAAGCCTGGGACAACTGGACTGTGCCGATGTCGATGCGAGAGGTCGAGCCCGGCGTGCGTCTAATCATGAACACGAGCCATATCACGGACGATCACGACTGGAAGCCTCGTCCCGCCACGAAGGATGAGGATTGAACATGATCATCAACAACAAAACGCCAGTCGGCGAAGTACGCCCAAGCCAATTGCTGTGGACTTATGGCCCCGGTGCGCTGATCGACCTGCCCAGCCTTTCCGTCGTGACACTCGGCATCGACCGCTGGGAAAAGGATCGTTGCCAGCCGATCCAAGAGGCACGATTGCTTGCTGCCGTTCGGAAGGTTCTGGGGTCGCAGGTCGAGAACCTGCGGATGCCGCCGTTCCAGAAGAGTGAACTCGTCGACGTCTGGTCGGCCGAGGCCAACATCGGCGTCCCCGTCCGGCCATTCCCGCGCTGGATGCGGTGCGTGAAGTGCGGCCTGCTGTCGCCCTTCGATGCCGGTCTGTTCGAGATCAAGGAGAACCGCTTCAGGCCGGAGCGAACCCGCTTCGTTCACAAAGGCTGCCGTGGCTGGGAAGGGAAAGGTGCTGCGAAAGATGCCGATGCAGTGCCGGCCCGACTTTTGTTGGCTTGTCGAAACGGGCATCTAGACGATTTTCCTTGGCACTACTTCGTCCATGGTGGCAACAGTTCATGCAAGGGCACGTTGCGTTTCTTCGAAAGCGGTGCGTCGCTGCAAACCGAAAACTTGTGGGTGAAGTGCGACACCTGCGGTGCGGCAAGGACTGTTGCACAGGCTTTTGGTAAAGCTGGCAAAGAAAATCTGCCGGGGTGCCGAGGACGGCATCCGCATCTAGACCACTTCGACCACGAATGCGATGAGGAGGCACGAGCGGTGCTATTGGGAGCCACGAACAGCTGGTTCCCGATCACGCTCTCGGCGCTCGCGATTCCTCAGACCAACGACCCGCTCAGTCAGCTGATCCAGGATGGTTGGGAGTTCTTCGAGGAACTGGAATCCGAAGCCGAAGTGTCGGTGACGGTGAAGACCTTGAAGAAGACCGGGGCACTGCCAGGGATCGACAAATATCCAGCGGCGGCGATCTGGTCGGCCATCGAGGCGCACCGTGCTGGTGGCGGACAGGAAGTCGTGGGTGAGGCGGACATCAAGGGCCCCGAGTGGGACGTGCTGACTGAGGCCAATCCGCCCACGGACTACCCACACTTCATGAGCAAGAAAGTCGGCACGCCACCGGCCTTTGCCAAGTACATCCGCAGGGTGCTGCTCTTGGAGCGACTCCGCGAGGTCAATGCTTTGCTCGGTTTCACTCGCGTGGAGGCCCCTGAAGAAACTGGCGACCCGAATGAACGGCCCCAGATGGCCAACCTTTCACGAGGCAAACCGGATTGGGTTCCCGCGAATCAGGTGCATGGTGAGGGTATCTTCATCCAGTTCGACGAGCAGGCGCTCGTCGCTTGGGAAGCACTAGCTGCCGTTGCGCAGGTCGACAAGATGCTGCGTGGTGGCCACAGGGGATGGCGCAACTCCCGTCATCTCGACCCCGATGAGGGTTACCCCGGCATTCGCTACGCTATGCTCCACACGCTCTCGCACCTGCTGATTCGTGAGCTGGCGCTGGAATGCGGCTACAACGCCGCGAGTATCCGCGAGCGAATCTATGCTGATACCTTGGGCGAGAGTCCGCAGGCTGGCATCCTCATCTACACGGCAGCCGCCGACTCCGATGGGACCCTGGGTGGCCTCGTCGATCTCGGCAAGCCGGAGAACCTCGGGCGCCTGCTGGAGCAAGCCTTGAACCGCTCGAAGATCTGCTCCTCGGACCCGCTCTGCTCCGAGCATGATCCCGAGAAAGACCGCTCCCTCCATGCTGCGGCATGTCACGCTTGCAGCCTGGTGGCCGAGACCTCCTGCGAACGTGGCAATCGCTATCTGGATCGGTCATTACTCGTTCCGACACTGGAACGCATCGACGCGGCTTTCTTCAAGGGTTTGTGACATGGAAAAGCTCTTGGACGCCGTCGCAGCCTTGGTCTGTCTGGTTTCTCCTGAGAAGGTTCAGGCAATAGCGAACCGGGTTCGCGTGACCGATCCCAGCAAAGCAGCCGGTGCGCTTTCGGGCGTGGTCGGAACGCCTGCAGCAGCTGGTGTCGTGGATCAGCTCGTTGAAGCCTGGCTGGCAACCACTGTCCGCGCAGAGGAACTCGCATCGATGTTACTCGCGGCCAGTCATGTATTCACCAAGGCTGCGAGTCAGCAATCCACTGAACTCGTGTGGACGGGACCGACGACGCCGTTCGTCTCGGCTCGTCGAACGGAGCAGGCGCTTCTGCAGGTGATCAACGCCGCCGAGCACAACCTGTTCATCACCAGCTTCGTGGCCTATGACATCTCGACCATCGTGAAGGCGCTAAATGCGGCCAGTGATCGCGGAGTGCTTATCTCCATGCTGCTCGAGTTGTCTCAGGACCACGGCGGCAGCATCTCGTTTGACGCGATTGGCAAGATGAACACGCTGGTCTCCGCTGCGAGGCTTTATTCCTGGCGAGACAAAGCCGCCCCGTTCTCTGACGGGCGCGTTCACGCCAAAGTCGCCGTTGCCGATGGCAAGATGTGTTTCATCACCAGCGCCAACCTGACCGGCCACGCGATGGAGCAGAACATGGAGGCCGGTGTGCTTCTCACCGGCGGGCAGATTCCCAAGCTGCTACTAGACCATTTGCAGGCGCTGGTAGACACGAAGACGGTTTCACCCGTCTGAATCGCTACTTCGAAATCCATCTGCCTGCCGAAACGAATGCGTCCTGCCGGATCAGTCCCAGACGACTTCGCAGCCGAGATATTCCCGAAGGACGATTTTCACGGTCAGCCCATTGGCTTGGCTGGTATGGAAGCGATAGTTTCCTTCTTGCACGGCCAACCATCCCTCGGTGAAAGTGTCGGTGCCCGCCACAAGCAGCCTCTGCATCGCACGGCTCCCGACTTCCGGCCAGACATCGAACGCGTCGTCATCGCTTTCGAATGCGGTGCGCTCTTTTTCCGTCATGAGCGACAGCGGCTTGAATCCGAGGCGTGATGGTTCGTGGAGTTGTGGCTCGTTGAGTTCGAATGCGGCATGACATCGAGCCAATTTGAGGATGACGCGACTCACGCGGTCGTTTTCGGCTGCCCAGACAGGGCCTTCTGCACCATCTGTGCGTGCCCGCTGCAATCGGGTCAACAGCGAGGAGTTCGCACGCAAGATACGGCCAATCTTGGCCCTGTGCAGTTTTTCGGGTGCGATGTCCCCGGCGATGACACATTCGAGCAAACAGGCCAGATATTCTTCGTCGAGTGAAAGGCCGTTGTTGCATTCACGGCACGCCGGAGCCGCCATGAGATTCTCTGGATACGGCTCATCCAAGAGAACTTTCGACGGGACGTGATCGATGGTTTCGCTTGGCCCGCCGCAATGCACGCAGAACCCATTGTTTCTGTCGTCGCCGTAGCATCGCAGCTGCTGCATCTGGCCTGCCTCCGAAGCTGTAGGTGCGAGTCGCGCCGCGTGCCTTGGGCAACCCCTGCTGATTTCAGATGGTACAGCACTCGACGAAAGCACAAGGAGAAACTAGCGGAACCAGTGAAATTAGTGCCGTGACAAGCACTTGCGGCTGATTTTGTCCGGCGAAATTAGCGACAGAATCCCCCGGTCAGTTCGCAGCCCAGCCGGTACACGCGCAACAGTGCGCCCGGCGCACCGCTGCGCGTTCGCCCCACTGAACCGGCGTGAGTGACGCTCCTGGGTGTTTCACAAGTACTTCTTGAACGTCGCCGCCGCGATGCACACCGCCACGCCGAGCAGTGCGGCGCTGGGCAG
Source organism: Melaminivora sp. (assembly GCA_034675505.1). GTDB lineage: Bacteria > Pseudomonadota > Gammaproteobacteria > Burkholderiales > Burkholderiaceae_C > Melaminivora. The sequence goes on along the minus strand of JAUCDD010000007.1, from coordinate 22,327 downwards.
CAGGATCAGCAGCGGGTTCACGCTGACCGGCAGTGCCAGGTAAGTCACCCACGGCAGCACGGCCAGCGGGATCAGGCTGGCCCTGGCGCGGTGATAGATGAACCCCGATTCGCGTCCCGCGCCGAAGCGGCGGATGTCCCGGCGCACCAGGCCGTCCACCAGTCCGACGAAGGCGGTCATCAGGAACAACGGCAGGGTCAGACACAGCACCAGCAGCCGCACGAGGAAGACCAGCGTCGTGTAGGCCGCCGCGATCAGGTAGCTCTCCACGTTCACGTAGACCAAGCCGATGTAGTAGCGGAAATCCTTGGTCGGGCGATGGCTGCCGGCGCCGGCCTGCGCCGAGGCGTCGCGTATCCAGTCCAGCAGACCGCTCTTCACGAACAGCCAGTCGTAGCCCAGTTCGACCAGCCGGTGCGCGGTGCGCCCCGGCTCCTGCACCAGCGCGCTGCGCGTGAAATGCGTGGAGAGCTGATCCAGCTCGTAGTGCAGCATGCCCTGCGCGTGGCGCCAGCCCTGCTCGGGCCAGAAGAAGTGCATGCCGACGCATTCGATCAGGATGCACAGCAGCAGCGCGCCGCACAGCACGCCGAAGAAGCGGAACGGCAGCGTGACCAGGCCGGCGATCAGCCCCTGCTGTCGTTGCTGCTGGCGCTGGGCAGCGACGGCCGGATCGCTCATGCTTCGGCCTCTTCAGCGGCGGCCATCCGCTTGAAGTCGTCCAGCAGGTCGTCGGGCAGCGCCTTGTCCTGCAGGCCGGGGATGCCTTGGTTCTCCCACCAGTCTCCTGCCTCGACGTAGTGCTGCCGCATGTAGCCGGCCAGCTCCTGCAGATCCTTCGGCATGGCTTCATCGGGGTCGGGTGCCGGCAGCGGCATGCGGACTTTCCAGAGGTTGCCGCCCTCGATCAGCGCGAAGCACTGCCCCTTCGGTAGCGCCACCACATGCGCGGGCTCGATCAACGGCACGCTGGTCGTGCTGATGCGGTCCTGCGTGTTGGACGTGAACGCGGTATTGCCGTGCGGGTCGGAGCTGTCGGTGGCGCCGCTCATCAGTGCCGTGGCGTACACCTCGACCTTGGGCAGTTGTCGCGTCAGCAGCTCGGCGGTGGCGGTCTCGCGCACGCGCAGCATGAACAGGTTGTTGAAGTTGCCGACCACCTGGCCGGCCTTGGCACGGTTGCCGATGCGCGCCTCGATGTCGCTCAAGGTCTGCGTGTAGGCCGTCACCTGTACGCCGGCACCGCCGCCCTTGTTGACCATCGGAATGAACTCGTCGCCCATGAGTTCATTGAATTCGTCGGCGTGGACGTTGATCGGAATCTTGGCGCTCACCGCGGCGCCGGGCAGCCCGTCATCGATGCCGAACTTGTAGATGTGGCCGGCCACCGAGACCAGGTCGCTGAACATCGAGTTGCCCACCGCTGCCGCGACTTCGGCGTCGGACAGCGCATCCAGCCCCACGTAGACCACCGCGCGCTTGCGGATAACCTGCATCCAGTCGAAGATCGGCCGCGGGTCGGACAGGTCGGAATAGTTCGGTGCGAGCAGTTGCGCGATCTTGCCGGTGGTGAGCTTCTCCAGCAGCGGCAGCAGCGAAGCGACGATCTTGTCGAAGTACGTCCGGTCGTAGCGCACGGCGCTGCGCAGGCCGTCGAGCACCGGGTCATAGATGCGCACCTGGGACAGGTACTGTTCGAGGGCCACCACGCGCTTCTCGCGCCCGATCATGTTGCGCGGGATGTTCTTCTCGTTGAGCTTGCCTTCGAGCTGGACGATGACCTCCCAGGCCTTCGGCTCGTTCTTGGCGAAGTAGTGCTGGGCGTACTCGATGAACAGCGCGTCGATGTTGATGACGTGGCGCTGGATCAGCAGGTAGTCCGGACGCTGCCCCAGCTCGACCAGGGCGCGCGCGATGATGTTGACGAAGCGCCAGGCGAACTCGCGGAACGCCGCGCTGTTGCCCTCGCCCGAGAGCTGTCCGGCGATGCGCGTGGCCACCTCGGAGATCCGCCCGAACCGGCCCACGGCGTTGTAGCGCGCCGAGATGTCGGGCCAGCCCAGATGGAACACGTAGAACTCGCCTTCGCGCCCGGCGCGCTTGGCCTCGACGTACATGCGCTTCAACAGGTCGGCGTCGCCCTTGGGGTCGAAGACGATCACCACCTCGTGCTCGCCGCGGACCTTGCGGCGGATGTCCTGGGTGATGAACAGCTCGGCCAGCCGCGTCTTGCCCACGCGCGTGGTGCCCAGCACCAGGGAGTGGCCGACGCGCTCGCCCAGCGGCAGCGTGACGTCGACCTCGTGCGGCTCGATGCCATGCAGGCGTGGCAGTCCGCCGACCGGCGGCAGCGGTCGCGCCGGGTTGAGCGGGCTGTCCCAGGCCAGCGCGCGCGCCAGTGTCGAGACGGGAAACGGCGCGAACTCAAGCCGCTCCTCCAGCCGCCGGGCGGCCCGGTAGATCGCCGTCGGCTCGACATAGCGGCGGAACCCCGGCCGGTAGGTCTGCATCAGCCGGTGCGTGTGCCGCTGCTCCCAGCGAAAGCCTCGGCCGACGAACAGCCGCTGTTGGCTCACCGGCACGTCGCGGCTGGTCATCACGTAGCGCGGCAGGCGGCGGATGTTGCGGCGATAGCGCAGGATCGCCCAGGCATCGCGCAGGCGAATCGCGCCGAAGATCAGGAAGGCCAGTGCCGAGCCCAGGCCGAGCAGCGGGTTCAGCGCGAGCGACCACGGTGCCACCAGGCACAGAATCGCGGCGCCGGTGCAGACCGCCACGGTATGAAGCTCCACCGCTGGCCGCAGCAGAACCTCGACCGCATGCGGTTGGGCCATTTGCGCACCTACTGCTCGACGCCGGTGGACGTGATGAGCACCGGGTAGTGGCGCAGGCCCAGGCGCTGGGCCAGGTCGTCGCCGGAGGCCGGCGAGAGGCTCAGGCCGGGAGCCAGGCTGCGCAGCGCCGTCAGCGCGGCCATCGACTCCACGTTGACCACCAGGCCCACGGCCTGCAGCTCGCGCAGCGCGGTCTGCCGCTGCCGCAGCCAGGCGCGCGAACGCTCGTCGTCGCCGATCAGGAACAGCGCCGTCAGGCCCGGCGCCCGGTTGACGCGGCGCTGCACCTCGCCCGGCGACAGTTGCGTCGAGCGCACCGGCAGCATGGCGGCTTCGGCGTCGGCCGCATTGCCAACGCGAGGGGCCGGCATCGGGGCCGGCGGTGTGGCCTGATCCGGCTGAGGATTCAGCGACTGGTAGTACGGCAGCGCGGAGTCGCCGCCGCGGTCTTCGACGACGATCAACGGCGCAGAGGCGGTCTGCGCGAAGACGGTGGTCGTGGGCAGCAGCCCGATGGTGGCGATGAGGACGATGTGGTTCATGGCGTGGTGGCCTGGAGGGTTGGAACGGGAACGTCGGGGTCGAGCACGCGGGTCAGGTGCCGATGCACACTGCGCCGGTAGCGCGCCGCGGGTGCCCCGCCGGCGGGCCGGTGGTAGCGGCCGATGGCAAGCAGCCAGTCCTCGCCCGGCGTGTGCTGTTCGCGCAGGATTTCCGCAGCGATGGCGAGGTTGCGGTACGGGTCCAGCAGCTCGCAGGGCTGCGTGTAGCGATGCGCGTGGTAGCCGAGATTGACCTGGCCGAGGCCGGCGTCGATGCGATTGGCCGGCGTGTGAGCGAGGGCACGGTGCAGCCCCGCGCAGGCCTCGGCGCGGGTGGCGTAGCGCTGTGGCGAGCCGGCGACGTTGAGCGTCCACGGCCAGGGGATCAGGCGCCCGCGCAGCATGGCGCCGCTCTCCTGCAAGGCCACCGCGTACAGCACCGCCGCCGGCACGTCTGCACGGTGCGCCGCCAGTTGATAGGCCGGCGGCGGCACATCCCGCGCCAGGGCGGCCAATGCCCAGCCGCCGGTGGTGAGCAGCAGCATGGCGCTGGCGCAGCGGATGGCGATGCGGGACGGCCGACGCTCCCGGCCCGGAGCACCTATTGCCGCTGCCATTGGCCGTTCACCTCGCGCACCACGGCTGGCAGCTCGCCGGGCAGGCCCAGCGACAGCCAGCGCCCGGCATCGTGGTTGAGCGTGATGGTGCGGGCGCGCACCCTGGCCGGGTCAATGCCCGCCTGGGTGGCCCACTGCCGGATGCGCGCGTCGTCCTGACGGCTGCCGACCATGTAGAGGTCGAAGGCCGTGCCAGCCGCCTGCAACTGCTGCACGCGCTGCGCGCACGGTGCGCAGTCGGCCTTGACGAAGACGGCCAGGCGCCCGGAGCCGGTGTTGCCGGCACCCTGCGCCTTGGCGCCGGGCAGGCTCACGCGCGGCTGGCCGGGAAACAGGCGCTGCCACGCCGCGTCGTAGGCGCGCTGGTAGGCCAGCGTCTTGCCGACGCGCCGAGCCTCGGCCTGCACCTGCAACTCCGCGTAGCGCCTGCGCTCCTCCTCGCTGCGGGCCTCGATGCCCAGCGCCGTGAGCGGATCGAGCTGGGGCGAATAGACCCCGAGCGGCCCCTGCATCAGTTGCCGGTAACGTGCCCACTCCTCGGAGCGAAGCCCCCACTCCCGCGCCTGTCTCTCGTCGAGCGCGGCATCGGCGCCCGGCTGCACCTGGGCGGGCACCATGCGCGAGTTCGTCACCGGGGCCGGCTGGGCGGATGCGCCGAAGGCGGCGAACAGGACGACGGCAGCGAGCAACGACCGCAGGATCATGGTCAGCCTCCGCCGAGCCGCCTCAAGGAGGCTGAAGCCCCCTCGGGGGGCAGCGAACGAAGTGAGCGTGGGGGTCATGACACCTCCTACGGCACCGCGATGCGCTGCGTCTGGCCGTTCACCTGGAACACGCCCGCCTGCGCCTCGATGGACTGCAGTTGCCAGCCGCCCTCGGCATCGCCCTCACGCAGCAGCCGGGCGCCCGCGAGCGAGGCCGCGGCGGTGGAGGTGATCGACAGAAAGCGCTCGCCTCCCCGCAGCTCCACGCCGAGCACCCGGAACGGCGGCTCCGGCACCTTGGGCTTCGTCGCAACCGGAGCGCGCGCGCGAGCGGCGGATGCCACCTGCCGGGTCTTCTCCAGGCGGGTTTCGATTCCGCTCACGCGCGCCTGCAGCGTCTGCAGGTCGACGGCCAAGGCCCTCGTCTCGTCGGCCTCTTCGAGGCGCGTCATCCGCTCGTCCAGCGCCTGCCGCGCGGTGGCGAATTCGGCCTGGCTGATCGGCGCCGGCCGGCGCTTGTCCGCATCGGCCTGTTGTTCGAGATCGGCCACGCGCAGGCCCAGCGCATTGACCTGCGCATCCTGTGCGCTGCTCTGGGTCTGTTCGGCGAGCCGCGACAAGCCGACGCTGTTGATGAGTGCCACGGCACTGATGAGCAGCAGCCAGAAGGCCGCGGAGATCTTGAGCCAGCGCGTGCGGGAATCGCGCTCGGATGACGCTTGGGGAAAGGTCATGGCTGCAGCTCCTCGGGCCGGTCGGCGTCCGGCACGGGCGTGGCGGTGTCGGGCGGGTTGGCGGAAAGGAAGGCGGGAGCACCGCGCCGGCTGAAGCAGACCTGGCGAGTCAAGTCATCGACCGACAGCTCCCAGGCGGGGCCGGCAAGGGTCAGCAAGGCATCGCGCAGCATCAGCGGACCCTGGCGCAGGTGTGCGGCAGGCAGCGGCAGCGCGTAAAGCGTGGCGGCCTCGGCCGCATCGCAGAGCCGGTAGCCCGAGCGCAGGAGCACATGGCGCATGGCGTCGCCCACGCTGGCATCGAGCATGGGCGGAATCGAGACCTCCACCGCCTGCTGCAAGAGATCACGCTGCGCGGGCTCCGGCACCAGCTCGACCAGGGTGTAGCGGCCGTAGCGGGCCACCGGAACGAAACCCGGCTCCGGCGCGACGGCGGTTGGCGATGCGGCCGGCACCGCTGGCGCAGACGGCGCGGCGGTCGTGGCGCAGCCGGCGGCCAACAGGCTGCCGGCCAGCAAGCCAGCGGCGAGGGCCAGGCGGTGAACAGCGCGGATGGATGGTTGCATGGAGGGCGCTTCCCTGGAACACGGAGCGCTCACCATCGCCGCCGCTTGGCCTGCGGGCAGCAAACAAAACGCACTGACGCCCGCCCGAATACATGGCGGGCGGCGCCATGGACTGTCATACGCCCAAGAAAAACGGCCCCGAAGGGCCGTGGAAAGAAGCCGGCGACCCCGAGGGGCCACCGGCATGGGCACATGGATCAGACCGTGACAAGCTGCCGTGCCAACGCCACCTCCACCGAGTCGCCGTCTTGGTTCAGGACATCGAGCCCCGATTCGGGCACGTCGCCCGAGGTGCTCTGCGACACCATGATCTTCCTGGCCATCAACCCCAGGCAGGTCATCTGCGAGGAGTTGGCATAGCCCAGGTAGATCACGCGCACCGGCTGCTTCTGGCCGATACGCCATGAGCGCCGGGCGGCCTGCTGCAGCGAATACACGTTGTAGCCCGACTGGAGGAACACGATGGTCGGGAACTCCAGCAGGTCCAGGCCGGTTTTCACCAGCTCGGGATTGGTGATGAGCACGTCGATGCCGCGGTCCAACTGCTCGGCGATCCAGTCCTCGCGGCGGGAGGCATCCACGCTCGCGCGCAGTACCGCCACCTTGAAGCCTTCCTGCTCCAGCAGCACCTTCAAACGCGACGTGGTGTCGCGCGTGCCGGTGTAGACCGAATAGACCAGGGTCTTGCGACCTTCTGCTTTCTCCTGCTTGCAGATCTCGATCAGCTCGCGTTCCTTGGGCATCACCTCCAGCTCGTTGAACTGAGCCGGTACGAACGCCAAGGTGTTGCGCGTGCGCGGATGCACCACCGTTTCCGACCGGAAGCAGCAGTCCGGCCAAGCCAGCAGCACATTGAGGACTACACCGAGCAGCGTCGTGTCGCGCTTCGCCAGGGCCTGCTTCAGCTCCTGGGTCAGGCGACCCGCCAGATCGCGGTAGGCCGCGGCTTGCGCCGTGTCCATCTCGACTTCGCGGAACTCCTCGTCGTAGGGCGGCAGCACGTTGCCACCTATGTCCTTCAGCTTGAGGAAGACCGTGAACGGCAGGACGCAACGCAGCACGCCCTTGGGACCGAAACCCGGCGCCTTGACCGTGCGCACCGATACCTTGGTGCCCTTGGCCGTCTTGTGCGCCGTGCCAGTGCTCTCGGAATAGATGTCCTTCAAGCACACCGTGATCGCGCATGAACGCCATTGCGGCCGACGTCATGCTGCCGCTCTTGGTCGGCCGGTAGCCGTCTTCGATCATCCGCCCCGGCAGGGCTCGGAACAGCAGGTGGAACAGGTCGTCGCCGTAGCCGCCCATCAGTGTGCCGGTGAGCAGCAGCGTCTTGCGCGCCTTGGCCGCCAACACCCCCATGGCCTGGCCCTGTGCAGAGCCGCCGTTCTTGTACTCGTGCGCCTCGTCGGCGATGAGCAGGTCGAACGTGCCTTGGGGAAGCTGCCTCTTGATGAACTCGGACGGCTGGTAGCCGCCCTCGCCGAAGCCGAACTCCATGTTGGCCATCGCACGTTCCATCCGATGGGCTTGCCGGTCCGAGAAGACCAGCTCGCCGTTGCCATCCATCAGGTTGATGAACTCGTGGATGTTGTCCCCGAGCATCGACGCGAGGAAGGCGTCACCGAACTTTTGCATCAGCTTCTGCGCGGTGACTTCCCCGATGGTTGGAATACGCTTCAGTGCCTTGAACACGGTCGAGGACTGGTCGCTGGCGGACAGGCCTCTCGGACGGATCAACGACCACAGCGGTGCACGGCAGTGGCTGCACTTGCGGCGGGACTCCTCGGCTTCCAGCTCGACCGGGTTGATCGGCTCGCCGTCGAGGTCGGTGATGACATGCCCGCAATCCGGGCAGGCCCCCACGTCGCCGTGAGGCGTGCGCCGCCGAACGAAGACAGGCTTCCAGTGGAACCCCATCCGCATCCGCACGCGGCCCAGGACGAAGAACTCCTGGCCCTGGGCCGGCACGCCCAACTGCTCGCGCAGTTTCAGCAGCTTGACCAGCGTGTCCGGGCCATTGAGCACCCAGACCTTGGCGCCGGCCACCGTCTCCTGGATTTCGCGCCGCCACTTGTAGACCAGGTGGGGTGGCGAGAGCACCAGGGTGCGGCGGTAGCCTTCGGCGTTGAGCACGGCGGCGGTGGCAATACCCACCGTCGTCTTGCCGCAGCCCATCTCGCCATTGACGATCGCGGCGCGTTCGCCGCGATCGACCAACAGCTCGGTGACGGCATGGACCACATCGGCTTGCGCCGGGAACAGCTTGCGCTTGAGCGCGGCGAGGATCAGTTGCCGATGCACCCGCACCTGGCCGGTGTAGACTGGAGGATTGGCGCGGTTGAGCGAGTCGAGCAACTCGTCGCCGAACTCCGATACGAAGTCCTGCAGGCTGAGCGTGAGGGGTGAAGCGGCCGCTTCGAGCAGGTCGCCCTGCACAGCGGTTTCGGGAACGGTTTCGAGATCGAGGGACATGGTGATGCTCCAAAGCAAATGGGGCATGCACCTCCCCCACGGGGCGGTGACGTGCCCCTGGGTGGGAAGAAAGAAGCGGCAAAGAAACGTTTAGGTGCCGCTGGATGCGGATCAGTATTCGCTGGGCAGCAGCAGTGTGGTGACGCTGCGATCCCATTCGGTGATGATCCAGAGCTTCAGGTCGCGCGTGACCTGGTAGGACGAGAACAGACGATCCTCACAGGACTTCAGCGCGGCGTCGTTCTGCCGTCGATCGCTGTCGCTCAGGTCGCCCCAATCGCCATGAAGATGGCGGCGCAGGTACGGCGTGGGGTTGAGCCGGCCCTGTCGGACCAGCTCGTTAACGCTGGCGGTCATGACCACCTGCCCGGGCGAAAAGCGTGCTTGTGACGCGAGGTTGAGGACTGCGAGTGCCATGGTGGTATCTCCTTCTGGAAGAAGGGGCCACGGCACCCCATCGGGGCGACGTGACCCCGGTGGGTGGATGAAAGCGACGGCGAACCGTCAGGGAACAGCAATCAGCGGATGGTCAGCACTTCGCCCCACGTGGGCGAGCCCAGCGTCAAGTCCCATGCACGAATGACCGGCACGAACTTGTCGGTGAGGATGCGCGTCTCGGCCACGGAGCCGTCGTCGCGTTCGGTGTATTCCGTCTGGAGGGTCTTCTCCTTGTGGGTATCACCTTTGACGACGAGCACGCGCCCGCTCTTGGACTTCACTACGCCGGAGATCGCGCCTGCGGCCAGAGCCAGGGCGAGATGCCAGTGCGACAAGGCCCGCGCGGGCGGACGCAGCGATTGCTGCGCGGCGCCCAGGTGGGTATCGAGCGCCGGCCAGAGTCCTTGCAGCCGGCCGACTTCATCGGCGAACTGCTCGGGCTCCATCGTCACGCGATAGAAGTGCTCCGGCTCGGCCGGGCTGGCAGGGACGGTGTACGGCAGGAACGGCCATTCGAGCGGCAGTTCCTCGGCTTCGGCGTCACCCTGTCCGATCTGCAGCAGCAGACCGCGGGTGGCCTTGACCGACTCCGATGCCTGGTCGCGCTGGCGAACCCGGCGGCCGAAGATCACTACCTGCTTGAACTGCGTTTCCACCGCACGGTAGATGCGCAGGTCTTTAAAGTGGCGCGTCAGCCATCCGACCAGCTCGGCGTCGAGCACGTAGTGCGGCACGATGAAGACCAGCACGCCACCGTACTGCAGCAGCGGCAGCGCGCGCTGATAGAACAACTTTTCCAGCCGCGCACGGCCCTGGCCCTGATAGCCGATGTTGCCGTTCACGTCCTTGCTCAGGTCGCCATACGGCGGGTTCAGCCACAGCAGCCCGAAGGACTGGCGCGAGATCAGCGTGTCCATCAGGTCACCGTGGATGCAGCGATCGACCAGGTGCCGTGCGTGGCTGGCACGCTCGGCGTCGTACTCGACGGCGAAGGCCTGGACCTGCTCGCGCCCGAGGGCATGGGCGGCTTCGGCGATCGCCACGCCTTCGCCGGCGCAGGGATCGAGGAGGGACATGGAGCCGGGAGACGGCGCCAGTGCGGACAAGGCCCGCTCCAGCGTCGGCTCGTCGGTGGGGAAGTAGCCGTTACGAATGAAATTGCGCGCCAGGCGCGGAAACATGAGAGCCATGGATTTCTCCTGGGGATGGATGAAGGAAGGCGGGCACGCGCGGCGCGCATGCCCGTGGGGATGGCTCACGCCACACGCCGAAGCGGTGCGTTCGCGGCCAGTTCGTACTGCGTGGCGCCGAGGGTGCCGTTGCGGATCAGCTCGCCCAGCGCCTTCGTCAGCGCCGGGACATCGAGGGCCAGCCGATGGCCTTCCAGCGGCCCGAGGGCCAAGGGAAGACCGGTCAGCATCCGCCGTGTCTGCAACAGCTCCAGCACGGTATCGCGCCAGTGGTCGAGCAGTGGCAGCGGGCAGGTGTCCTGCACCAGCGTCCACAGCCGGTCGAGCCGGTGAGCGGAATCCCTGGGCAGAAGCGCCAGCGCGCTGGCGTTGGCCTTGTCTGGCTTCACGCAGCGACGATCGAACAGCCACACGTTCGTCAGCGAACCGAACAGCGTTCGCCGATAGGCACGGGTGATGCGCTTTTCCAGGTTCTCGACGTTGCCGACGAAGACCGGGATGGATGCGCCCTGCTCGGTGATGACGTGGAACTTATCCAGTCCCTGTTCATCCCGGCCGAGGGTCAGGCGGGCGAGGAACTCCTGAACGGCGGTGTCGCGCGCCCAGATCGAGAGAAAGACGAGATTGCCCTGCTCGTCACCGACGCAACCGTCGGCCATGAGGTCGGGGCATTCGTCGATGCGGTACAGCGGTTTCGCGGAAGAAGGTGCAGGCATGGTGATGTCCTCGTGGAAATGAAGGAGCAACCACAGCCCGGAGTCCTCCCCGTCGGGGGAGAACCCCGGCGGGTGGCGGAATGCCGCGCAAGGCGGCGGATGGATCAGGCAGCTTGGAGGTGCCAGTCCTGGGACAGCGGAGCGAACTCGTAGCCCAGCTTGTCGAGACGGTCGCGCTGCTGACGCAGCACACGACGATCCACGGTCGCATCGAGCTTCACGGTCTCGCCCAGGGGCCACAAGGCACCGAACAGCGCCGCGTCGTCTGCCTCGGCCGAGGCCGCAGCGGACACGGGAGCCGGTTCGCTGCCGAACGGCGTGGTATCGACCAGGGGATCGCGCGGACTGCGCGGCTTCGCCTTCGGCTTGGCCGGGGGCGTTGCCGGCATGGGCGCCTGCGCCTCCTCGTCGATCGGATCGACTTCCTGCGGACTCAGCCGGCGGGCTTCGTCGCGGCTCAGGGCGTCGATGTTGGACAGCGTCATCCCGCCCAGATGGGCGCGGATCTCGATGACCATGCGGCCGTTGGCGTTGTACGTGGAGGGGCGAATCTCGACGATAGCGAAATCACCGTCGTACTTGCCCTCGCGGTACTGATCAAGTTCGGCGTTCTTCACGACGAACTCGCCGATCGAGGTCGCCAGGCGGCCGACGTTGAAGTCGCCGTTCCTGCCGTGGATGGTCTTGATGGCCAGTTGGCCGGGGATGGTGATCATGAAGGTCTCCTGCTGACGAAGAGAAGACAAGGCCCCGGGGATGGGGCCTTGCGGATCAGAACGACTCGGCAACGGCCAATGCGGGGGCATCGGCTGCGTCGTCGGCAGCATCGGCGACGGGCTTGGAAGGCTCCGGTGCCGAGGCTTGCTGCGCGGCGGGGGCGTCGGACGTCACAGGGACTTCCGGGTCGCGCTCGTCGGTCTCGGTCGGCTTGGGTTCGGCCTTGTAGACGAGCTTGCCGTCGACCTTGATCCAACTGACGAACAGCAGGCGGGCCTTGAGGCTCACACCCTGCTCGCCGGCGCGCTTGCCCTTGGAGTAGGTGAAGGTGTCGGTCCACAGGTCGCCCAGGCGGAAGCCGATCATCACCTTCTTCTCGGCGTCGACCGCCTGAATGCAGCGGCGCACCAGGTGCTGCGCTTCCGAACCCGATACGCGCGTGTCGAAACGCACATACGAGACGTCATCGCTGGGACCGTTCAGGGCTGCGATGTCGCAGGCCAGGAACGCATCGCCTTTCTTGGGCTTCACTTCGCGGATGCGACTGAGATACCCGAGGCCGGTGATGTGCAGATCGAAGTAGGACTTTTCGGTGGAAGTGGTCATGGTGAATCTCCTGAGAACAATGAGGCGGAGACACACCCGACCCAAGGCGGGGAAGGTGTGGAACCCCCGCGTGGGTTGATGGAACAGCTTGGTGGCATCGCCATCGAGAACCGATGGCCGTTCGCGCATGGATGCCGGTGCGAACTGGGGTGATCAACGCGGTCGGAACCGCATCGCAGCCTTGAAGATCGTGGCTGCCTGGGCATGTCGCTGACGGACGTCAGCGGAACATGGCCGGAAGCGTGGCGCCGGGACGGCGCGCATGCGAGCGGCAATCGGCACTCGCGGCTGTCCGCATTGCCGGGAAGAAAGAGGCCCCCGGAGCGGGGGCCAGGGATGGGCGGTCAGTTACCGCTGGGCGTGGGAGGAACCGCCTGCAGCGACAGGTGTGTCGCGGTGGCGGACACGTCGAGGTCGTCCTCGCTGCGCAGGATGCGCGCAAACACGCCCTCCTTCGGATCGAAGAACTCGCCGAAGTCGTCGCCACCGAACTCGGCACGCGCCAGTTCCCACCAGTCGTCGAAGGCATCGACATCCGGGTTGCAACCGGCGGCATAGGCGATGGTCTTCTGGCGACCATCGGGTCGGCGCTCGCCGCACTCGGCCAGGAAGTACACGCCCTGATCCTTGACCAGGATGACGCGGCATTGATTCGCCACCGCTTCGGCGAGCACGGGCCGCAGCTCTGTGCCTTTGAATCGAACAGTCATGGGTGTGATCTCCAGGGATGCAGGAAGAGAGGCTTCCCGCCGCGAAGGCGGGAAGCTGCTGGGAGGTCAGTGCCGGACAGCCTTGCGACCCGACAGGCACTGCACGCGTATGCGCCGCCAGCTCCCGTCGTCGATCAGCCGTTCCAGCGTCTCGCCGAGGGTGTCGAAGAACACCTCATCGACCCGTTCGACCAGCTCGCCGTCGCGGTGCAGCTCCACCGCGTAGAGGTCGAGGCCACGCTCATACAGCACGGTGACGCGACCCTGGAACTTCATCGTGGCGACGGTGAAGCCGATGGCCGGTGGCGTGCGGATGATGTCGGCGGGCAGCGGATCGACCCAGGTGATGTCCCGCGCACCGGCATCCACCAACAGGTGGGTGATGCGCCGGAAACCATCGGGAGCGGGCAACTGCTCCAGTTGGTCGACCAGCTCCTGCAGCTCGGGGCAGCGGGGCTTGGGAATCGGCAGCTTCGCCGGTGCGGACCCGAGCACCAACCGCTTCACCGTGTAGGGCTGGCCGTCGGCGGTGAACTCGGTCTGCTCCTCGGGCGTGTCCGCCCGCTGACCGTCGAAGCGGCGTCTGACATAGGGTTCGACCTGCACCTTGGCGCCCTCGTCGGGCACTTCGGTCACGAGCGTGCGATCGAGCACCGCGAACTCGGCTCGTCCCGTCTTGACGACGATGGCCTCGTCGGTGGTGGCGATGACCTTGCCCTCGAAAGGCTTCGGGTCGATGTGAAAGCCCAGCGTCGAAACCTTGGGCTGGCCGTCGAAGATGTTGAACTTGAACGAACGGACGTTGGAAGGCACATGACCGACAACGAGCGTCGGCATCTGTGCGCGGATGGCTTGGGTATCCATGGGAGACTCCTTGTGGCAACCAAGGGACTCCCGCCCGCAAGGGAGGTCTGTCCCTTGAGGGTGAGGTGGATGGACGCGGTATGCATCCGGCGAAAGAAACGACCAGCACGGCGAACCGCGCCGCAGTCTCGAAGGTCTCGACTGCCTGGGCATGCTGCCGGCAACGCCAGCGAACATGCGGCCAGCGTGCGGCACATGGCGGCGGCCGTCCGTTGGGAATCGGCAATGCGCCGGCACCGCGTTCCGCGAAAAAGAAGAGCCCCGACGTGGGGGCTCGAATGGGTTGCGGGTTACTCGTCGTCGTAGAGCGTCAGTCCGTCCAGCACGGGCGCGTCGGCATCAAACACCAACATGCGAACGTCGGCGAGCGCAGCAAGGTGCAACACTTCCACGAGGGACTCCGGCACGCCCTTGGCCCGGTGCTCCTGCCGCAGCTCTTCGGCGGTGATGCCCTCGACATGCTGCAGGTTCGCATCCGTCCAGGGCGTGGCGATCAGCTTCACGCCGACCGCCGGGCTGTAGGGAATGCGGAAGGCCACGAACAAAAAACCGCTCGGCGTGGCGATGTCCGCCAGTTCGGCGAGGAAGCGGCCGGCCTCCTCGGTGATATGCGCCGAACTGATTTCCCAGGCACGGCTGTAGAACCCGGTCTCGAAGCGCAGGCGGCGTACCACCTCGCGCGCGGCTTCCTCGGAGTAGGTATCGCCGACGTGCAGCGGCTGGCCGGCTTCTTCGGCCATGACGGCGTAGACGAGGTTTCGGGCGATGCCGTGGCTGGGGCACTGCGCGTCCAGCTCGGGCGGCACGTTCTGGCCTTCGGTGATCAGCGCGAAGTCGTCGCAGAAGACGCAGGCATGGCGCTCGACCTGGCTGTCCGGCAGGTGCGACTGCGAGACGTGCAGCGGCAGATAGCTCAGCGGGCAGTCGTCGTCGTAGGAAATCGCCAGCAGCCGCTGCACGGACAGGCCATCGTAGCCGCGGACGAAGGGGTTTTTGGAATGAGACATGGGATTCCTCCAGCAGAGGATGGCCGAGGCAATCCCCTGCCGGGGATTGAACCCCAGCGAGTGGATGAAGTGGCAGCCGGTCAGCCGGCCGCGGCGTCGGGCCGCCCTGGTGGCGGGCGGTGCAGGTCAGTGGAAGATGCTGATTCGGGACATGGCCGCTCCTGCGAAAGGAAGGAGGGACATGGCCCCGAACGGGGACGCATGTCCCTCGTGGGGTGGGATGAAAGGACGGCGGGTTGCCAGGCGCGGCTCACCAGCCGTTGTAGTGCAGCGTGAGGTCGGCGATGACCTGGCGCCGTTCCAGATCGAGGCCACCGAAGTCGGACAGCCCCTCGAAGCCGCAACGCTTGAGCATCGCGCCGCCCTCGCGGGAGTTGTAGAAGCTCACCATCGCGGACAGGAACATGCGTTGACCGCTGCTCAGCACGCCCAAGGCGTCGTTGAGCATCAGCATGTTGGGCCGCAGGTCCCACTTGGTGGTGGCACGCTGCAGACCTTCGCGTGTGCCGTCGCCGAACCACTCGTGACCGGCGATCTGCGCGCCGCGCTTCCAGGCCTCGAAGAAGGCCTGCGGTGCAGCGTCGAAGTGCGCCTGTTCCAGCGCCATCTGATCGAGCACGTCTTCGGGTAAAGACAGATTCATGAGAGAACTCCTTGAAGGGTGGGAATCAGGGGTGAGCGCGCTGTGTCCAGGCATGGGTATCCAGGGCGCGCTGTGCTGCGAGGTGGTTCGGGAAATACTCGACGGACTCCCGCGATACCGGGCCTTCGTCGTCTTGCGTGCCGATGTAGTGGCCGGCCGCGCTGCGCAGCACCTGTAGCGGCAAACGCTTGCCGGTCCAGGCCAGCGCCAGCGCACCGCTGCGCACTGCGGTTGCAGAGGAAGATGCGGAAGGTTCAGACATGCCGTGCTCCTTGGTGGGTCGGGGAGCACGCATCCCGCAGGGGATGGGTTCCCCTCGGGTGGTTGAGAAAAGTGCATCGTCGCCAGGCCGGCGAGCGTCCGCGGTGGGCGATGCGAAGCGGACTGGATCGGTCAACGCGGCGAACCGCGTTGCAGTCTTGAAGACCGAGACTGCCAGGGCATGCCGCTGACGACTGTCAGCAACGCATGGCGTGAGGATGGGCGCGAAGCATGACTGTCGTCGCAGGGAAAACCGAATCGAGGACGGCCCGCTTTAGGGCAGGCCCGCGTCACGGGACAAGGCAAGGACCAGGGCGCCGAAGGCCACGCGGGCCTTCGGCTGGAGAGGAAGGAGAACCACCTGTGGGCTGCGTCAGCGCGGGCCGTCGTCAAAGCCGTTCGCTGCGTCAGCAATCGCACCCGGCCCGTTTCGTGGCTGGGGCCGGAAACCTCTGGCGTGCATCCACACACAAAGGGAGCCCGTTGTTCCGCCGGCGGGCACCGGCACGGAATACCCTCGGCCCAAGGGGCCTCCTCACGGCTCGCGCGGCGGCAAGGCGTCAGGAAGCCCCTCATGACCGAGGCAAGGCACACCGATCAAGGGAATGGCGGCGGGCGCGATTCGTGGAGCAATGACCTTCTCGCCCTGTCGCCCGATGGCGGGCAGACGGGGCGCGCACACCGTTGCAGAAGGAGACGCGCGCTTTGGAGTCCCGCGCGGTGCGGGACGTTTGCCTCGCCGCCAGTGAAGTGGCCGGCGCGGCAGGGGGAAGCGAGGATCAGGACGCCTTGGAGGCAGCGCGCCGCTTGCGCGGTGCGCTGCGCCGGCCCGTCGGGGACTCGATCGGCAACGTGCCCTTGCAGTCCGGGTAGCGCGAGCAGGACCAGAACGCGCCGCTCTTGCCCGTGCGCTGCTGCATCGGTGCGCCGCACTGCGGGCAGGCCGGCGCCGGCGGCAGCTTGAGCGAGAGCGTTGCGCCGCGATACTGCTGCACGAGCTGGCCGAGCCACACGGACTGCTTCTCGATGAAGGTGTCCAGCGCCATCTGGCCGGCCTCGATCATGTCGAGCGCCTGCTCCCACACCGCCGTGGTGCCGGGGTCGGCGATGGCCGAGGGCACCGCGTCGATAAGCGTGAATGCCGCGTCGGAAGCGCGGACGGCGCGGCCTTTCTTGACCAGGTAGCCGCGACCGATCAGACCGTTGATGATGTTGGCGCGTGTCGCCTCGGTGCCGATGCCGGTGGTATCTCGCAGCTTCTGTTTCAGGCGCGGGTCGGTCACGAACTTGGCGACGGTCTTCATGGCCTTGATCAGCTCGCCCTGCGTGTAGGGTTTGGGCGGCAGCGTCTTCAGCGCCTTGAGATCCACCTTTCCGACCGGGCAGGACAGGCCCGCATGCAGGGCGGGCAGTACCTGGCTGCGCTGCGCATCCTCGCCATCGGCATCGTCCGGCCCCGGCGTCGCCAGCACTTCACGCCAGCCGATGACGGCAATCTGCTTGCCCACGGCCGCCAGCGACTGACTGCCGCACGAGAACTGCGCCACCGTCCGGTCGAACTCATGGTGCGGGAGGAACTGCGCGAGGTAATGGGCGCGGATCAGCCGGTAGACGGCCAGCTCCTTCTCGTTCATGGCCGACAGGTTGGCGGGCTCCAGCGT
The DNA here is from genome assembly GCA_034675505.1 of Melaminivora sp. Taxonomy (GTDB): domain Bacteria; phylum Pseudomonadota; class Gammaproteobacteria; order Burkholderiales; family Burkholderiaceae_C; genus Melaminivora. The sequence continues at coordinate 5,045 of JAUCDD010000007.1, read as the reverse complement.
CGGGATGATGCCGTGGTGAGCCGACACCTTGCCGTCGTTCCACGCACGCGAACGCTGTTGGCGATCCAGGCGCTCGATCAGCGGCCGCAGGCTGGGGTCGGTCTTGACCAGGCTGTCGAGTACGGTCGGCACCTCGGCCAGCATGCTCTCGGGCAGGTAGCCCGAATCGGAGCGCGGGTACGTTGTCGCCTTGTGCGTCTCGTACAGCGCCTGGGCAATGTCCAGCGTCTCCTGCACGTCGAGGCCCAACTGCTTGGAGCACACCTCCTGCAGCGTGCCCAGGTCGAACGGCAGCGGCGGTGCCTCGCGCACGCGCTCGGTGTCCACCGACACGACCTGCGCATCGCGTGCCGCGCGAATGCGATCCGCAGCCTGCTGTGCCACCGGCTGCTGAAGGCAGCGACCCGCTGCATCCGTGCTGCCTTGGGGCGGTATCCAGCTCGCGGTGAAGGATTGGCCGGCATGGGATAGCAGCACATCCACGGCCCAATACGGCATGGAGACGAATCGCGCGATCTCGCGATCACGATCCACGACCAGCTTCAGCGTCGGCGTCTGCACGCGCCCCACCGACAGCACGCCGGTGTAGCCGGCCTGCCGACCTAGAAGCGTGAACAAGCGGCTCAGGTTCATCCCGATCAGCCAGTCGGCGCGCGATCGGGCGAGTGCGGAGAAATACAGCGGCAGCGTCTCGGCGGACGGCTTGAGCGCACCCAGCGCCTTGCGGATCGACGCATCGTTGAGCGCCGACAGCCACAGGCGCTGAATCGGCCCGTGGTAGCCGCACAGGTCGATGATCTCGCGGGCGATCATCTCGCCCTCGCGGTCGGCGTCGGTCGCAATCACCAGATCGCCCGCCTTGGCGACGAGCTGCTGCACGACCTTGAATTGCGCTGCGGTCGCCGCCTTGGGCTCGACACGCCAACGCTCAGGAAGAATGGGCAGTTGCTCGATGGCCCAGCGCTTGTATTGCTCGCCGTAGCCTTCGGGCGGAACCGCCTCCACCAGATGACCGATGCACCAGGTCACGACGACACCCGCGCCGCTGTAGCAGCCGTTGCCGCGTTGGCCGGCGCCCAGCACACGGGCGATGTCCTTGCCCTGGGACGGCTTCTCGCACAGGAACACGCGCATGAAGCCTCCTTGGAAATGTGCGGTTCATCGGATGGGCGTCAGCTTGGCGGGGCCAGGAGATGCCGGCAGCAAGGAAGCCGATTGATGCAGACACCGCTTTGTGATCGGCAGGCGGTCCGTTGCCGCAGCGGTGCGCATAGACCGCAGGAGTTGGCACAGCAAGAGCGTCGTTTCTGGAGGGCGGCTGGAACTCCGTGGACGACCTTGGAGCTATCCCCTGGGGATAGCTCGCTGGTGCATCGCGGGCGTATGACGGTTGCTACAGCCGCCCTCGGGGGAACGGCGATGGGCGAATTACTGTCCGCCGGCGGGCTTGGCGCTGAGCGCCACCGACTTGATGCGGTACGGCAGGATGCCCACGCGCCGCGCCTCGACCTTGAACGTCACGCGCTCGTTCTCGTCGGCGTCCTCCCATTCGTCGCGCACGGTGCGGCCCTCGACCAGCACCCGCATGCCTTTCTGGTACAGCGTCTTCCAGTGCTCGGCGTCGCGGTGCCACAGCTCCACGGGCGCCCAGAAGCCGCCGCGATCTTCGTACTCGCCGTCCTTCTTCGGGATCGGGTTGTCGAAGTAGACGTTCAGGCGCAGCAGCCGGCGTGGCTCGTCGTTGCCGTTCGGGAATTCGCGGTAGTCCGGCGCAGAACCGATGTTGCCCTCGCCGACGAAGTGCGTGCTCATGGTGACTCCTTGGTGGTGGGTGGAACGGCCGCGGTATGCCCGTGGACACGCCGCAGGTAAGCCGCTTCGGCCTGGGCGGCCTTGCTGGCGCATTCCTGGGCTTGGCGAGCGATGCTGTGGGTCAGGCTGATCTGCATGTTCAGCACGATGCGCTGCAGTTCCATCGCGTACAGCTCGTCGATCAGCGAGGCCGGCGTCGCGGGGTTGGCCAGCAGGGCCTCCCACAACGCCACGCCCATGGAGGAACGGTCGAGGTTGCGCCAGCGCAGGAAGGTCGTCCCTGCGCCAGTGGCCTGCTGGGCCAGTTGCACGTCGAGCAGGCTGAATGGGTAGGCGCGCGCCTGGGGCAGCACGCGCCGCTGCGCCAGGCCAATCACGTCGTCGCGCAGCGCTGCGCACTGGCTGGCCCAGGACTCCAGACTCCCCTTACCCTTAAAAGGCTGTAAAAGGCCTTTTAGGTAGCCTGCGTGTTCCAGCCGCTGGAAGTCCGCCTGTTCCAGCGCCACGAAGCGCGTGGAGTGGCTGATGGGGGGCGATGCCGTCATGCGTCAGCACCCTCATTACCCGTCGCTGGATTGGCTGCGCCATCCGTGTGAGCCGGCGCATCGGGCTCGATGGCGGGCGCAGCAGGCGGCGTGCCGGGCTTGGTCGTCCGCCGCGCGATCGGTGGCGCGAAGCGCGAGCGGCGCGTGCCTTCCAGCACGTCCTGCGGCAGCTCGCCGAACTTCTCCAACGCCGCTCGCGCCGCGGCGTTCTTCGCCGCGAAGTCGTCGCGCGTCGTGCCCGAGTAGCGGTACTGCTGGGCCAGCGAGAACAGGCTGCGCAGCGCGTGCGCGCCATCATTGAGCCAGCGCTCCAAGGTGCTGCGGTCGATCAGCGCCGTGTGGTGCGCCAGGATGAGTTTGCGCGCCAGGTCGTCGTAGTCGGCCAGCAGGTACACCGCCATGAAGCCGAGCTGTGCATTCACGAACAGCGGCAGCTTCACCGGCTGCACATTCATGTTCTCGCCCAGCGACAGCGCCGGTGGCACGTCGGCCAAGGCCTGATCCACCTGTTCGCGCAGGGTCTGCAGGCGGGTCTTGGTGTCGGCGAGCTTGTCCTCGATCCGCAGCATCCACCAGTCCGAGTACGGGTCGTCCTGCTCGGCGCCGCGCTTCATCTTGTTCATCGCACTGATGAAGCCGTTGAGTCCGATGATGCCGGCGCGTCCTTCGGTCGGCGCGCGGCCGTGCCAGATGCGCGAGGCGTGGTGCGTGTGCAGCGTCAGCGACATCGCGCTGCGCAGCGATCCGAGATTCAGTTGCAGGGGTTCTGTGCGTTCGTTGGCCATGGGAGCGACTCGCGGTGAAGGGGCGAGTCGTCAGCATCGGCATCGGCCGGAAGGCAGTCAGTCAACAAACCGCAGTCCATGCGCGCCCGGTTTGTTCCGCACGGAAGGCTGTGTGTGCCGGCTATCCCCTGGGGATAGCTCGGCGGAGTTGTTCGCGGCTCGCGCGGAGGTGAGACCGCGTTGCGGGGCTATGCCTCGCGAGGTCTGTACCAGGCGGCCCGTTGCCCCTCCACCTCACGGTAGCGAAGCTCGAACAGGCGGCACTCGTGCACCACCTGCCGCCAACTGCTGCAGCCGTACTTGGCTGGAAGCTGCTCGGGATGCCGGTCCGCGATCCAGCGGCCAGCGGCGGCGATGGGTGTCCAGCCCTCGACGGCCAACTGCGCGGCGGCCTCGCGCAGCGCGCGAACGATGCCGGCGTCCGGCCAGTCCACCGTGCCGTCCGGCGCGATGCCATTGACCACCAGGTCGTGGAATACATCCGACTGGACGAACTCCGCTGCCAGGCGCCGCGCCTGATCCATGTGCTCGGCCCAGCCGCGCAGCTGCTCGAAGTGTTGATCGATGCGCGTGTAGGCGGAACCGAGTTCGTCCTGTGCAGCGCGACACCCGTCCACGGTCCATAGATCGTGCTGGTCGATGAAGTGGTGCACCAGGGTGTTGCGCAGCGATACCAGGTCTTTGAGGTCGGCCTGCGTCTTGGCGTAGTCCTGCGCAGACAGGCTCAGTTGCACGCGCGTGCGAAAGGAAATCACGTCGCCGGGAAGATCGTCGTCGCGTTCCTCGCCACCATTTCCATCGGTGACCACATACGAACCAAACAGTTGTCCGACCAACGTGCCCAGGGTCTTGGTCGCGGCATCTTCGATCCGCGCTGCGCGAATGGCCTCCAGCGAATGCGCCGGGCCTGAAATCTCGTGGTGCGCCACGATGGCTTTCATCAGGCGCTCGTATTGTTGAAGGCGCAACAGGCATCTGCCCAGCAAGCGCTGAACGTCTCGCTGTAGTGGTTGCAGTGCGTTTGTGACGGAAGTCGTCATGTCCATCGTCGGCCGGGCTCGTGCGTGGCTGTCCTCGTCTGATTCACAGGCGACAGTTTCGCCGGTGGTTCGGCGGGCGGCAATCGAGCACGACGGAAGGGTGTCTGTTCCAGCTATCCCCAGGGGATAGGCAACATCAGCGTTCACGCAAGGCTTCTCGGAGCTGTGCCAGGTAGGCACGTCCCACCTCGGGGTCAGCCGCACGGGATGCCGGCGGTGACGATGGCGCAGGTGGCGGGGGCGCTGGCGGCGCCGATGCACTTTCTCCGGCCCAGGCCTTGAACTCCCCGCGGATCGCCTTCTGGATGATGCCGAACAGGTAGCCGGCGGGATTGCGCACTGTGCTGCCGCCACAGCGCGCCGCCCACTCGTCGAGCACGGCCTGCCGCTGCGCCTCGTCCACCTGCTGCAGCGCCACCAGCGCGCCGGCCTGCTGCTCGTCCTTCAAGCGCAGAAAACGCTCGGGCAGCCGCAGGTTCTGCAAGGCCCTCGCGCGCGGTACTGTACGTACTTCATTTATACGATCATTACGTACTGTACGGTCCTCCTCCGGAATCCGAAGAGAGCCGTCCGGCGCGGGTTTCGGCCCTGCTTCGGATTCCGAAGACAGGCGCGCAGCATTCCGAAGAAGGGCTTCCCGGCCTTCTTCGGATTCGTGGTCCGCACCCTCCTGTGGATAACTCGCCGTCCAGCCATGCCGTGCCATGCGCTGCGCCAGCACCTGCAAGCGGGTCGGCAGCGTGCGCCCGCTGAGCAGGGGGTCTTCGGCGATCTCTCGCAGCGTGTTCATGCCCACGACCTGCACCGCCTTCGCCGCGTGCTTGAGCGCCTGACTCACCAAGCCCAGGTAGTCGGGGTCGAGC
>JAUCDD010000006.1:0-111612 GCA_034675505.1 Melaminivora sp. | reverse complement strand
TCCGCCGTGCGCGCGCTCGCGGCGAAGCCGTCCAGCTCGGCCTGCAGCTGCTCGGGCAGGCTGCGGTCGAAGCTCTGGCGCATCAGGCGGCGCATGCGGCCGTAGGCGCGTGTCGGGCCGGCGGCCAGGCGCGTCGCCAGGGCCGTGCAGGTAGCGTCCAGCTCCTGCCCGGGCACGACGCGGTTGATCAGGCCCATCTGCAGGGCCTGGTCCGCGTCGTAGCTGTCGCCCAGCATCGAAATCTCCAGCGCCCGGCGCAGGCCTACCAGCCGGGGCAGGGCCCAGGAGCCGCCCAGGTCGCAGTTGGTGCCCAGGTTGATGTAGGCCATGTCGAACTTCGTGCCCTCGGCCGCCAGCACGAAGTCGCACATCAGCGCCAGCGACAGGCCGCCGCCGGCCACGGCGCCGTGCACCTGGGCCATCACCGGCGCATCCAGCGCGTGCAGCAGCGCCAGGGCCTGGTTCATGGTGCTGATGAGCTCGCGCGCGGCCTGCTCGACGTCATCCCGCATCGACGCCAGGTCGCCCCCCGCCATGAAGACCCGGCCTGCGCCCTTGAGCAGCACGGCGCGCACGCTCGTCATCCGCCGCGATGCCGCGCATGGCTGCCAGGAAGGCCTGCGCCATCGGCAGGTCGAGCGCGTTCAGCGCCTGCGGGCGGTTGAATTGCAGCGTCACCAGGCCGCCCGTGCGCTGGACGAGCAGGGGTGCAGGCGCAGCGTGGCCGGCCGTGGCGGGGGTCATGTCAACTCCTTATTTGATAGCTGAAAGCCGTTGATCCACGCCGGCAAAGGGCCCGTTCATGCATAAAGTGCCTCGATCTCGCCCGCGTAGGTCTTGTAGATGCTCGCGCGGCGCACCTTCATGGTGGCGGTGACTTCGCCGTCGTCGTGGTCCAGCTCCTTGGTGAGCAGGTGGAACTTGCGGATGTGCGCCACCTGCGCCAGGCGGGCGTTGCCGCCGGCGCACTCCTCGCCCTCGATCAGCTGGCGCACCTCGGGCGTCTCGACCAGCGAGCGGAAGTGCGTGAAGGCGATGCGCCGCGCCTCGGCCCATTTGCCCACGGTCTCCAGGTCGATCTGCACCAGGGCCGAGACGAACTTGCGCCCGTCGGCGATCACGATGCACTCCTTGATGAAGGGGCTGGCCTTCATGGCGCCCTCGATCTCGGTGGGCGTGAGGTTCTGTGCCGCCGGCGGTGATCATGATGTCCTTGAGGCGATCGACGATCTTGAGCTGCCCGCCGGCCTCCTCGCGCACCACGTCGCCGGTGTGCAGCCAGCCGTCCTGGATGGTCTGCGCCGTGGCCTCGGGGTTCTTGTAGTAGCCGGCGAAGACCATCTCGCCCTGGATCTGGAATTCGCCCGTGTCCGGCGCGATGCGAAAACGCACGCCCTCGATCACCGGGCCGACGGTGCCGGGGGTGACGGCGGACAACCGGTGGCCCGTCACCATGCCGGTGGATTCGGTCAGGCCATAGTACCTCGCACCAGCGGCACGCCCAGGGTGCGGAAAAAGCGCACCACCTCGGGCGCGATGGGCGCGGCGCCGGTCAGCGCCACGCGCGCGCGGCGCAGGCCGATGAAGTTCTGCAGCGCGCGCGGCGCCCAGCCAGTAGTGCGCGCCGTAGCTGGCGCGCTCGGCCAGGCTCCACTCTTCGCGCGGCTTGTCCGCCAGCGGCGCGCAGGCGGCCATGGCGCGCGCATACAGCGCACGGCGCAGGCGGCCGGTCTCCTGCATCTTGATGGTGATGGACGAGTGCAGCTTTTCCCAGATGCGCGGCACGCCCAGGAACATGCTGGGGGCGACCTCGCGCAGGTCCTCCTGCACGGTGCGGATGGATTCGCCGAAGTTGACCGTGCAGCCCAGGTACAGCGGCACGAAGGTGGTCAGCATCTGCTCGGCCACGTGGCACGAGAGGCAGGTAGGACAGGTGCGAGGTATGGCCCGTCAGCTGCAGCCGCTCGGCAATGCCCGGCACCACGCCGCGCATGTTGCGCCAGGAGATCATGGCGCCCTTCGGAGCCCCGGTGGAACCCGAGGTGTAGATCATCAGGCCGATGTCATCGAGCTTTTGCCGCGCCAATAGCTCGTCGATGCGCGCCTGGCTGTGCGCAGCCTCGCCCATTTTTTCCACTTCGGCAAAGGGCACGATCAAGGCGCGCTGCTCGGGGGCAAAGCTGCGCCCCCACCTCGGTCTCCATGACGATGATTTTCTTCAGGCGCGGCAGCTGATCGAGCGCCTCCAGCACCTTGTCGGTCTGCTCCTGGTCCTCGCAGACCATGACGTCTATGTCGGCATGGCCGACAGCGGCGTAGGCGACCTCCGGGGACGGGCTGGTCGGATAGACGCCCACGGTAATGCCGCCCACCAGGCCCGCGCCCATCTGCGCGACCACCCATTCGATGCGGTTCTCGGCAATCACGCCGACGTGGCCGCCAGGAGGCAGGCCCAGCGCCAGCAGGCCCTGGCCGAAGTGGCTGGCGCGGCGGTAGTACTGGGCCCAGGTGAAGGGCTTCCAGATGCCGAAGTCCTTACGCCGGATGGCGATGCGGCCCGCATCCTGCTGCGCGCGCTGGCGCAGCATTTGCGGCAGGGTGAGTTCGGGAAGATTCACGACAGCCACCTTTTGCGCCTCTTGTAGTGCTTGATTTCACGGAAGCTCTTGGCTTCGCCGCTGCCGCCGGTGCCGAGATCGAACACGCGCACGTCCGGGTCGCTGGCCAGGCGCTCGGCCGAGCCGTCGATGACGATCTTGCCGTTTTCCATGATGTAGCCGCTGTGCGCCACGGCCAGGGCCACGGTGGCGTTTTGCTCGACCAGCAGCATGGAGGTGCCGCGCTCGGCGTTGATGCGGGCGATGATGGAGAAGATGTCTTCGGTGAGCTTCGGGGACAGGCCCACCGAGGGCTCGTCCAGCAGCATCAGCGTGGGCTGGGCGATCAGCGCGCGGCCAATCGCCAGCATCTGCTGCTCGCCGCCCGACAGGTAGCCGGCCAGGCCCTTGCGGCGCTCGTGCAGGCGCGGGAAGTATTCATAAACCAGGTCGAAATCGGGTTTGGGCGCGCCGGCGCGGCCCGACAGCGCGTAGGTCGAGGCAATGAGGTTGTCCTCCACCGTCAGGTCCTCGAACACGCGCCGGCCTTCCCATGACGTGCGACAGGCCCCGGCGCACCAGCTGCTGCGGGGCCAGCTGCGCCGTGTCCTGGCCGTCGAAGCTGATGCGGCCGGCCTCCAGCGTGCCGTCCTCCAGCTCCAGCAGGCGCCGCAAGATGGCTTTTGAGCATCGTGGTGCTCTTGCCCGCGCCGTTGCTGCCCAAGACCACCACGATCTTCCCGCGCGGCACGGCCAGCGACAGGCCGCGCAGGGCCTGCACGGTGTTGTTGTAGACGACCTCGATGTTGTTGACTTCGAGGACGGGGGAGGGGGTGTTGCTCATGGCGATGTGCGGGGGCAGCTTTTGTTCCTTCCCCCTTTGGGGAAGGCGGAGATGGGGGCCGGCGGGCGATGGGCAGGACGCCTGGGAGCTGCGACCGTCGCTGGCCCCCACCCCAACCCTCCCCCAGAAGGGGAGGGAGCAGAAAGGGTCAGAGCTTGATCCAGTCGGAGGCGGCAACCATTTTTTGCGCCTTCATGTCCGCGCGGTACACCCGGCCCACGGGGATGGAGTTGCCGCTGATGGTGATCGGCACGCCGATCAGTCCGCCGGTGTCGAAGTCCTTGATGGAGTTCAGCGCGGCCTTCAAGTTGTCGCCGGTGAGCGGCTTGTTCGCCTCCAGCGTGCGCTTGGCCGACTCCAGGAACAGCATCGCGGCCAGGAAGCCCTGGGTGTAGGCCGTGCTCTGGTACTCCGGGCGCATGGCGCGGATCTTTTCCAGCATCGGCGCCTTTTCGGTGTCGTAGTAGTAGCGGTAGGGCATGAGGCCCATGAAGCCCTCGCCGTCCGGGCCCATCTTCATGACGGTGGAGCTGTCCATGGTCCAGAAGGTACCCATCCACTTGCTGGTCATGCCCTGCTGCTTGCCCTGGGTGATGAACTCGGGGATGGGCGCCAGGATGTAGCCGTGGAAGATGGTGTAGTCGGGCGCGGCGCGGCGCAGCTTGATGACCTCGGTGGACACGTCCACGCTGCCGGCGGGCGTCATGATCTTGACGGGCACCGACAGGCCCAGCTTCTTGGCCAGCGCCTCGCTGGAGTCGATGGGGTCGCGGCCGAACTCGGAGTCGGAATAGACGAAGGCCACCTTGGCGCCCGGCTTTTCCTTGGCGATGTGCTTGAGCAGGATGCCGAACATCTCGGTGTAGTCCGGCCCGACCAGGAACTGGTGCGGGTACTTCTTGGGGTCGTTCAGCTCGGTGGCGAACGAGGCGCCGGCCATGAGGATGTTGCCGTTGCGGTCCAGCTCGGGGTTGATGGTCTTGGCAAAGCCGGTGGAGTCGCCGTAGTACAGATTCACCTTGTTCTGGCTGGTGATCTTCTTGAACGCGGCCACCGACACGTCGACCTTGTAGCCCGTGTCCTCGGGCACGTATTTCACCTTGCGGCCCTTGATGCCGCCGGCGTCGTTGACGATCTTCACGTAGTCCTGGATGCCGGCATTGATGCCCACGCCGGCAAAGGCGAACACGCATTTCATGGGGATGGAGCCGCCGATGACGATCTCGTCGGCGCCCTGGGCCAGCACCGACAGCGGCTGGGTGAGCGCTGCCGCGCCGGCGGCTGCGGCCGTGAGCATGATGCTGCGGCGGCGGGTGGAAATGCGTTGCTGTGCCATGTCTGTCTCCTGGTTTGCGGGGTGGGTCAATTGCGGAAGGGCCACAGGTGGAAGAACCGGCGCGTGCGGCGCCACATTTCTGCGAGCCCCAGCGGCTCGAAGACCAGAAAACCGATGATCAGCGCGCCAAAAATCACCAGGCGCACGGGCGAGAGGAACACCGTCAGATCCGTGCCGCCGGGCAGCAGATCGACGATCAGCTTTGAGCACTTCGGGCGCCAGCGTCATGAACGCCGCGCCCAGCACGCCGCCCAGGATCGAGCCCATGCCGCCGACGATGATGGCGGCCAGGAAGAAGATCGACAGCGACAGCGGAAAGCTCTCGGGCGTCACCACGCGGAAGAAATACGCCCACAGCCCGCCGGCCACGCCGGCGTAGAACGACGACAGGCCGAACGACAGCAGCTTGTATTGCAGCAGCGGAATGCCCAGCACCTCGGCCGAGATGTCGCGGTCGCGAATCGCGATGAAGGCGCGGCCGATGCGCGTGCGAAACAGGTTCGCCGCGCCCAGCAGCATCAGCACGGTGACGGGAACGATCAGCCAGTACAGGCGAAACGAGGTGTCGAGCACGGCGCCGAACAGTTGGCCTGGCTGCATGGACAGCCCGGCCGTGCCGCCGGTGATGGAGAAGTTGGCGAACAAAAAGTGCGCGATGAACAACGCTGCGATGGTCACGATGGCCAGGTACAGCCCCTTGACGCGCAGCGACGGAATCCCCACCACCATGCCGCCCAGCATGGCGACGAAGCCGCCGGCCAACAGGTTCAGCAGCAACGGCGTGCCCCAGCGCGCCTGCAGGATCGCCACCGTGTACGCGCCCAGCCCCATGAACGCCGCCTGCCCCAGGCTGACCAGCCCCGTGTAGCCGGTGAGGATGTTCAGCCCCGTGCTGCTGGCGACGTTGATGGCGATCAGGCAGGCCAGGTAGAGCCAGTAGTCGCTGGCGACGAAGGGGAAGGCGACGAGCAGCGCGGCTGCAATGCCCAGCCAGACGTGCTGCGTGCGCGAGTCGAACAGCGCGGCGTCGGCGACGTAGCTTTCCTTGAAGGTTCCGATGCGCATGTCAGTGGGGAGTGAGGAGTGTCTGGGTGGGCTCCCTCCCCCTCTGGGGGAGGGCTGGGGTGGGGGCCAGCGACGGTTGAGGGACCAAGTTCCGCGCCCACTGTGGGCCTGCCCCCATCCCTGCCTTCCCCAGAGGGGGAAGGAGCAAGTCAGAGTGAGCCTCATAGTCTTTCGATCTCCCGCGTGCCGAACAGGCCATAGGGCCGCGCCATCAGGATGGCCACCAGCACGATGAAGGTCGCCAGCAGCTTGTATTCGCCGCCCAGGTAGGCGCCGGCCAGCGCCTCCACCAGGCCGACCAGCACGCCGGCGACCAGCGCGCCCAGCACGCTATCGAGCCCGCCGACGATCACGACCACCAGCACCGACAGGCCGAACACGCCCATGGAAGACGAGATGCCGCCGATGGAGCCGACGATGATCCCGGACACCGCGGCCAGCATGGCGGAGACCACCCAGGCCAGCGAGAACACGCGCGGCACGTTGATGCCCACCGAGTACGCCGCCCCCTGGTCGCTGGCCGTGGCGCGCAGCGCCACCCCGCCGCGCCAGTAGCGGAACACCAGCAGCACGGCGGCGATGAACACGGCGGCGATCGACCGCGCCCCCAGAACACCTTGGGCGCCACGAAGGCCTCGCCGATCATGATGGGCTTGGTGGGCATGAAGTCCGGCAGGCGGCGCTGGTCGGCGCTCCAGGCCAGCTCCGCCAGCCCGACCAGCACGGAACCCAGTCCCACCGTGACCATGAAGGCCGAGATCGGCGGCTCGCCCAGCAGCGGGCGGATCATGGTGCGCTCGATGACGGCGCCCAGCAGCCCGCTGGCCAGCACGGCAGCGGGGATGGCCAGCCACAGCGGCAGCGACCACATGGCCGCGAAGGTGAAGAACAGATAGGCCCCGGCCATCAGCATCTCGCCGATGGCGATGTTCACCACCCGCGTGGCCTTGTAGACCATGACGAAGGCCAGGGCGGCCAGCGCGTACAGCCCGCCGCTGGCGATGCCGGTGAGGCTGATCTCGAACAGGTACGCCCAATCCATCATGCGGCCCCCTGTGCAGCGGGTGCGGGCGCGCGCCCGGCGGCGGCCTGCAGCTTGGCGCGCAGCGCGCCCACGTCGCCCGAGCCGAGATAGGCGCGCGCCACCTCCGGGTCGGCCTGCACCACGGCCGGCGTGCCCTGGGCGATGACCTGGCCGAAGTTCAGCACCACCACGTGGTCCGACAGGTCCATCACCATGCCCATGTCGTGCTCGACCATCAGCACCGTGGCGCCCCACTCGGCGCGCACGTCCAGGATGAAGCGCGCCATGTCCTCGGTCTCCTCGCGGTTCATGCCGGCCACAGGTTCATCGAGCATCAGCACTTCGGGCTGCATGGCCAGGGCCCGGGCCATCTGGACGCGCTTTTGCAGGCCGTAGGGCAGGGCGGCGACGGGGGCGTGGCGGATGTGGTCGATTTCCAGGAAGTCGATGATGCGCTCCTCGATGTCGCGGCGCAGCTCGGCTTCTTCGCGGCGCGCGCGGCCGACGTACAGCAGGGCGTCCAGCACATTGGTCTTCAGGTGCGCGTGGCGGCCGAGCTTGATGTTGTCCAGCACCGTCATGCCGCGGAACAGCGCGATGTTCTGGAAGCTGCGCGCCAGGCCCAGCCGCGCGCGCTCGGGCGGCGGGGTGCGGGTGATGTCCTGGCCTTTGAACCGGATGCTGCCGGCCGTGGGGCGGTGAGAAGCCCGAAATCGTGTTGAACAGCGAGGTCTTGCCCGCGCCGTTGGGGCCGATGACGGCGGTGATCGAGCCGCGCTGCACGCCAAAGCCCACGCCCGAGAGCGCGCGCACGCCGCCAAAGGCCAGCGTCACGCCGTCCACCTGCAACAGCGGCGGGGCGGCGGCCTGCATGCCGGGCGCGGGGCTTGTCTCCATCGGTGTCCTCTAGGGGTTTGTGCGCAATCAGCAAGGGTTTACTGATGCGTAGACTGGTTACTTTGGAGTAGATTCTTGAGGTTGCCGCGCTGCAGCGGCATCGGGATTTACCCGCCCACCAGGGTTACCCATATGGCACCGACCACACCCCGACAACCCGCCGGCAGCGGCGCGCCAGCTGCCAAGGCGCCGGCACGCAGGCGCGCCGCGCCCGCCGCCGCCCCGTCGCCCTGGGCCGCCGCAGACGACCGCCAGCGCCAGCGCGAGGCCAAGCGCAACGCCGTGCTGACCACCGCCGCCGAGCTGTTCAACGAGCGGGGCTTCCACGCCACCTCGCTGGACGACATCGCCGCGCGGCTGCACGTGAGCAAGCCCACGCTGTACTACTACGTCAAGAACAAGGACGAGATCCTGCTGGCCTGCGTGAGCAAGGGCCTGGACATGACGCTGGCCGGCATCGAGGCCTCGCGCGCCGCCGGCGGCAACGCGCTGGAGCAGCTGCGCGCGTGCATGCAGGTGTACGCCGGCATCGTCATGCAACCCTTTGGCATGTGCCTGATCCGCGTGGGCGACGAGGAAGTGCCCGAGCCGGCCCGCACCGAGCTGCGGCGGCTGAAATCCGAGATCGACCTGGCGTTTCGCCGCTTGGTGGCGCAAGGGGCGCAGGAGGGTTTGCTGGCGCCTTGCGACCCGAAGCTGACGGCCTTCGTGATCGCGGGCGCCTTGAGCTGGATTGGCCGCTGGTACCAGGCGGGCGGAAGCCTCTCGCCCGAGCAGATCGCGCAGCAGTGCATCGACACCCTGCTCGCCGGTGTCCTGGCGCGCGAAGCTACTCCAGCGCCGCGATGACGAGCAGCACGAAGCCCGCCACCGCGATCAGGGCGTGCACGTAGATGATGGGCTTGGGCAGCAGCTGGCGCTTTTCCTGGTAGCCCAGGTTCAACAGCAGGCCGCCCAGCGAGGCGATGACCAGCAGCACCACGGCCCACAGCGCAAACCGTGGCAGGCCGACGGTGAAGGCGCCGAACAGCAGCAGCGTCAGGCCCGCCGCGGCCAGCAGGCCGTGCGCCATGGCCAGCCATGCGGGCGGGTTGTGGTCGGCCGACAGGCGTATGCCCGCCATGATCAGGCCCCCTGCGGCGGCGAGGCCCAGCAGGGTGATGGCGGTCCAGAGAAGTACGGCGAGAGTCATGGCAGCTCCTTCAGGTCGATTGACGCAAGGGAGTGCCATGCGCCCGCCGCGTGGCGGAACAGGGGACGCTCCCGAGACCTGCACGCGACCCCGAACGGGGCAGGGGGCGTGCAGGTGCCGGGCTTGGCGTGTGCAAGGCGGGGCGCTGCGCGGCAACGCCGGGTGGGTGCGCAGGCAGTTGCAGACGTGCTGCTCGGCTGGCCCCATGGTCGCGTCGAACGCGGCCGCATTCAAGCAAAACGCGGCATTCGCCGGCTTCGTCCGACAACTGGGCTGTGAGCGCTGCGCCTTCGCCCGCCGAAAAGCGTATGGGCCGGGCTACAGCGCCATCGACGGCCGCTCGGCCATCTTCGCGCGCCAGCGCAGCAGGTGCGCGTGCCGCTCCTCCTGCGGTTTTTGCTTGACGATGCGCGCGAAGTCCACCGCCACCACGGCCGTGATGTCGGCGACGCTGAAGCGTCTGCCGGCGACGAATTCGCGGCCATCCAGCCGCGCGTTCAGCATGTCGAAAAAGTGCCCCACGCGCGCCAGGCCGCGCTCGGCCAGCTGCGGGATCTGCTCCGTAGTTGTGGCTGCCCGGCAGCGCCCGCCCGGCCATGGCCGGCGCGCTGCTGCGCAGCGCCTCGGCGATGGCCATCAGGCCTTCGAACTCGACGCGCCAGTTCCAGCTGGCGATGTCGGCCCTTTCCTCGGGCGTGCTGCCGAAGCGGCGGCTCGGGAAAGCGCGCCTCCAGGTAGGCGGCAATGCCGGCGTTGTCGGCCAGCACCAGGCCGCCTTCGGTACGCAGCGCCGGCACGGTGCACTGCGGGTTGATGCGGCGAAACGCTTCGCCCAGCTGCTCGCCGCTGCGCAAGTCCACCTGCACGGTGTCGTGGGCGATGCCCTTCTCGGCCAGGAAGATGCGCGCGCGGCGCGGGCTGGGCGCCGTGGCGCAGTCGTACAGGGTCAGCATGGCTTTTTGTCTCCTGGGGTGGTGCCGCTCAGGCAGCGGGGTTCAGCTTGTCCTGGGTGCGGGTGTCGAAGTCGCTGGCATCGTGGCGCTCGTGCAGCTGGCTCTCGGGCGCGCCGAAGGTGCGGTTGACCTTGCGCCCGCGCTGCACCGCCGGGCGTTTGGCTATTGCGTCGGCCCAGCGCAGCACGTGCGTGTACTCGTGCGCCTGCAGGAACTCGCCGGCCTCGTAGAGCTGTCCCTTGGCCAGTGCGCCGTACCAGGGCCAGGTGGCGATGTCGGCCACGGTGTAGTCGCTGCCCGCCAGGTATTCATGCTCGGCCAGGCGGCGATCAAGCACGTCCATCTGGCGCTTGACCTCCATGGCGTAGCGGTCGATGGCGTATTCGATCTTGAACGGCGCGTAGGCATAGAAGTGCCCGAAGCCGCCGCCCAGGAAGGGCGTGCTGCCCACCTGCCAGAACAGCCAGGACAGGCACTCGGCACGTTGCGCGCAGGATCGGTTGGCAAAAAGGCGCTGAACTTCTCCGCCAGGTGCATCAGGATGGCGCCGGACTCGAACACGCGCACGGGCTGCTGAGGATCGCTGCGGTCCAGCAGCGCGGGGATTTTCGAATTCGGATTGACGCCCACGAAGCCGCTGCCGAACTGCTCGCCCTCGTGGATGCGGACCAGCCAGGCGTCGTACTCGGCGCCGGCGTGGCCCAGTGCTAGCAGCTCCTCGAGCATCACGGTCACCTTGACGCCATTGGGCGTGCCCAGCGAATACAGCTGCATGGGATGGCGGCCCACCGGCAGCTCGCGCTCGTGCGTGGCGCCGGCGATGGGGCGGTTGATGCTGGCGAAGCGGCCGCCACTTTCTTTGTTCCATTGCCAGATGGCGGGCGGGGTGTAGGGCGTGAGATCGGTCATGGCGAAGAGCAAGAGTGGGCGAGAGAACAGGTCTTTTACCCCATGCGTGCGCTGCCCGCAGCCGCCTGGCGCCAGCGGACGCAGACCAGGCGGCAAGGATGGCTACGGACGTTGTGCGGCTGCATTCGCAAGGTTTTTAGGCTCTAGTAGCAATACGTAAATGTGCCTTCTACTTGGTTCGGTTGCGTATTGCTACTAGAGCCTAAAAACCTTGCGAATGCAGCCGCACAACGTCCGTAGCCATCCTTGCCGCCTGGTCTGCGTCCGCTGGCGCCAGGCGGCTGCGGGCAGCGCACGCATGGGGTAAAAGACCTGTTCTCTCGCCCACTCTTGCTCTTCGCCATGACCGATCTCACGCCCTACACCCCGCCCGCCATCTGGCAATGGAACAAAGAAAGTGGCGGCCGCTTCGCCAGCATCAACCGCCCCATCGCCGGCGCCACGCACGAGCGCGAGCTGCCGGTGGGCCGCCATCCCATGCAGCTGTATTCGCTGGGCACGCCCAATGGCGTCAAGGTGACCGTGATGCTCGAGGAGCTGCTAGCACTGGGCCACGCCGGCGCCGAGTACGACGCCTGGCTGGTCCGCATCCACGAGGGCGAGCAGTTCGGCAGCGGCTTCGTGGGCGTCAATCCGAATTCGAAAATCCCCGCGCTGCTGGACCGCAGCGATCCTCAGCAGCCCGTGCGCGTGTTCGAGTCCGGCGCCATCCTGATGCACCTGGCGGAGAAGTTCAGCGCCTTTTGCCAACCGATCCTGCGCAACGTGCCGAGTGCCTGTCCTGGCTGTTCTGGCAGGTGGGCAGCACGCCCTTCCTGGGCGGCGGCTTCGGGCACTTCTATGCCTACGCGCCGTTCAAGATCGAATACGCCATCGACCGCTACGCCATGGAGGTCAAGCGCCAGATGGACGTGCTTGATCGCCGCCTGGCCGAGCATGAATACCTGGCGGGCAGCGACTACACCGTGGCCGACATCGCCACCTGGCCCTGGTACGGCGCACTGGCCAAGGGACAGCTCTACGAGGCCGGCGAGTTCCTGCAGGCGCACGAGTACACGCACGTGCTGCGCTGGGCCGACGCAATAGCCAAACGCCCGGCGGTGCAGCGCGGGCGCAAGGTCAACCGCACCTTCGGCGCGCCCGAGAGCCAGCTGCACGAGCGCCACGATGCCAGCGACTTCGACACCCGCACCCAGGACAAGCTGAACCCCGCTGCCTGAGCGGCACCACCCCAGGAGACAAAAAGCCATGCTGACCCTGTACGACTGCGCCACGGCGCCCAGCCCGCGCCGCGCGCGCATCTTCCTGGCCGAGAAGGGCATCGCCCACGACACCGTGCAGGTGGACTTGCGCAGCGGCGAGCAGCTGGGCGAAGCGTTTCGCCGCATCAACCCGCAGTGCACCGTGCCGGCGCTGCGTACCGAAGGCGGCCTGGTGCTGGCCGACAACGCCGGCATTGCCGCCTACCTGGAGGCGCGCTTTCCCGAGCCGCCGCTTTTCGGCAGCACGCCCGAGGAAAAGGCCGACATCGCCAGCTGGAACTGGCGCGTCGAGTTCGAAGGCCTGATGGCCATCGCCGAGGCGCTGCGCAACAGCGCGCCGGCCATGGCCGGGCGGGCGCTGCCGGGCAGCCACAACTACGAGCAGATCCCGCAGCTGGCCGAGCGCGGCCTGGCGCGCGTGGGGCACTTTTTCGACATGCTGAACGCGCGGCTGGATGGCCGCGAATTCGTCGCCGGCAGACGCTTCAGCGTCGCCGACATCACGGCCGTGGTGGCGGTGGACTTCGCGCGCATCGTCAAGCAAAAACCGCAGGAGGAGCGGCACGCGCACCTGCTGCGCTGGCGCGCGAAGATGGCCGAGCGGCCGTCGATGGCGCTGTAGCCCGGCCCATACGCTTTTCGGCGGGCGAAGGCGCAGCGCTCACAGCCCAGTTGTCGGACGAAGCCGGCGAATGCCGCGTTTTGCTTGAATGCGGCCGCGTTCGACGCGACCATGGGGCCAGCCGAGCAGCACGTCTGCAACTGCCTGCGCACCCACCCGGCGTTGCCGCGCAGCGCCCCGCCTTGCACACGCCAAGCCCGGCACCTGCACGCCCCCTGCCCCGTTCGGGGTCGCGTGCAGGTCTCGGGAGCGTCCCTGTTCCGCCACGCGGCGGGCGCATGGCACTCCCTTGCGTCAATCGACCTGAAGGAGCTGCCATGACTCTCGCCGTACTTCTCTGGACCGCCATCACCCTGCTGGGCCTCGCCGCCGCAGGGGGCCTGATCATGGCGGGCATACGCCTGTCGGCCGACCACAACCCGCCCGCATGGCTGGCCATGGCGCACGGCCTGCTGGCCGCGGCGGGCCTGACGCTGCTGCTGTTCGGCGCCTTCACCGTCGGCCTGCCACGGTTTGCGCTGTGGGCCGTGGTGCTGCTGGTCATCGCCTCGCTGGGCGGCCTGCTGTTGAACCTGGGCTACCAGGAAAAGCGCCAGCTGCTGCCCAAGCCCATCATCTACGTGCACGCCCTGATCGCGGTGGCGGGCTTCGTGCTGCTCGTCATCGCGGCGCTGGAGTAGCTTCGCGCGCCAGGACACCGGCGAGCAGGGTGTCGATGCACTGCTGCGCGATCTGCTCGGGCGAGAGGCTTCCGCCCGCCTGGTACCAGCGGCCAATCCAGCTCAAGGCGCCCGCGATCACGAAGGCCGTCAGCTTCGGGTCGCAAGGCGCCAGCAAACCCTCCTGCGCCCCCTTGCGCCACCAAGCGGCGAAACGCCAGGTCGATCTCGGATTTCAGCCGCCGCAGCTCGGTGCGGGCCGGCTCGGGCACTTCCTCGTCGCCCACGCGGATCAGGCACATGCCAAAGGGTTGCATGACGATGCCGGCGTACACCTGCATGCACGCGCGCAGCTGCTCCAGCGCGTTGCCGCCGGCGGCGCGCGAGGCCTCGATGCCGGCCAGCGTCATGTCCAGGCCCTTGCTCACGCAGGCCAGCAGGATCTCGTCCTTGTTCTTGACGTAGTAGTACAGCGTGGGCTTGCTCACGTGCAGCCGCGCGGCGATGTCGTCCAGCGAGGTGGCGTGGAAGCCCCGCTCGTTGAACAGCTCGGCGGCGGTGGTCAGCACGGCGTTGCGCTTGGCCTCGCGCTGGCGCTGGCGGTCGTCTGCGGCGGCCCAGGGCGACGGGGCGGCGGCGGGCGCGGCGCGCCTGCGTGCCGGCGCCTTGGCAGCTGGCGCGCCGCTGCCGGCGGGTTGTCGGGGTGTGGTCGGTGCCATATGGGTAACCCTGGTGGGCGGGTAAATCCCGATGCCGCTGCAGCGCGGCAACCTCAAGAATCTACTCCAAAGTAACCAGTCTACGCATCAGTAAACCCTTGCTGATTGCGCACAAACCCCTAGAGGACACCGATGGAGACAAGCCCCGCGCCCGGCATGCAGGCCGCCGCCCCGCCGCTGTTGCAGGTGGACGGCGTGACGCTGGCCTTTGGCGGCGTGCGCGCGCTCTCGGGCGTGGGCTTTGGCGTGCAGCGCGGCTCGATCACCGCCGTCATCGGCCCCAACGGCGCGGGCAAGACCTCGCTGTTCAACACGATTTCGGGCTTCTACCGCCCCACGGCCGGCAGCATCCGGTTCAAAGGCCAGGACATCACCCGCACCCCGCCGCCCGAGCGCGCGCGGCTGGGCCTGGCGCGCAGCTTCCAGAACATCGCGCTGTTCCGCGGCATGACGGTGCTGGACAACATCAAGCTCGGCCGCCACGCGCACCTGAAGACCAATGTGCTGGACGCCCTGCTGTACGTCGGCCGCGCGCGCCGCGAAGAAGCCGAGCTGCGCCGCGACATCGAGGAGCGCATCATCGACTTCCTGGAAATCGACCACATCCGCCACGCCCCCGTTGCCGCCCTGCCCTACGGCCTGCAAAAGCGCGTCGAGATGGCCCGGGCCCTGGCCATGCAGCCCGAAGTGCTGATGCTCGATGAACCTGTGGCCGGCATGAACCGCGAGGAGACCGAGGACATGGCGCGCTTCATCCTGGACGTGCGCGCCGAGTGGGGCGCCACGGTGCTGATGGTCGAGCACGACATGGGCATGGTGATGGACCTGTCGGACCACGTCGTGGTGCTGAACTTCGGCCAGGTCATCGCCCAGGGCACGCCGGCCGTGGTGCAGGCCGACCCGGAGGTGGCGCGTGCCTATCTCGGCTCGGGCGACGTGGGCGCGCTGCGCGCCAAGCTGCAGGCCGCCGCCGGGCGCGCGCCCGCACCCGCTGCGCAGGGGGCCGCATGATGGATTGGGCGTACCTGTTCGAGATCAGCCTCACCGGCATCGCCAGCGGCGGGCTGTACGCGCTGGCCGCCCTGGCCTTCGTCATGGTCTACAAGGCCACGCGGGTGGTGAACATCGCCATCGGCGAGATGCTGATGGCCGGGGCCTATCTGTTCTTCACCTTCGCGGCCATGTGGTCGCTGCCGCTGTGGCTGGCCATCCCCGCTGCCGTGCTGGCCAGCGGGCTGCTGGGCGCCGTCATCGAGCGCACCATGATCCGCCCGCTGCTGGGCGAGCCGCCGATCTCGGCCTTCATGGTCACCGTGGGCCTGGGCTCGGTGCTGGTCGGGCTGGTGGAGATGATCTGGAGCGCCGACCAGCGTCGCCTGCCGGACTTCATGCCCACCAAGCCCATCATGATCGGCGAGGCTTTCCTGGCGCCCAAGGTGTTCTGGGGCGCGGTCATCGCCGCCGTGTTCATCGCCGCCGTGCTGCTGGTGTTTCGCTACTGGCGCGGCGGGGTGGCGCTGCGCGCCACGGCCAGCGACCAGGGGGCGGCGTACTCGGTGGGCATCAACGTGCCGCGCGTGTTCTCGCTGGCCTGGGTGGTCTCCGCCATGCTGGCCGCGGTGTCCGGGATCATCGTCGGCTCCATCGGCGGCATCTCGTCCTCCATGGGCGTGTTCGGCCTGTCGGTGCTGGTGGTCGTGATCGTCGGCGGGCTCGATAGCGTGCTGGGCGCGCTGGTCGCCGGCGTGCTGGTCGGCCTGGTGGAGGCGCTGGCCGGCGCCTACCTGGGCGGCGAATACAAACTGCTGGCGACCTTCATCGTGCTGGTGGCCATCCTGATGGCGCGGCCCTATGGCCTGTTCGGCACGCGGGAGATCGAAAGACTATGAGGCTCACTCTGACTTGCTCCTTCCCCCTGTGGGGGAAGGCAGGGATGGGGGCAGGCCCGCAGTGGGCGCGGAACTTGGTCCCTCAACCGTCGCTGGCCCCCACCCCAGCCCTCCCCCAGAGGGGGAGGGAGGCCCACCCAGACACTCCTCACTCCCCACTGACATGCGCATCGGAACCTTCAAGGAAACCTACGTCGCCGACGCCGCGCTGTTCGACTCGCGCACGCAGCACGTCTGGCTGGGCATTGCAGCCGTGCTGCTCGTGGCCTTCCCCTTCGTCGCCAGCGACTACTGGCTCTACCTGGCCTGCCTCATCGCCATCAACGTCGCCAGCAGCACGGGGCTGAACATCCTCACCGGCTATACGGGGCTGGTCAGCCTGGGGCAGGCGGCGTTCATGGGGCTGGGCGCGTACACGGTGGCGATCCTGCAGGCGCGCTGGGGCACGCCGTTGCTGCTGAACCTGTTGGCCGGGGGCTTCGTCGCCATGCTGGGCGGCATGGTGGTGGGGATCCCGTCGCTGCGCGTCAAGGGGCTGTACCTGGCCATCGTGACCATCGCGGCGTCGTTCATCGCGCACTTTTTGTTCGCCAACTTCTCCATCACCGGCGGCACGGCCGGGCTGTCCATGCAGCCCGGCCAACTGTTCGGCGCCGTGCTCGACACCTCGTTTCGCCTGTACTGGCTGATCGTTCCCGTCACCGTGCTGATGCTGCTGGGCGCGGCGAACCTGTTTCGCACGCGCATCGGCCGCGCCTTCATCGCGATCCGCGACCGCGACATCTCGGCCGAGGTGCTGGGCATTCCGCTGCTGCAATACAAGCTGCTGTCGTTCGGCCTGTCGTCGTTCTACGCCGGCGTGGCTGGCGGGCTGTGGGCGTATTTCTTCCGCGTGGTGACGCCCGAGAGCTTTCCGCTGTCGCTGTCGATCTTCTTCCTGGCCGCCATCATCGTCGGCGGCATCGGCTCGATCCTGGGCGGCGTGCTGGGCGCGGTGTTCATGACGCTGGTGCCCGAAGTGCTCAAGCTGATCGTCGACCTGCTGCCCGGCGGCACGGATCTGACGGTGTTCCTCTCGCCCGTGCGCCTGGTGATCTTTGGCGCGCTGATCATCGGTTTTCTGGTCTTCGAGCCGCTGGGGCTCGCAGAAATGTGGCGCCGCACGCGCCGGTTCTTCCACCTGTGGCCCTTCCGCAATTGACCCACCCCGCAAACCAGGAGACAGACATGGCACAGCAACGCATTTCCACCCGCCGCCGCAGCATCATGCTCACGGCCGCAGCCGCCGGCGCGGCCGCGCTCACCCAGCCGCTGTCGGTGCTGGCCCAGGGCGCCGACGAGATCGTCATCGGCGGCTCCATCCCCATGACGGGCGTGTTCGCCTTTGCCGGCGTGGGCATTAATGCCGGCATCCAGGACTACGTGAAGATCGTCAACGACCCCGGCGGCATCAAGGGCCGCAAGGTGAAATACGTGCCCGAGGACACGGGCTACAAGGTCGACGTGTCGGTGGCCGCGTTCAAGAAGATCACCAGCCAGAACAAGGTGAATCTGTACTACGGCGACTCCACCGGCTTTGCCAAGACCATCAACCCCGAGCTGGACCGCAACGGCAACATCCTCATGGCCGGCGCCTCGTTCGCCACCGAGCTGAACGACCCCAAGAAGTACCCGCACCAGTTCCTGGTCGGGCCGGACTACACCGAGATGTTCGGCATCCTGCTCAAGCACATCGCCAAGGAAAAGCCGGGCGCCAAGGTGGCCTTCGTCTATTCCGACTCCGAGTTCGGCCGCGACCCCATCGAATCCAGCGAGGCGCTGGCCAAGAAACTGGGCCTGTCGGTGCCCGTCAAGATCATGACGCCCGCCGGCAGCGTGGACGTGTCCACCGAAGGTCATCAAGCTGCGCCGCGCCGCGCCCGACTACACCATCTTCCACGGCTACATCCTGGCGCCCATCCCCGAGTTCATCACCCAGGGCAAGCAGCAGGGCATGACCAGCAAGTGGATGGGCACCTTCTGGACCATGGACAGCTCCACCGTCATGAAGATGGGCCCGGACGGCGAGGGCTTTATGGGCGTGATGCCCTACCGCTACTACTACGACACGGAAAAGGCGCCGATGCTGGAAAAGATCCGCGCCATGCGCCCGGAGTACCAGAGCACGGCCTACACCCAGGGCTTCCTGGCCGCCATGCTGTTCCTGGAGTCGGCCAAGCGCACGCTGGAGGCGAACAAGCCGCTCACCGGCGACAACCTCAAAAGCCGCGCTGAACTCCATCAAGGACTTCGACACCGGCGGGCTGATCGGCGTGCCGATCACCATCAGCGGCAACTCCATCCCCGTGGGCCGGGTGTACCGCGCCGACATGAAGGCGCAGAAGATGGTCGCTGCCTCCGACTGGATCAAGCTCTGACCCTTTCTGCTCCCTCCCCTTCTGGGGGAGGGTTGGGGTGGGGGCCAGCGACGGTCGCAGCTCCAGGCGTCCTGCCCATCGCCCGCCGGCCCCCATCCCCGCCTTCCCCAAAGGGGGAAGGAGCAAAAGCCGCCCCCGCACATCGCCATGAGCAACACCCCCTCCCCGTCCTCGAAGTCAACAACATCGAGGTCATCTACAACAACACCGTGCAGGCCCTGCGCGGCCTGTCGCTGGCCGTGCCGCGCGGGCAGATCGTGGCGCTCTTGGGCAGCAACGGCGCGGGCAAGAGCACCACGCTCAAGGCCATCTCGCGCCTGCTGGAGCTGGAGGACGGCACGCTGGAGGCCGGCCGCATCGCCTTCGACGGCCAGGACACGGCGCAGCTGGCCCCGCAGCAGCTGGTGCGCCGGGGCCTGTCGCACGTCATGGAAGGCCGGCGCGTGTTCGAGGACCTGACGGTGGAGGACAACCTCATTGCCTCGACCTACGCGCTGTCGGGCCGCGCCGGCGCGCCCAAACCCGATTTCGACCTGGTTTATGAATACTTCCCGCGCCTGCACGAGCACCGCAAGGGCCTGGCCGGCTACCTGTCGGGCGGCGAGCAGCAGATGCTGGCGATTGGCCGCGCGCTGATCGCCCAGCCCACGCTGATGCTGCTGGACGAACCCTCGCTGGGCCTGTCCCCGAAGCTCACCGAAGACATCTTCTCCATCATCGCCCGCATCAACGCCGAGCGCGGCACCTCCATGCTGCTGGTCGAGCAGAACGCCA
Organism: Melaminivora sp.; assembly: GCA_034675505.1. Classification (GTDB taxonomy): domain Bacteria; phylum Pseudomonadota; class Gammaproteobacteria; order Burkholderiales; family Burkholderiaceae_C; genus Melaminivora. Next base: position 92,453 of record JAUCDD010000006.1, on the reverse strand, counting down.
CCGTGGCCCTGGCCGTGGCGCACAGCGGCTACATCATGGAAAACGGCAAGATCGTCATCGACGGCTCGGCCGAACGCCTGGCCAGCGACCCGGACGTGCGCGAGTTTTATCTCGGCACCGGCGGCAGCGGCGAAGCCAAGAGCTTCCGTGAAATCAAGCACTACAAGAGGCGCAAAAGGTGGCTGTCGTGAATCTTCCCGAACTCACCCTGCCGCAGATGCTGCGCCAGCGCGCGCAGCAGGATGCGGGCCGCATCGCCATCCGGCAAAAGGACTTCGGCATCTGGAAGCCCTTCAGCTGGGCCCAGTACTACCGCCGCGCCAGCCACTTCGGCCAGGGCCTGCTGGCGCTGGGCCTGCCCCCCGGCGGCCACGTCGGCGTGATTGCCGAGAACCGCATCGAATGGGTGGTCGCGCAGATGGGCGCGGGCCTGGTGGGCGGCATTACCGTGGGCGTCTATCCGACCAGCCCATCCCCGGAGGTCGCCTACGTCGTCGGCCATGCCGATATCGACATCATGGTCTGCGAGGACCAGGAGCAGACCGACAAGGTGCTGGAGGCGCTGCCCCAGCTGCCGCGCCTGAAGAAAATCATCGTCATGGAAACCAAGGGCCTGCGCAGCTTTGCCCCCGAGCAGCGCGCCCTGATCGTGCCCTTTGCCGAGGTGGAAAAAATGGGCGAGGCGGCGCACAGCCAGGCGCGCATCGACGAGCTATTGGCGCGGCAAAAGCTCGATGACATCGGCCTGATGATCTACACCTCGGGCTCCACCGGGGCTCCGAAGGGCGCCATGATTTCCTGGCGCAACATGCGCGGCGTGGTGCCGGGCATTGCCGAGCGGCTGCAGCTGGCGGGCCATACCTCGCACCTGTCCTATCTGCCGCTGTGCCACGTGGCCGAGCAGATGCTGACCACCTTCGTGCCCCTGTACCTGGGCTGCACGGTCAACTTCGGCGAATCCATCCGCACCGTGCAGGAGGACCTGCGCGAGGTGGCCCCCAGCCTGTTCCTGGGCGTGCCGCGCATCTGGGAAAAGCTGCACTCGTCCATCACCATCAAGATGCAGGAGACCGGCCGCCTGCGCCGCGCGCTGTATGCGCGCGCCATGGCCGCCTGCGCGCCGCTGGCGGACAAGCCGCGCGAAGAGTGGAGCCTGGCCGAGCGCGCCAGCTACGGCGCGCACTACTGGCTGGTGCTGCGCGCGCTGCAGAACTTCATCGGCCTGCGCCGCGCGCGCGTGGCGCTGACCGGCGCCGCGCCCATCGCGCCCGAGGTGGTGCGCTTTTTCCGCACCCTGGGCGTGCCGCTGGTCGAGGTCTATGGCCTGACCGAATCCACCGGCATGGTGACGGGCCACCGGTTGTCCGCAGTCACCCCCGGCACCGTCGGCCCGGTGATCGAGGGCGTGCGTTTTCGCATCGCGCCGGACACGGGCGAATTCCAGATCCAGGGCGAGATGGTCTTCGCCGGCTACTACAAGAACCCCGAGGCCACGGCGCAGACCATCCAGGACGGCTGGCTGCACACCGGCGACGTGGTGCGCGAGGAGGCCGGCGGGCAGCTCAAGATCGTCGATCGCCTCAAGGACATCATGATCACCGCCGGCGGCAAGAACCTCACGCCCACCGAGATCGAGGGCGCCATGAAGGCCAGCCCCTTCATCAAGGAGTGCATCGTGATCGCCGACGGGCGCAAGTTCGTCTCGGCCCTGGTGCAGATCGACCTGGAGACCGTGGGCAAATGGGCCGAGGCGCGGCGCATCGCCTTCACGCACTTCCGCTCGCTGGTCGAGACGCCCGAGGTGCGCCAGCTGATCGAGGGCGAGATCGCCGGCGGCAACGCCCGCCTGGCGCAGGTGGCGCACATCCGCAAGTTCCACCTGCTCACCAAGGAGCTGGACCACGACGACGGCGAAGTCACCGCCACCATGAAGGTGCGCCGCGCGAGCATCTACAAGACCTACGCGGGCGAGATCGAGGCACTTTATGCATGAACGGGCCCTTTGCCGGCGTGGATCAACGGCTTTCAGCTATCAAATAAGGAGTTGACATGACCCCCGCCACGGCCGGCCACGCTGCGCCTGCACCCCTGCTCGTCCAGCGCACGGGCGGCCTGGTGACGCTGCAATTCAACCGCCCGCAGGCGCTGAACGCGCTCGACCTGCCGATGGCGCAGGCCTTCCTGGCAGCCATGCGCGGCATCGCGGCGGATGACAGCGTGCGCGCCGTGCTGCTCAAGGGCGCAGGCCGGGTCTTCATGGCGGGGGGCGACCTGGCGTCGATGCGGGATGACGTCGAGCAGGCCGCGCGCGAGCTCATCAGCACCATGAACCAGGCCCTGGCGCTGCTGCACGCGCTGGATGCGCCGGTGATGGCCCAGGTGCACGGCGCCGTGGCCGGCGGCGGCCTGTCGCTGGCGCTGATGTGCGACTTCGTGCTGGCGGCCGAGGGCACGAAGTTCAACATGGCCTACATCAACCTGGGCACCAACTGCGACCTGGGCGGCTCCTGGGCCCTGCCCCGGCTGGTAGGCCTGCGCCGGGCGCTGGAGATTTCGATGCTGGGCGACAGCTACGACGCGGACCAGGCCCTGCAGATGGGCCTGATCAACCGCGTCGTGCCCGGGCAGGAGCTGGACGCTACCTGCACGGCCCTGGCGACGCGCCTGGCCGCCGGCCCGACACGCGCCTACGGCCGCATGCGCCGCCTGATGCGCCAGAGCTTCGACCGCAGCCTGCCCGAGCAGCTGCAGGCCGAGCTGGACGGCTTCGCCGCGAGCGCGCGCACGGCGGACATGCAGGAGGGCATCGCGGCGTTCTTTGGCAAGAGGAAGGCGGAATTCCGGGGGCGCTGACGGGCGGGCGTATTGGCGCACCGCTGCGAATCTGGCCGCAAGGGTCAAGCCACCGGCGCGCCGTCCTGCTCCAGCATCCAGTCCTGCAATGCCAGACCCGGCAAGGCGGCGAAATGCCGTGTGTTGTGGGTCACCAGCACCAGCTCCTCGGCCAGCGCCTGCGCGGCAATCTGCGTGTCCAGTTCGCCAATGGGCCGGCCCTGGCGGCGCAGGAAGTCCTTCAGCTCGCCGTAGCGGTCAGCAGCGGCGTGCGTCCACGGCAGGCAGGGCAGTTGCAGCAGCACGCCATCGACCAGCATCCGCCGTCGGTCATCCACCGCCATGGCGGCCTGCCCGTAGCGCAGCTCGGCGCGCGTGATGGCTGAAAGCGCGCATTCCTGGTGCTGCAGGGCCAGCACCATGCGCTGCTCCAGCACGGCGCTGCTGCGGCGCAGGAAGTAGCTGACGATGTTGGTGTCCAGCAGGTAGCGCAGCGTCATGTTGGCCGCGCCTTCAGGATTCGCTGCCCGCCCAGTCCGCGAGGGGATCGGCTGCCGGCGCGTCGTCTCTCGGGGGAATGAAGGGCGCAGTGCCCTGCGGCTGGGCGCGCAGCTCCTGCAAGAAGGCCGCCAAGTCGTCCGGCGCGGGCTTGGGCTTGAGCACCAGTTCGCCCGTCGCCTCGTTGCGCGTGATCCAGACTTCCGCCGCGTCCAGCCGGAAGGCTCGTGGCAGGCGCACGGCCTGGCTGTTTCCCGTGGTGAAGACCTTGGCGGTGGCATGCATGGCGGCTCCCGGATGTATATACGTTTACGTAAATTTTAGAGCTACCGGCCACCGCAAGGTTCACCTCACTTGTAGAACGCCTCCACGCTCCCCTTCAGCTTGATGAGCAGCGGCTGGCCGCGCCGGTCCAGCGCGCGACCGGCGGGCACCTTGATCCAGCCCTCGCTCACGCAGTACTCCTGCACGTCGAAGCGCTCCTTGCCGTTGAAGCGGATGCCGATCTCCACCGGCTGCGAAAAGATCGCCGCCGCGTGGTGCGGGCTGCGCGGGTCGATCGAGAGGTGGTCGGGCAGGGGCAGCAGGGCGCCGGGCTGGTCAGTGGTCATGGTGAAGGAGGAGGAAGAAAAAACCGCTGGCGATTATCGGCCAGTTGCGCTGGCACTCATTTTTTCATAGCTAACTGTGCTTGATTGGCGCCGGCAAGAGGCGTTTTTCACCCAAAAACACCCCAAAACCCGTCCTGTGGACAACCCTGAGCAGCGTTGCAGGACAAGCCGCAGCTTATCCACAGGCGGCGCGCATCCGCGCCCTTTGTCCCCAAAACCGTGCGCCGCCGCACCTGCCCCGGCCCCCAGGCTTGTGGTGTGCACAAGTATTTGAAACAAAAAAGGAAATGCCACTTATCCACAGCACGGCCGCTGCTCTACTACCACTACTAATTTGAAATATTGAAGTCAATGGATAAGAGTAGTGGCGGGCGCCCTGCCCGGCAGCGGGCCAAAAAAAAGCGCCCGGGCCGGGCGCTGTCCTCCAGAAGAAAAAAACCGCTGCCCTCAGCGCAGCAGCGCATACCCCACGCCGATCGCCGCCACCAGCCCCACCGCGTCGGCAATGAGCGCGCAGGCCAGGGCGTGGCGTGTGTGCTTCACGCCCACGCTGCCGAAGTACACGGCCAGCACGTAGAACGTGGTCTCGGTCGAGCCCTGGATGATGGCCGCCAGCCGCGCGGGGAAGGAATCGACGCCGTGCGCCTGCATCACGTCCACCATCAGTGCCCGCGCGCCCGAGCCCGACAGCACCTTCATCAGCCCCACCGGCAGCGCCGGCAGAAAGCCCGTATCCAGCCCCGCCGCAGCCACGCCGCGCGCGACCACGGCCAGCAGGGCGTCCATGCAGCCGGCGGCGCGGAACACGCCGATGGCCGCCAGGATGGCCACCAGGTAGGGAATGATCTGCACCGCCACGCCAAAGCCGTCCTTGGCGCCCTCGATGAAGGCGTCGTAGACGTTGATGCGCCGCCAGGCACCCGCCAGCACGAATAGCAGCACGATGGCCAGGATGGCCGCCGCGCCCACGCTGCCGGTGATGCGCGCGGCTTGATCGGCCGGCATGCGCGCGAACAGCGCCAGCACGCCGGCCAGCAGCGCGCAGGCGGCCGCCAGCGCCAGCAGCGGCCGGGGCCTGAGCAGCGGCAGGCGCTGCAGCCAGGCGACGGCCAGCACGCCCGCCAGCAGCGAGATCGCCGTGGCCAGCAGCGTCGGCAAGAAGATGTCGGCGGCGTTGAAGCCCGCCCCCAGGCCCTGCTGCACGGCCACGCTCTGGCGGATGGCGATGACCGAGGTCGGGATCAGGGTCAGCCCGGCGGTGTTCATGACGACGAACATGATCTGCGCGTCGCTGGCCGTGCCCTCAGGTTCGCGGTTGAGCGTCTGCAGCTCGCGCATCGCCGCCAGGCCCAGCGGCGTGGCGGCGTTGTCCAGGCCCAGCAGGTTGGCCGAGACGTTTAGCGTCATGGCGCCCTGCGCCGGGTGGCCTTCGGGCACGCCGGGGAACAGCCGCCGCAAGAGCGGCGCGGCCGCGCGCGCCAGCGCCTGCACCATGCCGGCCTTCTCGCCCACGCGCATCAGGCCCAGCCACAGCGCCATGATGCCGGCCAGGCCCAGCGAGATCTCGAAGCCCGAGCGTGCGCCGTCGAACAGGGCTTTCAGCAGCGCGCCGAAGATTTCTGCCTCGCCCAGCACGGCGCGCACCGCGGCGGTGGCGATGCCGGCCACCAGCAGGCCAATCCAGACCCAGTTCATCGCCATGGCGGGACTCTTTCAGGTGCGGGCAGCGGGGCGGCCCAGGCCAGCCCGGCAGCGGTGCCGGCGCTGCAGCGCCCTGCTTGAATTAAAACGGCGCGTCGTCCGCGTCCCCGGCTTGCGCGGCGGCGGGTGCGGCGGCTGCCGCCGGGGCCGGCGCGGCGCCCGGCGCTGCGCTGCGCCCCTCGCCGCCCAGCGCCAGCACCAGGTCGGCGATCAGGCGCGACAGCTCGCCGGTGGCGATCGCCACGTCGGCGTCGAAGCCGCCGTCCTCGTCCTGGCCGTCCAGCACCGTATCGAGCAGCGCCACTTTCTTCAGCTGCAGACCCTCGGTCAGCACGAAGGACACGCGCTCGTCCCAGGTCATGGCCAGGCGCGTGGGCAGCTTGCCGGCCTCGATGTGCGCGCGCACCTCGTCGATATCCAGCGGATGGCGCGCGTAGCGCACCACCGCCTTGTCCTCGGAGGCGCTCTTGAGCTCGCACTCGCGGTCCACGGCAAAGCCGGCCGGGGGCTCCTGCTCGCGCAGCCAGTGCGCCATGGCGGCCTGCGGGCTGGTCTGGGTGTCGATGAGCGCCAGCGCCAGGCCGGGCAGCTGCTCGACCAGCGCGGTGGTGATCTCGTCGGCGCGGCCCTGGGCTCCGGCGTCGATCACCAGCGTGCGCGCCTCGCGGTCTATCCAGACCCAGGTGCTGCCCTGCTTGGTGAAGGCCATGGGCAGCAGGTCCAGCTTGGCCTCGTCCTTCAACTCGCGCGACTCCTTCTTGCCGGGCTTCCTGCCGGTCTGGCGCTCGATGGCCTCGGCCTTTTCCTTGACCTTGCGCGCCAGCACGCTGGCCGGCAGCACCTTGGCCTCGCTGTGCCAGCGCAGCACCCACTGGCCGCCCACGCTCTCGGCCAGTGCGCCGTGCGCCTCGCCGCGCGCCGGCATCCAGCCGGCAGAGCGCTCCTGCGTGGCGCCGCACTCGGTAAAGGGGGTGGCCGCCAGGGCCTCCTCGACCGCCGTCAGGTCGGGCTGCCAGCCTTCGGCAATGCGGTAGGCGATGATGTTCTTGAACACTTCAATACTGCTTTCTTGCTATCAAAAAACGAGCTATAAGCCGTTGTTTTACGCCGGCGTGGGCCTGATTTGGCCTGAAAACCATGAAAACCGCACGCCAGCCCGGTGCAACTTTACACATGCGCAGCATTGCCACACGCGGGCGAAACACCGGCGCCGCACACTGGCCGGCATCGCAATGACCCCTGGAAGGAAAGACACCATGGCCCGCACCCATTCCACCCTCGCTGCCGGCGCTTGCGCCGCGTTGCTGGCCCTGGCCGGCGCATCGGCCGCCGTGGCCCAGCAGAACTCCCCCGCTGCGGCCTTTGCCGCTGCCGCCGGCCAGCAGGCCCAGCCTGCGCAGGACGGGCACGCCCAGTGGCGCACCATGACGCCCGAGCAGCGCCAGCAGATGCGCGAGCGCCGCGCCGCCGCGCTCAAGCAGCAGCTGGCCATCACGCCCGACCAGGAAAACGCCTGGGCCAGCTTCCAGCAGGCCATGCAGCCTGCCAGCCATGCCCGCGCGCCGGGCCAGCGCCCGGACTGGAAGCAGCTGACCACGCCCGAGCGCATCGACCGCATGCGCGAGCTGCGCACGCAGCGCATGGCCGAGCAGGACCGCCGGGGCGACGCCACCAAGGCGTTCTACGCCGCACTCAGGCCCGAGCAGCAGCGCACTTTCGATGCGCAGGCCGCGCGCATGATGGGCCACCGCGGCCACGGCCAGCACGGCCAGGGCCAGACGGGCCAGTAAGCCGCCACCGCGCCCGCCGCGCCGCCCGGCGCGGCGTTGCGGCGCTCGCCTACAGGGAGCGCCAAGGGGGCCGCTCTACAGTGGTTGCACATTTTTGCAACCCCCGGCCCGCCATGTCCCTGCCTGCCATTCGCATCGTGCGCCGCCCGTCTGCCTTCACCGGCACGGGCGGCGCAGTCGTTTCCGCGCTCGCCCTCGCGCTGCTGGCCGGCCCGCCGGCGCTGGCGCAGCCGGCCCCCGCCGCGGCGCCCGGGCAGGCGGACCGCCCCGCCGTGTACCTGCAGGCCGGCCGCGCGCGCGGCGACACCGACGCGCTGACGCTGGGCGCCACCCTGCCCTGGCGGTCGTTTCACTACGCGCTGTGGGGCAGCGAGCTGAGCGGGCACTGGGACCTGTATGTGAGCCGCTGGTCGTTCGACGCCCTGCCCGGGGGCAGCGGCCACAGCACGCTGCTAGGCGCCACGCCGGTGCTGCGCCTGACGCCCGACCAGGGCCGCTCGGCCTTCTTCCTGGAGGCCGGCGTCGGCGCGACCATTTCGGACAAGCGCTACCGCACGCCCGAGCGCGAGTTCAGCACGCGCTTCAACTTCGCCTCGCACCTGGGCGCGGGCCTGCGCCTGGGCGCGCAGCGCCAGCACGAGCTGATGCTGCGCGTGCAGCACGTCTCCAATGCCGGCATCAAGGAGCCCAACCCGGGCAACAACTTCGTGCAGCTGCGCTACGCGCTGCATTTTTGAGAGCATCGTCCCGCCCCGCCCGGTGCGATCTGTGGACAACCCTGGGGAGGCCGGTTTCGCAACCATCCACTTATCCACAGCCGCGGCGCGCAGGCGCAGGTTGTACCCAAAGCGGCGACAGCGCGGACGCAGGGTCGGCCACAGCCTGGCAGCAGCTGCAAGTGCTTGTCGCTGCGGGAAAAAACCGGCTTGTCCACACCGCTGCCCGGGCTCTACTACTACCACTATGTATTGATAAAACCTTCAATGAACAACCAAGAGGGAGGCCGGCCGGGTGCGCCGGGCAGGATCATGACTTTCAATTTGATAGCTGAAAACGCTGAGCTGGCGCCGGCAAGAGCCGGTTTTCGTGCATTTTTGTGGTCTGGTGCCCTGCGGGCGTGCCCGCCAGCGGAGGCCGCCCCATGACGCTGCAGATCGCCCTGGTGCTGGGCATCGCCGCCGTGGCGATGTATTTGTTCATCAGCGAACGGCTGCGCATGGACATCGTGGCGCTGCTGGTGCTGATCAGCCTGGCGCTGCTGGGGCTGGTCACGCCGGGCGAGGCGCTGAGCGGCTTTTCCAACGAGGCCACCATCACCGTGGCGGCGATGTTCATCCTGGCCGCCGGCATCGAGAACACCGGCGCGCTGTCGGCCGTGGGCCGGCTGCTGGCCAGGAGCCGCTCGCCCACGGTGTTCCTGCTGGTGCTGTTCGGCCTGCTGGCGCTGATTGCGCCGTTCGTCAACAACACGGCGGTGGTGGCGGTGTTCATCCCCATCGTCATCAACGCCAGCATGCGCATCGGCATGCCGCCGACCAAGGCGCTGATCCCGCTGTCCTACGTGTCGCAGATGACGGGCGTGTGGACGCTGATCGGCACCTCGACCAACCTGATCGTCAACTCGGTGGCCAAGGACCTGGGGTTTCGCGGCTTTTCCATGTTCGAGTTCCTGCCGCTGGGCCTGATCTGCTGGGTGGCCGGCTGCCTGTACCTGCTGACGCTGGGACGCTGGATGCTGCCGGCCCAGGGCGACCTGGACCTGCCGGCGACGCAGGAGTCGGGCCACTACGTGACCGAGCTGGTGGTGGGCGAGGACTCCGACAGCCTGGGCCAGACGCTGGAGGAAGCCGGCATCGCGGACCAGTACAAGGCCTACGTGCTGCAGCTGTGGCGCGGCGACGAGCGCCTGTGGTGGCCCAAGTCGGAGAAGCTGCAGGCCGGCGACGTGCTGCTGGTGCGCGGGCGCTGGCCGCAGCTGGAGAAGCTGCGCGAGGGCCTGGGCCTGCAGTTCCAGGGCCAGGCCAACCCGCGCGGGCGCGCGCCCCGCGAGGGCGAGGAGGGTGAGCAGGCCGAGCGCGACAAGCAGGTCATGGTGGAGGTGATGATCCCGTCCAACTCGCCGCTGCTCGCGCGCAGCATTCAGGCGGTGGACCGGCGCCTGCCCCGGCACAACTCGATCCTGGGCATCCAGCGGCGCGGCCAGGTCATCCGCGAGCACCTGGACGGCGTGCGCCTGCGCGTGGGCGACATCCTGCTGGTGCTGATGCGCGAGTCCGAGGTCGGCCGGCTGCGCAACAACAGCTCCATCATCGTGCTGTCCGAGCGCGCCGCGCCGCTGCCCCAGGGCTGGCGCGCGCCGTTCGCCCTGCTGGTCATGGCGGCGGTGGTGGCCAGCGCCGCTTTAGGGCTGGCCAGCATCTCGGTGGCGGCGCTGGCCGGCGCCGTGGCCATGGTGCTGGCGCGCTGCATCGACGTGGACAACCTGTACGACTCCATCGACGGGCGCATCCTGCTCATGATGGCGGGCCTGCTGCCGCTGGGCACGGCGGTGAACAACAGCGGCGCGGCGCAGTTCATCGTGGACCACACCATCGGCCTGGTGGCCGCCTGGGGCCCGCACGTGGTGCTGGCGGTGCTGTACCTGGTGGCGCTGCTGCTCAGCGAGATGATGAGCCACGCGGCCGCGGCGGTGCTGCTCACGCCGATCGCCATGTCGGTGGCGCGGCTGGTGGACGCGGATCCCACGCCGTTCCTGATCGCGGTGATGTTCTCGGCCTCCACCAGCTTCCTGACGCCGGTGGGCTACCAGACCAACACCATGGTCTATAGCGCCGGGGGCTACCGCTTCTCGGACTTCCTGAAGGTGGGCGCGCCGCTGAACCTGATCTTCTGGGTGGCGGGCGTGGTCTTCATCCCCATCTTCTGGCCGTTCAGCGGCTGAGCGGGCCCAGGCGCTCGTGCAGCAGCCGCTCCAGCTGGTCGGCGGGCAGGGGGCGGCTGAACAGGTAGCCCTGGAACTGCGTGCAGCCGGCCGCCACCAGCCAGTCGCGCTGCGGGCCGGTCTCCACGCCTTCGGCGATCGCCTGCAGGTCCAGGCTGGCAGCCAGGGCGATGATGGTGCGGACGATGGCCGCGTCGCTGGCGTCCGCCAGCAGGTCGCGCACGAAGCTCTGGTCGATCTTGAGCTGCGTCAGCGGCATGCGCTTCAGGTAGGTCAGCGACGAGTAGCCGGTGCCGAAGTCGTCCAGCGAAAAGCCCACGCCGTGCGCGCGCAGCGCCTCCATGGTGGCGATGGTGGACTGCATGTCCTCGACCAGCAGGCTCTCGGTCAGCTCCAGCTTGAGGTGGGTGGCGGGCGCGCCGGTCTCGGCCAGCACGCGCACCACCTCATCGACGAAGCCCACGTCGCGGAACTGCCGCGAGCTCACGTTCACCGCGATGGTCAGGTGCGACCAGGCCGGCTGGCGCTGCCACGACGCCAGCAGCGCGCAGGCCGTGCGCAGCACCCAGCGGCCCAGCGGCAGGATCAGGCCGGTCTCCTCGGCCAGCGCGATGAACACCGCCGGCGAGACCACGCCGCGCTGCGGATGCGCCCAGCGCGCCAGCGCCTCCACGCCCAGGATGGCGCCGGTGTCATCGACCACCGGCTGGTACATCAGCAGGAACTCGCCGTGCGCCAGGGCCTCGCGCAGCTGGGCCTCCAGCTGCGCGCGCTCGGCCACCGCGCGCTGCATGGCGGGGTCGAAGAAGCGCAGCGTGTTGCGCCCGGCCATCTTGGCCTCGTACATGGCCATGTCGGCTTGCTTGAGGACTTCGCCGACGCTGGTCGGGCTGGCGCTGCCGTACAGCGCGATGCCCACGCTGGGCGTGCTGCGCACCTGGTAGCCGCCCGTCAGCGCGTAGGGCGCGCCCAGTACCGCCAGCACCTTCTCGCCCACCTGGCGCGCGGCCTGCTCGCGCGCCGGCGGCTCGCCGGCCAGGCCCTGCACCAGCACCACGAACTCGTCGCCGCCCAGGCGCGCCACGCGGCTGCTGCCGTGCACGCAGCCCAGCAGGCGCTGGCCGACGATCTGCAGCAGCTGGTCGCCCTTGTCGTGGCCCAGGGTGTCGTTGAGGGTCTTGAAGTTGTCCAGGTCGATGAACAGCAGCGCGCCGCCGGTGCCGCCGTCGGCCGCCGCCGCCAGCGCAGCGCCCATGTGCTCCAGCAGCTGCAGCCGGTTGGGCAGGCCGGTGAGCGGGTCGAAGAACGCCAGCCGCTGGATCTCGCGCTCGCTGGCCTTGCGCTCGCCGATGTCGGAGTTGATGGCCAGCACCGAATCGGGCTGGCCGCGGTCGTCGCGCACCAGCGTCCAGCGCCCCTCGACCTCCAGCGCCCGGCCGTCGCGGTGGTGCTGGGTGATTTCGCCGCTCCAGCCGCCATCGCGCAGCAGCGCGGCGGTGGCGGCCTCCAGGGCGGCGGGGTCGCGGTACATGAGGTCGGCCACGCTGCGCCCCAGCGCCTCGGCGCCGCTCCAGCCGTACAGGCGCTCGGCGCCCTGGTTCCAGTAGGTGACGCGCTGGTGCATGTCGCGCACCACGATGGCGTCGCGCGCCTCGTCCAGCAGCGACGCCTGGCGCCGTATGCGCGCGTCGGCCTGCTGGCGCTGCAGCTCGGCGCTGGCCCGGGCGGCGAAGATCTGCAGCATGTTGACGATGAACTGCGAGTGCTCCAGCGCCTGCGAGAACGCCACGAACAAAACGCCCAGCAGCTGCCCGTCGCTGCCCGCCAGCTGCTGGCCGACGTAGCTGCGCGCCTGGGCCAGCTTCAGCAGGGGCGCGCGCGGGTAGAGCTCGCAGGCGCGGTCGGCCACCACGAACTGGCGGTGCACCAGCAGGTGCTGGCTGGGCGTGTCCGCCAGCAGGTGCTCGCCGTTGGGCTGCACCTGGCCATGGCTCACGTAGGACAGCGTGCGCACCCGCTGCGCCTGCCCCGGGGGCATTTCCACCAGGCGCGCCACGCACGCCACCTGCGCGCCCAGCGCCTGCGCCATGTTGTCGGCCAGCTGGTCGAAGAACTGCATGCCGGTGCCGGCCGACACCGCCGAAGCCACCTTCAGCAGCGCCGATTGCAGGCGCTGCTGCTCGCTGCGCGCGCGCAGGCTCTGGATGCCGTAGGCCACGTCCACGGCCAGGGCCTGCAGCAGCTGCGTCTCCTCGGTGCCGACCTGGAGCACCTGCGGCGCATACAGGTACAGCAGCGCGAAGGTGTGGTCGGCATGCTTGAGCGGCAGGCAGACCACGGCGTGAAAGCCCAGCCGCGCCAGCTCGGCGGCGCGCGGGTGGTAGCCGTCGCCGCTGCCCAGGTCGCGCACGATCACGGTCTGGCCGCTGCGCGCGGCCTTGCCCGCGGGGCCCTGGCCCTCCTTGCGCGAGTGCGACCAGGTCAGCTGCACCTGCGCCAGGTGCTGGGCGTGGCGGCCGGCGTGCGCCGCGATGCGGATGGTCTTGCCCTCGTCGTTGCGCACCATGCCGATCCAGGCCAGCGCGTAGCCCCCGATGTGCACCGTCATGTGGCAGATGGCGTCCAGGAATTCCTCCTCGGACCTGGCCCGCATCAGCACCTGGCTGCAGGCGCTGAGCATGCGCCGGGCGCGGTTGACGCGCTGCAGCTCCGCCTCCATGCGGCTGCGCTCGCTCACATCGCTGGCCAGCACCTGCCAGGCCGCCCGGCCTTCGAACACCGTGGGGCCCAGCACGGCCTCCATGTCCATGGGCGCGCCGCCCTTGCGCACCTGCGGCCAGCGCACCGGCGCGCGCGCGCGCCCGGCCTGGGCCACGGCTGCTTCCACGTCGCCCTGCTGCGCGGCGGGCCACAGCGCGCGCATGTCCAGCGCCAGCAGCTCGTCCTCGCGCCAGCCGTACTGCCGGGCCATGGCGTGGTTCACCGCCAGCAGCCGCAGGCTGCCCTGCTCGCACACCCACATCGGCTGTGCGTGCTCGGCAAACAGGGCGCGGTATTGCTGCTCGGAGGCGCGCAGGCGCGCGTCCACCTCGCGCAGCTGGACCATGGCGGCCAGCGAGCCAGCGAGCAGGTGTACGTGCTCCACGTGCTCCTCGGGCAGGGGCTGGCCGGGCGCCATCCACAGCCGCAGCGTGCCCAGCGGCGCGCCGTCGGCCTGCAGCGGCGCCGTGAGGCAGGAGGGCGGCGACGCGGCGTGCCCGGGCGGCGCCGCCAGCACCTGCAGGGGGGCGGCGCCGCCCTGCTGCTCCACCTCGATCTGCACGGCCTGGGCGCCGGTGAGCTCCAGCGCCACCTGCGCGGCCTGGCGCAGCGCGGCGTCCAGGGGCTGGTCGCGGTCGGTGATCAGTTGCTGCACCTGCAGCAGCAGGGCGTGCGCCCGCGCCTCCTGCAGCGCCTGCTGCCTGGCGCGCTCGCGGGCACCGGCGCCGGTCATGCGCACGACCCGGCGCCGGCTGCTCCGTGGTGGTGCGGCCGGCCGGGCTGCCCGTGCCATGGCGGTTGCAGGCCGGGGCCCGGCAGCCCGGCAGCGAAGCGCCGGGGCAGGCGGTGGGGAGCGGGGAGGGTGCGGGGCGGCATGACGTGGGCACTGGCCGCCTGGAACTGCGGGCCCTGGTGAGGGCCGGTGCCAGGCGAAAGGGCCATCCTACACCGGACCGGCGGCCGGGGCCGGCCCGCACGGCGCGGCGCTGTGACGGGCAACACCTGTGGACGCAAATGAACGCAAATGGATGCAATTGGCCGACAGCGGCTGACAACGGCCGGCAACCGCGCGCCCGGGCGCGGCAGCCGGGTGGGCGCGGCGGGGCTTTTGGCCCCGCTGCGCGCGCTGGCGCCCGTTTTTGGGCCGAATCGCCCGCTTGCCGGCGTCCGGCAATGGCTTGTTGCTATTTAAAAAGTAGCATCAACGGCGGCCGGCCGCTGCCGCGCGGCGCGTGCGCACGGCGGCGGCCAGCGCCTGCAGCAGCGGCTGCGTCTGGTCAAAGCTGATGCAGGCGTCCGTCACCGACACCCCGGGCCTGAGCGGCTGGCCGGCCACGATGTCCTGGCGCCCCTCCTGCAGGTGGCTTTCGATCATCACGCCGGTGATGCGCGCGTCGCCGGCGGCGATCTGCGCCGCCACGTCCTGGCCGACCTCGATCTGGCGCGCGTGCTGCTTGCTGCTGTTGGCGTGCGACAGATCGACCATCACCTGCTCGCGCAGCCCGCTCATGGCCAGCAGCTCGCACGCCGCCTGCACGTCGGCGGCGCGGTAGTTGGGCTGGCGGCCGCCGCGCAGGATGGCGTGGCAGTGCTGGTTGCCGCGCGTCTCGAAGATGGCCGCCTGGCCCATCTTGGTCATGCCCATGAAGGCGTGCGGCGCCTGCGCGGCCAGGATGGCGTCGGCGGCCACGCGCACGCCGCCGTCGGTGCCGTTCTTGAAGCCCACCGGGCAGGAGAGGCCGCTGGCCAGCTGGCGGTGGCTCTGGCTCTCGGTGGTGCGTGCGCCGATGGCGCCCCAGCTGACCAGGTCGCTGATGAACTGCGGGCTGAGCAGGTCCAGGAACTCGGTGCCCACCGGCAGCCCCAGCGCCAGCACGTCCAGGAGCAGCGCGCGGGCGCGCTCCAGGCCTTCGTTGATGGCGAAGCTGCCATCCAGGTGCGGGTCGTTGATGTAGCCCTTCCAGCCCACGGTGGTGCGGGGCTTCTCGAAGTACACGCGCATGACGATGAGCAGCGCGTCGGCCAGGGCGCCGGCCTCGGCGCGCAGGCGGCGGGCGTATTCCAGGGCCTCGCCATGGTCGTGGATGGAGCAGGGCCCGACGACCACCACCAGGCGCTCGTCCTGCCCCGCCAGCACGCGCGCGATGGCCGCGCGGCTGGACTCGACCAGCGCCTGCGCGGCCTGCGGCGCGGGCAGCCATTCCTGCAGCAGCGCCGGCGTGATGAGCGGGCGCACGGCCTTGATGCGCACGTCGTCGATGCGCGTGGTGTCCAGCGTGGCGTGGGTATCGGGGGGCGTGTGGGGCATGGGAGTCGGGGGTTGGGGGTAGGAGTGGGAGGCAGAAGCGCCAGTGCCTCAGGGCCGCCGGAAACGCGCGTTCTGTGCGGCCCAGTGGCGCGATTGCAGCTCATCCAGGCGCACCGTGCCGCCGCTGGAGGGCGCATGCACGAAGCGCCCCTGGCCGACGTAGATGCCCGCATGGGTGGCGCTGGCGCCGCGCCCGAACACCACCAGGTCGCCGGTGCGCAGCTCGGCTGCGTCGACGGCCTCGCCAAAGCCGCTCAGCTGCGCCACGGTGCGCGGCGGCGCCACGCCCGCGCGCTGGCGGTAGACGTATCCGATCAGCCCGCTGCAGTCAAAGCCGCCCTCGGGCGTATTGCCGCCATAGCGGTAGGGCGTGCCGACCAGGCCCAGCGCATGGATGGCGATGTCGCTGGACTGCTCGGGCGAGAGCCGCGCGTAGGCCGGCGCAGGCGCGCGCGGGCCGGCGCCCGGCGGCGCCGCGCAGCCCGACAGCAGCGCGGCCGCCAGCGCCCAGGCGGCGGTGGCGAAGAAAGGGGGGCGGCAGTGGCACCACATGCGGCCCGAGGGTAGCAAATGCGCAGCGGGCCGCTGCGCGGCCGGGCCGGCGCGCCGTGCGGCGGCGCCTGTATCCGGCCGGCGGGCTCTCAGCCGTTCATGGGGTCAAAACTTGTCCATGTTGGTGCCGCGCCGCTCCATGGGCTCGTTGTCGCTGCCCACGTTGTTCTCGCGGTCGCGGCGCTGGGCGGACTCCTTGGCGTTGCTTTGCACTTCGTCGTTGCGCCCATCGGGCTGGGGCTTGCCGGTCTCGGGGGAGACGTCTTTTTCAGTGTTCTGGTCTTGCGGGTGCATGGGTGGTTCTCCTTGGGTGGCAGTGAAACAAACAGGGGCGCCGGGGCGGCTCAGAGGTGGACCTCGCGGTGCTCGCCCAGGGCCTTGGGGCGCTCGCCGGTCATGGCGGCGGTGGCCATCTTGTAGAGCTGGGTGAGCCGGCTTTCCTTGACGTCCCAGTACTCGGCGTGCTGCACCTGCACGGCCAGCAGCACCAGCTCCGGGTCGCCCGGCCCGTCCGGGAACCAGGCCTTGGCCATGGGCGTCCACAGCGCTTCCTTGCGCGCCGCGTCCTCGATGAATGCGGCCGTGCCGGCGATGGAGACATAGCAGTCCTCCCGGGGGTCGGCATAGCTCAGGTTGACCTGGCCGTCGGCGGCCAGGCGCTGGTGCAGCTCGCTGGAGCGCGGAATGAAGAAGTACAGCTGCGCCTGCGCGTCCAGTTCCTGGTTGAGCGTGGTCAGCGGGTGCGAATGCAGCCTGCCGTCGGCCTCGCGGTGCGTCAGCATGCCGAAGCGGATGTCCTGGATGCGCTCGAACAGCGCCTTGCGGTCGGATTCGGTGGTGGTGGCCATGAAGGGGTGTCCTGGGCTTGGAAAAGCGTGAACGGCCACTTTAAGAGGCGCCGCAGGCGCGGCGGGTCGGCGCCGGGCCAGCGCGGCTGTCGGGGCTGTCCGACGCGCGCGCGCCGGCTCAGGCGCTGCTGCGCTGCAGCGTGAACGGCGGCAGGCCGGCCAGCAGGCGCTGGCCGTAGCCGGTGCGCACCAGGCGCTTGTCGTAGCAATAGACGTGCGCGCGGTCGTCCTCGGTGCGGATCGCCCGGCCCACCCACTGCGCCAGGCGGATGGCGGTGGCTGGCACCACCAGCTCGGAAAACGGGTCGCGCCCGGCGGCGCGCAGCCATTCGGCGCGCGCCTCGCCCACGGGGTCGTCGGGCGGGGCAAAGGGCAGCTTGGTGATGAACAGCGACTCGCACAGCCGGCCCGGCAGGTCCAGCCCCTCGCCGAAGGACTGCATGCCGAAGATGATGGACGGCTGGCCGGCCGCCACCCGCTCGCGGTGGCGCGCCAGCAGCTCGCGCCGGGGCAGCTGGCCCTGCACCAGCACGCGGCTGCGCAGCACGGTGGGCAGCTCGCCTTCGGCGCGGCGCATCTGCTCGCGCGAGGTGAACAGCACCAGCGCCCCGGCCTCGACCGCGCCCAGGTCGGTCAGCAGGGCCTCGACCATCTCGGCGGTGAAGCTTTGCACGTCGCGCGGCTCGGCGCGCGTCTCGCGCGCCACCAGCGTGCCCTGCAGGGCGTAGTCGAAGGGGCTGTCCACGGCCAGGGTCTGCACGGCGTCGTCGCCGGCCAGGCCCGATTCGCGCAGGAAGAAATCAAACTGCCCGCAGCTGGTCAGCGTGGCCGAGGTCAGCACCGCCCCGCGCACGCTGGACCACAGGTGCTGGCGCAGCGCCTGGCCCGGCAGCACCGGCGAGGCGTGCGCGCGGATGGCGGCGTAGTCGCCATCGACGGCCAGCGTGAACCACTTGGCGGCCGGCACGGCGCCTTCGGGCGCGTCCTGCAGCATGAGCTGCGCGCAGGCGTGCACGCCCTCCAGGCGCGGCGCCAGCGCGCCGACCTGGGCGTACAGCTGCGACAGGCGGCGCGACTCGTCGGGCTGGTCGCGCATGGCCGCGCGCAAGGCCTTGGAGATCGCGCGCAGCGCCGCCGCAAAGCCCTCGGCGTGCTGCACGGCCTGGCTGAAGGGCTCCAGCAGCGCCTCGGGCAAGGCGCCGCCGGGAACGCGCGCGCGCGTTGGCTGGCCGGCGCCGCTGCCGTAGCGCGGCGCGGCCTTGAGGCCGGGGCCGTACACGTCCATGGCCAGCCGCGCCGCGTCCTGCAGCGCTGCGCGCAGGCGCGCCGCGTGGTTCGGGATGTCGGCAATCTCCTCGACCTCCACCAGCTGGCCGATGCGCAGCGCCCGGCTGGCCAGCTTGTCGATCCAGCCCAGGCGCGACAGGTCGGCCTCGCAGGCGAATTGCGCCAGCGCCGTGCCCGGCAGGTGGTGCGCCTCGTCGATGATCAGGAGGCAGTTGTCCAGCTCGGGCAGCAGGCGCGCGCCTATGGAGGACAGCAGCAGGTCGTGGTTGGCCACGATCACCTGCGCCGCCACCAGCTCCTTGCGCCGGTCGTAGTAGGTGCAGCGCGAGAACAGCGGGCAGTGCTTGCCGGTGCAGGAATGCGCCTCGGCGGCGACGGGCGACCAGTCCTGCGCTTCAGGCGGCGTGGCCAGCGTGTCGCGGTCGCCGTCCCAGGCGCCCGAGGCCAGTGCGTCGGCCATGCTGGCGTAGAACTTCACGCGCGCCTGCGCCGCCTGGCGCGTGACGGGCAGGGCCGGCTCGGCGGGGCCGAACAGGTCGCCCTCGCCGCTCCACTCGTCGTCGTCGTCGCTGGCGCCGCCGGCCAGGCGCTCCAGCTTGAGCTTGCACACGTAGCGCCCGCGCCCCTTGGCCAGGGCGAAGCGCACCGGCTGCTGCAGGTGCTCGGCCAGCGCCGGCAGGTCCTTGTGCACCAGCTGCTCCTGCAGCGCCACGGTGGCGGTGGAGATCAGCACGCGCGTGCCGCGCGCCAGCGCCAGGGCCACGGCGGGCGCGCTGTAGGCCAGCGACTTGCCCACGCCCGTGCCGGCCTGGATGACGGCGATGGCGCGCTGCGGCTCGTGCTCGTCGTCCTCGGCCTTGCCCAGCTCGGCGCTGGCGAAGGTCTGCGCCACCTGGGCGGCCATGCGCCGCTGGCCGCCGCGCACGCGAAAGCCGGCGGTGGACTGCACCACCGCCTCGAAGCTTTGCCGGGCCTCGTCGGCCCACTGCTGCGCGGACATGGAAGAAGAAAACAGGCTGGACGTGGAAGGCACGGAGGTCGTGGAGGGGATGCCCGAACTACTGTACTTTCATCCAGGATGGTAGACCAGTGCGCGAAGCCTGTGGCCTATGGGGTCACCCGGCTGCGGCCTACGCGCGCGGGGAGCCGGCAAAGCCTAGCATGCCCCGACGCGCTGCCGCCCGCGCAGCCCCGCCAGCCGCCGCCCCGCAACAAGGACAAGAGATCCGCCATGCCCGCAACCCCCCCCGTGCCCACGTCCCCCCAGGACCGCGACCCGCCCGGCCGGCCCGCCGACCCGCGCGGCATCGACCTGAACGCGCCCGCCAAGCCCGGCGCCCCGCCCACCGAGCCCCATCTGCCGCATGAGCGCGACCAAAGCAAGGACATGACCGGGGGCGAGCCCGACGCCCAGGTGCAGCAGGGCTACCGGGACCTGGAGCGCGGGCTGGTGGACACGGACACGTGGCCGCCCTCGCAGGCCGCTCGCGAGCGCCTCAAGCGTTGAACCGGGCGCCGGGGGCCCCTCGGCGGGCGCTTGCTGCCCCCGGCAGCGGACCGGCTCCGCCGGCTCCTGTCAATCCTGCCCGTCGTACATCCGCAGCCGCCGCACCGTGGCCCTGCTGCAGGCCTGCAGCTGCTGCGCCGCCTGGTGCGCCGCCGCGTCGCTGGCAGCCTGCGTGAGCAGCAGCAGCTCCGGCGCGCCGCCCGCGCCTGCAGCCCAGGCGCGCTGGCGGACCGCGATGCCCGCGCGCGCCAGCAGGCGCACGGCCGAGGCCTCGCAGAACGCCTTGCCCGGCACCACGCGCAGCAGCTGCCGGCAGCGCACCTGCGCCATGGGCGCCACGGTGCAGGCCGGCCCGTCGCCGCGCGCCACGCCAAAGGTGGGGATCGCGCTGGCGGCAGCCGGGTGGCCCGCGCTGCGCGCCAGGTCTGCCAGGTCGGCGACGACGGCGCTGGCCGTGGGCTCGGCACCGGCGCCCGCGCCGCTCAGCAGCAGCGGCCCTGCGGCGTCGGCATGGACCAGCAGGGCGTTGTGCACGCCCTGCACCTGCGCCAGGGGGTGCGACAGGGGCACCAGCGCCGGGTGCACGCGCAGCTGCACCGTCTCGCCGCCCGTGGGCAGCACGCCGCGCTGCGCCAGCGCCAGCAGCCGCACGGCGCAGCCCAGGTGCGCCGCAGCGGCAAGGTCGCCCGGCTCCAGGCCGGCGATACCCTCCACGTGCACGGCGTCGTCGCGCACCGGCAGGTCGAAGGCATTGGCCGCCAGCAGCGCCAGCTTGTACGCGGCGTCCTGGCCGCCGACATCCAGCTGCGGGTCGGCCTCGGCGTAGCCCAGCGCCTGCGCCTCGGCCAGGGCGGCGCCATAGCTGGCGCCTGTGGCGGCCATGCGCGTCAGGATGAAGTTGCTGGTGCCGTTCAGGATGCCGGCGAGCGCCTCGATACGGTTGGCCACCAGCGCCTCGCGCAGCGCCTTGACGACCGGCACGCCGCCTGCCACCGCTGCCTCGTAGGCCAGCACCCGGCCGTGGCGCGCGGCAGCGGCGGCCAGCTGCGCCCCATGACGCGCCAGCAGCGCCTTGTTGGCGGTGACCACGTGCTTGCCCTGCTCCAGCGCGGCCAGCAGCCAGGGCAGCGGCACCTGCACACCGCCAGCCAGCTCCAGCACCACGTCCACGTCGCCCGCATGGGCCAGCGCCAGCGGGTCGGGCAGCAGGCGCGCCCCGGGGTGCGCGGCCAGCAGTGGCGCGGCGCGCGCCGGGCTGCGCGTGGCGATCGCAGTGATGGCGATGGCGCGGCCCGCGCGCGCGCCGATCAGCGCCTGGTTGCGCGCCAGCAGCCGGCACACGCCGCCGGCCACCGTGCCCGCGCCGATCAGGCCCACGCGCAAGACCGGCAGCGGCGCCGGCCGCAGGCCGGGCGCGGCCGGCGCGTGGGTTGCCGCGCGCTGGCGCGGCGCCGCATGGCGTTGTTCTGCTTCTTCCAGCAGGGCGGGTTCTGCGAGCATCGGACACTCTCCTTTTTCCAGCGGGCAGCCAGCGCGGCCGCCCATAACGAAAAAACCCAGCGGCCGGGCTGGGTTTTCGTTCGTCGGGAGAGAGAAGAAAAGTCACCAGTGGCCGCCTTTGCGGCCACCTCACACGCGTCAGGGGGCCGCGGTGGTCATGGTGGTAATCATCATGCGTGCCTGCTGCGCACGGACGACGCCGGCCGCGCCCTGGAGGGCGGGACAAGCGTGGGGCAACAGCGGGCACGGCATGGGGGCAGTGTAGCGCAGGCTCCCGCCACGGCGGTGTTGCTACATTAAATGCAGCAAACAATCATGAATTGGCGCCGGCTGAAGGCCTGTTTTGCCCAAAATTCAGTTTTTCAGCGTCGCCTGCAGCGTAATTTCGGGCACGGCGGCCAGCGCCTTGGACAGCGGGCAGTTGCGCTTGGCCTCCCCGGCGATCTGCTGGAATTGCGCGTCCTCCATGCCCGGCACGGTGGCCTCCAGCGTCAGGGCGATGCGGTCGATCTTGAAGCCGTCGCCGTCCTTGGCCAGGCGCACGCGGGCCGTGGTGTCCAGCGTGCGCGTGGCAAAACCGGCCTTGTCGCAGGCGAACGAGACGGCC
This sequence comes from Melaminivora sp., assembly GCA_034675505.1. Classification (GTDB taxonomy): domain Bacteria; phylum Pseudomonadota; class Gammaproteobacteria; order Burkholderiales; family Burkholderiaceae_C; genus Melaminivora. Next base: position 70,711 of record JAUCDD010000006.1, on the reverse strand, counting down.
ATGGTGAAGCACGCCGCATGCGCCGCGCCCAGGATCTCCTCCGGGTTGGTGCCCTTGCGGTCGTCGCCGAAGCGGCTGGCAAAGCCGTAGGGGTACTTTTGCAGCGAGCCAGTCTCGGTGCTGACCTGGCCCTGGCCGGCCTTGCCGGCGCCTTCCCAGTGGACGGATGCGGATTTTTCGCTCATGTGCGGCTCCTCGGTGGTGATGGTGTGGGCGGGCGGCGGGGAGTGCGCACCCGGTGCGAGCGGCGATCACAGCACGCGCCAGCCGCGCGGCCTGTCGGCCTGCGCCGCCTGCGCGCCGGCTGGCTCGGCCTACATGCAGCGCGCAGGGGCCTGCGTTCGCTACAGTGGGCGCCATGCCCGACAGCCTTTCTGCCCCTGCCCAACCGCCCGGCCCGGACCTGCCCGCGCCCATCGCCCGCCACCTGCGCATCCACGGCACGGTGCAGGGCGTGTACTACCGCCAGTCCACCGTCGAGGCCGCGCAGCGCCTGGGCGTGGCCGGCTGGGTGCGCAACCGCAGCGACGGCAGCGTGGAGGCGCTGGCCGTAGGCCAGGCGCACGCCGTGCAGCAGCTGATAGCCTGGGCGCACCAGGGCCCGCGCGCGGCGCGCGTGGAGCGCGTCGAGGTGGGCGAGCAGGCGCCGCCCGAGCCGGCGCCGCGGGGCTTCGTGCAGCGCGAGACGCTGTAACTGCTTTTCAGCCGCTGCGCATCGCGTCGGCCAGGTCCTGCCGATCGCGCGCCTGCAGTTGGCCGATCACGCCGTCCCGGTCGGCGGCGCTGCGGTTCTGGCTCAGCTTGCGCTTGCCCTCGATGCGCGTGATGGCAACCTCGATGCCGACGATGGCGCGCAGCATCTCGTCCAGGTAGTCGCGCGGCGCGTCGCCCATCTTCCAGGGCTGCGCCTCGCCCGCCTCGTGCGCGCGCGTCAGCCGCGCGACCACGCCGCGCACGTGGCGCTCGTCGTCATGCACCGTCAGCTGGCCATGCACATGCACCGCCTCGTAGTTCCAGGTGGGCACGGCGCGGTGCGTCTCGTGCTTGGACGGGTACCAGTTGGGCGAGACATAGCCGGCAGCGCCGCGAAACACCACCAGCACCGGCAGCCCGCCGCCCGCTGGCACCTCACGCCGCAGCGCATTGGCACGCGCCACGTGCGCGACCAGCGTGCCGTGCGGGCCGCGCTCCGCGTCCAGCAGGAAGGGCAGGTGGTCCGCGTCCAAACCCTGCGCGCCCGTGCGGCACAGCATGCCCAGCGGGTGCTCGTGGATCAGGCGGTGCAGCTCGCTAGAGCGCTGCTCGCGGAAGTGTTCTGGCAGGTACATGGTTGGGCTCGTTTGCGGTGCAAGCCGATCAGTTGCGCGCCGGCGGCCTGGCGCCGAACGCGCACCAGCCGGGGCGCGGGCTTTTCTTTTGCGGATGCAGGCGGCAGGTCTCGGGCCGGCGCTCGTACACCGTGCAGCGGCGCGTGCGCGCATCCAGGAACTGGCAGTCGCCGCTGGCGCGCCGCGCCAGGGTGAAGAGCAGGTTTTTCGGGCTGAAGTGGTCGATCAGCCGGGCCTTGGCCAGACGCCGGGCGATCAGGCGCGGCTCGACGTTGTCCGCCTCAAAGGCCTCGACCAGGCCCAGGCGCACCAGGTCGGACAGCTGCACTTCCAGCGGCATGGTGCAGCAGTTGGCGTTGCAGGACTCGCACAGGCCGGCGCGGTAGTGCGTCCAGGTGTCGGGGCGGTCGATGTCGACGAGGGGGATGGTGCGGGGGGGCATGGGAGGCGGATTGTGGGGCTGGCTGCCGGGCGGCCGGGCTGCGTGGTTTTTCTGGTGGCGGCGCCATCCAGCTGATCAAACGCAAAGGTTCCTTCAACGCGACAGCGACGCGGTAAGCGCGTAGCTGGCGATGGTTGCCTGCTCGCCGCCGCTGCCGCCCTGCGAGCCGGTGCGCCGCTCGGTCACCTGGCCGTGGCGCGGTCGAGCACATGCACTGCGGACTGCAGACGATGGCGCGCGCCCAGCAGTGCTTGCGCGGCCTTGGTGCGGTGGTTGCCAGCATGCTCGCGCAGCAGCCCCCTGCGGCCTGCAGGGTGCGAAAGCCTCCCCGCCCGCCGTCTCCCTGCAGGCACCCGCCGCGCAGCTGCGCCACGCACTGGTGGATCTGCCGCAGGCCGGGGTGCCCCGCAGCAGTTCGGCAATTCCATCGCCTTCGAGCGACGTGGCGCGCAGGCGTTGAATAGGGGCAAATGGGCGACGGAGATCGACGGCAGCGGCAGCGCTGGGCTGTGGCGCGTGGCCCGGCTGCTGCCGCGCACGGGGCGGCCTGGCGCAGCCCGGGCGACGAAGCGCAGCGCATTCTTGAGCGCATCGCTCTCGCGAATGCGGCCTGCGCGCACGGCGGTGAAGGCGCGGCGTGGCCACTCGCGCGGCCCGCGCCGCGCCGGTCTCGAAGCCGCTGTCGCTGGCGTGTGCGGCCATGCGGTTTCCACAAGAGCCTGCAGCCCTGGCTGCGCTCACTATCATGGCCGGTTTACCTGCCGCACAGCCCACCGTGACCCTGCTTCCCACCGCGCCCGAGGATGAGGGCACCCTCCCCGCCCGCGCCGACGACGCCGCCTACCTGGCCCGTATCCTGCGCGAGCAGCGCATCAGCATCCGCGGCGCGCGCACGCACAACCTGAAGAACATCGACCTGGACATCCCGCGCAACCAGCTGGTGGTGATCACCGGGCTGTCGGGCTCGGGCAAGTCCAGCCTGGCGTTCGACACGCTGTATGCCGAAGGCCAGCGGCGCTACGTGGAGAGCCTGTCCAGCTACGCGCGCCAGTTCCTGGGCCGGCTGGACAAGCCCGACGTGGACCTGATCGAAGGCCTGTCGCCGGCGATCGCCATCGAGCAAAAGGCCACCAGCCACAACCCGCGCTCCACCGTGGGCACGGTGACCGAGGTGCACGACTACCTGCGCCTGCTGTTCGCGCGCGCCGGCACGCCCCACTGCCCCGAGCACGGCCTGCCGCTCACCGCGCAGACCGTGAGCCAGATGGTGGACGCCGTGCTGGCCCTGCCCGAGGACACGCGGCTGATGCTGCTGGCGCCGCTGGCGCGCGAGAAAAAAGGCGAATTCACCGAAGTGCTGGCGCAGATGCAGCAGCTGGGCTACGTGCGCTTTCGCATCGACGGGCAGATCGTCGAGGCCGAGAACCTGCCCGCCTTGAAGAAGACGGAAAAGCACGACATTGACGTCGTCATCGACCGCCTGAAGGTGCGCCCGGATGCGCGCCAGCGCCTGGCCGAGAGCGTCGAGGCCGTGCTGCGCGTGGGCGGCGCCGAAGGGGCGGGCCGCGTGCTGGCGCTGGAGATGGACACGGGCCACGAGCACCTGTGGTCCAGCCGCTTCGCCTGCCCGGTGTGCAGCTACGCGCTGGCCGAGCTGGAGCCGCGCCTGTTCTCCTTCAACTCGCCCTCGGGCGCCTGCCCGGCGTGCGACGGCATCGGCCAGCTGGAGGTGTTCGATGCCGAGCGCATCGTGGCGCACCCCGAGCTCAGCCTGGCCGGCGGCGCCGTGCGCGGCTGGGACCGGCGCAACGGCTACTACTTCGCCATGATCGAGAGCTTGGCCGCGCACTACGGCTTTGACGTGCAAACGCCCTTCGAGCAGCTGCCCGCGGCCGTGCGCCAGGTGGTGCTGCACGGCTCGGGCGCCGAGGAGATCGCGTTTTCCTACGTGCTGGACAGCGGCGCGAGGAAGGGCCAGGAGATCGTCAAGAACCACCCCTTCGAGGGCATCATCCCCAACATGGAGCGGCGCTGGCGCGACACCGATTCGCCGGCGGTGCGCGAGGAACTCGCCCGCTACCGCCAGTGCCAGCCCTGCCCCGCCTGCCACGGCGCGCGCCTCAAGCCCGAGGCCCGCGCGGTGAAGGTGGGCGAGGGCGGCGAGGCCCTGGCCATCCACGAGATCAACCGCCTGACGCTGGCCCATGCCCTGGCGTGGTTCGAGCACCTGCACCTGCCCGGCGCCAAGGCCGAGATTGCCGCGCGCATCGTGCGCGAGATCGCCGCGCGCCTCACCTTCCTGAACGACGTGGGCCTGTCGTACCTGAGCCTGGCGCGCAGCGCCGACACGCTCTCGGGCGGCGAGGCGCAGCGCATCCGCCTGGCCAGCCAGATCGGCTCGGGCCTCACGGGCGTCATGTACGTGCTGGACGAGCCCAGCATCGGCCTGCACCAGCGCGACAACGACCGGCTGATTGCCACCCTGGTGCGCCTGCGCGACATCGGCAACAGCGTGCTGGTGGTCGAGCACGACGAGGACATGATCCGCGCCGCCGACCACGTGGTGGACATGGGGCCGGGCGCGGGCGTGCATGGCGGGCGCGTCATGGCCCAGGGCACGGCGGCCGATCTGGCGGCCAGCCCCGATTCGCTCACGGGCCAATACCTGTCGGGCGCCAAGACAATAGCCGTGCCCGCGCGGCGCACGCCCTGGCTGCCGGTGCCGGCCGAAGCGGCCGAGGACGCCGCTCCCGCCAAACCGAAGAAATCGCGCTTTCCCGAAACCGCCGCCAGCCAGCGCCGCAAGGAGCGCCTGGCCGAGCACCGCGCCACGCAAGGCAGCCTGCAGGCGCTGCGCGTGCTGGGCGCGCGCGGCAACAACCTGCAGGACGTGAGCGTGTCCTTTCCCGTCGGCCTGCTGACCTGCGTGACGGGCGTGTCGGGCTCGGGCAAGAGCACACTGGTCAACGACACGCTGCTGAAAGCCGTCGCGCGCCAGCTGTACCGCGCGCACGACGAGCCGGCCGAGCATGACGCCATCGAGGGCATCGAGTACTTCGACAAGGTCATCAACGTGGACCAGTCGCCGATTGGTCGCACGCCGCGCAGCAACCCCGCCACGTACACGGGGCTGTTCACCCCCATCCGCGAGCTGATGGCCGAGACCACCACCGCGCGCGAGCGCGGCTATGGGCCGGGGCGGTTTTCCTTCAACGTCTCGCAGGCGTCAGGCGGCGGGCGCTGCGAGGCCTGCCAGGGCGATGGCGTGGTGCGCGTGGAGATGCACTTCCTGCCCGACGTGTACGTGCCCTGCGACGTGTGCCACGGCCAGCGCTACAACCGCGAGACGCTGGAGGTGCTGTGGAAGGGCAAGAGCATCGCGCAGATCCTGGACCTGACGGTGGAAGATGCCTACCTGCTGTTCAAGGACGTGCCGACCATCGCGCGCAAGCTGCAGACGCTGCTGGAGGTCGGCCTGTCGTACATCCGCCTGGGGCAAAGCGCCACCACGCTATCAGGCGGCGAGGCGCAGCGCGTGAAGCTCGCGCAGGAGCTCTCGCGCCGCGATACCGGCCGCACCCTCTACATCCTGGATGAGCCCACCACCGGCCTGCACTTCGCCGACGTGGACCTGCTCCTGCAGGTGCTGACCCGATTGCGCGACGCGGGCAACACGCTGGTCGTGATCGAGCACAACCTGGACGTCATCAAGACCGCCGACTGGGTCATCGACATGGGCCCGGAAGGCGGCGCCGGCGGCGGCAGCGTGGTGGCCGAAGGCACGCCCGAGCAGGTGGCGGCGAACCCCGCCAGCCACACCGGGGAGTACCTGCGGCGCTATTTGCAGCCAAAAGCCGCTCCTGCCGGCGCCGTTCCATGATTTTCAGCTATTGAAAAAATAGCAAACCAAACCGCGCCGGGCGCAGGCAGGGGGCCGGCTGCGGCGCGCCTCAGCACTCGACGATGTTCACCGCCAGCCCGCCGCGCGAGGTTTCCTTGTACTTGGTCAGCATGTCCGCGCCAGTCTCGCGCATGGTCTTGATGACCTGGTCCAGGCTCACGTGGTGCGTGCCGTCGCCATGCAGCGCCATGCGCGCGGCGTTGATGGCCTTGACCGAGGCCAGCGCGTTCCTCTCGATGCACGGGATCTGCACCAGGCCGCCCACCGGGTCGCAGGTCAGGCCCAGGTGGTGCTCCATGCCGATCTCGGCGGCGTTCTCCACCTGCTCGGGGCTGCCGCCCAGCACCGCGCACAGGCCGGCCGCGGCCATCGAGCAGGCCACGCCCACCTCGCCCTGGCAGCCGACCTCGGCGCCGGAGATGGAGGCGTTTTCCTTGTACAGGATGCCGATGGCGCCGGCGGTGAGCAAAAAGTCGATCACGCCCGCCTCGCTGGCGCCGGGGACGAAGCGCCAGTAGTAGTGCAGCACCGCCGGCACGATGCCGGCCGCGCCGTTGGTCGGCGCGGTGACCACGCGCCCGCCGGCGGCGTTTTCCTCGTTCACCGCCAGTGCGTACAGGTTGACCCAGTCGATCACGGCCAGCGGGTCCTGGTCCCAGGCCTGCCGCTCGACCAGCGCCCGGTGCAGCGCGGCGGCGCGCCGGCGCACCTTGAAGCCGCCGGGCAGCACGCCGCCCGCCTCGCAGCCGCGCGCCACGCAGTCCTGCATCACGCGCCAGATGGCCAGCAGGCCGGCGTCCAGCTCCGCGTCGCTCCTCCAGTGGCGCTCATTGGTGCGCATGACGCGGGCGATCGAGCCGCCCACCTCGCGCGCACGCACCAGCAGCTGCTCGCCGCTGTGGAACGGCAGCGGCAGCACGTCGGTGGCGGGGGCCAGCTCGGCCTGGCGCTGCGCGTCCTGCGCGGCCTGCTCGCTGACGATGAAGCCGCCGCCGACCGAGTAGTACACCTGCCCGTCCAGCAGCGCGCCGGCGGCGTCGAAGGCCTCGAAGCGCATGCCGTTGGTGTGCACGGCCAGTGTCGTCCCGGGCACCAGCAGCAGGTCGCGCGCGGCGTCGAAGGCGATCTCCGGGCCGCCCTCGCCCAGCGGCAGGCGGCCGCTGGTGCGGATGCGCTCGATGAGCGGGTCGATGGCGGCGACGTCCACCGTGTCCGGCGCGTGCCCGGCCAGGCCCAGCAGCACGGCGCGGTCGCTGGCGTGGCCACGGCCCGTGGCGCCCAGCGAGCCGTACAGCTGCACGCGCACGCGCGCCGCCGCCGCCAGCTGGCCGGCGCGCGCCAGGCGCTGCACGAACAGGCGCGCGGCGCGCATGGGCCCCACGGTGTGCGAGCTCGACGGCCCGATGCCGATCTTGAACAGGTCGAAAACGCTGACGGCCATGCCGGACTCCTGCTGCGGGACAAACCCGCCGATGGTGGCCCAGGCGCGCCGCCGCGCAAAGCATCCACGCCGCTCCAGTAGTATTTTTTTGATAGCAACATCTCGGCTACTGGTGCCGGCAAACAGGGGTTTTCGTGGGTATTCCCGCTTGACGGGGCGTTGCGGCTAGTCCTTCAGCCCCAGCCGGCGCGCCAGCTTGTGCAGGTTGCTGGCATCGACTTCCAGCTCCCGCGCCGCCCCCGCCCAGCGGCCCTGGTGGCGCGCCAGCGCCGCCGCGACCACCTGGCGCTGGCAGGCGTCCACCGCGTCGCGTAGCGTGGCCGTCAGCGCCGGCGCGGCGGCGGGCTGGCCCGGGAGCGGGGCGGCGCCCGGCGCTGCCGCTGCGGGCGGCGCGTCCAGTGCGTCCAGGTCCAGCAGCGCGGCCTCCAGGGTGACGATGGCGGTGGCCTGCACGCCCCGGCTGAGCGCTTTCAGCGCGGCGCGGCTGATGACGTGCTCCAGCTCGCGCACGTTGCCCGGCCAGGGGTAGCGGCGCAGCGCTGCCTGGGCGTCGGGCGACAGGCGCAGGCTGCGCAGCCCCAGGCGGGCGCGGTTCAGCTCCAGGAAGCGCCCGGCCAGCAGCAGCACGTCGTTGCCGCGCTCGCGCAGCGGCGGGATGGGCACGGGGTAGACCGACAGGCGGTGGTACAGGTCGGCGCGGAAGGCGCCGCTGGCCACCTGCTCGCGCAGGTTGCGGTTGGTGGCGGCGATGACGCGCACGTTCACGCTGCGCGGCCGGTCGGCGCCCAGGCGCTGGATCTCGCCGTTTTGCAGCGTGCGCAGCAGCTTGGCCTGCACCGACAGCGGCAACTCGCCCACCTCGTCCAGGAACAGGGTGCCGCCCTCGGCCGCCTCGAAGCGGCCGGGCCGGTCGCTCACCGCGCCGGAAAACGCCCCGCGCACGTGGCCGAACAGCTCGCTTTCGGCCAGCGACTCGGGCAGCGCCGCGCAGTTGACGTGCACCAGCGGCCTGGCGCGCCGCGGCGAGCGCTGGTGCAGCAGGCGCGCGAACAGCTCCTTGCCCACGCCCGTCTCGCCCAGCAGCAGCACCGGCAGCTCGGAGGTGGCGACCACCGACAGCTCGTGCACCAGGCGCGACAGCGCCGGGCTCTCGCCGACGATCTCGCCCTCGCCGGCGCGGCGCGTGGCGCTGCCGCCCGCCTCGCCCCCCGCGCCCTCGCCCGGCGCGGTGGCGGCCATGCGCAGGGTGCGCAGCTCCTGCTCCAGCCGCGCCACGCGCACCACGGCCTCGGCCAGCGGCACGCATTGGGCCAGCCGCGCGCGCGCGGGCGCGCCGAAGGTGCCGGTCACCAGCGCGTCCAGCGTCAGCACGCCCCAGGGGCGGCCGTCCAGGTGCAGCGCCACGCCCATGCAGTCATGCACCGGCAGCGGCTCGCCCACCAGGGTGTCCAGCAGGCCGTCGTAGGGGTCGGGTAGTTGGCTGTCGTGCTCGAAGCAGGTCACCTCGCGGCGCGCCAGGATGGCCGCCAGGCGCGGATGCTGGGCCACCGCGAAGCGCCGGCCCAGCGCATCGCTGACCAGGCCGTTCACGGCCACGGGGCGCAAATGCTCCTCCTGCAGGCGCAGCAGCGCCACGGCGCCGCAGGAGAACTGCGCGCGCAGCACGTCCACCAGCCGCTGCAGCCGCACGGCCTGCGGCAGCTCGGCGCCCAGGTCGGTACACAGGGCCAGCAGGGCGCCTTCGGACACCGGCGCTGCGGCCTCGAACACGGTCATATTCACCTTTTAATAGTCCTTTTTACCCTTTTTTATTGGGGTTAATTTTACCCTTGACCGTGTAAACCCTTGATTTTTGGCGGCGCAGCAGCTGGCCCGCAGCTTGCAAAGAACAGGGCAAGGGTTTCGCTTTGTTTCCCGGTGCGGCGAAATGTTTTTCAAGTGACGCCGCGTTTACCTGTCCTGCCATGCCAATGCAACGCTCCTGCTCCCCCCCACTGCCCGCCCCGGGCGCGGCGCACGCCTTGTTTTCCCCGATCTACAACAACACGATGATGGAGGCCCTTCATGGGTAAGTACGCCAAGTACTGGTACACGCTGATAGGCGTGTTGATCGTCACCTTCAGCCTGCTGGGCTACTACGGCGCCGAGGTGTACCGCACGGCGCCGCCGATTCCCGGCAAGGTGCTGGTTGCCGGCAGCGGCGATCCGCTCTACACCAAGGACGGCATCCTGGATGGCCAGACCGCCTGGCAGTCGGTGGGCGGCATGCAGCTGGGCTCGATCTTCGGCCACGGCGCCTACCAGGCGCCGGACTGGACGGCCGACTGGCTGCACCGCGAGCTGCTGGCCTGGCTGGAGCTGTCGGCCCAGCAGGCCTACGGCAAGCCGTTCGACAAGCTCGACGACGACGCCCAGGCCACCCTGAAGGCGCGCCTGAAGAAGGAGTACCGCACCAACACCTACGACCCGGTGACGGACACGGCGACGCTCTCGCCCATCCGCGCCAAGGCGATTGCCGAGGTGGCGCAGTACTACGAGAAGCTGTTCGGCGACGACCCGGCGCTGCGCAAGTCGCGCGAGCACTTCGCCATGAAGGAAGACACCCTGCCCAGCGCCGAGCGGCGCGCGCAGATGGCGGGCTTCTTCTTCTGGACCGCCTGGGTCGCAGCCACCGAGCGCCCTGCCGACAACGGCGGCAACGGCGCCACCTACACCAACAACTGGCCGCACGAGCCCTTGATCGGCAACCAGCCCACGGGCGAGAACGTGATGTGGTCCATCGTCAGCGTGGTCATCATGATGGCCGGCGTGGGCTTTTTGATCTGGGGCTGGGCCTTCCTGCGCAAGGAAGACGAGAAAGACCCTGTCGTGCCCGCGCACGACCCGCTCACCCGCGTGCCGCTGACGCCTTCGCAGCGCTCGCTGGGCAAGTACCTGTTCCTGGTGGTGGCGCTCTTTACCGCGCAGGTCTTCCTGGGCGGCTTCACCGCGCACTACACGGTGGAGGGCCAGACCTTCTACGGCATCGACGTCTCGCGCTGGCTGCCGTATTCGCTGGTGCGCACCTGGCACCTGCAGGCGGCGCTGTTCTGGATCGCCACCGGCTTCCTGGCCGCGGGCCTGTTCCTGGCGCCGCTGATCAACGGCGGCCGCGACCCCAAGTACCAAAAGCTCGGCGTGGACATCCTGTTCTGGGCGCTGGTGGTGGTCTGCGTGGGCTCGTTCATCGGCAACTACCTGGCGATCGCCCACATCCTGCCGCCCGAGCTGAACTTCTGGCTGGGCCACCAGGGCTATGAATACGTGGACCTGGGCCGCCTGTGGCAGATCGGCAAGTTCGCCGGCATCGCCTTCTGGCTGGTACTGATGGCGCGCGCCATCTTCCCCGCCCTGCTGGCCCCCAACGGCCAGGACAAGAACCTGCTGGCGCTGCTCACCTCGTCGGTGGTCTGCATCGGCCTGTTCTACGGCTCGGGCCTGTTCTACGGCGAGCGCACGCACATCTCGGTGATGGAGTACTGGCGCTGGTGGGTGGTGCACCTGTGGGTGGAGGGCTTCTTCGAAGTCTTCGCCACCACGGCGCTGGCCTTCATCTTCTCCACCCTGGGCCTGGTGTCCTACCGCATGGCCACGGCCGCCAGCCTGGCGTCCGCGTCGCTGTTCATGCTGGGCGGCGTGCCCGGCACCTTCCACCACCTGTACTTCTCGGGCACCACCACGCCGGTCATGGCCGTGGGCGCGTCCTTCAGCGCACTGGAAGTGGTGCCGCTGGTCGTGCTGGGCCATGAGGCCTGGGAGCACTGGCGCCTGCAGCACAAGGCCGCCTGGATGAAGAACCTGAAGTGGCCGCTGATGTGCTTCGTCGCAGTGGCCTTCTGGAACATGCTGGGCGCGGGCGTCTTCGGCTTCATGATCAACCCGCCGATCTCGCTGTACTACATCCAGGGCCTGAACACCACGCCGGTGCACGCCCACGCCGCGCTGTTCGGGGTCTATGGCTTCCTGGCCCTGGGCTTCACGCTGATGGTGCTGCGCTACGTGCGCCCGACGCTGGTGTTCAACGAGCGGCTGATGAAGACGGGCTTCTGGTGGCTCAACGCCGGCCTGGTGCTGATGATCGCCACCAGCCTCTTGCCCATCGGCCTGTTCCAGTTCCACGCCAGCGTGACGGAAGGCCTGTGGTACGCCCGCGGCGAGGAGTTCATGCAGCAACCCTTCATGCTGACGCTGCGCTGGGTGCGCACCTTCGGCGACCTGGTGTTCATCACCGGCGCGCTGTGCGTGAGCTGGCAGGTGGTCAGCGGCGTGCTGTTCGGTGAACGCGCCGCGCCCCTGACGGGCACTGGCAACCTCGCCGGCGCCCGCCGCTGACGCCCCCGGGGAGGGCCTCGCGCCCTCCCCCCGGCCCTTTCCCCTCCCCCTTGCAGGAGCCGCCATGAATATCGACCGCTTCAAGCACGAGCACCAGGACATCCTCGCGCAGATCGACGCCCTGCGCACCCTGAGCCACGCCGGCCCGGCGCAGCACGCCAGCGCCATCGCCCAGGGCATCGTCGCCATCAGCTCCACCATCCGCCTGCACCTGGCGGTGGAGGACCGCATGCTGTACCCGGCCCTGCAGTCCAGCGGCGACGCCGAGCTGGCCCGCCTGGGCGCGCGCTTCCAGCACGAGATGGGCGAGATCGCGGGCGCATTCATGGCCTTTGCCCGGCGCTGGAACACCGCCGAGCGCGTCGCCGCCGACCCCGGGGGCTTTCGCGCCGAGGCCAACGTGGCGCTGCGCAGCGTGTACGAGCGCATGCGCCGCGAGGACCGCGACTTCTACCCGCGCGTGGAGGCCGGACAGGCGCTGGCGCTGCATTGATCGTCGATGCTCCATTATTGATAGCTACAGGCCGGCCGGGGACGCCGGCTTGAGCCCACATTGACCCAGGTTTCCATCGGCAAGGCCTTCAGGGCACCTTGCTTTTACAGCCGGCCAGTTGGCCGGCTTTTTTTTTCGCCCGAGGCCGCCGGGCGTGGCCACGGGGTTTGCGTCTGGTCAAACTACATATAGCGTGTGCAATGCATAGTGAACGCTATAGGTAGTGTTCAGAGAGCCCGACATGACAGCATCCCTCCCGCCCCAGCCGCACGCCTTCGTGGACGTGGCCGCCACCGTGGACGAGTACCTCACCCGTGCCGACTGGCGCGTGAACGCCAACGCCAACCAGGGCTACTCGCTGGGCGGGCTGATCCTCAATATGGCCGGCAAGGTGACGGCCAACTACTGGCTCACGCAGGTCTATGCGCCCGAGATCGGCGAGGCGCACAGGAGCGGTGACCTGCACATCCACGACCTGGACATGCTCAGCGGCTACTGCGCCGGCTGGTCGCTGCGCACGTTGTTGCACGAGGGGCTGAACGGCGTGCCGGGCAAGGTGGAGGCGGGGCCGCCCCGGCACATGTCCTCGGCCGTGGGGCAGATCGTGAATTTTCTGGGCACGCTGCAAAACGAGTGGGCCGGCGCGCAGGCGTTCTCCTCGTTCGACACCTACATGGCGCCCTTCGTGCGCCAGGACGGCATGGACTACGCCGCCGTGCGCCAGTGCATGCAGGAGCTGATCTACAACCTGAACGTGCCGTCGCGCTGGGGCACGCAGACGCCGTTCACCAACCTGACCTTCGACTGGACCTGCCCCGAGGACCTGCGCGAGCAGGTGCCCGTCATCGGCGGGCAGGAGATGCCGTTCGCCTACGGCGACTTGCAGGCCGAGATGGACATCATCAACCGCGCCTACATCGACGTGATGACCACGGGCGACGCCCGGGGCCGCGTGTTCACCTTCCCCATCCCGACCTACAACATCACGCCCGACTTCCCCTGGGAGAGCGAGAACGCGAAGCTGCTGTTCGAAATGACGGCCAAGTACGGCCTGCCGTACTTCCAGAACTTCATCAACTCCGAGCTGTCGCCGAACATGGTGCGCTCCATGTGCTGCCGGCTGCAGCTGGATTTGCGTGAGCTCTTGAAGCGCGGCAACGGCCTGTTCGGCAGCGCCGAGCAGACCGGCAGCCTGGGCGTGGTCACCGTCAACTGCGCGCGGCTGGGGTTCGTGCACGCCGGCGACGAGGCCGCCCTGCTGGCTGCGCTGGACCGGCTGCTGGAGCTGGGCCGTGACAGCCTGGAGGCCAAGCGCACGCGCATCCAGCAGCTGATGGACGAAGGCCTGTTCCCCTACACCCGCCGCTACCTGGGCACGCTGCGCAACCACTTCAGCACCCTGGGCGTGAACGGCATCAACGAGATGGTGCGCAACTTCACGCACGGCGCGCACGACATCGCCAGCGACTGGGGCCACGCCTTCGCGCTGCGCCTGCTGGACCACGTGCGCGCGCGCATCGTGCAGTTCCAGGAAGCCACCGGCCACCTGTACAACCTGGAGGCCACGCCCGCCGAAGGCACGACCTACCGCTTCGCCAAGGAAGACCGAAAGCGCTGGCCCGCCATCCTGCAGGCCGGCACGCACGAGCAGCCCTACTACACCAACAGCTCGCAGCTGCCCGTGGGCTTCACCGACGACCCCTTCGAGGCGCTGGCGCGGCAGGAGCAGCTGCAGGGCAAGTACACCGGCGGCACCGTGCTGCACCTGTACATGGGCGAGCGCATCACCAGCGGCGCGGCCTGCCGCGAACTGGTGCGGCGGGCGCTGACGAACTTCCGCCTGCCCTACATCACCGTCACGCCGACCTTCTCCATCTGCCCCACGCACGGCTACCTGGCCGGCGAGCACGCCTATTGCCCGCGCTGCGACGACGAGCGGCTGGCGCACAAGCGCCGCCAATTGCTGGCGGCGTGAGGCCTGCGCGCCGCTTTTTCAGCCAAATCTCCCGCTTGCCGGCATGCACGGCCGGCATGTAGCTATCAATACGAGAGCAACCGCATTTTTCAACCCGCACCGCTAGGAGACCACCATGAGCCACTTTTCCACGCCCGAAATCCACGCCCTGTCCAACGCCCAGGCGCAGCTGCAGCTGAGCGACGCCGAGCGCCAGCCCTGCGAAGTCTGGACCCGCGTCATGGGCTACCACCGCCCCGTGGCCAGCTTCAACGTCGGCAAGCGCGGCGAGCACGCCGAGCGCCGCTTCTTCGCCGAGCCGCGTTGACCGACATGGCCCTGCGCGTGGGCGGCCTCACGCGGCTGACCAGCATCGACTTTCCCGGCCGGCTGGCGGCCGTGGTCTTCTGCCAGGGCTGCCCCTGGCGCTGCGGCTACTGCCACAACCCCGAGCTGCTGGACGCCGCCGCGCCCGCCGCCCTGGCCTGGGACGAGGTGCTGGCCTTCTTGCGCCAGCGCCGCGGCCTGCTGGACGGCGTGGTGTTCTCCGGCGGCGAGCCGCTGGCGCAATCCGCCCTGCCCGGCGCCTTGGCCCAGGTGCGCGCGCTGGGCTTTGCCACCGCGCTGCACACCGGCGGCATGTACCCGGACCGCCTGGCCGCCGCGCTGCCACTGCTTGACTGGGTGGGCCTGGACATCAAGGCGCCCGAGCCGCACTACGACACCCTCACCCGCACCCCCGGCAGCGGCGCGCGCGCCTGGCAATCGCTGCGCCTGCTGCTGCAAGGCGGCACTCCCTTCGAGTGCCGCACCACCTGGCACCCCGCCCTGTTCGGCGAGCAGCCCTTGCGCGACCTGGCCCACGCCCTGGCCGCGCAGGGCGTGCGCCACTGGGCGCTGCAACACTGCCGCCTGCCCGGCCACCCCGCCTGGCGCGGCGACAGCGCAGCGCTGCTGGAGGGCGTGCGGGAGCGCTTCGAGACGGTGCAAGTGCGCGGCGACTGAAGCTGAAGCACCACGAATTAATTGGAATCTGACCCCAATAAAAATGGGGGGTCAGATTCCAATTAATCACCGCAAGAGCGGGCGCAACCTTGATTGTTAATTGGGGTCGGAATCCAATTTCCTTCTAATTGGGGTCAGATTCCAATTTCTTGCTGCCGCGTTAATTGGAATCTGACCCCAATTCTCTGTCCCACATTCGTGTGCGGGCAGATGGACTGCGTGGACTGCGCGCTATTCTTGGCGCCCTCGCGCGGCGCGGTTGCCTGGCAGCACGCCGCCTCCCTCATGGTCTTCTAGCTGTTTTGGAGTTGCCCGTGTCCGTTTCTTCCCCTACCACCGCCGCGCTGCTCGAGCGCTTCGGCATCCAGGCCCGTGCCGCTGGCGAGGGCGCGCTGCGCGTCGTCTCGCCCATCGACGGCGCCGTGCTCGGCCAGGTGGCGCAGATCGGCGCCGACGACGCGGCCGGGCGCATCCAGCAGGCCAGGGCGGCCTTCCAGGCCTGGCGCACCGTGCCTGCGCCGCGCCGCGGCGAGCTGATCCGCCTGCTGGGCGAGGAGCTGCGCGCGGCCAAGCAGGAACTGGGCGCACTGGTGTCCATCGAGACTGGCAAGATCGCCTCCGAGGGCCTGGGCGAAGTGCAGGAGATGATCGACATCTGCGACTTCGCCGTCGGCCTGTCGCGCCAGCTCTACGGCCTGACCATCGCCAGCGAGCGCCCCGGCCACCGCATGATGGAAACCTGGCACCCGCTGGGCGTGGTGGGTGTGATCAGCGCGTTCAACTTCCCCGTGGCGGTGTGGGCGTGGAACTTCGCGCTGGCCATCGTGTGCGGCAACGCGGTGGTGTGGAAGCCTTCGGAGAAAACGCCGCTGTCGGCGCTGGCCGCGCACGCGTTGTTTGATCGCGCCGCCGCGCGCTTCGGCAGCGATGCGCCGCAAGCCCTGTTGCAGTTGCTGATCGGCGGGCGCGAGGTGGGCGAGCTGCTCACGGACAGCGAGGGCGTGGCGCTGGTCTCGGCCACGGGCAGCACGCGCATGGGCCGCGAGGTGGGGCCGCGCGTGGCGCGCCGCTTCGGCCGCGTGCTGCTGGAGCTGGGCGGCAACAACGCCGTGATCGTCGCCCCCTCGGCCGACCTGGATCTGGCCGTGCGCGGCATCGTCTTTGCCGCCGCCGGCACCGCCGGCCAGCGCTGCACCACCACGCGGCGCCTGATCGTGCACGCGAGCCTGAAGGACGCATTGGTCGAGCGGCTGCAAAAGGCGTATGAGCGCCTGCCCGTGGGCCACCCGCTCAAGGAGGGCACGCTGGTCGGCCCGCTGATCGACCAGGCCAGCTTCGACGCCATGCAGGCCACGCTGCAAGCGGCGCGCGCCGAGGGCGGCACGGTGTTCGGCGGTGAGCGCGTGCTGGAAGGCGAGTTTGCGCAGGCGTGGTACGTGCGCCCGGCCATCGTGCAGATGCCGCGCCAGACCGACACCGTGCGCCGCGAGACCTTCGCGCCCATCCTGTATGTGCTGACCTACGAGCGCTTCGAGGACGCCATCGCGCTGCAAAACGACGTGCCGCAGGGCCTGTCGTCGGCCATCTTCAGCAACGACGTGCGCGAGACCGAAGCCTTCCTGGCCGCGGACGGCTCGGACTGCGGCATCGCCAACGTCAACATCGGCACCTCGGGCGCCGAGATCGGCGGCGCCTTTGGCGGCGACAAGGAAACCGGCGGCGGCCGCGAATCGGGCTCGGACGCCTGGCGCGCCTACATGCGCCGCGCGACCAACACCGTCAACTACTCGCGCCAGCTGCCCCTGGCGCAAGGCGTGCGCTTCGACGTTTAAGGGCGAGGTTGTGCATCGGGCGGTGTGCGTGAAGGGCAGGGCTCCCGCCTGCCAGCCGCATCCAGTGCCCTCCTGATCCGGCGCGCAGGCCGGACCCGGGCGCACCCCAGGCCAGCGGACGCCGCGCAAGGGCCGCCCCGCCGCGCTGGCGTCGTCCCCCCTCCCGCGCGCAGCGCGGACAAAGAGGGGGGAAGGCGCGCAGCGGCTCAGGGGGGTGTTCACCTTTTTTGCAGCGGCTCAGGGGGGTGTTCATTTTTTCACCGCCAGGACCACCGAAGTGGTCGTGCGCACCACCCCCTCGATCTCCCCGATCTCGTCCAGCAGCGCATCCAGGCGCGGCATGGAATCTGCGCACAGCTGCGCGATGTAGTCGAACTCGCCGCTGACCGAACACAGGTGGCGCACCTCCGGGATGGCCGCCAGGCGCTGCACCACGCCGCGCCCGGCCTTGGGGCTGGTGACGATGCCCACGTGCGCGTGCACGCCCCCTTCCGCATGGTCCTGGCGCAGGCGCACGGTGTAGCCCACCACCAGCCCGCCCTGCTCCAGCCGCGCCAGGCGCGCCAGCACCGTGGTGCGCGCCACGCCCAGCTTGCGCGCCAGCTCGGCCGTGCTCTCGCGCGCGTTCGCCTGCAAGAGAGCCACCAGGTCGCGGTCGAGCTGGTCCTTGAGCGCGGCGGGGGGCGGTACGGGAGCTTCAGGGCGCGGCATGTGTTGACGTTTCGTAGTTGTGAGTTGACCAAGTGTCATTTTCAACCACGATTTCGTCAATATCGCGCTATCTTTCGTTCGTGCTGTTTCCTAGACTTGGTGCCACCCGCCCCCAAACGCGGCACCACAAGAAGGAGACAAGCACCATGAAGATCGCCCTGCTCGGCGCCGGCCACATCGGCCAGCTCATCGCCCGCCTGCTCAGCGAGAGCGGCGACTACCAGGTCACCGTGATCGACAGGAGTGCGGCTGCGCTCCAGGCGCTGGCCGGCCTGCAGGTGGCCGGCCTGGAGGCCGACACGGCCGACGCACGGCAGCTGCGCTCGGCCCTCGCGGGCCACGACGCGGTCGTCAACGCCCTGCCCTACCACCTGGCGAAGCTGGCCGCCACGCAGGCGCGCGAGGCCGGCTGCCACTACTTCGACCTGACCGAGGACGTGGCGGCCACGCGCGCCATCCAGGAGCTGGCCGCAACCTCGGACACCGCCTTCATGCCGCAATGCGGCCTGGCGCCGGGCTTCATCGGCATCGTCGCGCACCACCTGGCGTCGCAATTCGACGAGGTGCACGACGTGAAGATGCGCGTGGGCGCGCTGCCCGCCTTCCCCACCAACTCGCTCAAATACAACCTGACCTGGAGCGTGGACGGCCTGATCAACGAGTACTGCCACCCCTGCGAGGCCGTGCGCGACGGCCAGCGCATCGAAGTCATGGCGCTGGAGGGGCTGGAGCACTTCTCGCTGGACGGCGTGGAGTACGAGGCCTTCAACACCTCCGGTGGCCTGGGCACGCTGTGCGAGACCTGGGACGGGCGGCTGCGCTCCATCGACTACAAGACCGTGCGCTACCCCGGCCACCGCGACCTGATGTGGGTGCTGCTGGAGGAGCTGCAGATGAAGCATGACCAGGAGACGCTCAAGCACATCCTGCGCCGCGCCGTGCCCATGACCATGCAGGACGTGGTGCTGGTGTTCGTCACCGTCAGCGGCCTGCGCGCGGGCAAGCTGGTGCAGGAGGTGTTCGCGCGCAAGATCTTTGCCGAGCGCCGGGGCGAGCAGCCGCTGTCGGCGATCCAGATCACGACGGCGGCCGGCATCTGCGCGGCCGTCGACCTGTTCCGCGAGGGCCGGCTGCCGCAGCGCGGCTTCATCCGCCAGGAGCAGGTGGCGCTGCCGGACTTCCTGGCCAACCGCTTCGGCGCCGCCTACCAGCAGTCGCGCCAGGTCGAATCCATCGGCTGATCGCCGTCCGCCCCACAAATGCGCATGTTAAATGCGCATTTTCTTTTTATTAGACAGAAATATTCGAATCTCAGGCGGTACAAAGCTGTATGTAAAGCGTGAAAAGCAAAATTGCGCAAAAAACTTGATGCAAATCATGTTTGTGCGCACGCTGCCTGCCGCGCTGCCCATCCACCGCCCGCCGCCCCAAGGAGATTCGCCATGCACCCCGCATCCCTCGCCTACCCCGCCGAGCCGTACAAGATCAAGGTCGTCGAGCCCATCGCCATGACCACGCGCGAGGAGCGCGAGCAGCACCTGCGCGAGGCTGGCTACAACACCTTCTTGCTGCGCTCGCAGGACTGCTACATCGACCTGCTCACCGACAGCGGGACGACGGCCATGAGCGACAACCAGTGGGCCGGCATGATGCTGGGCGACGAGGCCTACGCCGGCAGCAAGAACTTCCTGCACCTGCAGGAGGTCGTGCGCGAGTACTACGGCTTCAAGCACATCATCCCCACGCACCAGGGCCGCGGCGCCGAGAACCTGCTGTCGCGCCTGTGCATCCAGCCGGGCGACTACGTGCCGGGCAACATGTACTTCACCACCACGCGCGCGCACCAGGAGCTGAACGGCGCGCAGTTCGTGGACATCATCATCGACGAGGCGCACGACGCGCAGATCGACCTGCCCTTCAAGGGCAACGTGGACATCGCCAAGCTGCAGCGGCTGATCGACGAAGTCGGGCCCGAGCGCATCCCCTACGTCTGCGTGGCCGTCACGGTGAACCTGGCCGGCGGCCAGCCGGTGAGCATGCAGAACTTGCGCGCGGTGAAGGAGCTGTGCGCGCCGCTGGGCATCCAGGTCATGTTCGACGCCACGCGCTGCGTGGAGAACGCCTACTTCATCAAGGAGCGCGAGGCCGCCTACGCGCACAAGAGCATCCGCGAGATCCTGAAGGAAATGATGGGCTACGCCGACGGCTGCACCATGAGCGGCAAGAAGGACTGCCTGGTCAACATCGGCGGCTTTCTGTGCATGAACGACGACGAGCTGTACCAGCGCGCCAGCGAGCTGGTGGTGCTGTTCGAGGGCATGCCCAGCTACGGCGGCCTGGCCGGGCGCGACATGGAGGCCATGGCGCGCGGCATCGAGGAATCGGTGGACTTCCACTACATCCAGCACCGCATCGCGCAGTGCCGCTACCTGGCGGCGCAGCTGGAGGACGCCGGCATCCCCATCGTGCGGCCGGTGGGCGGGCACGCGGTGTTCCTGGACGCGCGCGCCTTCCTGGACCACCTCCCGCAGGACGAATTCCCGGCGCAGACGCTGGCCGCGCAGCTGTACCTGGAGGGCGGCGTGCGCAGCATGGAGCGCGGCATCGTCTCGGCCGGGCGCGACAAGGCCAGCGGCGAGCACCACCGCCCCAAGCTGGAGCTGGTGCGCCTGACGCTGCCGCGGCGCGTCTACACCTACGCACACCTGGACGTGGTGGCCCGCGCCTGCCGCGAGCTCTATGCCCGCCGGCGCGAGATCCAGGGCATGAAGATGGTCTACGAGCCGAAGTTCTTGCGCTTTTTCACGGCGCGCTTCGAGCCGCTGCCGGTGCCGGCCAGCGCGTCCGCTCCCGCAAGTGCGCCGCGCGAGGCCGCGCTGGAGCCGGCTTGATGCCCGGCCTGGCAGGCCAGCGCAGCCGGCCCTCAGCCGCCTGAATCCACCTGCACGCGCCACCACGCCGGCAGCAGCGCGCGCACCTGCGGGCGGGCGAAGCGGTCGTCGATCAGGTGCACCACGCCGCGGTCCTCGGGCGAGCGGATGACGCGGCCGGCCGCCTGTACCACCTTGTGCAGGCCCGGGTACAGGTAGGTGTAGTCGTGCCCCGGGCCACTGCCGAACAGCGCCTGCATGCGCGCGCGCAGCTGCTCGCGCGCGGCGTTGACCTGCGGCAGCCCCAGGGTGCAGACAAAGGCGCCGATCAGCCGCCGCCCGGGCAGGTCCACCCCTTCGGCAAAGGCGCCGCCCAGCACGGCAAAGGCGATGCCCTGGCTGTCCTCGGTGAAGCGCGCCAGGAAGGCGCGGCGCGCGTCCTCGTCCATGTGGCGCTCCTGGCGCCAGTGCGGCACGCCCGGGTGCTGCGCGGCGAACGCCTCGCAAACCTGCTGCAAATAGTCGTGGCTGCTGAAGAACGCCAGGTAGTTGCCCGGCAGCGCGGCGAACTGGCGCGCCATCAGATGCGCGATGGGGGCCGCGGATGCCGCGCGGTGCGCCCAGCGCGTGGAGATGTGGCGCGCCACGTGGACCTGCAACTGGCTGGCGTGGAATGGCGCGGCCACCTCGGCGGCGGCGTGGTTCTCGGGCAGGCCCAGCAGGTCGGCGTGGTATTGCGCGGGCTGCAGCGTCGCCGAGAACAAGGTCGCCGTGTGCGCTGCCGCCCAGCGCGGCGCCAGGTGCGGCGCCGGCACGACGCAGCGCAGGGCCAGCGTGCAGTCGCTCCTGGCGCCGGCGAGGGGCTGGCTATCTGTGTTCGCGCCGGCGGTGCGCTGGCTGTCGATGAGCGAGTGCCGCGCGTCGTAGCCCTCGGCCAGCGCGTTGAATTGCAGCAGCGCGAAATACCACTCCAGCAGCGGCGCGTCCAGCGCGGCGGGCTGCTCGGCCAGGTGTTCGGACAGCGCTTGCGCGCAGCGCGCCAGGGCGCCCGCCAGAGGCCCGGGCAGGGCGGCGTGCACGGCGTAGTCGCCTTGCATGTCGCGCGCCAGCGCCAGCCAGGCGCGGCGCACGGCGGCCAGCGCTTTTTTGATGCGCGGCGCGCCCTGCGCCGTGGGTGAGCGCTGCGCCTGGCGCAGCAGGGCTGGCGTGAGCTGCGCGCCGTACATGCCGCGCGCGCGCTCGACCAGGTTGTGCGCCTCGTCCACCAGCAGCGCCGCGCGCCAGCCCTGCTGCTGCGCCAGCGCGAACAGCAGGCCGGCCGGGTCGAACCAGTAGTGGTAGTCGCCCACCACCACGTCGGCCCAGCGCGCCAGCTCCTGCGACAGGTAGTAGGGGCACACGCCGTGCGCCAGCGCCGCCTCGCGCACGCGCGCCTGGGTCAGCAGCTGCGCTCCCGGGTTGAGCGCCGCGCTGCGCGCCGCGGGCAGCCGGTCGAAGAAGCCGCGTGCCAGCGGGCAGGACTGCGGCTCGCAGGCGCTGCCCGGGTGCTCGCAGGCTTTTTCGCGCGCCACCAGCTCCAGCACGCGCAAGGGCAGCAGGGGGTGCGTCGGCGTTGGCGCGCCGGCGTCGGCGGCCTCCCGCTGCGCTGGCCCGTGCGGTGCGGGCGCGCCGGCGCGCACCAGCAGCGCCAGCGCGTCCAGCGCCATCTGCCGGCCAGGCGTCTTGGCCGCCAGGTACAGCACCTTGTCCAGCCGCTGCGCCGGCGCGGCCTTGAGCTGGCCGAACAGCGTGGCCACCGTCTTGCCGATGCCGGTGGGCGCCTGCGCCAGCAGGCAGCGCCCGTGCGTGGCCGCGCGCCAGACGTGCGCCGCCAGCTCGCGCTGGCCGGCGCGGAACTGCGCGTGCGGAAAGGCCAGCTGCGCCAGCGCCGCGTCGCGCGCCGCCCGGTGCGCGGCCTCGCGCTCGGCCCAGTCCAGGTAGCGCGCGCATTGCTGCTCGAAGTGCAGGCGCAGCTCCTGGGCGCTGGCGCGTTCGGCGAAGTCCGTCTCCTGCCCGCTGTCCACGTCCAGGTAGACCAGCGCGATCTCCAGCTGCTCCAGCCCGCGCGCGGCGCACAGCAGCCAGCCGTAGATGCGCGCCTGCGCCCAGTGCAGCGCACGCTGGCCGGGGTTCTGGCGCGCCAGGCTGCCGCGGTGCGTCTTGACCTCCTCCAGCCGGCCGCGCGCGGCGTCGAAGCCGTCGGCGCGCCCGCGCACCAGGAGCAGCCCGCAGCGGCCCTGCAGGCTGATTTCGCTCTCGTAGCCGGCGCTGCGGCGCGCAGCCACGCGCGCATGGCCGGCGATGCCCTCCAGCGCGCTGGGTGCGGGCGTGTGGCGCAGGTCCAGGTCGCCGCAGCGCGCGGTGAACTCGCACAGCGCGCGCACGGCCACCGCATGGCGCGGCGGCGGCTGCAGGGGCGGACAATCGGCCGTTTCAAGGGAAAAGGCCACCTTGCCGGCGTCGATCATGGAGAGTTTGCTATCAAAATAATAATAACGACTGCGGTGGCCGCAGCCCGCTGCGGTTCAGGCCGCGCCCAGGCGCGGCTGCACGCTCTCGGCCGGCGCCAGCGGCGTGGCCCGGCACAGCGCCATCCACACGTCGAAGGGCAGGGTGCAGCGCACGTGGCGTGCGGCGCGCGCCAGCTCGAAGCGCGCGCCCGCGCCTTCCTCGTCGGGCGTGCCATGCATCAGCCACACGCCAAACTCGCCCGGCAGCTCGCGGGGCTCGGCGACGCCGGCGGGCAGCACGTAGTGGCATTCCTCGCACAGCCACTGGTAGGCGCGGCGCTTGGCCGCATGGCGCAGGTCCGACAGCAGGTCGGCGCGGCTGGCCTTGACCTCGTGCACCATGGGCCGCAGGTAGCCGGGCACGCTGGTGTGGCGCACCGAAAACAGGTCCGGCCGCGCCATGCGCCACACGCGCGCGGCCTCGCGCTGGGGCGCGCCGGGCTCGTCCTCGTCCCACAGCATGGGCCGCACGGGGGCGGCCGGCGCGGCCGCCGCCTGGCCCGCCGCCGCACGGGCTTCCTGCGCTTCTTCTGCCTCGGGCGCCAGCGCCGCGCGCAGCGACAGCTCGCGCCACACGATGCGCCCGGCCGGCAGCAGCTGCTGGCGCGCAAAGGCCAGCGCCATGCGGTCGTGCAGGCTCGCGCGGCGCTGGCCGGCGCGCCGCGCATCGGCCAGCCAGGCGATGCCGGCATCGGTCACGCGCAGCAGCGTGTGGCCCTCGGCGCCCGTCTGGCGCTCCAGCAGGCCGGCGGCCAGCAGGTCGATCTCCGCCCCGTCCTGGCACGGCCAGCCGGCCGAGCGCCAGATTTCCATCAGGCGGGTGCGGTGGTGGCGGGTGAGGGCCGGGGCGGGCATGTCGTTGGCAAAATACTGATCATAAAAACAGTAGATTGTCCCTGCCAGGTGCTGCTCTATGCCGCGCTGACGCGGCACACGCGCAGCACTTCCTCGCCGTACTTGTCCAGCTTGGTCGCGCCCATGCCGCTGATGCCCTGCAGGTCGGCCAGGGTGGCGGGGTCGCGCTCGGCGATGGCGGCCAGCGTGGCGTCGTGGAAGATGACGTAGGCGGGCAGGTTGTGCTCGCGCGCCACCTCGGCGCGCCAGGCCTTCAGGTTGATGAAGCGCACCTGCCCGTCGGGGTCCAGGTTGGCGGCGGCCACTGGCGGCGCGGCGGCGCGGCGCGAGCGTTTGGACGCCGCCTGCGCGGTGGCTTCGCGCAGGGCGATGTGCTGCTCGCCGCGCAGCACGGCGCGCGAGCCTTCGGTGAGCGTGAGCGTGTCGAAGCTGTGGCCGCTGTCCAGCAGCACGCGCTGCACGCCGATGGCGCCCAGCGCCAGCAGCTGGCGCAGCACGCCGCGCAACTGCGCTTCCGAGTATTCCTTGCCGATGGCGAAGGTGGACAGCTGCTGGTGGCCGAACTGGCGCACCTTGTCGGTGTCCTTGCCGCGCACGATGTCCAGCAGGTGGCCGGCGCCAAAGCTCAGGTTGCTGGCCTGGTGGACGCGGTAGATGGTGGACAGGAGCTTGCGGGCCGCGTCCGTGCCGTCCCACACGGCCGGGGGCTGCAGGCAGTTGTCGCAGTTGCCGCATGTGACCCCTGCGCTCCCCGCAGCGTGTGCTTCGCTGCCCCCCGAGGGGGCTGGCCCGCCTTGGGACGGCCCGGCGGCGGGCCGGCTGTATTCCTCGCCGAAATACGACAGCAGCCGCACGCGGCGGCAGTCGGTGGCCTCGGCCAGCGCCAGCAGGGCGTCCAGCTTGCCGCGCAACACGGCCTTGAATTCCTCGGCGGCGTCGCCGTCGTCGATCATGCGCCGCTGGTTCACCACGTCCTGCAGGCCATAGACCATCCAGGCGTCGGCGGCCAGGCCGTCGCGCCCGGCGCGGCCGGTTTCCTGGTAATAGCCCTCGATGTTCTTGGGCATGTCCAGGTGGGCGACGAAGCGCACGTCCGGCTTGTCGATGCCCATGCCGAAGGCGATGGTGGCCACCATGACGATGCCGTCCTCGCGCAGGAAGCGGTCCTGGTGCCGCTGGCGCACCTCGGCCGGCATGCCGGCGTGGTAGGGCAGGGCGTTGATGCCCGCGTCCTGCAGGGCGACGGCCGTGTCCTCCACGCGCCGCCTGGACTGGCAATAGACCACGCCCGCCTCGCCCGCGTGCTCGCGTTCGATGAAGCGCGCCAGCTGCGCCAGCGGCTCCTTCTTTTCCTCGATGCGGTAGCGGATGTTGGGCCGGTCGAAGCTGCTGATGAACAGGCGCGCGTCCTGCAGCTGCAGGCCCTCGCGGATGTCGGCGCGCGTCAGCTCGTCGGCGGTGGCGGTGAGCGCGATGCGCGGCACGTCGGGGTAGCGCTGGTGCAGGAGCGCCAGCTGGCGGTAGTCGGGGCGGAAGTCGTGCCCCCACTGGCTCACGCAGTGCGCCTCGTCGATGGCGATGAGCGACAGCTGGCCGCGCGCGTGCAGCTCGTCCAGCAGCGCGAGGAAGCGCTCGGTGGTCACGCGCTCGGGCGCGGCGTACAGCAGCGTGAGGTCGCCGCGCGCCAGGCGCTGCTCGACCTCGCGCGTGGCCGGCCAGTCCAGCGTGGAGTTCAGGAACGCGGCCTGCACGCCGGCTTCCAGCAGCGCGCCGACCTGGTCGTGCATGAGCGCGATCAGCGGCGAGACCACCAGCGTCACGCCGTGCCCGGCCCCCTGCCGCACGATGGCCGGCACCTGGTAGCACAGCGACTTGCCGCCACCCGTGGGCATGAGCACCAGCGCGTCGCCGCCGGCTGCGACGTGCTCGATGATGGCCTCCTGGGGGCCGCGGAAGTGCTCGTAGCCGAAGACGTCGTGCAGGACGGAATGCGCGGGAGACAAGACGGGGAACTCTCTTTTTGATAGCTGGATGCCGGCAGCTGGCGCCGGCATGGGGCCGATTGGGCCAAAAAAGCCGGCTGCGCCGCCCAAGGCGGGCAGCGCAGGGCGGCAGCGCGTATTTTGCGCCCCGCGGGGCGCGGCCGCGTGCGCTGGCGCGGAGCGGGGCGGGGCGGATTGGACGCGCGGCGCTGCTTGCCCGAAGATGCGCTGCCGCGTTGGCCCGACTTCCCCCTCTCCCGCACCGACAACCCATGCATTTCGCCCCGACCCCCGAGCAGCTGCAGATCAAGGACGCCATCGAGCGCGTCTGCGCCCCCTTCGATGCCGATTACTGGCTCGCCCGGGACCGCGAGGGCGGCTTCCCGCACGACTTCCACCAGGCGCTGGCCGATTCGGGCTGGCTGGGCATCGCCATGCCCGAGCAGTACGGCGGCGCCGGCCTGGGCATCAGCGAGGCGGCGTTGATGATGCACACCATCTCCGCCACCGGCGCCGGGCTGTCGGGCGCGTCGGCGGTGCACATGAACATCTTCGGCCTGCACCCGGTGGTGGTGTTCGGCACCGACGCGCAAAAGCAGCGCTGGCTGCCGCCGCTGATCGCCGGGCGCGACAAGGCCTGCTTCGCGGTGACCGAGCCCAACACCGGGCTGAACACGCTCAAGCTCAGGACGCGCGCCGTGCGCCAGGGCGACCACTACCTGGTGCACGGCCAGAAGGTGTGGATCAGCAGCGCGCAGGTGGCCAGCAAGATGCTGCTGCTGGCGCGCACCACGCCGATCGAGCAGTGCTCGGGCACCGAGGGGCTGAGCCTGTTCTATACCGACCTGGACCGCAGCGCCGTGGAAGTGCGCGAGATCGAGAAACTGGGCCGCAAGGCGGTGGACTCCAACCAGGTCTTCATCGACGGCCTGCGCATCCCCGTGGAGGACCGCGTGGGCGAGGAGGGCCAGGGCTTTTCCTACATCCTGCACGGCCTGAACCCCGAGCGCATCCTGATCGCCAGCGAGGCCGTCGGCCTGGGCCGCGCTGCGCTGGCGCGCGCCGCCGGCTACGCCGCCGAGCGCGAGGTGTTCGGCCGCCCCATCGGCCACAACCAGGGCATCCAGCACCCGCTGGCGCTGTCGTGGATGGAGCTGGAGGCGGCGCACCTGATGGTGCACCAGGCCGCCTGGCTGTACGACCAGCAGCGCAGCTGCGGCGCCGAGGCCAACGCCGCCAAGTACCTGGCCGCCGAGGCCTGCTACCGGGCCTGCGAGCGCGCCATCTTCACCCACGGCGGCATGGGCTACGCCAAGGAATACCACGTCGAGCGCTACCTGCGCGAATCCTGGATCCCGCGCCTGGCGCCGGTGAGCCCGCAGCTGATCCTGTGCTTCATCGCCGAGCGGGTGCTGGGCCTGCCCAAGTCCTACTGAGAGCGGCCGGGCGGGGCTGCGGCGCCTTCCTACAATCGTGCCCCATGAGCCTGCCTGCCTACACCCGCGCCCGCCAGCTGCCCGCCATCCTGGAGCAGCGCATCGCCATCCTCGACGGTGCCATGGGCACCATGATCCAGCGCTTTCGCCTGACGGAAGCCCAATACCGGGGCACGCGCTTTGCCGACTTCGCCCGCGACGTCAAGGGCAACAACGAGCTGCTGAGCCTGACCCGCCCCGATGTCATCCAGGACATCCACGAGGGGTACCTGGCCGCCGGCGCCGACCTGGTCGAGACCAACACCTTCGGCGCCACCTCGATCGCCCAGGACGACTACGGCATGGGCGAGCTGGCCTACGAGATGAACCTGGAGAGCGCGAAGCTGGCGCGCGCGGCGTGCGACAAGTTCAGTACGCCCGACAAGCCGCGCTTCGTGGCCGGCGCCCTGGGCCCGACGCCCAAGACCGCCAGCATCAGCCCCGACGTCAACGACCCCGGCGCGCGCAACGTCACGTTCGAGCAGCTGCGCGCCGCCTACCACGAGCAGGCGCGCGGCCTCATCGAGGGCGGCGCCGACGTGCTGCTGGTCGAGACCATCTTCGACACGCTGAACGCCAAGGCGGCGCTGTTTGCCATCGACGAGGTGTTCGAGCAGACCGGCGAATGCCTGCCCATCATGATCAGCGGCACGGTGACGGATGCCTCCGGCCGCATCCTGTCGGGCCAGACGGTGACGGCCTTCTGGCACAGCGTGCGCCATGCCAATCCCCTGTCCATCGGGCTGAACTGCGCCCTGGGCGCGGCGCTGATGCGCCCCTACATCCAGGAGCTGGCGCGCGTGGCCGGCGACACCTTCATCAGCTGCTACCCCAACGCCGGCCTGCCCAACCCGATGAGCGACACCGGCTTCGACGAGACGCCCGAGGTCACCAGCCGCCTGGTGCACGAGTTCGCCGCCGAGGGGCTGGTCAACATCGTGGGCGGCTGCTGCGGCACCACGCCCGAGCACATCGGCGCCATCGCCCGCGCCGTGGCGCCGGTGGGCGCGCGGCGGCTGTTTGCGCCGCAGCCGGCTTGACGCGCCGGGCATTGTTGCTGCAAAAAATATAGCTAAAAGCCATTGAAAGGCGCCGGCTTGCGGCCGATACGGCATCAAACCCGCGCCAGCGCGGCCGTATAGGCCTGCAGCGCGCGCGCCAGCTCGGCGCGCAGCTGTGCGCCCGCCGCGCCCTGCAGCGCCTGCGCGCCGCGCGACAGCAGGGCCTGCGACACGCTGCCGTAGGCCATGCTGTGCAGCATGCGCGCGGCGGCGCCGGCATGCAGCGGCGGGTCGGCCGCGGCGGCCAGGGCCGCGCGCCATTGCTCCACCCAGGCCTCGTACTGGCGCGCGAACGCCGCGCGCGTGGACACCTGGCGCTCCAGGGCGAACAGCTGCTCCCACAGCGGCGCCTGCTCCAGCACGGGCAGCAGCTGCGCGTCCAGCTGCGCCGCAACCACCTGGGCCAGCGGCTGGCCCGCCGTGCGCCGGGCGGCCGCGCGCACTTGCTGCGCCAGCGCCTTGACCTGCTGGTGCACCACCAGCGCCGCCAGCGCCGGCATGTTGCCGAAGTACTCGTAGAAGGTGCCCACGCCCACGCCGGCCACGGCGACCACCTCGCGCACGGTGGTCCGGTCCCAGCCGGCGTCCAGCAAAACCCGAACGAAGGCCTCCTGCAGCGCCTGCGAGCTGGCGCGTGCGCGCGACTGGCGCGGCCTGCGCCGCATGGCCGGCGCCGCCGGCGTGGCCGCTGCCTCAACCCGAACACCCTTGGCCGTCATCCTGCCTAGACTCCTTGCAATGACTGCACACCCGGAGGCACACCCCATGGACTGGCACACGCACGAGGTCTTCAACCAATACCCCGAGCTGACCGACTACGACCTGCTGGCCACCGACATCGCGCTGCGCGAGGCGCTGGCGCGCGCCAGTGCCGGCTGGGCGGTGGAGACGCTGGCCCCCTACGCGCGCCGCCTGGGCCAGGCCGCGACCTACCAGCTGGCGCAGGACGCCAACCACCACACGCCCGAGCTGGCCAGCTTCGACAGCCGGGGCCGGCGCATCGACCGCGTGGACTTCCACCCCAGCTGGCACGCGCTCATGGCAATGTACCGTGGGCAGGGGCTGATCTCGCTGCCTTTCAAGGACGCGCGCCCCGGCCGCTGGAGCGCCTGGGCGGCGGGCTTTTACCTGCACGGCCAGGTCGAGCAGGGCGCGCTGTGCCCGGCCACCATGACGCAGGCCTGCATCCCGCTGCTGCAAAGGGAGCCGCAGCTGTGGCAGCAGCTGGGGCCCAAGCTGCTGAGCGACGCCTACGACCCGCGCGACGTGCCGGTGCAGGACAAGGCCAGCATCTGGGTGGGCATGGGCATGACGGAAAAGCAAGGCGGCTCGGACGTGCGCGCCAACACCACCGTGGCCACGCCGGTGGCCGGCGGCGGGCGCGGCGGCGAATACCTGCTGCGCGGGCACAAGTGGTTCTTCTCGGCGCCCATGAGCGACGCGCACCTGGTCGTGGCGCGCATCGGCGCGGGCGGGCCGCTGGCGTGCTTCTACGTGCCGCGCTGGCGCCCGGACGGCAGCAAGAACGCCATCCACGTGCAGCGCCTCAAGGACAAGGTGGGCAACCGCAGCAACTCCAGCAGCGAAGTCGAGTTCCAGGACGCCTGGGGCATCCTGATGGGCGAGGAAGGGCGCGGCATCCCGACCATCATCGAGATGGCCACCTACACGCGCCTCAATTGCGTGGCCGGCAGCGCCGCCATCCTGCGCCAGGCCACCGTGCAAGCCATTGCCTACGCGCGCCAGCGCAGCGTCTTCGGCAAGCGCCTGGCCGAGCAGCCCCTGATGCGCGCCGTGCTGGCCGACCTGGCGCTGGAGAGCGAGGCCGCGCTGGCGCTCCTGATGCGCCTGGCGCGCGCCTTCGAGAACGACGCCGAGCCGGCCGAGCGCGCCTGGAGCCGCCTGATGCTGCCCGCCGCCAAGTTCTGGGTCTGCAAGCGCGGCGTCGAGCTCACCGGCGAGGCCATGGAGGTGCTGGGCGGCAACGGCTATGTGCTGGAGGGCACCGTGGGCCGGCTGTTCCTGGAGTCGCCCGTCAACTCGATCTGGGAGGGCTCGGGCAACGTCATGTGCCTGGACGTGCTGCGCGCCTTCGCGCGCGAGCCGCACGCCGCCCAGGCGCTGCTGGCCGAGCTGGCGCCCATCGCCCGTGCCGAGCCGCCCCTGGCCGCCGCGCTGGCGCAGGTGACGCAGCTGCTGGCGCTGGCGCCGCAGGAGCTCGAGGCCCTGGGCCGCGTGCTGGCGCAGCAGCTGGTGCTGCTGGCGCAGGGCTGCCTGCTGCGCCGGCACGCCCCGGCGCCGGTGGCCGACGCCTTCATCGCCACCCGGCTGGGGAGCGCCGGCACGGGCGCGCGCGTGGCGGGCGCCATCGACACGCGCGGCCTGGACGTGGAGGCAATCCTGCAGCGGGCCTTTCCCGGCTGAAACGCGCCGCGCGGCCCGTTTTCAAGTGAAAAACCGCACTTGCCGGCGCCGCGCAACGGGATGCAGCTATTGATTGAATAGCAAACCCGGCGCGGCCGCGCCGCCCCTGCGCGACAATTGCGCGCATGCTGACCTTGCAAGACATCCAGGCCGCCGCCGAGCGCCTGCGCGGCCAGGTGCTGCGCACTCCCTGCGTGGAATCGCGCACCCTGTCGCAGATCGTGGGCGCGCAGGTGTTCCTCAAATTCGAGAACCTGCAGTTCACGGCGTCGTTCAAGGAGCGCGGCGCCTGCAACCGCCTGGCGCTGCTCACCCCCGAGGAGCGCACGCGCGGCGTGGTCGCCATGAGCGCGGGCAACCATGCCCAGGGCGTGGCCTACCACGCGCAGCGCCTGGGGCTGCGCGCGGTGATCGTCATGCCCAGCTTCACGCCGGGCGTGAAGGTCGAGCGCACGCGCGGCTTCGGCGCCGAGGTGGTGCTGCGCGGCGACACGCTGGAGCAGGCGCGCGCCCACGCCTACGAGCTGGCCGGGCAGCAGCACCTCACTTTCATCCACCCCTACGACGACGAGGCGATCGCCGCCGGCCAGGGCACGGTGGCGCTGGAGATGCTGGCCGAGCAGCCCGACCTGGACGCGCTGGTGGTCTCGGTGGGCGGCGGCGGGCTGCTGGCGGGCATGGCCACGGCGGCGCGGGCGATCAAGCCCGGCCTGGAGATCGTGGGCGTGCAGGCCGCGCGCTTTCCCGCCATGGTCAATGCCGTGCAGGGCACGCAGCACGCCCAGGGCACGTCCACGATCGCCGAGGGCATCGCCGTGGGCCAGCCCGGCGAGATCACGCGCGAGGCCATTGGCCGCCTGGTGGACGACCTGCTGCTGGTCGAGGAGGGCGACATCGAGCAGGCCGTGCTGATGCTGCTGGAGATCGAGAAAACCCTGGTCGAGGGCGCGGGCGCGGCCGGGCTGGCGGCGCTGCTGCGCCACGGCGCGCGCTTTGCCGGCAAGCGCGTGGGACTGGTGCTGTCGGGCGGCAACATCGACCCGCTGCTCCTGGCCGCCATCATCGAGCGCGGCATGGTGCGCTCGGGGAGGCTGGCGCGCATCCTGGTGAGCGCGCGCGACGTGCCCGGCGTGCTGGCGCGCATCACCGCCACCGTGGCCGAAGCGGGCGCCAACATCGAGGAAGTGCACCACCAGCGCGCCTTCACCATGCTGGCGGCGCAGAACGTGGAGATCGAGCTGGTGCTGCAAACGCGCGGGCGCGCGCACATCGAGCAGGTGCTGGCCGCCCTGCGCGCCGCCGACATGCAGGCCCAGGAGCATTGAACACGCTCCGAAAAGGTGTGAACGAACCCCCATGCCACGCCTTGTGGCACTCCTTTCGGGGACGCGGGGTTCATTCGCGCCCCCTGAAGCGCCAGCCCGCGCTCCGCTACACTGGCACGCAAACTGCAGCACGCGCACCGCGCACATTCCAGGAGACCCCGCCGATGGCCCACGATCCCGCCCTTGCCCCCAACGCCGCCGATGTGGAAGCGGCCGAAGCCATTGACGTCGTCGAATCCGTGGTGAACGTGATCCCCGTGGTGATCCCCGCCGTCGGCGCGGCCATGATCTTCCTGCTGGCCTTCATCGCGGTCTATGTAGGCTGAGCCAGCCCCAAGCCAGCCCCCAGGCCCCGCAATGCGGGGCTTTTTTCATGGCGGCGGCGCCAGGGCCTTGGGTAATGCGTGCCGTGCATTTCGTAATGCATGGTTTGCATGGTTTAGCCCCCCGTCCGACAGACAAAGCCGGGCCGGCTTCCTAGAATCGCGCTTTCCGACCCTCTGTGAGCTGTCCGCCCTCCCGCGTTGGCTGCGTCTGAGTCGTTTTTTCAAAGTCAGTGCCCGGCCGCCCTGTCCGCGCATGCCCTGACCCGCCGAGCACGCGCCGCCCGCTTCCTTTGAAAAAACGGTTTTTCAACTCAGGAAGCTCCCCATGAACGCACCCACCATGCAAGGACTGGACCTCCAGGCCCCTTCGTACGTCAAGAATGCCCGGCTGATCGCCTGGGTGGCCGAGATGGCCGCACTGTGCAAGCCCGCGCGCATCCACTGGTGCGACGGCAGCCAGCAGGAGTACGACCAGCTGTGCCAGCAGCTGGTCGATGCCGGCACCTTCAAGCGCCTGAACCCGGCCCTGCGCCCGGACAGCTACCTGGCCTGGTCCGACCCCTCCGACGTGGCGCGCGTGGAAGACCGCACCTTCATCTGCTCGGAGCACAAGGAAGACGCCGGCCCCACCAACAACTGGATGGACCCCGCCGAGATGCGCGGCACGCTGCGCCCGCTGTTCGACGGCTGCATGCGCGGGCGCACCATGTACGTGGTGCCCTTCTCCATGGGCCCGCTGGGCAGCCCCATCGCCCACATCGGCGTGGAGCTGTCCGACAGCGCCTATGTCGCCGTGAACATGAAGATCATGACCCGCATGGGCCGCGCCGTGCATGACGTGCTGCGCACCGATGGCGACTTCGTGCCCTGCATGCACACCGTGGGCGCGCCGCTGGCCGAAGGCGAGCGGGACCAGACCAGCTGGCCCTGCAACCCCACCACCAAGTACATCGTCCACTACCCCGAGACGCGCGAAATCTGGAGCTACGGCTCGGGCTACGGCGGCAACGCCCTGCTGGGCAAGAAGTGCCTGGCGCTGCGCATCGCCTCGACCATGGGGCGCGCCGAAGGCTGGCTGGCCGAGCACATGCTGATCCTGGGCGTGCAAAACCCCGAGGGCCGCAAGTACCACGTCGCCGCCGCCTTCCCCAGCGCCTGCGGCAAGACCAACTTCTCGATGCTGGTGCCGCCGCAGGCCTTCGACGGCTGGAAGGTGACCACCATCGGCGACGACATCGCCTGGATCAAGCCGCAGGCCGACGGGTCCTTGCGCGCCATCAACCCGGAGGCGGGCTACTTCGGCGTGGCGCCCGGCACCAACATGCAGACCAACCCCAACTGCATGCTGAGCCTGGCGCGCGACGTGATCTTCACCAACGTCGCGCTGACCGACGACGGCGACGTGTGGTGGGAAGGCATGGAAAAGGACACCGGCAGCCTGCCCGCGCACCTGATCGACTGGCAGGGCCGCGACTGGACGCCC
The DNA here is from genome assembly GCA_034675505.1 of Melaminivora sp. Lineage (GTDB taxonomy): Bacteria > Pseudomonadota > Gammaproteobacteria > Burkholderiales > Burkholderiaceae_C > Melaminivora. Next base: position 36,883 of record JAUCDD010000006.1, on the reverse strand, counting down.
GCCATCGCCAGGGAGACCGGCGCCAAGGCCGCGCACCCCAACGCCCGCTTCACCGTCGCCGCCATCCACAACCCGGCGCTGGACGCCGCCTGGGACGACCCGGCCGGCGTGCAGATCGACGCCATCATCTTCGGCGGGCGCCGCTCCAGCACCGTGCCGCTGGTGACCGAGGCGCGCGACTGGGCCGAGGGCGTTTACATGGCCGCCACCATGGGCAGCGAGACGACTGCCGCGGCCTTTGGCCAGCAGGGCGTGGTGCGCCGCGACCCCTTCGCCATGCTGCCCTTCATCGGCTACCACATGAGCGACTACTTCCAGCACTGGCTGGACCTGGGCGCCCGGCTGCAGGCCCAGGGCGCGGCGCTGCCGCGCATCTTCACCACCAACTGGTTCCGCAAGGACGAGGCCGGCAAGTTCGTCTGGCCCGGCTACGGCGAGAACATGCGCGTGCTCAAGTGGATGATCGACCGCATCGAAGGCCAGGCCCCCGGCCGGGAGACGCCCTTCGGCATCGCGCCGCAGTACGCCGAGATCAACTGGCAGGGCCTGGCCTTCACGCCGGCGCAGTTCGACAGCGTCAGCGGGATCGACCGCGCCGCCTGGGCCGACGAGCTGCGCTCGCACACCGAGCACTTCGACAAGCTGGCCCAGCGCCTGCCCGCGGAACTGCTGGACATCAAGGCGCGGCTGCAACAGCGCCTGGCGGCCTGATGGCCCGCGCGCGCCGCTCCCGCCAGGCGCCGCTGGAGCTGCTGCAAGGCGGCGCCGGCGCGGCGCCGCAGGCGGCCGCGCCGGCGGCCGTCAACGCGCTGGTGCTGCAAGGCGGCGGCGCGCTGGGTGCCTACCAGGCCGGGGCCTACGAGATGCTGGCCGCACGCGCCGACGACGTGCACTGGGTCGCCGGCATCTCCATTGGCGCCATCAACGCCGCCCTGATTGCCGGCAACCCCCGCGAGCGGCGCGTGCAGCGCCTGCGCGAGTTCTGGCAGCGCGTCAGCCTGTCCGTGCCGCTGCTGCCCGACCCGCAGCTGCCGCAGGAGCTGCGCGGCTGGTGGGACGGCAGCATGGCGCTGTGGGGCGCCTGGGCCGGCGTCGCCGGGTTCTTCGCGCCCCGGCCCTGGTGGCAGTGGTGGCCCTCCAGCCCGGCCAGCTGGTACGACACCGCCCCGCTGCGCGACACGCTGGAGCAGCTGGTGGACTTCGACCTGCTCAACGACGGCCCGATGCGCTTTTCCGTCGGCGCGGTGGACGTGCAAAGCGGCAACTTCGAGTACTTTGACAACCGCAGCCAGCGCATCGGCCCCGAGCACATCATGGCCAGCGGCGCGCTGCCGCCGGGCTTCGGCCCGGTGCCCATAGACGGGCGCTGGTACTGGGACGGGGGGCTGGTGTCCAACACCCCGCTGGCCTACGTCCTGAGCCACCTGCAGGCCGAGCCGGACACGCCGGTCACCCTGTTCCAGATCGACCTGTTCAGCGCCCGCGGCCAGGTGCCGCACACGCTGGCCGACGCCGCCGAGCGCGAGAAGGACATCCGCTACTCCAGCCGCACGCGCCTGGTCAGCGACCTGCTGCGCGAGCGCCACCACTGGCACCTGAAGCTGCAGCGGCTGGCGGCGCTGCTGCCGCCCGCGCAGCAGGCCAGCGCCGAGGTGCAGCAGCTGCTGGCGGGCACGCGCGACCCGGCCATGACCCTGGTGCACGTCATCCTGACCGGCAAGGACCAGGACTCGCACTTCAAGGACTACGACTTCTCGCGCCTGTCCATGACCGAGCGCTGGCGCGCCGGCCAGCACGACATGCAGGCGGCGCTGCGGCTGCTGGACGAGCAGCCGCCGCCGCGCCCGGGGCGCCTGCGCGTGCTCGACCACCAGGCCGGCGCCCACGCCGTGCGCGACGACCCGCCCGCGCATGCGCAGACCGCGCAGGCCGAGGGGGCGGGCGCCCCCGCCGGTCAGAAGCGGTAGCGGCGCGCGTCGTCCACGGCGATGCCGTTCATGGCGCGGCTCAGGTCGGCCATGAGGCGCGCGTCCTGCAGCGCGGCGTTCCAGGTGCGCTCGTCCTCGCGCGCCTGGCGGCGCGCCGCGCTCCAGGCGCGGGCGCCCTGGCGCAGCAGCAGCGCGCCGCGCCGCGCCGGCGCCGCCAGCAGGGCCAGCGAGGCAAAGGCCACCAGCCACAGCAGCATCCAGGCCGCCAGCAGGTGGCCCTCGCTCCAGGCGTCCACCACCTGGCTGGCCACCACCATCAGTGCCGACACCCCGGCCGCCAGCAGCAGCGAGGCGGTGCCGCGCGTGCCCTGGGCGCCGAACTGCAGGCCCCTGGCCGCCTGCACGGCCCGCTCCACGCGCTGCACGCCCTGGTGCACGGTGGGATCGTTGGCAGCTACGAAACTTGTCATCTTCATCTCCAGCATGGGTTGCAGGCGCCCTGGGGAGCCGGGGCTGGCCTGCGGGATGGGTGCATCCTAGGGTTTTCCCTGATTCAATGCCAATTTATATTTTGAATCCCCAACATTCATGGTGATGATGACGCCATGCAGCCGCCCAACTTCCGCACGCTCGACCTGAACCTGCTGCGCGTGTTCGACGAGGTCATGGCCGAGCGCAGCCTGACGCGCGCGGCCGACAAGCTGGCACTGACCCAGCCCGCCGTCAGCAACGCGCTGCGCCGCCTGCGCCGCGCGCTGGGCGACGAGCTGGTGGTGCGCAGCGGGGCCGGCATCGCGCCCACGCCGCGCGCCCTGGCGGTGTGGCCGGCGGTGCGCCAGGCGCTGGCGCAGCTGCAGGAGGCCCTGGCGCCGGGGCGCTTCGACGCGGCCAGCGCGCACACCAGCTTCGTGCTGGCCATGGCCGACGCGACCGGCGCCACCCTGATCCCGCCGCTGGTGGAAATCCTGGAGCGCGAGGCGCCCGGGGTGTCGCTGCGCGTGGTGCCGCTGACCACGCGCGACCCGCGCCGGCTGCTGGAGGACGGCGGCGCCGACCTGGCCGTGGGCTACTTTCCGGCCGCCATGGCCGACCTGGCCGCGCGCGCGCAAAACGAGCAGCCCGTGCCCTTCGACAGCCTGCGCATCTACGACGGCGAATACGTCTGCGTGATGCGCGCCGGCCATCCGCTGGCGCGCGCGCCGCTGACGCTGGACGCCTACTGCGCCGCGCGCCACCTGCTGGTGAGCTTTTCCGGCAAGCCGTTCGGCTTCATCGACCAGGCGCTGGCCTCGCTGGGCCGCGAGCGGCGCATCGTGCTCACGGTGAACCAGTTCTTCACCGCCGGGCGCGTGGTCGCGGCCAGCGACCTGCTCACGGTGCTGCCGCGCCATTTCGTCGGTGTCGCCAGCTTCAAGGACGAGCTGGCCTGGCGCGCGCTGCCCATGGCCGTGCCCATCGTGCACGTCGATGCGCTGTGGCACCGGCGCCGCCACGCCGACCCCGGCCACCGCTGGCTGCAGCAGGCGCTGGCGCGCGCCGCGGGCCGCTGCGGCCCCCCCGCCGCCCCGCACGCCGGGGCCGAATCGGCGTGAACATCCAGCTCCTGTCCGACCTGCACCTGGAGAGCCAGCCGCAGTTCCACGCCAGCCCGGCCGCCGGCGCCGACCTGCTGGTGCTGGCCGGCGACATCGGCTCCTGCCAGCGCGGCTCGCGCCTGCCCGGCACCGACTTCGGCCTGGAGCGCTTCTCGCCGCTGCCGCAGTACGGCGGCTGGCCCACGCCGGTGGTGTTCGTGCCCGGCAACCATGAGTACGACGCGCTCGACTTCGACGCCGCGCACGCCCGGCTGCGCGCCACCTGCGAGCGCCTGGGCATCCTGTGGCTGGAGCGCGAAGTGCTGCTGCTGGACGGCGTGCGCTTCATCGGCACCACCTTGTGGAGCGACTTCGACGCCCTCGCCACGGCGCGCGGCGGCAGCGCCGAGCAGCGCCGCAGCCAGCGCGCCAAGGCCTTTCGCGCGGCCAACTTCTACCTGCAAAAGACCGGCGGCACGCGCCATGGCCAGCCCTTCCTGGCCGAGGCCGTGCGCGCGCAGGCCCTGACCTGCCAGGACTGGCTGCGGGCGGCGCTGGCGCGCCCCTTTGCCGGCCCCACGGTGGTGGTGACGCACTTTGCCCCCAGCCTGAAGAGCGCCGACCCGCGCTACGGCCTGGTGCCCGGCACGGCCGGCTTCTGCAATGCACTGGACGAGCTGCTGCCGGCGGCCGACCTGTGGCTGCACGGCCACCTGCACGCGCCCAGCGACTACACGGTGCGGGGCGTGCGCGCCAGCGGCGCGCCGGGTCGCTGCCGCGTGGTTGCCAACCCGCTGGGCTACGCGCCCAAGGGCGAGCAGCGCACCTTCCAGGCGCACTGCGTGCTGACCGTATGATCGGGCGGCACGCGGCGTTTCGCCGCCCGCTTTGGAGGTCCCATGAACATCCTGCTCGCCGTGGACGGCAGCTCCTACACCAAGAAGATGCTGGCCTACCTGGCCGCGCACGACGAAATGCTGGGCACCAGCCACACCTACACCGCGCTGACCGTGCAGCCCCAGCTGCCCCCGCGTGCCCGCGTGGCGCTGGGCAAGGAGGTGGTGGAGCGCTACTACCAGGAGGAAGGCACCAAGGTGCTGGCCACGGTGGCCAAGTTCCTGGCGCGCCACGGCGTCGATGCCAAGACCATGATCAAGGTCGGGCCGGCGGGCGAGATGATCGCCAAGGTCGCCCAGTCCGGCCAGTTCGACCTGGTCGTCATGGGCACGCACGGCCACGGCGCATTGGGCAAGCTGGTGATGGGCTCGGTCAGCACCCAGGTGCTGGCCAAGTGCGAAGTGCCCGTGCTGCTGGTGCGCTGACATGCCCGCGCCAACCTTGCCGCGGCACCGGGCGGGCCGCAGCGCCCGGTGGCTGGGCCTGTGCGCCGGTGCCGCGGCGCTGGCCCTGCTGGGCGGCTGCGCGGCCATGAGCGAGCAGGAATGCCGCACGGCCGACTGGCGCGAACAGGGCCAGCGCGACGCGCTGGACGGCCAGCCGCGCTCGCACCTGGCCGACCTGCACGAAGCCTGCGCCAAGGCCGGCGTGGTGCCGCACGACGGCCTCTACCTGGAAGGCTGGAGCCGGGGCGTGCGCCAGTTCTGCACCCCCGACAACGGCGCGCGCTGGGGCCGCCAGGGGCGCAGCTACGCCAACTCCTGCCCGCCCGAGCTGGATGGCGCGTTCAGCGACCGCTTTCGCGCCGGCCGCCGCGCCTGGGACGCCGAGCAGACGCTGCGGCGCCTGCAGGGCGAGCAGCGCGACCGGCAGCGCGCGCTGGAGCAGGCCCAGGACGATGCCAGCCGCCAGCGCCTGCGCGACCAGCTGCGCGGGCTGGACGGCCGCCTGCGCGACGCCCGCGACGACCTGGACCGCGCCGAGTGGCGCCTGCGCCAGCCGTACTGAAACGCCGGCCCGCCGTGCGGCCCGCAGGCCTTCAGGCCTTCTCGGGGCAGGGCTGCACCAGCGCCTGGGCGGCAGCGCTGGTCAGGGCGGCGGCCAGCGCGTCCAGCACCTCGGACTCCAGGTCCCAGGAGTGCCAGTACAGCTGCACGGCGACGAACTGCCCGGGCGCCAGGTCGATCAGCTGGCCGGCCTCGATGCACGGGCGCGCCAGCAGCTCGGGCACCACGCCCACGCCCCAGCCCGCAGCCACGGCCCGCACCTGGCCCTCGGAGCTGGGCACGAACACCCGCCCGACCAGGGCGCGCCTGAGCCCGAAGGCGCGCAGGATGAACTCGGCCTGCATGTCGTCCTTGCGGTTGAAGGAGACGAAGGGCACGTCGCGGCAGTTGTGCGCGGTCAGCCCCTGCGGCAGGTGGCGCGCGGCAAACGACGGCGCGGCCACCGCGACGTAGTGCATGCTGCCAAGCGGCACGACGCGGCAGCCGCGCAGCGCAGACTTCAGCGTGGTCACGCAGCCCAGCACCTGGCCCGAGCGCAGCCACTCCTGCGTGAAGTCCTGGTCGTCGGCAATGATCTCCAGCGGCAGCTTGCCGTGCACCAGGTGCGACAGCGCCTCCAGCGCCCAGGTGGCGATGCTGTCGGCGTTGATGGCGATGGCGATGCGCTCGTCCTCGCGCCCGGTGCCGCGCGCGCTGGGCGTGAGCTCCTGCAGCTCGCGCTCGAGGTCGGCGCGCAGCAGGCGCAGCTGGCGCGTGTGCTTGAGCAGCAGCTGGCCGGCGTTGGTGGCCTTCAGGGGGCGGCTGCGCACGATCAGCACCGAGCCGGCCTGCGCCTCCAGGGCGCGCAGGCGCTGCGAGACTGCCGACTGCGTGATGTGCAGGCGCCGCGCCGCGCGCTCGAAGCCGCCCTCCTCGACGATGGCGGCCAGGCACTCCAGGGCGGCAGGGTCGAAGGTGGTCATGGCTGCGGATTATCGGCACGAACGGCGCCTGCCGGGCGGCGGCGCCGCCCGGCAGTGCGCAGGGCCGGCGCGCGCTCTGAAAAATATAGCGCCATGGCGTTTGCGGGCGCCGGCGAGCGCGGGATTTTCCTTGCAAACCCGGCTCCAGCACGGCCGGCCGATAATAGGCACCTTCCTGCCCAGCCAGCCGCCACGACCGGGCGGCGCGCCTCGTGAATCCCCACCCAGCTCCCATTCCGGCTGCCGCACGGCCGCATGACTTCTCCGCCAGCCAGTTCCGCGATGCGCTGGGCATGTTTGCCACCGGCGTCACCATCGTCACGGCGCTGGACGCCGCCGGGCGGCCCGTGGGCATGACGGCGAGCTCCTTCAATTCGGTCTCGCTCACGCCGCCGCTGGTGCTGTGGAGCCTGGCGCACAGGACGACCACGCTGGCCGCCTTCGCACGCGGGCGCAGCTACGCCATCCACGTCCTGGCGGTCGAGCAGCGCGAGCTGGCCGAGCGCTTTGCCACGCGCGGCATCGACCGCTTTGCCGGCGTGGCCTGGCAGCCCAACGTCGACGGCGTGCCCATCCTGCAGGACGCGGCGGCGGTGTTCGAGTGCTTCAACCGCAGCCAGTACGACGAGGGCGACCACACCATCCTGGTGGGCCAGGTCGAGCGCTGCCGCCACCGCCCCGGCGCCTCGCCGCTGCTCTACCACGGCGGCATGTTCTATACCGAGCACCCGCTGGGCAACCTGTCGGAGCAGGCGCAGCGGCCGCTGCACAAGTAGGTCAGCGCGCCGGCTCGGGCAGCTCGATCTTCACTTCCAGCACTTCCAGGTTCTCCTGGCGCTCGAAGTGCACCTTCAGATCGCTGGAGTCGATCTGCACGTACTTGGAGATCACCGCCAGCAGCTCGCGCTGCAGCGCCGGCAGGTAGTCCGGCTGGCTGCCCCCGCGCCCGCTGCGCTCGTGCGCCAGGATGATCTGCAGGCGCTCCTTGGCGACGTTGGCGGTCTTTTTCTTCTCGCCCAGAAACAGCGATAGCAGCGACATGCCGGTTACCTCCCTCCGAAGATGCGCTTGAAGAACCCGGGCTTTTGCACGTCGGTGAAGCGCAGCGGGCGCTCCTCGCCCAGGAAGCGCGCCACCACGTCCTTGTAGGCCTCCGAGGCGTCGGTGCCGGCCAGGTGGATGGCCGGCACGCCCTGGTTGGAGGCCTGCAGCACCGACTCGGACTCCGGGATGACCCCGATCAGCGGGATGCGCAGGATGTCCTGCACGTCGTCCAGGCTGAGCATCTGCCCGTCCTGCACGCGCGACGGGTTGTAGCGCGTGATCAGCAGGCGCTCGCGCACCGGCTCGCCGCCGAGGATGGCGCGGCGCGTCTTGCTGGCCAGCATGCCCAGGATGCGGTCGGAGTCGCGCACCGACGACACCTCCGGGTTGGTCACCAGGAGCGCCTCGTCGGCGAAGTGCATGGCGTGCAGCGCGCCGCTTTCGATGCCGGCGGGCGAGTCGCAGACGATGTACTCAAAGCCCATGGTGTCCAGGTCGTTCAGCACCTTCTCGACGCCCTCGCGCGACAGCGCCTCCTTGTCGCGTGTCTGGCTGGCCGCCAGGATGAACAGGTTGTCGCACTGCTTGTCCTTGATCAGCGCCTGGTGCAGGTTGGCCTCGCCCTGTATGACGTTGATGAAGTCATAGACCACGCGGCGCTCGCAGCCCATGATCAGGTCCAGGTTGCGCAGGCCGACGTCGAAGTCGATCACGGCGGTCTTGTGGCCGGCCAGGGCCAGGCCCGAGGCAAAGGCGGCGCTGGTGGTGGTCTTGCCCACGCCCCCCTTGCCGGAGGTCACGACGACGATCTTGGCCATGTGTGTGTGGTTTCCTTGGGTTGCTGGGTGATGGGATGCCGCTCAGATCGGCTCGATGAGCAATTTTTCGCCGTCCAGCCGCACCTGGGCGCTCTTGCCGCGCACCTCCTCGGGCAGCTCGGTCTCGGTGGTGCGGTAGATGCCGGCCACCGACACCAGCTGCGCCTCCAGGCAGGTGGTGAAGATGCGCGCGCTGGTGTCGCCGCGCGCGCCGGCGATGGCCCGCCCGCGCAGCGGCGCGTAGACGTGGACGTTGCCGTCGGCGATCACCTCGGCGCCGAAGCTGACCATGGCCAGCACCACCAGGTCGGCGCCGCGCGCATAGACCTGCTGGCCCGAGCGCAGCGGCTTGTCCACGACCACGGCGCCCGGGCCGGGCTGCGGCGCGCTGGCCGCCGGGGCTTCGGCGGCGGGCGGCGGCTCGGCGGGCGGCTCCTGCGCGGGTTGCGGCACCGGGGTGTGGGCGCGCGGCGCCTCGGGCGCGGCGATCAGGCCCAGCTCGTGCGCGGCCTGCATCTGCGCGCTGCTGCCGCCGCGCACGGCCACCGGGCGCGTGCGGTAGCGGCGCAGCTCGGCCACCAGGGCGGCGAAGTCCACCGGCGCGGGGTCGTCCTGCACGGCGCTGAGGTCGATCAGCACCGGGTCGTTGTCGAAGAACTCCGGCTCATCGGCCAGCCGCGCCGCCAGCTCGGCAGCCAGCACCTGCGCGTCCGTGCTCTTGATGACCACGGCCACCACCGGCAACTGGGCGCTTTTCAAGTCAATGCTGCTGCGGGCTTGGCCCGCGTGGTCGTCGGCCATGGGGAGATGGGGCCCGCCAGGGGCGCTGCTGCTCAAAGCGGCAAAGTGTACCTGCCGCCCCTGCACGCGCATGGGCGCGCAATCCCTGCTCTGGTAACAAAAAAAAAGACGTTGAACAGGCTCTCAGAGCTTGGGGATGCGGATGCGGCTGATCATCAGCGAGCCCGACAGCGCGAACAGCAGCACCAGCGGGTGCAGCGTGAAGCCGCCCAGGGTCAGCGCGCCCAGCCACAGGTTGGCGCGCACCGCGTCCAGCGAGGCTGCCAGCGCCAGCAGGCCGACCAGCACGATGGAGGTCGGGATCGGCGTGCCCTCGAAATACTTCACCTTGCCGCTCGCCGAGCCGGCCGACAGCGCCTCGGCCGTGACGTTGTAGCGCGCCAGGCGCGAGACGCCGCAGGCGACGAAGTAGGCCAGCACGATGCGGTCGTACAGGCCCTGCATGCCGCAGGCATAGGCCAGCACGGCCGGGGCCACGCCGAACGAGATCACGTCGGCCAGCGAATCGAGCTCGCGCCCCAGGTCCGAGGACTTGCGCCGCCAGCGCGCCACGCGCCCGTCCAGCACGTCGAAGACGAGCGCGGCCAGCACCAGCGCGGCGGCGAAGTGGACGTGGCGCACGTCGCCCGTCTCCAGCAGGGTCATGGCGGAAAACAGCGCGCCCACGCCGCACACGGCGTTGCCCAGGGTGAACCAGTCGGCCAGGTGGAACTGGCGGATCATGGAGAAGTGCTGGCGGGGCGGGGGGTGTGGCAGGCATGGCCGGCATTGTGGGGCGCGGGGCCCGCCGGCGCGTGTCGGACGCCGGCGCGTTGCTGTGCCGCAGGCTCTCAGGCGAAGCGCGGGGCGCGCTTTTCGACGAAGGCGGTCACCGCCTCGCGGTGGTCGGCGGTCTTGTGCGCCACCGCCTGGCAGGCGGCCGACAGCTCCAGCAGCGTGGCCAGCGAGGTGTGCTGGCCCTCGCGCAGCAGGCGCTTGGTCATGCGCAGCACGGCGCCGGGGTTGGCGGCGATCCTGGTGGCCAGCTGGCGTGCCGTGGGCAGCAGCGCATCGGGCGCCACCACGCGGCTGACCAGGCCGCAGGCCAGCGCCTCGCGCGCATCGATGGCCTCGCCGGTGAAGGCCATCTCGCTGGCGCGGGCCATGCCGACGGCGCGCGGCAGCAGCCAGGCGCCGCCGTCGCCCGGCACGATGCCCACGCGCACGAAGCTCTCGGCAAAGGTGGCGGTCTCGCTGGCGATGCGGATGTCGCACATGCACGCCAGATCCAGCCCGGCGCCGATGGCCGGGCCGTTGACGGCGCAGATGAGGGGCACGTCCAGCTGCGCCAGCGCCAGCGGGATGCGCTGTATGCCCTGGCGGTATTCCTCGCGGATCAGCTCGGGCGTGAGCGCGTCGTCGAAGAAGCGCTGCATGTCCCGGACGTTGCCGCCGGAGCTGAACACCGGCCCGGCGCCGGTCAGGATGACGGCCTTGACGCCGGCGTCGCCGCGCACCTGCTCGCACAGCTGCACGAACTCCTGCACCGCCGTGTTGCCGGTCAGGGCGTTGCGCGTGCCGGGCTGGTCCATGGTGACGGTGAGGATGGCGCCGTCGCGTTCGATGTGCAGGAAAGGCATTCGGAGGTCTCCGGGAGGGGTGAAAAAGTGGTTTTCAAGCAAAAATCGGTGCTTGCCGGCGTCAATCAACGGGATACAGCTATTGTTTTGATAGCTCCTGCGCGTCGCTGATGCTGCGCACCAGGTCCAGCGCCAGGCCGCCGTGCTCCAGCAGCGCGGCGCCGGCGGCGCGCTGCCAGTAGCCCTCGCTGCCGGCGCACTGGCGCCAGGCGTGCAGGCGGCGGGTGAACAGCTGCAGGTCGCACTCCTCGGTAAAGCCGATGGCGCCGTGGATGGCGTGCGCGGCCTGGGCGGCCTCCAGCGCCGCTTCGCTGCAGCGCGCCTTGGCGCTGGCCACGCGCAGGGGATGGGGCCACAGGCCGTCGGCGGCGCCGGCGCAGCCCAGCTGCGCGGCCATGCGCGCGGCAAAGACGTGCTCGCCCAGCACCGCCAGCTGGTGCTGGATGGCCTGGAACTTGCCGATGGGCCGGCCGAACTGCTGGCGGTCGTTGGCAAATTGCAGGCTGCGCCCGAGCACCGTCTCCAGGGCGCCGGCCATCTGCGCGGCCAGCAGCGCGGCGTGCAGCACGGCCACGTCGGTGCCCGCCGGCAGCGCCACGGCGGCGCCGGCCTGCACCTGCGCGGCGCTCCAGGTCAGGGCGGCGTCGAGCGGCTGCGCCTGCGGCCCGGCCTGGGCGGCGCGCGCGTCCAGCAGCACCCAGCGCTCGGACTGCTCCAGCTGCACCAGCACCGCGTCGGCCAGCGCGCCGGCGCCCACCTGCGCGCAGTGCAGGCCGCCGCCGGCGTGCGGCCGGCCGCGGGCCAGGGCGATGCTGCCGGGCGGCGCCGCCAGGCCGGCGCGCGCCAGCACGGCGCGGGCCAGCATGGTCTCGGCCAGCGGCAGCGGCAGGGCGTGGGCGCCGCATTGCGCCAGCACGCCGAAGGCCTGCAGCAGCGTCAGGCCGGCGCCGCCCCGGCCCTCGGGGGCGAGGGCGTCGGCCAGGCCGGCGTCCTGCAGCTGCTGCCACAGGGCGGCGGCGGCCGGGGCGCCGCGCCCGCCGGCCTCGATGGCGCGCACCGCCTGCGGGGTGCAATGGTCGGCCAGCACCTGGCGGGCGGCGTCGGCGAACGGGTCGTTGTCGTGGGTCATGGCGGGCCTGGGTGCCGGGAGGGGGTCAGCGCAGGCCGAGGCCGCGCGCGATCATGCCGCGCAGGATGTCGCGCGTGCCGCCGCGCAGCGAGTACGACGGCGCCACCTCGCTCACGTATTGCAGCGTCAGCAGCAGCTCCAGCGGCGCCTCGTGCGTGCCGCGCGAGAACAGGTCGTCGGCGATGGCGGCGGGGATCGCCTGCTCCAGCGTCGTGCCCAGCTCCTTGACCAGCGCCGCCTCGACGATGGGGCTCTCGCCGCGCACCAGCCGCTCCTGCAGCGCCACCGACATGGCGCGCAGCGGCGCCAGCTGCGTCAGCACCCGCCCGGCCAGCTGCTGCGCGGCGTCGCTGCGCCCGGCGGGCGTGCGCACCCAGGCCAGCCACTGGTCGAACAGCACGATGCTGGAGTACAGCCGCTCGGGCCCGCTGCGCTCGAAGGCCAGCTCGGCCGTGACCTGGCTCCAGCCCTGGCCCTCGGCGCCGACCAGCGCGTCGGCGCCCAGCTGCACGTCGTCGAAGAACACTTCGCAGAAATGCCGGTCGCCCGACAGGTCCTCGATGGGCCGCACGCTGACGCCGGGCAGCGACAGATCGACGATCACCTGCGACAGCCCCTGGTGGCGCTCGCCCGGCGCGCCCGAGGTGCGCACCAGGGCGATCATGTACTGGCAGTTGTGCGCGTTGGTGGTCCAGATCTTCTGGCCATTGAGCAGCCAGCCCTGCGCGTTGGGCACGGCGCGCGTGCGCACGCTGGCCAGGTCGGAGCCGGCGCCGGGCTCGCTCATGCCGATGCAAAAGAACGCCTCGGCGCGGCAGATCCGGGGTACGTAGAAGCGCTTTTGCGCCTCGCTGCCGTACTTCAGGATCAGCGGCGCGCTCTGGCGGTCGGCGATCCAGTGCGCGCCCACCGGGGCGCCGAAGTTCAGCAGCTCCTCGGCCAGCACGTAGCGGGCGAAGGCGCTGCGCCCGCCGCCGCCGTAGGCGGGCGGCAGCGTCAGCCCCACCCAGCCGCGCGCGGCCAGGCGGCGGCTGAATTCGGCGCTGCAGCCGCTCCAGGAGCGCGCGCGCCGGTGCGCCGGCAGCTCCTGCAGGGCGTCCTGCAGGAAGGCGCGCACCGGCGCGCGCAGGGCTTCGTCTTCAGCCGGGATGGGGGTGAGGGCGAGCGATGCCAGGGGGGTTCATTCAGCGGTGCTCCAGGGGTGGGGGGGGGGGGGCGCGGACAGGGGCGCCGGGGCGGCCCGGCGCGGGCGGCTGGCGGGCCAGCCGGGCCTGCTCGCGCAGCCAGCGGCGCAGGCCGGCCTCGTCGCCCATGCGCTGCAGTCCGGACTCCAGCTGCAGCACCTCCTGCAGCTGCGCGTGCTGCAGCGCCTGCAGCTGGCCGGGCAGGTGCTGCAGCTGGCGCGCATCGACCGGCAGGCCCAGCTCCAGGCCCAGGCGCAGCGCGGCGTGGGACAGCTCCTTGTCGAGCACCCCGACCTGCTTTTGCAGCAGCAGCGCCAGCGCCGCCAGGCGCTGCTCGCCCAGGCGGGCGATGCCGGCCGCGTCCACCTGCTCGGCCGCCAGCTGCAGGCGCAGCAGCGCCAGCAGGTCGCCGCGTGCGTACGCGGTGTTGGCCTGGCTCATCAGCGCCTGCTTGCGCTCGCGCTCGGCGGCCTCGCCCTCGCGGTCGGGGTGCAGGGCACTGGCCAGCTGGCGGTAGATGCCGCGCAGCGCCGTGCGTGCGTCCTGCTCCTGCGCCTGCGCGGCGCGCGCCGCCGGCGTGCTGCGCCGCGCCTGGCGCGCCGCGCGGCGCTGGGCGGTGGCCTCGCGTTCGTGCTGCTGGCGCTGCTGCAGCGCCGCCAGCAACTGCTCGGGGGTTTCGATGCCGTCCAGCCCGGGCAGCTCCAGCCGCTGGCCGGCCGCTGCCTGCAGCTGCTGCCACAGCGCCTGCACCGGGTCGGGCTGCGGGGGCAGGTGCAGGCGCAGCATGGCCTGCCAGTGCGCGTCGTCCCCGGGCGCGGGCGCCGCCGCCAGCAGGCTGCGCAGGGCGGCGCGCGCGGTGCGCTGCTGGGCGGGCTCCAGGCCGTCGTGCTGCAGCCGCTCGTGCAGCAGGCAGGCCATGGCGCGCTGCGCCTGTGCGCGGCGCAGGCGCAGCGCGTCCAGGTGCTGCAGGTGCGGGCCGCGCAGCGCGGCGCTGTGCTGCTGCAGCGCCTGGAGCTGGCGCTCCAGCGCGGCCACCTGCGCCAGCAGGCGGTTGAATTTCGCTTGCGCGGCGCTGGGCGGCTGCTGCGCCCGGCCCATCACCTGCAGCCGGGCTGCGCCATCGGCGCCGGCGGGCGGCGGCTCGCTGCCGGGCAGGGGTGCGGCGGGTTCGGGCAGGGGCATGGCGCAGGGGCCGCAGGCGCAGTGCCCGCGCAGGTGGTCAGGCCTGCGGGTATATCAGGCCGGCGCCGGCGCGGGTGTCGCCAAGGGGCTGGGCGCGGGCGGCGCGGTGGGCTTGGGCGGGTGCTGGCCCGGGCGCGGGTCGCAGGCTGGCAGCGCCAGCGCGGCGGCCAGCAGCAGCCCGGCCGCACAGGCACGGCGGCGGCCACGCGGGAGGGCGGGGGAGCAAGGTGCAGGCATGGTGGCAGGCAATCGCAGTGGGGGTGGCCAAGAATAGTCCCGGGGCTGCAGGCCTGTGGGCACTATTAAAAATATAGCTGCAAGCCGTTTGTTGGCGCGGGCAAGTGCCGAATTTCCCTTGGAATGGCTGGCGGGGAGGCCGCCGCTATAGTGGCTGCATGGCCAAGGACAAGACCCTCTACACCTGCACCGAATGCGCCGCCACCAGCCCGCGCTGGCTGGGCAAGTGCCCCGGCTGCGGGGCCTGGAATACGCTGATCGAGACCCTGGCCGAGCCCGCCGGCGCGGGCCGCAACCGCCTGAGCGCGCCGCAGCATGCGGGGCTGGCGCAGGCCCAGGCGGTGGCGCCGCTGTCCAGCATCGAGGCCACCGAGGTCGCCCGCATGGCCAGCGGCATCGAGGAGCTGGACCGCGTGCTGGGCGGCGGCGTGGTCGAGGGCGGCGTGGCGCTGATCGGGGGCGATCCGGGCATCGGCAAGTCCACGCTGCTGCTGCAGGCCATGGATGCGCTGCAGCGCGCCGGCCTGCCCACGCTGTACGTGACGGGCGAGGAAAGCGGCGCCCAGGTGGCGCTGCGCTCGCGCCGCCTGGGGCTGGAGGGCAGCCAGGTCAACGTGCTGGCCGAGATCCAGCTGGAGAAGATCCTGGCCACGGTGCAGGCGCTGCAGCCGGCGGTGTGCGTCATCGACTCGATCCAGACCATGTACTCCGACCAGCTGACCAGCGCGCCGGGCAGCGTGGCGCAGGTGCGCGAGTGCGCGGCGCACCTGACGCGGCTGGCCAAGGCCACGGGCATCGCGGTGATCCTGGTCGGCCACGTGACCAAGGAGGGGGCGATCGCCGGCCCGCGCGTGCTGGAGCACATGGTCGACACGGTGCTGTACTTCGAGGGCGACACGCACAGCAGCTTCCGCCTGGTGCGCGCCATCAAGAACCGCTTTGGCGCCGTCAACGAGATCGGCGTGTTCGCCATGACCGAGCGCGGCCTGCGCGGCGTGTCCAACCCCAGCGCCATCTTCCTGTCCCAGCATGCCGAGCCGGTGCCGGGCTCGTGCGTGCTGGTGACGCTGGAGGGCACGCGCCCGATGCTGGTGGAGATCCAGGCGCTGGTCGATGGCGGCGGGCCCAGCCCGCGCCGCCTGTCCGTGGGCCTGGAGCGCGACCGCCTGGCGATGCTGCTGGCGGTGCTGCACCGGCACGCGGGCATCGCCTCGTCCGACCAGGACGTGTTCGTCAACGCCGTGGGCGGCGTGCGCATCAGCGAGCCGGCGGCCGACCTGGCGGTGTTGCTGGCCATCACCTCGTCGCTGCGCGCGCGGCCGCTGCCCAAGGGCTTCATCGCCTTCGGCGAAGTCGGCCTGGCCGGCGAGGTGCGCCCGGCGCCGCGCGGCCAGGAGCGGCTGAAGGAGGCGGCCAAGCTGGGCTTCACCGTCGCCGTGGTGCCCAGGGCGAACGCGCCAAAAAAGCCCATCGCCGGCCTGACCATCCACGCCGTGGAGCGCGTGGAGGAGGCCATGGGCGTGGTGCGCGGGCTGGGCTGACGGCCATGCAGCCCGCAGCAGCCAGGCGCATGCCTGGATACGCAGCAGCCACAGCCGCCGGGCCCGGGCTTGCGCCGACAATCGACCCATGACGTTGCGCAACCTGTCCATCCTGCTGCTCGTGGCCGGCCTGCTGGCCGCCGGCTGGAACGCCTGGCGCGTGCAGGGCCTGCTAGTGGTCGGCGGCGGCCTGCTGATGTGGGCGCTGCTGTACCTCACCCGGCTGATGAACGTGATGCAGAAGGCCGCGCGCCGGCCCATCGGCCACGTGGGCAGCGCCGTCATGCTGAACGCGCGGCTGCAGGCCGGGGCCAACCTGCTGCACGTCGTGGCCATGACGCGCTCGCTGGGCCGCCAGCTGTCGGCGCCGGGCGAGGCGCCGGAAATCTACCTGTGGCAGGACGCCGGCGGCTCCGAGGTGCGCTGCGAGTTCGTGCAGGGGCGGCTGGCGCGCTGGCAGCTCACGCGGCCCGCGCCCGCGCACGGATCGTAAAATCCCCGGTTTCGCGGACAAACGGACGTCCGCGCTGTTCCCGAGTGACCAAGGATTCCCATGAGCCCCGTTGTCCCTTCGCTGGCCGAGCGTGACGGCAAGATCTGGATGGATGGCCAGATGGTGGATTGGCGCGACGCCAAGATCCACGTGCTGAGCCACACGCTGCACTACGGCTGCGGCGCCTTCGAGGGCGTGCGCGCCTACGAGACAGACGCCGGCACGGCCATCTTCCGCCTGCACGAGCACACCGAGCGGCTGTTCAACAGCGCCAAGATCCTGCGCATGCAGCTGCCGTTCTCCAGGGACGAGGTGAACGAGGCGCAGCGCGCCGTGGTGCGCGAGAACAACTTGGCCTCGTGCTACCTGCGCCCGCTCACCTGGATCGGCTCGGAGAAGCTGGGCGTGTCGCCGAAGGGCAACCGCATCCACGTGATGGTCGCCGCCTGGGCCTGGGGCGCCTACCTGGGCGAGGAGGGCATGCAGCGCGGCATCCGCGTCAAGACCAGCAGCTACACGCGCCACCACGTCAACATCACCATGACGCAGGCCAAGGCGGTGTCCAACTACACCAACTCCATCCTGGCCAACATGGAGGCGCTGGACGACGGCTATGACGAGGCGCTGCTGCTGGACGCCTCGGGCTTCGTCAGCGAGGGCGCGGGCGAGAACATCTTCCTGGTCAAGGGCGGCGTCATCTACACGCCCGACCTGTCCGCCGGCGCGCTCAACGGCATCACGCGCAACACGGTGCTGCACATCGCCCGCGACCTGGGCCTGGAAGTGGTGCAAAAGCGCATCACGCGCGACGAGGTGTACATCGCCGACGAGGCCTTCTTCACCGGCACGGCGGCCGAGGTCACGCCCATCCGCGAGCTCGACCGCATCCAGATCGGCGAGGGCCGGCGCGGCCCGGTGACGGAGAAAATCCAGGCGGCCTTCTTCGACATCGTGCACGGCCGCAATCCGCAATATGCCCACTGGCTGACCCAAGTCTGAGAAAAGAGAAAGCAGCGCATGACCCAAGAAGCTGTCGTTGAACTGCTGGCGCGCGACCTGCTGCGCGGCAATGGCGTGTACTGCCCCAACCCCCAGGCAGACATGCGGCTGTGGAACACCCACCCGCGCATCTACCTGGAAGTGGCGCACACCGGCGAGGCCAAGTGCCCCTACTGCGGCACGGTGTACCGCCTGAAGGCCGGCGAAACGGTGGCCGGCGGGCACTGACCCGCGCCTGCCCATGTCGCCAGCCGCAAGCGGCGCCTGCGCGCCGCTTTTTTCATCCGCCGTGCCCACGCTCACGGTGGCCGTGCTGACCTACAACGAGGCGCAGCGCATCGCCGAGTGCCTGGCCAGCGCCGCCTTTGCCGACCAGCTGCTGGTGGTGGACAGCGGCAGCGACGACGACACCGTGGCCATCGCGCGCGGCCTGGGCGCCGAGGTGCACAGCCACCC
The DNA here is from genome assembly GCA_034675505.1 of Melaminivora sp. Lineage (GTDB taxonomy): Bacteria > Pseudomonadota > Gammaproteobacteria > Burkholderiales > Burkholderiaceae_C > Melaminivora. The sequence goes on along the minus strand of JAUCDD010000006.1, from coordinate 19,012 downwards.
CGACTGGCAGGGCTTTGCCGTGCAGCGCAACCGGCTGCTGGAGCACGCGCGCGGCGACTACGTGTTCTTCCTGGATGCCGACGAGGTCATCACCCCGGCGCTGGCGGACGAGCTGCGCGCCACCGTGCGCGCCGCCCAGCCGGGCGTGTGGACCATCCGCTGGCGCATGGTGGCCTTCGGGCGCGAGCTGCGCTGGTTCCGCGCGCAGACGCGCATCGAGCGGCTGTTCGTGCGCCGCCTGGTGCACGGCTTTTCCGGCGCCGTGCACGAGCAGGCGCAGCTGCTGGCCCTGCCCGACGGCACGGCCCCCGCGCGCCACCACCTGCGCGCGCGGCTGCTGCACTACTCGCGCAGCACGGTGCGCGGCAGCCTGCAAAAGCTCACCCAGTACGTGATGCTGGGCGCGGCCAAGCGAAGCGAGCGCGGCCAGCGCGGCGGCGTGCTGCGCGGCCTGGCCTCGGGCACCTCCATGTTCGTGCGGCTGTACGTGCTGCAGCTGGGCTTCCTGTGCGGCGGCGCGGGGTTCCTTTATTGCCTGTTCGTGGCGCTGGAAGGGTTCTTCCGCTACGCGGCGCTGCACTACGACCGTGGCAGCCTGACCGAGCGGGTGATCCGCTGATGCAGCAGCAGCAGCAACAACAACAGCAGCCGCAGCACGCTGCGCTGCCCCCGCGCGCCGCGGGCGCCCCGGCAGGCGCCGGCCTGGCGCACTGGCAGCGCTGGGCGTGCGTCGGCGCCTTCATGGTGCCCGGCCTGTCGCTGGCGCTGCCCTCGGGCTATTCGTATGGCGCGGTGCTGCTCCTGGTGGCGGCGCTGGCGAGCAGCCCGCGCTGGCTGCGCCAGCCGCCGACGCGCGCCGGCTGGGCGCTGGCGGCGCTGTTCGCCGCCATGGCGCTGCTGTGGCTGGCCGACGAGAGCGCCGGGCCCGGCTGGGGCAGCCTGGACCGGCCGTCCAAATACCTGCTGGCGCTGCCCTGCGTGTTCTTCCTCATGGCCTGCCCGCCGCGCCTGCCCTGGCTGGCGGCCGGCATTGCGGCAGGCGGCATCGGCGCAGGCGGCGTAGGCCTGTACCAGACGCTGGTGCAGGGCCTGCCGCGCGCCAGCGGGTTCACCAACGCCATCCAGTACGGCGACCTGGCGGCGCTGCTGGCGCTGCAGGGGATGTTGCTGCTGGCCGTGCTGTGGCGCCGGCTGGCGCATTGGCAGCGCGCGCTGCTGGCGGCGGGGGCGGTGCTGGCGCTGGTGGGCTGCGGCCTGTCGCAGGCGCGCGGCGGCTGGCTGGGGCTGGCCCTGGTGGCGCCCATGGGCGTGGCGCTGCTGGCGCGCGCCACCGGCCAGTGGCGCGCCTGGCTGGGGCTGGGCGTGCTGGTGGCCGCCGGCGCGCTGCTGTCGCAGGTGCCGGCGCTGCAGCAGCGCGTCGAGCTGGCGCAGCACGAGGCCCAGGGCTACCTGGACAGCGGCGCCGGCGACACCTCCGTCGGCCACCGCCTGGCGCATTGGCACCTGGCCTGGCAAATGGGCCTGGACAAGCCCCTGGCCGGCTGGGGCCGGGCCGGCTACGAGGCGGAGAAGGCCCGGCGCGTGGCGGCCGGCGAGGCGCCGCCGGTGGTGCTGGAATTCGGCCACGCGCACAACGAGGCGCTGGACCTGTGGGCCAAGCACGGCGCGGCCGGCGTGCTGTTGCTGGCGCTGTTCTATGGCGTGCCGCTGCTGCTCTTGTGGCCGACGCCGGCGCGCATCCGCGACGCCCGGGGCGCGCTGGACCGCCCGGCGCTGGCCCTGTGCCTGGTGGGCGTGATGCTGCCCCTGTCCTACGCCGCCTTCGGGCTGACGCAGGTCTTCCTGGCGCACAACAGCGGCAACCTGTTCTACCTGTTCATGTGCCCGCTGGTACTGGCGGCGCTGCACCAGCGTCTGGCCAGCCGGGGCGCCGGGGCATCCTCGTGAGGGCCGCGTCATGCATGTGCTGCTGATCAACAACTCGCCCATCCCGGTGTATGCCTATGGCGGCACCGAGCGCGTCATCTGGGACCTGGGCGCCGAACTGGTGCGCCGCGGCCACCGCGTGAGCTACCTGGTGCCCGAAGGCTCGCGCTGCGACTTCGCCAGCGTGCTGCCCATACGCCCGGACGACCCTTGGGAGCCGCAGATCCCGCAGGATGTGGACGTCGCCCACTTCCAGTTCAACCCGCGCTGCGGAGCTGTCCCGCCCCTACCTGGTCACCGAGCACGGCAACGCCCGCAAGCCCAAGCCGCTGCCGCGCAACACGGTGTTCCTGTCGCGCGACCACGCGGCGCGATATGGCTCGCGCGAGTACGTCTATAACGGCCTGGACTGGAGCAGCTACGGGCCGGTGGATTTCGAGCGCCCGCGCCCGCACTACCACTTCCTGGGCAAGGCCGCCTGGGGCGTGAAGAACGTGCGCGGCGCCATCCGCGTGGCGCTGCGCGCCGGGGTCGAGCTGGACGTGCTGGGCGGCGAGCGGCTGAACTGGAAGCGCGGCTTTCGCTACACCTTCTCGCGCCGCATCCACTTTCACGGCATGGTCGGCGGCGCGCAAAAGACCGGCCTGCTGAACGCCTCGCGCGGGCTGATCTTTCCGGTGCGCTGGCACGAGCCCTTCGGCCTGGCGGTGATCGAGAGCCTGTACTTCGGCTGCCCGGTGTTCGCCACGCCCTACGGCGCGCTGCCCGAGCTGGTGCCCGAGGGCTGCGGCGTGCTGGCGGACAACGCCACCGCGCTGGCTCAGGCTGTGCGCGCCAACGCCTTCGACGCGCGCGCCTGCCACGCGCACGCGCTGGAGCACTTCGGCGTGCAGCGCATGGCGGACGGTTATCTGCGCATGTACGAACGCGTGCTGGCCGGCGAGACGCTGAACGCGCGGCCGCCCATGATCCAGGGGCCGGCGCGCGAGCTGCCCTGGAAGGGCTAGCGACAACCCCCTGCGCCGCTGCGCGGCTCGCCGCCTCTCTGGCGCGCGCTTGCAGCGCGCTGGGAAGGGGGACGGCGCCACTGCACCGGCACAGCCGGATCCACGGCGCCTGCGGGCCTGGGGCGCGCCAGTTTTGTGGCTTGCGCGCCTTTTTAAGTCAAATTGGCCGCAAGCCGGCGCCCCTGGCTGGCATATAGCTATCAAATTGATAGTTTCTTGAGCGCTTCGCGCCACTCGTGCGTCAGTACGCCGACCAGCTCGGCGGCGGGCAGTACGCGTGCCAGCGCCACGCCCTGGCCGGCCCACAGCGCCAGGTGGTCGCTGCGTCCCTGGGCGGCGGCGGCGCGGCGCACCGGGCCGGCCAGGGCGTTCTGGATGGGGTAGGGCGGGATGTCCGCCTCCTCGGGCGCCAGGCGCTCCATCATGGCGTTGACGATGCCGCGCGCCGGGCGGCCCGAGAACACGCGGGTGATGCGCGTGTCGGTGGCCTGCGCGGCGGCCATGGCGGCGCGCTGCGCGGGCACGATGGCCGACTCGGGGCAGGCCAGGAAGGCCGTGCCCAGTTGCGCTGCCGCCGCGCCCAGCGCCTGCGCGGCGGCGATGCCGCGCCCGTCCATGATGCCGCCCGCCGCGATCACGGGAATAGCGAGCGCATCCACGCAGGCCGGCACCAGCGCCAGCGTGCCGATCTGGCTGGCGCAGGACAGGTCCAGGAAGCTGCCGCGGTGCCCGCCGGCCTCCATGCCGCTGGCGCACACGGCATCGGCGCCCACGTCCTGCCACGCGCGTGCTTCAGCCATGGTGGTCGCCGTGCCGATGACGAAGCTGCCCGCCTCGTCCTGGACGCGCCGCACCTGCGCACGGCTCAGGATGCCGAAGGTGAAGCTGGCCACCGCCGGGCGGGCGGCGATCAGCGCCTCGAACTGGGCGTCGAAATCCTCGCACCAGCGCGCCGGGGCTGCGGGCGGCGGCAGCCCCAGCTCGGCATGCAGCGGCGCCATGCGCTCCATCGCCGCGCGCACCAGGGCCGGGTCGGGCGAAGGCGCCTGCAGCACGAACAGGTTCATGCCGAACGGCCGATCCGTCGCCGCGCGCACGGCCGCTGCCGCCTCGGCCATGGCCGCCGGCGAGCGCATGCCGCAGCCCAGCATGCCCAGGCCGCCGGCGGCGCAGACGGCAGCCGCCAGCTGCGGCGTGTCCGAGCCGGTCATGGGGCCCTGGATGATGGGCAGGTCGATCTGCAGGCGTTCGAGCAGGGCGGCGGTGGAGGTCATGGGGCGTCAGGGGTGGTCAAAAGGGTGGTGGGACGAGTGGTCGACCTGCCGCGCCCTGCGGATCGGTCGCCGTGCAGCGCCGCCCGCAGCGTGGCCAGTCGGTGCCGGCAGTGCAGGACGCGGCCAGGCCCCGGCGACGTATCTGCGCATAGGATGATCGATCAGAAAAACCATCTCGGAACCGTATGAGTAGCGCAATCGAATCTGTCCGCCCCGCGCTGCGCGACCAGCCCCGCGCCGTGGTGCTGGCCGGGCTGCTGTCGCTGGCCGTCGCCATGGGCGTGGGGCGCTTCGCCTTCACGCCCCTGCTGCCCATGATGCTGGCCGACGGCGTGGTGACGCTCGGCCAGGGCAGCTGGCTGGCCACGGCCAACTACATCGGCTATTTGCTCGGCGCGCTGGCCTGCATGGCGCTGCCCTGGGTGGCCGCCGGCTGGTACGCGCGTTGGCACCCGGCGCGGCTGGCGCGCGCCGGGCTGGTCGCCACGGTGCTGCTGACGCTGGCCATGGCGCTGCCGCTGCCCGGCGCGTGGCCTACGTTGCGTTTTGCCGCCGGCGTGGGCAGCGCGTTCGTGCTGCTGAACGTGGCGTCGTGGTGCATGGTGCGCCTCACGCTGCTGGGCCGGCCGGCGCTGGGTGCGCTGATCTTCTGCGGCCCCGGCGTAGGCATCGCGCTGACCGGCTTCATGACCAGCGCCATGGTGGCCGCGCACTGGCGCGCGGCGGCGGGCTGGGCGGCGTTCGGCGTGCTGGCGGTGCTGCTGTGCGTGCTGGTCTGGCCGGTGTTGCAAGGCCCGGCGGCGGCGCCGGGGCGGGCCGGGCACGGCGCGGCGGCGCGTGCGCCCGCACCCGCAGCGGCCAGCGCCCTGGCGCGGGCGCTGCACGCGCTGGCCTACGGGCTGGCCGGCCTGGGCTACATCGTCACGGCGACCTTCTTGCCTGTGATCGCGCGCGGCGCGCTGCCGGCGGGGTCGGTGTGGCCCGATCTGTTTTGGCCGATTTTCGGCGTGGCTGTGGCCGTGGGCGCGGCCCTCAGCTCACGCGCCAGCGCCGCGTGGGATAGGCGCTGGCTGCTGGTGGGCTGCTACGTGCTGCAGGCGCTGGGCATCGCCGCCGGTCTGTGGTGGCCGACGCCGGCGGGCTTCGCGCTGGGCAGCGTGCTGCTGGGGTTGCCGTTTACCGCCATCACGTTCTTCGGCCTGCAGGAGGCGCGGCGCCTGTGGCCGGCGTCGGCTGATAGTTTTGCCAGCCTGGTCACCGCGATGTATGGGCTGGGGCAGATCGTCGGGCCGCCTGTGGCCGCCGCGCTGGTGGCCAGCGGCGGCCAGACGGTCGGCTTCGCCCGCGCGCTGGCTTTGGCGGCGGGGGCGCTGGCGCTAGGTGCGGTGCTGTATGCCCTGTCGGCTTGGCGCTGGAGCACAAAAATTGGAATCTGACCCCAATTCCACCAATTCCAAACCCCAATTCTATCCCTTTTCATTTCCTTAATCTTTAAAGCCTAAATTAAGCAGCGCTGCGAAAAGGCGTCGGTTTTAACGGATTTGCGCATTGAAAAATATGCGATATGAAACTACCCGCGTTTTACGTACCTAATAGCTTTGGATACTGTGAAAACAACTAGCGATACAAGAATAAATAAATAAACAAAAATTGGATACATAACTATTCTGAAAATGTTGTATTCAGTTTTTCTTTGGGACTTGACTTTCTCAATAGAAGACAGTAATTTGTCAAGCTGATCGCGCGAATTTCCGGTTGCCTGGTATGTAACTATACCTGACCAATTATCGCCAAAGCAGCTTGATGTGTACTCTCCTTCTTTGCTTTCAAAATTGAGGTTTTTGCAGTATAGAACTATCATGCCGTCTTGAATGAATGACCTTTCCCCCTGCTCAATTCCGAGCTTAATTGCAGCTCTACGCCCAAGAAGGGATTCCATGACAGAGGCGGATGTAGTTGTGTGAGGGAAGTCGGTGCGTGTTCTAATGATCTGTGTATCTAGTAGGATTCTGGTGGATGCGGATATGTAGTCATAATATGGCGCATCGGTATCAAAATTACCTAAGAAAAAGCTCAAACCATGCAGGATGTTGACTTTTTACATATTTATACAAGTTTCCATCTGATTTCCCAACTTGGCGACAATTTTCGAATCCCTCAGGCCCAATCAGCGTAAACGGAGCGCATGTTACATTTGAGTACTTCATTCCGCTTTGATTGAACACAAATTTGGAGACGAGAAGGCTAAGCGCCATCAGCGGGATGAAAGAGACGATAAAAAGCCTCTTGTATTTATTTACGCTCATTGGCATTTTGATCACCTCGGTGTGTCATGGAAAAATGGGCCAAGATACTCAAAATAATTCTTTAGGACATTTTTTATATTGCCGTGAATAGCATCGTATTTTGCGTTATTTGATGTTCTGATTTTTACGTTATGGCCATCTATTTCGAACGCTTGAAACATCATGGATTAAGCGCAAGTCCTCCAGCAGGGCATTAATGTAAGGCGTTAAATCATCCTGTTGTTCATTGTTGGAAGTCTCGCGAGGAATCAGCCTAGAGATGTGTATTATGTATTCCATGTGACAAAATTGAATTTGTACCTAATGGGTGGGGTAGGTGATCCGCTGAAAGTAGAAATCTTTAACAGAAGTTTAAAAATTTATTATTATTATTATTATTATAAATCCTGCCACCGCGCTTCCATAATCCTTGATCAAGCTGACGATTAGGGCTTAGGTTCGCTTGATCTCTTCTTTTCGCAGCTGGCTCTGTGCTATATCTAATTCTATCGGTTGGATTGGCCATATCGTGTTTATATCGTGCTCCACTTGGGAACCTCTGCAAAATTTCGTTTTCTGAAATTTCTGCCCAATGAAATCAATTACTTACGAGGGCTTCGCGTGGGATTTCAGGGGTTTTGCAGACCTTCCCTAGAGCTTTGATAAGCAGCGTTTCGATTGCTATCAGGATCAAACTTTTGAACAACGTAAGAGGTGTATATAGCTTCCTAAATATTGCCCATTGACAAGGTTTGCGAGACGCCCAGCAGATGAATATAAAATGGCGCCTAGAACGATAATTGCAGAAATATGTTTTATTTTAGCTATCCGTTTCCTTGGCTGCAATTTAATTGAAATCAGTTGCTGAAAAATGCGCGATCTGATTTTGCTAATTTTCAATAACGCTTTTATGTATCTCTCATCTGCAATATTTTTCTCCTTTTAGGCTGTCATAAGAATTTCCGGTATGGCCTTTGTTTGTGAGATGTGGCACTTCCAGGAGCCCCGTCCCGAATCTGGATAATCACCAGTGCAGAGTGGCGGTAAATAGACGTTCCCCAAAACAGTGCCCCCGGAAGGCGAGGCGTTTCTCTTTGTATCATACGACGGTCGCAAGATGCGTAGTGCGAAGCTATCGCCGAGACGTCACTTGCCCCTGTATCCTGTATCCAACACATCCACATCCAAAGGCCCAGCATGAACCCCACAGTCCGGCCCCGGCCAACTCTTCACCGGCCCTTTCTTCGAAAACTTCCTCGTCCTCACCCGCTGGCAGACGCTGGTCTGGGTGGCGCTGCTGCTATTGGCCTTCTGGTTGCTGGTGCGACTGAAAAAGGCCGGCAAGAGCTTTTGCCCTGCGCATGATGGTCGCCCTCGGCCTGGGCCTGGCACTCGGCCTGTCGCTTCAATGGCTGGAGGGCATGCACAGAGCCAGCACCGCGCTGCGCGAAACGGCCACCTGGTACGGCCTGTTCGGGCGCGGCTTCGTCGCGTTGATCCGCATGCTGGTCATCCCGCTGGTGTTCGTCTCCATCGTCAAGGTGGTGCTCGACCATTCGGGCGAGGAGTACCTCTCCAAGGTGGCGGTGCGCGGCGTCTTCTGGCTGTTGGCCACCACCGGCATCGCGGCGCTGGTGGGCATTGCGCTGGCCAATCTGTTCGGCCTCGGGCAGGGCACGATGTACCAGGCAGGCAAGGCAGCGCTGCGCGAGCAGACCAACCTGGTCAATATCCTAGCAATGCGTAAATGTTGTGGGGGCGCCTTTGGTTGGTTCGTATTGCTGCGAAGGAAAAAGACGATGCAAGCAAGAGACAGCGCGTTCGACGTTCGCAAAGAACTGGCCGAGGCGAAAGAGCAGGCCGGCACGATCAAGCGCCACTGGGAAAAGGAAAAAGCCAGCATGGACAAGGTGCGCAAGGTCCGTGAGGAACTCGACGCGGCGCGCTTGGAAATGGAGAAGGCGGAGCGCGCCTACGATCTTAACAAGGTCGCGGAACTGCGGCATGGAAAGATTCGCAACTCGAGGCGGAATTGAAGAAATCCAAAAGCGCGGCGGCACGACCACGCGTCTTAGAGAAAGATTTTCCGAAGAGGAGATTGCCGAAGTGACTTTAAGTGGAGCGGCGTGCCGGTGACGCGCCTGGTCGAGGGCGAAAAGGGCAAGCTTTACGCTTGGAAGAGGTGCTGCACGAACGTGTGGTCGGTCAAAGCGAGGCGGTGACGCTGCGTGACCGAAGCGATCCTGCGCGCGCGCAGCGGTATCAAGGATCGCGCCGTCGTGGGAAGCTTTCTATTCCTGGGCCGACGGTGCTGGGCAAGACCGAGCTGGCCAAAACGCTGGCGGCGACGCTTTTCGATTCGGAAGCGGCGATGGTGCGCATCGACATGTCGGAATACATGGAGAAGCACAGCGTCTCGCGATTGATGGGCGCGTCCGGCTACGTCGGTTACAACAAGGGCGGTCAGCTCACCGAAGCCGTGCGGCGCAAGCCCTATGCGGTGATTCTTTTCGACGAAATCGAGAAGGCGCATCCCGATGTGTTCAACGTGCTCCTGCAGGATCCTCGATGACGGGCGCGTGACGGACAGCCAGGGACGCACGGTCGATTTCGAGCACGATCATTATCATGACTTCGAATCTCGGTTCACGTTTCTTGCTGGAAGGCGTGACGGGCGATACGATTTCCGAAAGCGTGCGCGAAGAGCGTGATGGCGGAGCTGCGCAAAGCGTTCCGTCCGGAATTCCTCGACCGCATCATGAAACGATTCTCTTCCGCTGACGCTCAATGAAGAAATCACGGTAGTCGTGGACTTGTTGCTCGTGGATCTGAACAGACCTGCGCGGATCAGCCGCGTGACGGTGACGCTCGACAAGCAAGCCAAGGATTGGGCGGCGCTGAAAGGCTACAAACCAGGTGTTTGGTGCGCGTCCGCTCAAGCGTTTCCTGCAGCGTCAGATTGAGACGAAGCTGGCCCGCGCCCTGATCAGTGGCGAAATCACCGACGGTCGTGAAGTGAAATTCACGGTCAAGGACGATGCGTTAGTGATGGGCTGAGTGTATCAACGCGCGAGTGCCGCGCCTTCCAGGCCGGCGCTCATTGTCAAACCATTAACCAAGCGGCGGCGTTGATGCCGCCGCTTCATTGTGAAGACAGTCTTCGTGTGGGAAACTTCCTTGTCAGGCAAGGTTCGGATTTCGTTATGATGCCGGGGGCACGTAGAAAATAGTTTCGGATTGGGTGCCGGTGAAGTTCACCGGCGGCAGATTTATTTTTAAAGCGCTCCTCGTCGGCATTGTGGCGGGAACACTGGCGTCATTGTTTCGTTTAGCCCTGAACAGAATTGAACATCTGCGGATCCACTTGGTGGAAGGCACTCTGGGATGGATCAGCCTCCCCGTGGCGCTGGCTCTGGGTGGAGTGGGAGGTGGAGTCGCGGTTTGGCTGGTTCGGCGGTTTGCCCCGCACGCGGCGGGCAGTGGCATCCCCAATGTGCAATCGATCCTCCGGCGCGAAGGTCGAGCCGGAGTGGAAAAAACTGCTGCCGGTTAAATTTCTGGCGGGAGTGGTGGGCATAGGCGGGGGCTTGGCGCTCGGGCGCGAAGGTCCGACGGTGCAGATGGGCAGCGCGACCGGGTTCATGGTTTCGGAATGGTTTAAAGTGAAAGCGGGCGAGGGTGAGCGGCGGGCGCTGATAAGTGCGGGCGCAGGAGCGGGCTTGGCGGCGGCGTTTAACGCGCCGCTCTCGGGCTTGATCTTTGTGCTCGAAGAACTACGCGGGAAATTTACGCCCGTGATGTTTGTGGCGGCGTTTCTGGCCTCGGTTTCGGCCGACGTGGTTTCGCGACTGATGATCAGTGAATCACCGGTCTTTCACTTGTGGGACTGACCGCACCGGGGGTGACTTCGCTGCCGTGGGCGGCGGTCTTGGGCATCGCGATGGGCGGGTTCGGGGTGTTGTTGAACCGAGGGTTGTCGGCGACGATTAACCTGCGCGAGCGTCTGCTCAAATGGAACGGATTTGCCGTGGGGGCGGCCGCGGGACTGTTTGTGGGCTTTGTGGGCTGGACCGTCCCGGGACTGGCGGGAACCGGTAATGAATTGGTGCAGCTTTCCTTTCGGGGAAAATAGCCATCGGCCTGATGCCGTTGTTTCTCCTCGCCCGGTTTTCATTGACCATGGGGTGTAACAGCTCGGGGGCGGCCGGAGGCATTTTCGGCCCGCTGCTGGTGCTCGGGGCCTCAGCCGGTTTGTGGTTCGGCTCGGGGGTAGATTATGTGATGGGCTCGGCGGCCATGAGTCCGCCGGTATTTGCGGTCCTCGGGATGGGAGCCTTGTTCACGGCCATTGTGAGGGCCCCGCTGACGGGAATAATACTGATGCTGGAATTGACGGCCAGTTATTCTTTCATGTTGCCGCTTTTGGTCAGCTGTTTGTGCGCCTACGGGGTGGCGGAAACGATGGGAAACACTCCGATTTACGAAGCTCTGCGCCAGCGGAGTATAGCGTAAATCGAGAAGGCGATGGAGAAAAATGAGGAAAAGAAAGCCGCGAAGAAAGCGGTATCCGCAATGCAAGAGAACGCCGAACCCACTGCATAAAATCCGGTGCTTCGGGCTTGCGCCGGAAGCATTTTGAGAGAGGATAGCTTCGTGATTTTGGAACATCCTTTATTGCCGTATTGGCAAGGTCTCACTTAACACGGCCGCTTACTTGTTCATTGTAGCGACCGCGCGGTCAGTGCGCGTGTTGCCGAGCAGGCTTCCGCCCTGATTAACCCGGACTCTCCCGGGTTTTTTTGCGCACCAGCCTCCAGTTTTCCTCCTCTTTTGCCTCAACCTCAACCTATCCTTACCATGAATCAGAAAGACGCCACTTCACTTCCCACCCTGCGGATCTCCTCAACGGATCATGAGCGCCTGCGCCTGCTGGTGGAGTCCATGATCCAGATTCAGCCGCGTCTACGGGAGACCCTCAAGCCGCTCAGCACTGAGCTGGAGCGGGCTGAAGTCGTGCCGGCGGCAGTCATGCCGGCCAACATCGCCCGCATGGGTTCGCAGGTGGAGATCGAGGATCAGGAAAGCGGTGATGTGGACGTCTATACGCTCCGTTTACCCGGAGCAGGCGGATGCTTCGGCCGGACGGATCTCGATTCTGGTGCCGTTGGGAATGGGCGTCATCGGCTTTACCGAGGGGGATACCTTTAACTGGAAAACCCCCGGCGGCGTGCGCCCCATCTGCGGCTGAAGAAGGTAACACCGCCGGCCAGCGAGTGAAACTTTGAACAAAACCCCCAGACTAAAGATTTGGGGGTTTTGATTTTAAACTGCCGCAAACACAGATCAGGCGGCGGCGCGAAGAATTTGCTCCACCTTTTCCGGTGTGATGTCGCCGTGCTCACCGAGCTTAGTCATGCCGCGGGCGCGTAGACGGCGGGAGACTTTCGGCGGCGGTGTCGGCGGACACGTTATAATCCAACAGGCGAGTTTTGATGCCGAGGGATTGGTCGAAGTGGCGAGTCTTGGCGATGGCCGCGTCGATACGTTGATCTTCGCTGCCGTCGCGCGGATCCAGACGCGCTCGGCGTATTGGAGGAGTTTCGGCGCGTTTGGTCCCGCGTTGCACGTGGAGCAGGCTGGGCAGCACGATGGCGAGGGTGCGGGCGTGGTGGATCCCATGCAGCGCCGTGAGTTCATGGCCGATAATGTGGGTGGCCCAGTCTTTGAGGCACGCCGACACCGATCCAGCCGTTGAGCGCACAGGTGGCGGCCCACACGAGATTGGCGCGGGGCATCGTAGTCGGTGGGATGAGCGAGCGTGTTCGGTCCTACCTCGATAAGAGTGCGCATGACGCCTTCCGCGAAACGATCCTGGATCGCCGCTTCGGCGGGATATGTGAGATACTGCTCGATGACATGAGAAAAGGCGTCACCGATGCCATTGGCAATCTGGCGCCGGAGGCAGGGAGAAAGTGGTTTCGGGATCGGTACTGGAAAAGCGCGGATAAACGTGCGGGACTGATGAACGCGAGTTTCTCACCGGTGGCACGGCGCGAAGATGACGGCGGCGCCATTGGATTCAGAGCCGGTGGCGGGGAGGGTGAGCACCGCGCCGATGGGCAGCGCGTGCGGCGGTCCGCTCATCCGTTTGGCGGGGATCTCCCATGCATCGCCCGCATACTTGATGGCGGCGGCCACCAACTTGGACCCGTCGAGCACCGAGCCACCGCCGACCGGAAGAACCCAACTGACGTTTTCTTTTCGACCGAGTTCGACGGCTTTCATGAGCGTGTCGAAATCAGGATTCGCCTCGACGCCGAAGAACTCGACGACGCGGCGCGACCCGAGGGCTTTCTTCACCTGCTCGTAAACGCCATTTTCACGGATGCTGCCACCGCCGGCGAGGAGCAGCACGCAGGCGTCTGCGGGCAGCTCTGTGTTCAGCGCGGCGATCTGGCCGCGGCCGAAGAGAATCCGGGTGGGGTTGTAAAACGTGAAATTTTCCATGGTGCGAGTGGCATCAGGACATGGGGTGGCAAATCCGCCCGACGGATTTAAGGTGCGGGCGATTTCGCTTTGCGTGGGCGGGAGGAAAATCGGGCGAGTCTGCCGCGCATGTCCGCCGAGCCTATTCGCTATTACGACCGCTATAAAAAGACCGTGAAGACCGAGCAGGTCTTCGGCGAAAAATGGCTGCGGTTTGCATATGAAAACGTGCTGGGAGAGGCGTTCGTCAGCCTGCTTGCCCGTCGGCGGTTGTTCTCGGTCCTTTACGGCTGGCAGATGAACAAACGGGTCAGCGCGAAGAAGGTGCTGCCGTTCATCGTGACTACGACATGGATGTGACGGAGTTCGCGAAGTCACTCGAATTTCGCACGTTCAATGAGTTTTCTACCGCGCTCTGAAAGCGGAACGCCGTCCCATCGCACCCGGAAATGAGGTCGCAGTCATGCCGGCGGACGGGCGGCATCTGGCGTTTCCCGATGTGGATGCGGCGGAAGGCTTTTATGTGAAGGGCGCAAAGTTTTCCCTTGGGCGAAAATACTGGGCAGTGTGGAACTCGGCGAGAAATTTGCGGGAGGCGCGCTGGTGATTTCGCGGCTTTGCCCGGTGATTATCACCGGTTTCATTTTCCCGTCGGCGGATTCCCCGACGAGCCGCCTTTTATCAACGGTTGGCTCTATTCGGTGAGCCCGATCGCCCTGCGCGGAAAAACATCCGCTACCTCGTCGAAAATAAGCGCATGCTCACGCAGATCGAATCGCCGGCGTTCGGTTCGGTGGCGATGCTCGAAGTGGGGGCGACGAATGTGGGCGGCGTCAAGCAGACATTTGTGGAAGGTCGGGACGTCGCGAAAGGTGATAGAAAGGGCTCTTCAAATTTGGGGGCTCCTGCGTGATCACCGTTTTTCAGCGCGGACGGATCCGTTTCGATGCGGACCTGGTGGACGAAGCGCGAACTGCGTCCGAAACCTACGCTCACATGGGCGACCAATTGGGCGTGGCGGCGAAATGACACTGCGAGTTGAAGAACGGTCGGCACAAGGCGCTTGCTCCCGACGGATGGGACCGCACAGTTTTGCGGATATCCAAACCCGCCCGGGTGGTGGAATGGCGGACACGTCGGTCTTGAAGCCAATGCCGTAAGGCGTGAAGGTTCGAGTCCTTTGCCGGGCACCCGTTGGGAGAATGATGGCGCCATGATCAGGTGAATTTTTCGAGTTGCCCATGCGCCAGTTTCACCGAGATTGGACGGAAGTATGAACCCCTTGTCACGATCCCTGCACTGCCTTGCTTGTTTTTACGACTTTCGTCATCACGCCGCTTTGGGGAACCCCGCCGGATGGTCAGGCCGTGTTGCATTCGCTCGTGGCGGCGAACGATACGTTGGTGCACAAGAGGCCTTAAATTCGACAGAGGATCGGGGAGCGCGCGGCATTGGTGAGCAGATCATGATGCTCGCGGCAGCTTGCACGCACCTGGGTTCGCTCTATTATCACGATGCGATTCCCTGTACCCCCTTTTGGATGCACGAATTTCGGCGCTGTTCTCCATGCAGCGAAACGACGGTCTTTTGGATATTGGGCAACCTCGATTCTCCGCCGGACTCTGCGTTTGTGCTGAAGCTCTTAGCCCGGGGACAGTTTTTTCTTTACGCGATGCCGATCCCGCCACCGAACGGGTTCAAAACAGACTCAAAGAGCTGATTATGAAAACGGCAGAAGGGGTGCGGCAAGGAGGTGTGCACACGGCCAATCATCGCTGGGCTATCAGCTCTGCTCTCGCACAGGTAAATAGACTGTATCCTGAAAATGCTTGGATTAAGCGCATCAATAAATGGTTGGCGGAGGGGCTCGACAACAATGCTGAAGGAGAGTGGAGCGAACGCAGCCCGAACTACACCGCGCATGTCAATAATCCGAGTATCTGGAAATTAGCGTGCTGTTGCAGCGACCGGAACTGCGGGCGGCGGTCCAGCGCAACCTCGAAATGAGCCTCTATTATGTCGAGACTAACGGTGAAATGGAAACGGTGTCCTCGCGCCGCCGACGGAGGTGGGTGCCCGCAAGTATATTTCGGGAATGTGCCCTCGTTACTTTGCCGTGCTGGATCAGAATCCGAGATTCGCGGCGGTGGCCCGACGAATCGAGCGGATTGCCTGTCTGAACTAGGGCGAGACCGGGAAATATGAGCTCCGGCTTTGGTATCGATGCTGAGTTCCCGAATGTTCGATCCCATGCCCTGGAATGTCGAGTTACCGAAGAACTATGTGAAACATTTCGAACTTTCGGGAGTGGCTCGTATCCGCCGCGACAAGGTGACAGCCAAGTTTTTTCGGCGGTAACGACTGGCATTTGGGATTCGGAGCGGTGGGCGCTGTGACCAAATACGGCATTCTTTAAAATGAGAAAAGGCGCCGTGGTGTTGGAGTCGATTCGACTCGCCCCATGTTCTTCAACACGGGCTTTTTTTATCCGCAGGGTTTGAAGGTCACAGGAGATAACCAATACGAACTTTCGCAGACGGTTTCGGTTCCTTATCACCAGCCGTTGTCCGCTGAACATCGCGGGCGGACGGGGACTATCCGTTAACACCCGACGGACGCATTTTCTTCAAGCTGGACTTTCCTTCCCGCCAACAAGACCTCAAAACCATCACGACGAAAGTTGTGGTCCGCGGAAAGCAACGGCGAATTTTGCGCTCGATTTCGATGTGCAAGGGTCGGAGCCGCGTTCCGTGGTGCTGGAGCTCTGCTTCCCGCAAGGGCGGCACACTGGAAGGAGTGGAACAGGCCACCGATGCATTTCGCGCCTCTCGTCCTGATCCGGAGGCTGAGAAAGATAATCATTACCTCAAGGCGGGGTTATGGCCGTTATACGGTCGGTGACGATAGGATTACATTTGAGTCCGGGAAATTTACGCCCACGCAGATTCGGATGGAAGGTCTTGAATATGCCAACTACCGGGGAAAGAATCGCACGAAGGACATCGGGTGGATCTCAGCGGCGTCACTGTAACTCGCTGCACTTGAGCGCTGAATAAGACGAGCTCTTGAGGCCTCGATGGCTAGACAGGGCTAAACTCGTCGATCCGCCTTTGCTTAGCCAGTCTTTACGCTTGGCTTGCCGCGCTAAAAGGAGAAGGCACACTCGGGGGATGGTTAAAAAACTGCTCCACACGCGCATGCGCGTGAACAATCTCGCGGCGACGGTTAAATTTACGAAGAGGCGCTTGGTTTGAAGATGGACCGGCGGCGCAGCTTCACCTCGCGGGGCGCAGCTCGCGTTTTTGCAGACGCCGAACAGCGACGAGGAGATCGAGATTTGCCAGATGCCCGCCGGTGCGGAAGACCGGTGAATGTGCGATCGGATTTGATGCACCTCGCCTTTGAGGTGGAGAGCATGGACGCGTATGTGGCGGCGATTCGCGCGAAGGGTTATACCCTGAGCGATGGGCCGACCGTGACTGGCAGTGGATCGGTAATCGCGTCCTCGATGCACCCGAGGGCTATGAGGTAGAGCTGATTCAACGCGCCAGTGAGCTCCGCCGCCGCCACACTAAAACGTCTGCGTTAGTCGGAGCGGCCGGACGCGGGCTGGCGCGTTGCGATCGCACTGGGCGTGGCGTGGTTTGCACATTGGGAGGCCCGCGACTTGGTGTGGAGTTTGTGGCTGGCGAGTCTAGTGGTGGGCTACGCGACGATCGTGTGGTCGATCGGCGCGGATTCGGGAGCTGATCAAAGGCATGAGAACAGAACTGTTGAGCCGGTGACGGACGGGGCCTGTTCTCTGGGGGTGATCCAGATCATGAGTGCAGGCGCGTTGTTCATGCTGGCTTTATCTTACGGTGCATTTCAGCAGATTCCGGTTTTTCGGTGCGCTCGGTATTTATCAATGTGTTTTTTCCGATTGAGCCGGGACAGCAGGGATTTTCCGGGATGGTCGGTTATGCGGAGGTGATCAAACGTTACTGGATTTTTTGCCGGCGGCCTTTATCGCCAGAAGCGGGCTGCGTTTGCCTCAAAGCTGCCAGTGAAACCAGACACAACGGCCACGCCGCAGGAGAAGGCGGGCAAGGCGGTAGAGAACAGTTTGACGCTTTCCCTACAAGAACGTGGTGCGCATGCACATCCTGATCTTCTTTTTCGCGGGAGCCTACTTCGCCAAGCTCGACAGCTTCATCATCTATGCGGTGGTTTGCGCCGTGTATTTTTTCCGTGGCGACTGGTCAAAGCGGAAACGCCGCCAACGGGATTTGATGCGCGCTGATTTTTGCCATCGATAGCACCAGATAAGAGGCGGAATTCGCGACTGACCTGCGGCTCCCCGGGGACGGGTCGCCCTACCTTGGAACGACTGAATGGCTGCGGCTTTGCTGGCGTTCGTAGGCGAAGAGATACTGCTGGGCGAGGCCGGCAAGGGGGCCGAAATGCTGACGGCCGAAGTGGACGATTTGGGCGGGCTTCCAGTCGGTCAGGCCGTAGCGATGGGCCATGGCTTTGAGAATCCAGGTGTCCACGGGGAAGGCTCCCAACTGGCCCGCGCCAAACAGCAGCACGCAGTCGGCGGAACTTTTGCACCGACGCCGGGAAGTTGGAGGCGCTCGCCGTGACGTGCGCATGACGTGAGACAACAAACGGTTTTGACAAAAATAACCGCAGACACCAACAATGGCACAAACAAAGCAGAGACAGCGGCGGAGCACATCCTCGGGGATGGTGGCGAGCGTTCCCAAGTGGGGAGCGAGTTTAGGGTAAGGACAGACGGCTCGTCCGTCCGAGGACGCATCAGCGACGCATTTCTCCCAGCCTTGAAACAACAACTGCCCATGATTCTGTGCGAGGACGCGACCATTTCTTTGATCTGCACGATTTGCTTGGTCGCGCTGCAAAGGAAACAGAGCAGGGTTTCACCGAAGGGTTGGCGTGGGATGCGCAGGCCGGGAAAGGCGGAGAGGCAGCGGGCGAGATGCGGGTCACTGCGCCAAGGCAGAGTGTCGCGGCGAGCGCGGTGAAATCGTCACGGGGTGCGCGGATACGCCGGGAGGGTTTGTGCGACGCGGGCTTGCAGGGCGAGCGGAGCGGACCACGCGAGCGAGCCGTCGGACTGATGGCGGATCTGGGCGAATGAACCGGCCCAAATGCCTTGCCAGGTATCGTCAGTCAGTTTTTTCCAGCGGAACGACTGACCTCCGTCGAGAGTTTCCGCGAGGGTCGTCGCGGTCAGTTGCAGCGGCAGCGGCTGCCAGGGAGACCAGCGGACGGTGGAAGACGGGGAGTGGGCGGGATGCGAGTCGAATGCAGCCACGCTACCCTTGGTCGTGACCACCACACAAGCAGGCACGTTTCACTGCTCTGGAGATTTGCGCGGAAGTTGCGGGCGAAGTCCATGACTTGGCTGACGAGTGAGGACGCCGTTCCGCATCTGCGTTTGAACAGCACCGGTATAAGGCCAAGCCAAGGTGCGGCCTGCGCGAGGAATCGTGGAATCGGAGCAGATTCCGCTCCTGTTGTTCCATCGCAGAAGATAAAACTCCAAGCGGTCGCTTTCGCACAGGGCGACGGAGGAGCGTTTTTGTGTCTGGCTTTGGTCATGGCGTCTGGACGGATTATGATGCAGATGGAGGTTTTATTCGCGTGATTGTTGGTCAGGCGAATCGATCCAACGGCGCAGTCGATACCGGATGATGGCGATGCAGACGCCTGCTCCGATCAAATACGCGGCGCCTAGTCCGTCGAAAAGTTATGGTCTGGTCAGTATGAGCTCTGACGAGAGGATGAAAAATTGATGAAGAAAGGTTTCAAAAAAGAGTCAAAGTCATCTATGAAATCGGAGAAAAAGCACAAGCATTAAAGCATACAGAAGAAGTTGGAAAAAACAACTTCTGAGAAGTCGCAAAAAGCGAAATATAGAACAAAATCAGGACATTCATCCGATGAAGACGAAACTGTTGTTAAGCGAAGACAGTATAGATGAGATTGTAGCAGAAATTTCAGCCATCGAAGTTGATCCTAATCAAAC
>JAUCDD010000005.1:0-69797 GCA_034675505.1 Melaminivora sp. | reverse complement strand
GGCGCGCAGCCGCCGCGCGAGCGCACCGTGATCCGGCTGCCCAGCTACGAGCAGGTCAAGGCCGACCCGGTGCTGTACGCACACGCCAACCGCGTGCTGCACCTGGAGACCAACCCCGGCAACGCCCGCGCCCTGGTGCAGGCGCACGGCGAGGGCGCTACCGCCCGCGACGTGTGGCTGAACCCGCCGCCCATCCCGCTCACCACGGCCGAGATGGATTGGGTGTTCGGCCTGCCCTATGCGCGCAACCCGCACCCCAGCTACGCGGACGAGCGCGGCGGCTTCGAGGGGCCGACCAAGATCCCGGCGTGGGAGATGATCCGCGCGTCCATCAACATCATGCGCGGCTGCTTTGGCGGCTGCACCTTCTGCTCGATCACCGAGCACGAGGGCCGCATCATCCAGAGCCGCTCGGAAGATTCCATCATTGCCGAGGTCGAGGACATCCGCGACAAGGTCAAGGGCTTCACCGGCACCATCTCCGACCTGGGCGGGCCCACGGCCAACATGTACCGCCTGGGCTGCAAGAGCCCCAAGTACTCCAGGCCGCGTGCAGGAAGCCCAGCTGCGTCTTCCCCGGCATCTGCCAGAACCTGCACACCGACCACGACCCTGCTCATCAAGATCTACCGCCGCGCGCGCAGCCTGCCGGGCATCAAGAAGATCCTGATCGGCTCCGGCCTGCGTGACCACCTGGCCGTGCAGTCGCCCGAGTACGTCAAGGAGCTGGTGCAGCACCACGTCGGCGGGTATCTCAAGATCGCTCCCGAGCACACCGAGGCCGGGCCGCTGTCCAAGATGATGAAGCCGGCATAGGCAACTACGACCGCTTCAAGCAGATGTTCGAGCAGTACACCGAGGAGGCGGGCAAGAAGCAGTTCCTGATCCCCTACTTCATCGCCGCCCACCCCGGCACGACCGACGAGGACATGCTGCAGCTGGCCATCTGGCTGAAGAAAAACGGCTTTCGCGCCGACCAGGTGCAGGCCTTCTACCCCAGCCCCATGGCCAGCGCCACGGCCATGTACCACAGCTGGCCGCAACCCGCTCACGCGCGTACGCCGGCAGATGCGCGACGCGGCCGAGGAGGCGGTGGACGTCGTGCGCGGCGAGCGCCGCCGGCGCCTGCACAAGGCCTTCCTGCGCTACCACGACCCGAACAACTGGCCGCTGCTGCGCGAGGCCCTGAAAGGCATGGGCCGCGCCGACCTGATCGGCAACGGCAAGCACCACCTGATCCCCACCTTCCAGCCGCTGACCGACGGCAGCTTACCAGTCGGCGCGGCGCAAGAACAGCAGCACGGCCAGCCCGGGCGCGGGCGCCAGTGCGCGGCGCGACTCGATCTCGCGCGGGCTGGGCCAGGGCAGCAAGGCGGGCAGCAAGCCTGCGGGCCAGGCGGCAAAGCCGCACCAGGCGACCGCATCGCAGGCCCCTCGCAAGGCGCCGCAGCCCCAGCCGCAGCGCGGCCAGCTGCTGACGCAGCACACCGGCCTGCCGCCGCGCGCAGGCGCTGGCGGCAAGCCGGGTGGCGCCACCGGCAGTCGTGGGGGCGGCCGCTAGCTGCAGGCCGCGCGACCGCGCCCGTGGCTCAGGCCGGCTGGGTGATCAGGTCCTCGATGATCAGGGTGGTGGTAATAGAACGCCGCCAGCGCCCGGGCCTGCTGCAGGGTGGCGCGCAGGCTGTCGGGTGAATCGTCGCCCGTGGCGGCGAACATCAGCGCATGGGCGCCGCCGCTGGCCAGCTCGCCGATTCGGCGCACGATGGTCCCTTCCGCGCCCACCGAGGGCAGCGGGTACTCCGTCGGCATTGCCGAGGGTGCGCACCACGTGCTGCATGATCGCGGTCGGGTGAGGCGTGCGCCACGTCGTCCCGCTCCTGGCCACGCAGCACCTCGTCGGCAGAGCGCGCCGCGTCTTCGTTGGCTAAACAGGGCGAACACGTAGCCCGTGGGGTAGAACGTTCCCGAAGCGGAGGTCATCTCCGGCGTGAGGGGGAAGGCCTTCACGGCGGTTTTCTCCGATCGGTGGGGCTGTCCCGATTGGAATGCGCACCGGGGGGCAGCGGCTGTCAGGGCGCGGGGCCGGCTGCTGTCGGACGGGACCTGTTAAACCGCCCGGTTTGAATGAAATGCGGGCCTTGCCGGCGCCAGCAAAGCGTTTACAGCTATCGATACGGTAGCAACCCGGCACTCTGGGCCGGCAGCGCGGCAAGAAAACCGCCCGAAGGCGGTTCGTGCAACCCATGCAGGCGCTGCCTCACATGACCTGCGCCACCGACTGGCAGACGTAGTCGATGTTCTTGCTGTTGAGCGCGGCCACGCACATGCGGCCGGTGTCCGTGCCATAGACGCCGAATTCATTGCGCAGGCGCACCATCTGGTCCTTGGACAGGCCCGAGTAGCTGAACATGCCGATCTGCTCGGTGATGAAGGACATGTCCTGCTGCACGCCGGCGGCCTTCAGGCCATCGACCAGCTTTTGCCGCATGGCCTTGATGCGCACGCGCATCTCGCCCAGCTCGCGCTCCCACAGGGCGCGCAGCTCGGCGTCGTTGAGCACGGCGGCCACCACGGCGCCGCCGTGCGTGGGCGGGTTGGTGTAGTTGGGGCGGATCACGATCTTGAGTTGCGACAGCACGCGCGCGGCCTCGTCCGTGTCGGCCGCCACCACCGACAGCGCGCCCACGCGCTCGCCGTAGAGGGAGAAGCTCTTGGAAAACGAGGTCGAGACGAAGATGTTCAGGCCGGCGGCGACGAACTTGCCGATCACCGCGCCGTCCTCCGGGATGCCGTGGCCGAAGCCCTGGTAGGCCATGTCCAGGAAGGCCACCAGGCCAGCTTGCTTGACCACCGCGATGACCTGCTCCCACTGCGCGGGCGTGAGGTCGTAGCCGGTGGGGTTGTGGCAGCAGGCGTGCAGCACGGCGATGGTGCCGGGCGCGGCGGAGCGCAGGTCGGCCAGCATGCCCTCGAAGTCGACCGAGCGCGTGGCCGCGTCGTAGTAGCGGTAGCTGCCCACCTCGAAGCCGGCGTTGGTGAAGATGGCGCGGTGGTTTTCCCAGCTCGGATCGGAGATCAGCACGCGTGCGCCGGGATTGAGCTTCTTCAGGAAATCGGCGCCCAGCTTCAGGCCGCCCGTGCCGCCGATCGCCTGCACCGTGGCCACGCGGCCGGCGCGCACCACGTCGGAATCGGCGCCGAAGACCAGCGCCTTGACGGCGCTGTCGTAGGCGGCGATGCCGTCGATGGGCAGGTAGCCGCGCGCGGCGGGCTTGTCCATCATGGCCTTCTCGGCCGCCTGCACGCACTGCAGCAGGGGCAGCTTGCCGTTGTCGTCGAAATACACGCCCACGCCCAGGTTGACCCTCTTGGGGTTGGGTCGGCGTTGAATTGTTCGTTCAGGCCCAGGATGGGATCGCGGGGCGCCATCTCGACGGCGGAAAACAGAGACATGAAGGGTGTGCGGTCGGCGGGGCCCGCCTCCCCGCCCCCCCCCCCCGCTCCCCCTCCCCCTCTCCTCCCCCCTCCCCCTCCCATCGCTGCCTTGCCTATGACGCGCGCGCCCCCCCCTCCGCGCCCGCCGCAAGTCCTAGGATGGGGTCAATCACGGCTTGCGGCCCCAGCTAACGCTGAGCCTTCCAGCCAACCCCCGATTTTACGAGCGCTGCACCCGCGGCAGCGCCGCTGCCGCGAAGATCCCCTGCCTTCGGGCAGGGCGAAATAGGCGCCGCGGGCCGCCACCCCACGTGGGCCGCGCTGGCCAGCCCGCCCGCCGCCCCGCCCCGGCCCCCATCCGCCGTGCTGGGCTTGTCGTCAGTCAGCCCCACCGCGCACGCCACCCCCGGCCTTTCGTGGTGTTCCTTATCAGCCCCGCAGAGGCCCCCCCTTGCAGCCCCCTCGGGGATGCGGGGGAGAGCCATCCGGGCCCGCACCTTCCTTTTCGGGGCGGGCCAGGGTGCGGCCCGGGGCCTCCCCGTTCGGGGGGGGGCGCCCCCTGAGGGCCCCCACAGGAGCGCCCGCGCCCCATTCCCCTTCCATCTATTCTCTCCATTCTTTCCGAGAATGTTTTCCCCCAGCCCGTCAGGGCGAGCACGGCCCCGTCGCGCGCCCTCCCGCCCGCCCCACCCAGCCGCAGCCCCCCGCCCCGGGCGGGGGCCTGCCGCGGCCGTCCGCCCCACGCCTCCGGAGGGGCGGGGGCCGGGTCGGGGCCGGGAGCCCCCCCTTCCTCTCACCTGCGCCGCCTCCCCCCCACCCCGCGCCCTTCCCCTCTCCTCCCCACTCACCGGCGGCCCCGCACCCCACCCCAGGGCGGGGGGGCAGGTGCCCCCCGCCCCCCTCCCCCCCCCCCTCCGCGGGGCCCCCGGGGCCCTCCCCCCCCTCCCGCCCCCCCTCCCCCCCCCTTCGGCCCCCTCATCCCTTCCCCCACCTTCCTCCCGCGCCGGCGCCCCCCCTCCCCCCTTCTTTCCTCCCCCCCCCTCCTCGTGCGCCTCTTCCCCCCCCATGCTCGGCTGCGAGGCGCGCGCGCCTCCATTCCCCCCCCCATAGCAACTGGCGCCAGGGGCTTCTCCAGCATCAAGGCGGGCTGCGGCGGGGCGCGCCCGCCCCGGCCCCAGCCGTTCGCCCGCCTTCCCCCCCCCCACTGGCCCCCCCCCCTTTGCCCCCCCACACCACACCATGCATGAAGTCATCGCCGCGCCCGCCCAGGAGGGTGGCCAGTTCGTCGAGTTCCCGGGCTCGCCGTTCCAGCTGTACCAGCCGTACCCGCCCGCCGGCGACCAGCCGCAGGCCATCGAGCAGCTGGTCGAGGGCGTGCGCGACGGCGAGGCCTTCCAGACGCTGCTGGGGGTGACCGGGTCGGGCAAGACCTTCACCATGGCCAACGTGATCGCCCGCCTGGGCCGCCCGGCCATCATCTTTGCGCCCAACAAGACGCTGGCGGCGCAGCTGTACTCGGAGTTCCGCGAGTTCTTCCCGAAGAACGCGGTGGAGTACTTCGTCAGCTACTACGACTACTACCAGCCCGAGGCCTACGTGCCGCAGCGCGACCTGTTCATCGAAAAGGACAGCGCCATCAACGAGCACATCGAGCAGATGCGGCTGTCGTGCACCAAGAGCATCCTGGAGCGGCGCGACGTGGTCATCGTGGCCACCGTCTCGGCGATCTACGGCATCGGCAAGCCCGAGAGCTACCACCGCATGATCATGACGCTGCGCACCGGTGACAAGCTGGGCCAGCGCGACGTGATCGCGCAGCTGATCCGCATGCAGTACCAGCGAAACGACCAGGACTTCAGCCGGGGCAAGTTCCGCGTGCGCGGCGACACCATCGACGTCTTCCCGGCCGAGCACTCGGAGCTGGCGATCCGCATCGAGCTGTTCGACGACGAGGTGGAAAGCCTGCAGCTGTTCGACCCGCTCACAGGCCGCGTGCAGCAAAAGATCCCGCGCTTCACGGTCTACCCGAGCAGCCACTACGTCACGCCGCGCGACAAGGTGCTGTCGGCCGTGGAAACCATCAAGCTGGAGCTGGCCGAGCGCCTGAATTTCTTCGAGCGCGAGGGCAAGCTGGTGGAGGCGCAGCGGCTGGAGCAGCGCACCCGGTTCGACCTGGAGATGCTCGCCGAGGTGGGCCACTGCAAGGGCATCGAGAACTACACGCGCCACCTGTCGGGCGCGCCGGTCGGCGCCCCGCCCAGCACGCTGACCGACTACCTGCCCAAGGACGCCATCATGTTCCTGGACGAGAGCCACCAGATGATCGGCCAGCTCAGCGCCATGTACAACGGCGACCGCTCGCGCAAGACCACGCTGGTGGAGTTCGGCTTTCGCCTGCCGTCGGCGCTGGACAACCGGCCGCTCAAGTTCGAGGAGTTCGAGCGGCGCATGCGCCAGGCGATCTTCGTGTCGGCCACGCCGGCGGACTACGAAAAAAAGCATTCCGGCCAGGTGGTGGACCAGGTGGTGCGCCCGACCGGCCTGGTGGACCCGCAGGTCGAGGTGCGCCCGGCCGCCACCCAGGTGGACGACGTGCTGCAGGAAATCCGCCTGCGCGTGGAAAGCAGCGAGCGCGTGCTGATCACCACGCTGACCAAGCGCATGGCCGAGCAGCTGACCGACTACCTCACCGACAACGGCGTGCGCGTGCGCTACCTGCACTCGGACATCGACACCGTGGAGCGCGTGGAGATCATCCGCGACCTGCGCCTGGGCGCGTTCGACGTGCTGGTGGGCATCAACCTGCTGCGCGAGGGCCTGGACATTCCCGAGGTGTCGCTGGTGGCCATCCTGGACGCCGACAAGGAAGGCTTCCTGCGCGCCGAGCGCAGCCTGATCCAGACCATAGGCCGCGCCGCGCGCAACCTGAACGGCCGCGCCATCCTGTACGCCGACCGCATGACCGAGTCCATGAGGAAGGCCATCGACGAGACCGAGCGCCGCCGTGCCAAGCAGATCGCGCACAACCTGGAAATGGGGATCACGCCGCGCAGCATTGTCAAGCAGGTACGAGACCTGATTGACGGTGTCTATAGCGAGAAGGCAGGGCAGGAGGCGCACCGGCTGGAGCAGGCGGCGGCGCGCCAGGCCGAGCTCGACGAGATGAGCGAGAAGGACGCCGCGCGCGAGATCAAGCGGCTGGAAAAGCTCATGCTGGAGCACGCGCGCAACCTGGAGTTCGAGCAGGCGGCGCGCACGCGCGACCAGTTGGCGCGCCTGAAGGACCGGGTGTTCGGCGCCCATGGCCCGGACCACGCGGTGGCCTGAATTCCAGGCACGGAACGTGCTTGAAAATGCCCTGATTGTCCGACAAAAACACTCGGGTTTTGTGTTATAATCGCATCACAAACCCAAGACAAAGACCCCACGAACTACAACAAGGACCCGGCGCCAGCAGCGCCGCGTACCGGGCGGGGACGGTGCCGGCAGGCAGGCAACAGGGCCTGCCGGTGTTCCACAACGATCCAGCCAGCATTGGAAGGAGCTAGCCATGCGTCTCACCACCAAAGGCCGTTTTGCGGTCACCGCCATGATTGATCTGGCCCTGCGCCAGAACAACGGCCCCGTCACGCTGGCGGCGATCAGCCAGCGCCAGCAAATCTCCCTATCTTACCTGGAGCAGCTGTTCGGCAAGCTGCGCCGCCACGAGCTGGTCGAGTCCACCCGTGGCCCCGGCGGCGGCTACACCCTCGCGCGCAAGGCGGGCGATATCACGGTGGCCGACATCATCGTCTCGGTGGATGAACCCATTGACGCCACGCAGTGCGGCGGCAAGGAAAACTGCCTGGGCGAGGCCGGCCGCTGCATGACGCACGAGCTGTGGGCTGCGCTGAACCAGCGCATGGTCGAGTTCCTGGATTCCGTCACCCTGCAAAAGCTGGTGGACGAGCAGCTCGCCAAGGGCATCCAGATCGAGGACAAGCCGGCCACGCGCCGCGCGATCTCGACCACGCCGGTGGTCAAGCCCATCCGCGTGAACGCGCCCAACTCGGTGTTCGCGCTGGGCAACGCGTTTGCCAAGTCGTGAGGCCGGGCAGACCCTGAACCAGCCCCCGGGCCACCGCCCCGGACAGGCCGCGCCCCGGCCTGCCAGCGCGTGCCCGGCCCGCCTTCCTGCAATCCCCTTCACGCCAGCCAGCGCAGCAGCGTTTACCTGAGCCAGCCATGGACATGACCCCGCACTTCCCCATCTACCTCGACTACGGCGCGACGACCCCGGTCGATCCGCGCGTCGTGGACGCGATGATTCCCTGGTTGCGCGAGCACTTCGGCAACCCGGCCTCGCGCAGCCACGCCTGGGGCTGGGAGGCCGAGGAAGCGGTGGAAAAGGCGCGCGTCCAGGTGGCCGAGCTGATCGGCGCCGACCCGCGCGAGATCGTCTGGACCAGCGGCGCCACCGAGTCCAACAACCTCGCCATCAAGGGTGCGGCGCAGTTCTACAAGGGCAAGGGCCGCCACCTCATCACCGTCAAGACCGAGCACAAGGCGGTGCTGGACGTGATGCGCGAGCTGGAGCGCCAGGGCTTCGAGGTCACCTACCTGGACGTGCAGGACAACGGCCTGCTCGACCTGGACGCCTTCAAGGCCGCCATCCGCCCGGACACGATCCTGGCCAGCGTCATGTTCGTGAACAACGAGATCGGCGTGATCCAGGACATCCCCGCCATCGGCGCCATCTGCCGCGAGCGCGGCGTGCTGCTGCACGTCGACGCCGCCCAGGCCACCGGCAAGATCGCGATCGACGTCAAGCAGCTCCCGGTCGACCTGATGAGCCTGGCCTCGCACAAGACCTACGGCCCCAAGGGCATAGGCGCCCTGTACGTGCGCAGGAAGCCCCGCGTGCGCCTGGAGGCGCAGATGCACGGCGGCGGCCACGAGCGCGGCATGCGCTCGGGCACGCTGCCCACGCACCAGATCGTCGGCATGGGCGAGGCCTTCCGCATCGCCCGCGAGGAAATGGCCAAGGATGGCGAGCGCGTGCGCAGCCTGCAGCAGCGCCTGCTGAACGGCCTCAAGGACATCGAGCAGGTGTTCATCAATGGCGACCTGCAGCAGCGCGTGCCGCACAACCTGAACATGAGCTTCAACTACGTCGAGGGCGAGTCGCTGATCATGGGCATCAAGGGCCTGGCGGTGTCCTCCGGCTCGGCCTGCACCTCGGCCAGCCTGGAGCCCAGCTACGTGCTGCGCGCCCTGGGCCGCAGCGACGAGCTGGCGCACAGCAGCCTGCGCATGACCATCGGCCGCTTCACGACCGAGGAAGAGATCGACTACGCCGTGCAGACCATCCGCGAGAACGTGGCCAAGCTGCGCGAACTCTCGCCGCTGTGGGAGATGTACCAGGATGGCGTCGACCTGAGCACCATCCAGTGGGCAGCCCACTGAGCGCGCCGCACATACAGACAAAGGAGAATTCACCATGGCTTACTCTGACAAGGTCATCGACCACTACGAAAACCCGCGCAACGTCGGCTCGTTCGACAAGGGCGACGATACGGTGGGCACTGGCATGGTCGGCGCGCCCGCCTGCGGCGACGTGATGAAGCTGCAGATCAAGGTCAACCCGGGCACCGGCGTGATCGAGGACGCGCGCTTCAAGACCTACGGCTGCGGCTCGGCCATCGCCTCGTCGTCGCTGGTGACCGAATGGGTCAAGGGCAAGACGCTGGACGAGGCGGCGCAGCTGAAGAACAGCCAGATCGCCGAGGAGCTGGCGCTGCCGCCGGTGAAGATCCACTGCTCCATCCTGGCCGAGGATGCGATCAAGGCGGCCGTCAACGACTACAAGGCCAAGCACGGCGCGGCTGCCGAAGTCGCGGCCTGAGCGGAGGACCGATCCCATGGCCATCACGTTGACCGAAGCCGCTGCCCGCCACGTGACGCGCTACCTGGCGCGCCGGGGCAAGGGCCTGGGCGTGCGGCTGGGCATCAAGACCACCGGCTGCTCGGGCCTGGCCTACAAGCTGGAGTACGTGGACGAGCCCGAGCCGGGCGACATCGTGTTCGAGGAGCACGGCGTCAAGGTCATGATCGACCCCAAGAGCCTGGCCTACATCGACGGCACCGAGCTCGACTTCGTGCGCGAGGGGCTGAACGAGGGCTTCAAGTTCAGCAACCCCAACGAGCGCGACCGCTGCGGCTGCGGGGAGAGCTTCCGCGTCTGAGCCCATGCCCGCACGGTTGCCCAAGCAAACCGCCATCGCATCCCGTGCTGGCGGTTTTTTCTTGGCGCGGCGATCCGGGGCCTCCCGGGGCACCTGCGGGGCGGTTTTCGAGCCTTATGGGCCTTGAGCCGGCGTGGAATCACAATAGTTTGCTCACTTTTTTGATATGAACCTGCAATCCGACGACTTCGAACTGTTCGCCGTGCCGCGCCGCTTCGTGCAGGACGGCGCCCAGCTGCAGGAGCGCTGGAAGGAGCTGCAGCGCCAGGCGCACCCGGACCGCTTCGCCGCCCAGGGGCCGGCGGCGCAGCGCGTGGCCATGCAGTGGTCGGTGCGCATCAACGAGGCCTACCAGCGCCTGAAGGACCCCCTGAAGCGCGCCGCCTACCTGTGCGAGCTGCATGGCGCGCCCATCCGCGCCGAGGACAACACCGCCATGCCGGCGCAGTTCCTGGTGCAGCAGATGCAGTGGCGCGAGGCGCTGGAGGAAGCGCGGGGCGCCGCCGACCTGGACGCGCTGGAGGACGACATGCAGGCCGCGCGCCGCGCCGCCGTCGCCCGGCTGGAGGCGCTGATCGACCAGCAGCAGGACTGGGCCGGCGCCGCGCGCGAAGTCAGAGCCCTCATGTTCATTGCGCGATTCGCACGCGACATCGAGCAGCGCCAGAGCCAGCTGTGACAATCGCTGGTTGACCTGAACCCCCACACCCCAAGACATCCATGGCGCTTTTGCAGATCTCCGAGCCCGGCCAGTCGCCCGACCCGCACCAGCGGCGCATCGCCGTCGGCATCGACCTGGGCACCACGCACTCGCTGGTGGCGGCCGTGAAGAGCGGCGCCGCCGAGTGCCTGCCGGACGAGCAGGGGCGGGTGCTGCTGCCCTCCGTGGTGCGCTACCTGGCGGGCGGCGGGCGCCAGATCGGCTACCCGGCGCTGGCCGCGCAGCAGGGCGACGCGGCCAATGCCATCGCGTCGGCCAAGCGCTTCATGGGCCGCTCGCTGGCCGACATCGACGGGCACGAGCAGCTGCCCTACACTTTCGCCCCGCCCGGCGATGCCGGCGGCATGCTGAGCGTGCAGACGGCGGCGGGCGTGAAGTCACCGGTGGAGATCAGCGCCGAGATCCTGGCCACGCTGCGCCAGCGGGCGGAAGACAGTTTCGATAGCGACCTCTACGGCGCCGTCATCACCGTGCCGGCCTATTTCGACGACGCCCAGCGCCAGGCCACGAAAGACGCCGCCCACCTGGCCGGCCTGCACCTGCTGCGCCTGATCAACGAGCCCACGGCCGCAGCCATCGCCTACGGCCTGGACAATGCCTCCGAGGGCACCTACGCCGTCTACGACCTGGGCGGCGGCACCTTCGACATCTCCATCCTGCGCCTGACCCGGGGTGTGTTCGAGGTCATCGCCACCGGCGGCGACTCAGCCCTGGGCGGCGACGACTACGACGCCGCGCTGGCCGCCTGGGCACTGGCACAGCTGGGCCTGGCGGCGCACAGCACCGAGGACAAGGCCGCTGTGCGCCTGGCCGCGCGCGCCTGCAAGGAGGCCCTGACTGCCAGCGACAGCGCGGCATTCAGCGCCGTGCTGGCGGGGGCCCAGGTGCAGCTGCAGGTGACACGCGCGCAATTCGCCGCCGCCACCGACGCGCTCACCCAGCGCTCGCTCGCCGCCGTGCGCCGTGCGCTGCGCGACGCGCAGATCGGCCGGGACGACGTGCAGGGCGTGGTGCTGGTGGGCGGCTCCACGCGCATGCCGCAGCTGCGCGCCGCCGTGGCCGGGTTTTTCGGCCGCGAGCCGCTGGTCAACCTGAACCCGGACGAGGTCGTCGCGCTGGGCGCCGCCATCCAGGCCAACCAGCTCGCCGGCAACGGCGCTGCGGGCGACCTGCTGCTGCTGGACGTCATCCCGCTGTCGCTGGGGCTGGAGACCATGGGCGGCCTGGTCGAGCGCGTCGTGCAGCGCAACGAGACCATTCCGACCGCCAAGGCGCAGGACTTCACCACTTACAAGGACGGCCAGACCGCGCTGGCCCTGCATGTGGTGCAGGGCGAGCGCGACCTGGTGCAGGACTGCCGCAGCCTGGCGCGCTTCGAGCTGCGCGGCATCCCGCCCATGGCGGCCGGCGCGGCGCGCATCCGCGTCACCTTCACCGTGGACGCCGACGGCCTGCTGAGCGTCAGCGCGCGCGAGCAGGGCAGCGGCGTGGAGGCGCGCATCGACGTCAAGCCCTCCTACGGCCTGTCGGACGAGCAGATCGCCCGCATGCTGCAGGACGGCTTTGCCACCGCGCAAGAGGACATGCAGGCACGCGCGCTGGCCGAGGCGCGCGTGGACGCCGACCGGCTCCTGATCGCCACGCACAGCGCGCTGCAGGCCGATGGCGACGTGCTCGCCGGCGCCGAGCGCGCCGCCATCGACGCGCTGCTGCAGGCGCTGCAGGCCACGCTGGCGCGCGCCGATGCATCGGCCGCCGAGGTCGAGGCCGGCACGCACGCGCTGGCGCAAGGCACCGAAGGCTTTGCCGCCCAGCGCATGAACCGGGGCATCCGCCAGGCGCTGGCCGGGCGCAGCGTCGACGCCCTCTAGTGCCTAACACGCTCTAACAAGAAAGAACCGCCGCACATGCCCGTCATCAAGATCCTGCCGCACCCCGAGTACGCCCCCGAGGGCACCGAAATCAGCGCCCCGGCCGGCACCTCCATCTGCGAGGCACTGCTGGAAGGCGGCATCGCCATCGAGCACGCCTGCGACATGAGCTGCGCCTGCACCACCTGCCATGTCATCGTGCGCCGCGGCTACGACTCGCTGAACGAGGCCGAGGAGGAAGAGGACGACCTGCTGGACCGCGCCTGGGGGCTGGAGCCGCAGTCGCGCCTGTCGTGCCAGGCCATCCTGGCGCAGGAGGACGTGACGGTGGAAATCCCCAAATACACCATCAACCACGCGCGCGAGAACCACTGACGCCGCCATGCACCGCCAGATCATCCTGGACACGGAGACCACCGGCCTGTCGGCCGAGGGCGGCGACCGCGTCATCGAGCTGGGCTGCGTCGAACTGGTGGGCCGCAAGCTCACCGGGCGCCACCTGCACCTGTACTTCAACCCCGGGCGCGACAGCCACCCGGACGCGCTGCGCGTGCACGGCATCACCAGCGAGTTCCTGCGCGACAAGCCGCGCTTTGCGGACTGCGCGCAGCAGGTGCTGGAGTACCTGAGCGGCGCCGAGCTGATCATCCACAACGCGAGTTTCGACGTCGGCTTCCTGAACAAGGAGCTGGAGCTGGTGGGCCTGCCGCCGCTGGCCCGGCACGTCGCCGCCGTCACCGACACCCTGGCCATGGCCAAGGAGATGTTCCCGGGCAAGCGCAATTCGCTCGATGCGCTGTGCGACCGCCTGGGCGTGGACAACTCCGGCCGCACCTTGCACGGCGCGCTGCTGGACGCCGAGCTGCTGGCCGACGTCTACATCAACCTGACGCGCGGCCAGGAGGCGCTGCTGGTGCTGGACGATGCGCCCGCAGGCGCCGACGGCCTGCCGGCCGTGGCGGCGGACCTGAGCCTGCTGGCGCTGCCCGTCGTCCTGGCCACGCCCGAGGAGCTGGCCGCGCACCAGGACGTGCTGGCGCAGATCGACAAGGCCAGCGGCGGCAAGACCGTGTGGCGCAGTTTGCCGCAAACCCTGTGAAGCTGTGCCATAATCGCGGGCTTGTCGCACCACGCGACGCGGGTGATTAGCTCAGCGGTAGAGCACTGCCTTCACACGGCAGGGGTCGCAGGTTCAAACCCTGCATCACCCACCAGTTTTCCTGGTCTGGCGCATGCCGGGCCACGGGTGATTAGCTCAGCGGTAGAGCACTGCCTTCACACGGCAGGGGTCGCAGGTTCAAACCCTGCATCACCCACCAACGCCAACCCCTTTGCAGCCTCGCGGCCGCCAAGGGGTTTTTCTTTGGCCGGCGCGCCAGCGGCGCCGGCGCGTCCGCGCACAATCGCCGCTTCGTCGATTCCGCCGCGCGCACCATGATCACCTTCCACAATCCACTGCACCGGGGACACGCGCCCGTGCATGAGTTCTTCCGGGGCGAGCGCGTGGCGTGCTTCGAGTCGCCGGCGCGGGTGGATTTCGTCGAGGCCGCGCTGGCCGCGCGCGGCCACGGCGTACGGGCGCCCACGCATGACAGCCGGGCGCTGCTGGCCCAGGTGCACGCGCCGCGCTACCTGGCGTTCCTCGAATCGAGCTGGCAGCAGTGGCTGGCGCAGGATGCGGACAACGCGCAGCGCCAGCCCTTTCCCTCGATCTGGCCGGTGCGCACGCTGCGCTCGGACGTCGAGCCGGACAACTTCATCGCCCGCCTGGGCCTGTATTCGATGGACAACGGCTCGCCCCTGGCCGCCGGCACCTGGGCGGCCGCCAAGGCCGGCGCCGACGCCGCCGCCAGCGCGGCGGCGCATGTCGCTGCCGGGGCGCGCGCCGCGTTCTGCTGCACCCGCCCGCCGGGCCACCATGCCGGGGCGGACTTCATGGGCGGCTACTGCTTCCTGAACAATGCCGCCGTCGCCGCGCAGGCGCTGCGCGGCAGCGGCGCCGCCCGGGTCGCCGTGCTGGATGTGGACTACCACCACGGCAACGGCACGCAGAGCATCTTCTACGAGCGCGCCGACGTGCTGTTTGCCAGCATCCATGGCGATCCGCGCACCGAATACCCTTTCTACCTGGGGCACGCCGACGAGACCGGCGCGAGCGCCGGTGCCGGCTGCAACCTGAACCTGCCGCTTGCCGCCGGCACCGGCGCTGCCCAGTGGTTCGACGCGCTGGCCCACGCCGGCGCGCGCATCGCCGCGCACGGCGCCGACGCGCTGGTGGTGTCGCTGGGGCTGGACGCCTTCGAGGGCGACCCGATCTCGCGCTTTCACCTGGCGTCGGCGGATTTTTCGCGCTTGGGCGAGCGCCTGGCCGCGCTCGGCCTGCCCACCGTGTTCGTGCTGGAGGGCGGCTATGCCGCGCAGGAGCTGGGCACCAACGCGGTGAACGTGCTCGACGGCTTCGAGCAGGCTTGAGGCGCCGGGGGGCGCGGCAACGGCGGAGGGCAGGGACATGGAACAGGTGGATTGCGTCGTCGTCGGCGCGGGCGTGGTGGGGCTGGCGGCGGCGCGCGCGCTCGCCCTGGCGGGGCGCGAGGTGCTGCTGCTGGAGGCCGAAGGCGCCATCGGCACGCAGACCAGCGCCCGCAGCAGCGAGGTCATCCACGCCGGGCTGTACTACGCGCCGGGCTCGCTGAAGGCGCGGCTGTGCGTGCGCGGCAAGGCCCTGCTGTACGACTATTTGGCCGCGCGCGGCGTGGCGCACCGGCGCTGCGGCAAGCTGGTGGTGGCCACGTCCACGCAGCAGCTGGCGGCGCTGCAGGGCATACAGGCCCGCGCCGCAGCCAATGGCGTGCACGACCTGCAGTGGCTGACGCGCGAACAGGCGCAGGAGCGCGAGCCGCAGCTGCGCTGCGAGGCGGCGCTGCTGTCGCCCGGCACCGGCATCGTGGACAGCCACGCCCTGATGCTGGCGCTGCTGGGCGATTTCGAGCATGCGGGCGGTCTTTTGGCACTCAAATCCCCGCTTGCCGGCGCCAGATGCCGGCATGATGCTATTGTTTTGGAAGTAGGCGAGGGCCTGGAGCTGGCCGCGCGCAGCGTGGTCAACGCCGCCGGCGTGCAGGCTCCGGCGCTGGCGTCGCGCCTGCAGGGGCTGGCGCCCGCGTGCGTGCCCCGCGCGGCCTACGCCAAGGGCAGCTATTTCATGCTGAGCGGCCGCGCGCCCTTCAGCCACCTGGTCTACCCGGTGCCCGAGGCGGCCGGCCTGGGCGTGCACCTGACGCTGGACCTGGGCGGCCAGGCCCGCTTCGGGCCCGACGTGCAGTGGGTCGCCAGCCCGCACGACCTGGTCGTGGACGCGAGCCGGGCCGGCGCGTTCGCCGCCGAGGTGCGCCGCTACTGGCCGGGCCTGCCCGACGGCGCGCTGCAGCCGGGCTACGCTGGCATGCGCCCCAAGATCCACGGCCCCCACGAGCCTGCGGCCGACTTCCTGATCCAGGGCCCGCGCGAGCACGGCGTGCCCGGGCTGGTCAACCTGTTCGGCATCGAGTCGCCCGGCCTGACCAGCGCCCTGGCGATAGCCGAGGAAGTCGTCGGACAGCTGAAGTTGTAACTACAGCGCTTAAGATGGGCCACCCGCCTACACGGGTAGCGTGCGGCGGGTTTTACTGTTGAGCCCAACGAAGAAAGGCCTGTTATATGACCTCCGTATCCGACACCGTCGCCAACACCCAGGGCGAACTTGAACGCCTGGTGGGCGATTTGCGCAGCCTGCTGTCCAGCAAGGATCTGGACAGCATCCCGCAGATCCGGCAGCTGCGCCAGCGTCTGGACGATGGCATCGACACCGTGCGCGACACCGCCGTGCGTGCCGCCCAGGAAGCCGCCAACCAGGCGCGCGATGCCGCCCGCGCGGCCGACCGCTACGCCCATGACGAGCCCTGGCGCGTCGCGACGGCCGCCGTGGCCGTGGGCGCGCTGGTGGGCTTCCTGCTCGCGCGCCGCTGAGCGCCGGCCGTCTCCCCCTGCAACCGCGCGCCACGCGCGCTGCCCTGAAAGAACGAGCGCATGAACTGGTTATCCCTGCTGGGCCTGGAAGGCTGGATGGCGCGCTGGCGCGCCGCCGCCATCGAGGGCGCGATTGCCGCAGAAGACCGCCTGACCCTGGCGCGGCTGGAGCTCGACGACCTCAAGCGCCGCCTGGCGCAGATGATCGTCATGGTGGTCCTGTTCGGCGCATTGGCGGTGCTGGCGCTGCTCTTGCTCTCCCTGGCGGTGCTGGTGCAGTTCTGGGATTCGCCGCAGCGCACGCTGGTGGCCTGGCTGCTGGCTGGCGGCTGGACGGTGGCCTGCGTGGCGGTGCTGCTGGCCATCGTGTCGCTGGCGGGCCGGCTGGGCAATGCCTTTGCGTTCACCCGGCGCGAGCTGGGCAACGACTGGAAACTCATCAAGGGAAAGCTGTAGCCATGAGCGCCAAACCATTGCCCGCCCCGACGACCGAGCAGCAGCAGGTGCTGGACCGCATCCTGGTGCAGCGCGAGCGCCTGCGCGCGCGGCGCGAGGCCTACCGGCAGACCCGCGCCATCGTGCAGGCGCGCGCTGGCGTGGACCCCGGCTCGCCACTGCCGGCGCGGCTGCTGGCGTTTGCCCGGCTGCACCCGGTGGCTGTGGCCGCCCTGGCGGGGGTTGCGGCCCTTGCCGGGCCACGCCGGCTGATCCGCGTGGCGGGGCTGCTGATGCCGCTGCTGGCGCGCATGCGCCGCTGAGCGGCAGGCCGCCCAGCAGCCACGACAGGGCCGCCACCGTGCGGCCTTTTTCTCGCGCGGGTGTTGCGGGTGTTGCCCGTGCTCAGCGCATTGCCTGG
This sequence comes from Melaminivora sp., assembly GCA_034675505.1. Taxonomy (GTDB): domain Bacteria; phylum Pseudomonadota; class Gammaproteobacteria; order Burkholderiales; family Burkholderiaceae_C; genus Melaminivora. The sequence continues at coordinate 52,685 of JAUCDD010000005.1, read as the reverse complement.
ATGGCGCGCGCGGCCTGGCCGGCCAGGGCCGGGCCGGCGTAGATCAGGCCGGTGTACAGCTGCACCACGTCGGCGCCGGCGCGGATCTTGTCCACGGCGTCCTGGGCGCTCAGGATGCCGCCCACGCCGATGATGGGGAACGCGGGCCCCAGCGCAGCGCGCAGCTGCCGGATGACGGCGTTGCTTTTGTCGCGCACGGGCGCGCCGCTCAGGCCGCCGGCTTCGCCTGCGTGGCGCAGCCCCTGCACGGCGTCGCGCGCGAGGGTGGTGTTGGTGGCGATCACCCCGTCCATGCCGTGGCGCACCAGCGCGGCGGCGATGACGGCCAGCTGCGCCTCGTCCAGGTCGGGCGCGATCTTCACGAACACCGGCACGCGCCGGCCGTGGGCGGCCGCCAGCCGCTCGCGTTCGCCGGCGATGGCGGCCAGCAGTGCATCCAGCGCGGCGTCGGCCTGCAGCGCGCGCAGGTTTTGGGTGTTGGGCGAGCTGATGTTCACCGTGACGTAGTCGGCATGCGGATAGACGCCGGCCAGGCACTCCAGGTAGTCGCCCGTGGCCGCCTCCATGGGCGTGCTCGCGTTCTTGCCGATGTTCAGGCCCAGCAGCAGCGGCTGGCTGCGCTCGCGGCGCACGCGCGAGCGCTGCACGTTGTCGATGAAGGCCTGCAGGCCTTCGTTGTTGAAGCCTAGGCGGTTGATGAGCGCCTGCGCCTGGGGCAGGCGGAACATGCGCGGGCGGGGGTTGCCGGGCTGGGCGCGCGGCGTCACGGTGCCGACCTCGACGAAGCCGAACCCCATGGCGGCCAGGGCGTCGATGCAGCGCGCGTTCTTGTCCAGGCCTGCGGCCAGGCCGACCCGGTTGGGGAAGGGGAGGCCGGCCAGCTGCACCGGGTCGCGCACGGTGTCCTCGCGCCAGGCCGCTTGCAGGAGCGTGCCCTGGGGCCGCGCTTTTGCCAGCATCCCCAGGGTCAGGTCGTGGGCGTCCTCGGGGTCGAGGCGGAACAGGAGGGGGCGCGCCAGCGCGTAGGGCAGGAGTGACATGGGGATAATTCAAAGCTTTGCCGCCGATTTTCCCCCATGACGACACCACAAGCCTCCATCCCCCTGTCCCAGGACGCCCTCAAGACCCTCGTCGGCCAGGCCGCGCTGCATTACGTGCAGCCGGGCAGCATCGTCGGGGCGTGGGCACGGGCTCGACGGTCAACAAGTTCATCGATGCGCTGGCGGGCATCAAGGAGCGCATCCAGGGCGCGGTCTCCAGCTCCGAGGCCAGCACCAAGCGGCTGCGCGCAGTGGGGATCGAGGTGCTCGATGCCAGCCAGGTGCGCTCGCTGCCGGTGTATGTCGATGGCGCCGACGAGATCGACGGGCGCGGCTACATGATCAAGGGCGGCGGCGCGGCGCTGACGCGCGAGAAGATCGTCGCCGCGCTGGCCGAGCGCTTCGTGTGCATCGTGGACGAGTCCAAGCAGGTGCAGACGCTGGGCGCCTTCCCGCTGCCGGTGGAGGTCATCCCCATGGCGGCGGCGCAGGTCGCGCGGCGCTTCGAGCAGCTCGGCGGCAGCGCCCGCCTGCGGCTGCGGGACGGGCAGCCCCTGGTCACGGACAACGGCCAGCACATCCTGGACGTGACCGGCCTGGCCATCACCGACCCGCTGGCCTTCGAGAGCGAGGCCAACCAGTGGCCCGGCGTGGTGACCGTGGGCGTATTCGCGCACCAGAAGGCCAGCGTGTGCCTGCTGGGCACGGCACGCGGCGTGCAGACGCTGCAGTACGGAGCAGCAGCGCGCGCGGGCCGGGGGGCTCTCAGAAAACTGATGCCGGCCCGGGTTGGCGGGGCGGTGCGCTGCGGCGGCTGCGCGCCTGCCGGGCGCGGCGCTGCGGCCTTGCGCGGGCTGGAGGCGGGCGCGGCCGCAGGCGCTGCCAGCGGCGTGGCGGGCGGGCGGCGGTAGCTGGCGGGCAGCTGCGATTGCCTGGGGTAGCCGGCCGCGTCCAGGTACTGCGCCCACTCCGCCTCGGAATAGCCCTTGAGCTGCTGCGCGCCTATGGTGGCAAAGGGCAGGCTGGCCTCGCCCGCCAGGCGCTTGAGCGCGTCGATGTCCTCGCCCGTGTTCACGGTGCGCTCGGCAAACGGCACGCCGCGCTGCTGCAGCAGCACGCGCGCGTTGGCGCAGGGCGAGCAATCGGTGCCGGTGTAGAGCGTGACCGGATAGCGGGTCGCCACCTGGCGCAGCGCGTAGGGCAGCTCGCCGCTGCCCGCGCCACCGCCGCCTCCAGCTTGCGCGCCGCTGACCTGGCTGCCAGCCGCCGGGTCGGGCGCACGGTCGGAAAACGTCACCTTGCCATCAGGCCCGACGATGCGGTAGACCTGCTGGCTCCAGGCAGGCGCGGCGGCCGCCAGCGCCAGGGCGGCGGCAGCCAGGAAGGTCAGGCGCGAGGCGGTCATGCGGGGTCTCCTGGGCCTGTCTCAGGCAGCGAGGGCGAAAGCGGCCGGGGCGGCGGCTTTTGGCACCGTTTTGGATGAAAACTGCCGCACGCCGGCGTGTAGGGCCGGCATGTTGCTCTCATTTTTGATGATTCAAGCCATGCCCTGGTGGCGCAGCAGGGCGTCGATGGTGGGTTCGCGGCCGCGGAAGGCCTTGAACGACTCCATCGCCGGGCGGCTGCCGCCAGCCTCCAGGATGGCCTGGCGGTAGCGCCGCCCGGTCTCCACGCTCGGCTGGCCGCCTTCGCCTGCGGTTTCCTCGAAGGCGGCGTAGGCGTCGGCAGACAGCACCTCGGCCCATTTGTAGCTGTAGTAGCCCGCCGCGTAGCCGCCCGCGAATACGTGGCTGAAGGTGTGGGCGCTGCGGCTGAACGGCGGCGGCTGCAGCACGGCGACTTCGCGCCGCACCGCAGCCAGCAGCGCGGCCATGTGCTCGGCGGGTTGTGCGTCGGTGTGCAGCAGCATGTCGAACAGCGCGAACTCGACCTGGCGCAGCGTCTGCATGCCGGCCTGGAAGTTCTTGGCCGCCAGCATGCGCTCGTACAGCTGGCGCGGCAGCGGCTCGCCGCTGTCCACGTGCGCGGTCAGGTGGCGCAGCACGCTCCATTCCCAGCAGAAGTTCTCCATGAACTGGCTGGGCAGCTCCACCGCGTCCCATTCCACGCCGCTGATGCCCGAGACGTCGCGCTCGGCCACCTGCGTCAGCATGTGGTGCAGGCCGTGGCCGAATTCGTGGAACAGGGTGATCACGTCGTCGTGCGTGAGCAGCGCGGGCTTGCCGTCCACGCCGCTGGCGAAGTTGCACACCAGGTAGGCCACCGGCGTCTGCAGCTGCTCGGTGTCGGGACGCATCCAGCGCGCGCGCGCGTCGTCCATCCAGGCGCCGCCGCGCTTGCCGGGCCGGGCGGGCGTGTCCAGGTAGAACTGGCCGACCAGCTCCTTGCCCTTGTGCGCACCCTCGGGGTGCGGGCGCTCCAGGCGGTAGAACTCCACGGCCGGGTGCCACACGGGTGCCTCGTCCCGGCGGATCTCCACCTCGAACAGCGTCTCGACGATCTTGAACAGGCCGGCCAGCACCTTGGGCGCCGTGAAGTATTCCTTGACCTCCTGCTCGCTGAAGGCGTAGCGGTCTTCCTTCAGGCGCTCGGAGATGAAGCTCCAGTCCCAGGCCTGCGGGTCGTGCAGGCCCAGCTGCCCGGCGGCGAAGGCGCGCAGGTCGGCCACGTCGTGCTCGGCATGCGGGCGGGCGCGCTGCGCCAGGTCGCGCAGGAAGTCGATGACCTGGGCCGGCGAGTCGGCCATCTTGGGCACCAGGGACACCTGGGCAAAGTTGTCGTAGCCCAGCAGCCGGGCCTCCTGCTGGCGCAGGGTCAGGATCTCGGCCATCACGGCGCTGTTGTCAAAGCGCGTGGCGTCGCCCTCGGCCTGGTCGGAGGCCCGCGTCACATGCGCGCGGTACAGCCGCTCGCGCAGCGCGCGCTGCCGGGCAAACTGCATCACCGGCAGGTAGCAGGGCATCTTGAGCGTCAGCTTGTACCCGGGCTTGCCCTCGGCCTGCGCGGCTTCCCGGGCCGCCTGCACCACGTCCTGGGGCACGCCGTCCAGCTCCTCGGCGCTGGCGTAGTAGGCGAAGGCGTCGGTCGCGTCCAGTGCGTTCTCGCTGAATTTCTGCGCCAGTTCGGCCAGCCGTTCCTGGATGGCGGCGAAGCGGTCCTTGTCGGCGCCCTGCAGCTCGGCGCCCGAGAGCACGAAGTTGCGCATGGCGTTGGCATGCGCGCGCTGCTGCTCGGCGTTCAGGCCGGCGGGGTCTATGGCCTTGTACTTGGCGTACAGCGCTTCGCTGGCGCCCAGGCGGGTCCAGAACTCGGTCACGCGCGGCAAGGCCTCGTTGTAGGCGGCGCGCAGCTCGGGGGTGTCGGCCACGCTGGACAGGTGGCTGACGACGCCCCAGGAGCGCCCCAGCTCCTCGGTGGCCACGTCCAGCACGCGGGCGATGGCACACCAGTCGGCGGGGAAGTCCGGCGCGGTGACGCGGGCCAGCGCGGCCTCGGCGCGGCGCAGCAGCTCGTCCACGGCCGGCGCCACGTCGGCGGGCGTGATGCGGTCAAAGGGAGTGTGGCCGGAGAAATGGAGGAGGGGATTGCTGCTCATGGCTTGTCAGAGTGGCGGCGCGGCGGGCAAGTTTCAAGCCTGCGCCGGCAACAGGCGCTCGGCGGCTTCCAGGGTGTTGACCAGCAGCATGGTGATGGTCATGGGGCCGACGCCGCCGGGCACGGGCGTGATCCAGCCGGCAACCTCGCGCACGCCCTCGAAGTCCACGTCGCCGCAGAGCCTGCCCTCGTCGTTCCTGTTCATGCCCACGTCGATCACCACGGCGCCGGGCTTGACCATGTCGGCGGTGAGCACGTTGCGCCGGCCTACGGCGGCCACCACGATGTCGGCCTGGCGCGTGAAGGCGCCCAGGTCGCGGGTGGCGCTGTGGCAGACGGTGACCGTGGCGTTGGCCGCCAGCAGCATCAGCGCCATGGGCTTGCCGACGATGTTGGAGCGCCCGATCACCACGGCGTGGCGGCCGGCGAGGTCGTGCAGGCCGATGGATTCGAGCATCTTCATGCAGCCGTAGGGCGTGCAGGCCTTGAAGCCGGCCTCGCCCACCAGCAGCGCGCCGGCGCTGGCGACGTGGAAGCCGTCCACGTCCTTGGCCGGCGCGATGGCCTCTATCACCTTGTGGCCGTCGATGTGCCGGGGCAGGGGCAGCTGCACCAGGATGCCGTGGATGGCAGGGTCGGCGTTCAGCGCCGCAATGCGCGCCAGCAGCTCGGCCTCGCTGAGGCTGGCGTCGTACTTCTCCAGCACCGAGGCAAAGCCCACGTCCTCGCAGGCCAGCACCTTGTTGCGCACATAGACCTGGCTGGCCGGGTTGTCGCCCACCAGCACCACGGCCAGGCCGGGGGTGATGCCGCGGCTGGCCAGCGCGGCAGTGCGTTCGCGGACTTCGGCGCGCAGCTGGCGCGACAGGACATTGCCGTCTATGAGTTGGGCGGACATGGGGGCTTCCGTACTAAGAATACAAATGAAAAAGCCGCCTTGCCCTGGGTGGATCGGGGCAGGCAGCTATCGGAATGGGAGCGGTCAGAGCTTGGCCGGGCCGGGCGCCAGCGCGATCTTGAGCAGGTCGGCCACGGTGTTGGCGCCGAGTTTTTCCATGATGTTGGCGCGGTGCGCCTCCACCGTCTTGATGCTGATGCCCAGGTCGTCGGCGATCTGCTTGTTCAGCCGGCCGGCGACGATGCGCTCCAGCACCTGGGCCTCGCGGCTGGTGAGCTTGGACAGCAGCGCATCGCGGCTGGCGGCCTGCTGGTGGTCGGCAAACGATTCGCGCGCGTGCTCGAGCATGCGCTCGACCAGCGTCAGCAGCTCTTCCTCGTCGAAGGGCTTCTGGATGAAGTCCAGCGCACCCTTTTTCATGGTGTTGACGGCCATGGGCACGTCGCCGTGGCCGGTGATGAAGACGATGGGCAGGGGCGAGCGGCGCTCGACCAGGCGGTCCTGCAGCTCCAGGCCGGTCATGCCGCCCATGCGGATGTCCACGATCAGGCAGGCGATCTCGCGCGGGTCGTAGCGCGACAGGAACGACTCGGCGGAGTCGAAGCAGCGCACCCGGTAGTCCTTGCCCTCCAGCAGCCACTGCAGCGAGTCACGTACGGCTTCGTCGTCATCGACGACATAGACGGTGCCTTTTTTGGGAGTCAGGCTCATGCGGGAAAATCCTTCGGTGCTGGCGGCGTTGCTACGCAATTAATAGTGACAGAGGCGCTATGCGAGCGGCAACCAGAAGGAAAACCGGCAACCCGTGACCTCGGAACCATTGTAGAGGTTCTCGGCGGACATCCTGCCCTGGTGCGATTCGACGATGCTGCGGCACAGGTTCAGGCCTATGCCCATGCCCTCGCTCTTGGTGGAGTAGAAGGCCTCGAACAGGTGCGCTAGCACTTCCGGGGCCAGGCCGCGCCCGGTGTCCTGCACGCTGAATTCGATGACTTGCTGGTCTTCCACCTGGCGCGGCAGCACGCGCAGCTCCACGCTGCGCTGCGCCGGCGGGCGCTCGGCGTTGGCGATCGATTCGGCGCCGTTCTTCATCAGGTTGATCAGCACCTGCTCGATCAGGATGGTGTCGGCCATGACGCGGGGCAGGCGCGCCGCGACATAGTGGCTCAGGCGCACGTTGTGCCGGCGCAGCTCGATGCCGGCCAGCTCGACGGCCTCGCCCACCATGCCCTGCACGTCGGCCAGCTGGCGGTTGGGCTCGCTTTTCTTCACGAAAGTGCGGATGCGCTGGATGATCTGGCCGGCGCGCTGGGCCTGGTGCGCGGTCTTTTGCAGCGCGCCCAGCAGGGCCTCCTCGGCGATCTGCTTTTTCTCGATGCGGGAGATCATGCCGCTGCAGTAGTTGTTGATGGCGGTCAGCGGCTGGTTCAGCTCGTGCGCCACGCTGGAGGCCATCTCGCCCATGGTGATCAGCCGGCTCACCGACTGCGCGCGCTCGGCCTGGCGCGCGGACTGCTCCTCGGCCAGGCGGCGCGGGGTGATGTCGGTGGCAATCACCATCTGCGCCAGGCGCCCGTCCACCCAGTTCAGGTAGCGCGAGCGCACCTCCAGCCACTTGCCCAGCTCGGGCAGGAAGATTTCGGCGTTCTCCGACGAGGCGCTGGTCAGCGTGTCGGTGGGCAGGCCCATCAGCTCGTCCTCGTCGGGGCCGGCGTCGCTGGCGCGGCGCACCGGCAGCCGGCCGGCCTGGGCCACCATCTGCAGGTGCCCGACGGTCTGCGAGCCGAACCACTGGCGGTACAGGCGGTTGGCGAACAGCAGCTCCTCGCTGCCCAGCGGCGCCACGGAGACCGAGGCGTCCAGCGCCTCCAGCACGATGGTGAAACGCTCGTGCGAGGCCGTGAGCTGCTCGCGCACGCGGTTGGGCTCGGTGATGTCGGTCATGGACGTCATCCAGCCGGTCTGCTGGCCGCGCGCATCCACCAGCGGCGAGACGTACAGCCGCGCGTCGAAGGCGGCGCCGTTCTTGCGCTGCACGCGCACCTGGAAACCGCCGGGCGCCAGCTTGCCCGACAGCTCCTCGCGCAGCTTGGCGTGCAGGTTCTCGTGCTCCTCCTCGGGCCAGTAGCGGTAGGGCGGCAGCTGGCCGACCAGCTCGGCCTCGCTCCAGCCCGTCATCTGGCAGAACGCGGCGTTCACGTAGGTGATGCGGCCCTGCAGGTCGAGCGCGCGCATGCCGGTAAGGATGGAGTTTTCCATGGCGCGGCGGAAGTTGGTCTCGGCGATCAGCGCCTGCTGGGCCTGCAGGCGCCGGCGCGTGTGGCGCCAGGTGGCGATCAGCATCCAGGCCGTCATCACGCTCAGGGTGCCCACCAGCCAGAACAGCCCGCTGCCCACCACGCCCAGCGAGGTGCGGTAGGCCTGCGCACGCAGCACCAGCCCGTTGCCCACGGGCGACACGGGTACCTCGTAGGCATTGGCCTTGGTCGTCCAGGGCAGCAGCGCGTTGCTGCGCGGCGCCAGCGGCGTGCCCGCCAGCACGTGGTTGCCGCCATCGAGCAGCGTCACGGCGTAGCGCGCCAGCACCTCGGTGGGCGTGCCGTAGCGCAGCAGGCTGTCGATGGAGTATTCGGCCAGCACCACGCCGCCGAACCTGCCCTGCGGCGCCAGCGGCACCTGCAGCTGCAGCAGGGGCACGGCGTCGCTGCTGGTCAACAGCGGCTGCGAGTAGATCGGCTGCAGGGTGTCGCGCACCAGGCTGAACAGGTCGGCGGCATCGCCGGTGCGCAGCACTTCGCCGCTCACGCGCAGCTGGCTGCTGGCCACCGCCGGCGCCGCATGGCTGGCGCGGATGCGCCGGCGCTCGTCGATCCAGGTGATGGCCTGCAGCTCGGGGTATTGGCTGATGAGGGCCTCCGCCCGCGTCACGAAGGCCGGGCGGTCCAGGTCCTGGCTGGACAGGTCGCGCGCCAGGCGCATGACCTGTTCCTGGCGCTCCAGCAGGCGCAGGCGCACGCGCTGCTGGGCGTACTCGACGTCGCGGCGCAGGGCCTCCTGCTCGCGCTCCACCTCCTCGGTGCGCAAATACCAGAACGACACCACGATGGCCGTGAGGAACATGAACACCGCCGCCAGGGGCGCCAGCGCCGCAAAGCGGTCCTGGCGCGTGGGCGAGAGGCTGCGCCACCAGGAGCGCCACCAGCGCGCTGGCTTTTTCACGGGCGACACCGGTGGCGTGGAGGCAACGTCGGGCAGGGGCATGGTGGCGAAGTTTAAGAGCCTGCCTGCGACCTTTTCATCCTGCCCGTTGCCCTGCCCCCGGGGTTAGGTGCAGGAAGCAAAGCGCGCCTAGGCTGGTGGCCCGGCGAGCATTTGCGGCGCCGCGGATGGGCCCGAGGTGGGGCAACCCCTTGGTGCAAGGCGGCCAGCAACCACTATCACAGCGTTGCCCGCCCTGCCCAGGCCGACAGCGCGGGCTGCGGCGGGCGCCCTGGCTGCGGCTGCTGGCTGCCTTGCAGGCAGGATGAAGAGATCGCAGGCAGGCCACCTAGGGCAGCGCCCCCCTCGATTTCACGAGGAGAAATTATGTGCATTTGCAGCAAAATTCCATAATAAGAAACTTGAGGGCACCATTTGAAATTGAGAAAATCTGTGCGAAACTTGGGTCAATATCCCCTTTTTGCAGCCATCGATCCAAAGGAGACTGGGCATGTCCGACCCGACCAAGAATATGGCCCCGGCTGACACCGATCAGCAGGAAACCCGCGAGTGGCTGGACGCGCTGTCTGCCGTCATCGACAAGGAGGGCGCCGAGCGCGCGCACTTCCTGATCGAGCAACTGCTGGAGCACGCGCGGCAAAACAGCATCGACCTGCCGTTCTCGGCCAACACCGGCTACGTGAACACCATCGAGCCCGAGCAGGAGGCGCGCTGCCCCGGCAACATCGCCATCGAAAAGCGCCTGCGCGCCTTCATGCGCTGGAACGCCATGGCCATGGTGGTGCGCGCCAACCGCCTGCACCCGCACGATGGCGGCGACCTGGGCGGGCACATCGGCTCGTTCGCCTCGCTGGCGTCCATGTGGGGCGCGGGCTTCAACCATTTCTGGCACGCCGAGAGCGAGAAGCACGGCGGCGACTGCATCTACTTCCAGGGCCACAGCGCGCCCGGCATCTACGCCCGCGCCTACCTGGAGGGGCGCATCACCGAGGATCAACTGGAGAACTTCCGCCAGGAAGTGGGCGGCAAGGGCCTGTCCAGCTACCCGCACCCCAAGCTGATGCCGGGCTTCTGGCAATTCCCCACCGTCTCGATGGGCCTGGGGCCCATGATGGCCATCTACCAGGCGCGCTTCCTCAAGTACCTGCACGCGCGCGGCATCGCCGACACGGAGCAGCGCAAGGTCTGGGTCTTCCTGGGCGACGGCGAGATGGACGAGCCCGAGAGCAAGGGCGCCATCAGCCTGGCGGCGCGCGAGAACCTGGACAACCTGATCTTCGTCATCAACTGCAACCTGCAGCGCCTGGATGGCCCGGTGCGCGGCAACGGCAAGATCATCCAGGAGCTGGAGGGCGACTTCCGCGGCGCGGGCTGGCACGTCATCAAGCTCTTGTGGGGCAAGGGCTGGGACGAGCTGCTGCGCCGCGACACCACCGGCCGCCTGAAGCAGCTGATGATGGAGACGCTGGACGGCGACTACCAGACCTACCGCGCCATGGACGGCGCCTACCTGCGCGAGCATTTCTTCGGCCGCTACCCGGAAACGGCCAAGATGGTCGAGCACATGACCGACGACGAGATCTGGGAGCTGCGCCGCGGCGGCCATGACCCGGAGAAGGTCTACGCCGCCTTCCACGCCGCCAACGAGCACCAGGGCCAGCCCACGGTGCTGCTGGTCAAGACGGTGAAGGGCTACGGCATGGGCAAGGCCGGCGAGGCCAAGAACACCGTGCACCAGACCAAGAAGCTGGCCGACGAGGACATCCGCTACATCCGCGACCGCTTCAACATCCCCATCCCCGACAGCCAGCTGGAAGAGCTGCCCTACTACAAGCCGGCCGACGACACGCCGGAGATGACCTACCTGCACGAGCGCCGCAAGGCCCTGGGCGGCTACCTGCCCAAGCGCCGCGAGCAGGCCGACGAGAGCTTCACCGTGCCGTCGCTGGACACCTTCAAGGCCATCCTGGAGCCCACTGCGGAAGGCCGCGAGATCAGCACCACGCAGGCCTACGTGCGCTTCCTGACGCAGCTGCTGCGCGACAAGGCGCTGGGCCCGCGCGTCGTGCCCATCCTGGTGGACGAGGCCCGCACCTTCGGCATGGAGGGATTGTTCCGCCAGATCGGCATCTACAACCCCAAGGGCCAGCTGTACACGCCCGTGGACCGCGACCAGGTCATGTACTACAAGGAGGACAAGGCCGGCCAGATCCTGCAGGAGGGCATCAACGAAGCCGGCGGCGTGTGCTCCTGGATCGCAGCGGCGACCTCGTACTCGACGAACAACCGGATCATGATCCCGTTCTACGTGTACTACTCGATGTTCGGCTTCCAGCGCTTTGGCGACTTCGCCTGGGCCGCAGGCGACATGCAGGCGCGCGGCTTCATCCTGGGCGGCACCAGCGGGCGCACCACGCTCAACGGCGAGGGCCTGCAGCACGAGGACGGCCACAGCCACATCCTGGCCAGCACCATCCCCAATTGCGTGAGCTACGACCCGACCTTCGCGCACGAGGTGGCGGTGATCATGCAGGAGGGCCTGAAGCGCATGGTCGAGCGCCAGGAGAACGTGTACTACTACATCACGCTGCTGAACGAGAACTACGCCATGCCGGGCCTGCAGCCGGGCACCGAGGAGCAGATCCTCAAGGGCATGTACCTGTGCAAGGCGCCCGCGCCCATGATCGAAGGCACGCCCACCGTGCAGCTGCTGGGCAGCGGCTCCATCCTGCGCGAATCGATTGCCGCGCAGGAGCTGCTGGCGCAGGACTGGGGCGTGGCGGCCAACGTCTGGAGCTGCCCCAGCTTCAACGAGCTGGCGCGCGACGGCCAGGATGCAGACCGCTGGAACCTGCTGCACCCGACCGAGGAGCCGCGCCTGCCTTTCGTCACGCAGCAGCTGTCGCGCGTGCAGGGGCCGGTGGTGGCCTCCACCGACTACATGAAGGCCTACGCCGAGCAGATCCGGCACTTCATCCCCCAGGGACGCGCCTATCGCGTGCTGGGCACGGACGGCTTCGGCCGCTCGGACTTCCGCTACCGCCTGCGCGAGCACTTCGAGATCAACCGCCACTACATCGTCGTGGCGGCGCTGAAGAGCCTGGCAGACGACGGCGCTCTGCCGGCGTCCAAGGCCGCCGAGGCGATTGCCAAGTACGGCATCCGTGCCGACAAGATCAACCCGCTGTACGCCTGAAAACCGGGAGGCTGACATGGCATTGGTAGATATCAAGGTCCCGGACATCGGTGACTTCGACGAGGTCGGCGTGATCGAGGTGCTGGTGGCGCCGGGTGACAAGGTGCGCGCCGAGCAATCGCTCATCACCGTGGAGTCCGACAAGGCGTCCATGGAGATTCCCTCGGCCCAGGCCGGCGTGGTGCGCGAGATCAAGGTGCAGCTGGGCGACAAGGTGCGGCAGGGGTCGGTCATCCTGACGCTGGAGGCCGGCGACGCCGTTTCCGAGGCAAAACCGGCGGATGCCGGCGCCAATCAACCCGATGCAGCTACAAATAGCGTAGCAACCGCGGCGCCGGCGCCCGCGCCCGCTGCAGCCCCGGCCGCGCAGGCGGCTGCCAGCGAGCCGCCGGCCGCCGCGCCGGCGCTGCTGGAAGTGCGGGTGCCCGACATCGGCGACTTCCGCGACGTGGCCGTCATCGAGATGCTGGTGGCGGTGGGCGACACGGTGACGCTGGAGCAATCGCTGTTCACCGTCGAGTCCGACAAGGCCTCCATCGAGATCCCCAGCTCGGCCGAGGGTGTCATCCGCGAGATCCGCGTGGCGATCGGCGACAAGCTGAACACCGGCGACCTGATCGCCATGGTCGAGGGCCGGCGCGAGCGCGGCGCGGCCCCGGCCGCCGACGTGCAGTCGCCAGCCGTCTCGCCCGCTGCACCCGCTGCAGCGCCCGCCGCGCCTGCTGCGGACACCCCCGCGCCGGCGGCCGGCAAGGCCGCGCCGCCCGCGCCTGCCGCCGCACCCCACCAGCCTGCCAGCCCGACCCCGGCGCTGCCGCACGCCAGCCCCTCGGTGCGCAAGTTCGCGCGCGAGCTGGGCGTGCCGCTGGGCGAGGTCAGGGGCACCGGCCCCAGGGGCCGCATCACGCAGCAGGACGTGCAGTCGTTCACCCGCGCCGTCATGGAGGGCAGCGCACAGACGCAGGCCCAGGGCGCCCGCGCGCCCGCCGCTGCCAGCGCCGCCCCGTCCGGCGGCGGCGCGCTGGACCTGCTGCCCTGGCCCAAGGTGGACTTCTCCAAGTTCGGCCCCGTCGAGCGCAAGGAGCTGCCGCGCATCAAGAAGATCAGCGGCGCCAACCTGGCGCGCAACTGGGTCATGATCCCGCACGTCACCAACAACGACGAGGCGGACATCACGCTGCTCGAAGCCTTCCGCGTGCAGACCAACAAGGAGGGCGAACGCGCCAAGAGCCCGGTCAAGGTCACCATGCTGGCCTTCGTCATCAAGGCGGTGGTGGCGGCCCTGAAGAAATTCCCGGAGTTCAACGCTTCGCTGGACGGCGACGCGCTGGTCTTCAGGCAGTACTTTCACATCGGCTTTGCCGCCGACACGCCCAATGGCCTGATGGTGCCGGTGCTCAGGGACGCCGACAAGAAGGGCATCCTGCAAATCAGCCAGGAGATGGGCGACCTCGCCAGGAAGGCGCGCGACGGCAAGCTCGCCATGGCCGACATGCAGGGCGGGTGCTTCTCGATCAGCTCGCTGGGCGGCATAGGCGGCACGCACTTCACGCCCATCATCAATGCACCCGAGGTGGCCATCCTGGGCCTGTCGCGAAGCGCCATGAAGCCGGTCTGGAACGAGGAGCTGGGCGAATTCGAGCCGCGCCTGGTGCTGCCGCTGTCGCTGTCGTACGACCACCGCGTGATCGACGGCGCCGCCGCCGCCCGCTTCAACGCCTATCTGGGCCAGGTGCTGGCGGACTACCGCCGCATCCTTCTCTAAACCTTGCGCGGCAGGCCAAAGCAGCGCTTTGCCCTGTCCTCAACTGATTGGAAAAAGATGGCAACCATAGACATCCAGGTGCCCGACATCGGCGACATCGATGAAGTGGCGGTGATCGAAGTGCTGGTGCAGCCGGGCGACACCATCGAGGCCGAGCAAAGCCTGGTCACGGTGGAGAGCGACAAGGCCTCGATGGAAATTCCGTCCAGCCACGCGGGAGTGGTCAAGGAACTGAAGGTCAAGCTGGGGGACAAGGTGAAGAAGGGCAGCGTGCTGCTGGCGCTGGAGGTGGCTGAGGGGGCTGCACCCTCACCCCAGCCCTCTCCCGCAAGCGGGAGAGGGAGCGAGGGCACCGTTCCCGCTCCATCTTCCTCTCCCGCCGGGGCGGGAGAGGGCAGGGGCGAGGGCGGGGTCGGCAGCGCCCGGCAGCCTTCGCCCTCACCCCAGCCCGCTCCCGCAAGCAAGGGAGGGAGCGAGTACGGCGGCGCGGTTGACGTGGACTGCGAAGTCCTGGTCCTGGGCGGTGGCCCCGGCGGCTATTCCGCCGCGTTCCGCGCTGCCGACCTGGGCCTGAAAGTCGTGCTGGTCGAGCGCTACGCCACCCTGGGCGGCGTGTGCCTGAACGTGGGCTGCATCCCGTCCAAGGCGCTGCTGCACGTCGCGGCCGTGATGGACGAGGTGGGCCACCTGAAAGCCGCCGGCATCGACTTCGGCGCGCCGCAGGTCAGCATCGACGGCCTGCGCGGCCACAAGGACAAGGTCGTCGGCAAGCTGACCGGGGGCCTGGCGCAGATGGCCAGGATGCGCAAGGTCACGGTGCTGCGCGGCACTGGCAGCTTCGTCGGCGGCCACCACCTGCAGGTCGAGGAGACCACCGGCAGTGGGCAGGACAAGACCGGCAGCAAGCAGGTGGTGCAGTTCCAGCGCGCCGTCATCGCCGCCGGCAGCCAGGCGGTGCGCCTGCCCTTCATGCCCGAGGACCCGCGCGTGGTGGATTCGACCGGCGCGCTGGCGCTCAAGGAAGTCCCCAAGCGCATGCTGATCCTGGGCGGCGGCATCATCGGCCTGGAGATGGGCACGGTGTACTCCACGCTGGGCGCGCGGCTGGATGTGGTGGAGATGATGGACGGCCTGATGCAGGGCGCCGACCGCGACCTGGTCAAGGTCTGGCAGAAGATGAACGCGCCGCGCTTCGACAACATCATGCTGAACACCAAGACGGTGGGCGCCGAGGCCACGGCCGAGGGCATCAAGGTCAGCTTCGCCCCGGCCCAGGAGGGCGGCCAAGCCCCTGAACCGCAAACCTACGACCTGGTGCTGCAGGCCGTGGGCCGCACACCCAACGGCAGAAAGATCGGCGCTGAGGCGGCCGGTGTAGCGGTGACCGAGCGCGGCTTCATCGACGTGGACGTGCAGATGCGCACCAGCGCGCCGCACATCTTCGCCATCGGCGACATCGTCGGCCAGCCCATGCTGGCGCACAAGGCGGTGCACGAGGCGCACGTGGCGGCCGAGGTCATCGCTGGCGAATTGAAGGGCGACGAGAAGCTGGCCAAGGCCGCGTTCGACGCGCGCGTCATCCCCAGCGTCGCCTACACCGACCCGGAAGTCGCGTGGGTCGGCCTCACCGAGGATCAGGCCAAGGCACAGGGCATCAAGGTCAAGAAGGGCCTGTTCCCCTGGGCGGCGTCCGGCCGGGCCATCGCCAATGGCCGCGACGAGGGCTTCACCAAACTGCTGTTCGATGACTCGCCCGAGGCGCACGGCCACGGCCGCATCCTGGGCGGCGGCATCGTCGGCACGCACGCCGGCGACATGATCGGCGAGATCGCCCTGGCCATCGAGATGGGCGCGGACAGCGTGGATATCGGCAAGACCATCCACCCGCACCCGACGCTCGGCGAGAGTATCGGCATGGCGGCGGAGGTGGCGCACGGCTCGTGCACGGACTTGCCGCCGCAGAAGAAGTGAGCCTGCCTGCAGGCGCTGCGCTATTGAAACGCTAGCTGGCCGCGCAAGCTCCGCAAGGGCTGCGCGGCTTCTTTATATCTGTAGACGGTGGCGCGAGAGGCAGGCCACAGTATCGGGCGGCCTTGTGCGCGAGTGCGCGAAGCCGGGCCCGTGGACGGCTATGACGCCTGCGCCCAAGGCATTGCCAGTCGGCTGCGCGCGGGTGTGCTGGCGCCGTGATGGCTGCCGGCCCGCGCTGCATGACGGCTGGGTCGCCCTTGCGCTCAAGCCTTCTTCTTGATGAGCCCGTAAATCAACAAAAGCACGATGGCGCCCACGACGGAGGCGATCCAACCCGCTGGCGCGCCGGGGCGGTACCAACCCATGGCGGCGCCTGCGTAGCCGGCCAGCAGCGAGCCTGCAATGCCCAGCACCGTGGTCATGATCAAGCCCATTTTGTCGTCGCCGGGTTTCAGCGCGCGTGCGATCAAGCCCACAACGAAGCCGACGATGACGGTGCCAAGGATGGACAGCATGGATGCCTTTCAAAAGATGCGGTGGGTGTTCGGGCCAGCTCCCTGGACCGGCGGCGCTACTGTAAGAGCTTTGCCGCCGGCTTGCTGGCGCACCGTGTGATCGTGCTGGCAAAGGCTTGCAGCCATCGCGGCGATGGCCGCATCGCTACCGCATTGATAGCAGTACGCCGTTGCGATGCAACGGCGTCGCCCAAGATTCGTCGCGGGGTTGCATGCAGCGACAGGCTTCCCTCGCGCGCGAGCCCCCTCCAGTCTGCAAAGAAAAGGAGACCAACCCCACGCTGAATCACCCCCCAATCGGCCTCATCGGCGTCGGCCTGATGGGCTACCGCATTGCGCTGAATCTGGCGCAGAAAGGCCACTCGCTCACGGTGCTGGAGCACGCCGGCAACCAATCGCTGGCTGAGTTACACCCGCACCTCACGCTGGGCAAGAGCATTGGCATGCGGCGGAGGTGGGGCGCGGCCCGCGCTCAGGCCTGCCGCCATGGCGCAGACCAACGAGGCAGAGACTTGGGGAGGAGGTGACCGGGCAGGACGACCATGCCGTGCACGGCCCAGCCCGGCCAGGCCGCTGGAGCCATTCAGCAGTTCAGCCTGATGCCTCGACCGCGTCCGCTGGCAGCAGGCCCTGCACACGAGCCATGACCACGGCCTGGGCGCGCTGCTGCACGCCGAGCTTTTCGAAGATGCTGCGCAGATGGGTCTTCACGGTTTCGGCCGAGATGCCCAGGCTGCGGGCGACTTCCTTGTTCGACTGGCCCCTGGCCACCAGCGCCAGCACGCGCGTCTCGCGCTCGGTCAGCAGCTGGGCCGCTTCGGCAGGCTGGGGCTGCAGGCCACTGCCGAGCAGGCCGTCCACATAGCCTGCCAGTTCCGGGTCGCACTCGGGCGCCACCAGGAAGCGCTTGAGCAGCGCCCGCACTTCCTCTCCCTCGTCGAACACGCTGCCCGAGGCGCCGCTGCTGCGGGCCTCGCCCAGGCTGGTGCGCAGCTGGGCAAAACACGCCTGCGCGTCCCCTGCAGCCATGTGGGCGACGGCCAGGTTCAGGCCGATCTGCAGGGCGCGCAGCTGCTGTGCGGCGCTCTGTGAGCCCCGCAACAAAACAGCCAGGGCGGCACGGGCCTGGGCGATGCGCTGATCTGCCAGGGCCAGGCGCGCCTGGGCAAGATCGCGCATGAACACCAGGTCGGAGCGTGCGCTCGGCGGGTCCGTGCGGGCCGAGGCTGCCAGCCGCTGCAGCCGGATGGTGACGGCGCTGGCTTCGTCCAGCCGGCTTTCATCAAGCAACAGGCGCTGGCGTTCTAGCAGCATGGCGCCGACCAGCCGATCCCAGCCGCGGTTGTAGCCGATGGCCTCGGCCCGCTCCAGATACTCGAAGGCCAGTGACGGGCTGCCGCAATGCCGGGCCTGGCCGACCAGCACCTGGTAGGCCTGGAGCACGCTCTCCAGCATGGCGGTGGCATCGATCAGTGGCAGCAGCGGCTCCAGCAGCTGCGCCGCCTGCGCGCCGTGGCCTTGCTGGTACTGCACCGTGGCCATCAGCGGGGCCGCCAGGGCGCTGGAGACGCTGTGCGCGCCGCCGAACTCCCGGGCGCAGCGCAGCGCCTCGCGGGCGTGGCGCTCGGCCAGGCCCAGGCGGGCCTTTTGCAGCTCTATGCCGCCCAGCAGGGTGTGGCGATAGACGGTGGAAAAGGCGTTGTGCGCTTCCTGTCCGGCAGGGGCGCTCAGCCAGGGCTGCTCATAGACCTGCACCAGATCGCCACCCTTCCAGTGGACGAAGCGCAGCACGTTGGAGACGGCATTGCGCGTGAAGGTGTCGCCGGTGTCGGCGAATTCCTCCTGCCAGCGCCGCGCCAGCGCCCCGGCCTGCAGCGAATCGTCCTGCAGGGCCATGTTGACGGCGCGTATGGCCAGGCATTCGCCCAGGGTGTCCCGGCGCTCATGCGGGCCCAGCGTCTTGAGTGCTGATTGCTCGATGCCATCCAGCAGCGGCGGCGCCTCCTTCAGCCGCATGGCCAGCGCAAGGCCCCAGGCCACGGCCAACTGCACCTGCGGCTGCGTGTCCAGCAGCTCGGGCGGCAACTGGCGGCGCCAGCTCAGCAGCACCAACAGGTCGCCCGAGGTGACCAGACTCTTGCCGCAGTGCGCCAGCCACTGGACGGCCTGCTGCGTGTCGCCGGCCTGCAGGGCGTGGCGCACGGCGTCCAGCCACATGCCCCGCTGGGCGAACCACTGGGCGGCGCGGCCATGCATCAGGGCTGCATCCACACCCAGGCGGGGCGCCACGCGTGCCAGCAGGTGGTCGCGCAGCAGCTGGTGGTAGCGCAGCCAGGGCGCCTCGCCATCCATGGGCGCCATCAGGATGTGGCAGCGCAGCAAGACGTCGATGTGAGCCTCGCTGTCCGCCTCGCCGCGCATGGTGTTGCACAGGTCGGGGTGCAGGCGCTCCAGAACGGCGGTCTGCGCCATGAAATGCACCGTGGGCGCGGGCAGGCTCTCCAGAAGTTCTTCCAGCAGGGTGGCAAAGACGGCGGAGCCACCGCCCACGTCGGCATCGAAGCCGCCGTTCAGGCTGTGCCCCAGGGCCGCCAGGCGCAGCGCGGCAGGCCAGCCCTCGGTGCCGGTGTGCAGGCGGCTCATCTGCTCCGGGGTGAGGGAGGCCGGGCACGAGCTGCCCAGAAAGCGCTGCGTTTCCTCCTCGTCAAAGCGCAGCGAGGCGACATCGATGTCCAGCCACTGCCCGTGCGCACGCAGCCGGGCCAGGGCCAGGGGCGGCAGCACGCGCGAGGTGATCAGCACATGCAGATGCGGCGGCGCGTGGGTGATGAAGAACGCCAGCGCGTCCAGGATCTCAGGATGGGTGAGCCACTGGGCGTCGTCCAGCACCAGGACGGCTTCTGCATCCAGCGCCTCCAGATCATTGAGCAGCAGCGAAACCACGGTCCGGGGCGCTGCCAGCGCGCGCGCCTGCAACAGGCTTTGTGCGGCATCACCCACGCCTTGGCCCAGGCGCTGCAGGGCCTGCACCAGGCTGAACAGGAAGCGGGCCGGCTCGTCCTCGTCGGACGAAAGTGTCAGCCAGGTGCAGTGATGGCCCTGGGCCTGCCAGTGGGCCACCCACAGGGCCGCCAGCGTGCTTTTGCCAAAGCCGCCCGGCGCGGTGAGCGTCACCAGGCGCATCCCCAGCGCGGCGTCGCGCAGGGCATCCAGGCGAGGCCGGGCGATGCTGCCGTGCGCGGGACGCATCACCCGGATCTTGGTGCGGAGGAACAACGCGGCCTGGTTGCTGGACATCGGCGCAGTCTAGTGGCGGCCCATGCGGAGCCGACAGGGGACAAGTCCCATCCCCCGCGGCCTCCCCCGGCCCATCCCCCATGGGGCGCCTGCAGCTCCCCCGGCGCGGCGACAACGCCCCACCGGATGGGTGATGGCCCGCAGCAGCGGCGATTTCTACAGTGCCTGAACCCCATTGCGACACAACGACAGGAGACATGCACATGGCCTACGTACCTCTCACCCCCCTGGGGGCGGAGCCCGATTTTTCCGACAGCACCGCCGCCATCCAGGCGACGGTGCGCCGCTTTGCCAGCGAGGTGCTGCGGCCCGTGGGCCGCAAGCTCGACCGCATGGCGCCCGAGGAGGTGATAGCGCCCGATTCACCGCTGTGGGATGTGTACCGCCAGTTCGCGGCGCTGGGCTTTGGTGTGGACGAGCTGCTGGCGCTGGAGCCTGCCGAGCGCGCCCGCACCATGGCGATCCTGTTTGAAGAGCTGGGCTGGGGCGACGCGGGACTGGCGATCTCCATCGGCGCCGGCCTGCTGCCCGCCATGCTCAGCGCCCTGCTGGGCAACAGCTTTTGCCGCGCCCTGGCGCCCGACGACAAGCTGGGCTGCTGGATGATCACCGAACCGGACCACGGCAGCGACACGCTGGACCCGGCGCGCGTGATCTTCCACCCCCAGGGCACGTACGGGCGGCCCAACTGCGTCGTCAAGATCGAAGGGGACGAGCTGGTCATCACCGGCCAGAAGTCGGCTTGGGTGTCCAACGGCACCATCGGCCAGGTCGGCATCCTCTACGCCGCCTGCGACAGTGGCAGCGGGCCGGACCCGCAGCGCGGCGCCGTCGTCATCGTGCCCATGGACACCCCCTGCATCACGCGCGGCAAGCCGCTGGACAAGCTGGGCCAGCGGGCGCTCAACCAGGGCGAGATCTATTTCGACGCCGTGCGGCTATCGAAGGACCACCTGCTGGCCGGCCCCGAGCAGTACCAGCAGGCGACCTACCTGATCCACACCCTGGCCAACGGGATCATGTCCACCGTGTTCACTGGCTGCGCTCGCTCGGCCTACGACCTGGCGCTGAGCTATGCCCATGAGCGCAAGGCCGGGGGCGTTCCCATCATCCGCCACCAGCAGGTGGCGCACCGGCTGTTCCACATGTTCCGCAAGGTGGAGGCCTCGTGCGCACTCTCGCGCCGGGTGCTGCACTACAACTTCCAGGCACCGGCCATGGCCCTGCAGGCGGCCATGGCGGCCAAGGTGACCGCGACGCAAACCGCGTTTGAAGTGGCCAACGAGGCGGTGCAGATGCACGGCGGCAACGGCCTGACGCGCGACTACCCGGTGGAAAAAATCCTGCGCGACGCCCGCGCCTCGCTGATCGAGGACGGCTGCAACGAAATCCTGGCCATCAAGGGCGGCTGCCACCTGATGAACCCCGACCTGCTCTGAACCCACCCACACCCCAAGGAGACACACCATGGCATCGCAATACCAAGTCGTTCTGTACGGCGCCAGCGGCTACACCGGCAAGCTGGCCGCCTGGAAGCTGGCCACGCGCGGCATTCCCTTCATCGCCGCCGGGCGCAACGCCGAGCGCCTGAAGGCCGAGATGGCCAAGCTCCCCGAGCTGGAGGGGCACGACTACCAGTGCGTGGGCGTGGAGCACAACCGCCAGAGCCTGGCCGAGCTGTTCCAGGGCCGCAAGGTGGTGCTCAACGTCGTCGGCCCCTTCATGCAGCTGGGCGAGCCGGTAGTGCAGGCGGCGCTCGCCGCCGGCTGCCACTACTTCGACACCACGGGCGAGACCGACTGGATGCTGTTCCTGCAAAAGGAATACGGCGCGGCCTTCGCCGCCCGGGAGCTGGCGCTGTGCCCGGCCAACTCCTACATGTGGACCGAAGGGGCAATCGCCGCCGAGATCGCCCTGGAGACGCCCGGCATCGATTCGCTGGACCTGATGTACTACGGCGACGCGCAGATCAGCGTGGCCTCCACCATGTCCTTCCTGCGCATGTGTACCAAGCCCATGTACCACCTCAAGGGCGGCGAGCTGGTGCAGTGGCCCTGGGCCACGGCCTACGACGTGGTGGTACCCGGCGTGCACCGGGTGCTCAAGGCCATGCCCTGGGGCGGCGCCGGCGAGCCCGTGTGGTACCAGGGCGACGCGCGCGTGAAGAACTGCCAGGTGCTGTTCTCCCTGGGCAACCAGGACATGATGATGGTCGTGCTGGGCATCCTGCAGCAGTTCGAGAAGGACCACCGCCAGCTGGACGCGGCTGCGCAGGAGCAGGTCACCAACGCCATCGGCCAGCAGATCACGCAGGTGGAGCCGCCGCGCGAGACGCCCGAGGTGCATCGCGCGCTGGTGTCCTGCCAGGCGCGCGGCAACACCCAGTCGGCCAGCGTGATCATCCGCGGCAGCTGCGCCTATTCGCAGACCGGCGTGTTCGCCGCCGAGGCCGCGCAGCGCGTGCTGGGCAAGCAGCTCAAGGCGGTGGGCTTTGGCTCCGGGGCGCGCATCCTGGGTGCGCGCCAGCTGCTGGCGGCGCAGGCCGACGAGGGCTACCTGTCCTGGGAAGTCAAGACGCACTGATGCTGCGTTTTTGATGGCTGCCGGCGCTTGCTGGACAAGCGCATGCAGCCGATTCAAGACCAATTCCGGGACTGGAGCGCTCCGTGGAAACCATTTTTGTTGCCGGTGTCGGCATGACGCCCTTTGGCCGCCATCCGGCGCTGGGCGTCAAGGATCTGACGCGCCAGGCGGTGCAGGCGGCGCTGCTGGATGCCGGCTGCGCCCTGCAGCAGGTGCAGGCCGCCTATTTCGCCAATGCCACCCAGGGCCACATGGAAGGCCAGCACATGGTGCGCGGCCAGCTGGCACTGCGCGCCATGGGCCTTGCCGGCATCCCGGTGGTCAATGTCGAGAACGCCTGCGCCAGCGCCAGCACCGCGCTGCACCTGGCGGTGCAGCAGGTGCAGGCGGGCAGCGCCGACATCGTGCTGGCCGTGGGGGCGGAGAAGATGTTCTCTGCCGACAAGGAGCGCATGTTCGCCGCCTTCGATGGCGCCTGGGACGTGCACGACACCGCCGCCAGCCAGGCGCGGCTGCTGCAGATGGGCGAGGGCATCAGCCCGCCTGAAGGCAGCCGGTCGCCGCGCCCCTACAGCGTGTTCATGGACATCTACGCCGCCATGGGCCGGATGCACATGCGCGAGTTCGGCACCACGCAGCGCCAGTTTGCGGCGGTGGCGGCGAAGAACCACGGGCATTCGGTACACAACCCGCTGGCGCAGTTTCGCGAGGCCTTCAGCATCGAGCAGGTGCTGGCGGCGGCGCCCATCAGCTACCCCCTGACCCTGCCCATGTGCTCGCCGGTGAGCGACGGCGCGGCGGCGGCCATCGTCTGCAATGCGGCCGGCCTGGCGCGCCTGTCGGGTGATGCACGGCGCGCCGTGCGCGTGCTGGGCTGCGTGCTGCAGACCGGCAGCGAGCGCGCCGCCACCGACCTGGACAACCACCTGGTGGGGCTGGCCGCGCAGCGGCTGTACCAGCAGGCCGGTATCGGCCCGCAGGACGTGGACGTGGCCGAAGTCCACGACGCCACCGCCATCGGCGAAGTGCTGCAGTCCGAGCTGCTCGGACTGGTGCCCCGGGGCGAGGGCGGGCCGGCCGCCGAGCGTGGCGACACCGCCATCGGCGGGCGCATTCCCATCAACCCGTCGGGCGGGCTGGAGAGCAAGGGCCACCCCATAGGCGCCACGGGGCTGGCGCAGGTCTTCGAGCTGGTGATGCAGCTGCGCGGCGAGGCCGGCAGCCGGCAGGTGGCGCGGGCGCGCATCGCACTGGCGGAAAACGGCGGCGGCCTGGCTGGGGTCGAGGAGGCCGTGGCCTGCCTGACGCTGCTGGGCCAATGAACAAGGAGGAGGCAGGCATGAGCACTTGTGCAGACAACATCCTGGCAGGCATGGTGGCCCATCGCGCCGCCGAGCTGCCCGACTTTCCCGTGCTGACCATCGAGGGCGCGGGCCTGCGCCCGGACGAGGTGCGCAGCTACCGCCAGCTGTGGGACAACGGGCGGCGCCTGGCGCAGGTGATGCTGGAGCAGGGCATCCAGCCCGGCGAGCGCATCGCGCTGCTGATGGCCAACCATGCGGAGTTCGTCGAGGCCATGGTCGCCGCCAGCATCATCGGCGCTGCCGTGGTGCCCATCGACCCGCGCACCAAGGGTGACAAGCTGCACTTCCTGCTCGCCAGCAGCCAGTGCAGCGCCGCCTTTGCGGCCGACTATGCGCTGGCGCATCTGCAGCCCCTGAGGCAGGGCCTGCCGCAGCTGCGCCGGGTGCTGGCCTTTGCCACCGACGAGGGCGACAGGCCGCTGTCAGCCTGGGCAGACGTGCTGGACTGGGAGGCACAGGCCCCGCTGGCCGTGCCGGATCTGCCCATCCTGACCACGGACCCGGACAGCGCGCTCGAGCTCATCTTCACCAGCGGCACCACGGGCGACCCCAAGGGCATCGTCATGACGCACCGGCGCTACTGCGACACCGCTGCGCTGGCGCTGCGCCTGTTCGGCTATCGGCAGGACGACGTGCTGTACTCGGGCCTGTCGCTGACCCACGCCAACGCCCAGCTCTTGACCCTGGGCGCGGCGCTGGCCTGCCGGCTGCGCTGCGTGCTCTCGCGGCGCTTCACCAAGTCGCGCCTGTGGGACATCACCCGCAAATACGGCGCCACCACCTTCACGCTGCTGGGCGGCATGACCACGGCGGTCTATGCCGAGCCGCCCAGGGCCGACGACGCCGACAACCCGGTGCGCCTGGTGGTCTCCGCCGGCATGCCGGCCGCCATCTGGCAGAACTTCCAGCAGCGCTTTGGCGTGCAGATCCTGGAGTTCTACGGCGCAGCCGAAGGGGGCCTCGCCTTCAACTACCCGGGCCAGGGGCCGGTGGGCAGCATCGGCAAGCCGCCGCCCACGCTGGTGCATCGCATCGTGGACGACGCCGGCCGGGATGTGCCGCGGGGCCGGCCGGGCGAGCTGCTGTTTCGCCATGCCAGCGGGGAGCCTTTCGCCGTGCAGTACTACGGCAACCCGCAGGCCTCGGCGCGCAAGTGCGCCGGCGGCTGGCTGCACATGGGCGACGTGGTGCATGAGGACGGCGACGGCTGGCTGCACTTTCACTACCGCAAGGGCAGCGGCATCCGCAGGAACGGCGAGTTCATCGCCACTGCATTCATCGAAAAGGCGATTGCCGAGTCCGGCCTGGTCGATGACGTGTATGTCTATGGCGTGGCCAGCGCGGGGCTGGCGCCGGGCGAAAAAGAGGTGGTGGCCGCAGTCGTGCCCAAGCCGGGCGCGGACTTTGATGCCCGGCAGCTGTTTGCCCACTGCCGCCGTCAGCTGGAGGCGGGCATGCTGCCGGGCTTCATCCAGGTGCTGGAGCAGATCCCCAAGACGGCCTCGGAAAAACCCCAGGACCGGTATCTGCTGGAGGCGTTCGAACTGCAGCCGCAGGCCGTGTACGCCAAGGGGTGAAGTCGGCTCCTGGGTGCGGCGGCGTTGCGCGGGCCGCGCAGGATCGAACGGGCGGACACAATGGGGCGCCAATTCCGAACCCACCCCACCAGGAAACTCCATGCAACAACCGCGCATCGCCCTCGCCGGCGTCGGCCTGATGGGCCACGGCATCGCCCTCAACCTGGCCAGCAAAGGCCATCGGCTCACCGTGCTGGAGCACCCCGGCAACCAGCCGCTGGACGAGCTGCTGGCGCTGGGCGTGGCCACGGCGGCCGATGTACCGCAGCTCGCGCGCCAGTGCGACGTGCTGATCCTGTGCGTCACCGGCTCCCCCCAGGTCGAGGCCGTGCTGCTGGGCGAGGCCGGCGCGCTGGCGGCGTTGCCGCGCGGCGCCGTGGTCATCGACTGCTCGACGGCGATCCCCGCGTCCACCGCGCGCGTCGCGGCGGCGGTGGCGGCGGCGGGGTGCGGCTTCCTCGACGCGCCCATGACGCGCACGCCGCGCGAGGCGCGGCAAGGGCGGCTGAACCTGCTGGCGGGCGGCGATGCGGCCGTATTGGCGCGCTGCCTGCCCATCCTGCAATGCTTCGCCGAGAACATCACGCACACCGGCGCAGCAGGCAGCGGGCACCGCATGAAGCTGCTGCACAACTACGTCTCGCTGGGCAGCGTGGCCCTGATTGCCGAGGCGGCGGCATGCGCGCTGGACGCGCAGATCGCGCCGGAGGTGTTCGTCGACGTGCTGGGCAAGGGCGGCGGTGCCGGCGCGGCGCTGGAGCGCCTGCGGCCCTACCTGCTGGCGCAGGACGCATCGGCCCTGCGCTTTGCCATGGGCAATGCGCTCAAGGACCTGAACTACTACACCGCCATGGCGGAGGACGCGCAGGCGGCGCACACGATTGCCGGCTCGGTGCGCGCCACCTTCGCCCAGGCCGTGGCGTGCGGCGGCGCGGATGCGCTGGTGCCCGAGCTGGTGGCGCGCCTGCGCAGGCCCGTGGAGGGCAAAAAATCGTGATTTTTGATGGAAACCGGCCTACGCCGGCGCCAATAGCCGTTCTTTAGCTATATTTTATGTAGCGCGACGCCCGCTTCCGGGCGCCTGGTTTCAGTCCATCTCCTCGAACACCAGCGGCGGGTTGACCATGACCCGGGCGGCGTCCTGCAGGCTGGCGATCACCTGGTGGGCGTAGTAGCTGCCGCGCGTGTCCGGCTCCAGCGCGGCGGCGGCCAGGTTGGCCAGGGTCTGGTTCATCGAGACGTAGTAGCTGCCCTCGGGCACGTCGATGGCGCCGCGCCGCGTGGCCACGCGCAGGTTCTCGCCGCGTTCGGCGCCGGGCTGCGCGGGCTCGTACATGTCGGCCAGCACGGCGCCGGGCTCGGCCACGCGCAGCACCTGCACGCCCATCCAGCGCAGCCGCTGCACGGCGTCGCCGGCGCTGGCCGACAGCCAGTAGCCGCAGGGCCGGGCGCGCTTGAGGGTGGGGCGCAGCTGCAGCGTGGCGTCCCACTGCAGGTGCAGCGGCCGGTCGGCGCCGGTCTGCGGGTCGATGGCGATCAGCTCGCGCTGCAGCGGCGTGCCCTGGGCGCGCACGGTCAGCTCGCCCCGGCAGGCCTGCGAGGCGATGGCGCGCGCTTCGTACGAGCGCACTTCTTCCAGCTTGGCCGCGCGCTCCGCAGTGCTGCGCAGCGCGCTGGTCAGCGCCGTGACCTGGGCATGCACGCGCCGCTGCAGGTGCTGGCGCTGCAGGTCCGAGCCGCGGCTGGCGATGAGCAGGCTCACGGCATTCTTCAGGCCGTTGACGTTGCGCGCGCTGTCGGCCGCCGTGCCGCCCATGGCCAGGCGCAGGCCGCCGTCGGCAGCCACGGCGGTGAAGTACCAGTCCTGCGTCAGCCCGGCGCTGGCGAGGGCGCGGGTCATGGGGTCGTGGTACCACTCCAGCGCGGCGCGCGTCATGAATTCGGGCAGGTTGGCGGTGCTGGCCGGCTGCACCAGCAGGTCGGCGCGCGGCAGTACGCCGGCACGCTCGGACAGCAGGCCATGCACCGGGTATTCGTGCGCGTCCACGATGGCGATCGGCCGGTAGTTGCGCACCAGCCGGGCCAGGGCCTGCGCCTCGGGGGTGCGCAGCAGCAGGTGGTCCTGGTCCAGGTCGATGCCGTTGGCCGTCAGGCGCTGGCCGGCGTCGGCGCCGTCCGGGTTGGTGCGCGGCACGACGAGCACGTTGATCGCGTCCAGCATCGGCTCCAGCAGGCCGCCGCTGGCCAGCTCGCGCGCCATGACCAGCAAGGCCTCGGCGCTGGCCGGCTCGTCGCCGTGCTGCTGGCCCATCAGCAGCACGGTGGGGCGGCCGCTGGACTCCAGCGCCGCCACGCTGGTGCCGCCGGCGCGCGTCAGCACCAGCGCCCGCAGCGGCGTGCCGCGCTGGGAGCGGCCGTATTCGAGCAGCTCGGTGCGCGTGCGCCCCTGCGCGCGGGCTGACAGCTGCTCCAGCCACTGCTGGGCCTCGGCCTCGGTGGTGAAGGCGCGGCGGCCTTCGGCCAGGCCTGGGGTGTCGTAGCGCAGCGATGTGGGGTCGGCGAAGCGCGCGTCCAGCGCCGACAGGGGCGGCTGCGCGGGCTGCGCGGGCGCGGGCAGGCCGGGCTGCACGGGTGTGGCGACGGGGGACGGCTGGCCGGTGTCGCCCGGCGCCGGCGCGCCCAGGGGCGGCGGCACCACCCGCGCCGGCAGCGGCCGGCCCGCAGCGGCACCGGGCGGCGCCGGCCAGGGCGGCAGGGGCGTGCTGGAGCAGCCCGCCAGCAACGCGGCGGCCAGCGCCAGCGTCACGGACAGGCGGGCGGGAGTGCCGGGACGGTTGGTGAGGATTGGGGTCATCGTCATGTCGGATGAGCTTGAACGGTTGCGCGCGCGGCGTCAGCCGGCCGCAAGCGTGCCACTTTGACAGAAAAAAGCCCGGCGAAGCCGGGCTGCAGGAATCAGGCGCGCCGATCAGCGGCCGTAGCCACCGCCGCGCGGGCCGCGCGAGTTGTTGCCCCCGCCGCCGCCGCCGCCGTTGCGAAAGCCGCCGCCGCCACGGCGGCCGCTGCCGGCCATCATGTCCACGTTGGTGCGCATGGGGTCGGGCTGGCCGCCGCCGCCGGGGCGGCGCGGCATCAGCGAGTGGCCGGTCTGGGTCAGCATGTGCGCGTTCTCGCCACGCGGCTGGCTGTCGTCGTGGCGGCGCTGGCCGGAGCCGCCGGCCCCGCCGCCCATGCCGCCTGCATTGCCGCCGCCCGCGCCGGGGCCGCGGCGGCGTGCGCCAGCGGCGTTGGGCGCCGGCTGCTGGCCGCGCCCGGCCGGGCGGGCGCCATGCGCCGGGGCGTTGCCGCCGTGGTGTGCGCCGCCGCTTCGGCCGCGCGCGCCTTCGCCGCCTTCCTTGCGCTGGCCCTCGGCGGCGCCGCCGCCCTGGCGCCCGCGCTGGCCGCCGCCGCCCGGCGCCGCCTTGTTGGCGCGGATGCGTTCCATCATTTCCTGGCGCGCAGCCTTGGCTGCAGCCTGCATGACGTCACGCCCCGGCGGGCGGCCGGCGCCGCCCCAGATGGTCTGGCGGCCCATGGCGATAGGCTCGGCCTGCTCGCCCTCGTCGGGGCCGAAGCCGTCGATGACCTGCACCGGGATCTCCTGCTTGGTGAAGCGCTCGATCTCCATCATGAAGCCTTCCTCGTCCATGCAGACCAGGCTCACGGCGTGGCCTTCGCGGCCGGCGCGGCCGGTGCGGCCGATGCGGTGCACGTAGTCCTCGGAGACGTTGGGGATCTCGTAGTTGACGACGTGCGGCAGGTCGTCGATGTCGATGCCGCGCGCAGCGATGTCGGTGGCCACCAGGGCGCGGATCTGGCCGGTCTTGAAGCCTTCCAGGGCCTGGGTGCGGGCGCTCTGGCTCTTGTTGCCGTGCAGCGCCATGGCGGTGACGCCGTTCTTGGTGAGGTACTCGGCGACGTTGTTGGCGCCGAACTTGGTGCGCGTGAACACCAGCACCTGGCTCCAGTCGTGCTCCTGGATGATGTGCAGCAGCACCTGCTTTTTCTTGGCGCGGCCCACGGGGTGGATGACCTGGCTGATGCGCTGCACGGTGGTGTTGCGCGGCGTGACCTGCACGCTCTGCGGGTTCTTCAGCAGGCCGCCGGCCAGCTCGCGGATCTCGTCGCTGAAGGTGGCGGAAAACAGCAGGCTCTGCTTGGAGCCGGGCAGCAGCGCGAGGATCTTCTTGACGTCGTGGATGAAGCCCATGTCCAGCATGCGGTCGGCTTCGTCGAGCACCAGCACCTCGACCGTGGACAGGTCCAGGAAGCCCTGCTGCTGCAGGTCCAGCAGGCGCCCGGGCGTGGCCACCAGCACGTCCACGCCGCGCTTGAGGCGCTCGATCTGCGGGTTCATGCCGACGCCGCCGAAGATCACGGTGGACTTCAGGTTGTCCAGGTGCTGGCCATAGGTGCGTACCGATTCCTCGACCTGGGCGGCCAGCTCGCGCGTGGGGGTCAGCACCAGGGCGCGCACGCCCTTGCCGCCAAACCGGCTCTTCGCAGGCTGGCCTTCGGACAGGCGCTGCAGCAGGGGCAGCGTGAATGCCGCCGTCTTGCCGGTGCCGGTCTGGGCGCCGGCCAGCAGGTCATGGCCTGCGAGCACCAGGGGAATGGCTTGCGCCTGGATGGGGGTGGGGCTGTCATAGCCCTGTTCCTGCACGGCACGCAGGATGGCTGGTGCCAGATTCAGTTCTTCAAAGTTCATCTTGGTTGGATGCGCCCGTCCTGGGCGCTGGGTACCGACCCGTCGCCGGCTGCAGGGATTGCGGCCGGACCAGTGCATAAGGAGTCGGTGATTGCAAGAGTGGGAGCCCGGAAAAGCGATGCTTCCTTCGTCCCCAGCTTGACTGCTGCTGCCAGGGAGACTGGGGCCCATGGCGGCTCGTATTGTCGCATGCCGCGATAATCACGGGTTGCGCACGCCATGCAAGGCGGGCTTTTGTTGCTATTTTTTTCATAAGACACCATGGCCCAGTACGTTTTTTCGATGAACCGCGTCAGCAAGACCGTGCCTCCGAAGCGGCAGATCTTGAAAGACATCTCGCTGTCGTTCTTCCCCGGCGCCAAGATCGGCGTGCTGGGCCTGAACGGCTCGGGCAAGTCGTCGCTGCTCAAGATCATGGCCGGCGTGGACAAGGAGTTCGAGGGCGAGGCCATCCCCATGGCCGGCCTGTCGATCGGCTACCTGCCCCAGGAGCCGCAGCTGGACCCGACGCGCACCGTGCGCGAGGAGGTCGAGGACGCCATGGCCGAGGTGAACGCCGCGCGCAAGCGCCTCGATGAGGTCTATGCCGCCTACGCCGACGAGAACGCCGACTTCGATGCCCTGGCCGCCGAGCAGGGCCAGCTGGAGGCCACCATCGCCGCCGCCGGCACCGACTCCGAGCACCAGCTGGAGATCGCCGCCGACGCGCTGCGCCTGCCGCCCTGGGACGCCGTGATCGGCCAGCTCTCGGGCGGCGAGAAGCGCCGCGTGGCGCTGTGCAAGCTGCTGCTCTCCAAGCCCGACATGCTGCTGCTGGACGAGCCCACCAACCACCTGGACGCCGAATCCGTCGAATGGCTGGAGCAGTTCCTGCACCGCTTCACCGGCACCGTGGTGGCCATCACCCACGACCGCTACTTCCTCGACAACGTCGCCGAGTGGATCCTGGAGCTGGACCGCGGCCACGGCATCCCCTACAAGGGCAACTACTCCGACTGGCTGCTGCAGAAGCAACAACGCCTGGAGGCCGAGCAAAAGGGCGAAGAGGCCCGCGCCAAGGCGCTCAAGAAGGAGCTGGAGTGGGTGCGCCAGAACGCCAAGGCGCGCCAGACCAAGTCCAAGGCGCGCATTGCCCGCTTCGAGGAACTGTCCGACTACGAATACCAGCGCCGCAACGAGACGCAGGAGATCTTCATCCCCGTCGCCGAGCGGCTGGGCACCCAGGTCATCGAGTTCGAGGGCGTCACCAAGAGCTTTGGCGACCGGGTGCTGATCGACAACCTGTCCATGAGCGTGCCCGCCGGCGCCATCGTCGGCATCATCGGCCCCAACGGCGCGGGCAAGTCGACCCTGTTCAAGCTGATCGCCGGCCGCGAGCAGCCCGACAGCGGCCAGGTCATCGTCGGCCAGACCGTGAAGATGGCCTTCGTAGACCAGTCGCGCGACGCGCTGGGCAACGACAAGACGGTGTGGGAGGACATCTCCGGCGGGCTGGACATCATCAACGTCGGCAAGTTCCAGATGGCCTCGCGCGCCTACGCCGGGCGCTTCAACTTCAACGGCCAGGACCAGCAAAAGAAGGTCGGCAACCTCTCGGGCGGCGAGCGCGGGCGCCTGCACCTGGCCAAGACGCTGATCCAGGGCGGCAACGTGCTGCTGCTGGACGAGCCCTCCAACGACCTGGACGTGGAAACCCTGCGCGCGCTGGAAGACGCGCTGCTGGAATACGCCGGCACGGTGCTGGTCATCAGCCACGACCGCTGGTTCCTGGACCGCATCGCCACCCACATCCTGGCCGCCGAGGGCGACAGCCAGTGGGTGTTCTTCGACGGCAACTACCAGGAGTACGAGGCCGACAAGAAGAAGCGCCTGGGCGCGGAAGGCGCGGCCCCGCGGCGCATGCGCTACAAGGCGCTCAAGTAAGCCGGCAGGGGGCGGTAGTACCATCGGGCGCACAGTCCCGCACCACTTTCCTGCCTCCCCCATGACCCTGCCAGCGTCCAGCGCCCGAACGGTCTTCCGCGCCTGCGTCGTCAACGCCATCCGTGGCGGTGAAGGGCTGATGCAGGAGCTGGTGGGCGCCGCGAAAAGCGCCCTGGCCGCCCAGGAAGGCGCGGCCCGCGAACTGCTCCAGCGCAACCAGGCGGCCGACGCGCTGCGGCTGCTGGCCGCACACGAGGCCCAGCTAGTGCGCGCCTACCCGATGGCCCTGCTGGAGGCCTTTGCCGACGGGCCAGGCCCGAACAAGCCGCCGCAGGCCCCGCCGCCCGGTTCGGACTCGGGCATGGATTTCGGCGAACTCAGCCTGGTCGACGACGCCGACGTGCAGGCCGAGCTGGAACTGGCGCGCGCGCGCCAGGCCGCTGCCCACGCCACCGAGGCCGCGCTGTCCGAGCTCGACGCCCTGGTCAGCTCGGCCCAGGGCCTGCCCAGCGTGCAGCCCGAGCGCAACCCGCTGCGGCCGCAGAACTACATCCGGGCCCTGCAGCAGGTCATCACCGATGCCGCCGTGCCGGCCGAGGTGCGCCAGCAGTGGATGGCGCACATGCGCGAATTGCTGGGGCGCCAGCTCGTTGCCGTCTACCAGCGCGTGGCCGGCGAGCTGCGCGCGCAGGGCGTGGAGCCCGTGGGCTATGCCGTCGCCGGCGTCGCGTCCGCGACCCGCCTGGCCATGGGCCCGCACGGGCCAGGCACCGGCCCGCACATGGGCGCGGGCTGGGAGGGCGGCATGCCACTGGGCCAGGGCTACCCGGTCCACAGCGCCATGGCCAGCCACTACGGCAGCCACTACGCCAGCCACGGCGCGGGCGCCTCGGCCTGGAACGGCCTGTCTGCGGGAGCGCCGCTGGCCGCGCAGGCCGAGGAAGCGCTGCTCACCGTCGGCCTGCTGCGCCAGATGCTCGCCACCCTGGGCGAGCCCGGCCACTGGGCGGCGCCCGCTGCGGCTGGCACCCTGGCCACGGTCACGGCGCCTGCCGCGCACCCGGGCCACCCGGTGCCCGCCGACGCCGCCCACGCGCTGCACGACCTGGCCCAGCTGGAGCTGTTGGTCGGGCGGCTGGCCGGCACGGCCCCGCCCGCCACCGGCTGGGCCGCCGAAGCGCACCCGGCGCCCGCCCAGCCGGCGGCGCACGAGGACGCCGCCAGCGGCGTGGTCAGCCGCATGATGGACAACATGGCCCGCGATCCGCGGCTGCTGCCGCCGGTGCGCCGGGCCGTGCAGCAGCTGGCGCCCGCGCTGCGCCAGCTGGTGCGCCATGACACGGGCTTCTTCTCCGACGAACTGCACCCGGCGCGCCGGCTGCTGGACGAGCTGACGCGCCGCAGCCTGGCTTTCGAGCGGGAGGACGCGCCAGGCTTCCTGCGCTTCATGCGGCTGGTCGAGGAAGCGGTGGGGCACCTGGCCCAGGCCCGCATCGACAGCGCCAAGCCTTTCGAGCGGGTGCTGAAGGCCCTGGACAAGGCCTGGGAAACCCAGGAGCAGCAGCGCCGCGAACGGCGCGCCGCGCGCCAGCACGAGGTGCAGCAGCGCGAGCGCCTGGCCTTGCTGAGCGAGCGCGCCGCTGCCGACTTTCGCCGCCTGCCGGGCGCCGCCGCAGCGGCCCCCGAGATGCTGGCCTTCCTGACCGGCCCCTGGGCCGAGGTGGTGGCGCGCGCCCGCCTGGCCGACGAGGCGGGTGGGGCTGCGGCCGATGGCTACGCGGCGCTGGCGCCGCTGCTGCTGGCCGTGGACCAGCCCCCGGCGCAGGACGCCAGCGAACTGGCCGCCGCCATCGAGCAGGCGCTGGCGACGCTGCAGCGCGGCCTGGCCAGCATCGCCCATCCGGCCCTGGCGCAGGCATACATCGCGCAGCGGCTGGGCGACTGGCGCACGGCGGTGCTGGAGCGCGCCGCCGCAGTGCCGGCCGCCGTGCCGGCGCAGCCGCCGCAAGCGGTGCCGGGCGACGCCCCCGGCAGCGCCGGCCAGCCGCCCGTGGCGCCGCCGGCCGAAGCGGATGCTGGCCCCGAACCGGAAGCCGCCCCTGGGCCGGGCCACGAACCGGAGTCGCAGCCGGAACCGCAACCGGAATCGCAACCGGAATCGCAACCGGAATCGCAACCGGAATCGCAACCGGAATCGCAACCGGAATCGCAACCGGAACCGGCGCCCGAGCCCGAGACGGAAGCCGGCCCCGAAGCCGAGCCTCGCGCCAGCGCTGCGCCCGCCGAGCCGGCGGCGGCGGCCGGGCCGGCGCAGGACGCGCTGGCGGCGCAGCTTGCACTGGGCCTGTGGTTCGAGATTGGCGGTGCGCAGGCCGGCGTGCGGCGCCAGCTCACCTGGATCAGCCCGAACCGTGCCCTGTTCCTGTTCACCGGCGCCGATGGCAGCAGCCAGTCCATGACCCGGCGCATGATCGAGCGCTTTGCCGCGCTGGAGCGCTTCCGCCCCTTGCCGCCGGCCGGCTCCTGACGCCTCAGCCCTGCCGCGGCATCTCGGCGTGCGCCGGCAGGATGAGCCCGCCCTCCAGCGCCAGCCCGCGTGCCGCCAGCACGGCGGCGACGGTGGCGCGCGCCACGGCCTCGGCGGCCATGGTGGCCAGCACCATCATGCCCGGGTGCTGCGCGGCCTGGCCGGTCGCCAGCGTGAACAGCGTGTCGCCGTCGCTCATGGTGTGCACCGGGTCGATGCTGCGCGCCAGCCCGTCGTGGCCCGACATCGCCAGGCGCTGCGCCTGCACCTTGCTCAGCCGGGCGTCGGTGGCGATCACGCCTATGGTGGTGTTGCTGCCGGCCAGCAGCGGATGCGGGACGTCGCCGCGCAGCAGCGCCCGGCGCGTGTCGCGCAGCGTGCGCCCATCGGCGCTGCGCGCGCCCGCCAGCGGCAGCCCGGTATCCGGATCGACCACGTCGCCCACCGCGTTGCAGGCGACCAGCGCGCCCACCGTCACCCCGGCCACGCGGACGCTGGCGCTGCCGATGCCGCCCTTCATGGCGTGCTGCAGGCCGAACATCTTGCCGACCACGGCGCCCGCGCCCGCGCCCACGCTGCCTTGCGCGGGCGGCTGGCGGCTGGCGGCGGCGCAGGCGGCGTAGCCGGCGGCGGCATCGGGGCGGATGCGCGCGTCGCCCAGCGGCAGGTCGAACAGCACGGCGGCCGGCACCAGGGGCAGGCGCGCCACGCCGACATCCAGCCCCACGCCGTGCTCCTCCAGCCAGCGCATGGCGCCGCTGGCCGCGTCCAGACCCCAGGCGCTGCCGCCGGCGAGCACGATGGCGTGCACCTCGCTGACCAGGTTCTGCGGCGCCAGCAGGTCGGTCTCGCGCGTGCCCGGGGCAGCGCCGCGCACGTCCACGCCGGCCACCGCGCCAGCGCGGGCGATGACCACGCTGCAGCCGGTGGGGCGGCGCGTGTCGGTGTGGTGCCCGACTTCGATGCCGGGGACGTCGGTGATGGCGCCAGCCGGCGCGTGCGGGGAGGGTGCTGTGGGGTGCATGGCCTGGCGATTATCGGCAGGCCGGGCGCGGGAACTCAGCGGTAGCTGGCGAACACGCTGGTGGCCACGTCGCCGCCCTGGGCGCCGCGGGTCACCAGCAGCACGTCGTAGGCGTCGCGGCGCCCGCCGTACTCGGGGCCGTCCATGCCGGGGCTGCCCACCGGCATGCCGGGCACGGCAAGGCCCAGCGCCCGGGGTTTTTGCTGGAGCAGCTTCTTCACGTCGCCGGCCGGCACGTGGCCCTCCAGCAGGTAGCCGCCCACCAGGGCGGTGTGGCACGAGCCCAGGCGCTGCGGCAGGCCCAGCCGGGCGCGCACGGCGGCGTTGCCGCTGTCCTGCACGGTGACGGCGAAGCCGGCCTGCTGCATGTGCGTGATCCAGTCCTTGCAGCAGCCGCAGTTCGGGTCCTTCCAGACCTCCACCGCGTTGGCGGCGGCCGCGAAGGCGAATGCGGGCAGGGTGGCGGCGGTGGCGAGCGCGGCGCTGGCGGCCAGCCATTGGCGGCGAGTGGCGGTGTGGGTCGTCATGGAGGAAGTTCCGTTGCGTTGGGTGGAGTCTATGGAAAGGCGGGGCGGGGTGGCCGCAGCCGCGGCCGCCGGGGCGCGGGCCCGGCCCTGCGCCGGGGCGTGCCGCTCACGCGGCCAGGTAGCGGCCGGGGCGGTGGTTCATGGCCAGCACCAGGTTGAGCGCCACGGCGCCCAGCACCGACCAGGCGACGCGCGCCGGCTCGATGGTGACCAGGGCGGCGGCGACGATGCAGCAGTCCACGGCCATCTGCACCTTGCCTGCGCGCCAGCCATGGCGCCCCTGCAGGTACAGCGCCAGGATGCCCACGCCGCCCAGGCTGCAGCGGTGGCGAAACAGCACCAGGAAACCCATGCCCATGATCAGCCCGCCGATCAGCGCGGCATACGCGGGCGGCAGCTGCTGCAGGTGCAGCAGCCCGGCCTGCATCTCGGTCAGCACGGCCAGCAGCGCCACGGCGGCAAAGGTCTTGAGGGTGAAGGCCAGTCCCATGCGGCGCAGCGCCAGCCAGTAAAAGGGCAGGTTGAGCAGGAAAAACAGCTTGCCGAAGCCCACGCCCGTGGCGTAGTGCAGCACGAAGGCCAGGCCCGCCACGCCGCCGGTGAGCAGCCCGGCGCCGCCCAGGAAGGCGATGCCCACCGACACCAGGGTGACCCCGACCAGCAGCGCAACGGCGTCCTCGACGCGCGAGTGGGCAGCGGGCGCCTGGTCGGCGGGCGGTTGGGCGATGGCGGACGTGGACATGGAGGGCAGGAGAGGGGGCCAGCGGCGATTGCACAGCCGCCGGCGCGTGCGCGCCTTGAGCTGGGTCAAGCCGGGCGCAGGCGGGTGGCTGTTTGTTCAAAATTGATAGCTAACAATCATTGATTGGCGCCGGCA
The DNA here is from genome assembly GCA_034675505.1 of Melaminivora sp. Lineage (GTDB taxonomy): Bacteria > Pseudomonadota > Gammaproteobacteria > Burkholderiales > Burkholderiaceae_C > Melaminivora. The sequence goes on along the minus strand of JAUCDD010000005.1, from coordinate 16,041 downwards.
AGTGGCTTTCTTGATTGAAATTTGCCCTCAGAGGCCCCTGGCGGGCGCTTGCGGCGCCGCCGCCAGCGCCTGGCTGATGCGCTCGCGCACGGCCGGGCCGGGCGCCATGGACCGGAAGGCCGGCACGCTGGCGCGCCCGGTGTTGCCCTGGGGCAGGCGGCGCACCAGGTGGCCCAGCGGGGTCAGGGCCAGGCGCGTCAGCTGGCCGCGCACCTCGGCGCGGTCGCCCAGCGCGCGTGCGAAGGCCAGCATGTGCCAGTGCGCGCGCCAGTGCAGCGCCAGGCGGTTCTGGCCGATGACGTGCGCGGCCTCCAGGTAGTGCCAGCGCTGGGGCGCGGGCAGGTGCGCGCTGGCGGCGAAGGCGGCCAGCAGGTGCTCGAAGGCGGCGGCTTGGCGTGCGCGGCCCTGGGCGCCGCCGCCGGCCTTGACGTACCGGGTCATGCGGCGTCTCCCGGGCGCGGCGGCGCGGCCGCGGCGCCGGCGCGCAGGCGCAGGCCGTTGGCCACCACGGCCAGGCTGACGCCCATGTCGGCCACCACCGCCATCCACATGGTGGCCAGGCCCATCACGGCCAGGACGAAGAACGCCGCCTTCACGCCCAGCGCCAGGGTGATGTTCTGCCACAGCACGCGGTGCGCGCGCTGCGCCAGCAGCACGGTGTCGGGGATGCGGCGCAGGTCGTCGTTCATCAGCACCACGTCGGCGGTCTCCATGGCCATGCCGGTGCTGTGCGCGCCGCCCATGGCAAAGCCGACGTCGGCGCGCGCCAGCGCCGGCGCGTCGTTGATGCCGTCGCCGGTCATGGCGGTGGGCCCCAGGCGCGCCTGCAGCGCGGCCAGCGCATCCAGCTTGTCCTGGGGCAGCAGGCCGCCGCGCGCGTCGGCGATGCCGGCTTCCTGCGCCACGGCCTGCACGGTGGCCGGGTTGTCGCCGCTGAGCACCACCGGCTGCACGCCCAGCGCCTGCAGCCGGGCCACCGCCTCGGCCGCGTGCGTGCGCAGCGGGTCGGCCACGGCAAACAGCGCGTGCACGGCCTGGCCGTCGGCCAGCAGCGTGACGGTGCGGCCCTGCTGCTCGTGCGTGGCCAGCAGCTCGGCCAGCGCGGCGTCGGCCAGGCCCATCTCGCGCACCAGGCGCAGGTTGCCCAGCACCCAGCGGCGGCCGGCGAGCTCGCCCTGCACGCCCCGGCCAGGCAGGGCCAGCACGTCGGCGGCGGCGTCCGGCCGCCCTGCCGGCAGGCCGGCGGCGATGGCGCGCGAGACCGGGTGGTCCGAGCGGCTGGCCAGCGCCCAGGCGGCGGCGGCCGCGGCCTGCGCGTCGGTTCCGGCCAGGGCCTGCCAGTGCACCAGAGCCGGGCTGCCGGTGGTCAGCGTGCCGGTCTTGTCCAGGGCGATGGCGCGCAGGCCGCGTGCGGCCTCCAGGGCGCTGCCGCCCTTGATCAGGATGCCCCGGCGCGCGGCCGCCGTGAGCGCGCTGACCACGGTGACGGGGGTGGAGATCACCAGCGCGCAGGGGCAGGCGATGACCAGCAGCGCCAGTGCCTGGTAGGCCGCCTGGTGCCAGCTCCAGCCCATCGCCCAGGGCGCCAGCAGGCCCAGCGCCAGCGCCAGGGCAAAGACGATGGGGGTGTAGATGGCGGCGAAGCGGTCCACGAAGCGCTGGGTGGGCGCGCGGCTGGCCTGCGCCTGCTCCACGGCGTGCACGATGCGCGCAAGCAGCGTGCTGCCGGGCGCGGCGGTGACCTGCATGAACAGCTCGCCGTGCTGGTTCACGCTGCCGGCGAACAGGGGGTCGCCCGGGCCCTTGTCGGCCAGCTGGCTCTCGCCTGTGATGGGCGCCTGGTTCACCGCGCTGGTCCCGCGCGTCACGCTGCCGTCCAGCGGCACGCGCGCGCCCGGGGCGATGCGCAGCACGGCGCCGGGCCGCACGTCGGCCGCGGGCTGGCGCGCGGTGCTGCCGTCCTGCTGCACCACGTCGGCGCTCTCGGGCGCCAGGTCCAGCAGGCTGCGGATGGCGTTGCGCGCGCGGTCCATGGCGGCGTGCTCGATGCGCTCGGCCGCCACGTACAGGGCCATGACCATGGCCGCCTCGGGCCACTGGCCGATCAGCACCGCACCGGTGACGGCCACCGCCATCAGCGCGTTGATGCCCAGGCGCAGCCGCACCAGGTCCTTCAGCCCGGCCCGGTACACGCCCAGGCCCGCCAGCGCGATGGCCACCAGCGCCAGGGCCATGCCTGCGCGGTCGTATTGGAGCCAGTGGGCGGCCTCGGCGCCGGCGGCCAGCACCAGCGCGGCGGCGATGCGCGGCCAGCCGGGCAGGGCGCCGTGGTCGTGGCCGTGGTCGCCATCGCCGCCAGCGGCGTGGTCGTGGGCGCAGGAGCCGCAGGAGGCCGGCGCGGCCGCCGGAGCGCTGGCCGGCGCGCACGCGGCAGCGGGGCCGTGCGGATGCGGATGCGGATGCGGATGCAGGTGGGAGGATTGGCTCATGCGATGATTGGAAACCTTGAAGTCACTTCAATGTCAAGCATGAACACGCAAAGCCCCCGCCACCGCATCGGCGATGCGGCCCGGCTGTCCGGCGTGCCGCCGCCCAACATCCGCTACTACGAGCGGGAAGGGCTGCTCAGCGCGCACACGCGGGACGAAAACCGCTACCGCCTGTACAGCGACGAGGAGGTGCACCGCCTGCGCTTCGTGCGCCTGTGCCGCGCCATGGACATGTCGCTGCAGGAGGTGCGCACGCTGCTGCACCTGGATGCGCGCGCCGTGCACGAGGACGGCGCCGACCACGCCGCCTGCGCCGCGCTGGACGAGCACCTGCACCACGTGCGCACCCGCCTGGCCGAGCTGCGCGTGCTGGAGCAGGAGCTGCAGGCGCTGCGCGGGCGCTGCGACGGCTCTGGCGGGCAGTGCCAGGTGATCGAGGCCCTGCACCAGCGCGCGGACGCCGAGCCCGTGCCCGCGCCCGCCGTGGCGGCCAAGCGCCATGTGTGAACCGGCGAACTATGAATTTGATAGCTGGAGGCCGGCTGTTGGCGCCGGCGTGTGGCCGTTTTCGTTCAAAAATGGCCGCTGGCCTTCTATGATGCGCCCATGAACGCCCTGCATGCCGCCCTGCACCAGCCCGCCCGGCTCGCGTTCACCGCGCGGCGCTGGGCGCTGGCCTGGTCGCGCATCCTGTACCTGGGCGCGGTGGTGCTGGTGCTGATGCTCTCGCCGTCGAGCTACTCGCGCGGCACGCGCTGGCGCCTGGCACGCCACATGTACCACGACACCGCGCCCATCCTGCTCGGCTTCACGCTGCTGGCAGCGCTGCTGTCGCTGGTCATCACGCGCATCGTCGTGGTCACGGCGCAGAGCTACGGGCTCACGCGCTACGCGCTGGAGATGGTCATCCGCGTGCTGGTGCTGGAGCTGATCCCGCTGACGGCGGCGCTGTTCGTGGCCATGCGCGCGACCATCCCCAACGGCACGCAGCTGGCGCTGATGCGCGAGTCCGGCCACCTGGACGCGCTGCGCGCGCGCGGCGCCGACCCGGTGCGCATGGAGCTGCTGCCGCGCGTGGTCGCGGGCATGTACGCCAGCACCACGCTGGCCGCGCTGTCGTGCGTGGTGGCGCTGGTCATGGCCTACCTGGGCGTCTACGGCCTCACGCTGGCCGGGCTGCCCGGCTACACGCGCATGTTCGGCCACGTCTTCACGCCCCAGGTCACGCTGGTGTTCGTGCTGCGCACGGTGTTCTTCAGCATGGCGATCGCGCTCATCCCCATGGCATCCGGCCTGTACGAGACGCAAGCGCCCGGGCGCGCCCAGCAGCCGGACTCCGAGATCGGCGGGCTGGCGCGCATGTTCGCCGTGCTGCTGCTCATCGAGGTGGTGTCCCTGATGAGCAATTACTACTACTGATGACCCCCATGCCCGACCGCGACCCCGCACCGCCCGCCGACGAACTGCTGCGCCCCGTCACCCACCTGCGCGCCAAGGCGGGGGCGCTGCTGCTGTTCACGCTGGTGCTGGTGCTGGGCTCGGCGCTGTACCTGATGTATGCGCGCGGGGTGTTCGAGCCCACGCAGCAGCTGGTGCTGCTGTCCGACGACTCCGAGGGCGTGGGCGTGGGCATGGACGTGACGTTCTCGGGCTTTCCCATAGGCCGCGTGCGCAGCCTGAACCTGGCCGAGGGCGGCGAAGTGCGCATCGTGGTGGACGTGGCCCGGCGCGACGCGCACTGGCTGCGCGAGACCAGCGTCTTCACGCTGGTGCGCGGCATCGTCGGCGGCACCACCATCAAGGCCTACAGCGGCGTCCTGACCGACCCGCCGCTGCCGGCCGGCGCCGTGCGCCCGGTGCTGCGCGGCGACGCCACGGCCGAGATCCCGCGCCTGATGTCCGACGCCCGCCAGCTGCTGGAGAACCTGAACCAGATCACCGCCGCCGACTCGGCGCTGGGCGGCGCCCTGGGCAATGTGCGCACGCTGACCGAGCGGCTGAACGCCCCCGGCGGGGTGCTGTCCGTGCTGACCGGCAGCGACGCCGACGCCCGGCGCGTGCTGGCCACGCTGGAGCGCACCAACCAGCTGCTGGCGCGCCTGGACGGCATGGCCGCGCGTGCCGACCGCCAGGTATTCGGCGCCGGCGCGGACCCGGGGCTGGTGCCCGAGGTACGCGCCGCCGTGGTGCAGCTCAACGCCTTGCTCGGCGATGCGCGCCGCAGCATCGTGCGGGTGGATGCCGTGCTGGCCGAGGCCCAGGCCGTGGGCGCCAACGCGCGCGAGGCCACCGCCGACCTGGGCACGCTGCGCGCCGAGGTCGATGCCAGCCTGCGCAAGGTCGAGGGGCTGCTGAACGAGATCAACCGCAAGTGGCCGTTCGCCCGCGACACGGAGCTGAAACTGCCATGAAGCCTGCATTCCTTGCCCGTCGCGTGTCCTGTGTGGTGCTGCTGGCCGGGCTGGCGCTGGCGGCGTGCTCCAGCAAGCCGCCCCAGCCCGACTGGCAGCGCAACGCCCACGACGCCGCCGAACGCGCCACCCGCGCCTGGCTCACCGGCGACAGCCGCGCGGCGGCGCAGGAGTGGACGCGCGCGCGCCAGGAGATCGCGCGCACCGGCAGCGCCGCGCTGCTGGCGCGCCTGGAGCTGATGCGCTGCGCCGCGCGGGCGGCCAGCCTGGACGGCGGCGAATGCCCGGCATTCGAGCTGCTGCGCCAGGACGCCGAGCCGCCCGAGCGGGCCTATGCCGACTACCTGGCAGGCCAGGCCCGCGCAGGCGACCAGGCCTTGCTGCCCGAAGCCCAGCGCGCCGCCCTGGCCCATCCGGCGGCGCTGGCCTCCATCACCGACCCGCTGGCCCGGCTGGTGGCCGCCAGTGCCGCCCTGCAGGCCGGGCGCGCCACGCCTGAAACATTGGTACTGGCCAGCGACACCGCATCCGCACAGGGCTGGAGCCGCCCGCTGCTGGCCTGGCTGCTGCTGCGCGTGCAGCGCGCACGTGCCACCGGCGACGAGGCGCTGGCCCAGGCCTTGCTGCGGCGCGTGGCGCTGGTGCAGGCCGGCGGCAAGCCGGCTGCCGCGGCGCAGGAAAAGCCCCCGGGCTGAGCCCAGGCGGGGTTACTGCGGCTTCAACTTGCCGGCCACATCCAGCAGGCGGCGCGCTTGGTGGCCGATGGCCGACTTCACGTCGGCAGTGAATTCATCCCCCTGCTTGTGCGTGTAGCCGTAGGGATTGCCGCCGGTCTTGAAGATCACCGGGTCGGTATAGCCGGGCGCGACGATGATGCTGCCCCAGTGCATGGCGGTGATGTAGAGCGACAGCAGCGTGCTTTCCTGGCCGCCATGGGTGTTCTGCGCCGAAGTCATGCCCGAGATCGCCTTGTTGGCGAGTTCGCCCTTGGACCAGACCCCGCCCAGCGTGTCGATGAAGGCGCGCATCTGGCTGGCCATCACGCCAAAGCGCGTGGGCGCGGAGATCAGGAAGGCGTCGGCCCACTGCATGTCCTGGGCCGTGGCGGTGGGGATGTCCGCCGTCTTGTCGGCGTGTGCCTGCCAGTGGGGCTGCCCGGCGACGACCTCGGCCGGCGCCGTCTCGGCGGCCCGCAGCAGGCGCACCTCGGCGCCCGCCGCCTTGGCTGCGTCGGCGGCAATCTGCGCCATCTGGTGGTTGGTGCCGTAGGTCGAGTAATAGACGATGGCGAGCTTCACGGACATGGCGCACTCCTCGGTTGCCGGGTGTTGAAACGATGCCGCCAGGCGCACGCAGCAGAGCTTGCGCCCTGGTTTCCCAGGGCATTGGATTCGCGCCGCGAGGGGTCAGTCCGGCAGCGCAAAGGGCAGCAACTGGGCGATGTGCGGGTGAACCTGCGAGTCGGCCACCTGTGCGGCCTGCTGCGGCAGCAGCGTCGTGACGCTGGCGGCCAGGGCCAGCAGTACGGTGACGACAAAGGCTGCGAGTGCGAGAGCGCGGGAGTGCAGAGGGTGTTGCATGGCGGTGACCTCCGGGCAGGGTGGCAGGGGCGGGAAACCTGGGGGCTTGCCAGGTATTGAAGCGCAGGTCACCGCGCCGCCGTGTCGGACACCGCCCACATGCCAGGTCGGCAGGCCGCGCAGCGTGGCGGCGCGCCGTGCAGGCGGGCGCGGCACGCCGCGGCCGCCGGGCCGGGCCGGGCCGGGCCGAACCGGGCCAATGGCCCTCAATGGGCGGTGATCGCGTCGGGCGTCAGGCGGCGTGCCAGCGCCAGGGCCGTCAGCGCCTGCCGGGGCGGCCAGCAGTCGGCGAGGGCGCCATGCTGCCAGCAGGCGGCGGCTGCCGCCTCGAAAGCCGCCTGCGCGCCGGCCGGCCCGGCAGCCAGCCGCGCGCCCAGCAGGCCGGCCAGCACGTCGCCCGTGCCGGCGCTGGCCAGCAAGGCGTTGCCGGTGGGGTTGATCAAAGGCGCCCGCCCCGGCGCCGCCACCACGCTGCCCGAGCCCTTGAGGACGACGGTGCAGCCCCAGTGCGCCGCCAGCTCGCGCGCCGCGCCCAGGCGGTCGCCCTGCACCGCCTCGGCGCTGCTGCCCAGCAGCCGCGCGGCCTCCAGGGGGTGGGGCGTGAGCACGGTGGTGCAGTCCGGGCGCCCGGCACGGGCCTGCAGCTGCGCAGCCAGGGTGCGGTCGGCGGCGATGGCATTGAGCGCGTCGGCGTCCAGCACCAGGCGCGGGCTGCGCTGCAGCACGGCTTCGAGCACGGCCCCGATGGCAGCCCCGCCGCCGCAGCCGGCGACCACCGCCAGCGTCTTCTCCAGCGCCAGTGCGTCGAAGCGCCGCGGCATGCACTCGGGCTGCAGCGCGGCCAGCGCAGCGTGGCCGTCCCCGCCATCGTCCAGCAGGCTGACCAGCACCCGGCCGGCGCCGGCGTGCAGCGCCGCGCTGGCGGCCAGCAGCGCCGCGCCGGCCATGCCCGCGCCGCGCAGCGCCAGGCCTTCGCCGCCCACCACGGCCACGTCGCCAAAGCGGCCCTTGTGGCTGTCGTGGCTGCGTGGGCGGGGCGGCGGCGCTGCGCCCAGCCAGGCGTCGGGCGCGGGCGCCAGGGCGCGCGTGTCCAGTTCGTCCAGCCACAGGCTGCCGGCCGCGTCCCGGCCGCGCGCGGTGCACAGGCCCGGCTTGAGCGTGAGCAGCGCCAGGGTGTGGCGGTCAGCCCTGGGGGCGCCCGCAGGGGCCAGGCCGGGCAGGTACTGGCCGGTGTCGGCCAGCAGGCCGGAGGGCAGGTCCACGCACAGGGTGGGTGCGGCGCTGCCGTGCAGGGCCGCCAGATGGCGCAGCAGGCGCGGCTGCGGGGGCGGGCGGCGCGGGTCGGCCGCCAGGCCCAGGCCCAGCAGGGCGTCCACGCACAGGTCCTGCGGGCCCAGCTGCGGCGGCTCGTCGAGCCAGGGCACGCCAGCGTCCGCCGCGCGCTGCCAGGCGGCGCGGGCCGGCGGCGGCAGCTGCTGCGGATCGCGGGCCAGGCAGCTCACCACCACCGGGTACCCGGCGGCGCGCAGCACCGCCGCTGCCTCCAGCCCGTCGCCGCCATTGTTGCCGCCCCCGCAGGCGATCCAGATCGTGCGGGCGTGGGGCGCCAGTGCCCGCGCCAGGCGCGCCGTGGCCGAGCCGGCGCGCTGCATCAGGGCGCCCGGCGGCAGGCCTTGCGCGGCCCGGGCCTCGATGGCGCGCGTGGCGGCGCTGCCGTACAAGGGATAAGCGGCCAGGGGGAGAGATGCGCTGCATGGCGCCATTGTGCGGCGCCGTGGCGGGCGCCAGGGCGGGGCGTCGAACACGCTCTCAGAGCGTGTTCATGGTCTTTTCATCCTGCCCGGCCCGTAGGGTTGCCCCGCCTGGGGCCCATCTGCGGCGTCGCAAATGCTCGCCGGGCTCAGAACCGCGCCAGCGAAAACGGGGCCAGATCCAGCGCCGGCGTGCGCCCGGCGATCAGGTCGGCGGTGGCGCGCGCGCTGCCGCAGGCCTGCGCCCAGCCGCTGGCGCCGTGGCCGGCATTGATCCACAGGTTGCGGCCGGGCCCGGGCCCGATGACCGGCGCGCCGTCGGGCAGCGTGGGCCTGGCGCCGCGCCAGACCTGCACCTGCGGCGAGGACGCCAGCGCCCCGCCGGGAAACCACCCCGACAGCGCCAGGTACAGCGTGCGCAGCGTGGCCTGGTCGTGGCCGCCGCTGGCGTGGCCCAGTTCGGCGCCGCCCGAGACACGCACGCGCTGGCCCTGGCGTGCGATGGTGATGCGGTGTTGCGGATCGATGATGCTGCCCTGCGGTGCGTGCACGTCCTCGCGCACCGGCACCGTGATCGAATAGCCGTGCACGGGCGCCAGCGGCAGGCGCACGCCCAGCAGCCGCAGCAGCTGCGCGCTGGCCAGCCCCGCGCACAGCACCACGGCGTCGGCGCGCAGCGGCGCGGCCTGGCCCGCGACCTGCACGCTGGGGCAGCCGTCAGCGCCCGAGCCCAGCGACTGCACGCGCGTGTGGAAGGCGAAGCGCGCACCCCGCTCCTGCGCCGCCTGGCGCAGCAGCTGCGCAAACAGCCGGCAGTTGGCGCTTTCGCCGTCGGCAGCGTGCAGGGCGCCCGCCAGCGGCACATCGACCGCCAGGCCGGGCTCTATCAGGCGCGCGGTGTCGGCATCCACCGCGCGCAGGGCCGTGCCGCTGGCGCCGAGCACGTCCAGCATAGGCTGCAGCAGCTGCAGCTCGGCCTGGCTGCGCAGCAGCACCAGCGTGCCGCGGCTGGATTCGATGTCGGCGTCCAGCGCGCGGGCGATGGCCCGGGTGCGCTCCAGGCTGTCGCGCCCCAGGGCCGCCAGCGCCTGCAGCCGCTGGCCGGCCTCGGGCTGGCGTCCGGCGCGCAGCCAGCGCCACAGCCAGTGCAGCCCGGCAAGGCCGGCGCCCTGCATCAGCCGCATGCTGGCGCGCCGGCCCAGCAGGCGGCGCGCCAGGCGCCGGTCCGCGCCCGGCACCGCCCACGGGATCAGCAGCGAGGGCGCCAGCAGCCCGGCGCTGGCAAAGCTGGCCTGCTCGGCGGCTGCTGCCTGTTGTTCGAGGACGGTGACCTGGTGGCCGTCGCAGGCCAGCTCATAGGCAGTGGCGGTGCCGACGATTCCGGCGCCGACGATCAGGATATGCATGGGGATACGAACGAAATTCCAGTCACGCCGGCGCCTGGGGCCGGCGTCCTGCTATGAATATTGCGAGCACCGCCGGGCGGGTGCGCTGCCGCAGCGGCTGCGCTCAGGCTTGCCTATGGTAGAATCCCGGGGTTTTGCCGAGTACTGGCAAGACAAATAGCAAACCAGCCCCCTCGAGGTGCTGCGCCTGGCATGCAAGGCATGCGGGGCTGCGGTGTTCGGGCTGGATTTTAGACCCAACCTTCGGAGTAATTCTCATGTCCGTGACCATGCGCGAAATGCTGGAAGCCGGTGTCCACTTTGGCCACCAGACCCGCTTCTGGAACCCCAAGATGGCCCCCTTCATCTTCGGTCATCGCAACAAGATCCACATCATCAACCTGGAAAAATCGCTGCCGATGTTCCAGGACGCGCAGAAGTTCGCCAAGCAGCTGGCGGCCAACCGCGGCACCATCCTGATGGTCGGCACCAAGCGCCAGGCGCGCGAGCTGGTGTCCGAGCAGGCGCAGCGCGCCGGCATGCCCTACGTGGACCAGCGCTGGCTGGGCGGCATGCTGACCAACTTCAAGACCGTCAAGACTTCCATCAAGCGCCTGAAGGACATGAAGGCCCAGCAGGAAGTCGGCCTGGAAGCCATGAGCAAGAAAGAGCAGCTCATGTTCTCGCGCGAACTGGCCAAGCTGGAAAAGGACATCGGCGGCATCCAGGACATGAACGCCCTGCCCGACGCCATCTTCGTGATCGACGTGGGCTTCCACAAGATCGCCGTGGCCGAAGCCAAGAAGCTGGGCATTCCGCTGATCGGCGTGGTGGACTCCAACCACTCGCCCGAAGGCATCGACTACGTCATTCCCGGCAACGATGACTCGGCCAAGGCCGTGGCACTGTATGCGCGCGGCATGGCCGACGCCATCATCGACGGCCGCGAGAACGCCGTGAACGACCTGGTGAAGGTTGTTGCCGGCGAAGGCTCGCCTTCCGACGAATTCGTCGAAGTGGAAAACACCGCCGCCTGATCGTCCTGTGGCCCGAGCGCCCGGCCCGCCGATCCGGCGGGCGCGGGTGCGCGATCAAAGCGGGGCCCGTGGTGCGCCCGCTTTTTTGTTTCATCGGGCGCCTGGATCCTTGAAGAACTGACACATACGGAGAATCTAGCAATGGCTGCTATTACCGCAAGCATGGTCGCCGAGCTGCGCGCCAAGACCGATGCCCCCATGATGGAATGCAAGAAGGCCCTGACCGAGGCCGAAGGCGACATGGCCAAGGCCGAGGAGCTGCTGCGCGTCAAGCTGGGCACCAAGGCCGGCAAGGCCGCCTCGCGCGTGACGGCTGAAGGCGTGGTCGCCGCCAGCATCGAGGGCACGCGCGGCGCGCTGATCGAAGTCAACAGCGAGACCGACTTCGTCTCCAAGAACGACAGCTTCATCGCCATGGCCGGCGCCGCCGCCAAGCTGGTCGCCGAGCACAACCCCGCCGACATCGAGGCGCTGGGCCGCCTGGCCTATGAGCAGGACGGCTTCGGCCCCACGCTGGAAGACGTGCGCAAGGGCCTGATCGGCAAGATCGGCGAGAACATGTCGTTCCGCCGCTTCAAGCACTTCAGCGGCGCGCAGCTGGCGTCCTACCTGCACGGCACGCGCATCGGCGTGGTGGTCGAGTACGAAGGCGATGCCGGCGCCGCCAAGGACGTGGCCATGCACGTGGCCGCCATGAAGCCCGTGTCCGTGACCAGCGCCGACGTGCCCGCCGAGCTGATCGCCAAGGAGCGCGCCGTGGCCGAAGGCAAGGCCGAGGAGGCCAACAAGGAGCTGGTCGCCGCCGGCAAGCCGGCCCAGAGCGCCGAGATCACCGCCAAGCGCATCGATGGCGCCGTGCAGAAGTACCTCAAGGAAGTGTCGCTGTCCGACCAGGTCTTCGTGAAGGCCGCCGACGGCAAGCAGACCGTGGGCCAGATGCTCAAGGACAAGGCCACCCGCGTGCTGAGCTTCACCCTGTACGTGGTGGGCGAGGGCATCGAGAAGAAGACCGACGACTTCGCCGCCGAAGTGGCTGCGCAGGTCGCCGCCGCCAAGGCCGGCTGACCGCCGCCTGCCGCTCCCCCACGCCCCCTTCCCTTCACTTGCCTTACGGAGACCGTTCCATGACCGCCACTGCCCAGCCAGCCCACACGCGCATCCTGCTCAAGCTGTCTGGCGAGGCGCTCATGGGGGACGATGCCTTCGGGATCAACCGCGCGACCATCGAGCGCATGGTCGCCGAGATCGCCGAGGTGACCGAGCTGGGCGTGCAGGTGGCCGTGGTGATCGGGGGCGGCAACATCTTCCGCGGCGTGGCCGGCGGCTCCGAGGGCATGGACCGCGCCACCGCCGACTACATGGGCATGCTGGCCACGGTCATGAACTCGCTGGCGCTGGCCGACGCCATGAACCGCAGCGGCCGCCTCACGGCCCGCGTCATGTCGGCCATCGACATCCAGCAGGTGGTCGAGCCCTATGTGCGCCCCAAGGCGCTGCAATACCTGGAAGAGGGCAAGGTGGTGGTGTTCGCCGCCGGCACCGGCAATCCCTTCTTCACGACCGATACGGCGGCTGCGCTGCGCGGCGCCGAGATCGGCGCGCAGCTGGTGCTCAAGGCCACCAAGGTCGATGGCGTGTACACCGCCGACCCCATGAAGGACGCGAGCGCCACGCGCTACACCAGGCTGTCGTTCGACGAGGCCATGGTGCGCAACCTGGGCATCATGGATGCCACGGCCTTCGCGCTGTGCCGCGACCAGAAGCTGCCGATCCGCGTGTTTTCCATCATCAAGCCCGGCGCGCTCAAGCGCGTGGTGCTGGGCGAGGACGAGGGTACCTTGGTGTACGCTTGAGCGCTTTGCCGTGCGGCGCCCGGAGCGCGCACGGCGCCTGTGTTGAAGGAGTTTCCATGACCATCGCCGACATCAAGAAAAACACCGAGGGCAAGATGGAGCAGTCCATCGCCGCCCTGAAGAACAACCTGTCCAAGATCCGCACGGGCCGCGCCAACCCGCAGCTGCTGGACACCATCCACGTCGAGTACTACGGCTCCATGGTGCCGCTGTCGCAGGTGGCCAACGTGTCGCTGCTGGACGCGCGCACCATCAGCGTGCAGCCGTGGGAAAAGAACATGTCGGCCAAGATCGAGAAGGCCATCCGCGAGAGCGACCTGGGCCTGAACCCGGCGTCGCTGGGCGAGCTGATCCGCGTGCCCATGCCTCCCATGAGCGAGGAACGCCGCAAGGAGATGACCAAGATCGCGCGCACCGAGGGCGAGGGCGCCAAGGTGGCCATCCGCAACCTGCGCCGCGATGCCAACGACCACGTCAAGAAGCTGGTCAAGGACAAGCTGGCCTCCGAGGACGACCAGAAGCGCTCCGAAGCCGACGTGCAAAAGACCACCGACCGGCATATCGCCGAGGTGGACACCCTGGTGGCCGCCAAGGAGCAGGAGATCCTGGCGATCTAGCGCGCGCGGCCCCGACGCCCTCACCACCTCCCATGCCCCCAGCGCCTTCGTCCCAGCCCCACCACATTGCCATCGTCATGGACGGCAATGGCCGCTGGGCGCGCCAACGCTTCCTGCCGCGCCTGGCCGGGCACACCCAGGGCGTCGAATCGCTGCGCCGCTGCGTGCGGGCCTGCGTCGCGCGCGGGGTGGGCGTGCTCACCGTGTTCGCGTTTTCCTCCGAGAACTGGAACCGCCCGGCCGATGAGGTCTCGGGCCTGATGAGCCTGCTCGCCAAGGCGCTGGCGCGCGAGGTGCCTGAGCTGAGCCGCGATGGCGTGCGCGTGCGCTTCGTGGGCGACAGGGCGGGGCTGTCGCAGTCCGTGCGCAAGGGCCTGGAGCAGGCCGAGCAGCTGACCGCCGGCAACACGCGCATGGTGCTCAACGTGTGCTTCAACTACGGTGGCCGCTGGGACATCGCCCAGGCGGCGGCGCAGCTCGCCGCGCGCGGCGAGCCCATCACCGAGGCCAGCCTGCAGGCTGCCATGGGCCTGGCGCACGTGCCCGACCCGGATCTGGTGATCCGCACCGGCGGCGAGATGCGCATCAGCAACTTCCTGCTCTGGCAGGCGGCCTACAGCGAATTCCTCTTCAGCGAGCGGCTCTGGCCCGACTTCGACGAGGCCGCGCTGGACGAGGCGATCGCCAGCTACGCCGCGCGGGAGCGGCGCTTCGGGCGCACCTCCGAACAGGTGCGCGGCACGCAGCCCGAAGCGCTGCGCGCCTGAAGCCCGGGTTCGCTCTTTCTCTCTCTCCTTCCTTCCCTCCACCGCCAGCGAAAGGGGGCCCCGGGTGCTCAAGCAACGCGTCATCACCGCCCTGATCCTGCTGGCCGTCTTGCTGCCGGCGCTGCTGTATCCGTCGCCCTGGCCCTTTGCCGTTTTCGCGCTGGTCGCCATGGCCGCCGCAGCCTGGGAATGGGGGCGCCTCAACGGGCTGGGCTTTGCCGCCAGCGTCGCACTGGGCGCCCTGTGCCTGGCCCTGTGCGGGGCCAGCTGGGCGGCAGGCTGGCTGGCGCAGCCGCTCACCTGGTTGTGGATTGGCGGCGGCGCGGCCTGGGTGCTGGGCGGCGCCGCGCTGCTGCGCGCCGGCGTGGCCGGCTGGCCGCAGGTGCCGCGCGCATTGCGCCTGGCGGCTGGCGTGGTGGCGCTGTGGCTGGCCTGGCTGGCAATGGCGCAGGCGCGCGCCATCGGCGTCAACTTCCTGCTCTCGGTGCTGGCCCTGGTCTGGACGGCAGACACCTTCGCCTATTTCTCCGGCCGGGCCTTTGGCTTGCGCTTTTCCAGCGGCCGGCTGGGCGCCGTCCATCAGTCCCGGCAAGAGCTGGGAGGGCGTGTGGGGCGGCATGGCCGGCGTATTGTTGTTGGCACTGTCGTGGATCTGGCTGGACGGCTGGCGCGGCGCGGCCATTCCCAGCTTCTACAGCGTGCTGGCGCGGGCGGGCTGGTGGCTGTTGCTGCTGGGCGCGGCGTTCCTGGCCGCCATGAGCGTGGTCGGCGACCTGGTCGAATCCCTGGTCAAGCGCAGCGCCGGTGCCAAGGATTCCAGCCAGCTGCTGCCCGGGCACGGCGGCGTTCTCGACCGCATCGATGCCTTGCTGCCCACGCTGCCCCTGGCCATGATGCTCACCCGGCTGGCTTTTCCCACGACTGCATGAAACAAAAGATCACGGTGCTCGGCTCCACGGGCTCCATCGGCAAGAACACGCTGGACGTCCTGGCGCGGCACCCGGACCGCTACGAAGTCTTCGCGCTCAGCGCAGCCACCCAGGTGGATCTGATGCTGGCGCAATGCGCCGCGTTCGCCCCGCGCTATGCGGTCATGGCCAGCGCGCCCCATGCCCGCGAGCTGGAAGCAAAAATCAAGGCCAATGGCCTGTCCGCCCGTGTCCTGCACGGGCAGGATGCTCTCTGAAAAAATAGCATCGCACGACGCCGTGGACACCGTCATGGGCGCCATCGTGGCGCCGCCGGCCTGGCGCCCTGCCTGGCTGTGGCCCGGGCGGGCAAGCGCCTGCTTGCTGGCCAGCTAGGAAGCGCTGGTGGTGGGCGGCGAGGTCTTCATGCAGGCCGTGCGCACTGGCGGGGCGACTGCTGCTCCCCATAGACAGCGGGCATTCAGCCGTCTTCCAGGGCCTTCCAAAAGACCCCGCCACCTGGCCGCGCCGCGTGCGGCATGCTGCTGCTCACGGCTTCGGGCGGGCCGTTTCGCACCCGCGCCCCCGGCACGCTGAGCGCGGTCACGCCCGCCCAGGCCTGCGCCCATCCCAATTTCTCCATGGGGCGCAAGATCTCCATCGACTCCGCCACCATGATGAACAAGGCGCTGGAGGTGATCGAGGCGCGCTCGCGCTCTCTCGACCTCGCGCCCGAGCAGATCAAGGTGGTCATCCACCCACGGCATCATCCACTCCATGGTGCAGTTCGTGAGATGCGTCCATCGTTGCGCAGCTGGGCACGCCGGACATGCGCGTGCGAGATCGCCTGCGGCCTGGCCTGGCCCGAGCGCGTGGCCAGCGGCGCCGCGCCGCTGGATTTCACGCAGCTGGCGGCGCTGACCTTTGAGGAGGCGGACGCGAGTGCGCTTTTCCCGGCCTGCATCTCTTCGTGGCAGGCGCTGCGCCGCTGCGCCGGGAACGACCGCAGTGCTCAATGCCGCCAACGAGGTAGCCGTGGCGGCCTTCCTTGGAAGAGCCGCGTGAGCTTCGACCAGATCCATGCCCTGAACCTTGCAACGCTTGGAGGCCGTACGTGCCCGTCCAACCCCGATGGCCTGGAAGCCCTGCTGGCGCTGGATGCGCACGCCCACGCCCGGGGCGGGCGAGCTGGCGCAGCGCCTGGCTTAGCATTGCCCCAGGGCGGCCCGTATTGCATCTTTTC
>JAUCDD010000004.1:0-5930 GCA_034675505.1 Melaminivora sp. | reverse complement strand
CATGATCACGTCGTCGATGAAGCCGCGTGCGCCGGCGACGAAGGGGTTCGCGAAGCGCTCCTTGTATTCGGCCTCACGCTCGGCGATCTTGGCCGGGTCGTTCTTCTCCTCACGGAAGATGATCTCCACGGCACCCTTAGGCCCCATCACCGCGATTTCGGCGCTCGGCCAGGCGAAGTTCACGTCGCCACGCAGGTGCTTGGATGACATCACGTCGTAGGCACCGCCGTAAGCTTTGCGCGTGATGAGGGTGACCTTGGGCACCGTGCATTCGGCGTAGGCATAGAGCAGCTTGGCGCCGTGGGTGATGATGCCGCCGTACTCCTGTGAGGTCCCGGGCATGAAGCCAGGCACGTCCACGAGGGTGACCACCGGGATGTTGAACGCATCGCAGAAACGCACGAAACGTGCAGCCTTGATCGCGCTCTTGATGTCGAGGCAACCGGCCAGCACCAGCGGCTGGTTGGCGACGATGCCCACCGGCGAGCCTTCCATGCGCGCGAAGCCGATGAGGATGTTCCTGGCGTAGTCCGGCTGCAGCTCGAAGAAATCGCCGTCATCGACCATCTTGATGATCAGCTCCTTCATGTCATAGGGCTGATTGGGGTTGCTCGGCACCAGGGTGTCGAGCGAATAGTCGATGCGATCGGCAAGGTCGATGGCCGGCACCGCCGGCGGTTTCTCGCGATTGCTGGAGGGGATGAAGCCCACGAGGCGACGCGTCATCATCAAGGCCTCGACGTCGTTCTCGAAGGCCAGATCCGCCACACCGGACTTGGTGGTGTGAGTCACCGCGCCACCAAGCTCCTCGGCGGTCACTTCCTCGTGGGTCACGGTCTTGACCACTTCCGGACCGGTCACGAACATGTACGACGAGTCCTTCACCATGAAGATGAAGTCCGTCATCGACGGGCTGTACACCGCGCCACCGGCGCACGGACCCATGATCAGCGAGATCTGCGGCACCACGCCCGAGGCCAGGACGTTGCGCTGGAACACGTCGGCATAGCCGCCGAGCGAATCCACCCCTTCCTGGATGCGCGCGCCGCCCGAGTCATTGAGGCCGATCACCGGCGCGCCGACCTTCATCGCGTGGTCCATGACCTTGCAGATCTTTTCGGCGTGGGTCTCGGACAGCGAGCCGCCGAACACGGTGAAGTCCTGCGAGAACACGAACACCAGACGGCCATTGACCGTGCCATAACCGGTGACCACACCGTCACCCGGCGTGTGATCGGCGTTCATGCCGAAATCGTTGCAGCGGTGCTCCTTGAACATGTCCCACTCTTCGAAGCTGCCATCGTCAAGCAGCAACTGGAGGCGCTCGCGCGCAGTGAGCTTGCCCTTGGCATGCTGGGCGTCGATGCGCGTCTGGCCACCGCCGAGGCGGGCCTTCTCGCGCTTCTCCTCCAGCTGACGGATGATGTCGGTCATTGATGATCTCCTGTGAGGTCCTGGGAATGATTTGCCCGCAAGATACGCGGGCGCTTGATGTACTTCAAAGATGGCCGAGCAGGCGCAGCGCAGCGATCGAAGGCGTGGTGCTGCCTTCCTCCACCGCCCGCGCCAGCGCCGGTAGTTCCTGTTTGACTTGCGGGTGATTGCGGAAACGGCTGCGCAGCTCGGAGTCGATCAGCTCCCACATCCAGGCCATGGCCTGATGGCGGCGCTTGGCCGCGAGCTCACCCGAGTCAGTCAGCGTGCGCCGATAGTCCATCACCGCGTTCCAGAAATCGGCAATGCCCTGCTTTTTCAAGGCGGACAGCGTCAGCACCGGCACTGCCCAGTTGGGGCTGGCCGGACGCAACATGTGCAACGCGGTCTTGATCTGCGACTTGGCGCGCATCGCCGCCACGGGGTCGATATCGGCCTTGTTGATCACGATCAGGTCGGCGATCTCCATGATGCCTTTCTTGATCGCCTGCAGATCGTCACCCGCATTGGGCAATTGCAGCAGGCAGAAGATGTCGGTCATGCCGGCAACCGCGGTCTCGCTCTGGCCCACACCCACGGTCTCGATGATGATGACGTCGAAGCCGGCGGCCTCGCACACCAGCATGGATTCGCGCGTCTTCTCCGCCACCCCGCCCAGGCTGCACGCCGAAGGGCTGGGGCGGATGAAGGCGGCTGGGTTCTGACTGAGCAACTCCATGCGCGTCTTGTCGCCGAGGATGGAGCCGCCGGTGACCGAGGACGAAGGATCCACCGCCAGCACCGCAACGCGCAGCCCCTGCTCGATCAGATACAGCCCCAGCCCCTCGATGAAGGTCAGACTCGCCCACGCCCGGCACACCCGAGATGCCTACCCGCATCGCGCCACCGGTATGCGGCAGCAAGGCCTCAAGCACCTTATGCGCGCGCCCCCTGTGGTCCTCACGCAGTGATTCGATCAGCGTGATGGTCTTGGCGAGCGGGCGGAGCTGGCGCGCGAGCACCCCGTCGACCAGAGCCTGGTCGGCGGGGGCGAGGGAGGAGGAGGACGGAGCAAGCATGTTCGATCGTGTAGGCGCGCGTCGTTGCGTGTTGGTGAGGCGGTTTTTGTGGGCGGGGCTGTTGTGGGAGCGGCGCAAGCCGCGAGCCTTTAAGGCAGTGATCCAAATAAATCCTGAACCCGAATCCAAAAGCTCGCGGCTTGCGCCGCTCCTACAGGGCCGTCCACGCGCGGTCCGGCGCGGGACGTACTGGCCCTCACACCTTGCGTGCGGCGCGGATCTGCTTGAGCACCTCGCGCGCCGCGCTCGGGATCGGCGTGCCCGGGCCGAAGATGCCCTTCGCGCCCGCGGCATACAGCTCGTCATAGTCCTGCGCCGGGATCACGCCACCGACGAAGGTGATGATGTCGTCGGCGCCGAGGCGCTTGAGCTCGTTGATCACTGCTGGCACCAGGGTCTTGTGGCCGGCGGCGAGGCTGGAGCAGCCCACCGCATGGACGTCGTTCTCGACCGCGTGCCGGGCCGCCTCTTCCGGGGTCTGGAAGAGCGGACCGATGTCGATGTCGAAGCCGAGGTCGGCAAAGGCCGAAGCCACCACCTTGGAGCCGCGGTCGTGGCCATCCTGGCCAAGCTTGGCGATCATCACACGCGGGCGACGACCCTCTTCCGCGATGAAGGCCTCGATGTCGGCCTTGAGGGCCTTCCAGTCTTCCTGTTCTTCCACGACAGCTCCATAGACGCCGGACACGGCTTGCGGGTTGGCACGATAGCGCCCGAAGGTCTTCTCCAGGGCATCGGAGACCTCGCCCACGGTGGCGCGCGCACGCATCGCTTTCACCGCCAGGTCGAGCAGATTGCCTCCGCCCCCTTCGGCACACTGGGTCAGCGCATCGAGCGCGGCCTGCACGGCGGCGGCATCGCGCGTGGCACGAATGTTCTTGAGGCGGGCGATCTGCGACTCGCGCACGGCGTGGTTGTCGATGTCGAGAATCTCGATCGGGTCCTGCTTGTCGAGCTTGTACTTATTGACGCCAACGATCACGTCCTTGCCCGAGTCGATGCGTGCCTGCTTGTCGGCGGCGCACTCCTCGACCTTCATCTTCGCCCAGCCGGACTCGACCGCCTTGGTCATGCCGCCCATGGACTCGATCTCCTCGATCAGTTCCCAGGCCTTGTCGGCCATGTCCTGGGTGAGCTTCTCCATCATGTAGGAGCCCGCCCAGGGATCGACGACATTGCAGATGTGGGTCTCTTCCTGAATGATGATCTGGGTGTTGCGCGCGATCCGCGACGAGAACTCGGTCGGCAGCGCAATCGCCTCGTCGAGCGCGTTGGTGTGCAGCGACTGGGTGCCGCCGAACACCGCCGCCATGGCCTCGATGGTGGTGCGCACGACGTTGTTGTACGGATCCTGCTCGGTGAGCGACCAGCCCGAGGTCTGCGAGTGCGTGCGCAGCATCATCGACTTCTGACTCTTGGGCTCGAACTGCTTCATGATCCGCCACCACAGCAGACGCGCAGCGCGCATCTTGGCGATCTCGAGGTAGAAGTTCATGCCCACCGCCCAGAAGAAGGACAGGCGGCCGGCGAAGGTGTCGACGTCCATGCCGGACGCGATGCCGGTGCGCACGTACTCCAGGCCGTCGGCGAGCGTGAACGCCAGCTCGATGGCCTGGTTCGCTCCCGCTTCCTGGATGTGGTAGCCGGAGATCGAGATGCTGTTGAACTTCGGCATGTGCTGCGCGGTGTAGCCGAAGATGTCGGCGATGATCTTCATCGACGGCGTGGGCGGATAGATGTAGGTGTTGCGCACCATGAATTCTTTCAGGATGTCGTTCTGGATCGTGCCCGTGAGCTTGTCCTGGCTGACCCCCTGCTCCTCGGCGGCGACGATGTAGCCGGCGAGGATGGGCAGCACGGCACCGTTCATCGTCATCGACACCGACACCTTGTCGAGCGGGATGCTGTCGAACAGGATCTTCATGTCCTCGACCGAATCGATCGCCACGCCGGCCTTGCCGACGTCGCCGGTCACGCGCGGATGGTCGGAGTCGTAGCCACGGTGGGTGGCGAGATCGAAGGCCACCGACACGCCCTGGCCACCGGCCGCGAGCGCCTTGCGGTAGAAGGCATTGGAGGCCTCGGCAGTGGAGAAGCCGGCGTACTGGCGGATGGTCCACGGCTTGACCGCGTACATCGTCGGCTGCGGGCCGCGCAGATAAGGCTCGAAGCCCGGCAGGGTGTCGGCGTGCTTGAGTTCAGCCGTGTCCGCCTTTGTATACAAAGGCTTGACCGTCAACCCCTCGGGCGTGATCCAGTTGAGCTTGTCAACATCACCACCCGGAGAGTGCTTGGCGGCAGCTTTGGTCCAGGCCTCGAGGCTGGGCTGGGGATAGATCGGCTCGTTCGCGTTCGACATGGAAACCTCTCGGATACAGGTGCCGCACATGCGGCAAATCAGTGTTGGACCTAAGCGTCTTGCTTGATACTGCGCGCCCTGCGCGCACTTCGCTCGAGAACGGCGACGAGGCCGCGGCCGGCGGGGGCCGTCGCGCTGCATGCCCCTCTCCACGCGCCGGATGATAGCCCGGCACCCTCAAACACGCAGCACGAAGGATGTTAACTTGTAGCAAGGACGAAATAATACTTTATCCATAATTATGAACGCAATCTTGCCTTGCTGCACGAGCTTGGCCTTGCATCGGCGCCGCACACGGCGCTGCTCATGCCGATTCACAACACACTCCGCATGCCCGCGCTCGCCAACCGCGTTGCACATCACTCGGCCCAAGCATGAACGCTACCCGCATTGCTCCCCCTCGCGCTCTACCAGGAAGTTGCCGAACGTCTGCGCGAGCGGATATTTGCACACGAACTCACGCCCGGAACCTGGGTGGACGAACAGGCGCTGGCCGAACAGTACGGCATCTCGCGCACACCCTTGCGCGAGGCGCTGAAGGTGCTCGCCTCCGAAGGGCTGGTCATCCTCAAGCCGCGCCGGGGGTGCTATGTGACCGAGATCTCCGAACGCGATCTCGACGAGGTGTTCTCCATCATGGCGCTGCTCGAAGGCGAATGCGTGCGCATCATGGTCGAGCGCGCGAGCGACGCCCAGCTCGATGAGCTGAAGGCCATCCACGCCGAGCTCGAGCGCGCCGCAGCGGCCAGGGACATCAAGGGCTTCTTCGAGGCCAACCAGGCCTTTCACCGCAGCATTCAGGAGTTCGCCGACAACCGCTGGCTGCTGCAGGTGATCGAAGACCTGCGCAAGGTCATCAAACTCTCACGCCACCACTCCCTGTACTCGGAAGGCCGCCTCGAGCAGGCCCTGGCCGAGCACCGCGCCCTCCTCGATGCACTCATCGCGCGCGACGCCAGCGCGGCCGAAGCCCTCATGCGCGCCCACATCCGCCGCGGCCGCGAGGCGGTGGCACGCATCGCCGCCGCCAGGACGAAGACCACCTGAGCCTGCGCCACGCTCACTGCGCAGGCGCGGCC
>JAUCDD010000003.1:0-39695 GCA_034675505.1 Melaminivora sp. | reverse complement strand
GTGCCGCTCCATGCGAAGGGGCAGCGTCTCGATGCCTTGCAGGATGGTCCAGGCCGAGTGCGGGCTCATGCACGCGCCGAAGTCGCGCAGGCCCTCGCGCCGCGCGCGCGCAGCAAGAAGGCCGCGACGCTGGATTCTTCGGTGAACACCATGCCGTGAAAGCCGTCGTAGGGCTCGGTCAGCTCGGGGAATTCGCCGGCCGCCGCGCCGCCCTCCCAGTCGAAGCGCCCGCCATCGACCAGCACGCCGCCGATCACCGTGCCGTGGCCCGACAGGAACTTGGTGGCCGAGTGGTACACCAGGTGCGCGCCGTGGTCGAAGGGCTTGATCAGCCAGGGCGAGGTCAGGGTCGAATCCACCAGCAGCACGCCCCCGTCCTCGGCGATCTGCGCGATGGTGGGGATGTCCAGCACCTCCATGCCCGGGTTGCCCACGGTCTCGCCCAGCAGCAGCCGGGTGTTGGGCCGGATGGCGGCGCGCCAGCCGTCGATGTCACCGGGCTTGACGAAGGTCGTCTCGATGCCGAAGCGGCGCAGCGTGTAGTGCAGTAGGTTCTGCGAGCCGCCGTACAGCGCGGTGCTGGCGACGATGTGCCCGCCCGCGCCCATCAGGGTGGCCACGGCCAGGTGCAGCGCAGCCTGGCCGCTGGCGGTGGCGATCGCGCCCACGCCGCCCTCCAGCGCGCTGACGCGCTGCTCCAGCACGTCGGTGGTCGGGTTGCTCAGGCGGCTATAGACGTGGCCGGGGCGCTCCAGGTTGAACAGCGACGCGGCGTGGTCGCTGGACTGGAAGACGAACGAGGTCGTGAGGTACAGGGGCGTGGCGCGCGCGCCGGTGGTGGGGTCCGGCTCGGCGCCCGCGTGCAGCGCGAGCGTGTCGAAGCCGGGGTCGGAATAGCCGGGCATCCGTGTCTCCAATATGGTCAATGCGCCGGCGATTGTGGGCTATATTTTCGCGAGCATCCCACGCCCTGCCTGCTTCACTGCCCCCTGCGAGACACCCCCCATGAAAGTCAGCGACATCCTGCGCGTCAAAGGCAACACCCTCTACACCGTGACTCCCGACGAGCGCCTGGCGCAGGCCGTGCAGACCATGGCCGAGCGGGACATCGGCTCGCTGGTGGTCATGGAGTGGGGCGACCTGGTGGGCATGCTCACCTTCCGCGAGGTCAACCAGGTGCTGGCGCGCAATGGCGGCAGCGTCGGAACCCTGCTGGTGCGCAGCGCCATGGACGACGCGCCCGTGACCTGCACGCTGGAGACCGACATGGACGAGGTGCGCCGCATGATGCTGGGCTGCCACGCGCGCTACATGCCGGTGATGGAAAACCGCATGCTGATGGGCGTGGTGAGCTTCTACGACGTGGCCAAGGCCGTAGTGGACAGCCAGAATTTCGAGAACAAGCTGCTCAAGGCCTACATCCGCGACTGGCCGGAGGAAGCGGACAACAAGGCGAATTGACGGATTTTCAAGAAAAAGGGCCACTTGTCGGCTGTTGATCAATGGCCTGCAGCTATCAATTCGGTAGCATGCGTGCCTTCGCTCCCTTTCCCTCTGGGGGAGGGTTGGGCGGGGGCCAGCGAGAGTGGCCCTGCCATATGGCCCTCCAGAACCAGCCGGCCCCCATCCCTGCCTTCCCCCAGAGGGGGAAGGAGCAAGAGGGCAAGGACTGGGGCCAGCGAGAACCTCGCCCCACTATGAGCGGCAACACCCTAGGCACCCTGTTTTGCGTCACCAATTTCGGTGAATCCCACGGCCCGGCCATCGGCTGCGTGATCGACGGCTGCCCGCCGGGCATGGAACTGACCGAGGCCGACATCCAGCGCGACCTGGACCGCCGCCGCCCCGGCACCAGCCGGCACGTCACGCAGCGCAATGAGCCCGACGCGGTCGAGATCCTCTCCGGCGTGTACGAGGGCCGCACCACCGGCACGCCCATTGCGCTGTTGATCCGCAACCAGGACCAGCGCAGCAAGGACTACGGCGCCATCGCCCAGAGCTTTCGCCCGGGCCATGCCGACTACACCTACTGGCACAAGTACGGCCTGCGCGACCCGCGCGGCGGCGGGCGCTCGTCCGCCCGCCTGACGGCGCCCACGGTGGCGGCCGGCGCCGTGGCCAGGAAGTGGCTGAAGGAACAGTTCGGCACCGAATTCCGCGCCTGCATGACGCAGCTGGGCGAGCTGGCCATTCCCTTCGAGGGCTGGGAGCACGTGCCGCACAACCCCTTCTTCGCCCCCGTGGCCGACGTGCAGCGGTACGAGGACTACATGGACGCGCTGCGCAAGGCCGGCGACTCGTGCGGCGCGCGCATCCGCGTGCAGGCGACGGGGGTGCCGGTGGGCCTGGGCGAGCCGCTGTACGACCGGCTGGATGCCGATATCGCCCACGCCCTGATGGGCCTGAACGCGGTCAAGGGCGTGGAGATCGGCGCCGGCTTTGCCAGCGCCGCGCAGCGCGGCACGGTGCACGGCGACTCGCTCACGCCGCAGGGCTTTGCCAGCAACCACGCCGGCGGCATCCTGGGCGGCATCAGTTCGGGCCAGGACATCGAGGTGGGCATCGCCATCAAGCCCACCAGTTCCATCATCAGCCCGCGCCAGTCCATCGACGTGCAGGGCAACAGCGTGGACGTGGTGACCAAGGGCCGGCACGACCCCTGCGTGGGCATCCGCGCCGCGCCGATCGCCGAGGCGCTGCTGGCGCTGGTGCTGATGGACCATGCGCTGCGCCACCGCGCGCAGTGCGGCGGCGTGCGCCAGGCCGTGGGGCCGATTGCGGCCAGCGCCGGCTGACACGGGCGGGTGCGCCGGGAACCAGGAGCAAGGGCCGCAAATGCGGCCCTTTTTCATGGAATCTGGACAAAACCGGTGCTTGCCGGCGTCAATGCTGGGCCTTTAGCTATCAAATAAATAGCTATGTGATCTGCTCAGGAGGTGTGCATGCATCCCGCGTGCCCGAAGGGAGTGCACAAGCCGCCCGCTCAAGGCACAAAGCGCAGCCGTAGCCGGCGCTTGCGGCGAGCGTTTGCAACCAACGCCGGGCGGGCGGCTAGTGGCGCTCAAGGCAGGCATGCGGGGTTTGTTCACGCCTTCTCACTTGTCCACTTCGTCCACCAGGGCGCGGAACTCGTCCACGTCCTCGAAGCTGCGATAGACGCTGGCAAAGCGCACATAGGCGACCTTGTCGAGCTTTTGCAGCTCGCGCATGACCAGCTCGCCCAGGCTGCTGGACAGCAGCTCGCGCTGGCCCAGGTGCAGCAGGCGTTCCTCGATGCGCTCGATGGCGCTGTCGATCTGCACCGTGCTCACCGGGCGCTTGCGCAGCGCCAGCTGGAAGGACGCCAGCAGCTTGGCGCGGTCGTACTCCACGCGCCGGCCGTCCTTCTTGACGATGGCGGGGAAGTTCACTTCCGGGCGCTCGTAGGTGGTGAAGCGCTTGTCGCAGGCAGCGCAGCGGCGGCGCCTGCGCACCAGGGCGCCGTCCTCGGAGACGCGGGTCTCGGCGACCTGCGTCTCCGGGTGGCTGCAGAACGGGCACTTCATGGGCTGGCCGGCGGTTGCGTGTCAGTGCCCGGCCGGGTCAGCGATAGACCGGGAAGCGCCGCGTCAGCTGGTGCACCTTCTCGCGCACGGCGGCCAGGTGCGCCTCGTCGTGCGGGTTCTCCAGCACGTCCGCCAGCAGGTTGGCGGTGGCGCGCGTTTCCTCTTCCTTGAAGCCGCGCGTGGTGATCGCCGGCGTGCCCACGCGGATGCCGCTTGGTCACCATGGGCTTTTGTGGGTCGTCGGGGATGGCGTTTTTGTTGATGGTGATGTGGGCGCGGCCCAGGGCGGCCTCGGCTTCCTTGCCGGTGATGCCCTTGGCGCGCAGGTCCACCAGCATCACGTGGCTTTCCGTGCCGGCCGCTGACGATGCGCAGGCCGCGCGCCGCCAGCGTCTCGGCAAAGACCTTGGCGTTCTTCACCACCTGCTGCTGGTAGGCCTTGAATTCGGGCGACAGCGCCTCCTTGAAGGCCACGGCCTTGGCGGCGATGACGTGCTCCAGCGGGCCGCCCTGCAGGCCGGGGAAGATGGCCGAGTTCAGCGCCTTCTCGTGCTCGGCCTTCATGAGGATGATGCCGCCGCGCGGGCCGCGCAGGCTCTTGTGCGTCGTGGACGTCACCACGTCGGCGAAGGGCACCGGGTTGGGATACTCGCCCGCCACCACCAGCCCGGCGTAGTGGGCGATGTCCACCCAGAAGATGGCGCCGACTTCCTTGGCGATCTTCGCCATGCGCTCGAAGTCGATGCGCAGGGCATAGGCGGAGGCGCCGCCAATGATGAGCTTGGGCTTGTGTTCGCGCGCCTTGGCCTCGAAGGCGTCGTAGTCGATGGCTTCGTCCGCGTTCAGGCCGTAGGAGACGACGTTGAACCACTTGCCCGACATGTTCAGCGCCATGCCGTGCGTCAGGTGGCCGCCTTCGGCCAGGCTCATGCCCAGGATGGTGTCGCCCGGCTTGAGGAAGGCCATCAGCACGGCCTGGTTGGCCTGCGAGCCGGAGTTGGGCTGCACGTTGGCAGCCTCGGCGCCGAACAGCTCCTTGATGCGGTCGATCGCCAGCTGCTCGATCACGTCCACGTTCTCGCAGCCGCCGTAGTAGCGGCGGCCGGGATAGCCTTCGGCGTATTTGTTGGTCAGCTGCGAGCCCTGCGCCGCCATCACGGCGGGCGAGGCGTAGTTTTCGCTGGCGATCAGCTCGATGTGCTCTTCCTGGCGGCGGTCTTCGGCCTGGATGGCGGCCCACACCTCGGGATCGGTTTGTTCGACAAGGATGTTGCGTTGGTACATGGTGGCGGTCAGATGAACGTCTGTCCCTCGGGGGTTCCAAGGGCTGCCCAGGCGAACGACGGATCGCGGCGGAGCACCAGGGCAGCCGACGCGGCACGCTTCCCAGTGGTTGGCAGGTCCGTTGCGTTCCTGCGGCATTTCCACGTCAGCGGCGGCCCTTCGATCACGGGGGCCGCGCCTATCGCCAGTCGCGTGCCCGGCTAGTGTAGCCCAGCGCCCGGGGCCTGCCTTGTCAGGCGCCCGCCGATTGCGCGACCTTGTCCAGCCCTGCCGGCAGGGCTGCCGACGGGGCGCTGCTGCCGGGCGCTGCCGGCGCCTTGGTGGACAGCACCGCGGCGCCGGCGCGCGAGCCGGCCACCTGGCGCAGGCGGAAGTGCTCGGCCAGCACCTTGGCCGCGTAGCCACCGTCATCGGGCAGGTTGGCAGCACCCACGTAGTAGCGCAGGCCGCCCTCCAGCGAGCCGGCACGGGCTATGCATTCCTGCAGCACCCGGGCGCCCACGCGCAGGTTGGTCACCGGGTTGAACGCCGCCAGGTGGCCGCCCACGTCCTGGTATTTATCGGTGTGCACGCGGGTCATGACCTGCATCAGCCCCTGCGCTCCGACCGAGCTTTGGGCGAACGGGTTGAAGCTGGACTCGATGGCCACCACCGCCAGGATCAGCGTCGGATCGAGCTTGCTGTTCCTGCCGATGTCATAGGCCTCATGGACCAGCGCCGCCACCGGCTCGGCAGCCACGCGGTACTTCTTGCTCAGCCAGTAGGCCACGGCGGCCTGCTCGCGCGGCAGCTCGCGGGGGTTGATGGCCATGGGCCGCTCCACGGCCGCTGGCTCGGGCTCGGCTTGCAGGCCCGGCTGTGCAGCGACGGGCTGGCGCGACTGCAGCCAGCCCACCAGGTACTGCTCGCCGGCCTGGCGCAGGTCGGCCCGGGCGGTCAAGGCGATGGCGGCAAAGGCCACTGCCAGGCCCAGCAGCGCAAAGCTGCTGTGCGTGACGGCCAGTAATCCGTTGGCGACATGGGCGGCGAAGGTGCGCGCACCGGCGACCATTCTTCCTGACGCTGTTGTCATAGCTCTTCCTTTCTGCAGACAGACGAGCCCCCGCAGGGCAAGGCGCCGCAGTGGTGCGGGGCGGAGCGGGGGACTCGGTTTCGAGCCAGGCGTGCTCGCCTGGACTGGGTTGCCATGTCGGTTCGTGCCGTGCGCGCGGCGCATCGGAAACTTGCGAACCAGCGAAGCCGGAATCGGCGGGGCTAGGGTTACTACGGGGGGTAGTCGAGGAACAGGCGGATTCTAAAAGCGTCCAAAATTCCAGGTCAACACTAACGTTTTAATTTTTTATACAAATAATTTATATAAAAACCGGTCTGGAGGGGCCTGGAAGATCGGTTTTTCCTGGCCTGCAGACGGCCTGGCGGACGCCATGGCCCTGCGTCCGCGCAGGGCCGGGCGGTTGTGTGTCATTGCGCAAAAGCGGTGGAAAAAATCTCCGGCCTTTGCTAATCTTGGATGCGTCCGGCCCTGGCCGGGCATCGTTCCAGGCAAGGCGCGGGCCCTACCGGCCTGCATCCCTCTGGAGCAACCCCCTGGAGGCAATCCCTTGCCTCCTGCACCGTGGACATGACTCCCTCCACGCGTGCAAAAGCGATGGCACATGGACCGCTGCGTTCGCCATCAGGCCCGGTGGCTGGTTCTCCAGCCACCGGGTTTCTGTTTTTTGCGTTGGCGCCCCCGCGCTGTAGCTGCAGGCAGCCTGCCGCCCTCGCATACATACATATATATATGGATGAGCGGAGATGGGGTGATGCAGCCCATGCCGGCGGCCTGCCGTTGCGCGGCTGCCTGGCCCTCTGCGGGCTCGTCCGGCAGGGTGGTGCGCGACCGCCGTTCCTCACCGGCCGCACGCGTACGAGACGCGCACAAAAGGGGCCCGGGCAAAACCGGGCCAAAATAGCAACCTGCAGGCGACCTGCCGTCCCATGTGCCCGCCCGCCTGTCCGCAGGCATGCCGCGCGGCGCCCCTCATTCCTTTCAAGACCATGTTTCCCTTTTCCTCCCGCAGCAACATGCCCGACGTTCCTGAAACCCCCGCGGCACCGGTCAAGGCCGCCGAGGCCCACCCTCTGGATGCGCTGACGGGCGGCGCGTTTTCCGCCGCCACGTCGGGCGAGCGCGCCGCGCGCATCCGCGAATGGCTGGCCAGCCAGCCCCCCGTGGAGCGCTTGCAGGAAGTGTTCAAGGAATTGAGCGCGCGGGACAAGGGGGCAGCCCGTGCGGTGCGCGAGCGCCTGGACGAGATCCGCCGCGCCCAGGCCCAGGAGGCCATCGCCGCCGAATGGGCCGCCAAGGCCCAGGCGCTGCTGGCCGCCGCGCGGCTGAACATCGCCGATGCCCTGGCCTGGCAACGCGACGCCGCCAAGGCGGGCGCTGCCCTGTCGCGTGAGCCGCTGTCGCAGTTCAAGACCGAGCTGGCCGAGCGCGTCAAGACCATCGAGGACCTGCAGCAC
Source organism: Melaminivora sp. (assembly GCA_034675505.1). GTDB lineage: Bacteria > Pseudomonadota > Gammaproteobacteria > Burkholderiales > Burkholderiaceae_C > Melaminivora. The sequence goes on along the minus strand of JAUCDD010000003.1, from coordinate 32,358 downwards.
CGCGTGCAGGTGCAGCGCGAGGCGGCCGTGCTGCTGGCCCAGCGCATCGAAGTGTTGTCCACCAAGCCCTGGCAGGACGCGCAGGCCGCGCTGGCGCTGCTGGAGACCGACGTCCAGCGCTGGCAGGACCAGGCGCAGGCGCTGTCGGGCGACGGCTCCTGGGTCAGCGTCGAACCCCGCTTCCCCGCCCAGCTGGAGGCGTCGCGCGCCCAGTTGCTGGTGGTGTGGGACGCCTTTCGCTCGGCCCTGGAGCAAACCGTCGCGGCCGCAGCCGACGCTGCCGCGCCCCTGCCGCCAGTGCCGGTCTGGGCCGACGAGCTGCGCCAGGCGCGCGGCCTGCCCGCCGAGGCCACAAGGCGCAGGCACGCAGCGTGCCCGCCGCGCCACGCCCCAAGGTCGATCCGGCCCGGCGCGAGGCCGCCCAGCAGGCCGTGCGCGAAGCGCTGGCCAAGCTGGAGGAAGAAACCGCCCAGGGCCACGGCAAGGCCAGCGCCGGCGCCGCAGCCGCGCTGCGCGCCGTGCTCAAGGTGCAGGGCAGGCTGATCGACGGCGAGCTGGAACAACAGGTGCATGCCGCGCTGGTGGCTGCGGGTGAGCTGGAGGGCTGGCAGCGCTGGAGCGCCGACCAGGTGCGCGAAGACCTGGTGGCGCGTGCCGAGGCGCTGGTCAACCGCCCCGAAGGCCAGGCGCTTGGCGGGCGCAAGATGCAGGAAACACTGCGCCAGCTGCGTGAACAGTGGAAGCAGGCCGATCAGGGCGCGCCGGCCAACCACGGGTTGTGGAAGCGCTTCGACGAGGCCTGCAACAACGCCCACAAGGTGGTCGAAGCCTGGCTGGACAAGGTGCGTGCCGAAAGCGCCCAACACCGGGCGCAGCGCCTGGCGCTGATCGACGAGGTCAAGGCCCGGGCCGGCTCGCAGGCGGCGGCAGCGGCGCCCGACGGGAAGGCGGCCAGCCGCGCACTGCACCAGTTTGGCGAGCGCTGGCGCGCCGGCGGGCATCTCAGCGAAAAGGCGTTTGCCGAACTGCAGGCCATGTGGAAGCAGGCCCTGTCGGAGGCCGGCGCTGCGCTGGCAGCGGCGCAGAAGGCCAGCCTGGCGCTGCGCCACGCCATGATCGATGAGGCCACGGCGCTGGGCGCGGCCACGCAGCTGCGCATCGATGCAGTGAAGGCGCTGCAGCAGCGCTGGCAGGCCGAGGCCCAGGCCGTGCCGCTGGACCGGCGCCAGGAGCAGAAGCTGTGGGATGCACTCCGCAAGCCCATCGACGAGGCCTTCAACCGCAAGGGCGCCAGCCGCGAGCGCGAGGCCGCCCAGCTGAGCGCGCATGACCGGGCGGTGCTGGAGGCCTCCCAGGCGCTAGACGCCGCCAGCGCCCAGGGCGACGCGCGCGCGATCCGGGAAGCGGTCGCGGCACTGGAGGCAGCCCTGAAAGCGCGGCCCAAGGAGGTTTTTGAGCAAAAGGCCCAGGATGCCGGCGTCCAGCAAGGAGATACAGCTACTGATTCGGTAGCGCAAGAAGGCCCGGCCGGCTCCAGCGACCCGGCACCTGCGGCGCCCCCTGCGGCAGCCCGCCCGGTGGTGGCGGTGCGCGGCGATGACCGGCCCGGCGCGCGGCGCAGTGCGCCGTCCGCCCCCGAGCCACGCGGGCGTGGCGGCGACCGGCGCGAGCGCGACGGCGGCCGTGGAGGCCCGCGCGAAGACCGCTTCGAGCGCCACCGCGAGCGGGGCGGCGACGCCGAAGCCCGGGGCCCGCGCCTGGGCGATGCGGCATTCCGTGCCCAGCGCGATGCCCTCGACCACGCCCAGGCGGCCCTGCGCAAGCTGGCCTCTCAGGCACACGGCGAGGCGCTGACCCAGCTGATGGGGGCTTGGCAAAACCGCGATGCGGCGCAGCTGCCCAGCGTCCAGGAGCTGGGCGGCAAGGTCAGCGCGGCGGGGCGCAACGCCTGGGCGCAGGCGCTGTCGGCACCGGTGGCGGGCGATGCCGGCGAGGCCCTGCTGCGCCTGGAAATCGCCGCCGAGGTGCCTACGCCGGCGGATCAGCTGTCCGCCCGGCGCGCGCTGCAGCTGCAGCTGCTGACGCGCCGCAACGACCCGTCTCCGGCGCAAACCTGGGAGCGCGATGCTGCGCAGGTGCTGGCCAGCGCGGGCGACGAAGCCAAGGCGCGCCGCGTGCAGGGCGCGCTCAAGGTGCTGATGCGCAAGTGATGGCCGGCCCGGCTGCCTGGCATTGCGCCGGGCGGCCGCCGCGCCTGCCCCGGCGCGGGCCGCCAGGGCTGCGGGCAATGGAATCGCGGGCAATGAAAAAGCCGCTGATGTTTCCATCAGCGGCTTTCTTTGTTTTGGTGCCCAGGAGAGGACTCGAACCTCCACGCCTCTCAGCGCTAGTACCTGAAACTAGTGCGTCTACCAATTCCGCCACCTGGGCATTTCAGGGAAGCCGCAAGTATAAAGCGGTTTTTCGGGGTGTTTGGGAAAGTGGCCAAAAATTTTTGCGCCGTGCGCTGCGGCCGAAGCCAGGCAGGCGGAGCCAACAAAAAAGCCGCTTGCATTACGCAAGCGGCTTGGATGCCGGAACCCTGTCGGGTTGTCGTTAAACTTGGTGCCCAGGAGAGGACTCGAACCTCCACGCCTCTCAGCGCTAGTACCTGAAACTAGTGCGTCTACCAATTCCGCCACCTGGGCATTTCAGGAAAGAACGACATTGTATAACCAAAAAAAACACCCGGTCCCAGCGGCTGCGCAAAATTCGTCCTCGGATGAAATCGAGGGCACGGTGCAGGGCCACCGGGACGGGCATGGCTTCGTCATCCCCGACCATGGCGGCCTGGACCTGTTCCTGCCGCCCAACGAGATGCGTGCCGTGCTGCACAAGGACAGGGTGCGCGCACGCACGGTGCGCCATGACCGGCGCGGCCGGCCCGAGGGCCGCGTGCTGGAAATCATCGAGCGGCCGCGCCAGCCCATCATCGGGCGGCTGCTGCAGGAAAGCGGGGTCTGGCTGGTGGCGCCCGAGGACAAGCGCTACGGCCAGGACGTGCTCATCCCCAAGGGCGCGACCGGCGCCGCCCAGACCGGCCAGGTGGTGGTGGTCGAGCTGACCGAGCCGCCCGCACTGTATGGCCAGCCCGTCGGGCGCGTGGTGGAAGTGCTGGGCGAGGTGGACGACCCGGGCATGGAAGTCGAGATCGCCGTGCGCAAGTACGGCGTGCCGCATGAGTTTTCCGAGGCCTGCCTGGCGCAGGCCCAGGCGCTGCCGGACAAGGTGCGGGCGCAGGACAAGCGCCAGCGCGTGGACCTGACCGACATTGCGCTGGTCACTATCGACGGCGAGGATGCCCGCGACTTCGACGACGCCGTGTACTGCGTGCCCGCCCGCGTCGGCCGCACCAAGGGCTGGCGCCTGCTGGTGGCGATTGCCGACGTGAGCCACTATGTGCAGACCGGCAGCGCCATCGACGTCGATGCCTACGACCGCGCCACCAGCGTGTACTTCCCGCGCCGTGTCATCCCGATGCTGCCGGAAAAGCTGTCCAACGGCCTGTGCTCGCTCAACCCGCACGTGGAGCGCCTGTGCATGGTGTGCGACATGATGGTCACCGCCAAGGGCGAGGTGCAGGCCTACCAGTTCTACCCGGCCGTGATGCGCAGCCACGCCCGCTTCACCTACACCGAAGTGGCCGCCATCCTGGCCAACACCCGGGGCCCCGAGGCGGCGCGCTTCCAGGAGCGCGTGCCCGACCTGCTGAACCTGCACGACGTCTACCGCGCGCTGCTGGCCGCGCGCCACGCGCGCGGCGCGGTGGACTTCGAGACCACCGAAACGCAGATCGTCTGCGACGACAACGGCCGCATCGACAAGATCGTCCCCCGCGTGCGCAATGAGGCGCACCGGCTGATCGAGGAGGCCATGCTGGCGGCCAACGTCTGCAGCGCCGACTTCATTGCCGAGGGCAAGCGCCCCGGGCTGTACCGGGTGCACGAGGGCCCGACGCCGGAGAAGCTAGAGACCTTGCGCGGCTACCTGAAGGCCATGGGCGTGGCGTATCGCGCTGGGCGACGAGCCGCACCGCCGGGAGTTCCAGCCGATCGCCGAGGCCACCAAGGACCGCCCCGACGCGCAGCAAATCCACACCATGCTGCTGCGCTCGATGCAGCAGGCCATCTACACCCCGGCCAACAACGGCCATTTCGGGCTGGCCTTCGAAGCCTATACCCACTTCACCAGCCCCATCCGCCGCTATCCCGGACCTGCTGGTGCACCGCGTCATCAAGTCCATCCTCGCCGGTACGCGCTACACGCTGCCCGAGCTGCCGACGCCGGGCGAGGCGCAATTCAAGCTGGCCAAGCGGCTGGCGTCCAAGGCCGCGCAGCCCGGCCAGCAGCCGCGCAAGGCCCCCAGCACCGCCAGTACGCGCGAAACCCTGGCCTGGGAGGCCGCAGGCCTGCACTGCAGCGCCAACGAGCGCCGCGCCGACGAGGCCAGCCGCGACGTGGAAGCCTGGCTCAAGTGCAAGTACATGCGCGAGCACCTGGGCGAGGAGTACAGCGGCGTGGTCAGCGCCGTCACCAGCTTTGGCGTCTTCGTTACGCTGGACGCCCTGTACGTCGAGGGCCTGGTACACATCACCGAGCTGGGCGGCGAATACTTCCGCTTCGACGAAGCCCGCCAGGAGCTGCGCGGCGAGCGCACCGGCATCCGCTACGGCATCGGTGCGCGGGTGCAGGTGCAGGTCAGCCGCGTCGACCTGGATGGCCGGCGTATCGACTTCCGCCTGGTGCGCGACGAGCTGGCCGCGCTGCAGTCGGGAGAGCCCCGTTCGCGCGAGCCGGCCAAGCGCCGTGCCAAGGCCGCGCCGCAGGAGGGCAACCGCGCCCGCGACGAAAAGCCCGGCGGCAAGAAGGCGGCGCAGCCCGCCAAGGCAGGGCGCGGCGCGCGCGCCGGCGCCAGGGGCGGCGCCAAGGCCGGGCGTACACGCGGCTGAGCCGGTTCCTGGCGCCGTCCACGCATTTCGACACGACACGCACCCCAAGGAGAAATTGCCATGTCCCGACCGGACACTGCACCGCGCATTGCCCTCGTGACGGGCGCAGGCACGGGTATAGGCCGCGCCACGGCGCTGGCGTTGCTGGAGCAGGGCTGGAGCGTCGCCCTGGTCGGCCGGCGTGTGCAGCCGCTGCAGGCCGTGGCCGACTATGCCGGGGCCGGTGCGCGGGTATTGGTCGCGCCTGCCGACGTGGCCGACCCGGCAGCCGTGCGCGAAGCCTTCGACCGCACCGTGCAGGCGTTCGGCAGGCTGGATCTGCTGTTCAACAACGCCGGCGTGGGCACGCCGGCGATGCCGCTGGAGGAGCTCCCCGTCGAGCAGTGGAAGAGCGTGGTGGACGTGAACCTGAGCGGCATGTTCTATTGCCTCCAGAACGCCTTCCGGATCATGAAGGCGCAATCGCCGCGTGGCGGACGCATCATCAACAACGGCTCGATCTCCGCGCACGCGCCGCGGCCGCAGGCGATCGCCTACACGGCGACCAAGCATGCGGTGACGGGCCTGACCAAGGCGGCCGCGCTGGACGGGCGCCGCTGGGATATCGCGGTGGGGCAGATCGACGTGGGCAACGCGCGCACGGAGCTCGCCGAACTGATGACGCAAGGCGTGCAGCAGGCCAACGGGGAGCTGGCCTGCGAGCCGCTGATGGACGTGGACGTCGTCGCCCGGTCGGTGCTGTACATGGCAGGCCTGCCGCTGTCGGCGAACGTGCTGTTCCATACCGTCATGGCCACGCAGATGCCGTTTGTCGGGCGTGGCTGAGGGCGCTGGTGCGCGCGGGCGGCCTGCCTGGCTGCGGCCGCTCCGGCTGGTCCGGTGCCTGGCGCCTGCGCTGCTGGCGCTGGCGGCAGGCGGCAGCAGTCTCGCCCAGCCTGCAACAGGCGGGGGCGGCGCCATGGCAGACCGGGTGCGGGCCTGCACCGCCTGCCATGCCGAGCAGGGCCGCGCCACGCCGCATGGCTACTTTCCCCGCATCGCCGGCAAGCCTGCCGGGTATTTGTACAACCAGCTGCTCAACTTCCGCGACGGCAGGCGCAGCTATCCGCAGATGTCGCATCTGCTGGTGCACCTGACGGACGAATACCTGCAGGAAATGGCCGGGTATTTCGCGGGGCTGCAGTTGCCGTACGAGCCGGCGGGCGCTTCCAGCGCATCGCCGCAGCTGCTGGAGCGCGGCCGCATCCTGGCGCAGCAGGGCGACGCGGGGCGCGACATACCGGCATGCGTGCGCTGCCACGGCCAGGCCCTGATGGGCGCATCGCCCTGGCTGCCGGGCCTGCTGGGCCATTCGCGCGATTACCTGGCCAGCCAGCTGGGCGCCTGGCAGACCGGCCAGCGCCGCGCCCAGGTGCCCGATTGCATGGCCACGATCGCCCAGCGGCTGGCGCCGCAGGACGTCGCCGCACTGACTGCATGGCTGTCGGCGCAGCCGGTGCCGCCGCACGCCGCGCCCGCCGTGCGGCTGCCTGCAGACTTGCCCCTGCGCTGCGGAGGGGTGGAGCCGGCTGCCGGCGCAGCCGGCGGCCCCGGGGGGCGGCCGTGAGCCGGCCCGGGCGCTCCCGATGGCTGATGGCCTGGACGGCGCTGTGCCTGGCAGGCGCGGCGGCATGGATGGCCGTGGTGGTGCTCAACCGCCTGGACGAAGCGCCGCTGCCCGCGCATGAGGCCACCGTGCCGGCCACGGCGCAGGTGATTGCGCGCGGGCGCTACCTGGCGCGCGTGGGCAACTGCATGGCGTGCCACACGGCGCGGGGCGGGCGCGAATACGCGGGCGGCGAGGGCGTGCAGACACCCTTCGGCGTGGTGCGCGCGCCCAACCTGACACCCCACCCCGCCAACGGGCTGGGCGCCTGGACGGCAGCCGAGTTCTGGCGCGCACTCCACAACGGCCGCGCCCGCGACGGCCGGCTGCTCTATCCGGCCTTTCCCTACCAGAGCTACACCCACGTCACGCGCGAGGACTCGGACGCCATCTTTGCCTACCTGCGCAGCCTGGAGGCGGTGGACAGCCCCCGGCTGGCCCATGCGCTGCGCTTTCCGTACAACACCCAGGCGGCCCTGGCCGTGTGGCGGGCGCTGTACTTCCGCCCGGGAGGAGGGCCCGCACCGGCAGCCCCATCCGCCCCCAATGCGCAGCTGAACCGCGGTGCCTACCTGGTGCAGGGGCTGGGGCACTGTGGCGCCTGCCACACCCCGCGCAACGCCTTGGGCGCGCCGCTGGCCGGCGCGCCGCTGGCTGGAGGCATGGTGGCCGGGCAGGGTTGGTACGCGCCGGCGCTGGACATGCCGGCCGAGGCCGGGCTTGCGCAGTGGCCTGCCGGCGAAGCGGCGGCGCTGCTGCAGACCGGCGTCTCGCCGCGCGCCGGCGTCTCGGGCCCGATGGCCGAGGTGGTGTTCCACAGCCTGCAGCACTGGAGCGACGCTGACATCGGCGCGGCGCTGGCGTACCTGCAGGCGCTGGCGCAGCGGCCGGCTCCCGAGAGGGCCCTGGACGCGCCTTCACAGGCCGTCCTGCAGCGCGGCGACCGGCTCTACGAGCGCCATTGCCTGGACTGCCATGGCCGCCAGGGCGAAGGCCAGCCAGGGGCGTTTGCGGCCTTGGCCGGCAACCGCGCCGTCCTGTTGCGCGACCCCACCAACCTGGTGCAGGTGGTGCTGCACGGCGGCTACGCGCCTGCTACGGCAGGCAACCCGCGCCCCCATGGCATGCCGCCATTCATCCAGACTCTGTCGGACGAGGAGGTGGCCGACGTCCTGTCCTACATCCGCAATGCCTGGGGCAACCGGGCGGACAAAGTGGATACGATCACCGCCAACCGGGTACGCGAGCGCCGCGGCTCGTAGGTCACAGGGCGGAAACGATTCGATGAACAGCAAGGGTGAGCCAGCCGGCGCAGGGCCGGAAGTGGACCAGGGCAACGCCTGGCAGGTGGTGTGCCTGTGCGCCCAGTGGTGTGGCGTATGCCGTGAGTTCCGCTCCATCTTCGAGGCGCTGGAGCGCAGCCACCCGGGGCTGCGCGTGGCCTGGGTGGATGTGGAGGACGAGGAGGAGGTGGTGGGCGACCTGGATGTCGAAACCTTCCCCACGGTGCTGGTGGCGGGCGGCGGGCGGGCCCGCTTCTTTGGGCCGGTGTTGCCGCAGCCGGGCGTGCTGGCGCGGCTGCTCGCCAGCCTACAGGCCGACCCGGATGGCCCCGGCGCCGATGCGAGCGCCCAGGCACTGCTGCAGCGGGTGCTTGCCAGGGGCTGAGCTGGCAGGCGGCCATGCAAGATGCATGCCGTGCGGTTTTGCGTTGTCCCTGATTCAAGGCTACAATGCCGGCTTCACGACCAAACGGGCGGGTATCTACCGCCCTTTTTTTTTGGCGTTTGTTTTTTGGCCGCGGTCGCATGAGTCGATCCGGCCTGCTCGACTGGAACCGGACAGAGCGCATACACGTGGCATTGCAGCAGATCGTTGAACAGACCGTGACCGGACTGGGTTATGACCTGGTGGAGATCGAGCGCTCCCCCGGCGGGTTGTTGCGCATCACCATCGACATGCCCTGGTCTGCCCCAGCCGAAGGCGCGCCGCCCGCGCCCGAGCAGTTCATCACCGTTGAGGACTGCGAAAAAGTCACGCGGCAGTTGCAATTCGCACTGGAAGTCGATGGCGTGGATTACCACCGCCTGGAAGTGTCCTCGCCCGGCATCGATCGCCCGCTGCGCCATGAGCAGGATTTCATCCGCTTCGAGGGAGAAGTGGTGGACCTCACGCTGCGCGAAGCCATCGGCGCGGCTGCAGGCGGCGCCGTGGCAGCCAATCGCAAGAAATTTCGCGGCACGCTGGAGCGTGCCGAGGACGGGGGCTGGCGGATCGTCTGGAGCGACGAGCCCCCGGCCAAGCCGGGCCAGCGCGTCAGCCGCAAGCGTGAAGCGGCGCCGCTGCAGGCCCTGGGCTTCGCGCTGGACGAGTTGCGCGAAGTGCGCCTGGCGCCCATCGTGAATTTCAAGGGGCGGGGCGCGGCAGGCGGCTCGTCTGCAGCCTGACCGGCGCCGCACATAGAAATTGTTACGGGTGGGCCGTTCGGGTCGTTTGGGCAGTACGGCGAGCGCGCACCCGCAGGGATAGAGAAACAGGAGAGTCGCCTTTATGAACCGCGAATTGTTGATGTTGGTGGATGCCATTTCGCGTGAGAAGAACGTCGAGCGTGACGTCGTGCTGGGCGCCGTAGAGGCCGCGCTGGCGCAAGCCACGAAGAAGCTGTACCCGGGCGAGGCGGATATCCGCGTGTCCATCGACCGCGACAGCGGCGAATACGAGACCTTCCGCCGCTGGCTGGTGGTGCCCGACGATGCCGGTTTGCAAAACCCGGATGCCGAAGAGCTGCTGATGGATGCGCGCGAGCGCATTGAGGGCATCGAGGTGGGCGAATACATCGAGGAAGAGGTGGAGTCGGTACCCATCGGGCGCATTGGCGCCATGGCGGCCAAGCAGGTCATCCTGCAGAAGATCCGCGACGCCGAGCGCGAGATGCTGCTGTCCGACTTCATGAGCCGGGGCGAGAAAATCTTCACCGGCACCGTCAAGCGCATGGACAAGGGCGACATCATCGTCGAGAGCGGCCGCGTGGAAGGCCGCCTGCGCCGCAGCGAGATGATCCCGAAAGAGAACCTGCGCAACGGCGACCGCGTGCGCGCCATGATCATGGACGTGGATCTGACGCTGCGCGGCGCGCCCATCATCCTGTCGCGCTCGGCGCCCGAGTTCATGATGGAGCTGTTCCGCAACGAGGTGCCCGAGATCGAGCAGGGCCTGCTGGAGATCAAGAGCTGCGCGCGCGACGCCGGCAGCCGCGCAAAAATAGCCGTGCTCTCGCACGACAAGCGCGTGGACCCCATCGGCACCTGTGTCGGCGTGCGCGGCACGCGCGTCAACGCCGTGACCAACGAGCTGGCCGGCGAGCGCGTGGACATCGTGCTGTGGTCCGATGACCCGGCGCAGTTCGTGATCGGCGCGCTGGCCCCGGCCAACGTCTCCTCCATCGTGGTGGACGAGGAAAAGCACGCCATGGACGTGGTGGTGGACGAGGAAAACCTTGCGATCGCCATCGGCCGCGGCGGGCAGAACGTGCGCCTCGCTTCCGACCTCACCGGCTGGAAGATCAACATCATGGACGCGGCCGAGAGCGCGCAAAAGCAGGCCGAGGAATCGAGCGTGCTGCGCCAGCTGTTCATGGAAAAGCTGGATGTGGACGAGGAAATCGCCGCCATCCTGATCGAGGAAGGTTTCGAGAGCCTGGAAGAGGTGGCCTATGTGCCGCTGTCGGAAATGCTGGAGATCGAAAGCTTCGACGAAGACACCGTGAACGAACTGCGCGCCCGCGCCAAGGGTGCATTGCTGACCATGGAAATCGCGCGCGAGGAGAGCGTCGGCAGTGTCTCGCAGGATCTGCGCGAACTGGAAGGACTCACGCCCGAGCTGATCGAGAAGCTCGCTGCCGGCGGAGTGAATACACGTGATGACCTGGCGGACCTCGCCATCGACGAGCTGACCGAGCTGACCGGCCAGTCCGAAGAGGATGCCAAGGCGCTCATCCTGAAGGCACGCGAGCACTGGTTCGCGGCGGGTCAGGAATAAAGGTCAGGGGAGATCGAAACGAATATGTCGAGTAACACTGTCGCCGAGTTCGCTGCCGAACTCAAAAAGTCACCCGAAACCTTGCTGGCCCAACTGCAGTCCGCTGGCGTGAGCAAGGGGTCTGCCGCCGATACGCTGACCGAAGGTGACAAGCAGGCCCTGCTGACCCACCTGCAGGCCAGCCACGGAACGGCTGGTGCCGACCGCAACAAGATCACGTTGACCAAGAAGTCCACCAGCGAGATCAAGCAGGCGGATTCGTCGGGCCGCGCCCGCACCATCCAGGTGGAAGTGCGCAAGAAGCGCACTTTCATCCGCCGCGACGACAACGCCGAGGCGCCTGCCGCGCCGGCGCCGGCACCCTCCGCCGAGGACCAGGAGCTGGCCCGCCGCGCCGATGAGGCGGGCCGCCAGGCCGAGCTGATCCGCCACCAGGAGCAGGCCCTGGCCGAGGAGCGTGCCGAGCGCGAGCGCCGCGAGCTGCGCGAGCGCGAAGCCGAAGAGCGCGCTGCCGCCTACGCCGCCCAGCAGGCCGACAAGAAGGCGCAGGAATCGGCCGAGCGCGAGGAAGCCCGCCGCGAGGCCCAGGTCGAGGCCGAGGCCCGCGCCGCCGCCCAGGCCGAGGCCCGTGCCAAGGCCGAGGCCGAGTCGCAGGCGCGCGCAGCCGAGGAAGCCGCGCGTGCCGCCGACCTGGAGAGCCGCCGCCGCAAGGCCCTGGCCGAGGCTGAGGCCATCCGCGCCATGATGGCCGCGCCGCGCAAGGTGCTGGTGGCCAAGAAGCCCGAGGAACCCAAGCCCGCCGCTGCCGCCAAGCCGGCTGCGGGCGGCGCCGATGCCAAGAAGGGCACCCTGCACAAGCCGGCCGCCGGCGCAGCCGCAGCGCGCCCGGGCGCGGCGCCCGCAGGGGGCAACAAGGAAGTGAAGTCCGCCAAGCTGTCGTCCAGCTGGGCCAACGACGCGACCAAGAAAAAGGAAATCAAGACCCGTGGCGACAGCAGCGGCGGCGTGGGCCGCAGCAACTGGCGCGGCGGGCCGCGTGGTCGCCGTGGCGAGCGGGGCGATGAGCGCCAGCAGGCAGCTGCGCCGGCCGAGTTCCGCGCGCTGGAAGTGCACGTGCCCGAGACCATCACGGTGGCCGAGCTGGCGCACAAGATGGCCATCAAGGCCTCCGAGCTGATCAAGGTGCTGATGAAGATGGGCCAGATGGTCACCATCAACCAGCCGCTGGACCAGGACACGGCCATGATCGTGGTCGAGGAAATGGGCCATACCGCCAAGGTGGCGGCGCTGGACGACCCGGAAGCCTTCACCGTCGAGGAAATGTCCGGCCAGCAGGCCGAGGCCCTGCCGCGTGCGCCGGTGGTCACCGTCATGGGCCACGTGGACCACGGCAAGACCTCGCTGCTGGACTACATCCGCCGCTCCAAGGTGGCGGTGGGCGAGGCCGGCGGCATCACGCAGCACATCGGCGCCTACCACGTCGAGACGCCGCGAGGCATCGTCACCTTCCTGGATACCCCCGGCCACGAGGCCTTCACCGCCATGCGTGCGCGCGGCGCCCAGGCCACCGACATCGTGATCCTGGTGTGCGCGGCCGACGACGGCGTGATGCCGCAGACGCGCGAGGCCATCAAGCACGCCCGCGCGGCGGGCGTGCCCATCGTGGTCGCCATCACCAAGTCCGACAAGCACGAGGCCAACCCCGAGCGCGTCAAGCAGGAACTGGTGGCCGAGCAGGTGGTGCCCGAGGAATACGGCGGCGATTCGCCCTTCGTGGCGGTGTCGTCCAAGACCGGCATGGGCATAGACGAGCTGCTCGAGCAGGTGCTGCTGCAGGCCGAGGTGCTGGAGCTGAAGGCGCCGGTGGAAGCGCAGGCCAAGGGCCTGGTCATCGAAGCGCAGCTGGACAAGGGCCGCGGCCCGGTGGCCACGGTGCTGGTGCAGTCGGGCACGCTCAAGGTGGGCGACATCGTGCTGGCCGGCCAGACCTATGGCCGCGTGCGCGCCATGACCGACGAGGACGGGCGGGCGACCAAGGAAGCCGGGCCGTCGATCCCGGTGGAAATCCAGGGCCTGACCGAAGTGCCGCAGGCCGGCGACGAATTCATGGTGCTGTCCGACGAGCGCCGTGCGCGCGAAATCGCCACCTACCGCGCCGGCAAGTTCCGCAACACCAAGCTGGCCCGCCAGCAGGCGGCCAAGCTGGAGAACATGTTCGCCGACATGCAGGCGGGCGAGGTGCAGCACCTGCCCATCATTGTCAAGGCCGACGTGCAGGGCTCGCAGGAAGCGCTGGCGCAGTCGCTGCTCAAGCTCTCGACCGAAGAGGTCAAGGTGCAGCTGGTGTATGCCGGCGTGGGCGGCATCAGCGAGTCCGACGTGAACCTGGCGCTGGCCTCCAAGGCCATCGTCATCGGCTTCAACGTGCGTGCCGACGCCGGCGCGAGAAAGCTCGCCGAGTCGCAGGGCGTGGACCTGCGCTACTACAGCATCATCTACGACGCCGTCGATGAGCTGAAGGTGGCCATGTCCGGCATGCTGGCGCCCGAGCAGCGCGAGGAAGTCATCGGCACGGCCGAGATCCGCACGGTGTTCGTCGCCTCCAAGATCGGTACCGTGGCGGGTTCGTACATCACATCCGGCATGGTGCACCGCAACGCGCGCTTCCGCCTGCTGCGCGACAACGTGGTCATCTACACCGGCGAGGTCGATTCGCTGCGCCGCATGAAGGACGACGTCAAGGAAGTCAAGGAAGGCTTCGAGTGCGGTATCAAGCTCAAGAACTACAACGACATCCGCGAGGGTGACCAGCTGGAGTTCTTCGACATCAAGGAAATCGCGCGGACACTGTGAAGCACCCCCGCAGGCGCTTTGCGCCTTCCCCCTCAAGGGGGACGACGCCCGTGGCCTGGCAAAGCCAGATCCACGGCGCCCGCCGGCATGGCCTGCTCCGCGGCCCTCTGACTGGTGGCCGCGCGGGCATGCCTGTTGGGACTGGCTTGACGGAGATTTGATATGGCAGCGAAAAAATCTAGCGCGCCCAACCGCAGCTTCAAGGTCGCGGACCAGATCCAGCGCGACCTGACGGAACTGATCCGCGAGTTGAAGGACCCGCGCATCGGCATGGTCACCCTGCAGGCCGTCGAGGTGACGCCCGACTACGCGCACGCCAAGGTCTTCTTCAGCGTGCTGGTGGGCGACGCCGAGGCGTCGCTGCAGGCCTTGAACCAGGCCGCGGGCTTCCTGCGCAACGGCCTGTTCAAGCGCCTGCACATCCACACCGTGCCCACGCTGCACTTTGTGTTCGACCGCACGCCCGAGCGCGCGTCCGACATGAACGCGCTGATCGCGCGCGCCGTGGCCTCGCGCTCCAAGGACGACGACACGCCATGACGACGCGCGCTCCCCGCATCCGGGTGCAGCGGCGCCCGGTGCACGGAGTGCTGCTGCTCGACAAACCCCTGGGCCTGTCCAGCAACGACGCCTTGCAGAAGGCGAAGTGGCTGCTGCGCGCCGAAAAGGCCGGCCACACCGGCACGCTCGACCCCTTGGCCAGCGGCGTGCTGCCGCTGTGCTTTGGCGCCGCCACCAAGTTCAGCGCGCTGCAACTCGACGCGCCCAAGACCTACGAGGCCGTGGCGCTGCTGGGCACGACCACCAGCACCGGCGACGCGGAAGGGCAGGTGCTGGAGCAGCGCGAGGTGCACCCCGAGCAGCTGGCGCCCGAGCGCCTGGCCGCCGTGCAGGCCCGGTTCACCGGCCGCATCCGGCAGGTGCCGCCCATGCACAGCGCGCTCAAGAAGGACGGTCGCGCACTGTACGAATACGCCCGCGCCGGCGTGGAAGTGGAGCGCCCGGCGCGGGAAATCGAGGTTTTTGAGTTGGATCTGGCCCTTGCCCGCACAGAACAAGGACATCCAGCTATAAAAATAAGAGCTAAATGCAGCAAGGGCACCTACATCCGCACCCTGGGTGAGGACATCGGCGCAGCCCTGGGCTGCGGCGCCCACCTGGTTTTTCTGCGCCGCGTCGAAACCGGCGGGCTGGACGTGTCGCGCTGCATCACCCTGGGCGAGCTCGAGGCGCTGGACGAGGATGCGCGCCTGGCCCGGCTGTTGCCGGTGCAGTCGCTGCTGGCCAGCCATACCCCCATCACCCTGGACGAGCACGAGGCCGGGCGCTTCCTGTCGGGCCTGCGCCGGCGCGGGCCCTGGCCCGATACGCCGGCGGTGGCCGTCCATGGCCGCCAGCCCGCCGCATTGCTGGGCGTGGGCCATGTGCTGGCGGGCGAGCTGATACCGGACCGGCTGCTCAGCCCGGTGGAGATCCAGCAGATCCTGCAGGGCCCCGGGCGCGCAGGCGCGGCCTGCGCCACCTCCGCGCCACCTTCCGGCTGACCGCAAGCACCCCCGCAAGCCAAAAGCCCAGGCCAACAAACAAGCCCGCCAACAAGCCAACAAGCAAACAAGCAAAGCAACGTCATGAGCAAACAAATCCGCAACATCGCCATCATTGCCCACGTGGACCATGGCAAGACCACCATGGTGGACCAGCTGCTGCGCCAGTCCGGCACCTTCGCCGCGCACGAGAAGGTCGTGGACACGGTGATGGACAACAACGCCATCGAACGCGAACGCGGCATCACCATCCTGGCCAAGAACTGCGCCGCCTCCTGGGGCGGCACGCACATCAACATCCTGGACACGCCCGGCCACGCCGACTTCGGCGGCGAGGTGGAGCGCGCCCTGTCCATGGTCGATGGCGTGGTGCTCCTGATCGACGCGCAGGAAGGCCCCATGCCGCAGACGCGCTTCGTGACCAAGAAGGCGCTGGCGCTGGGCCTGAAGCCCATCGTCGTGGTCAACAAGGTGGACAAGCCCGGCGCCAATCCGGACAAGGTGGTCAACGCCGCGTTCGACCTGTTCGACAAGCTGGGCGCGACCGACGAGCAGCTGGACTTCCCCGTGGTCTATGCCTCGGGCATCAACGGCTGGAGCTCGCTGGAGCAGGGCCAGCCCGGCGAGCAGTGGGGCCCCGACATGGCGGCGCTGTTCGAGACCGTGCTGAAGCACGTCCCCGTGGCCGGCGGCGATGCCGGCGCGCCGCTGCAGCTGCAGATTTCGGCACTGGACTATTCGACCTTCGTGGGCCGCATCGGCGTGGGCCGCATCACGGCCGGCATGCTGCGCGCCAGCCAGGACGTGCTGGTCATGCACGGGGCGGACGGCGCCAGCTACAAGGGCCGCATCAACCAGATCCACCAGTTCCAGGGGCTGGACCGCGTGCAGGTCAGCGAAGCCGGCCCGGGCGAGATCGTGCTCATCAACGGCATCGAGAACGTCGGCATCGGCGAGACCCTGACCGACCCGGCCAATCCGCAGCCGCTGCCCATGCTGAAGATCGACGAGCCGACGCTGACCATGAACTTCAGCGTCAACACCTCGCCCCTGGCCGGGCGCGAGGGCAAGTTCGTGACCAGCCGCCAGATCTGGGACCGGCTGCAAAAGGAGCTGCGCTCCAACGTCGCGCTGCGCGTGAAGGAAACCGACGAGGACGGCGTGTTCGAGGTCGCCGGCCGCGGCGAGCTGCACCTGACCATCTTGCTGGAGGAGATGCGCCGCGAGGGCTACGAGCTGGCCGTGTCCAAGCCGCGCGTGGTCTTCAAGGACATCGATGGCGAGCGCTGCGAGCCCATCGAGCTGGTCACCGCCGACATCGAGGAAGGCCACCAGGGCGGCGTGATGCAGGCGCTGGGCGAGAGGAAGGGCGAGCTGGTGAACATGGAGCCGGACGGCCGCGGCCGGGTGCGCCTGGAATACCGCATCCCCGCGCGCGGGCTGATCGGCTTCACCAACGAGTTCCTGAACCTGACGCGCGGCTCGGGCTTGATCAGCAACATCTTCGACAGCTACGAGCCGCACAAGGGCGAGATCGGCGGGCGCAAGAACGGCGTGCTGATCAGCATGGACGACGGCGAAATCTTCACCTATGCCCTGGGCAAGCTGGACGACCGCGGGCGCATGTTCGTGCGCGCGGGCGACCCGGTCTATGAAGGCATGATCGTCGGCATCCATAACCGCGACAACGACCTGATCGTCAACGCCACCCGCACCAAGCAGCTCACCAACTTCCGCGTCAGCGGCAAGGAAGACGCCATCAAGGTCACCCCGCCCATCGACCTGACGCTGGAATACGGCGTCGAGTTCATCGAGGACGACGAGCTGGTGGAGATCACGCCCAAGAGCATTCGCCTGCGCAAGCGCCACCTCAAGGAACACGAGCGCAAGCGCGCCAGCCGCGAGAGCGCCTGACGTGGACGCTGGCGCAGCAGTCCCCGCGCCCGCGCCGGCCGGCCTGACGCACGGCCGGGCGGTGTGGCTGATGGCTGCGGCAGCGTTGATGTGGTCGATCGCCGGCGTGGTCACGCGCCACCTGGAGCAGGCGCGCAGCTTCGAGATCACCTTCTGGCGCAGCTTCTTCATGCTGGTGTCGCTGCTGGTGATCCTGCCGCTGCTGCGCGGGCGCAACGCATTCGCCCCGGTGCTGCGCGGCGGCGCGCCGCTGTGGATCTCGGGCCTGTGCTGGGGCGTGATGTTCACCGCCTTCATGGTGGCCATCACCCTGATGCCGGTGGCCAACGTCCTGGTCACCATGGCGGCGGGGCCGCTGCTCACGGCGCTGGTGGCACGCATCTTCATCGGCCACCGCATCGCCCCGCGCACCTGGAGCGCCATCGCGGCCGCTGGCGCGGGCATCGTCTGGATGTACGGCGCGCAGGTCGCAGGCCTGTCGCCCGTGGGGCTGGCCGTGGCCTTGTGCATCCCCGTCGCCGCAGCGGTCAACTGGACGGTGGTGCAGCACGCCCAGTCCCGGGGCCTGGCGGTGGACCTGGTACCTGCCGTGTTCGTCGGCGCGGCACTCTCGTCGCTGGCCACGCTGCCCTGGGCGCTGCCGTTCGCGGCGTCCGGCCGCGACCTGACGCTGCTGGCGCTGCTGGGCCTGGTGCAGCTGGCGATCCCGTGCGTGCTGGTGGTCTATTGCGGCCGCGTGCTGAAGGCCCCGGAAATCGCCTTGCTCGGCCTGCTGGAGGTCATCTTCGGCATCCTGCTGGCCTGGGTGGGAGCGGGCGAGCGGCCCGCGCCCGCCGTGTTGATGGGCGGCACGCTGGTGATCGCCGCCCTGGTTTTCAATGAACTGCTTGGATGGAAGGAGCAAAGGACATGACGCAAGAAGTCAACAGGCACAGCGATATCGTGGCCGAGGTACGCGGCCAGGTCGGCTGCATCACGCTGAACCGGCCGCGGGCGCTGAATGCCCTGTCGCTGGCCATGGTGCGCGACCTGCGGGCGGCGCTGCTGGCCTGGCAGCACGATGACCGGGTGCTGGCCGTGGCCATCCGCGGCAACGGGCGCGAGGGTGCGTTTGGCGCGTTCTGCGCGGGCGGCGATATTCGCTTCCTGCACTCCGCCGCCACCAGCGGCAACCCCGAGCTGGAAGACTTCTTCACCGAGGAATACGCCCTCAACCACCTGATCCACACCCTGGGCAAGCCCTACATCGCCTTCATGGACGGCATCGTCATGGGCGGCGGCATGGGCATCAGCCAGGGCGCCAGCCTGCGCGTCGCCACGGAGCGCACCAGGATGGCCATGCCCGAGACCATCATCGGCCTGTTCCCCGACGTGGGCGGCGGCTGGTTCCTGTCGCGCTGCCCGGGACGGGTGGGTGAGTGGCTGGCCCTGACGGGCGAAACCATAGGCGCTGCCGACGCCATCGAATTCAAGCTGGCCGACGGCCATCTGCCCTCCAGCCAGCAGGCCGAGGTATGGGAGCAGCTGGGCGGCCAGCAGTTCGCCAACGGCCAGGCGGTGCAGGATTTTGTTGCTTCTAAATTTGTAGCTGCAGGCCAGCCGCTGACAACGGCAAGAGCGCAAATCGACCAATATTTCGCGCTGCCGGACGCCACGGCCATCGTGCAGGCGCTGGAGGCCGCCGGCGGCGAATGGGAGCGCGCCACGGCGCAGCTGCTGCGCAAGCGCTCGCCGCTCATGCTGCATGTGGTGCTGGAGCAGATCCGCCGAGCCCGCACCATGACCCTGGCCGAAGACCTGCGCATGGAGCGCGACATGGTGCGCCACTGCTTCCATCTGCGCCCCGGCCAGAGCGAGACGGTGGAGGGCATCCGCGCCCTGGCCGTGGACAAGGACCATGCGCCGCAATGGCAGCCGGCGCGTGTCGAGGACGTGCCGCCCGCACTGGTGCAGGCGTTCTTCGCCAGCCCCTGGCCGGCACACGCCCACCCCCTGGGGGCGCTGCGCTGACGCCCGCGCGCCCCGGACTCAGGGGCGCACGGTCCGCCAGTTGCCGCCCATGCCTTCGCCGGCCATGTCGCCGTTCCTGGAGTCCTTGGCGAAGTAGTACAGCGGCTGGCCCTTGTAGGCCCACTGGCGCGTGCCGTCGGCGCGCGTGATGATGCTGTAGTCGCCCATCGCCCGGGCCTGCGGCGCCACGGCCAGGGGCGGCCAGTTGGTGGCGCACTGGTCGTTGCAGGCCGAGGTTCCCTGGGTGTCGCGGGCGTAGGTGTAGAGCGTGTTGCCGTTCGGGCCGATCAGGCGGCCATCGGCGGCGCGGGTCGGCATGTCGGGTGCGCCGGCACCGGTTTTGCCGGACCACAGGCCACTGGCGCAGCCGGCCAGCAGCGCGGTACCCATGAGGGCGGTGGCGAGGATTTTCATGGAACGCTCCTGATTGAAACAATTCAGTGTAGGAGCGCCCGCCGCGCGGGGCTTGTCAGGAAAAAGGCCGTCCGGCGCCGGCGCGGCGCCGGTCAGCGGTGGTGCACCTTCATGGCGCGCTCCACCTCGCGCTTGCCCTCGCGCTCCTTGATGGTGTCGCGCTTGTCGTGCTCGGCCTTGCCCTTGGCCAGGGCGATCTCGCACTTGGCGCGGCCGTCCTTCCAATAGAGCTTCAGGGGCACCAGGGTGTAGCCCTTTTGCTCCACCTTGCCGATCAGGCGGCGGATCTCATCCTTGTGCATCAACAGCTTCTTGATGCGTGCGGCGTCCGGGCTGACGTGGGTGGAGGCCGTGCGCAGCGGGTTGATCTGGCAGCCCAGCAGGTACAGCTCGCCGTCCTTGATGGTCACGTAGCCATCGGTCAGCTGCGCCTTGCCTGCGCGCAGCGCCTTGACCTCCCAGCCGTGCAGCACCATCCCAGCCTCGTGCCGTTCCTCGAAGAAATAGTTGTAGGTCGCTTTCTTGTTCTCGGCGATGCGGGGGTTCGGGTCGGGTTTCTTGGCCATGGCTCTTGTAGTTGAGGCGCAAACCGGAAGTTTCAAACGCCTTCCCTACAATGCTTGTCGCCCTGCGCCGTCGATTCTAGGGGCCGCATCCCCGCACCCTGCCTTGCCATGAAAACCGTCAACAAGTCCGTCCTGATCTGGTACAGCCCCGAAGAAATGTTCACGCTGGTCACCGACGTGGCGCGCTACCCGGAGTTCCTGCCCTGGTGCGACCAGGCCCGGGTGCTCACCCAGGACGAGCACGGCATGACGGCCGAGGTCGGCATCGCCCTTGGCGGCATCAAGAAGTCCTTCGTCACCCGCAACACGCATGAGGCGGGCCGGCGCGTCAGGATGGAGCTGGTCGAAGGACCGTTCTCCCAGCTCGACGGCGACTGGCAGTTCCATCCGGTGGGCGACGGCACGCAGCGCGCCTGCAAGGTCGAGCTGGCGCTGCGCTACGGTTTCGACAGCCGCACGCTGGCGGCGCTGGTCGGCCCCGTGTTCGACCGCATTGCCGCCACGCTGGTCGATGCGTTCGTCAAGCGCGCCGAGCAGGTCTATGGCTGACGGGGCGGCGCTGCTGCGCATCACGGTGTGCGTATCGCCCGCGCCAGGCGAGGTGCGCGAATGGGAGCTGGCCCTGCCCGCCGACGCCACCCTTGGCGCCGCGCTGGCAGCGGCCGGGCTGGATGCGGGAGCGCTGGCAGGGTTGTCCTTCGGCATCTGGGGCCGCAGCGCGCCCTTGTCCCAGCTGCTGCGCGATGGCGACCGCGTGGAGGGCTGCCGCCCTTTGACCGTCGATCCCAAGGTGGCGCGCCGCCAGCGCTTCGCGAGCCAGGGCGCACGCGCCGCGGGGCTGTTCGCCAGCCGCCGCCCAGGCGCCAAGCAGGGGTACTGAAGCGCGCTCAACGCGCCGCGGCATGGCCGTCGCGCCGGCCGTCCGAGGCGCCGCCCCAGCCGCCCTGGGGCAGCCGCCACAGGATCTGCCCGGCGCCGAACTCCAGGGTCGGCTCGGGTACCGGCAGGATGCGGTGGCCCAGCGCCTCCAGGCCCGCGCGCCACGCTGCAGGAAAGCCGGGCTCCAGGTACAGGCCCTGGCCCGGCTCGATGCGCCAGCGCGGCGCATCAAGGGCGGCCTGCGGGTTCTGGCCATAGCGCAGCATGCGCGCCAGCACTTGCACATGCGCCTGCGGCTGGATCGGCCCGCCCATCACGCCGAAGGCCATGAAGGGCTGTCCGCCGCGCGTGATGAAGCCCGGGATGATGGTGTGGAATGGCCGCTTGCGCGGGCCCACGCAGTTGGGGTGCCCGGCCTGCAGGCAAAAGCCCGCGCCGCGGTTGTGCAGCGCCACGCCCGTGCCGGCGGGCACCACGCCGCTGCCGAAGCCGTCGTAGTTGGACTGGATCAGCGAGACCATGCGCCCGTGCCGATCCGCCGTGCACAGGTACACCGTGCCAGGCCCGCCCAGGCCAGAGACCGGGTGCTGCGCGTGCAGCGGGGTCGATCAGCGCCGCGCGGGCGCGCACATAGTCGGGCGCGAGCCACTGCGCGGGCTCCAGGCGCAGGTGCGCGGGGTCGCCCACATGCGGGTACAGGTCGGCAAGGGCCAGCTTCGTGGCCTCGATGAGCCAGTGCAGCGTGGCGGGGGTCGTCCGGGTCGGCCGGCAGCTCGCTGCCGCGCGCCACCAGCATGGCCAGGGCCTGCAAGGCGGCGATGCCCTGTCCGCTGGGCGGCAGTTCGTGCACGCACCAGTCGCCCCACACCCGCTGGGCCAGCGGCTGCACCCACTGTGCCTGGTAGTCGCCCAGGTCGTCGGACCGCCAGGCGCCGCCGTGCACGCGCGCATGCGCCAGCATGAGGTCAGCGGTGTGGCCTTCGTAGAACTCGCGCGCGCCTTGCCGGGCGATGCGCTCCAGGGTGTGGGCCAAGGGCACATTGGCAAAGCGCTCGCCGGCCTGCGGAGCGCGCCCCTGCGGCAGGAAGGTGCCGGCGAAGCCGGGCTCGCACGCCAGCCGCGGCACGTGCAGCGGCCACTTGTGCGCCACGCCCGCCGGCACGATGAAGCCGCCGCGCGCATGGCCGATGGCTGCGTCGAACAGGCTGGCCCAGGGGGCGGCTGCCAAAGCGCTGGTGCAGCGCGCGCCAGCCATCCACCTGGCCGGGGCACGGTGACGCTGCCCCAGCCGCCATAGGGCATGCGCTCACCCTGCGCGGCGAAGCGCTCGCGCACCCACCCGCGCGGGGCCCAGCCCGAGGCGTCCAGGCCGTGCAGGGCCTGGCCATCCCACACCAGGGCGAACAGGTCGCCGCCCAGGCCGTTGTTCGTGGGCTCGACCACGGCCAGCGCGGCTGCTGCCGCCAGCGCCGCGTCGATGGCATTGCCGCCCCGTTCGAACTGCGCCATGCCTGCCGCCACGGCCAGCGGCTGCGAGGAGGCGACCACATCGTCGCCAAAGACGGGCTGGCGCCCGCCCGGGTAGGGCAGGGCGTGCGAGAAGCCGGTGGCTGTGCTGGCAGCGTGCATGCGTTGGGAGGTGGCGTCGCTGGATTCAGGCCCTGGGCTTGCGCGCGGGCTGGGCGCGCGCATCCACCCGGAAGCGGGCGCCTGCCTGGGCCATGCGCAGCAGCTCGTCGCTTGAGCGCGGGCCGCTGGTGGCCAGCAGCATGCACAGGCTCTCCAGCAGGCCCAGCAGGCCAACGCCGGATGCGGGCAGCATGGGGTGCTGCGCGGGCGCGATCAGCGCGTGGCGTACGTGGGCCAGTACCGGTGCGTGCGGGCTGTCCGTCACGGCGATCACGGGCACGCCCGCGTCGCTGGCCTCCGCGCACAGCTCGATGGTGTGGGTCGAGTAGCGCGGCAGCGACAGGACGAGCAATACGTCCTCGGGGGTCAGCGCCATGAGGCGGCGCTGTGCTTCCGTCACGCCGCCCAGGCCGCTCACCGCTTCGACGTTGGGGTGGAAGAGTCCGGCGTAGCTGGCGAAGTAGCCGGCCAGGTAGGCCGTGACGTCGCTGCCCAGTACGGCGATACGCCGCGCCCGCGCCAGCAGCGCGGCCACGCACTCGAGCGCTGCCGGGTCGAGCAGCGCACCCGCTGTCTGCAGCTGCGCCGCGCCGGCGTGCGGGGCCGTGCGCAAGCGCTCCTGCGTGGGCGTGGCGGCGCTGCGCTGGCGCTGCAGCTTGTCCAGCGGCTCCTGGGGCGATTGCTGCTGCAGCGCCCGCTGCCAGTGCGCGCGAAATGCGCTGTAGCCGTCGTATTCGAGGCTGGCGGCAAAGCGGTTCACCGTCGCTACCGACACGCCGCAGCGCCGCGCCATGGCGTCGATGCTGAGCGTGGCGGCCTCGAAGGGGTGCGCCGGCACATAGTCCGCCACCTGCCGGTGGCGGGCCGTCAGCTGCGCATAGCGGGCGCGTACGCGCTGGGCGGCGATGGGCGAGGGCGGCGGGGCGGCGAGGGCGCAGGCGGCGTGGAGGTGGGCGGTGGCGCAGGGCCGGACCAGTGCACGTTGATGTAGCGCAGCGGCTGGCTATTGTCGGGCTGCTGCCCCACGTCCACCTTGGCGCGCCCCAGGCCAGGCGGGCGCGCGCACGGGGATGTCGCCCTGCACCGCGCCACGCCTCGCGCGCAGCGCCTTGCGCTGCGCCGGGGTCGGCCTCGATGCCGACGCGGCGCGTGAGCTCGTCGAGCTTCGGGTTGGAGTAGCTGCCCAGGTTGAAGCGGCCCTGGCCACCCTCGATCGGCGTATTAGTCACGCCGGCCCAGCAGTGCGGCCCCCCCCCCCCCCCCCCCGCCCCACCTGCCCCCCCAAAAACGCCCCCCCCCGCCCCCGCTCCTTCCCCCCCCCCCCCCCCCCCCCCCCCCCCCCCCCCCCCCCCCCCCCCCCCCCCCCCCCCCCCCCCCCCCCCTCCTCCCGCGGCCGCCAGCGGCACAGGGCGGCGCAGCCAGGCTCACCAGGCCCCGCCCCGCAAAAGCAGGCAGGTGTTTGTCTCCTCGTCTTCGACTTTTCTCTCGGCACGCGCGCTGCTGCCTGCGCAGCCCTCAGCCTCGCCCATGGCCAGGCTCGCCAGCAGGCTTGCGCCCACCGCAATGGCGTCGTTAAATCGAAATTGGGGTTGTGCAGGGGCGGCCCTGCTCGGCTCCCCTTGCCCCACCGCAGGTAGGCGCCGGGCGCTGCTGCAACATGCAGAAAAGTCCTCCAGGCCGTGGATGGCATGGGCTGGGTGCGCACGTTCTGCGCGCCCACCAGGCGGGTGGCCACTTCGGCAGCGAAGCGGGCCTCGCGCTCGGTGCTGACGGTGGGGGGAAACAGCCGCGTGTACTCCAGCTCGGCCCGCGCGCCGTGCGCCTGGGCGGTGGCCTGCGCCACCTCGGCGATGCGCCGCTCGATCAGGTCCGCACGTCCGCGGAAAGGTGCGCACGGTGCCGCCGAGCTCCACGCAGTCGGGCAGGACGTTGCGCGCGTCATCGCCGCCCGATGGCGCACGCTGAGCACGGCGCCTCCATGGGCGGCACATCGCGCGGCACATGTGGTGCAGGGCCGAGAACGTGCGCGCTGGCCAGCACGGCATCGGCCGCCAGGCGGGGGGCGCGCCGTGGCCCCCCTTCCGAAGATGCGCAGCGTGAACTGTCGGCCAGGACAGGCAGGCGCCGGGCGCCACGGCGATGGTGCCCACCGGCAGCACCGGCGAGTTGTGCGGGCGACCGCCGGCCGGAAAGCGCTCGAACAAACCGTCGGCGATCATGGCCTGCGCGCCGCCGCGGCCTTCCTCGGCGGGCTGGAAGATCAGGTAGACGGTGCCGTTGAAGCGGCGCGTCTGCGACAGGTAGCGCGCCGCGCCCAGCAGCATGGCGGTATGGCCGTCATGACCGCAGGCGTGCATCACGCCGGGGCGGCGCGAGGCGTGGGCGAAGGTGTTGAGCTCGCACAGGGCGAGCGCATCCATGTCCGCGCGCAGGCCCCCGCTGCGCCCGCTGTCGGTGCGCTGGCCCTCGACCACGCCGACGATGCCGGTGCGTCCGATGCCCCGGTGGAACGGTATGCCCAGCACACCCAGTTCGGTGGCGATGCGGTCGGCGGTGCGGTTTTCCTCGAAGCCCAGCTCGGGCCAGGCGTGGAATCGCGGCGCAGCGCGGTGAGGTGCTCGTGCGCGGCGCTGTCGCGCAGGGCGGCGAGTACCGGATGGGCGGTGGCGGTGGGCATGGACGCTCCTTTTCGGAAAATTAATTTCCAATTTTTTAGAATATCCCGATTGTTTGAAAAAGGGTTTTCATCAATGGACAAAAAAGCCACTGCAGGGCAGTGGCTTGGGCTGGCCCGGGGTGGCCCCCAGGGGGAGCCGCCTATTTGCTGCAGTCGCTGGCGATGACGTCCTGCGCGCGCTTGAGTTCGGCCGCGCGCGTGGCCTCGTCCATGTAGCCGCGCTCGCCTGCGGCATTGGTGTGGGCCAGGGGAATGCCGGAGCCCAGGGTGCTGCTCGCCTGGCGCGCGCGCGTGCAGTTCTCGGCGCGCGCCTTTGCCTGGCGGTCGGCCTGGGCCTTTTCCTCGGCCTGCTTGCGCGCGGCCTCGGCGGCTTCGGCCTTGGCCTTCTTGTCCTGCAGCTGCTTGTCGCCGGTGGGCGCCGCCGGCCGCAGGGGCGCCGCGGAGGCCGCCCCGGCAGGCGCGTCGCCGGCGGCGGGGGCAGGCGCGGGCAGCGCGCTGCGCGGGGCAGGCTGCTTGAGCACGTTCTTGTCCGGCACTTCCTGGGGCGGCGGCCGGTCGCTGAACACCTTGCGCCCATCCTTGTCTATCCATTGCCACTGCGCGGACGCGCCAAAGGCCCAGAAACCGGCCAGCACGAGCAGAAAAAGCGGTTTGCGTTGCATGCGGACGAGTGTAGCCCGGCGCCTTTTCAGCCGCCATCGCGGCGTGCCCGCGGCCCCGGGAGCTCGTCGCACGGCGGGTACAATCGTTTTTTTGGAGCTCTCACTCATGCGCCTACTCGGAAAAGCGCTCACCTTCGACGATGTGTTGCTGGTGCCGGCGTACTCCCAGGTCCTGCCCAAGGACACTTCGCTCGCGACGCGCTTCACGCGCAACATCCAGCTCAACCTGCCCCTGGTGTCCGCCGCCATGGATACCGTGACCGAGGCGCGCCTGGCGATCGCCATCGCCCAGGAGGGCGGCATCGGCGTGGTGCACAAGAACATGACGGCCGAGCAGCAGGCGGCCGAAGTGGCCAAGGTCAAGCGCCATGAATCGGGCGTGGTCCACGACCCGGTGGTCATCACCCCCGAGCACACCGTGCTGCAGGTGCTGCAGCTGTCGGAGAACCTGGGCATCTCGGGCTTTCCGGTGTGCGACGGCGGCAAGGTGATCGGCATCGTCACCAGCCGCGACGTGCGCTTCGAGACGCGCTACGACGTCAAGGTGCGCGAGATCATGACGCCGCGCGAAAAGCTCATCACCGTCAATGAAAAAGACGGCACCACGCCGGCCGAGGCCAAGCAGCTCTTGAACCGCCACAAGCTCGAACGGCTGCTGGTGGTGAACGACGCCTTCGAGCTCAAGGGCCTGATCACCGTCAAGGACATCAACAAGCAGACCAGCTTCCCCAACGCCGCGCGCGACGCCGCCGGCAGCCTGCGCGTGGCCGCCGCCGTGGGCGTGGGCGCGGGCACCGAGGAGCGCGTGGAGCTGCTGGTGCGCGCCGGCGTCGATGCGCTGGTGGTGGACACGGCGCACGGCCACAGCAAGGGCGTGATCGACCGCGTGCGCTGGGTCAAGCAGAACTATCCCGCTGTGGATGTGATCGGCGGCAACATCGCCACCGGCGCGGCGGCGCTGGCGCTGGTCGAGGCCGGAGCCGACGCCGTGAAGGTCGGCATCGGCCCCGGCTCCATCTGCACCACGCGCATCGTCGCCGGCGTGGGCGTGCCGCAGATCATGGCCATCGACAGCGTGGCCACCGCCCTCAAGGGCACCGGCGTGCCGCTGATCGCCGACGGCGGCATCCGCTTCTCGGGCGACATCGCCAAGGCGATTGCCGCCGGTGCCTCGACCATCATGATGGGCGGCATGTTCGCCGGCACCGAGGAAGCGCCCGGCGAGGTCATCCTCTACCAGGGCCGCAGCTACAAGAGCTACCGCGGCATGGGCTCCATCGGCGCCATGCAGCAGGGCAGCGCCGACCGCTACTTCCAGGAAGCCACCACCGGCAACCCCAACGCCGACAAGCTGGTGCCCGAGGGCATCGAAGGCCGCGTGCCCTACAAGGGCAGCATGGTCAGCATCGTGTTCCAGATGGCCGGCGGCGTACGCGCGGCCATGGGCTACTGCGGCTGCGCGACGATTGCCGAGATGAACGACCGCGCCGAATTCGTCGAGATCACGGCCGCCGGCATCCGCGAGTCGCACGTGCACGACGTGCAGATCGTCAAGGAAGCGCCCAACTACCGCGCCGACTGACGGGCAACGCAGGTCGCCAGCCATTGCGCCCCGCCCCGGCCATACCTTCAAGGAGCCCCGCCCATGCAGCTTGCCGAAGCCCTGCTGATCCGCGCCGATCAGAACAAGAAAATCCTGTCGCTGCGCGCGCGCATCGCGCACAACGCGCTGGCGCAGGAGGGCGACGCGCCGCAGGAGGACGTGGCTGCGCTGCTGGCCGAGTGCTTTGCCGTGATCGACGAGCAGCGCGTGCTGGTGCAGCGCATCAACGCCGCCAACGCCAGTGCCCGCCTGCCGGACGGCCGGCCGCTGGCGCAGGTGCTGGGCGAGCGCGAGGCCCTGGCCCAGCGCCACGCGGTGCTGACGCAGGCCGTGGAGGCCACGCGCCAGGACACCGACCGCTACTCGATGCGCGAGATCAAGTGGGTGCCCCAGCTGGACGTGGCCGCCACGCAAAGGCAGATCGAGGAGCTGGCGCGCCAGCTGCGCGAGCTCAACGCCCGGCTGCAGGAGGCCAACTGGCAGGTCACCCTGCCGGAGGCCTGAATACTATGATTTTCATAGCTGCTCACGCTTGATTGGCGCCGGCATGCAGCCTTTTTTACTAAAAATTGACCCAAAACCCGTTTTTGGAGCACACCGGGCGAGCGCGAAGACCCCGGCTGGCTGCCAGGGGGTCGCGACCAAACTGGCGGCCGACTATGGCGCGAAGGGCAGCGCCGCACGATGACCCATCAGCCCCGCACCCCTGACCTGTCACCTCTCATCCGTCACCCCGTACCACCATGCGCTGACGGTGTGCTCCACCTCTCCTGAACGGGGCTGCCGCCCCATCCAACCGCTTACCTGCCCCCCATGCAGCACGACAAGATCCTCATCCTCGACTTCGGCTCCCAGGTCACCCAGCTCATCGCCCGCCGCGTGCGCGAGGCGCAGGTGTACTGCGAGGTGCACCCGTGCGACGTGAGCAGCGAGTGGGTGCGCGAGTTCGCCGCCGACGGGCGCTTGAAGGGCGTGATCCTGTCGGGCAGCCACGCCAGCGTGTACGAAGTCGATGACCGCGCGCCCGATGCCGTGTTCGAGCTCGGCCTGCCCGTGCTGGGCATCTGCTACGGCATGCAGACCATGGCCATGCAGCTGGGCGGCAAGGTGGAAGGCTCGCCCCAGCGCGAATTCGGCTACGCCGAGGTGCGCGCGCGTGGCCACACCGAGCTGCTCAAGGACATCCAGGACTTCGCCACGCCCGAAGGCCACGGCATGCTGAAAGTGTGGATGAGCCACGGCGACAAGGTCACCGAGCTGCCGCCCGGCTTCAAGCTGATGGCCTCCACCGCGTCGTGCCCCATCGCCGGCATGGCGGACGAGGCGCGGCACTACTACGCCGTGCAGTTCCACCCCGAGGTCACGCACACCCCGCAGGGCGCGGCGCTGCTGTCGCGCTTCGTGGTGGGCATCTGCGGCGCCCGGGCCGACTGGGTCATGGGCAACTACGTCGATGAGGCCGTGGCGCGCATCCGCGAGCAGGTGGGCGACGAGGAGGTGCTGCTGGGCCTGTCCGGCGGCGTCGATTCCAGCGTCGCGGCCGCCCTGATCCACCGCGCCATCGGCGACCGCCTGACCTGCGTGTTCGTGGACCACGGCCTGCTGCGCCTGCACGAGGGCGACATGGTCATGGAGATGATCGCCGGCAAGCTGCATGCCCGCGTCATCCGCGTGGACGCGAGCGCATTGTTCCTGGGCAAGCTGGCCGGGGTGAGCGAGCCCGAGCAAAAGCGCAAGATCATCGGCGGCCTGTTCGTCGATGTGTTCAAGGCCGAGGCCGAAAAGCTCAAGGCCGCCGGCGGTGGCCACCAGGGCGTCACCTTCCTGGCCCAGGGCACCATCTACCCGGACGTGATCGAGTCCGGCGGCGCCAAGAGCAAGAAGGCCGTCACCATCAAGAGCCACCACAACGTGGGCGGCCTGCCCGAGCAGCTGGGCCTGAAACTGCTGGAGCCCCTGCGCGACCTGTTCAAGGACGAGGTGCGCGAGCTCGGCCTGGCCCTGGGCCTGCCGCGCGAGATGGTCTATCGCCATCCCTTCCCCGGCCCCGGCCTGGGCGTGCGCATCCTGGGCGAGGTGAAGAAGGAATACGCCGACCTGCTGCGCCGCGCCGACGCCATCTTCATCGAAGAGCTGCGCGGCACGGTCGATCCGGCCACGGGCAAGAACTGGTATGAGCTGACCAGCCAGGCCTTCACCGTCTTCCTGCCGGTGAAGAGCGTGGGCGTGATGGGCGACGGCCGTACCTATGACTACGTGGTCGCGCTGCGCGCCGTGCAGACCACCGACTTCATGACGGCCGACTGGGCCGAGCTGCCGTATGCGCTGCTCAAGCGCGTGTCCAGCCGCATCATCAACGAGGTGCGCGGCATCAACCGCGTGACCTACGACGTGAGCAGCAAGCCGCCGGCGACGATTGAGTGGGAGTGAAATCGGGTCCTTCGGGGACTATCGCCACCTATCGAAAAATCCGTCGTAACGTATTGATTTTAAAGGAAATACGTCACGAAAGCTTTCGGTAACTATCGCCGGCCAGCGCAACGGGTTGACGGTAGAGCTGACGGTAAGAACCGGAGGTCGGATTAAGACCCTCTCGTTTACTATTTAGACCAAATCGGTCTTTGACGGTAAATGACTCCTCTGGAAAGCTTGTTTCATGCGGCTTTCCGGGCATCAGCAGGTCTCCTGACCCCTGACGGTAAAAGCCGTCATGAACAGGAGGAAAACCTCGATGCTTACCGACACCGCACTGCGCAATTTCAAGCCTAAGTCGATGGCTTATAAGGCTTCCGACCGTGACGGCATGTACGTGACGGTATCTCCCACCGGTACCGTCACCTTCCGCTTCGATTACCGTCTCAACGGGCGGCGGGAGACGCTGACCATTGGCCGGTACGGGCTGGCCGGTATTTCGCTGGCATTGGCCCGCGAAAAGCTGCTGGACGCCAAGAAGGCTGTCGCCCAGGGCAAGTCCCCGGCGCATGAGAAGCAGCGCGAGAAGCGCCGCCTGACCGCCGCCAAAAACTTTGGCGACATGACCGCTCAATGGCTTGCCGGCGCCAAGATGGCCGACAGCACGCGAGCGATGCGCAAGAGCATTGTCGATCGGGACATACTGCCGGCCTTTAAGAACCGGTTGCTCACCGAAATCACCGCCGATGACTTGCGCGCCTTGTGCGGCAGGGTGAAGGGGCGGGGCGCCCCCGCCACCGCGGTACATGTCCGCGATATCGTGAAGCAGGTCTATGCCTTCGCCATCCTGCATGGCGAGAAGGTGGACAACCCAGCCGCCGGCGTGGGCGCGGCTTCGATTGCGACCTTCGTGCCCAAGGACCGTGCGCTTTCACCGATGGAGATCCGCCTGATGTCCCGGCAGATGGAGTCGGTGGCCACCTACCCCACCATCCGGCTGGCGCTACGGATGATTGTGCTGACGCTGGTACGCAAGAGCGAACTGATCGAGGCGACTTGGGCGGAGGTTGATTTTGAGAACGCCACCTGGACGATTCCGAAGTCACGGATGAAGGGTCGCAACCCGCACATGGTCTATCTGTCGCGTCAGGCCGTGGATATCTTGATCGCGCTGCACACTTGCGCGGCGGGGTCGAAGTTCGTCCTGCCGTCGCGCTACGACGCCATCGCTGCATGTCGAAAGCGACGCTCAACCGCGTGACCCAGATCGTGTCCGAGCGCGCCAAGGCCGCTGGCCTACCGCTGGAGCCTTTCACCGTCCACGACCTGCGCCGCACAGGCTCGACGTTGCTCAACGAGGTCGGCTTCAATGGCGACTGGATCGAGAAGTGCCTCGCCCATGAGGACGGCCGTTCCTCGCGCTCGGTCTACAACAAGGCCGAGTACGCCGAGCCGCGTCGCCACATGCTGCAGGAGTGGGCCAACATGGTCGATGCCTGGGTAGAAGGCGGCACCTATGCGCCCACCCTGTTGCCAAGCAACACGGTCGTACCACTGCTGAGCGCATTGGTATAAGTCATTTCTCGTCAGGTTGTCAGTTGACAACCTTGACAGTTCATTCCCATACTGGAGACTTCTTAATGACCCGTCCCTCGCACCCGAAGAAAGAGGTCGAAGAGGCGCTCAAGCACGCGGAAGCACAGGGCTGGCGCGTCACGGTAGGCGGCAGTCACGCCTGGGGCAGGATCTACTGCCCCTACAACGACGATGAATGCCGCTGCGGCGAGTTCTGTATCACCAGCGTGTGGAGCACGCCGAAGAACCCTAGCAACCATGCCCGAGCACTGCGGCGGGTGGTGGACAACTGCACGACCCATCAGCGACAAAGCGAAGCAGGCTCTTCATCCGAGGATTAACCCATGGAATACACCTTCACCTTGAAGTATCAGCTTGCCGAGCATGACAGTGATCCGGATAAGCTGGTCGAGCGTCTGGGCGATGCTGGCTGCGATGATGCCTTGGTGGGTATCGGACAGCCGGGCGTCTGGCGCTGGAGTTCACTCGCGAAGCCGAGAGCGCGCAGGTGGCCGTGCGCAGTGCGCTGACCGACGTGAAGCGTGCTGTCCCTTCGGCGAAGTTGGTGGAGGCGGCGCCGGATTTAGTCGGTCTGACCGATGTGGCCGAACTGGTGGGCGTATCGCGTCAGGCGATGCGCAAGCTTATGCTCGCTCATGCGGGTACTTTTCCCGCGCCGGTGCATGAGGGCAGCGCCTCGATCTGGCACCTGGCCGAAGTGCTGACTTGGCTACAGGCCAAGGGCAGCTATTCGCTGGCCAGGAATGTTCTGGATGTGGCGAAGGTGGCTCTGCAGGTCAACGTGGTTAAGGAAGTCCAGCGCCTGCCTTGCTCAGCGTCCAAAGAGTTGCAAGCCTTGGTTGGATAAGGCTAGTCGCTTGGCCTCAATCCTCTTTGGACCCAACTCGCCCGTGAACAGGGCGGGTTTTTCTCCAGGTGGACATCGGGT
>JAUCDD010000002.1:0-88118 GCA_034675505.1 Melaminivora sp. | reverse complement strand
CCGCATGCCCCTCGACCACACCACGCGCGGCAAAGGTCGCCTCGATCATCCCCCACAGCCGCGCGTGCGAGGGGTTCTCGGGGTACCACACCGCCGGCCAGTCCATCACCTCGTCCAGCCCCGCGACCATCAGGCTTGCCGCCAGGAACGCCGCCTGCTCGTCACGCCCGAAATACCCGCCGCCCCATACATGAGGCGGTGGGCGGCACGGCCGAGCCGGGCAGCGGAAAGATCTTTAGCGGCGAGCCCGCCAGCCGCGCCGCCAGCCAGAAATCCAGCGTCTGCGGACCATCGACGTTGGAGAACTCGTGGCTCGCCTCGCAGGTCCAGGTATTGCCACGCGGCAGCACCAGCGCCGCCTCCCATTCCGGGGAGAGGTGCGAGCTCGATTCGATGCGCTTGTGCACCTCACCGAAGCCCGGCACGGCCATCAGGGGGGAGCGGTCCACCGTCTCCGCCGCCGTCCCCGGCCACGATCCGAGGGGTCCACATAGGCGATGCGGCGCCCGGCGATGACGATCCCTCCTGATCCTCAAGCCACATCCGCGAATGCACGTCCAGGAGCCGCCCCACCCGGACGCGCCGGTCGGCGGGCAGATCGCCGCGCGCGACGCGGTCAGGCGCTGGCGGATCGCCACTTCGTCCTTGGGATTGATCAGCAGGTCGTCGGGAAGGGTCATGCGGATACCGAGGCGGAATAGAGGGCGATGACGCGGGCGATGTCGCAGCGGCGGACCAGCGTGACGGGCGGGGTGCCGAGGCGGCCCGAGGGGTCGACGACGACCATCCCGCGGGTGAGGCCAGGGGCGAGCGAGACGGCCAGCGAGGCGCGCAGGCTTTCGGTGACGATCCCGGGTTTCATCAGCACGCGGCCGCCAGCGGATCGACGAAGCGGAAATAATCCTTGCCGGTAAAGCCCTTGATAACCCCCATCGCATGGTTCGAGAGGGCGGCAGAGAAGCGGGCAAGGTCGCCGTCCGGCAGGCCCCTGAAAAACGCGGCCACTTGATCGCCCGGCATCCGGTGATCGGCGCAGGCCTCCCACGGGACCAGCGTGCAATCGAGGCCCGCGGTCAGCACGATCTGCGCGGCCTCGGGGTCGGCGTAGATGTTGAATTCGGCGGCGGGCGTCACGTTGCCGCGCCCGTCGATGGTGCCGCCCATGATCACCAGCCGCCCGACGCCCGCCGCACAGTCCGGCGCCTCCCGCAGGACCAGACCCGCCAGGTTGGTCAACGGGCCGATCATCATCAGATCGACCGTCCAGCCCCCGGCGATGGCGGCGCGCAGCTCGGTAGTCAGGAAGGCCACCGCATCGGCGCCCGCCGGTTCGGGCAGCGTCGCCGGGCGGGGTGCACCGCCGAGGCCATCCTCGCCATGGATCTCGCGCGCGGCGATGGGCGGGTTGATCAGCGCCGCCGCCGCGCCCTTGTGGACCGGCACGGCGGGGACCCCCGCATGGGTCAGCACGCTGAGGATATTGCCGGTCGCCGTCTCCAGATCGACGTTGCCGAAGACCGTGGTCACCGCATCGGGCACCCGCCCGGCGGCGATCAGCATCAAGAGCGCCTGCGCGTCATCCACGCCGCCATCGGTATCGAGGATCAATCTGTTCCGCATCGCTCACCTTCCCGCGCCCGGGGTCTGACTTTGCCCAAGCCCGCGCGATTGTCCATGCCCCCGCCGAGGCTCCGCTGCGTCGCAGGTTCCCTGAGATTTGATATTGTGTATGTCCGAAATACAATGTTGAATGATGCGGCCCGCAACACGCGCGGGTGGCGCGTGCCCCGCACGCGGCCGGACTTCGCCGCCCGGGAGGAGCGCATGAAAAAGATCGACGTATTCAACCACATCTGGCCCGAGCCGTTTTTCAACGCGCTGATCAAGCAGATCGGCTCGATGAGCGACATGACCAAGCGGTCGGGCGATGTGCCGATGATGACCGACCTCGGCCGGCGGTTCGAGGTGATGGACATGTTCGGCGAGGATTACTGCCAGATCCTGTCGCTGGCCTCGCCGCCGCTGGAGAAGTTCGGCGATCCCGAGATCGCGCTGGAATTGTCGAAGATCGGCTCGGATTCGATGGCCGAGCTTTGCCAGAAATACCCCGACCGCTTCCCGGGATTCGTCGGCACCGCGCCGATCACCCACCCCGAGGGGATGGTCACCGAATCGAAGCGCGCCATCGAGGAACTGGGCGCGGTCGGCATGCAGATCTTCACCAACGTGAACGGCACCGCGCTGGACCTGCCCGCCTATGCGCCCTTCTTCGAGTACATGAACAGCGTCGGCAAGCCGATCTGGCTGCACCCGGCGCGCGGTCAGGACTTCGCCGATTACAAGACCGAGAGCCGCTCGGAATACAAGATCTTCTGGACCTTCGGCTGGCCCTACGAGACCTCGGCGGCGATGGCGCGCATGGTCTTCTCGCAATTTTTCGACAAATGGCCGGATCTGAAGATCATCACCCACCACGCGGGCGGCATGATCCCCTATTTCGAAGGTCGGGTCGGCCCCGGCTGGGACCAGATGGGCAAGCGGACCTCGGACCGCGACCTGAGCGTGGTGCGGACGGCGCTGAAACGCCCGCACCTGGAGTATTTCAAGGAATTCTACGCCGATACCGCGTCCTTCGGCTCGCGCAAGGCGATCGAGCACGCCATCGAGTTCTTCGGCGAAAGCCGGGTGCTGTTTGCCTCGGACGCGCCTTTCGACCCCGAGGGCGGGCCCTATTACATCCGCGAGACGATCAACCTGATCGAGCGGATGGACATCTCGGAAGAACTGCGCCGCAAGATCTTCCAGGACAACGCGGTGGAGCTGCTGGGGCTGAAGCTCTGAGCCTCAGCCCTTGACGCGCGGCGCATAGCCCAGGCGCCGCGACAACCTTCCGGTGGTCTCCAGCAAGACGCTGGTGACCGCCTTCGCCTTGGTCCCGGTCATCGACTTGTCCGAGCCCAGCACCGTGACCGTCGCAGCGATCTGGCCGGAATGGTCGAAGACCGGCGCGGCCATGGCGGCGAAATTGGCGTTGATGTTGTTCTTCGAGGTGGCAAAGCCGCGCTCGCGGACGCCCTCGATCAGCGCCTCCAGACGCTCGGTATCGGCGATGAGGTCGGGGTTGAGCGTCCAGTTCTCCTCGCTCAGTCGGGCGCTGTTGCGCTCCTCGTCCAGGATCGGCGCGGTCACGCCGCGGTCGAGCCAGGCCAGGAACACCTGCCCGGTGGCCGAGGCGGTCAGCGGCAGCACATAGCCCAGCCGCACGGCCAGCGAGCCCTGCCGGTGGCCATCGACCTTCGACACGATCCCCGGGCCCCGGTTGCCCCAGAGCGAGAGATAGGTGGCAAAGCCGGTCGCCGCCTGCAACACGCCCAGTTCCTCGCGTGCGAGGTCGACGATATCGACCTGCCGGATCGCCGAATGGCCCAGCTGGATGGCAAAGGCGCCCAGCCCGTAATGGCCGGTGTGGGGGTCCTGTCGGACCAGCCCCTCGCGGATGAAGCTGACGAGGTAGAGATGCGCCTTCGACGGCGGCATGCCGGCGGCGGCGGCGATGTCGCGCAGCGGCATGGGGCCATCGGCGGCCTCCATGGCGCGGATCACCTTGAAGCCCACCTCGATGGACTGGATGCGCCGCTGCGACCAATCCTCGTCTTTCTCGCCCTTCTTCATGCCTGTCCCCGGCCCGTTTCGACCTGTTCTACCCGGCTTCACGGGGGGAATCCATCACAGGGACTTCACGGGCCGCGGATCGAGCCCGAAGAGCTTCGCCGCGTTGAGCCCGAGGATGTTGCGCTTGGCCTGTTCGCTGAGGAACGGCAGGTCGTAGATCTCCTGCGGCAGGTCGAAATCGAAGTGGGGCCAGTCGGAGGCAAAGAGCAGCTGGTTCTCGGCGTTGATCATCTCCAGCGTGACCTGCAGCGCCTTCATGTTCACCGTTTCCATCGGCTGGGTCGTGTACCAGCAATGCTCGCGCATGTACTCGGACGGCAGGCGTTTCAGCTGCGGCGCCTCGGAGGGGCGCATCAGATACTGATCATCCAGCCGCTGCATCAGGAAGGGCACCCAGGCCAGCCCGCTTTCCACCCAGATGCTTTTCAGCTTCGGAAAGCGTTCGGGAATGCCGTTCAGGATCCAGTTGGTCATGTGGACCATGTTGCACCAGGCGAACCCCAGCGCATGCATGCCGAGGAACCGGTTCACGGTCGCCAGCGAGGGGTCCTGCCAGTGATAGGCAGCGTGGAAGGCCACCGGCTTGCCCAGTTCCTGCAGCATCGCATAGCAGCGCATGTAATCGTTGTGGTGCAGCGCCTTGTGGCGGACCGAGGGGACGCAGAAGCCGATCACCCCGGGCTGGTCGGCGAATTCGGTGATCATCGCCTCGGCTTCGCGGGGGGTGTTGAAGGGAAGGTAAGCCAGCGTCTTGATGCGGCTGTCGGCCTTCAGCACGTTGTCGATGAGCCAGTGGTTGTAGGCGCGCGACAGATGCACCTCCATCTCGGGCTGCGGATGCAGGCCGAGGGTCAGCATCGGCGTGGGGAACAGGACCATGTAATCGATCCCCAGCGAATGCATCGCCCGGCGGGTCAGGGTCACGTCGCGGTGGACACTCTTGTCGTCCACCGGCTCGCGCACCCCGGCCTGATGCGGGATGCGGCCGCCCACGTCCTGATATTTCAGCCCCGCGTCGCCGTTCAGCCCATAGGGCGCGCCGCCGGTCTTCTCCTGATGGAACAGCATCGCCTGATGGCGGATCACCGGGTCCTCGATGTACCTGACCATCTCGTGCCAGTTCACCGTCTCGACGTGATGCGCGTCCACGTCGCAGATCAGCCAGTCCTGAAAGCCGCGTTTCTGCGCGCCTTTGTGGGCATGGGCCAGCACCTCGCGCGTGTCGGTGAAGACGTCGATTTCCTGGACGGGCAGGGGGCGGGCGGCGGGGATCGGTTTGGCGTCCATCAATCGGCCTTCATCTCTTCGGGGCGGTGGCGAAACCAGAGCGCCAGTTCCATCGGGCTCAGATGCTGGGCGCGCAGTAGTTCCGAGACGGCGGTCAGCAGTTCCGTGGCGCTGATCTGGTCGCCGCGGCCGGTCAGCGGCGGGAAGGTCCGCTCCTCGCCATCCGACTTGGCGGCATAGAGGCGGATCGCCGCCGTCATCAGCTGCGCGACCGCCTCGTCCGAGACACGCGCGGCCTCGCCCTGCGCGACCATGGCGACCGAGGCCTCGTCGATCTGTCGCGCGGCCTCGTCGATCCAGCCGTAGGGGTCGTTCTTCAGGGGATCAGACGCTGACATAGACCACGCCCCCGTCCTCGCGCAGCTTGGCGGGTCTGAGGCGCATCGCCTCGCGCCCCTGACAACGCCCGGTTTCCAGATCGAATTGGTAGCCGTGCCAGGGGCAGACGAGATGCGGTTCATCCTCGGCATAGGCCAGCAGCCGGGTCGTGCCATCGGCGGCGACGGGTTCGATGACGCGGGCATAGATCCGGCCCTGACATACCGGCCCCTGCCGGTGCGGGCAAGTATTGTGCCAGGCGACGAGCCGGCCCTTGACGCGGAAAACACGCCGACTTCGGCGCCGTCGCAATCGACCACCAGCCGCCCGCCTCGGCAATCGCCTCGGCGGGGCCCACGAGGAATTCCCGCATACTGCCTCCCGTTCAACATCGTTGAATTCTATCCGTCATTGTTACCTGCGGCGGGCGGCAGGGCAAGGGCTTCTTTATCAACTTGCCTTATATCCGGGCGCCCCCTAGGCTGCGGCCAAAACGGAGGGGCGAAGGGTGGATACCCGAAGTCTGGCGGGGCAGTGTCGCGGCCTGGACGTGCGACCGAAGAATGGGGCATCTGAACACCCGCTTCTACGTGCTGCGCGCCGTCGAGGGCGTGGCGATGCTGCTGGCGCAGGCTTGAGCTGCCGGGCACGACCCGCGCCGATGCCGAGACCAGTTTCGCCGTCGAGGACATGCATATCCGCTTCCACCGCGAGGCGCGGCAGGCCGCGTCGCTGAGCCTGTCGGGCGGGGTGCTGGAGGCGGGGCCGGACTGGGCCGAAGTGCTGCTGGTGATGGAGGAGGTGGCCAAGGCCGAGGTGAAGGCCACGTTCCGCATCCGCCTGCGCCAGATCCATCCTGCAAGGGGCGCGGCCCTTGCCTGGCCTGAGGGTTTCGCCGCCCGGGCCGGAGCCCGCCGCGTGACGACGCCCGACGGGGCCGTGCCGCGCTCGACCCCGGTCGGGCCGGTGGAATGGGTGGCGTCGGCTGAAAAGGCGCAGGATCTCAAGCGCTTGTCGATGGGGGTCGTCGGGCCGGACCGGGCGGATGCCTTCGGGCGGATGGGGGCATGGAACTTCATCGGCGCAGTGTCGGACGGGATCCGCTCGCTGACCGGCCCCTTCCGCGACATCATCGCCCAGAACGCAGATCCGGCGCCGGCGCGGGTCGGCGGGGCGGTGGTGGAGTTCCGCATCCTGCATCTGGACTGGCCGCGTCTGGGGGACGCCTATGAGGTCCGGGGCGGCTTGCAGGGGATTGAGGGGCAGGTGCAGAAGCTGGTGTTCTGGATGCTCGACCCGGTGACGGGGCAGGTCTGGGGCACGATGCAGTCGATCGCGGTGAATTTCGACCTCGACACGCGGAAGGTGATCCGGGTGTCGGATCGGGCGCGGGACTTGTCGGCGCCGTTGAGTTTGCCGGATCTGGAGATGTAGGGCGCGCGTGGTGGGATGAAATCCCACCCTCCGGGGCGCGTGGGGGGCGCGGCCTTTTCGTCGGGGTCGCATCGGTGCGTGCGAGCACGCACCCTACGGGCCAGTCATTCGGGTGCGGCTCCCCCGAGGGCCGGGTACCTCTCGTCCACTCCCCCGGTCCGGGCGCCGCCCTCATCGCGACAACCAGATCGTCATCCGTAGGGTGCGTGCTTGCACGCACCATCCCCGCCCTCGCCTCTCGGAACGACAGGGGGCGCGCCCCGTAGGGTGGGTTTTCAACCCACCTCGCGCCTCCCTACCGGAACCGCCCTCCCGCCGTCGCCGCCGCGTTCAGCAACGCCGCCAGCTCCCGCCTTGTCGCCCCCGAGGCCTCGGGCGCGCGCTTGAGGAAGGCCTTCACCGCCCGCACCACGGCCGGGGAATTGGCCGAGAGCCCCTCGACCACGCCCGCCACCGCCGCGTCCAGATCCTCGGCCACCACGCCGATCAGACCCATCGCCTGCGCCTCGGCCGCCATCACCGCCTGCCGCGTCAGCACCAGCCGGGCCAGCACCGCCCGCGGCACCCGGTCGACCAGCGCGTCCATGACCAGCGTCGGCGCGATGTCGTGGTTCATCTCGGGCACCGAAAAGACCGCCGCCTTGTCCGCCACCGCCACATCCGCCAGCGCCGCCAGCGCGCAGCCGACCCCCGCCGCGCGGCCCTGAACGCGCGCCACGACCGGCACCGGGGCCGAGCGCAGCGCCTCGTAGAAGGCCAGCACCGGGTCCGAAATCTTTGCCCTGAGGTCATTCGCTGTCAGCCGCGCGTCCTTGGGCGGCATGACCGGCGCGCGGCCGGTGCAGAAATCGGGCCCCTCGGCTTTCAACAGGATCACCGTGACCTCCGGCGCCGGGGCCGAGACCGCCGCGGCGATCCCCTCCGTCATGCCCGCGGTCAGCGCGTTCCCCGCCTCGCCCCGGCAGAGCGTGATCTCCAGCACCTTGCCCTTCGTTTCGACCTTAAGCTCCATCGCGTGCCCTCCCGATCGCTTCCCAGATGGCCAGCGGTGTTGCCGGCATTTCCACATGATGCACGCCGAGCTCGCCCAGAGCATCGGCAATCGCGCTGACGAAGACGCCGAGCGCGGGGGTCGTGCCGCCCTCGCCCCCGGGCGGAAGCCCATCGGGTGGCTGGTCGCGGGACCTCGCTGAGCGCCGTGGCGAAGGAGGGGTAATCCGTCGCGCGGGGCATGGCGTAATCCATGAAACTGGCGGCGACCGGCTGGCCGTCCTCGTCGAAGCGGATCGCCTCCTGCCAGGCCTGCCCCACGCCCTGCACGATCCCGCCGTGGGTCTGCCCGTGCAAGATCAGCGGGTTCAGCGCCCGGCCGACGTCATCGACCGAGGTGTAGCGCGGGATGGTCAGGGCGCCCGTCTCGGGGTCGATCTCGACCTCGCAGATTGCGGCGCCATAGGGGAACTCAGGCCCGCCGTCACCGCGTCGCCCACCGCCGTCAGCGGGCCTTGCAGATCTTCGGGCAGCGCGGGATCGTGGCTGCGCGCGGCGATCTCGAACAGCGTCATGGCGAGGTTGGTGCCCGGCGCGCGGAACACGCCGTCCTCGAACTCGGCCTCGGCCCCGGTCAGCGCGCCGAAGACGGCCTTGGCGCGGGCCAGCACGCCCTTGACCGCCTGATCCATGACGATGCTGCCGAACCTCAGCGAGCGGCCGGAATGCGAGCCGCCGCCGGCCAGCACCTGATCGGTGTCGCCGGTCTTCAGCACCACCTGTTCGGGCTCCAGCCCCAGCCAGCCCGCGACCAACTGGGCGAAGGCGGTGCGGTGGCCCTGGCCGGTGTCCTGGGTGCCCAGCACGACCTCGACCCGATCCTCCTCTACTGTCACCACGGCGCGTTCGCGGGGGAAGCCGCCCGCGCCCTCGATGTAATTGCCGATGCCGAGGCCCCGGTACATGCCGCGCGCCCTCGCCTCGGCCCGCCGCGCCTCGAACCCTGCCGCATCGGCCATCTCCAGCGCGGTGGCCAGCGTCGCCAGATGGTCGCCGCTGTCATAGGTCACGCCGAACGGGTTGCGATAGGGGAAGGCCTCGCGCGGGATCATGTTGCGGCGGCGCAGCTCTACCCGGTCGATGCCGGTCTGCAAGGCCGCCAGATCCACCAGCCGCTCGATGGCATAGATCGCCTCGGGCCGTCCGGCGCTGCGGTAGGGGATGGTGGAGGGGGTGTTGGTCAGCACCGCGCGGCCAACCGCATGGGCGACCGGCACGCGGTAGACGCCGGTCATCAGGCTGCAGGCCCTTGTTCAAGGGTGTGTAGCTGACCGTATGGGCGCCGAGGTTCGAGGTGTTGACGCAGCGGAGCGCGAGGAACTTGCCGTCACTGTCCAGCGCCAACTCCGCCTCGATATGCAGGTCGCGGGCCTGAAAATCGCTGACGAAGGCCTCCAGCCGTTCGACCCGGTGCTTGACCGGGCGGCCGATCAGCCGGGCGGCATGGGCGATGACCACCCATTCCGGGTAGGTCGCGTTGCGGCTGCCGAAATTGCCGCCCACATCCGGCGGGGCGAGGATGCGGACCGCTTCCAACCCCACGCCCAGCGAGGCGGCGATATGCTCGCGGATCTGCACCACGCCACCGCCGCCCGAACAATGCACGATATAGCGGCCGTCCCGGTACTCCGCGGCGGCGGTGCGGGGCTCCATGTGGACGCCGGTCACGCGGTTGACGTGGCTTTCGAAGCGGACGACATGGGCGGCCTTGGCGAAGGCGGCATCGGTTGCGGCGGCGTCACCCAGTTCGGCCTCCAGCGCCAGATTGCCGGGGACATTGTGCCAGACCTGCGGTGCCTCGGGGGCGAGGGCCTTCACCGCGTCGGTCACGGCGGGCAGGTCGTCGAACTCGGCCTCGATCAGCTCGGCGGCGTCCTTGGCGATATCGGGCGTCTCGGCGATGACGCAGGCATAGGCCTCTCCGGCGAAGCGCACGGCGTCCAGCGGCAGGGGATGGTGCAGGGTTCTCAGCCGCGCCGATCCGTCGCGCTGTCTGAGCGGCATGTCGGACCCCCGGTCGGCGCTGCCGATCTGGTGCGGGATCGGGCCGACGCCCGCCGCGGCCAGATCGGCGCCGGTCAGCACCGCCAGCACGCCGGGAACCTCCCGCGCGGCCTCGACATCGAGCGCGGCGATCCGCGCATGGGCCACGGGTGCCCGGGCGAAGACGGCGAAGGCGGCATCGGGCAGGGCCAGATCGTCGGCATAGCGGCCCTGTCCCTGCAACAGCGGCACATCCTCGCGCCGGGGCAGGGCGGCACCGATCCAGCGATTGCCGTTGCCGCGATTCGGGGGGGTCACCGGGTCGCTCATCGGGCCACTCCTTCTTGCGTGACTATCATGAACCAGTTTAGACATTGACAAACAAGGGGCAGGCGCAGGGCGTCGCGGGTCGCACCCGTTTGAGAGGGTTGGCAGGCGGGCACGGGGCGGTCCTCGAATGTTGACAATATCAGGCTTTCTTATATCAAAGCGGAACCGGCGGGCGAGGGCAAGGCCCGATTGCGCGGCCGGAACAGGGGGAGGGATCGCATGACCGACAGCGCGGAAATGCTTGTGCCGCAAGGCTATACCGAGGCGGAACTGCTGATCGACGGGGAATGGATCGGCGCTGATGCCCGTCCTTCCACGCCCGTCGTGAATCCGGCGACCGGCCGCGCCATCGGCCGTGTGCCCCATGCCAGCGCCGAGGATCTGGACCGGGCGCTGGCCGCGGCCGAGCGGGAATTCCCCAAATGGCGCAAACTCTCGCCGCGCGAACGGGGCCGCATCCTGAAACGCGCCGCCGACCTGTTGCATGACCGGGGCGATGCCATCGCCCGGCTGGCGACGCTGGAGATGGGCAAACCGCTGGGCGAGGCCAAGATCGAGTTGCATGTCGCCTGCGAGGAGTTGGAATGGTTCGCCGAGGAAGCGCGCCGCACCTGGGGCCGCATCCCGCCGGGCCGCTTCGGCGACACCCGTTTCAGCGTGATCCGCCAGCCGGTCGGCCCCGCCGCCGGCTTCTCGGCCTGGAACTTCCCGATCGGCAACGCCTGCCGCAAGATGGGCTCAGCCTTGGCCGCCGGCTGCCCGATGATCTACAAACCGGGCGAGGAGGCGCCGGCCTCGGCCCTCGCCGTGGCGCGCTGTCTGGTCGATGCCGGGGTGCCCGCGGGCGTCATCGCCGTGGTCTTCGGCGTGCCGGACACGATTTCGCGGCACCTGATCGCCTCGCCGGTGATCCGGAAGATCTCGTTCACCGGCTCGGTCCCGGTCGGCAAGCACCTCATCAAGCTGGCGGCCGACGGGGTGAAGCGCACCACCATGGAACTGGGCGGCCACGCGCCGGTGCTGGTCTTCGACGACGCGCCCTTCGAGGCGACGCTGGAGCAATCCGTGTTCCGCAAGTACCGCAACGCCGGTCAGGTCTGCGTCTCGCCCACCCGCTTCTACGTGCAGGACGCCACGTATGACGCCTTCTGCGCGGGCTTTGCCGAAAGGGCGAAGAAGATCCGCGTCGGCGACGGGCTGGCGGCGGATACGCAGATGGGCCCCCTGGTCCATGCGCGGCGCCGCGACGGGATCGAGGCGCTGGTGCAGGACGCCGTGGCCAAGGGCGCCAAGCTGCTGGCGGGGGGCGAGCGGCTGGGCAATGACGGCTTCTATTACGCGCCGACTGTGCTGGCCGATGTGCCTGACGAGGCGCGCATCATGTCCGAGGAACCCTTCGGCCCGGTCGCCGTGCTGAACCGCTTCACCGGCATCGACGACGCGATCCAGAAGGCCAATGCGCTGCCCTATGGTCTGGCGGCCTATGCCTTCACCCAGTCGGTCGCCAATATCCACAGGCTTTCGGACGAGATCGAGGCCGGGATGTTCGGCATCAATTCCTTCAACATCTCGATGCCCGAAACCCCGTTCGGCGGGGTCAAGGAAAGCGGGCTGGGGTCGGAGGTCGGGACCGAAGGTCTGGACGCCTATCTCGTCACCCGAACCATCTCTGTCACCTGAGGCCGCCATGAAATACCAGATCCCGACCGGCACCACCGCGGCCGAAGATGTCCTGAGCCGCCTGAAAGCCGCGGGGGTCGAGGTGCTCTTCGCCAATGGCGGCACCGATTTCCCCTCGATCATCGAGGCCTATGCGAATGCGGGCGAAAGCGGGCTGGACCTGCCCACGGTCCATACGATCACGCATGAGGGCGTGGCGCTGGGCATGGCGCATGGCTGGTATCTGATGAAGGGCTCGCCCGCCGGGGTCATGGTGCATGTGAACGTGGGGCTGGCGAATGCGGTGATGGGGCTGATCAACGCCCGATCGGAAAGCGTGCCGGTGGTGATGTGCTCGGGCCGGACGCCGCTGACCGAGGGGAACCGGTTTGGGTCCCGTTCCTCGCCGATCCACTGGGGGCAGGAGATGCGCGACCAGTCGGCGATGATCCGCGAGGTGGTGAAATGGGATTACGAGCTGCGCTATCCCGAGCAGGGCGGCGCGGTGGTGGACCGGGCCG
Organism: Melaminivora sp.; assembly: GCA_034675505.1. Lineage (GTDB taxonomy): Bacteria > Pseudomonadota > Gammaproteobacteria > Burkholderiales > Burkholderiaceae_C > Melaminivora. The sequence goes on along the minus strand of JAUCDD010000002.1, from coordinate 75,864 downwards.
TCAGCATCGCCATGAGCGAGCCGCGCGGGCCGGTCTATCTGTCCCTCCCGCGCGAGGTTCTGGCCGAGGAAAAGCCGATTCCGCCGCATCGCCCGGGAACTAACGTCGCGCCCACCAGCTACGGCGCCGCCGATCCCGCCGCGATCCGCCGGGCGGCCGAGGCTCTGGCCAAGGCCAGGCGCCCGGTCATCATCTCGCAAAGCCCCGACCATTTCGCGGGCTTCGATCTGCTGGCCGCGCTGGCCGAGACCCATGCAATCCCGGTCGTCGAATACTGGTCGATCCGGCAGGCCCTGCCGACGACACATCCGATGCACGCGGGCCGGGAACCGACACCCTGGGTCAAGGACGCCGACGTGATCGTCGCGCTCAACGCCATGGTGCCGTGGATCCCCGAGACGGTCGAGCCGCCGGTTGACTGCACGATCATCGCGCTGGGCCCCGATCCGCTGCACCAGACGGTGCCGAACCGGGGCTTCCCCATCGACATCTCGCTGGCGGGGGGCATCACGCCGACACTGGCCGCGCTGAAGGCGGAACTGGACGCGCTGGCCACCGACACCGCGCATCCCGAACGCCGCGCCCGGGTGGCCGAGTTCCGCGCGAAGCAGGCCGAGGGCGTGGCGAAGCGCGTCGCCGCCGGGCAGGGGCAGCCGATGAGCCCGGCCTATGTCTCGAAATGCCTGTCCGACGCGGCCGACGACAGCTTCACCTTCGTCAACGAGCTGGGCGTCGACCCCTCGGTGATGGAATTCCGCGCGCCGAACACTTTGTTCGGCTCGCCCCTGTCCGGGGGCCTCGGCTGGGGGATGACCGCGGCCTTGGGCACGCAACTGGCGGCGCCGGACCGGCAGGTGGTGGCCTGTGTGGGCGACGGGTCCTACCTCTTCGCCAATCCTTCGGCCTGCCACCAGACGGCGGCCGCGCTGGGCCTGCCGCTGCTGACGGTCGTCTTCAACAACGGCATCTGGAACGCGGTCCGCCGCTCGACGCTCTACATGTACCCGGACGGCAAGGCGGCGCAGGCCAACACCATGCCGATCACCTCGCTGGCGCCGATGCCCGACCACGCGGCGGCGGCCCGGGCGCATGGCGCCCATGCCGAGCAGGTGGTGGACGGCGCCGACCTGCCCGCCGCGATCCAGCGGGCGCTGGCCGCGACACGGGCCGGGCAGCAGGCGCTTCTGGAAGTGGTGGTGAGCTACTGATGGACCCGCGCCTCGTCCCGCTCCGGCGTCGTTTCCCCATGGTGGCGGATCTGGAACGCCGGGCGCGCTGGCGCATCCCGCGCTTTGCCTTCGACTTCCTGCAAGGCGGCGCGGGGGACGAGACGGGCATGCCCCGCAACCGCCGCGCGCTGCAATCCATCGAGGTGATGCCGCGCTATGGCGTGAAGGTCGGGGATGTGGACCCCTCGGCCGAGCTGTTCGGGCATCGCTACGCAGCACCCGTGGGGATCGCGCCCATCGGCTTTGACGGCATCATGTGGCCGGGCGCGACGCGCGCCTTCGCCGAGGCCGCGCAGGCGCTGAACCTGCCTTACATGGTCGGCACGCTGGCGACCGAGACCATCGAGACGGTCGCCGCGCTCGCCCCCGATGTGACTTGGTTCCAGCTCTATCCGCTGGCGGCCGAGGATCATCGCGTGACCTTCGACCTCGCTGACCGGGCGGAACGCGCGGGCGCCAAGGTGCTGGCCGCGACGCTGGACGTGCCCGCCCGTACCAAGCGGCCGCGCGACATGCGCAACGGCTTCGGGATGCCCTTCCGGCTGACCGCGAGCCTTTTCGCCCAGGCCGCCGTCGCCTGGCCCTGGTCCATGGCCATCGCCCGGCACGGCATCCCGACCTTCGCCAACATCGTTCCCTATTCCGGTCCCGGTCGCGATGTGACGGCGGCCTTTGTCGGCAAGCATGTTGGCGGCGGTTTCGACTGGGACGCGCTGGCGCGGCTGCGGGACCGCTGGCCGCGGGCGATGATGGTCAAGGGCGTGATGCACCCCGAGGATGCGGAAAAGGCCGTGGCCTTGGGCATCGACGGATTCGTCGTCTCGAACCACGGCGGGCGGCAGTTCGACGCGGCCCCGGCCTCGGCCGATGTCCTGCCGTTGGTGACGGCGGCGGTGGGTTCGCGGGCGACCGTGATGCTGGACAGCGGCGTCACGGCGGGTGTCGATGTGCTGCGCGCGCTGGCGCTGGGCGCCAAGGGCGTGCTGGCGGGCCGGGCCTTCATGCTGTCGCTCGCCGCGCTGGGCGATATCGGCGCGCGGCACATGGGCGGGGCGTTCATCGAGGAACTGAGCCTCGCCATGGGCCAGACCGGCGTCACCCGCGTCGAGGATATCCCGACGCTGGCCACCCGTCACCCGGGCGCCTGGAGCCTGCCATGAATCCCTTCCTGACCGACTTGACCGAGGCTTTGGGCGAGATAGTCTCGCTGAATGAGGCCGTCCGCGACCACCACGGCCACGACATGAGCCGTCTTCCCGCCCACCGCCCGGAGGCCGTGGTCTTCCCGACCGAAGAGGCCGATGTCGTCACGACGGTGAAGCTCTGCGCGAAGCATGGCGTGCCGGTGGTGGCGGTCGGCGCCGGCTCATCGATGGAGGGGCATACGATCCCGGTGAAGGGCGGCATCAGCCTCGATCTGAAGGGCATGAACCGCATCCTCGCCGTCCACGACGCCGATTTCGACGCGGTGGTCGAGGCGGGCGTGACCCGGAAGCAGTTGAACGAGCACCTGCGCGACCGGGGGCTGATGTTCACCGTCGACCCCGGTGCGGATGCGACGCTGGGGGGCATGGCCTCGACCCGCGCCTCCGGCACCACGGCGGTCCGCTACGGCACGATGCGCGAGACGGTGATCGCCTTGCGCGTCGTCACGGCCTCGGGCGAGGTGGTGGAGACCGGGCGGCGGGTCAAGAAATCCTCGACCGGCTATGATCTGACGAAGTTGTTTGTGGGCGCCGAGGGGACGCTGGGCATCATCACGCAAGTTACCGTCCGGCTGCACCCGATCCCGGAGGTCACCGCCTCGGCCATCTGCGCTTTCGAGACGATGGAGGGCGCGGTGCAGACGGTGGTCGAGACCATGCAATCGGCCCTGCCGGTGGCAAGGATCGAGTTCCTCGACGAGGTGGCGGTGAAGGCGGCCAATGCTCACGCCGGGCTGGGGCTGAAGGTCGCGCCGACGCTGTTTCTGGAGTTCCACGGGTCCGAGCGTTGGGTCGCCGAGCAATCCGAGGCGGTGAAGGCGTTGGCGCTGGACAACGGCGGCTCGGATTTCGCCTGGTCGACGCGGCCCGAGGACCGGGCGCGGCTCTGGAAGGCGCGGCACGAGACGATCTATTCCAACCAGTCGCTGCGCCCGGGCTGCAAGACCTACACGACCGATGTCTGTGTGCCGGTGTCGCGGCTGGCCGAGGCGGTGCTGGAGGCCCGGCGCGAGGCCGATACCGCGCCCTTCCCGGTCAAGATCATCGGTCATGTGGGGGACGGGAATTTCCACGTCGGCTATCTGATCATGCCGGGGGACGAGGGCGAAGACGCCATCGCCGACCGGCTGGCCGAGCGGCTTTACCAGCGGACGATGGACATGGGCGGGACGTTTTCCGGCGAGCATGGGGTGGGGGTGTCGAAGCTCAAATACCTGCGGCGCGAGCATGGGGGCGGGGTCGACCTGATGAAGGCGATCAAGGCGGCGCTCGACCCGCAGGGGATCATGAACCCGGGGAAGCTGGGGCAGGAGGGGTAGGACGCGGGCGGTGCGTGCGAGCACGCACCCTACGGGACGTTGCGGTGGTGGGATGAAATCCCACCCTACGGGTCCTCGGGCTGGGTTGCCTTGGCTCTATTCAGGAATGTCCCGCCCGGCGGCACGCCGGGCAGCGCTCTTCACGCGCAACAATGGGTCGTGGATGAGGAATGACCCGTAGGGTGCGTGCTTGCACGCACCTTGGCGTGGGCGGAGGTGGGATGAAATCCCACCCTACCCTTGTCGCGGCACCCTGTAGGGTGGGATTTCATCCCACCCCGTCGCGGACCCCGGTGCGGGCGGCCGGGCGCCCCCGTAGGGTGGGGTTTCACCCCACCTACCCCCTCACCGCGTCAGGGCCGCCGTCTTGCACCCCAACACCCGCAAGATCTCGCCCGGCGCGATCAACACCTGCAACCCGCGCGCGCCGCCGTTCACATAGATCGCCTCGAAGGCCAGCGCGCTGTCGTCCAGCACCACCGGCGCCCGCGACCGCTGGCCGAAGGGGCTGACGCCGCCGACCTTGTAGCCCGTCCGCCGCTCCGCATCCGGTACCGGCATCATCTTGGCAGCCTTCCCGCCCAAAGCCGCCGCCGCCAGCTTCATCGTCAATTCCTGATCGGACGGCAGGATGGCGCAGGCCGGTTTGCCGTCGACCTCGATCATCAGGGTCTTGAACACCTGCGCCGGGGGCACGCCCAGCGCCTCGGCCGCCTGTAGCCCGACGCGGGGCGCTTCGGGGTCGTACTCGTAACTCGCCAGTCGCCTTTGCCGACACGCTGGAGCTGGACCACGTCGGCCTGCACGAATCCAGCGCCATCCACGCCTTCCTGCGCCAGGCCAGCGACCAGCTGCACCGGCCCATCAAGCAGCGCATCCAGGTCGGCAACTTCGAGACCGCCTGCCGCATGATCGAAGCCGGCGTGGGCGTGGGCGTGCTGCCCGAATCGGCCGCCAGCCGCCACGCTGCCAGCATGCAGATCGCCATCGTGCCGCTGGCCGATGCGTGGTCGGTGCGCGAGATGCTGATCTGCGTGCGCAGCCTGCAGGCGCTGCCGGCCTTCGCGCAGGAGCTGGTGCAATTGCTGGAGGCGGATGCGCAGGGGCGGCTGCCGCTGGCGTGAGGCATCTCCAGCGCTCCTTATTCGATAGCTGTATGTCGTTATTCCCCGCCGGCTGCCGCGGTATTTCCCCCTCTCCCGCTGGCGGGAGAGGGCTGGGGTGAGGGTGGTGCCTGAAATAGCCGCAGCGCCTGCACAACCCCCTCACCCCACCCTCTCCCCCAAGGGGGCGAGGGAGCCAGACCCGGCACCGATTCACACACGAGCCCTTCATGACCTTGCAGCACCACACCCTGGACATCGACCCCCGCGGCGTCGCCACGCTGGCGATTGCCAACGGCACGCCGCTGAACATCCTGGACAGCAGCACCATCAGCGCCATGGCCGCCACGCTGCGCACCCTGGCGCGCAATGACGACGTGCGCGCGCTGGTGCTGCGCGGCAGCGGCGAGCGGGCGCTCATAGGCGGCGCCAACATCCACGAGCTGGCAGCGCTTCAGCCTGACAGCGCCGTGGACTTCATCAGCCGCCTGCGCGATTTGTGCGAGGCGATGCGCGACTTCCCCGCGCCCACCATCGCCCGCATGGCCGGCTGGTGCATGGGCGGCGGGCTGGAGCTGGCGGCCGCGTGCGATTTGCGCATCGCCGCGCACGACGCGCGCTTTTCGATGCCCGAGGTGCGCATCGGCATCCCGTCGGTCATCCACGCCATCCTGCTGGCGCGCCTGATCGGCGAGGGGAACGCGCGCTGGCTGCTGCTGACCGGCGCGCCCATCGATGCCGACAAGGCGCTGCGCTGGGGTCTCGTAAATGACGTGGCGGCGGAAGGTGGATTGGACGCCGCCATCGAGCACACCCTGGCCGAGCTGCTGGCCTGCGGCCCGCGCGCCCTGCGCACGCAAAAGGCGCTGCTGCGCGCGTGGGAGGCGCCGCACCTCGAGCGCGGCATCAAGGAGAGCGTGGCGGCCTTTGGCGCGAGCTATGGGGCGGATGAGCCGGCGCAGTGCATGGAACGCGAGTTTTTCAGCAAAAAGCGCCGCTAGCCGGCGTGGGATGGCGGCATACAGCTCATTTTTCTATAGCATTGTGCTGCCAGGTCGTCGGCGCCAGCCAGTACTTGAAGGTGCCGCTGCCGGTGGCCAGCACATTGCCCTCGGCGTCGAGCAGCTGGCCCGCGCAACTGCACAGGCTGCGCGTGGCATGCACCACCCAGCCCTCGGCCAGCAGCGCGCCGCGCGCGGGGCGGTGGAAGCGGCTCGTCATCTCCACCGTCACGGCGGTGCGGGACGGCGCGTCCGGCAGCTCGCCTGCGGCGCGCGACATGACCGAGTCCAGCAGCGCCATGACCACGCCGCCGTGCGCGGCGGGCAGCTGGTTGAGCAGCTCCTCGCGCAGCTCGGGCAGGCGCACCCAGACCTTGCCCTCGGGCGCCGGCACCTGCGCGGCGCCGATCAGGCGCATGAAGGCGCTGCGCTCGGGCGCTGCTTCGGCGCCAGGCGCCATGGCGCTGCTGGGCGCGCTCAAAGCGTGTCGGCCGTGCCGAGCACGGCGGTGGCCTGGCTCGACAGCGTGCCGCCGTTGCCGTGCACCACGGCCGTGCGGGCGCGTTCCAGTTGCCGCGCCCCGGCCGCGCCGCGCAGCTGGCGCACGGCCTCGATCAGGGCAAAGATGCCGTACATGCCCGGGTGCACGCACGACAAGCCGCCGCCGTTGGTGTTGACCGCCAGCCGCCCGCCCGGGGCGATGCCGCCGTTTGCCACGAACGCCCCGCCCTCGCCCTTGGCGCAAAAACCCAGGTCTTCCAGGAACAGGAGGGTGTTGATGGTGAAGGCGTCGTACACCTGCGCCATGTCCATGTCGGCGGCCTTGAGGCCCGCCATGGCAAAGGCCTGCGCGCCGGATTGCACGGCGGCCGTGGTCGTCAGGTCGGGCATGCACGAGATCTGCCGGTGCCACACGGCCGTGGCGCTGCCCAGCACGTAGACGGGCTGTTGCGCCAGGTCGCGCGCACGCTCGGCGCGCGTCAGCACGATGGCGCCGCCGCCGTCAGTCACCAGGCAGCAGTCGCGCACCGTCAAGGGGCTGGCGACCATGCGCGCGGCGAGCACCTCGTCGATGGACAACGGGTCGCGCATGAAGGCCTCGGGGTTCTTCTGCGCCCAGGCGCGCGCGGCGACGGCGACCTCGGCCAGCTGCTCGCGCGTGGTGCCGAACTCATGCATGTGGCGCGCCGCCGCCAGCGCATACGCCGTGACGGGCAGCACCGGCTCGTACGGAAACTCATAGGGCTGCGGATCGAGAAAGCGCCGCACCGCCTGCACCTCCTTGCGCCCGAAGGTGGCGCTGCGCTGCGCGCTGCCGTAGCAGACCAGCACGGCCTTGCACTGCCCGGCCTCCAGCGCCCGCATGGCCGGCAGCAGGTGGGCAATGAAGCTGGAGCCGCCCAGCATGGTGCTGTCGATGTAGGTGGGGTTGAGGCCCAGATGCTCGATCACCGGCAGGGCCCACATGGTGGCGCCGACGCTGCAAGTCGCGATGCCGTCGATGTCCTGCATGGTGAGACCGGCGTCTGCCACGGCCGCCTGCGCAGCGCGCACCAGGAGCGCCATGTCGTCCATGCCCGGCGCCTCGCCGCAGCCATAGGTGGCGGCGCCGGCGATGGCGGCGCGCCCGCGCAAGGGGCGGTTCACCGCCGCGGCGTCCAGGCCGGATCGGGGGATGCGCCGATGGCCGCTCATGCCGCACCTGCCTGCGCTGCCGGCTGCGCTCTGGCGGTGGGCGCGAACAGCACCAGCCCGCGCCCGTCCTTGCTGCCGATGAACGCCTGCACGCGCTGGCCGATGCGCACGCTTTCGGGCGGCAGGCCCTCGACGCGGCTCATCATGCGCACGCCCTCGTCCAGGTCGATGAGCGCGACGTTGTAGCTGCCGCCGGCCTCGGCCTTGCGCGCAACGGTGGAGGCGGAATACACGGCGCCGCCGCCGCGCGGCGCCGTCCAGTGCAGGGCCGCAGCGCCGCAGTGCGGGCACAGCTCGCGCGGCGGAAAGACGTGGCGGCTGCAGTGCTCGCATTGCTGGATGCGGAAGCGGCCGGCGTCCAGCTCGGCCTGGTAGTGGGTGTGCGCGGTCATGTGCATGGCGCCCGAGCATGCATCCGCTTGGCCGGGCGGCGCAATTAGCCAATGTGAAAGGGTGGCTTCGCGGCCCTGCGGGTTGCCCCCGAGTTCGCCGCAGCGCAACCCCGCCTTCCAGAACCGCGCATGGACTGCCGCGCACCGGCGCCCCTAGCATGGCCTGCGCTGCGGCTGGGCGGTTGGCGCCGGGCCCTGCCGCCCTTGTTCCTGGCACCACTCAAGAGGAGACGACTCGATGCAAAAATCCATTGCGGGGCGACGCCTGGCCACTGCGTTGGCCGCCAGCCTGGCCTGCGTGGCCGGGGGCGCGAACGCGCAAAAAATCTCCGACGACGTGGTGCGCATCGGCGTGCTCAGCGACATGTCGGGCCTGTACGCCGACACGGCGGGGCGCGGCTCGGTCGAGTCGGCCAAGATGGCCGTGGAGGACTTCGGCGGCACCGTGGCCGGCAAGAAGATCGAGGTCGTCTGGGCCGACCACCAGAACAAGGCCGACGTGGGCGCCACGCTGGCGCGCACCTGGTTCGACCGCGACGGCGTGGACCTGATCATCAACCTGAACAACACCTCGGTGGCGGTGGCGGTGAACAACCTGGCCCGCGAGCGAAACAAGATGGTCATGAACACCGGCGGCGCCTCGGACATCCTGACCAACGAGCACTGCGCGCCCACCGCCATCCACTACACCTACGACAGCTACGCGCTGGCCAACGGCGCCGCGCAGGGCATCCTGGCGCAGGGCAAGAAGGAGTGGTTCATCCTGGGCGTGGACTACGCCTTCGGCAAGGCCATGACGGCCAACCTGACCGAGTTCGTGCAGGCCGGCGGCGGCAAGATCGTCGGCAGCACCTACCACCCGCTGAACGCCAGCGACTTCTCGTCCTTCCTGCTGCAGGCGCAGTCGTCCAGGGCGCCGGTGATCGCCCTGGCCAACGCCACGGCGGACACCGTGAACACCATCAAGGCGGCCAACGAATTCGGCATCAACAAGAAGCAGACCATCGTGCCGAGCATCATGTTCATCAACGACATCCATGCGCTGGGGCTCAAGCTCGGCCAGGGCATGGTGTTCACCACCGGCTTCTACTGGGACCGCAACGACGCCACGCGCACCTGGGCGCGGCGCTACTTCGAGAAGATGAAGAAGATGCCCTCGATGGTGCAGGCGGGCGACTACTCGGCCGTGACGCAGTACCTGAAGGCGGTGCAGGCCGCAGGCACCGACGACGGCCTGGCCGTGGCCAGGCAGCTCAAGACCATGGAGCTGAAGGACATGTTCGCGCAAAACGGCCGCGTGCGCGAGGACGGGCGCATGGTGCACGACATGTTCCTGGTCGAGGTCAAGAAGCCCGAGGAGTCCAGGTACCCGTGGGACTACTACAAGGTGCTGTCCACCATCCCGGGCGACCAGGCCTTCAAGCCGCTTTCCAAGAGCACCTGCAAGCTGGTGAAGGCCTCCTGAGCGGCGCCGCCTGCCGGCAGCCGCGCTGCAGCGGGGGGGGGGAAGGAAGGAAGGAAGGAAAGAGAAGGCCCTGGCGCGCCCTGCGCCTTCAGAGCCACGCCGCTCCGCAGCGGCGCAGCGCCTCATGCGCCTGGCGCTGCAGCTGCTCGCGGTGCTCGGGCGCGGCGATGGCGATCAGGCGCTGCACGCGGCGCGACAGGCCCATGCCGCGCAGGTCGGCCACGCCGTGCTCGGTGACGATCAGGCCGGCGTCGCTGCGCGGCGTGCTGACCGGGCCGGACAGCTGCGCCACGATGCGGCTCGCGCCCCGCGCCGTGGCTGGCAGCGCCACGATGGGCAGGCCGCCGCGGCTCCTGGCTGCGCCGCGCAAAAAATCCACTGCCCCGCCCACCGCGCCCAGGTACACGCCGCCGGCGACCTCGGAATTGATCTGGCCCGTCAGGTCGACCTCGATGGCCGAGTTGATGGCCGCCAGCTTGTGGCTTTCGGCCAGCACCTGCGCGTCGTGCGTGTAGTCGCTCTCGCGCAGCGCAAGGTGCGCGTTGCGGTGCGCCCAGCGGCGCAGCGGCGCGCCGCCCAGCAGGATGCCGCCCACGCTGACACCCGCGTCGCGGCTCTTGCGCGCGTTGGTCAGTACGCCGGCTTCGGCCAGCGCCACCACGCCTTCGAGCACGGCGCCGCTGTGCAGGCCCAGGTCGCGGTGGCCGTGCAGGGCGTCGAGCACGGCGTTGGGCAGCGCGCCGATGCCCAGTTGCAGCGTGGCGCCGTCCTCGATCAGGCCGGCGACGTGGCGCGCAATCGCCTGCTCCACCGCGCCCGCGGCGCTGCGCGGCATGGTTAACGGCGCGTACCCGGCTTCGATCAGCAAGTCGAAATCATGCGCGGCAAACGTCGGCCCGCCGTGGGTGAAGGGCACCTCGGGATGCACTTCGGCAAGCAGCACGCGGGCGCGCTCGATGGCGGCAGGCAGGTACTCGCAGGCCGAGCCGATGCTGTGGCGGCCATGCTCGTCGGGTGCCGACACCTGCAGCAGCACCACGTCCGCCGGCAAGTGGCCGGCGCGGATGGCGCTGGCCAGTTGCGAGTAGTGGCAGGGCACGATGTCCAGCAGGCCCGCCTGCGCCAGCTTGCGATGCGCGCCGCCGCCGGCGTAGCCGAAAAAATCAAACACATCGGCCTGCTCGGGCGCCAGCGTGCCGCTGGCGTCCATGCCGACGAACACGCGCAGCCGCCCGCCCTGCGCGATGGCATGGCGCTGCTGCACGAGCGCACGCGTGAGCGTCAACGGCTCGGCCGTGAGCTGGCCCCACCACAGCGCATCGCCGGGGCGGATCAGTGATTGCAGTTGCTCAGCCAGATTCGTCATCTCTAATCGAAACGCTGCGCGACGAGCACGCTGCGCCCCTCCGATGGCCGCGGAGCAGGCCGCCCCAGCAGACGCCGTGGATCTGGCTTTGCCAGTCCACTGGCGTCGTCCCCTTGACGCGCAGCGGCCGCAGGGGCTGAGAGCCGCGGCTCCGGGCCTGCCTGCGCAGGCCTGGATGTGCTCGAAGGGCTGCCGCCTCTGGCGGCTGCACCGAGGCGCCGCAGGCGACTCAGGGGGGTCACTTCTTATCCCAATCGAAGCGCAGCGGCTCCTTGCTGGAAAAACGCTGCACGGCATCCAGGTGGTAGGCCGAGCTGCGGCACATGGTCTGCGCGTAGGCTTCCATCTCGGCCAGGGTGCGCGCGTCCAGTTCGAAGGACTGGTTCATGATGTTCTTGGCCATGCCGATGGCGGCGCTCGACGCCTCGCCAAAGCGCCGCGCCAGCTGCAGCGCCTCAGCCTGCAGGGCTTCGGCGTCCGGCACGATGGCGTAGACCATGTTCAGTTGCTGCGCCTCGCGCGCGCTCACCACGCGCGCGGTGAAGACCAGCTCCTTGGCCTTTTGCCGGCCGACGATGCGCGGCAGCAGGTGCATGCAGCCCAGGTCGGGCACCAGGCCGATGCGGCCGAACACGGCGCAAAACGTGGCGCTTTGCGTGGCGATGACGAAATCCGCCGCCAGCGCCAGGCTCAGGCCGGCGCCAAAGGCCGCGCCATCGACCGCGGCTATCACCGGCTTTTCCAGGTTCACCAGATCGGGGAACCACTGGTGCAGGCCGCGGATGCGCTCGCGCCACGGCAGACCGGCCTGCGAAGTGTCGAGCATGTGCGTGATGTCGCCGCCCGAGCAGAACGCGCCGCCCGCGCCGGTGATGATCACCGTGTGTACATCAGCGTCGTCGCGCATCTGCCGCACGGCATCGGCCAGCCCGCGGCGCATGTCCTGGTTGAGCGCGTTGCGCGCTTCCGGGCGGTTCATGGTGATGGTGCCGACGCCGTTGTCGACCGTGGTCAGCACTGCGGGTTCGCTCATGCATGTCTCCTGGTGATGTGCTCCTTCCCCGCAGGGGAAGGTCGGGATGGGGGCCGGTTGCGCTGGCGGCGCGTGGTGAAGGGCGCGCACTTCGCCACGCTGAACCAAGCGCACCGGTCGCGCATGATGGCGCAAGCCTGCCGCCGCAGGTTCGAGCACACGCGCACCCGCCCAGCATGGCCGCAAAGCGGCGCGCGCGCCATTTGGCGATGGCGAGGCCGGGCTTTGGCTGGCTGGAAGCGCCGGCGCAGTTCATGCCCGCCAAAGGCACGCTTTCGCAATCGCGGATTGCGCCCGCGCGCGCCAGCGCCGACCATCGCGGCCATGCGCGAATTGCCGTCATCCCTCTCCTTGAGCCCCGCCGCCCTGGCGCACCTGCAATCCTGGCAAGGCAGGAACGAAACCCTGCACGACCGCGCCGCCCTGCAGCCGCTGGCCGCGCTGGCCGCGACGCTGGGCTGCGACAACCCGGCGCGCGCCGAGGGCGACGCCGTGCCGCCGCTGTGGCATTGGCTGTACTTCCTGGCGCTGGCGCGGCGCGGCGAGATCGGGCCGGACGGGCTTCCGGAGCGCGGCGGCTTCCTGCCGCCCGTGCCGCTGCCCCGGCGCATGTGGGCCGGCGCGCGGCTGGCATGGGAGGCCGGCAACCCGATGCGCGCGGGGCAGCAGCTGACGCGCGAGTCCTCCATCGACTCGGTCGTGCACAAGAGCGGCCGCTCGGGCGAGCTGCTGTTCGTGCAGGTGGCGCACCGCTATGCCAATGACGGCGGCCTGGCGCTCACTGAAGAGCAAGACATCGTCTATCGCCCCATGCCCGCGCCGGGCGCCCCCGCGCCCGCGCCGCAAAAGCCGCCGCTGGCGGGCCAGGCGGCCTGGTCGCGCAGCGTGCAGCCCGACCCGGTGCTGCTGTTTCGCTACTCGGCCCTGACGTTCAACGGCCACCGCATCCACTACGACCGCAGCTACGCCACGCAGGTCGAGGGCTACCCCGGCCTGCTGGTGCACGGCCCGCTGCTGGCCACGCTGCTGATCGAGCTGCTGCGCAGCGAAATGCCGGGGGCGCAGCTGCTCAGTTTTGACTTTCGCGCCGTACGGCCGACTTTCGATTTGCACACGTTCACCATCAACGGCCGGCCGTCGGCCGATGGCCGGGCGGTGGAGCTGTGGACAGAGGACCACGAAGGCTGGCTGACCCTGCAGGCCACGGCCACGGTGGCGTGACGTATTAGCTATCAAATGCATAGCTGTATCTCATTGAGACACGCCGGCTAGTGGGCCAAAACACTTGAAAACCGCCGAAAAATGATCGAACAGACCCTGTCCCACAACCACCCCGAGCTGCGCGAGGCCATCCGCGATCTGTGCAGGCAATTCCCCGACGAGTACTTCCGCAAGGTGGACGCGCAGCGCGCCTACCCCGCCGAGTTCGTCGATGCGCTGACGCAGGCCGGCTGGCTGGCGGCGCTGATCCCGCAGGAGTACGGCGGTTCAGGCCTGGGCCTGACCGAGGCCAGCGTGATCATGGAAGAGATCAACCGCTGCGGCGGCAACAGCGGCGCCTGCCACGGCCAGATGTACAACATGGGCACGCTGCTGCGCCACGGCAGCAAGGCGCAAAAGGACAAGTACCTGCCGCGCATCGCCAGCGGCGAGTGGCGCCTGCAGTCCATGGGCGTGACCGAGCCGACCACCGGAACCGACACGACGAAGATCAAGACCACCGCCGTAAAGAAGGATGGCCGCTACGTGGTCAACGGCCAGAAGGTCTGGATCTCGCGCGTGCAGCACTCGGACTGGATGATCCTGCTGGCGCGCACCACGCCGCTGGTCGAGGTGACGAAAAAATCCGAGGGCATGTCGATTTTCATGGTTGATCTGCGCGAAGCCGAGAAGAACGGCCTCACCGTGCGCCCCATCCCCAACATGGTCAACCACGAAACCAACGAGCTGTTCTTCGACAACCTGGAAATCCCCGAAGAGAACCTGATCGGCGAGGAAGGCAAGGGCTTCAAGTACATCCTGGATGGCCTGAACGCCGAGCGCACGCTGATCGCCGCCGAGTGCATCGGCGACGGCTACTGGTTCATCGACCGCATCACGGCCTATGCCAAGGACCGCGTGGTGTTCGGCCGCCCCATCGGCCAGAACCAGGGCGTGCAGTTCCCGATCGCCGAGGCCTTCATCGAAGTCGAAGCTGCCAACCTGATGCGCTGGAAGGCGTGCGAACTGTTCGACGCGCACCAGCCCATGGGCACGCAGGCCAACATGGCCAAATACCTGGCGGCCAAGGCGAGCTGGGAGGCGGCCAATGCCTGCCTGCAGTTCCACGGCGGCTTTGGCTTTGCCAGCGAATACGACGTGGAGCGCAAGTTCCGCGAGACGCGGCTGTACCAGGTGGCGCCGATTTCGACGAACCTGATTTTTTCGTACGTGGCCGAGCATGTGCTGAAGCTGCCGCGCTCGTTTTGATTCTTCACCCCTTCCCCCTCTGGGGGAAGGCGGGGGATGGGGGCCGGCCCGACGAGGTGACGTCGCTGGCCCCCACCCCAGCCCTCCCCCAGAGGGGGAGGGAGCAACTCCCTCGGGACCACCCACACGAAACGACCCATGACCCGACCCCTGGACGGCATCACCGTCATCTCCCTGGAGCACGCCGTCGCCGCGCCGTTCTGCACGCGCCAGCTCGCCGACCTGGGCGCGCGCGTCATCAAGGTCGAGCGCCCGGGCAGCGGCGACTTCGCGCGCGGCTACGACACGCGCGTGCGCGGGCAGTCCTCGCACTTCACCTGGATCAACCGCAGCAAAGAGAGCCTGGCGCTCGACTTGAAGCAGCCCGAGGCGCTGGCTGCGCTGCAGGAGCTGCTGGCGCAGGCCGACGTGCTGGTGCAAAACCTCGCGCCTGGTGCGGCGGCGCGCATGGGGTTGTCATACGAGGCCCTGCGCGCGCAGCACCCGCGCCTGATCGTGTGCGACATCTCGGGCTACGGCGCCGATGGCCCGTATCGCGACAAGAAGGCCTACGACCTGCTGATCCAGAGCGAGGCCGGTTTTCTCTCCGTCACCGGCTCGCCGGATGAACCGGCCAAGGCCGGCATCTCGGTGGCCGACATCGCAGCCGGCATGTACGCCTATTCCAGCATCCTGTCGGCGCTGCTGCTGCGCGGCAAGACCGGAGAGGGCAGCCACATCGACGTGTCGATGCTGGAGGCCATGGCCGAGTGGATGGGCTATCCGCTGTACTACGCCTTCGACGGCGCGCCGCCGCCACCCCGCGCGGGCGCTGCGCACGCCAGCATCTACCCGTATGGCCCCTTTGCCGCAGGCGATGGCGGCACCGTCATGCTGGGCCTGCAGAACGAGCGCGAGTGGCGGGCCTTTTGCGCGCAGGTGCTGCAGATGCCCGGGCTGGCAGGCGACCCGCGCTTTGCCAGCAATGCGCTGCGCAACCAGCACCGGGGCGAGCTCAAGGCGCAGATCCTGGAGGTGTTCAACGGGCTGACCGCCGCACAGGTCATCGAGCGCCTGGACGCCGCGTCAATCGCCAACGCGCGCATGAACGACATGGCCGAGCTGTGGGCGCACCCGCAACTGGCCGCGCGCGGGCGCTGGCGCAGCGTGGGCACGCCGGCGGGCGAGGTGCCAGCCCTGCTGCCGCCCGGCACGAGCAGCGCGTTCGAGCCGCGCATGGATGCCGTGCCGGCCGTGGGCGAGCACACGCGCGCCATCCTGGCCGAGCTCGGCTGGGATGACGCGCGCATGGGCAGACTGGTGCCGTGATGCACGCCGTCCCGCCTCTTGCTCCCTCCCCCTTCTGGCGGAGGGCTGGGGTGGGGGCCAGCGGCGCCAGAACAGTGCAACCACCACGCCCATTTCCAGCCGGCCCCCATCCCTGCCTTCCCCCAGAGGGGGAAGGAGCAAGAAACCAAACGCCGCGCACTATCAAATTGTGAGCGTTACCCGCATGATTCATGCGGACTGGAGCCCGATATGACCCAAAATCCGCCCTCTCCGACCGCCTCCATCCACCCCCTGGCCCGCTTCGCCGCCGGGCTGCGCTGGCACGACATCCCCGCGCCCGTGCAGCGCCGCGCCGAAGACCTGTGGGTGGACTGGTTCGGCTCCGTGCTGGCCGGCTGCCGCGCCCGGCCTGTCGCCAGCATCACGCGCTTTGCCCGCTCGCAAGGCCCTGCGAGCGGCCCCAGCGAAGTCATCGGCCACCCGGGCGCCAGCACCTCGCCCATGATGGCGGCGCTCGCCAACGCCGCCGCCGCGCACGTGGCCGAGCAGGACGACGTGCACAACGGCTCGGTGTTCCACCCCGCTGCCGTGGTGTTTGCGCCCGCGCTGGCCGTGGCGCAGAGCATCGGCGCCAGCGGCGAGCAGCTCATGGCGGCCTGCGTCGCGGGCTACGAAGTGGGCATCCGCGTGGGCGAGTTCCTCGGCCGCAGCCACTACAAAATCTTCCATACCACCGCCACCGCCGGCACGCTGGCCGCCGCCGCCGCCGTGGGCCGGCTGCTGCAGCTGTCCCCCGCGCAGATGCAGCACGCCTTCGGTTCGGCCGGCACGCAGTCCGCCGGGCTGTGGGAGTTCCTGCGCACCGCCGCCGACAGCAAGCAGCTGCACACCGCGCACGCCGCCGCGGCCGGGCTGATGGCGGCCTACCTTGCCCAGGATGGATTCACCGGCGCGCAGGACATCTTCACCGGCGCGCAGGGCCTGGCGGCCGGCATGTCGCAAGACAGCGACCCCTGGCGCCTCACCGATGGCCTGGGCACGCGCTGGGCCACGGCCGAGACCTCGTTCAAGTGGCACGCCTCGTGCCGCCACACGCACCCGGCGGCCGATGCGCTGCTGCAAGTCATGCATGAGCACCAGCTGAAACCCCAGGACATCGCCCACGTTACGTGCCACGTACACCAGGGCGCCATCGACGTGCTGGGCCCGGTGGCCTCGCCCAGCACGGTGCACCAGTCGAAGTTCTCCATGGGCACGGTGCTGGCGCTGGTCGCGCGCTTCGGCCATGCGGGCCTGGCCGAGTTCGATGCCGAATACCTGGCGCCCGAAACCGTCGCCCTGCGGGGCAAAGTCAGCATGCGGCTCGACCCCGAGGTGGACGGCGCCTACCCGCGCCGCTGGCTGGGCCGCGTGACCGTGCAGACCACTGGCGGGCGCACCCTGCAAGGCCGCGTGGACGAGCCCAAGGGCGACCCCGGCAACACGCTGGCGCGGGACGAGATCACCGCCAAGGCGCTGCGGCTGGCGGGGTACGGCGGCGCCGTGGCGCCCACCGACGCGCAAGCGGCCGTCGAACGCCTGTGGCAGGTGGCGCAGTGGCCGCGCGTGGGCGCCCTGCTGTGATGGCCGCCGCCAAGGCGCGCAACGGGCGCCCGCGCGCCAGCGGGCAGCCCGGCCGGGCGTGCCAGGAGCCGCCATGCCCGCGCCCATGAGCGGCCAGGCGCCGCAGCCGGCGCCTGGCGCCCACGCCGCGCTGGTGCTGATGCTGGCGGCGCTGCTGTCCGCCTTCGCCCTGAGCCAGGCCTTTCGCACCGTCACCGCCATGCTGGCGCCCAGCCTGCAGGCCGAGTTCAGCCTGTCGGGGCAGGCGCTGGGGGCGTTCGCCGGGCTGTTCGGCCTGTCCTTCGGCGTGGCGCAGCTGCTGATGGGCATCGGCCTGGACCTGTATGGCCTGCGGCGCACGGTGCTGGCGGCGTTTGCGCTGGCCGTGGCCGGCAGCGTGCTGTCGGCGCTGGCGCCCAGCTACGGCTGGCTGATGGCCGGGCAGCTGCTGATCGGCGTGGGCTGCTCCCCGGCCTTCATCGCCTCGACGGTGTTCATCGCGCGGCATTTCCCCGCCGAGCGCTTCGCGCTGTATTCCGGCATGGGCATGAGCGTGGGCGGGCTGGGCCTGATCTTCACCGGCACGCCGCTGGCCTGGGTGGTGCAGCACTGGGGCTGGCGCGCGGGCTTTGGGGTACTGGCGGGGCTGGCGCTGCTGTCGTGGCTGCTGATCTTTCGCACCGTGCACGAGCCGCCCATCGCCAGCGCGGCAGCGGCGGCGCCGCCGCAGCGCGAGGGCTGGGGGCAGTCGCTGGTGCGCATGGGCGCCCTGTGCGCGCTGCCCCACACCTGGGGCATCCTGGCGCTGGGCATGTCGGGCTACGCCGCCTTCCTGTCGCTGCGCGGGCTGTGGCTGGGGCCGTTCCTGATCGGGCGCTTCGGCTTCTCGCTGGTCGAGAGCGGCAACGTGGCGCTGGTGCTGTCGCTGCTGGCGCTGTTCGTGCCGGCCCTGTTCGGCCGCCTCGATCCGGGCGTGGGCCGCCGGCGCGCCTGGGTGGCGGGCGTGTCGCTGGCGATGGCCGGGCTGTTCGTGCTGCTGGCCTTGCTGCAGGGGCCGGCGGCCGCGCTGGCGGTCATCGTGCTGATGGGGCTGCTGTCGGGCTACGGCGTGCTGCAGTACGCCGACGTGCGCGCCTCCTACCCCAGCGAGATGACGGGGCGGGCGCTGTCGCTGTTCACGGCGGCCATGTTCCTGGGGGTGGCGCTGATGCAGTGGTTCACCGGGGTGGTGGCCGCGTGGGCGGCGGCGGCGGGCTGGGAGCCCTACCGCGCCGTGCTGCTGGCGATCGCGGCGTGGCTGGCGCTGGCCTCGACGGCGTTCCGGCTGCTGCCGGCCTCGCCGCTGCTGGCCCGGGCGGCGCGGGCGCCGTAGGCGCGCCTGGCTACGCGCCGCGCAGCACGCGCCGGTACTGCACGGCCTCGGCCACGTGCGCCAGCGCCACCGCCTCGCTGCCGGCCAGGTCGGCGATGGTGCGCGCCACCTTCAGGGCGCGGTGCGTGCTGCGCGCCGACCAGGCCAGGCGCGTGGCGGCGGCCTGCAGGAACTGCCGGGCGGGCTCGTCCAGCCGCGCCATGTGCTCGATCTCGCGTCCCTGCAGGGCCTGGTTGGCCTTGCCCTGGCGCTCCAGCGCGCGCGCATGCGCCGCCGCCACGCGCCCGCGCACGGCGCTGCTGGCCTCGCCGGGCGCGGCCTGCAGCAGCTCGCCGGGGGGCAGGGCGGGCACTTCGACGTGCAGGTCGATGCGGTCCAGCAGCGGGCCCGACAGCTTGGCCTGGTAGCGCGCCACCTGCTCGGGCGAGCAGCGGCAGGGCCGCTGGCGCGAGCCGGCAAAGCCGCAGGGGCAGGGGTTCATGGCGGCGATGAGCTGGAAGCGCGCCGGGAACTGCGCCCGCTGCGCGGCGCGCGCGATGGTGATGTGCCCGCTCTCCAGCGGCTCGCGCAGCGCCTCCAGCGCGCTGCGGGCGAACTCGGGGAATTCGTCCAGGAACAGCACGCCCTGGTGCGCCAGCGAAATCTCGCCCGGCCGCGGCGGCGAGCCGCCGCCCACCAGCGCCACCGCGCTGCAGCTGTGGTGCGGGCTGGCCATGGGGCGGCGCATCCACTGCGCGGGCTCGAAGCGCCCGGCCAGGCTGGCCACGGCCGCACACTCCAGCGCCTGCTGCACGTCCATGGGCGGCAGCAGGCCGGCAAAGCGCTGCGCCAGCATCGACTTGCCCGAGCCGGGCGGCCCGACCAGCAGCAGGCCGTGGCTGCCGGCGGCGGCGATCTCCAGCGCCCGGCGCGCTGCCGCCTGGCCCTGCACGTCGGCCAGGTCGGGGCCGGGCGCCGGTGCGGGCGGCGGCGCCGGCTGCAGCAGCTGCCAGCCGTCGCCGCCGGCCTCGGCCGGCGCGGCCAGGAACTGGCCCACCACGTCCAGCAGGTGGCGCGCGCGGTAGATGCGCGCGCCCGGCACCAGGGCAGCCTCCTCGGCGCTGGCGGGCGGCAGCACCATGCGCGGCGACTCGCCGGCGCTGGCCAGCGCCAGGGCGGTGGCCAGCGCGCCGCGCACCGGGCGCAGCTGGCCCGACAGCGACAACTCGCCGGCGAACTCCCAGCCCGCCAGCCGCGCGGCGTCGATCTGGCCGCTGGCGGCCAGGATGCCCAGGGCGATCGGCAGGTCAAAGCGTCCCGAGTCCTTGGGCAGGTCGGCCGGCGCCAGGTTGACGGTGATGCGCTGGTTGTGCGGGAACTCCAGCCCGGCGTTGTGCAGCGCTGAGCGCACGCGCTCGCGCGCTTCCTTGACCTCGACGTCGGCCAGCCCCACCAGCGTGAAGCTGGGCAGGCCGCTGGCCAGGTGCACCTCGACGGTGACGGGCGGCGCCGCCAGCCCCAGCAGCGCCCGGCTTTGCACCGATGCAAGGCTCATCGCGTGGCTCCTCCCCTGTTTGGTGCATGGCATGCACGGATGCGGTGCGCTGCCGGGCCGTCCGGCGTGCGCAATGGCCGCACTGTACTGCCGCGCAGGCCTGGCACGGTCCGTGCAAGGCAGGGGTTGTCACCCGTCCATTTCGCAACCCCAGGAGTCTTTCGCCATGCAGCTGCTGACCGCCATCATCAAACCCTTCAAGCTGGAAGAAGTCCGCGAGGCCTTGTCGGCCGTGGGTGTGCAAGGGCTCACGGTGAGCGAGGTCAAGGGCTTTGGCCGGCAAAAGGGCCACACCGAGCTGTACCGGGGCGCCGAGTACGTGGTGGACTTCCTGCCCAAGCTGAAGGTGGAGGCCGCCGTGCCCGATGCGCTGCTGGAGCATGCCATCGAGGCCATCGAGCAGGCCGCGCGCACCGGCAAGATCGGCGACGGCAAGATCTTCGTCAGCGCGCTGCAGCAGGTGGTGCGCATCCGCACCGGCGAGTGCGGCGAGCAGGCGCTGTGAGCGCGCAAGGAACGGCCATGGCACGCTCCATCCTCCCCTCGCTCCCCCTGCCCGGCCGGCGTGCGCTGGCCGGCCTGCTGGCCGCTGGCGGCTGCGCCAGCGCCCTGGCGCAGGCGCCCGCCGCGCCGCACATCGACAGCGGCAACACCGCCTGGATGCTCACCAGCACCCTGCTGGTCACGCTCATGGCCCTGCCCGGCCTGGCGCTGTTCTACGGCGGCCTGGCGCGCGCCAAGAACATGCTGTCGGTGCTGGTGCAGGTGTTCGTGGTGTTCGCGCTGGTGCTGCTGCTGTGGTGGCTGTACGGCTACAGCCTGGCGTTCGCGGGCAGCGGGCAGGCGCTGGGCGACCTGTCCAAGCTCGGGCTGCGCGGCGTGGGCCTGACCTCGGTGGGCGCCCTGGCGGACGTGCCCGAATACGTCTTCGTCGCCTACCAGGGCACGTTCGCGGCCATCGCCGTGGCGCTGGTGGTGGGCTCGTTTGCCGAGCGCATGCGCTTTGCGGCGGTGCTGGTGTTCGCGGTGCTGTGGTTCACCCTGAGCTACGTGCCGCTGGCGCACATGGTCTGGGGCGGCGGCCTGCTGGCGCAGGACGGGGCGCTGGACTTTGCCGGCGGCACCGTGGTGCACATCAACGCCGGCGTGGCCGGGCTGGTGGCCGCGCACCGCGTCGGCCCGCGCATCGGCTACGGGCGCGAGGCCTTCACGCCGCACTCGCTGACGCTGACCATGGTCGGCGCCTCGCTGCTGTGGGTGGGTTGGTTCGGCTTCAACGCCGGCTCGGCCGGCTCGGCGGGCGCGGTGGCGGCGCTGGCCTTCCTGAACACCGCCCTGGCCGCCGCCGCCGGCACGCTGGGCTGGCTGGGCGCCGAGGCCTGGCTGAAAGGGCGCGCCTCGATGCTGGGCGCGGCCTCGGGCGCGGTGGCCGGGCTGGTGGCGGTGACGCCGGCGGCCGGGCTGGTAGCGCCCCTGGGCGCGGTGGCCATAGGCGCGGTGGCCGGGCCGGCCTGCCTGTGGGGCGTGGCGGGCCTCAAGCGCTGGCTGGGCGCGGACGACGCCTTCGACGTGTTTGGCGTGCACGGCGTGGGCGGCATCGTCGGCGCGCTGCTCACCGGGGTGTTCGCCGCGCCCGTGCTGGGCGGGCTGCAGGGGCCGGAGTTCTCCTTCGGCGCGCAGCTGCTGGCGCAGGGCAAGAGCGTGCTGCTGACGCTGGCCTGGTCGGCCGCTGCCGCCTGGCTGGCCTGCGCGCTGGCGCAGCGCCTGGTGGGGCTGCGCGTGGACGAGGAATGCGAGCGCCAGGGCCTGGACCTGGGCAGCCACGGCGAGCGGGCCTACCACCATTGAACGGCGGGCCCACAATGCCCGCATGACCCCCACCTGGACCGCCCTGCCCGCCACCACCCCTGCTGCGCAACTGGGCGAGTCGCCCTTCTGGCACCCACTCGAGCAGCGCCTGTACTGGGTGGACATCGACGGCCGGGCCCTGCTGCGCGCGCGCCTGGACGGCGCCGCGCCCGAGCGCTGGCCCCTGCCCGCCGAGCCCGGCTGCATCGCCCCGGCGCGCCAGGGCGGCGCGCCGGCGGGGCTGGTCGTGGCGCTGCGCGGGCGCATCTGCCACGCCCCGGAGTGGGGCGGCGCGCTCATCGACATCGCCCAGCTGCCCGTGGACCCCGTCCACGAGCGCGCCAACGATGGCAAGTGCGACGCCCTCGGGCGGCTGTGGGTGGGCACGCGCTACGCCCCGCCGGGCGGCGCGCGCGAGCCCCGGGGGGCGCTGTACTGCGTGGACGCACGGCGCAGCGCCGGCCCGGCGCAGGTGCGCCGCATGCTGGAGGGCATCGCCACCGCCAACGGCCTGGCCTGGTCGCCCGACGGGGGCACGCTGTACTTCGCCGACACGCCCACGCACGAGATCCGCGCCTGGCGCTGCAACGCGCAAGGCGAGCCGGTGGGCGCGCCGCGCGTGCTGCACCGCTTCGCGCCGCGCCAGGACGGCCAGCCCTACGGCGGGCGGCCCGACGGCGCCAGCGTCGATGCCGAGGGCGCCTACTGGTGCGCGCTGTACGAGGGTGCGCGCGTGCTGCGCCTGTCGCCGGCCGGCGAGGTGCTGGCCGAGCTGGCCCTGCCGGTGCCAAGCCCGACCATGCCCTGCCTGGGCGGGCCGGACGGGCACACCCTGTTCGTCACCAGCGCAGGCAGCGGCCCGCAGCCGGCGGGCCGGACGCTGCACACGCGCGTGCCGGTGCCGGGGCTGCCGGTGGCCTGGTGCGAGCTGGGCTGAAGGCGCCCGATTCACAGCCGCCGTTCAAAAAAATCAACCGCCCCGCACGGGCCCGCGCCGGGCCTGCGGCGTACCATCGCCGCCCATGGATGCAGCCCTTCGCCAGATCATGGAGCGCGTGCGCGATGCCGCCGCGCGCCGCACCCCGTTGCGCATCGCCGGCGGCGGCACCAAGGATTTCCACCCCGCCAGCCGCGCCGGTGCCGCCCCGGCGCTGGACCTGCGCGCCTGGGCCGGCATCGTCAGCTACGAGCCCAGCGAGCTGGTGGTCACCGTGCGCGCCGGCACGCCGCTGGCCGAGGTCGAGGCCCTGCTGGCCGGGCACGGCCAGTGCCTGGCTTTCGAGCCGCCGCGCTTTGCGCCGGGGGGCACGGTGGGCGGCATGGTCGCGGCCGGCCTGTCCGGGCCGGCGCGCGCCAGCGTGGGCGCGGTGCGCGACTTCGTGCTCGGCGTGGAGCTGGTGAACGGCCGGGGCGAGCTACTGCGCTTTGGCGGCCAGGTCATGAAGAACGTTGCCGGCTACGACGTCTCGCGGCTGGTGGTGGGCTCCTGGGGCCGGCTGGCGGCGATCACCGAGGTCAGCCTGAAGGTGCTGCCGGTGGCGCCGGCCGAGGCCACGCTGCGCTTTGACTGCGACCAGGGCGAGGCGCTGGCGCGGCTGCACGCCTGGGGCGGCCAGCCGCTGCCGCTGAACGCCAGCTGCTGGGTGCAGGAGGGCGGCGCCGGCCGGCTCTACGTGCGCCTGCGCGGCGCCCGCGCCGCCGTCGATGCCGCCTGCCGCAGCATGGGCGGGCAGCTGCAGCAGGCGGCCGGCGTGCCCGGCGACTGGCAGGACTGCCGCGACCAGCGCCTGCCCTGGTTCGCCGGGCGCGCCCCCGGCCTGGCGCTGTGGCGCCTGTCGCTGCCGCAGACGGCGCCGGTGCTGCAGCTGCCCGCCGGCGTCGGCGCGCCGCTGCTGGAGTGGCACGGCGGCCTGCGCTGGCTGCAGGCCGCGCCCGAGGTCGGCCCGCAACTGGACGCGCTGGCCCGCGAGGCCGGCGGAAATGCTAGCTTATTCATAGCACAAAACGATGCATTGGCGCCGGCAAGTGGCCTTTTTGACCTGAAAGACCCGGTTTTGCTGGCCATTCACCAGCGCCTGGCCCAGGCGTTCGATCCGGCCGGGGTGTTCGCCGCCGGCGCGCATGCCTAGCCATGCGCCGGGTGCTGCGCCACCTGACGGCGCGCCACCGCACGCTGGCCACCAACCGCACGCTGGGGCTGCTGCTGGCCTTCAACGCCGGCGCCATGAACGCCGGCGGCTTCATGGCGGTACGCATGTACACCTCGCACATGACGGGCTTCCTGGCCACGCTGGCCGACAGCCTGGTGATCGGCGAGTTCGCCCTGGTGCTGGCGGCCATCGGCGTGCTGTGGGCCTTCATGTCGGGCGCCGGCACCACCGCCATCCTGGTGAACTGGGCGCGGCGCCAGCGCCTGTGCAGCACCTACGCGCTGCCGCTGCTGCTGCAGGCGCTGCTGATGCTGCTGTTCGGCCTGCTGGGCGCCGCCACGCTGCAGTGGCCCACGCCCTTTGCCGTGCCGCTCACCGTGCTGCTGCTGGCCTACACCATGGGGCTGCAGAACGCCGTGGTCACCAAGATGAGCTCGGCGCAGATCCGGACCACGCACATGACCGGCGTGGTCACTGACCTGGGCATGGAGCTGGGCCGGATGCTGTACTGGAACCGCGCCGGCACCCCGCGCGCGGCGCGCGTGCGCGCCAACCGCCAGCGGGTGCGGCTGTTTGCCAGCCTGCTGGCGCTGTTCGTGGCCGGCGGCGTGGTCGGGGCGGTGGGCTTCCAGCGCCTGGGCTTCGCCTGGGTGGTGCCGCAGGCGGCGCTGCTGCTGGCGCTGTCGCTGCCGCCGCTGGTGGCGGACGCCCAGCGCCTGGCCACCTGGTGGCGCAGCCGCGCCTGACGCCGCGCAGGCAGCGGCCAGGCCGAAATTTTTCCAAGGATTGCGAGACACCATGCAGACCACGCTAGCCCCCCAATACGCCGGCACCCCCGAGGGCCAGGAGGCCGAGGCCATCCTGCGCAAGTGCGTGCACTGCGGCTTTTGCACCGCCACCTGCCCCACCTACCAGCTGCTGGGCGACGAGCTGGACGGCCCGCGCGGGCGCATCTACCTCATCAAGCAGGTGCTGGAGGGCCACGAGCCCACGCGCAAGACGCAACTGCACCTGGACCGCTGCCTGACCTGCCGCAACTGCGAGAGCACCTGCCCCAGCGGCGTGCAGTACGGCCACCTGGTGGACATCGGCCGCAAGATCGTCGATGAGAAAGTGCCGCGCCCCCTGGGCGAGCGCGCCACCCGCTGGGCGCTCAAGGAAGGCCTGCCCTCGCCCCTCTTCGGCCCGGCCATGAAGGCGGGCCAGGCCGTGCGCGGCCTGCTGCCGCAGGTGCTGCGCGAAAAAGTACCGCCGGCCGCATCGCCCGAGCAGCGCGCGCGGCCCTGGCCCACGCGCCACCACGCGCGCAAGGTGCTGATGCTGGCCGGCTGCGTGCAGCCCGCCATGGCGCCGAACATCAACGCCGCCACGGCCCGGGTGCTGGACGCCGCCGGCATCGAGTGCGTGATCGCCCGCGAGGCGGGCTGCTGCGGCGCCATCAAGTTCCACCTGAACGACCAGGACGGCGGGCTGGCGCAGATGCGCGCCAACATCGACGCCTGGTGGCCGTACGTCGAGCGCGGCGAGGTGGAGGCCCTGGTCATCAACGCCTCGGGCTGCGGCGTCACCGTCAAGGAATACGGCCACCTGCTGCGCCATGACGCGCAGTACGCCGGGCGCGCCGCGCGCATCAGCGCGCTGGCGCGCGACGTCTCCGAGCTGCTGCCCGACCTGGTGGCGCAGCTCAAGGGCCGCGTGCGCCCGCCGGCCGCGCCGCTGGCCTACCACCCGCCCTGCACGCTGCAGCACGGCCAGAAGCTGCGCGGCGGCGTCGAGCGCGGCCTGGCTGCGCTGGGCTTTGCGCTGCGCCTGGCGCGGGTGGAGTCGCACCTGTGCTGCGGCTCGGCCGGCACCTACTCGGTGCTCCAGCCCGGGCTGTCGCACCAGCTGCGCGAGCGCAAGCTGGGCGCCCTGGGCGAGGTCTTCCCCGACCAGCCCCCGGCGGCCATCCTGTCGGGCAACGTGGGCTGCATCCAGCACCTGCAAGGCGGCACCCGGACCCCCGTGCGCCACTGGATCGAGGTGCTGGACGACGCCCTGGCGCCCGCCGGGGCCGGCTGAGCGCGCTGGCGCCGATAATCGGCCCGCCATGAAACTGCTTGCCTTCGACACCAGCACCGACACCCTGCACATCGCCGTGCAGCATGGCGCCGCCGTGCTGGAGCACACCGGCCCCGGCGGCGCGCAGGCGTCCACCACGCTGATCCCGGCCATCCGCGCGCTGCTCCAGCAGGCCGGCCTAGGGCTGGACGAGCTGCAGGCCGTGGTCTTCGGGCGCGGGCCGGGCTCGTTCACCGGCGTGCGCACGGCCTGCTCGGTGGCGCAGGGGCTGGCCTTCGGCGCCCGCGCCGGCCAGGGCATCCCGGTGCTGGCGCTGGACACGCTGCTGGCCGTGGCCGAGCAGGCGCGCAGCCAGCACGGCTGCACGCGCGTGCTGGCCACGCTGGACGCGCGCATGGACGAGGTGTACTGGGCGCCCTGCCAGTGGCAGGCCGGCGCCGGGGGCGGCCAATGGCTGGCGCCTGCCGAATTCAACCTGTCTGCGCCCGAGGCCGTCGCCGTGCCCGAGGGCTGGACGGTGGCCGGCAACGCCCACGCCGTCTTCGGCGCGCGCCTGGCCGGCGGCGCGCCGCACGTGCACGCCCTGCCCACCGCTGCGGCGCTGCTGCGCCTGGCGCCTGCATGGCTGGCGCGCGGCGCCGCCGTGTCCGCCAGCGCCGCCCTGCCGCGCTACGTGCGCGACAAAGTCGCGCAAACCACGGCCGAGCGCGCCCAGGCACGCCGCGCCGCACAGGCTGCTGCCCAGCCATGAGCGCCCTGCCCGGGCACTCCCCCGCGCCGGCCGCGGCGCCGCTGCAGGCGCATTTCGAGCTGCTCACCCCGGCGCTGCTGGACGTGCTGATGCCCGTCGAGGACAGCGCCTACCCCAACCCCTGGACGCGCGGTAACTTCCTCGACGCCCTGGCAGCCGGCTACCAGTGCCAGCTGCTGATGGCCGGGCCGGGGCAGCTGCTGGGCTACTTCATCGCCATGCGCGGCGTGGGCGAGGCCCACCTGCTCAACCTGACCGTGGCCCCCGCGCACCAGCGCCAGGGCTGGGCGCAGCTGCTGCTGGACGCGCTGGACCTGTGGGCGCGCAGCCAGGACGCAGCCTGGCTCTGGCTGGAAGTGCGCGTGAGCAACCAGCGTGCGCTCGCCATCTACGAGCGCCACGGCTACCGGCGCGTGGGCGAGCGCAAGAACTACTACCCCGGCGCCGGCGGCCTGCGCGAGGACGCCATCGTGATGTGCCTGCCGCTATGACGCTGCACCTGGACCCGCGCCGGCGCGCCATGCTGCAGGAGATGGGGCTGGCGCTGCCGCTGCTGGCGCCGCGCCCGCCCGCGCCGCCCGCCGACTCCGGCGCGCCCGCCCGCCGCAGCACGGCCAGCGCCCGCCCGGCGGCGCCCGCGCCCGGGGCACCGGCCGTGGCCGATGCGCCGCCGGCGCCCGCTGCTACAGCCCTCGCACCCGCGTCCCCGCCCCTGCCCCTGCCCGCGTCCGCGCCCGAATCCCCGGCTCCCGCCACCTCCGTGCCCATGGCCCTGCCTGCGGGCCCCTGGCTGGCAGCGCCGGTTGCGCCCTACGCCGGCGCCGGCGCCCCGCAAGGGGGCGGCTGGCTGGTGCTGCTGGAATGCGCCCACCCGGACGACCCGCTGGCCGGCGACGCCGGGCGGCTGCTGGACAACATGCTGCGCGCCATGGGCCTGCACCACCAGCCGCAGACACAGGTGGCCGCCCTGCTGGCGGCGCAGCCGGGGACGGCCGCCGGCACCAGCCTGGCGCAGGCGCTGCAGGCGCTGCGTCCACGCGCCGTGCTGCTGCTGGGCCTGGGCGCGGCCCGCGCCGTGCTGGGCGGCGCCAGCCTGCCGCTGGCCCGCCTGCGCGCCAGCCCGCACCTGCTGGCCGACGGGACGCCGGCCAGCGTCAGCCACGACCCCGCGTACCTGCTGCGCGCGCCGCACGCCAAGGCCGACGCCTGGCTGGACCTGTGCCGGGCGCTCGCCCGCCACCCCGGCGCCGCCGGCCCCGGCCCGGGGCATTGAGGGCGCCGCGCGGGCCGCGCAGGCCGCGTGCGAATGCCATAATTTCACGTTTGCCGCGCAACACGGCAAGCCGCCCCCTTCTTCAGGAGCCCGACACCATGGAAAGCAGCCCCAGTCGGTAGCTTTCAGCCTCCCGCATTGCCGCTGGCCTGCAGGGGGTTGAAAGCACCCCCCGCCTCATCCCCCGCAAACGCCAAGAACACAGGGAGTGCGAGCCATGCTCAACATCTTTTCGCTCGCCAACGGCCGCCTGGTCCAGGAAGAAATCGACTCGCTGGAGGAGCTGGCGCGCTTCCAGCCGATCTGGGTGGACCTGCAGTCGCCCACGCTGGAGGAAAAGCGCTGGATCAAGCAGCACTACGGCCTGTCCATCCCGGAAGACGTGATGGACGAGGACATCGAGGAGTCGGCGCGCTTCTACGAGGAAGACAACGGCGAGCTGCACCTGCGCAGCGACTTCCTGGTGGACGACGACGAGGAGCCGCGCAGCGTGCGCGTGGCCTTCATCCTGAACCAGCACAACAGCGAGCTGAAGAGCTGCGGCGTGCTGTTTTCCATCCACGACGAGGACATCCCGGTATTTCGCCTGCTGCGCATGCGCGCGCGCCGCGCGCCCGGCCTGATCGAGGACGCCAAGGACGTGCTGCTGCTGCTGTTCGACACCGACGTCGAGTACTCGGCCGACACACTGGAGGGCATCTACGACGACCTGAAGGCGGTCAGCGTGCGGGTGCTGGACGGCAACGTGACCGACGACTATGCCCAGAGCGTGCTGGCCGACATCGCCTGGCAGGAAGACCTGAACGGCCGCATCCGGCGCAACATGCTGGACACCCGCCGCGCGGTGAGCTTCATGATGCGCAGCAAGATGCTGGGCGCCGAGCAGTTCGAGGACGCGCGCCAGATCCTGCGCGACATCGAGTCGCTGGACAGCCACACGCAGTTCCTGTTCGACAAGATCAACTTCCTGATGGACGCGCTGGTCGGCTTCCTGAACATCAACCAGAACAAGATCATCAAGATCTTCTCGGTGGCCAGCGTGGCCCTGCTGCCCCCGACCCTGATCGCCAGCGTCTACGGCATGAACTTCAAGTTCATGCCCGAGCTGGAGTGGGAGTACGGCTACGTCTACGTCATCGCCCTGATGGTCGCCAGCGCCGTCGGCCCCATGCTGTACTTCCGCAAGCGCGGCTGGCTGAAGTAACCACCCCCTGAGGCGCAAGCCTTCAGTAATTGGGGTCAGATTCCAATTTCGGGCTGGGCTGCAACTATATTTTTGATAGCTGCAAGTCCTTTATGGACGCCGGCAAACAGGGGTTTGGGCCCAAATCGGGCCTAAAACGGGGTCAGATTCCAATTTTCCGCCCCGCGTGCCGGCGCTCCTTCAGCGCCGGGTGCCCACGAACACCGTGTGCGCGCGCTGGCCCGAGACCTGCAGGCCGGCGGTCAGGATGCGCAGGCCGGTCACCCGGCCCTCGGGGCTGAACAGCGCCGCGGCGGCGCCCGATTGCGAGGGCCCGGTGGCCAGTTCGCAGCCGATGGTGTTGGCGGGCACCAGCGTGTCGGCCAGGTAGCCGAAGGCCTCGACCCGGTACAGGTTCTGCGGCGAGCCGGCGTCGGCGGCGCCCAGCAGCTTGCCCACGATGGTGCAGCCGTTGCTGGTCTCGCCGGTGATGGAGCCGTCGGCCGCCACCTGCACGTCTGCCGTGTGCCCGCCAAAGCCTGCGCCGGCCATGCGGTAGTTGCCGACGATCAGGTTGATGTTGGGCACCGCCCCTGCCGGCAGTGCGTACAGCGGGTCGGGCTGCAGCGTGAAGCGCGTGGGGTAGCCGCCCGGCTGGCTGACGTAGCTGTAGCTGCCCGTCATGCGCGTGGCCGGGCCGGGGGCGCCGGTGCTCTCCAGCGTCGCATCGACCATCACGCCGCCGACGTAGCCGCCCTGGTAGCTGCCGGTGCCGCCGGCCAGCCGGTCGAAGAACACGCCGTCATCGGCGGTCACGAAGCGGTTCAGGCTGGCCTCGCTGTAGCGGATCAGGCGGCCATACAGGGCGTTGTGGTTGAAGCTGCTGTTGGTATAGAAGAAGAAGCCGCCGTCGGGCAGCACCGAGCCCCAGACGCCTTCATCGCCGCTCACCCCGGCCGGCAGGGCCAGGGTGCCGGCCCAGTTGCCGGTGATGGACAGCGGCGTGGGCGAGGGGATGGTCGGCTGCTTGGGATCGGCCAGGCCGTTGAGCACGTAGGTGTTGGGCGTGCCCGTGGCGTTGCGCGTGAACATCCAGATGCCGTTGGGCGCCTTGCCGCCGGCGTCGTAGCGCAGCACGGCGATGCCGACCTGCTGCGTGCCCGAGTAGGGCGCGCAGGTGGTGGCGTCGCCGACCAGGTTCATGGTCACCGAGTACAGCGCGGAGTCCGGCGCACGCGGCGTGGCCGTCCCCTGCACGCTGCAATTGCCCACGCGCCCGGACAGCGCGCCGCGGGGCGAGATGGTCACCACCCACTGGCCGCCGAACATGCCCGCGCCCCGGTAGGTGCCGGCCAGCAGGTCGGCGCGCGCAGGGTAGTTGTTCAAGGGGCTGTAGGTGAGCTTGAAATTGGACGGCGTGCCGGTGGCGGCGGCCGTGCCGTTGGGGCTGGTGTAGTTGCCGCTGATGCTGGTGGTGCGCCCGGTGGCGGGGTTGGACGACGCCGTGCCGCGCAGCGTCAGGCCGTTGGCGAACTTGCCGTCCTGCACCGAGAAATAGGTCACGCCCGTGGCCTGGATGGACGCCACCTGGGCGCGCAGCAGGCCATACAGGCTGTCGTAGCCGGCCGAGCCGGCGGCGCCGCGCGCCAGGTAGAACTCGCCCCCCTTGCCATCGACGCCGCCGTCGATGAAACCCACCATGACGCGCTGCCCGGCGCCCGTGCCGGCCGTGCCTTCCCAGATGCCGGCCGGGTACTGCTGCGTGCCCGGCGGCGGGCCCACGTCGTCGCCGCCGGAGCCACCGCCGCCGCAGCCAGCCAGGGTGGCGGCCAATCCCAGGGGCAACAAGCGGGCAGCGCAGGCAAGAAGGCGGAAGGGGCGCATGGAGGGCCTCGTACAGCTGGTCGTGTGAGCCAGGAAGCAGGTCAGGAAAGCGACGCGCCGCACGAAGTGCGGCGCAGCCAGCGGATTTTCATTATGCGTTGCCCGGCCGGGCCGCAGGCGCGCAGGTGCGCGCACTTGCCGGTCAGAACGGGATGTCGTCGTCCATGTCGTCAAAGCCCGAGGCGGCGCGCGGCGCTGGCGCGGCCGGCGCAGGCACTGCGCGTGCGGCTGGCGCAGCAGCGGCCCGGGCCTGCGGCGCAGCAGGCGCGCGGCGCGGCGGCGCGTCATAGCCGCCATCGCCGGCTGCAGGCCCTTCGTCAAAGCCGCCGCCACCGCCGCCCATGCCCTGGCGGCTGCCCAGCATCTGCATGCTGTCGGCCCGGATCTCGGTGCTGTAGCGCTCCTGGCCGCTTTGGTCGGTCCACTTGCGGGTGCGCAGGGAGCCTTCCACATAGACCTGCGAGCCCTTGCGCAGGTACTGGCCGACGATTTCGGCCAGGCGGCCGTTGAACACCACGCTGTGCCACTCGGTGGCTTCCTTGGGTTCGCCGGTGTTCTTGTCGCGCCACTTGTCGGTGGTGGCAATGCGCACGTTGGCTACCTGGTCACCGCTGGGGAAGGTGCGCATTTCCGGGTCACGGCCCAGGTTGCCCACGATGATGACTTTGTTGACGGATGCCATGGCAATCGATTCCTGTTGGGTTGATGACAGCCCGGATGGCAAAGAAAGGACCCGGGCCGGATAGGCGGCAGCCCCGTGCGGGGCCGCCGGTGCGCAGCATAGCGGCGTTGCGCACCGCGTGCGCGCGCACCCGTGAAAAATGGGGGCGCGCAGCGGGTTTGCAAGCTGCCAAGCGGCGCCCGGCCAGCCGGCTCAGGAGTGCGAGTGCGCGCTCCCGCGCCCCACCGGCTTGAGCGGCCAGGTGACGGCCAGCCACAGCGCCACCAGCAGCGTGGTGGCGGCGAACAGGCCGGCGCTGCCCGCCCACTTGGCCAACGCGCCGCCCAGGGCGCCGCCGGCAAACAGGCCCAGCGACTGCAGCGTGTTGTACACGCCCAGCGCCGCGCCGCGCAGGTTGTCCGGCGCCATGCGCGAGACCAGGCTGGGCTGCGTGGCCTCCAGGGCGTTGAAGCCGCAGAAAAATACGAACAGCAAGCCGCCCAGCACCAGGAGCGACGGCGCTGCGCCACTGGCCGACAGACCCGCCAGCGCCAGCTGCACCACCAGCAGCAGGCCGATGGCGGCGAGCAGCGCGGCGCGCAGCCGCCCGCGCCGCTCCATGGCGAACAGCGCGCCCATGGCCACTATCGACAGCACCACGGCGGGCAGATAGACCTGCCAGTGCGCGCTCTTGGCCAGTCCGGCCTGCACCAGCATGGCGGGCACGGCCACCCACATGGCCATCTGCACCGTGTGCAGCACGAACACGCCGGCATTCAGGCGCAGCAGGTCGGCGTGGCGCCACACGGCCGACAGCGGCGCGCGCAGCGCGTCGTGGTGGCGCGCCGGCTCGGGCGGCACCACCCAGGCCACCAGCGCGATGCCGGCCAGCGCCAGCGCGCAGGTCAGGCCGAACAGGCCGGCCAGGCCGATGCGCGCGGCCAGCGGCGGCGCGGCCACCAGGGCGATGGCGAACATCAGCCCGATGCTGATGCCCACCAGCGCCATCGCCTTGGTGCGCACCACCTCGCGCGTCTGGTCGGCCAGCAGCGCCGTCACGGCCGCCGACACCGCGCCCGCGCCCTGCAGCGCACGGCCCAGCAGCAGGCCTGTGAGGTCGCTGGCCAGCGCCGCCCACAGGCTGCCGGCCGCGAACACCAGCAGGCCGCAGATGATCACGCGCTTCCTGCCCCAGCGGTCGGAGGCCAGGCCCACGGGCAGCTGCAGGAATGCCTGCGTCAGGCCGTAGATGCCCATGGCCAGGCCGACCAGCGCCGGATCGTCGCCGCCGGGGTATTTGCGCGCCTCCAGCGCGAACACCGGCAGCACCAGGAACAGCCCCAGCATGCGCAGCGCGAAGATAGCCGCCAGGCTGACGCTGGCGCGGCGCTCGTCGGGCGTCATGGCGGTGGCGGGGCGGGGCTGTGGGGGGCGGTCTGGCACTGGGTGGAAAGCTCAGAGGTCGGCAAGCCGGGGATTCTGGCGCATCGGCGGCTTGGTGGATTTTTCTCCTTCCCCCTCTGGAGGAAGGCTGGGATGGGGGCCGGCTCGCAGGGCCTCAAGGACGGAGCAGGCGCCGCTGGCCCCGCCCCGGCCCTCCCCCAGAAGGGGAGGGGCAGGGGTGTTTTCAGGCGCTAGCCGGCGTGCTTAAAGGGCAAACAGCTATCAATTTTGACAAATCACAACCCCAGCATCAGCCGCAGGTTCTGCACCGCCGCGCCGCTGGCGCCCTTGCCCAGGTTGTCCAGGCGCGCCACCAGCACGGCGTGGCGGTGGTCCTCGTTGGGGAACACGCGCAGCTCCAGGCTGTTGGTGTCGTTGAGTGCCGTGGGCTCCAGCTTGCCGTCCGCGGTGGGCGGCAGCACGCGCACCCACTGCTCGGGCGTGTTGCTGCTCGCGTAGTGCGCGGCCAGGGCGTCGTGCAGGTCGGCCGCGCGCGGCTGGCCCGGCAGCAGGTCCAGGTGCAGGGGCAGCTGCACCAACATGCCCTGGCGGAAGTTGCCCACCGAGGGGATGAAGATGGGCCGGCGCGTCATGCCGGTGTATTTCATGATCTCGGGCAGGTGCTTGTGCGACAGGCCCAGCGCGTACAGCTCGAACGGCGCGGCGTTGCCGGCTTCGTATGCCTCGATCATCGCGCGGCCGCCGCCGGAATAGCCGCTCACCGAGGGCAGCGCCAGCGCGTGGTCGGGCGGAACCAGGCCGGCGTCCACCAGCGGGCGCAGCAGCGCGATGGCGCCAGTGGCGTAGCAGCCGGGGTTGGACACGCGCGTGGCCTCGCGCACCGCCTGCGCCTGGGCGGCGCACAGCTCGGCAAAGCCGAACACCCAGCCATCGGCCGTGCGGTGCGCGGTGGAGGCGTCGATGATGCGGATGGCGCGGCCCGTCTCCCGCGTCACCGCATCGACCAGGGCCGAAGTCTCGCGCGCCGCGTCGTCGTGCAGGCACAGCACGACCATGTCCACCTCGGCAACCAGCTCGCGCTTGGCGGCGGCGTCCTTGCGCCGCTCGGGCGCGATGCTGACCAGCTCGATCTGCGGCATGCCCTGCAGGCGCTCGCGGATCTGCAGACCGGTGGTGCCTGCCTCGCCATCGATGAAGACCTTGAAGACCGGTGTGGACATGGGAGCTCCTCTCAAAGGGCGTGCGGACGGTGCGCACTGGCCGACAACTGCGGACAAATTTGCGCCAGCGCAATGGTGCATTGCAACATGATACAGTTGCCGGCTGCCTGTCCCGAGCCTGCGGTCCGACTGCCTTCGGTTGTTGTCTTCTCATGCCGCGTGTCGCGCACGGGTTCCCACCCACCCTTCCCTGAGAGAGACCCCGCTCATGAAGATTCACGAATACCAAGGCAAGGAAATCTTGCGCAGCTTCGGCGTGCCCGTACCCCGCGGCATTCCTGCTTTCACGGTGCAAGAAGCCGTGGAAGCCGCACAAAAGCTCGGCGGCCCCGTGTGGGTCGTGAAGGCCCAGATCCACGCGGGCGGCCGCGGCAAGGGCGGTGGCGTGAAGGTCGCCAAGACCATCGAAGACGTCAAGGCGCGCGCCAGCGACATCCTGGGCATGCAGCTGGTCACGCACCAGACCGGCCCCGAGGGCCAGAAGGTACGCCGCCTCTACATCGAGGACGGCGCCGACATCCAGAAGGAGTACTACCTGTCCGTCGTGACCGACCGCGGCACGCAGAAGGTGGCCTTCATCGCCTCCAGCGAAGGCGGCATGGACATCGAGGAAGTGGCCCACTCCTCGCCCGAGAAGATCATTACCGTGTTCGTGGACCCGCTCAAGGGCCTGACGCAAGAACAGGGCGAAGAACTGGCCCGCGGCGTCGGCATGCCCGATGACTCCAAGGCCCAGTTCATCGACGTCTGCCAGAAGCTCTACAAGTGCTACATGGAGACGGACGCCTCGCTGGTCGAGATCAACCCCCTGAACCGCGACAGCAAGGGCAACATCTGCGCCCTGGACGCCAAGTTCAACTTCGACAGCAACGCCCTGTTCCGCCACCCCGACATCGTCGCCCTGCGCGACCTGGACGAGGAAGACCCGGCCGAGGTGGAAGCCTCCAAGTTCGACCTGGCCTACATCAGCCTGGACGGCAACATCGGCTGCCTGGTCAACGGCGCGGGCCTGGCCATGGCCACCATGGACACCATCAAGCTGTTCGGCGGCGAGCCGGCCAACTTCCTGGACGTGGGCGGCGGCGCCACCCCCGAGAAGGTCACCGAAGCCTTCAAGATCATGCTCAAGAACCCCAAGGTCAAGGGCATCCTGGTCAACATCTTCGGCGGCATCATGAAGTGCGACACCATCGCCACCGGCGTCATCACCGCCTGCAAGGCCGTGAACCTGCAAGTGCCGCTGGTCGTGCGCATGAAGGGCACGAACGAAGAGCTGGGCAAGAAGATGCTGGCCGAATCGGGCCTGCCCATCATCAGCGCCGACACCATGGCCGAAGCGGCCACGAAAATTGTCGAAGCCGTCAAGTAATGACTTTGGGGACAGGTCTTCAGCCCTGTCCCCAACTGACCAGGTAAAGCCAACATGTCGATCTACATCAACAAAGACACCCGCGTCATCACCCAGGGCATCACGGGCAAGACCGGCCAGTTCCACACGGAAAAGTGCCAGGAATACGCCAACGGCAAGAACTGCTTCGTCGCCGGCGTGAACCCCAAGAAGGCCGGCGAGTCGATCTTCAACATCCCGATCTACGCCAGCGTGCGCGAGGCTGCCCAGCAGACCGGCGCCACCGTGAGCGTGATCTACGTGCCCCCGGCAGGCGCCGCGGCTGCCATCTGGGAAGCCGTCGAGGCCGACCTGGACATGGCCATCTGCATCACCGAAGGCATCCCCGTGCGCGACATGCTGGAAGTGCGCAACAAGATGCTGGCCAAGGAAGCCGCCGGCGGCAAGCGCACCCTGCTGCTGGGCCCCAACTGCCCCGGCCTGATCACGCCCGACGAGATCAAGATCGGCATCATGCCCGGCCACATCCACAAGAAGGGCCGCATCGGCGTGGTCAGCCGCTCCGGCACGCTGACTTATGAAGCCGTGGCGCAGCTGACCGAGCTGGGCATCGGCCAGTCCACCGCCGTGGGCATCGGCGGCGACCCGATCAACGGCCTCAAGCACATCGACGTGATGCGCGCCTTCAACGACGACCCCGACACCGACGCCGTGATCATGATCGGCGAGATCGGCGGCCCCGACGAAGCCGAGGCCGCGCGCTGGTGCAAGGACCACATGAAGAAGCCCATCGTCGGCTTCATCGCCGGCGTCACCGCGCCTCCCGGCAAGCGCATGGGCCACGCCGGCGCGCTGATCTCCGGCGGCGCCGACACGGCGGACGCCAAGCTGGCCGTCATGGAAGAGTGCGGCTTCAGGGTCACGCGCAATCCCTCGGAGATGGGCCGCATCCTGCAAAGCCTGCTGTGATGCGCGTGCGGCGCCCGGCCTGCAGCCTGCAGGCGGCGCTGCCCCGGATGGGCGGTGTCCCGCCCCCGAAGCCAGCGGCGCTGCACCGCTGGCTTTTTCATTTCCACCATGCGACCTGAACGCCAGGGCCTGCTGGCCCTCCTGCTCGTGGTAGCCGTCTGGGGCACCACTTTCCCGGCGATGAAGCTGCTGTCGGCGCAGCTGGATGCGCTGCAGATCATCTGGGCGCGCTTTGCCATCGCCCTGCTGGTGCTGGCACCCCTGTGGCGCGGCCTCACCACGTCCGAGCGCCGCTGGGGCCTGCTGCTCGGCACGCTGCTGTTCATCGCCTTCTGGCTGCAAATCGAGGGCCTGGCGCGCACCAGCAGCAACCGCAACGCCTTCGTCACCGGGCTGAACGTGCTGGTCGTGCCGCTGCTGGCCATGGCCGTGCTGGGCCGGCGCTACGGCGCGCCGCTGTGGATCGCGTGCGCCATGGCGCTGGCCGGCATGCTGCTGATGTTCCACGAGGATGAGCCCTGGAACGCGGGCGACACGCTCACCCTGGCCAGCACGCTGTTCTACGCCATCTACATCCTGGCGCTGGAGGAAAGCGCGCGCCGCACGGCTGCAGCCCCGCTGCGCGCCACGCGCCTGGCGGCCATGCAGGCGCTGGTCATGTGCCTGGCGGCCGGCGCCCTGGTGCTGGTGCGCCATGGCGGCTTCGCCAGCACCTGGCAGGCTGCGAGCAGCCTGCCCGGCCCGTCGCTGGCGGCGCTGGTCTACCTGGGCGTGATCGCCAGCGTGCTGGTCGTGACCCTGCAGGCCTGGGGCCAGCAGCGCGTGGACGCCATGCGCAGCGCCATCGTCTTCGGCCTGGAGCCGGTGTTCGCCGCGTTCACGGCCTGGCTGCTGATCGGCGAGACACTGGGCCTGAGCGGCCTGGCCGGGGCGGCGCTGATCGTGGCGGCGCTGGTGGTCAGCCAGGTGCAGCCGGCGCGGACCGCACGGGCGACAGCAGCGTAAGCGGTTGCTACGGCGCCACCGTCGGCGCCAGCGGCACATCCTCCGCCCGGCGCGGCGTGCCGATCGGCGCGCCGGCCTGGCCCTTGGCCGTGGCAGCGATGTCCTCTTCGCTGGGGTACTGGCCCAGCAGCCAGTAGTCGAACACCCGGCGCACGATGGGCGCGGCGGCTGCGGCGCCAAAGCCGGCGTTCTCCACGATGATCGCCACCACCACCTTGGGGTCTTCCACCGGTGCGAAGGCGGCGAACAGCGAATGGTCGCGCTGGTGCTCGGACAGCAGGCGGGCGTTGTACTTGGTGCCCTGCGCCCAGGCGGCGGCCTGGGCGGTGCCGGTCTTGCCGGCCGAGCTGTAGGGGGCGCCGGCGAACACGCGCCGGCCGGTGCCGCCCTCGTTCACCGCGCGCAGGGCGTTCCTGATGATCTCGACGTTGCGCGCCTTGAAGCCCAGCTGCTCGCCCGGGGGCTGCTGCACCTCGGTGACCGCGCCGCTGACCTGGTCCTTCACCGCCTTGATCAGGTGCGGGCGGTGGCGCGTGCCGCCGTTGGCCAGCGTCGCCTCGGCCACGGCCAGCTGCAGCATGGTGAAGCTGTTGTAGCCCTGGCCGATGCCCAGCGACACCGTCTCGCCCGAGTACCAGCGCCTGGCCTCCGGGCGCTTGTAGGCGTTGCGCTTCCACTCCTGGCTGGGCAGCACGCCGCGCACCTCGCCCCCCAGGTCGATGCCGGTGATCTGCCCGAAGCCCAGCGGCGCCATGAAGTCGTGGATGGCGTCCACGCCCATCTCCACCGCCAACGAGTAGAAGTAGGTGTTGCTCGAATACTGGATGGCGCGGTGCATGTCCACGCCGCCCAGGCCGCCCTCGTGGCTGCGGAAGGTGCGCCCGCCGTAGCTGTAGTAGCCGGGGTCGTTCACGACCAGGCTGGGCGAGCGCTTGCCCAGCTCCAGCGCCGCCAGCGCCATGAAGGGCTTGTAGGTGGAGCCCGGCGGGTAGGTGCCGCGCAGCGCGCGGTTCAGCAGCGGCTTGTTGATGGACTCGTTCAGCGCCTGCCAGTTTTCCTGGTCTATGCCTTCGACGAACAGGTTGGGGTCGAAGGTGGGCTTGGACACCAGCGCCAGCACCTCGCCGTTCCTGGGGTCCAGCGCCACCAGCGCGCCGCGCCGCTCGCCAAAGAGGTCCTCCACCATCTTTTGCAGCCGGATGTCCAGCGACAGCATCACCGTGTTGCCCGGCGTGGCCGGGTGGCTGCCCAGGCGGCGCACGGCGTAGCCGCCAGCCGAGGTTTCCAGCTGCTCGACACCGGTGTGGCCGTGCAGCGTGGTCTCGAAGCTTTGCTCCACGCCCAGCTTGCCGATGTAGTCGGTGCCCCGGTAGTTGGCCGCGTCGTCCGAGTCCTCGATGCGCTCCTTCTCGCGTTGGTTGATGCGCCCGATGTAGCCGATGGCGTGGCTGGCGACTTCGCCAAAGGGGTAGGTGCGAAACAGCCGCGCCTTGATCTCCACGCCGGGGAAGCGCCAGCGCTGCGCGGCAAAGCGCGCCACCTCCTGGTCGGTCAGGCGGGTGCGGATGGGCAGCGAGTCGAAGCGGCGCGACTCGTCCATCAGGCGCTTGAAGCGGCGCCGGTCGCGCTGCTGGATGTCCACGATCTCGGCCAGCTGGTCGATGGTGGCGTCCAGGTCCATGGCGCGCGAGGGCGTGATCTCCAGCGTGTAGGCCGAGTAGTTGGTCGCCAGCACCACGCCGCTCCTGTCCAGGATCAGGCCGCGGTTGGGCACGATGGGCACCACGGCGGTGCGGTTGTTCTCCGCCTGGTCGGCCAGGCCCTCGTGGCGCACCACCTGCAGCACGTACAGGCGCGCGGCGATCAGGGCGAAGGCCAGCAGCACCACCAGGGCCACCACCACCACGCGCAGGCGAAAGCGCCAGGCGTCGGCCTGGGCATTGCGCAGTTCCGTCACGGCAGCAGCCTCACAGCGGTCGGTTCTTGTCCTGGTCGGGCGGACGGCGCTGCGGCGCCAGCAGCACCCAGCTGGCGAGCGGCCACAGCAAGGTCTCCAGCAGCGGCGCGACCAGCACCGTGAAATCCACCGCGATGCCGCCGCCGGCCAGGCGCAGGCCCACCTGCAGCGCATGCGCCGCCAGGAACACCGGCGCCAGCTGCAGCGCCTGCATGAGGGTGCCGAACCACAGCAGCCGCCGCGCCGCCGCCTGCACCGCGAACACCGCCAGCGCATAGACGAGGGCGTGCTGGCCCAGCAGTGCCGATTGCTGCACGTCCAGCACCAGCCCCATGGCAAAGGCTATGCCCATGCCCACGCGCAGGGGCTGC
The DNA here is from genome assembly GCA_034675505.1 of Melaminivora sp. GTDB lineage: Bacteria > Pseudomonadota > Gammaproteobacteria > Burkholderiales > Burkholderiaceae_C > Melaminivora. The sequence continues at coordinate 35,725 of JAUCDD010000002.1, read as the reverse complement.
TGCAGGCCCCAGAAGACCAGCAGCAGCAGCACCCAGTCGGGCGTCCACAGCACCCGCCCCAGCGGCAGCATGGACAGCACCAGCGCCACCAGCAGGCTCATGCCGATGAAGGCCGGGCGCACGGGCATCAACAGCGGCTGGCCGCGCGGCATGATCATCGCCGGTGCCCTCCTGCTGCTGCGGCGGCGCCGGCCTCTGCGGCCGGCGTGGACTTGAGGCGCCTTCTCTGCGGTGCGGGCTCAGGGGCGGGCCGCTCGGGCAGCGCCGCCGCCACCGGCTCCAGCACCATCACGTGGCGCGCCCCATGCACCTGCGCCAGGGGCTCGCACTCGATGCGCGCGAAGGTGGAATCGGCACGCCGCTCGACGCGCACCACGCGCGCCACCGGCAGGCCGGGCGGATAGACGCCATCGATGCCGCTAGTGGTGAGCAGGTCGCCGGCCTGCACGTCGGTGTTGCCGGGCGTGAAGCGCAGCTCCATGCTGGCGCCGCGCGCGGCAGCAGCCTCGCCGTAGGCCACGCTGCGCGCGCCGGTGCGCACGTTGAGCACGGGAATGGCCTGGTCGCGGTCGATGAGCAGCGTGACTTCGCTCAGCGCAGGGTGCACGCGCGTGACCTGTCCCAGCACGCCATGCGCGTCCATGACGGGCGAGCCGGGCTGGACGCCGGCCAGCTGCCCCTGGTCGATCACCACGCGGCGCGTATAGGGGTCGGGCGTGTCGTACAGCACCTGCGCGGCGCGCGCCGGCGTGGTGATGCGCTCGCGCAGCGCCAGCAAGTCGCGCAGCTGGGCGTTCTCGCGCAGCAGCTGCTCGTTCTGGCTGGCGCGCTGCGCCAGCTGCGCCATGGCGCGCTGCGTCTGGCCCAGCTCGTGCTGCACCGCGTCCAGTTGCTGGAAATAGCCTGCCCCCTGGCTGGCGAAGCTGCACCGGCTGCAGCGCCAGCCATTGCAGCGGGTACAGCACCGTGGCGACGGCCGTGCGCAAGGGCTCGGTGACGCGAAAACGCGCGTCAGCCACCATCAGGAACAGGGCCAGGGCGACATACAGCACCAGGCGCGCGCGTGCCGACGGCCCCTGGCGGAACAGCGAGGGCGCGGTACGTTCAAGCGTTCCCGGGGGCATGCTGGCGGCGCGACGGGCATGCAGGCATGCGCGCGGCTGAGGTGGATGTCAGTCGCTGGTGAAGATGCTGCCCTGGCGTTCCATGCGCTCCAGCGCCATGCCGCAGCCGCGCACCACGCAGGTCAGGGGTTCCTCGGCCACCAGCACCGGCAGGCCGGTTTCCTCGGCCAGCAGGCGGTCCAGGTCGCGCAGGAGCGCGCCGCCGCCGGTCAGCATCATGCCGCGCTCGGCAATGTCGGCACCGAGTTCGGGCGGGGTCTGCTCCAGCGCGTTCTTGACGGCGGAGACGATCTGGTTGAGCGGCTCGGTCAGGGCTTCCAGCACTTCGTTGGACGAGATGGTGAAGCTGCGCGGCACGCCCTCGGACAGGTTGCGGCCCTTGACTTCCATCTCCTTGACCTCGGAGCCCGGGAAGGCGCTGCCGATGTTCTTCTTGATGGCCTCGGCCGTGGGCTCGCCGATCAGCATGCCGTAGTTGCGCCGGATGTAGTTGATGATGGACTCGTCGAACTTGTCGCCGCCCACGCGCACGCTGCCCTTGTAGACCATGCCGCCCAGCGAGATCACGCCGACTTCCGTGGTGCCGCCGCCGATGTCCACGACCATGGAGCCCGACGCCTCGGACACCGGCAGGCCGGCGCCGATGCCGGCGGCCATGGGCTCCTCGATCAGGTAGACGGCGGTGGCGCCGGCGGCCTCGGCCGCGTCCTTGATGGCGCGGCGCTCGACCTGGGTGGAGCCGCAGGGCACGCAGATGATGATGCGCGGGCTGGGGGTCAGCACCGAGCGCGGATGCACCATCTTGATGAACTGCTTGATCATCTGCTCGGTGATGACGAAGTCGGCGATCACGCCGTCCTTCATCGGGCGGATGGCCTCGATGTTGCCCGGCACCTTGCCCAGCATGGCCTTGGCCTCGCGGCCCACGGCCTGGATCACCTTCTTGCCGTGCGGCCCGCCCTCGTGGCGGATGGCAACCACCGACGGCTCGTCCAGCACGATGCCCTTGTCGCGGGCGAAGATCAAAGTGTTGGCGGTGCCAAGGTCGATGGCCAGGTCGGTGGAGAAGTACCCGACGCAATGATCCGAACATGCAGGAATCCTCATGCGGCACGGCACACGCGTCGGCTTGCCGTCGCCGTCAAAATCTCAAGGGGGGTCTAGGGAGAGCGCTTTTTTCGCACGGTCACCAGGGCGGCGCAAAGCGTTGCGGCAAAGGCGGGATAATAACGCATCCCCTGTGAATAACTTTCACTGGCAGGCGGCTGGATGGTCAGCGTTACATCCGGTTGCCGCGCCTTCCAACCTATGGCACTGACCCCCCAGGACATCTCCCGAATCGCCCATCTGGCGCGGCTGGAGCTCACGCCCCCCGAGGGTGAGCGCATGCTCACCACCATCAACGAGTTCTTCGCCATCGTCGAGCAGATGCAGGCCGTGGATACCGCCGGCGTCGCGCCGCTGGCGCACCCGCTGGCGGCCGTGCGCCCCGTGGCGCTGCGCCTGCAGGACGACGTGGCCAGCGAGCCGAACCGGCGCGAGGCCTTGCAGGCCAACGCCCCGGCCGTGGAGCGCGGCCTGTTCCTGGTACCCCGGGTGATCGAGTGAAGGCGAAGCGAACATGACCGATAGCAAGAACAACAGCCACGCCGCCCCGCACGAGATGGGCCTGGCCGCGCTGGCCGCGCAACTGCGCAGCCGGCAGGCCAGTGCCGTGGAGCTGGCGCAGCACTTCCTGCAGCGCGCCCGCGCGCAGCAGTCCCTGGGCACTTTCCTGGCCATGGACGAGGAGGTCACGCTGGCCCAGGCCCGGGCACAGGACGAGGCCATCGCCGCTGGCCGCGGCGGGCCGCTGGCCGGGGTGCCGATCGCGCACAAGGACGTATTCGTCACGCGCGACTTTCCCACCACCGCCGCCAGCCAGATGCTGGCCGGCTACCGCTCGCCGTTCGACGCGACCATCGTGTCCAACCTGGCGAGCGCCGGCTGCGTCACGCTGGGCAAGCTGAGCTGCGACGAGTTCGCCATGGGTGGTGCCAACGAGAACGTGGCCGTGCCGGCCGTGGGGCTGGACGCAGCCCAGCCAGTGCGCAACCCCTGGGACGCCGCGCGCGTGCCCGGCGGCTCGTCGGGCGGCAGCGCGGCCGCAGTGGCGGCCGGGCTCGCCCCCGGCGCCACGGCCAGCGACACCGGCGGCTCGATCCGCCAGCCGGCTGCCTTGTGCGGCATTACCGGCATCAAGCCGACCTATGGCCGCGCCAGCCGCTACGGGATGATTGCCTTCGCCTCCAGCCTGGACCAGGCGGGCGTGATCGCGCGCTCGGCCGAGGATTGCGCGCTGTTGCTCTCGCACCTGTGCGGGCCGGACGTGCAGCGCGACTCGACCAGCGTGGACATGCCGGCAGAAGACTTCGGCCGCCAGCTGTCCACCCGCATCGAGGGGCTGCGCATCGGCATCCCGCGCGAGTTCTTCGGCGAGGGCCTGGCCCAGGATGTGCGCGCCGCCGTGCAGGGCGCGCTCAAGGAGTATGAAAAACTCGGCGCGCAGCTGGTGGACATCTCGCTGCCGCGCACGCACCTCGCCGTGCCGGTGTACTACATCCTGAGCCCCGCCGAGGCCAGCTCCAACCTGTCGCGCTTCGACGGCGTGCGCTATGGCCACCGCGCCAAGGACTACACCGACCTGCTGGACATGTACAAGAAGTCGCGCTCGCAAGGCTTCGGCGAGGAGGTCAAGCGGCGCATCATGATCGGCACCTACGTCTTGAGCGAAGGCTACTACGACGCCTACTACCTGCAGGCGCAGCGCCTGCGCCGCATGATCGCGGACGACCTGCAGGCCGCCTTTGCGCAGTGCGACGTGATCGCGGGCCCGGTCTCGCCCAGCGTGGCCTGGGGCATAGGCGCCAAGACCGACCCGCTGGCGACCTATCTCGCCGACATCTACACCCTGCCCGCGTCGCTGGCCGGGCTGCCGGCCATGAGCGTGCCGGCCGGCTTCGGCGAGGCCGGCATGCCGGTGGGCCTGCAGCTGATCGCCAACCACTTCGGCGAGGCGCGGCTGCTGAACGCCGCGCACCAGCTGCAGCTGGCCACCGACTTCCACCTGCGCCGCCCGGGCGCCGCATCCTGAGCCCCCGCCTGCCATGACAGCCAAACTCATCCAGGGCTACGAGGTCGTGATCGGCTTCGAGACACACGCCCAGCTGGCCACGAACAGCAAGATCTTCAGCCGCGCCAGCACCGCCTTCGGCGCGCCGCCCAACACTCAGGCCAGCGCCGTGGACCTGGCCCTGCCCGGCACGCTGCCGGTCATGAACCGCGAAGCGGTCGCCTGCGCCATCAAGCTGGGCCTGGCCTTGGGCAGCACCATCGCGCCCGAGAGCGTCTTCGCGCGCAAGAACTACTTCTACCCCGACCTGCCCAAGGGCTACCAGATCAGCCAGTTCGAGATTCCCGTGGTGCAGGGCGGCGAAGTCCCGTTCCTGCTGGGCGAGGAAAAACGGGTCGTTCGCCTGGTGCGCGCGCACCTGGAGGAAGACGCCGGCAAGTCGCTGCACGAGGACTTCATCGGCATGAGCGGCATCGACCTGAACCGCGCCGGCACGCCGCTCTTGGAGATCGTGACCGAGCCGGACATGCGCTCGTCCGAGGAAGCCGTGGCCTACGCGCGCGAGCTGCACAAGCTGGTCACCTGGATCGGCATCTGCGACGGCAACATGCAGGAAGGGAGCTTTCGCTGCGACGCCAACGTCTCGGTGCGAAAGCCCGGGGCACCCCTGGGCACGCGCCGCGAGATCAAGAACCTGAACTCGTTCAAGTCGATGCAGCAGGCGATCGACTACGAGATCCGCTGGCAGATCGAGCAGATCGAGGACGGCCACAAGATCGTGCAGGCCACCGTGCTGTTCGATCCCGACACCGGCGAGACACGCGCCATGCGCAGCAAGGAAGACGCGGCCGACTACCGCTACTTCCCCGACCCGGACCTGCCGCCGCTGGTCGTTGCGCCCGAGTGGGTGGAGCAGGTGCGCGCGGCCATGCCCGAGCTGCCGCGCGCCATGGCCGCGCGCTTCGTGCAGCAGTACGGCCTGCCCGAGTACGACGCCGCCACGCTCACGCAAAGCCAGGCCATGGCGGCCTACTTCGAGGACGCGGCCGCTGCCATCGACCAGCCCAAGCTGGCCAGCAACTGGATCATGGGCGAAGTCTCGCGCCGCCTGAACGCCGAGGAAATCGGCATCGAGCAGGCGCGGGTCGGCAGCCGGCAACTGGCCGCGCTGATCGCACGCATCCAGGACGGCACCATCAGCAACAACGCCGCGCGCCAGGTGTTCGACGCGCTGTGGAATGAAGAAGGCCAGGACGTCGATGCGCTGATCGAGTCCATGGGCCTCAAGCAGATGCAGGACACGGGGGCCTTGGAGGCCATCGTCGACGAGGTCATCGCCGCCAACCCGGGCAACGTCGAGCAGTACCGCGCCGGCAAGGACAAGGCCTTCAACGCACTGGTCGGCCAGGTCATGAAGGCGTCCAAGGGCAAGGCCAATCCGCAGCAGGTCAACACGCTGCTAAAGGGCCGTTTGGACTGAATTTCAAGCCAAATGCCGTGCATGCCGGCATGCAGCAACGATAGTTTGCTATTAAAAAATTAGCGCCCTGAGAAACCAGGCCCTGCGCGGGCTGGCTTCCCAGGGCCTTTTTTCATTTGCCCGCGGGTGCGGAGGGCGCGACCCACTGCTCGGCCGCCGCGCGCTGCGCTGCCCACAGCTGGCGCAGTTGCGCCAGCTCGGCGTCGAAGCGCTGCTGGATGCGCCGGCGCTCCTGTTCCTGGGCGGCGATGAAACGCTGCTGCTCGCGCACGCCTTCGTCGATCTCGCCGGCCTGGCGCTGCAGTTTCGGCGGCGCCTTGGCCAGGTCGCCCTGGTAGAACTCCAGCTCGGCGGCAAGGCGCTTGCGGTCGCCCCCCAGGTCCACGATGCGCTGGCGCGCCACGCCAATGACCTGCTCCACCTGCACCAGCGCCTGCGCGCGCTCGGCGTCGTGCGCGGCCTGGTCGGGGTAGCGCGCAAGCAGCGCGCGCTCGCGCCGGCGCTCCTCCAGCACCCGGGCGCGCTCCTGCGCCTCGCGCCGGCGCTTGTCCTCCAGCGCGGCGCGCTCATGCTCGGTCAGCGTGGGGCCGATGCGGCGGCGCTCGGTGCCGGTGGTGTCCAGGATGCGCTGCTCGCGGTCGGTGCACTCGGCGATCGGCCGGTCCGAGGTCAGGCGCCGCCCGGCCTTGTCCACGCAGGTATAGACCTCGCGGGCCGGCCGCCCGTCCTGGGCCGCAGCCGGGCCGGGCGCCGCCAGCAGCGCCAGCATGCCCAGCAGCGCTGCACCACCAAGGCCCGGATAACGTCTTCGACCCAGCTTCAACAAGCCTGCTCCTGCGGTGGCGCCCGCTCGCGGCCGCCGGTTGGCAAAAAGGTCAGCGCATCAAGGGTGGCCGGCGCGGGCCCCTGGGGGCTCGCCGTCCTCGACACCGTAGCGCTGCCGGTAGGCCAGCACGCGGTCGCGGTGCGCATGCATCTGCGCGTCGCCGCCGCTGGCCGAAAGGTAAAGCAACAAGTCTGCCAGCGTGGCAATGGCGCACACCTGCAGGCCCAGCACGCCGCGCACGTACTGCACGGCGCTGTGCGCCACGTCGCGTCCGTCCTCGGTGGCCATCTCCTGGCGGTCCAGGGCGATGGCCATGGCGTGCGGCGTGGCGCCGGCGGCGCGGATCAGCGCGATGGACTCGCGCGCCGCCGTGCCGGCACTCATCACATCATCGATGATCAGCACGCGCCCGGCCAGGGGGGCGCCCACCAGGGTGCCGCCCTCGCCGTGGTCCTTGGCCTCCTTGCGGTTGTAGGCGAACGGCACGTTGCGTCCCAGCCGCGCCAGCTCCACCGCCACCGTGGCGGCCAGCGGGATGCCCTTGTAGGCCGGGCCGAACACCATGTCGAACTGCGCGCCGCTGGCCAGCAGGGCGCGTGCATAGAATTGCGCCAGCCGGCCCAGCTTGGCGCCGTCGTCGAACAGCCCGGCGTTGAAGAAATACGGGCTCATGCGCCCGGCCTTGGTCTTGAATTCGCCAAAGCGCAGCACGCCGGATTCGACGGCAAAACGCACGAAATCCTGCGCCAGGCCTGCCGCCTCCTGTGACTTTTCCTGCTCGCCCGTGTTGGCGACGCCCTGATTCAGCATGGATACATCCCTGTTCAAACTCACCAGTCTCAACCTCAACGGCATCCGCTCGGCGACTTCCAAGGGGGTCGAGGCCTGGCTGGACCGGCAGCGGCCGGATTGTATTTGCGTGCAGGAACTCAAGGCGCAGGCGCCCGACGTGGCCGGCCGCTTCGAGGAGCTCGCGGGCATGCGCGGGCACTTCCACTTCGCCGCCAAGAAGGGCTATTCGGGCGTGGGCGTCTACACGCGCCACGAGCCCAGCGAGGTGCGCGTGGGCTACGGCTGCGGCGAGTTCGACCCCGAGGGGCGCTGCGTGGAGCTGCGTTTTGACACGCCGGCGCGCAAGCTGTCCATCATCAGCGCCTACTTTCCCAGCGGCTCCTCGGGCGAGGAGCGCCAGGGCGCCAAGTTCCGCTTCCTGGCCAATTTCCACCCGCACCTGATGCGCCTGAAGGCCGAGCGCGAGTTCATCCTGTGCGGCGACATCAACATCGCCCACAGCCAGGCCGATCTGAAGAACTGGCGCAGCAACCAGAAGAACAGCGGCTTCCTGCCCGAGGAACGCGAATGGATGACAAAACTGTTGCACCCAAGCGAGCCGGACGGCGGGCTGGTGGACGTGTACCGGCACCTGCAGCCCCATGCCACCGACGAGTGCTACACGTGGTGGAGTAACCGCGGCCAGGCCTGGGCCAACAACGTCGGCTGGCGGCTGGACTACCACCTGGCGACACCGGCGCTGGCGCAGCGCGCGCGCACCGAGCACATCTACAAGGACGAGCGCTTCAGCGACCACGCGCCGATCACCATCGGCTACGACTTGCGGCCTTGAAGTCAGGGCCAGCGGTGGCGCGGCATTCTCAACTGCGCCGTTGCAGCACGGACAGGGCGCGAGCCAGGCAGGCGTGGGCGTCCCGGGTGATGATGGCATCGTGCGCCAGCAGCACCCTGGCAAAGGGCCACTGCAACAGGCGCCGGGCGCTGCGTTCTGCCGCCGCGCGGTCGCGCACCAGCGCGCGCACGGTCAGCGGCACGGCCGGCGCGCGGCTTACGCCCGTCAGCACCGCGTAGGCACGGGTCGGCCACGCGAGCGGCCCGCGCATCCACTGGACCAGGTCGGTGACGATGAGCGTCGCCGATGGCCGATGGAACCAGACCGACTCGTCGCCCGCCGGGATGCCCTCGAAGCCGAAGTGCTCCAGCTCCGGCTGCCAGGCTGCGCAGGCCGCCTCCGGCAGCGGCTCGATGGCCCCAAGGTCGGGTCGCTTGCGCCTCAAACCGGGCGGGCCGAAGACCACCGCCTGCGGAAAGGCCGCCGCGAACGGTGCCAGGAAGAGGTGGTGCATCAGGTTGGGCGCCACGATGAAGGCCACGTTGCCCAGCTCGTCCAGCTGCGACCGCAACTCGCGGTCCGCAGGAATGGGCGAATGGACCAGCAGCCGCCGCCCGGGCAGGCGCACCACCGTCATGCGGGTGGTGACAGGCAGGCCGTTGGCCCTGAAGGCATGTACGGCGTGCCAAAGATCGTTGTCAATGGATTCAAGCATGGCGGCATGCTGCCGCGGCAGCCTGCGGGCGTCTTGAACGTTTCCGACACTCTCGGCGCAGGGGCATTCCCCTACACTGGACCGATGTCCCGCGCGCTGCCGCCGCTGTCCAACGCCACCTCGCAGCTGTGGCTGCCACGGCTGTCGCTGGCCGGCTGCATGCGCGGCGTGATGGCGCGCGACACCCGGGCCGCACAGCTGCCGCCCGAGCAGCGCTTCAACCACTATCCCGCCACGCCCATGTGCACCATCAGCTGGTGGTTCGCCGGCGCGGTGGACATGCTCGCGCCCGGCGCACCCGCTTCGCTGGACAGCCAGCGCTCGCCCATCCCCTGGCCCGTGGCTTTTAGCGGCCCGTTCACGCGCCCGTCGATCACGTGGAACAGGGGACCAGGGCACGGAATGATGCTGCTGCTTCTGCCCGATGCCATCCACCACCTCACCGGGATAGACCCCGGGCGCTGGGTCAACCGTATTGCCGACGCCGCCGAGGCGCTGCCGGCGGACTGGCTGCAGATGTGCCGGGCCGTGGCGGCCGGGGCAGACGACGATCACCGCGTGCAGATCATTCAGGACTTCCTGGAGCCCCGCTGGCGTGCAGCGCGGCCCATGGGAGGGCTCGGCGTGCAACGCTACGCGGACTGGGCCACCGGCCTGGCGCTGCGTGCCGCCACCTCGCGGACAGGGCGCAGCCTGCGCCAGGTGGAACGCCGGATACGCCTTTTGGCCGGCCAGCCCCTGCGGGAACTGAAGGGCCTTGGACGTGCGGAGCGCGCGTTCTTCCAGGCCTTGCATGCCGAAGACCCGCACAATCCGCAGTGGGCCGGCCTGGCTGCGCAAGCAGGCTACTCTGACCAGTCCCACTTGTGCCGGCAGTCGCGCCGCATCACCGGCCACAGCCCCGCCGAGTTGTGGCAGAGGATTGCGCATGACGAAGGCTTCTGGGCCTACCGGATCTGGCAGTAGAGCCAGCGCCACCACCTGCCCGCACCCTGATCAACCGCTGTCACCGCCCCTTCAGCGGGCACTGGCGGCACTGTTCGCCCTCAACGATTCCCATGCTGCACTACCAGACCATTCCCGTTACCGCCTTCCAGCAAAACTGCTCGCTCGCCTGGTGCGACCAGACCATGGACGCCGCCGTCATCGACCCCGGCGGCGACCTGGATGTGCTGCTCGCGGCAGTCGAGCGGTTGGGCCTGAACCTCAAAGCCATCTGGCTGACGCACGCCCACATCGACCACGCCGGCGGCGCCGGCGAGCTGGCCGAGCGGCTCTCGCTGCCCATCATCGGCCCGCACGAGGGCGACCAGTTCTGGATCGACGGCCTGCCGCAGCAAAGCGCGATGTTCGGCTTTCCGCCGGCCAAGGCATTCACGCCCACGCGCTGGCTGCACGATGGCGACACCGTGAGCATCGGCCGCGAGACCCTGGAGGTGCGCCACTGCCCGGGGCACACCCCCGGCCATGTGGTATTCCATGCGCCGGCCATCCAGCGCGCCTTCGTCGGCGACGTGCTGTTCGCCGGCAGCATAGGCCGCACCGACTTCCCGCAGGGCAACCACCAGCAGCTGATCGACAGCATCAAGGGGCGCCTGTGGCCCATGGGCGACGAGACGGTGTTCATTCCCGGCCATGGGCCGGAGAGCACGTTCGGGCAGGAGCGGCGCAGCAACCCGTTCGTGGGCGAGACTTGAGGCGCTCGACTATCAAAATTGATAGCTAACAACGGTTGAAAGACGCCGGCTGAAGGCCAAAAACCTGTAAAACCGGCGTCAGCGCCCCAGTTCCTTGGCACTGACGCCGGCGATGCCCCAGTTTTCCTTGGGCACGTCATGGATCCAGACGCGCACATTGGCCACCGGGGCACCGACCGCATCCACCAGCGCCTGGGTGACCTTCTCGATCACCGCCTTCTTTTTGCTCCTCGGTGCGGCCTTCGAGCATGTAGATCTGGGCAAAGGGCATGTCCGTGCTCCCCTGGAAGAATCAAGCGAAGCGCAGCGACACGCTGCCCATGCCCTGCACGCGCAGGCTGACGCTGTCGCCGGCGGCCACGGCCACGGCTTCGGTCACGCCGCCCGACAGGATCAGGCTGCCGGCCGGGATCTCCTGGCCGCGCCGGCCCAGGTGGTTGGCCAGTGCCGCCACGGCCGCCGCCGGGTGGCCCAGCACGGCTGCGCCGGCGCCCAGTGCCACGGGCTGGCCGTTCTTCTCCAGCACCAGGCCGACGGTGCGCAGATCGACTTCGGACGGTCGCAGCGCCCGCCCGCCGACCACGAAGCGCGCGGCCGAGGTGTTGTCGGCGACGACGCTCTTCAGGTCGAACTTGAAATCGCGGTAGCGGCTGTCGATGACCTCGATGCCGGGCATGACGAAGTCGGTCGCGGCCAGCACGGCGCCGATGTGGCAGCCGGGGCCTTTGAGCGCGGTCTTGAGCACGAAGGCGATCTCCGGCTCGACCTTGGGGTGGATCAGCTCGCGGGTTGGCACTTCGCTGCCCTCGGGCACGCTGTACTCGTCTACCAGGAAGCCGAAGACCGGATCGGTCACGCCCATCTGGCGCATCTTGGCGTGCGACGTCAGGCCCGCCTTGAGGCCGACCACGCGCGCGCCGCGCGCCAGCTTGCGCGCCAGGATGGCGTCCTGGATGGCGTAGGCGTCGTTCCAGTCCATGTCCGGGTGGTCGTCAGTGATCTTGTGCGTGTCGCGCATCTGGAGCTGGCAGCTCTCCAGGTGCTGGGCGAGTTGTTCGATGGTTTGCTTGGCGAGGGCCATGGTTTTCTTGTCCTTCCCTTGGGGTGTTGTTGTCGTGATCGGGTGGATGGCCTGCCTCAGGCGGCCGCCTTCAGGCCGCGCTCGCGCGCCATGGTCAGCGCTGTGTCTTCGATCATGTCCTCCTGCCCGCCGACCATGCCGCGGCGGCCCAGCTCCACCAGCAGGTCGCGCGCCGGGATGCCGTATTTCTTCTCGGCGCGCTTGGCGAACAGCAGGAAGCTGCCGTACACGCCGGCATAGCCCAGCGTCAGCGCGTCGCGGTCGATGCGGATGGGGAAATCCATCAGCGGCACGACCAGGTCCTCGGCCACGTCCTGGATCTTCCAGACGTCCACGCCGGTCTCGATGCCCATGCGGTCGAGCACCGCCACCAGCACTTCCATGGGCGTGTTGCCCGCGCCCGCGCCCAGGCCCGCGGCGGCCGCGTCGATGCGATTGGCGCCCGCGTGGATGGCGGCGATCGAGTTGGCCACGCCCATGGCCAGGTTGTGGTGGCCGTGAAAGCCCAGCTCGGTCTCGGGCTTCAGGGCCTGGCGCACGGCGGTGATGCGCTCGGTGACGTGCCCGGGCAGCATGTAGCCGGCCGAGTCGGTCACGTAGATGCAGTTGGCGCCGTAGCCTTCCATCAGCCTGGCTTGCTTGACGAGGCCGGCGGCATCGTTCATGTGCGCCATCATCAAGAAGCCCACGGTGTCCATGCCCAGCTTGCGCGCAGCCGTGATGTGCTGCTCGGACACGTCGCCCTCGGTGCAGTGCGTGGCCACGCGGATGGTGTGCACGCCCAGCTCGTGCGCCATGTGCAGGTGATCCACGGTGCCGATGCCCGGCAGCAGCAGCGCCGAGACCTTGGCCTGCTTCATGAGCGGGATGACGGTGGAGAGGTATTCCTCGTCGCTGTGCGCCGGAAAGCCGTAGTTGACCGAGGCGCCGCCCAGGCCGTCGCCGTGGGTGACTTCGATCAACGGGATGCCGGCGGCGTCCAGGCCTTGGGCGACGGTGCGCATCTGCTCCAGCGTCATCAGGTGGCGCTTGGGATGCATGCCGTCGCGCAGCGTCATGTCGTGCAGGGTGATTTTTTGCGTGCTCATTGCAGTGTCCTCGTGTGGCGGGGGCGCTCAGGCCGCTTGCAGGCTCAGAGTGCCCGCCAGCATCTCCTCGGCAAACATCTCGGCGGTGCGCGCTGCCGCCGCGGTCATGATGTCCAGGTTGCCGGCGTACTTGGGCAGGTAGTCGCCCAGGCCCTCGACCTCCAGATAGACAGAGACGCGCTGGCCGTCGAACACCGGGCCGTTGACCAGCTTGTAACCCGGCACGTATTTCTGCACCTCGCGGATCATGTCGTGGATGGACTGCGTGATGGCCGCCTGATCCGGCTCGCCCTCGGTCAGGCAGTGCACGGTGTCGCGCATGATGAGCGGTGGCTCGGCCGGGTTGATGACGATGATGGCCTTGCCCTTTTTAGCGCCGCCAACGCGTTCGATGGCACCGGCCGTGGTGCGCGTGAATTCGTCGATGTTCTTGCGCGTGCCCGGACCGGCGGATCGGCTGGAGACGGTGGCGACGATCTCGGCATATGCCACCGCCTGCACGCGGCTCACCGCAGCCACCATGGGAATGGTCGCCTGGCCCCCGCAGGTGACCATGTTGACGTTCATCTGGCCGCTGCCCACGTGCTGCTTGAGGTTCACGGGCGGCACGCAGTACGGGCCGATGGCGGCAGGCGTCAGGTCGATCATCATCGCGCCCTGCTCGTTGACCTTGCGCGAGTTCTCGGCGTGGACGTAGGCGCTGGTGGCATCAAAGACGATCTGCACGCCGTCCGCCCGGATGTGCGGCACCAGGCCATCGACGCCATCGGCCGTGGTCTTGATGCCCATCTCGCGCGCTCGCTTCAGGCCGTCCGATTCCGGGTCGATGCCTACCATCCACACCGGCTCCAGCACCGGGCTGCGCTGCAGCTTGGCCAGCAGGTCGGTGCCGATGTTGCCGGGGCCGATCAGGGCGCATTTGATCTTCTTGCTCATGGGGAATCTCCTCAGATGAAGCGCACCGAGCAGCCGCCGATGCCGCCAATCGTCACGCGCAGGTTGTCGCCGGCCTGCACCGGCACCATGATGGCCAGCGAGCCGGACAGCACCACCTCGCCCGCCTCCAGCGCAATGCCCAGGCGGCCCAGCGTGTTGGCCAGCCAGGCGACGGCGTTGGCCGGGTGGCCCAGCGCAGCGGCGCCGGCGCCGGTGGCGACGATCTCGCCGTTCTTCTCCAGCACCATGCCGCAGGTGGCCAGATCGACATCGCGCGGGTCGACCAACCGGTCGCCCAGTACGAACACGCCGCACGAGGCGTTGTCGGCCACGGTGTCCTGGATCTTGATCTTCCAGTCCTGGATGCGCGAATCGACGATCTCGAAGCACGCCATGACGCCTTCGGTCGCGGCCAGCACGTCGGCGGCGGTGACGCCCGGGCCTTGCAGGGTCTTCTTCAGCACGAAGGCGATCTCGCCCTCGGCCTTGGGCTGGATCAGGCTGCTGGCAGGGATGGCCTCGCCCTCGTTGAATACCATGCCATCCGTCAGCCAGCCGAAATCGGGCTGGAACACGCCCAGCATGTCCATGACGGCTTTGCTGGTCACGCCGATCTTCTTGCCCACCACGCGCTCGCCGGCGGCCAGGCGGCGCGCCAGCATCTTTTGCTGGATGGCGTAGGCGTCCTCGATGGTGATGCCCGGGTGGCGGCTGGTCAGCGGCGCCAGGGTGCGGCGCTCGGCCAGGGCCTGGTAGAGCTCGCCGCCGAGCTGTTCGATGAGGTCAGGGTTCATGTCGAAAATACTATGTTTTTCATAGCTATCCGCCCTTTATTCCCAAGGGCTGGTAGCCGATTTGGCCAAAAAATGGCCCAGGGACGCTGCGCTGTGGGTCAGAACTTGACCATCACGTTGCGCAGCTCGGTATAGAACTCCAGCGAATGCACGCCGCCCTCGCGGCCGATGCCCGACTGCTTGGAGCCGCCGAACGGCGTGCGCAGGTCGCGCAGGAACCAGGCGTTGATCCAGCACAGCCCCACTTCGATCTGCTGCGCCAGGCGGTTGGCGCGGGCGATGTCCTGCGTGAACACTGCCGTGGCCAGGCCATAGCGGTTGTTGTTGACCTTGGCCAGCACCTCGTCCTCGCTGTCGAAGGGGCTGATGTGGCAGCAGGGGCCGAAGATTTCCTCGGTGATGACGCTGGCCGTCTCGGGCAGGCCGGTCCAGATGGTCGGCTGCACCCAGGCGCCGCCCTTGAGTTCGTCCGGCATGTCGGGCACGCCGCCGCCGGTGACCACGGTGGCACCCTCTGCGCGCGCCTTGTCGTAGTAGGACAGGATCTTGGCCTGGTGCTCCTTGCTGATGGCCGGGCCGATCTTGGTGTCCTTGGCGTAGGGGTCGCCCGGCTTCATGGCCTCGGCGCGCTCCTTCAGCGCTGCCACCACCTTGTCGAAGATGGGCCGCTCGACATAGACGCGCTCTGTCCCTAAGCAGACCTGGCCGGTGTTCTCGAAGCACGAGCGGGTCAGCGTGTCGATGGTGACCTGCAGGTCGCAGTCGGCAAACACCACCGCCGCGTTTTTGCCGCCCATCTCCAGCGACACCGGGCGCACGCCCTCGGCGGCGGCCTTCATGATGGCCTCACCGGTGCGCGTCTCGCCGGTGAAGGTGATGCCATTGACGTCCGGGTGGCGCGTCAGGAATTCCCCCGCCGAATCCGGGCCGAAGCCGTGCACCACGTTGTAGACACCCTTCGGGACCCCCACGGCGTTCATGACCTCGCCCAGCAGCGTGGCCGTGGCCGGCGTTTCCTCCGAAGGCTTCACCACCACGGTGTTGCCGCAGGCCAGCGCCGGGCCGACCTTCCAGGTCATGAGCAAGAGCGGCAGGTTCCACGGGCAGACCACGGCGATCACGCCGCGCGGCACCCGCACGCCGTACGACAGGGCGGTCTTGCCGTCGGGCGTGCGCATGTTGAAGGCCTCGGTCGAGGCGCTCTTGATGGTGTCGATGAAGATCTGGAAGTTGGCCGCGCCGCGCGGGATGTCCAGGTGCGAGGCCAGGGCGTGCGGCTTGCCGGTATCAAGAATCTCGGCCTGCAGGAAATCGGCGAAGCGCCGGTTGATCTCCAGCGCCAGCGCATCCAGCAACTTGCAGCGCTCGACCACCGAAAGACGCCCCCAATCGCCCTTGAGCGCAGCCTTGGCCGCCGCCACCGCCGCATCGACCTCGGCCCGGCCTGCCTCATGGACGCGGCCGATCACCTGCCCATTGACCGGGTTGATGTTGTCGAAGGTCTTGCCGGCGGAGCTTGGCACGTACACGCCGTTGATGAAGTTGAGGAAGTCTTTCATGGTCTCGTTGCTTTACTAAAAAGATGTCTGCCTCAGCCGCCGGCCAGGCCCAGCGCGGCGATGGCGGCGCGCGCGCAGTCCTCGTCCTGCTCGGCCGAGCCGCCGGACACGCCGATGCCGCCGATCAGCGCCCCGCCCTCGCGCAGCGGCAGGCCGCCGCCGAAGACGACGTTGCGCGCGCGTACCGGCATGCCCAGGCGCAGCGCCTCGTCGCCCTTCAGGATGCCGGCCCATTGCGAGGTGGCAAAGCCGAAGCCGGCGGCCGTGTAGGCCTTGTCGATGGCGATGTCCACCGAATGCAGGAAGGCCCCCGGCATCCGCAGGAAGGCCGCGAGGGTGCCGCCGGAATCGACTGCCGCCGCGTTGATGCGGATGCCCAGCTCCCCGGCGCGCACCACCGCCGCCAGGACGGCCGCATGGGCCGCCTCGGCACTGATGACGCGCTGCGGGGCGCTGAGGCTGCTTGGGCTGCTGCCGGCCATCAGGTCACCACGCTCAGGAAGGCTTCGTTCAGCTTGCGGTCGTGATAGAAGATGCCGGCGCCGACCTCGTCCCACGTCCAGGTGATTGGCTTCATGTCCGGGTAGTGGTCGTAGCCGCCGCAGAAAGTCTCCAGGCGGTTGCCCGAGGGCTCGAAGAAGTAGATGGTGGTGCCGTTGGTGATGCCGTGGCGCGTGGGGCCGACGTCGATGGACACGCGGTTCTTGCTCATGATGTCGGCGGCGCGCAGCACCTGCTCCCAGCTGCCCAGCTGGAAGGACACGTGGTGCAGCTTGTCCTTCTCGCCATGGCGCACCATGGCGATGTCATGCGCCTTGGCACTGCACGACAGCCACACCGCCAGGTCGGTCACGCCGTCTTCCAGCTTGACGCGCTCGACCAGGGTGAAGCCCAGCACGTCGATGAACAGGTCGCGCGCGGCATCCAGCTCGTCGCCGTAGACCAGGCAGTGATCCAGGCGGATCGGGGTGATGCCGGGCTGGTCGATCACATCCATCTCGGGATTGGTGGTGCCGCTGGCGCTGCCGACATCGGTCTTGTCGGCATACAGCTCGATGGTGTGGCCGGTAGGGATACGGAAGCGCACGCGCTCGCCGGTCTCCAGCAGGTCGCCGGCGGGCATGCGCTCGGTCTTCACGCCGTAGTCGTTGAGCTTCTTCTCCAGCTCGGCCAGCGTGGCCTGGTCCAGCACCTTGAAGCCGAAGAAATCCAGTCCGGCCTGGTCGGCCTGGCGCAGGATGACGCTGTTGTGGTCGCGCTCGGCGCGGGTCTTGAAGTAGGCGCGGCCCTGGCCGTCGCGGCCCTGGTACTTCAGGCCCATGACGTCGGTGTACCACTTCACTGATTCCTCGATGTCCAGCACGCGAATCTGTGCGTGGCCGGGGCGTAAAACTCCTGTCAATGCCATGGTGGGTCTCCTGGTAGTTCGGTTTTAGGTCAGGGGGTTGAAATGGGTGAGGCCGTGGATGAGGCCGTGAGCGGGGCCGCCAGCGGGCGGCAGACGTTCTTTTTCATGGCGCCCAGGACGGCCACGCGCAGGTCGCTGGTGGGCTTGATGCGGCACGAGAGCACGCAGCCCTCGGCCTCCTCCTCGGCGCTGACGTGGGCGCGGCTCATGACGCGCTTGCTGTAGCTGCCCTCCAGCACGCGCACCTTGCACACGCCGCAGCCGCCCTGGCGGCAGCCCACCGGGATGCCGCGCTTGCCCAGCGCTTCCATGCCCTGGAGCACGGAGCGCTCGTCCAGGCAGCGGAAGCTCTCCTGGGTGTCGGTGATGGTGATGGTGTAGTGGGCCATCGGCGCCGCGCCTGTTCAGATCTTGCGAAACAGCGGACTGCGCACCTGCTGGGCGTCCGCCGCCGAGATGAATTTCTCGGTATAGATGTCGCGCTCGAACAGCCGGCCCTGCATCAGCGTGGTGATGCACGCGTCGATCATCAAAGGCGGGCCGCACAGATAGGCCTTGTGGCCGCGGAAGTCGTTGCCAAAGTGCGCGCGGGCGGCGTCGTGGACGAAGCCGCGTGCGCCGCTCCAGTCGCTGTCCTCGGGCTCGCCCGACAGCGCCGCGACGTAGGTGAAGTTGGCGTGCTGCGCGGCCAATTGCTCGAACTGCTCGTGGTGGTACAGCTCTTCGCGGCTTCTGGCGCCGTTGACCAGGGTGATGGGGCGCTGGCAGCCCTGCGCCAGCAAGTCCAGCACCATGGAGCGCGGGCTGGACAGGCCCGAGCCGCCGGCCAGGAACAGGTAGCCCAGGTTGTCGCTGGCGTGCCCGCTCTCGCGTACGAAGAAGCGCCCATACGGCCCGGCCAGCTGCACGCGGTCGCCGGCCTTGAGCTGCTGGTGTACCCAGGCGGTGCCGCGCCCGCCGGGCACGTGGCGGATATTCAGCTCGATCTCGCCGCCATCGCTGGGGCAGCTGGCGATGGAGAACGCCCGCGCCGTGCCCTCGCCGGGAATGCTCAGGTTGACGTACTGCCCGGCCTGGAAGGTGATGGGCGAGTCCAGGCGTACCCACACGCCCTTGATGGTCGGCGTCAGGCTCTCGATGCGCGTGACGGTGCCGGGGTAGTCCAGCACCGGCAGGTTGCGCGCGTCGGGTTCCTCGTCGATCTGGGCCTCGATGACCACGTCGGATTCGAGCGTCGCGCAGCATGCCAGGCACATGCCCTCCTCGCGCTCGTAGTCCATGAGCGCGAAGCCGCTGGCTTCGCCCTGGTCGATCTCGCCGTCGGTGACCTGGATCTTGCAGGTCGCGCACAGGCCGTGGCAGCAGGCGTGCGGCAGGTAGATGCCGGCGCGCAGCGCGGCGTCCAGGATGGTCTGGCCTTCCTCGACTTCGATGGTCTGGCCCAGTGGCTCGATGGTGAGCTGGTGGCTCATGCCTGGATACTCCCGAATTGATAGCTGCTTGCGCTTGTCCAGCAGGGGCTGGGGCCGGATTTGATGCAAATGACCACCCTTCCTCGCCCGGCGGCAGGCGTTGGGCGAAGAAGGGCCGGCGCTGTCGGCTAAGCCCTCAGAAGGCCGAGCCGGACAGGCCCGTCAGGCCGGGCGTGCGAAAGCGCAGCACGCTCTTGTGGCCCAGGCCGTTTTCGGCCACGGTCTTGTCCATGTCGGGCGCAAAGGGCTTGCCCGAGTCGAACCACTGCACGGCGTCCCAGTCGATCCGGGCAAAGTCCGGGTGGGCGCTGTACATGCCGGGCAGCACGTTGGCCACCAGGTCGCCGAAGCGGGTGCCCGGCGGCATGGGCACGCAGTGCGGCGCGCAGAACATCTTGTGCGCATCCCAGCCGATGTACAGCAGCGGCGCGGGGAACTTGTCCACCGTGTCCTTGGGTGCAAAGTCGTAGGTGCCGAGGGCTTTGACGGCCATGGGTGTCTCTCCTTGTCTGCGTTGCTTCAGTTGGTCGTCGCCTGCGCGCGCCAAGCCTCGAAGTTCTTCTTGTCCTGCGAGTCGGCGTAGTCCAGGTTGTCGCGGCCAAACTCCATGCGGTAGTAGCGCAGCACCTCGGCCAGCGGGTTGAAGTCGGGCTTGGTGGGATCGACGTCCTCGGGGAAGCAGTTGCCCTGGTAGATCTGGTGCACCGGCAGCCAGGCCTGGGAGAACTTCTCCGGCTCCTGGTCGAACACGTGCTTGCAACCGTCCGAGCAGAAGTGGTACTTCACGCCCTGGTACTCGCTCTCGCGGTAGGCCACCTGCGTGGGATCGTCCGGCTCGGTGAAGAACATGGGGATCTGGCAGGTCTGGCACAGCATGGGTAGCGTCTGGTTGTAGAAGCGCCGGCCCTCCGCCTGCTCCTTGGCGTAGTGCGTCCACAGCGGGCGGTAGTACTTGTCGAAGGTGTCGGGGTACTTGGCCGACAGCCACTTCATGTCTTCCTCGCTGGGCGCCCAGGTGTGGAAGGGGGCGGCGGCGCCGTAGTTGTAGAAGACGTTCCAGGCCTGGTGCGACAGGTGGTCCTTCTCCTTGCAGGCCTGCTCCCAACCCAGCGGCGGGCGGATGCCGTAGCGCGCCAGGTCGGCAAACAGCGCACCGCCGTTTTGCTCGCCGTAGATCTCCCAGGCTTCCTTCCAGCTCATCACGCGCTTGGGCAGCATGTAGTCCATCATCATGGCCACCAGGGTCAGCACGCGGTAGCCGCGCCAGAACCACTTGTCGATCCAGCCCTGGATGATGGGCAGGTTGTCCGGGTCCTGCTCCAGCATGAACTTGATGACTTCCAGGCCCAGCGTCATGTGGCGCGCCTCGTCGGACTGCGCCGAGAAGCCGAACGCCATCGCGCCCATGTCGCCGTTGTAGGCCGCACCCGAGATGAAGGGCACGAACAGCAGGTTGGTCAGCACGTATTCGAACGCGAAGCTGATGGCCACGATGAACTCGAACGGGCCGGCGCTCACGGCGTCGTCGAAGAAGCTCTTGGGCACGCTCAGGTACCACACGCGGTCGTGCTGGTGGCGCCAGTTCTCGAAGCCGTTGTAGTGCTTGTTGTAGTTGGACAGGGCGTGCAGCTGCGTCTGGCAGTGGCGGATCTCGTCCAGCGACTGCATCTGGCAGGCCACCTTGGGGCCGGCGCCGGGGAACTGGCGGCCGATGTGGGCAAAGCCGCGGTGCGCCATGTACTCCAGCGGCGACACGCCCGTCAGGAACAGCTTGAGCGTGTTGATGTAGCGCGCATCGGTCACGCTCAGGTGGCCGTTGTTCTGCGTGAAGGCGTCGATGATGGCGTAGAGCTTGCGCTCCTTTTCCGCCTGGTACTTCCAGTAGGAATCCATCGTCATGCGGAACGGGTCTTCGAACTTGTTCCAGTCATGGATCTTGATGCCCTCGTACTCGATGTAGGGGAAGACATCGCGCACGGCCTGGTAGGTGGGCGTCCAGTCCAGGTCGCGCGTCATCAGGTTGTAGCGCTCCTTGAGGCCCAGCTTCTTGGTGACTTTCATGTCCATGGTGTCGGTCTCCTGTTCGTCCTGTGGGGTGCGGCGGGCCTTCAGTGGCTCCAGCTCAGGGTGAATTCGTCTTCGGTCTCGTCGATGTTGCCGGTCAGGGTGATGAGGTTGATGTGCATCTCCTGCAGGTCGAACTCGCGGCCCATTTCTTCCTCGATGGTGCTTTTGCGCACCACCAGGCGGCCCGGCGCGTCGATCTTGACCATGGCCGGCTGGTCGTTGGCCACCGCATGGGGGTTGTCGGCGAGGATGGCGGCGACGATGGCGCGCGTCTCCTCGTTCTTCTGGAAGGCAATGAATACGTTGGACATGGCTGCGTGTTTCCTGGTGGGTGGGCGGCTCAGACGGCCAGGCCGGCTTTCTTCATGCGCGCGTCGAGCTGCGCCTGTACGCGCTCCAGCGCCGCTTCGCCGCCCTCGCCCAGGGCCAGCTGCGCCACCGGCAGCAGGGCCTCGTGGGCGCGGCCGCGCCAGCGGGCGTACCAGCCCGACAGCAGCAGCTGGTTGTCCTCGCTCTCGGCGGCGGCCACCTTGACGACGGCATCGACCCACTTGCAGGCGTCCTGGAACCACTCGGCCTGGAAGCGCGTGAGCATGGACACCGCAGGGCCGGCGCGCTCGCGCAGCGCCACGTCCACCTCGCGGTACGCCAGCCCGAACAGCAGGCCGTCCAGCGCCACGTTCTGCGCCACGAACAGCTCGAACCAGTCGCGCGTGACCCAGGTGTCCTCCACCAGGCGGCGCAGCGGCTGCCACACGGGCGCCTCCAGCCAGGCGTGCTTGCCGGCCTCCAGGTCGCCGGGCGTGCCCAGCAGCAGGCCCAGGCGCGTCAGGTACTGCGCGATGCCCAGCTGGTCCATGCCGGCGTACAGGCAGGTCTGGGTGATGGCCGTGCCATAGCCATAGGCGCACTGGTAGGCGCCATTCATGTTGGCGCCCCAGGCGGCGTGGCGCAGCGGCACATAGAAGTCCAGCGCCGTGCGGCGCGCCGCGTCGTCATAGCCGCTGGCCAGCTCGCGCGTCTCGACGAAGTCGAAGTCCGCTTCCGCTGTCTCCTGCATGCGGGCACGCGCCAGGGCGTAGGCGCCGTAGTAGAGCTGGCGCGGGTCTTTCAGCGCATACCAGTCGCGCATCTGCAGCGCCGTGCGCCCGGTGTCGAACAGCTCGCGCTCGCTGTCCCAGGTCGGGCGGTAGTGGAAATTGGCATCCGGCTGCACGTCCATGGTGCCTTCCAGATAGCGCGAAGCCGGCTTGTCGCCCTGGCGGGCGGCGATGTTGGCGTAGGTCTGGCGCAGCGGCGTGATGCTGACGGTGCGCAGGTCGATCTGCATGGGGCTTGTCTCCTGGGGTTGTCGTGGGTGGGGGCCAGGGCCGGCGCGGGGCTGGCCGTGTTCGGTCAAATCTGGATCAGCTGCCCAGCTCAGTCAGGGGCACGAAAGTGCTGCTCGCGCGCATCTCGCAGGCTCCATTCCCACTCGCCCTGGGCGCTGCCATCGGCGGCGGCGGGCAGCGGGCCGTGGGTCGGCTGCACGCCCTGAGTGCGGCAGAAATCCTCGAACTCGGCACGCGGCAGGATCATCTCGGCGAACATGCCGGGCTCGCCCACGGCGAACTCGAACTCGACCATGCCGTTGGCATGCTCGTGCACGATGCGGATGAAGCGGCGCTCGACGTTCCAGCGCTCGTCGTCGGGGGAGGGGACGGGTGTGCGGGTCATGCCCTGGTATTGCACGAGCCGTGCCGGCTTGCGCTCAGGGCGGGAAAATCTCGATAATTTTGGGGTAAACCCCTAAATCCGACGAACCCGCGCTTGCCTGGAAACGGAGCACCCACCGGGTTTCCTCCATCTTGTTGCGGCGCAGCATGTTGATTTGCAGCAGATCAAATACGCGGAATTGATCATTTGATGAAAAACGTGGCGGCCGCAGCTTGCCGTTTCTGTTTTGTTTTATCGATAATCAACCATGACCTCGCTGCCTGCCCTGCCCTCTGACGCCGATCTGCGCCGCCAGGTTCAGTTCTCATCGACCGATGGCCGCATCTGGCTGGCCGGCCAGCGCATGGTGCTGATGCATGCCGGCTCGCTGGGCATCCTGCGGCGCGAACTGGTGCAGACGCTGGGGCGCGAGGGTGCGCGGCGCATGCTGCTGCGCGTGGGCTACGCTTCAGGCGAGCGCGACGCGGCCCTGGCACACCAGCTGCGCGCCGGCGCGGATGCCTTTGCCCGCTTTGCCGTCGGGCCGCAGCTGCACATGCTGGAGGGCGCCGTACAGGTCACGCCCGAACTGCTGGAGATCGACGCCGTGAGCGGCCACTATCACGGCATCTTCCGCTGGGACCATTCCTGGGAGGTGGAGACGCATCTGCGCGACTTCGGTACCCAGCACGATCCCGTGTGCTGGACGCTGCTGGGCTATGCCTCGGGCTACACCAGCGCCTTCATGGGCCGGCAGATCCTCTACAAGGAGGTCGCCTGCCATGCCTGCGGCGCGTCGCACTGCCGCATCGAGGGCCGGCCCATGGGCGACTGGCCCGATGGCGCGCAGCTGGTGGCCGACTACGCGCCCGGCGCGCTCACCCTGCAGCCGGCCCCTGGCGCCGGCGCGCCGGCGCCCGCCTGGCCGGCGCCGGCCGAAGACCAGCCCGCCACCGCCGCCGATGCGCTGGGCCAGCTGATCGGCCGCTCGGCCGCCTTCACCTCGGCCACGCAACTGCTGCGCAAGGCGGCGGGAACGCAGGTCACCGTCTTGCTGGGTGGCGAGACGGGGGTCGGCAAGGAGCGTTTCGCCCGCGCCCTGCACGCCCTGAGCCCGCGCGCGGCCAAGCCCTTCGTGGCCGTGAACTGCGCCGCGCTGCCCGGCGAGCTGATCGAGTCCGAACTGTTCGGCACGGAAAAAGGCGCCTACACCGGAGCCGACGCCGCCCGCGCCGGGCGCTTCGAGCGCGCGCACGGCGGCACGCTGTTCCTGGACGAGCTGGGGGAGCTGTCGCTGCCCGCGCAGGCCAAGCTGCTGCGCGTGCTGCAGGAGGGCGAAGTCGAGCGCCTGGGCGCCACGCAGGCGCGCCAGGTGGACGTGCGCCTGGTCTGCGCCACGCACATCGACCTGGCCGAGGCGGTGCGCGCCGGGCGCTTCCGCCAGGACCTGTACTACCGCCTGAACGTCTATCCGATCCGCATCCCGCCGCTGCGCGAGCGGCCCGAGGACATCGAACCCTTCGCCCGGCACCTGCTGGAGCGTTTCGCGCGCGTGCACGACAAGCATGTGCCCGGCTTCACCGACCGCGCCCTGGACGCGCTGCGCCAGCACGGCTGGCCGGGCAACGTGCGCGAAATGGAGAACCTGGTCGAGCGCGGCGTGATCCTGGCCGATGCCGGCCAGCCTCTGGACGTGGGGCAGCTGTTTCCCGAGCAGGTGGACGGACCGGCAGCCAGCGCCACGCACACGCTGCAGGCCTCGGGGCGCCTGCGCGCCCAGCAGCCGCCGGCCTTCGGCGAGGCGCTGATCGGGCAGCTGCTGTCGCGGCCGCTGGACCTGCAGCGCCTGGAAACCCAGCTCATCGAGGAAGCCGTGGCGCGCAGCCAGGGCAACCTGGCAGCGGCCGCGCGCCTGCTGGGCCTGACGCGGCCGCAACTGAGCTACCGCCTGAACAAGATCCGCAGCGAATGACACGAACCGACCCGAAAGCCCCTTGCCCATGGCCAAGCGCAGCATCCTGAGCGAGCCGGGCGGGCGGGCCGCTGGCGCATGCTCCGCATCCGCTGCAGAGCCCGCCTCGCGCACCCTGATCGAGCGCGCCTACGAGCAGCTGCGCGGCGACATCATCGAAGGCCGTCTGGCGCCGGGCGAGAAGCTGCGCGTGGAGCACCTGAAGGAGCGCTATGGCGTCAGCGCCGGCACGCTGCGCGAGGCCATCACGCGCCTGGCCAGCGACGCGCTGGTGGCCACCGAGGGCCAGCGCGGCTTTCGCGTGGCGCCCATCGCCCTGGAAGAGCTGGAAGACCTGACGCGGCTGCGCGTGCAGCTGGAGACCGATGCGCTGCGCCAGTCCATGCGCAACGGCGGCCCGGCCTGGCGCACTGCGGTGGGCGAGGCGTTCGAGGCCCTGTCGGCGGAAGAGCCCATACGGCCCGAGCGCCGCCCCCAATGGGAGGCGCTGAACCTGCGCTTTCACGAGGCGCTGCTGTCCGGCCACGACTCGCAGTGGACGCTGCGCGTGCTGCGCCTTCTGTCACGCCACAGCGAGCGCTACCGCTCCTACGCCATCACGCTGCCCGGCAGCCGGCGCGACGTGCACGCCGAGCACATCGAAATCGTGCGCTACGCGCTGGCCGGCCAGGAGGCGCGCGCGGCGCTGGCGCTGGAGGCGCACATCCGCGCCACGCCCGATCTGCTGATCCAGGCGCTGCGCGAGGGCCGTGTGGTGCTGGCGCAGCAGCCGCCGGCGGCGGATCCGCCGCCTTGAGAGCCGATGAGCGCGCAAGGGGTGAAAAGCCCCTCAGCGCCGCCGCGCCTGCTCGTACAACCCTTCGACGCGCGGCACGTTACGCTGCAGCTCACGAATGCGCTCCGGGCCGCTGGGGTGGGTGGACAGGAACGCGATGCCGCCCTGTCCCGTGGCCTCGCCCATCTTGCGCCACAGGCTCACCGCGGCCTGCGGGTCGTAGCCGGCGCGCGCGGCCAGTTCCAGGCCGACCAGGTCGGCCTCGCTCTCGTCGCCGCGGCTGAACTTCAGCGTCAGGAGTTGCGTGCCCAGGTTGGCCGCAGCGTTGCCCAGGTCGCCCAGGCCCAGCAATTGGGCGCCCAGCGACAGGCCGATGCCGGTGGCCTGCGTCTTGGCGATGCGCTCGCGCGCGTGCTCGCGCAGCGCGTGCGCCATCTCGTGGCCCATGACCATGGCGATCTCGTCGTCGGTGAGCTTGAGCTGGTCCAGGATGCCGGTGAAGAACGCAATCTTGCCGCCGGGCATGCAAAAGGCATTGATCTGCTTGCTGCCGATCAGGTTGACCTCCCAGCGCCAGTCGCGCGCACGGGGGTTCCACTGCGTGGCGAAGGGAATGAGGCGCTGCGCGATGCCGCGCAGCTGCACCAGCTGCGGATGGCCCTCGGGCGCCAGCGCACGCTTGGCGCGGGCCTGCTCCAGCAGCTGGTGGTATTGCTGCGTGGCCGACACCTCCAGCTTCTCGGCCGGCACCAGGCTGCGCAGGCGCGAGGCGCCGCCCACGTCCACCTGGGCGGCGGCCGGCAGCGCGGCGCCGGCGATGGCCGCCAGCACGAAGGCGCGGCGCGCGTTCCACACGCGGCAGCAGCCGCAGGACGAGGGGGACAGGGGAGCCGCGTGCAAGGCGGTGGGATCAGGAGCGTGCATGGTGCGGGCAAGTCTATGCGCCCGCAGCGCGGCGCCGCTGCCGGAGGGCGCCGAACGCGCGCGTCAGAGTGCCTGGCCCCGGGCCTGCTTCAGGCACGCGCCGCGCGCAGCTCGGCCACGATCACGACCAGCAGCCCCGACAGCACGGCCGCCAGGCCGGCAAACGCCACTCCGCCCGGGCGCTCGCCGACGATGGCGATCGCCAGCGCGAACGCCGTGACCGGCTCGGCCAGCGCCAGCGTCACCGCCGTGGCGCCGCTGATGCGCCGCAGCGCCGTGCTGAACAGCAGATAGGCCACGCCGGTGGCCACCAGCCCCAGGTAGGCCACCACGGCCCAGGTGCCGGGCTGCGGCGCGGGTACGCCGGCCAGTGCCAGCGCCACCGGCAATGCCAGCAGCGCCGCACCGCCAAAGGCGGCCAGGTTGGCCCGCGCCGCGCCCACCTGCGCCACCAGGCGCTGGTTGACCAGCGCGTAGCCGGCGTACGACAGCCCGGCCAGCAGGCACAGCGCGATGCCGGCGAGCGGCGCGCTGGTGGCAGCGCCGCGCCCGTCCAGCACCATGGCCGCGCCGCCGGCCACGCCCAGCAGCGTGCCCAGCCACCACAGCGCGGGCGGCAGGCGGCGCTGCCAGGCGGTCTGCAGCAGCCCGGCCCAGATGGGGCCGCTGCCGATCGCCAGCGCCGTGCCCAGCGCCACCCCGGCGGACTTGACGCCAGCGAAAAAGCTCAGGTTGTAGGCGGCGACACAGCCCGCCGCCGCCAGCGCCAGGCTGCGCGGCCAGGGCGGCCTGGCACCCCCGCCGCGCCTGGCCACCAGCGCCAGCGCTGCGAAGAACACGCTGGCCACGGCCAGGCGCAGCGCGCCCGTCCAGTAGGGCGACAGGCCTGCCGGGGCCAGGCTTTGCGCCGTGCCGGTCGTGCCCCACAGCACGGCGGCCAGCAGCACCAGGGCGATTGCGGGCAGGGAGGATGAGGTCATGATGGGCGGCGATCATGCCAGCGGCGGGCGCATGCATTCGAAGGCCCGTCCCTCGCTCTTCGCGCGGTAAGCATGCGATGGGCGGCGGGTTGACTACTCCCTCTCCCGCGTGCGGGGGAGGGCCGGGGTGAGGGGGGTCGATGCGGGCGCCGCGACTGAGCTGGCCCCTCACCCCAACCCTCTCCCCAGAGGGGGCGAGGGAGCAAGAAGGGCCGGGCTGTCGGCGGAATGTCGTCCCTTGCCCCGCAGGGAGAGGGCCCCAACGACGGGCCAAGCTGCGGCAGAGCCTGCGGATAATGGCCCGCCAGCACCCGACCTGCCGCAGCCGCCCCAGCTCTCCCAGCCCGTCCCATGCCCCCCACCACCGCTCCCTCCGCGCCCGCCGCTCCCACCCGCCGCTCCTGGCGCCAGGCGCTGCGCGTCTACCTGGAGCCGGCCAGCCTGCGCATGCTGGCCCTGGGTTTTTCCGCCGGGCTGCCGCTGCTGCTGGTGCTGGGCACGCTGTCGTTTTGGCTGCGCGAGGCGGGCGTGGACCGCACCACCATCGGCTACCTGTCCTGGGTCGGGCTGGCGTATGCCTTCAAGTGGGTCTGGGCGCCGCTGGTGGACCGCATGCCGCTGCCGCTGCTCACCCGCTGGCTGGGGCGGCGGCGCAGCTGGCTGCTGCTGGCGCAATGCCTGGTCATGGCGGGGCTGGCCGGCATGGCGTTCAACGACCCGCGTGCCGGCCTGGCGCCGCTGGTGTGGTGCGCGCTGGCGGTGGCCTTCGGCTCGGCCACGCAGGACATCGCGCTGGACGCCTTCCGCATCGAGTCGGCCGACGCCGACCGCCAGGCCGCCCTGGCCGCCACCTACCAGACCGGCTACCGCCTGGCCATGATCTGGGCCGGCGCGGGCGTGCTGTGGCTGGCCGCGCGCGCAGAAAGCGCAGGCGCCGCCGGCTACCAGCCGCTGGCCTGGCGCACCGCCTACCTGGCCATGGCCGCGTCCATGCTGCTGGGGGTGCTGACGGTGCTGCTGTCGCCCGAGCCCGCGCCGCGCCCGCTGCCGCCCGCGCGCGGCGTGGCCCAGTGGCTGCGCGGCGCGCTGGTCGAGCCGTTTGCGGATTTCGTGCGCCGCTACCGCTGGCAGGCGCTGCTGGTGCTGGCGCTGATCGCCGTCTACCGCATCGCCGACGTGGTCATGGGCATCATGGCTAACCCGTTCTACGTGGACATGGGCTTCACCAAGGACGAGGTCGCCGCCGTGACCAAGGTCTATGGCGTGGTCATGACGCTGGCCGGGGCCTTCGTCGGCGGCGCCATGGCCATGCGATGGGGCGTGATGCGCGTGCTGATGCTGGGCGCCGTGCTGTCGGCCGCCAGCAACCTGCTGTTCGCCTGGCTGGCCACGCGCGGGCATGACGTCCATGGGCTGATCTTCGTCGTCTCGGCCGACAACCTGGCCGGCGGCATCGCCTCGGCGGCCTTCATCGCCTACCTGTCGGGGCTGACCAACGTGCAGTACTCGGCCACGCAGTACGCGCTGTTCAGCTCCATGATGCTGCTGTTGCCCAAGTGGCTGGCGGGTTTCTCGGGCGCCTTCGTCGATGCGCACGGCTACGCGGCCTTCTTCGTGGGCACGGCGCTGCTGGGGGCACCGGTGCTTTTGCTGGTTGCGCTGGCTTCCCGGGTCAAGACACCGGCGAGCCCCTGAAAAACGGCGGCATCCAGCTATCAAACAAGAAGCGCACCGTTTACCAGCGCTTTACCTGCACGACACCCCGGCGAGACAGCCCGGGCGGAGGATGGGCCCATGAGTTCGCAGCTTTTGATGATCGAGGACGACCTGCGCCTGGCGCAGATGGTGGGCGACTACCTGGGCCAGTCGGGCCTGCAGCTGCGCCACTGCGGCGATGGCGAAAGCGGCCTGCAACAGCTGCAGGGCGCGGACGGCGCGCCACTGCCCGAGCTGGTCATCCTGGACCTGATGCTGCCCGGCATGGACGGCCTGGAGGTCTGCCGGCGCATCCGCGCGCTGCCCGGAGCGGCGGCGCGCCTGCCGGTGCTGATGCTCACCGCCAAGGGCGATGCCATGGACCGCGTGATCGGCCTGGAGATCGGCGCCGACGACTACCTGCCCAAGCCCTTCGAGCCGCGCGAGCTGCTGGCGCGCATCCGCGCGCTCTTGCGCCGGCGCGAGGCCGGCAGCGCGCTGGCGGCCAACGTGCTGCGCTTCGGCCAGCTGGAGATCGACCGCGACGCGCGCAGCGTGAGCGTGGCCGGCCAGGCGGCCGAGTTGACCTCCTACCAGTTCGACCTGCTGGTCACCATGGCCGAGCGCGCCGGGCGCGTGCTCACGCGCGAGCAGATCATGGAGGCCGTGCGCGGGCGCGAGCTGGAGGCCTTTGACCGCTCCATCGACGTGCACATGGGGCGCATCCGCGCCGCCATCGAGGCCGACCCCAAGAACCCGCGCCGCATCCTCACCGTGCGCGGCGTGGGCTACGTCTTCGCCAGGCAGCAGGACTGAATGGGACACCCCCCTGCGGCGCTGCGCGCCTTCCCCCCGCTCTCGCAGCGCTGCGCGCTGCGGGCAGGGGGACGCCGCCGGTGGCCTGGCGGAGCCGGATCCACGGCGGCCGCTGGCGGGGGCGAGCGCCAGTTTCTGAGCGCGGGGGCGCGGCGCGATGCGTGCGGCAGGAGCGGGGCGCCATGCGGCTGACGAATACATCCAGCCCGCTGACGCGGCGCCTGTACCTGCGCATCTGGCTGGCGGTGGCGGGCAGCCTGGCGGTGTTCGCGCTCATCGTCGGCTACGCCTGGCGCGTGGCGGCCGAGCACAGCGCGCAGCAACGCCTGGACGCGCCGCCCGCGCGCGAGCTGCAGCTGATCGCGCCCGACGGGCAGGTGCTGCTGCAGGGCCAGTCCACGCGCGTGCCGGGCGAGCCCGAGGCCGGGCTGCAGCTGCGCATCGACGCGCAGGACGGGCAGACCTGGCAGCTGCGCCTGGCGCCGCGCCAGCGCCCGGCAGGCGCGCGCGAACACCACGGCGCCGGCTACTGGCTGCGCCCGCCCTATGGCTTCGTGTGGATGCTGGCGCTGACCGGCCTGGCCGTGAGCCTGGGGGTGTTTCCCATCATCCGCCGGCTGCTGCAGCGCCTGGAGCAGCTCGAACGCAGCGTCGAGCGCTTCGGCGAGGGCGACCTCACGGTGCGCGTGCCCGAGCAGGGACACGACGAGGTGGCGCGGCTGGCGCGGCAGTTCAACGCCGCCGCCGCCCGCATCCAGGCACTGGTGCAGTCACACAAATCGCTGCTGGCCAACGCCTCGCATGAGCTGCGCTCGCCGCTGACGCGCATCCGCATGGGGCTGGAGCTGCTGCAGGCCACGCCGGCGCAGCCGGCCGCGCGCGCTGAGATCGAGCGCAACATCACCGAGCTGGACCAGCTGGTCGACGAGATCCTGCTGGCCAGCCGGCTGGACGCGGGCGCCCTGGACACCGCCCACATCGAAAGCGTGGACCTGCTGGGCCTGGCCGCCGAGGAATGCGCGCGCGTCGATGCCGAACTGGTGGCAGGCGGTGTGGACGCGCCCCGGCAGGCCCCGCTGGAAATGCGCGGCGACGCCCGCCTGCTGCGCCGCGCGCTGCGCAACCTGCTGGAGAACGCCCGCCGCTACAGCCAGGGCGAGGTCATGCTGACCATCCGGCGCGAAGGCGCGGACAACCTGCTGGCCGTGTGCGACCACGGCCCGGGCGTGGCACCGCAGCAGCGCGAACGCATCTTCGAGCCGTTTTACCGCCTGCCCGGCGCCAGCGAACGCGCCGGCGGCGTCGGCCTGGGGCTGGCGCTGGTGCGCTCCATTGCCCAGCGCCACGGCGGCAGCGTGCAGTGCGGCCCACGCCCGGACGGGCAGGCCGGCGCCTGCTTCGTGCTGCGCCTGCCGGCCGACGCCGGCGCGCCCGCCGCAGGCAGCCCAGGCACTGCGGCATCATGGCGTGCATGACCCACCCCCATCCCCACGCCCGCGCCATCGGCACCCTGGGCAGCGTCCTCACCGGCACGGTGCAGCCCTTCACCCGCCCGGGCAGCGTCAGCGCCATCGCCAAGCAGCCGCGCAGCGGGCCGGTGGCCGCCGGCGCACAGGGCCTGGCGGGCGACGAGCAGGGCGACACGCGGGTCCACGGCGGGCCACTCAAGGCCGTGCACTGCTACGCCTGGGAGCAATACGCACCCTGGCGCGAAGACCTCGCGGAGCATCCCCGCGCGCTGGAGCTGCTGCAACGGCCGGGCGCCTTCGGCGAGAACTTCAGCCTGCTGGGCATCGCCGAGGCCAGCGTCTGCCTGGGCGACCAATGGCACGTGGGCAGCGCACGCTTTGAAGTCAGCCAGGGCCGCCAGCCGTGCTGGAAGCTGAGCGACCGCTTCGGCGTGCCCGACATGGCGAGGCGCGTACAGACCAGCCTGCGCACCGGCTGGTACCTGCGCGTGCTGGAGGACGGCGAGGTGCAGGCCGGCGACACCGTCTGGCTGACCGCGCGCCCCCACCCCGGCTGGCCCCTGGAACGCATCATGCAGGCAATCGCCGACCGCGACTGCACCCCCGCCCTGCTGCACCAGCTGCTGGCCCTGCCCCTGCCCCCCAACTGGCAGCGCCTGTTCACCCGCCGCCTGGAAGGCGGCCAGGCCGAGGACTGGCGCTCCCGCCTGGAAGGCCAATTATTGGGGTCAGATTCCAATTAGATATTCGCGCTGCAGGATGATGATCTGCAGGAGGAATGACCATGCTGATGACCCGCTGCGCCAAGGCCGCCATGACTGCCTGCCTGGCCCTGTTCGCCGCCCTGGTGGCCTTCAACAACCTGGTGGACTACCGCGCCAACCTGGCCTTCGTGCAGCATGTGCTGGCCATGGACAGCATCTTCGACGGCAGCCGGCACCTGGTGCGCTGGCGGGCCATCCACAGCCCCTTCCTGTGGCACGCGCTGTATGGCTTGATCATCGCCGGCGAGATCGCCACCGCCGCCCTGCTGGGCCGTGGCGCCTGGGCGCTGTGGCGCGCGCGGCATGCGCCGGCTGCGCAATTCGCGCATGCCAAGCGCTGGGCCGTCGCTGGCGTGCTGGCCGGCTTCGTGCTGTGGTTCCTGGGATTCATGGTCATCGGCGGCGAGTGGTTCCTGATGTGGCAGTCGCCGACCTGGAACGGGCAGGCGAGCGCGTTTCGCTTCTACATCACGCTGCTGGCCGTGGGCATCTTCGTCAACCAGGGGGACGGGGAGCTGGAAGAACCTGCGCCCGGAGCGCGCCCCCGCAAAGCAGCAACGTGCAAGCGGGCGCCACCAACCACCCGCCGGCGCGCCCGCATCCGCAATCAGCGGCCGCAGAGCGCGCATCCGGCGCCCGTTACAGCGCATCCAACTCCAGCCCGGACGCGCGGACCCGCGCCCCGGGGTCCGCATACACCTGCCGGTCGAGGAGCTGCCCACCTGCTTGTCGGTGACCAGCGCCGAGGTCATGGCGCCCGAGACATTGGGCAGCGTGCGCGCCAAGCTGTCCATGATCGGATCGATGGCCAGCACCATGCCGATCAGCGCGAAATGCTCGCCCAGCCCCATGCCCGACAGCGCGATGGTCGCGGCGATGGTGGCGGCGCCGGGGATGCCCGCCACGCCGATGGAGCCGACGATGACCACGATCAGCGTCATCAGGTAGAACTGCAGGTTCAGCTCCAGCCCCACCATGTGCCCGACCATCACCACCAGCATGGCCGGGAAGAACCCGGCGCAGCCGTTCATGCCCATGGTCGCGCCCAGCGAGCCCACCAGGTTGGCCGCGCCGGCCGACACGCCCATGCGTTCGGTCAGCGTGGCGATCGTCAGCGGCAGCGTGCCCAGCGACGAGCGGCTGGAGAACGCCATGACCAGCGTCTCGCGCGATTTGGCGAGGTAGGTGAACGGCGACAGGCCGTTGGCCGCCACCAGCAGCAGGTGCACCGCCACCATGACCACCGACGCCACGTAGATCGCCACGATGAAGCCCTACACGTCCAGGATGGCCGGGATGCCGTTACTCATGAGGGTGCCGCCCATCAGCGCCGTCACGCCGTAGGGCAGCAGCCGGATGATCATGGTCGTCACGCTGATGACCACCGCGTGCAGCCCGTCGATGAAGCCGCCAAACGCCGCCACCGGGACGGGAAAGCGCGCCGCCGCCCGCTGCGCGCCAATGCCCAGCAGCGCGGAGAAGATAACCAGCCCGACCACGTTGTTGCCGCTGATCGCCGAGACGATGTTGGCCGGGATCTGGTTGACCAGGATATTGACCAGGTTGGTCTGCTCGCGCAGCGCTGCCTTGCCTGCCTGGTACATCGTGCCCTGCCCGAGGCCGAACAGATTGGCCAGCGCAATCCCCACCAGCGCCGCGATGCCGGTGGTGGCCAACAGCCAGAAGACGCCGCGCACCGCCACCTTGGAGAGGTACTCCTCGCCCGAATGGTCGAGCACCACCTTGACGATGGAGACGAACACCAGCGGGATGACCAGCATGCGGATCAACGCGACGAAGCCGCGCCCGAACAGGCCGTACCAGGTGGCCGTTTCGCGCAGCGCGGTGCTGGCTTCTTGCGGCATGCCCTCCAGCCATTGAAGCGACAGGCCGAGTGCCAGGCCCAGGCCGAGGGCGACCATCATGCGCAGGGAAAAGCTCTTGCCGGCCTTTTTCAGTCGCACCAGCAACCAGAAGGCCAATAGCAGCAGCGCCACCCAGACCAGCGTCTGCCAGCGGGTGAGGACGAGGAAGTTTTCGAAGAAAGGGCCGGTGAAGAGTTGGCCGGGGCTGGGGACTGTGGGGTTCATGCTGGGCCTTTGGATGTGGATGCGTTGGATACAGGATACGGGGCGAGCGACGTCTCGGCGATAGCTTCGCACTACGCATCTTGCGACTGTCGTATGATACAAAGAGAAACGCCTCGCCTTCCGGGGGCACTGTTTTGGGAACGTCGATTTACCGCCACTCTGCACTGGTGATTATCCAGATTCGGGACGGGGCTCCTGGAAGTGCCACATCTCACAAACAAAGGCCATACCGGAAATTCTTATGACAGCCTAAAAGGAGAAAAATATTGCAGATGAGAGATACATAAAAGCGTTATTGAAAATTAGCAAAATCAGATCGCGCATTTTTCAGCAACTGATTTCAATTAAATTGCAGCCAAGGAAACGGATAGCTAAAATAAAACATACTTCTGCAATTATCGTTCTAGGCGCCATTTTATATTCATCTGCTGGGCGTCTTGCAAACCTTGTCAATGGGCAATATTTAGGAAGCTATATACACCTCTTACGTTGTTCAAAAGTTTGATCCTGATAGCAATCGAAACGCTGCTTATCAAAGCTCTAGGGAAGGTCTGCAAAACCCCTGAAATCCCACGCGAAGCCCTCCTAAAGAATTGATTTCATTGGGCCGAAATTTCAGAAAACGAAATTTTGCAGAGGTTCCCAAGTGGAGCACGATATAAACACGATATGGCCAATCCAACCGATAGATTAGATATAGCACAGAGCCAGCTGCGAAAAGAAGAAGAGATCAAGCGAACCTAAGCCCTAATCGTCAGCTTGATCAAGGATTATGGAAGCGCGGTGGCAGGATTTATAATAATAATAATAATAATAAATTTTTAAACTTCTGTTAAAGATTTCTACTTTCAGCGGATCACCTACCCCACCCATTAGGTACAAATTCAATTTTGTCACATGGAATACATAATACACATCTCTAGGCTGATTCCTCGCGAGACTTCCAACAATGAACAACAGGATGATTTAACGCCTTACATTAATGCCCTGCTGGAGGACTTGCGCTTAATCCATCATGTTTCAAGCGTTCGAATAGATGGCCATAACGTAAAAATCAGAGCATCAAATAACGCAAAATACGATGCTATTCACGGCAATATAAAAAATGTCCTAAAGAATTATTTTGAGTATCTTGGCCCATTTTTCCATGACACACCGAGGTGATCAAAATGCCAATGAGCGTAAATAAATACAAGAGGCTTTTTATCGTCTCTTTCATCCCGCTGATGGCGCTTAGCCTCGCACTTTAAATTGTGTTCAATCAAAGCGGAATGAAATACTCAAATGTACATGAGCCACCGTTTACGCTGATTGGGCCGAGGGATTCGAAAATTGTCGCCAAGTTGGGAAATCAGATGGAAACTTGTATAAATATGTAAAAAGTCAACATCCTGCATGGTTTGAAGTTTTCTTAGGTAATTTTGATACCGATGCGCCATATTATGACTACATATCCGCATCCACCAGAATCCTACTAGATACACAGATCATTAGAACACGCACCGACTTCCCTCACACAACTAAGCAATACGTAACTGAACCAAGTAATGATAAAAAAGTTA
>JAUCDD010000001.1:0-33285 GCA_034675505.1 Melaminivora sp. | reverse complement strand
TGTGTGTGTGCGCGCTCGGTCACGACTACGTATTGCTCGGCCAGCAGGCAACTGACTAAAAATGATCCGTTTCGAGCGCAATCCACGCCAGCGCGCAGCCCTGCGCCGAGCCGCGCCAGGTGCAGCGTGCCAGGCTGGCTCCGCCGCAGGCCTCGCCGCGCGCCAGCACGTCCGCCTGCGCCGTGCGCCATGCGCCCGCCGGCGCCAGGCACAGCCCCGCAGGCTGCGCCCTGCAGCACTGCCTGCTGCTGCAGCACCTGGGATCACGCGCCGCCACCCCCCGCGCGCAGGTCGCGACCGGTGGCGGCGCGCCCGCGCCCAGCAGCGTGCACTGCACCGGCACATCGCCGAAAACGAAAGGCTGCCACGGCGCATTTCCAGCTGCTGGTCCAGGCCCGGGCCCCGCAGGTGCACGCCGTCGCCCTGCAGCGGCGTGATGTGCCGGTCCACCCCGGCAAAGGCAGAAAACGGCCCCGCCTGCTCGATGCTGGCCACGCTCACGCGCCACTCGAAAGCATCCAGGCCGGCGCCCGGCGGCCAGCAGGCCAGCTCGCGCGTGGCGCCGCCGCCGTTCTTCCAGCGGGCAGGCGCGATGGCGGCCAGGTCGAAGCGCTGCATGCGGCTCAGCCCACCAGCAGGGGAACAGCGCATGCTCCAGGGGCGCGCCGGCCGGCAGCTCGGCCTCCAGGCCCGGGAACTGCGGCGACGTGGCCCAGGCGCGCGGTGCGTGGCACGTGTCCTCGCCCGTGAAGCGCACTGAAAACACCCGCCTGCGCCCCGCCCCCTCGAAGCCGCCAGCGCCGTGCAGCGTCAGCATGTGGAAGCACACCACGTCGCCGGGCTCGACCCCCCAGCCCAGGATGGGATGCGGCAGCGCGGTCGGCTTCGATGTCGGGCGGGTCGGCCAGGCTGCCCTCGGGGAACCACCTGGCCTGGTGGTCCATGAAGCTGCGCGGCATCAGCCATGGCCCCAGGTGCGAGCCGGCGACGAACTCCAGCGTTGACGGCGCGCGGCACCGGATCGACCGCGATCCACATGCTGATGTTCTGCCGGCCCTCGATGTTGTAGTAGGGCTGGTCCTGGTGCCAGGGCGTGCGCTGGCGCGTGCCGGGCTCCTTGACCAGCACGTGGTCGTGGTACAGACGCACGCTGGGCGATTGCATCAGGCGCTGCGCGGCCAGGGCGGCGGGCGACTGCTGCACGAAGCGCTGGAACTCCCCCAGGCGCTGCCAGTTGCAGAAGTCCTCGAAGAAGCGGCCGGGGTCGTCCGGGCGGCTGGCTATCTTGGCGCGCTCGCTGGGCGCGGCGACGTTGGCGTCTATGCCGGCGTGCAGCAGCGCCACTTCA
Organism: Melaminivora sp.; assembly: GCA_034675505.1. Classification (GTDB taxonomy): domain Bacteria; phylum Pseudomonadota; class Gammaproteobacteria; order Burkholderiales; family Burkholderiaceae_C; genus Melaminivora. The sequence goes on along the minus strand of JAUCDD010000001.1, from coordinate 31,937 downwards.
TCCGGACTCAAAAGGCCGCGCAGGCAGACGGCGCCATCGCGGGCGAAGGCCTGCACGGTCTCGGGCGTGACGCAGGCGGCGACGCGGCGCTCGATCTCCGGCGTGATGGCGGCGCGCAGCGCGGCGCTGGAGGCGGCAGCGGGGCCGGCGCTGGGGCCGGGGTTGGGGCGGATGGCAGCGGAGGTCATGGCGTTCGTCCTGTCAGCGCACCATCGGCAGGTTCAGGCCCTGCTCGCGCGCGGTCCGGATGGCGATGTCATAGCCGGCATCGGCATGGCGCATGACGCCCGAGGCCGGGTCGTTCCACAGCACGCGCGACAGGCGCTCTGCCGCCGCATCCGTGCCGTCGGCCACGATGACCACGCCCGCGTGCTGCGAGTAGCCCATGCCCACGCCGCCGCCGTGGTGCAGGCTGACCCAGGTGGCGCCGCCTGCGGTGTTCAGCAGGGCGTTGAGCAGCGGCCAGTCGCTCACCGCATCCGTGCCGTCCTTCATCGCCTCGGTCTCGCGGTTCGGGCTGGCGACGCTGCCGGTGTCCAGGTGGTCGCGGCCGATGACGATGGGGGCCTTCAGTTCGCCGACTTCACCATCTCGTTGAACGCCAGCGCTGCCTTGTGCCGCTCGCCCAGGCCCAGCCAGCAGATGCGCGCGGGCAGGCCCTGGAAGGCGATGCGCTCGCGCGCCATGTCCAGCCAGCGGTGCGTGTGCTTGTTCTCGGGGAACAGCTCCTGGATCTTGGCATCGGTCTTGTAGATGTCCTCGGGGTCGCCCGACAGCGCCACCCAGCGAAACGGCCCCTTGCCCTCGCAAAACAGCGGCCGGATGTAGGCCGGCACGAAGCCGGGGAAGTCGAAAGCGTTCTGCACGCCCTGGTCGAACGCCGCCTGGCGGATGTTGTTGCCGTAGTCCACCGTGGGCACGCCCAGGGCCTGGAAGTCCAGCATGGCCTGCACGTGCACCGCGCAACTGCCCGCCGCGGCGGCGCGCAGCGCGGCGTGCTGCGCGGGGTCGGCGGCTGCCGCCTGCCACTGCTCGACGCTCCAGCCTTCGGGCAGGTAGCCGTTGATCAGGTCGTGCGCGCTGGTCTGGTCGGTCACGATGTCGGGGCGGATGCCGCCGGCGCGCGCGCGGCGCACCAGTTCGGGCAGCACCTCGGCGGCGTTGCCCAGCAGCGCGATGGAGACGGCCTCGCCCTTGGCCGTGTGCTGCTGGATGCAGGGCCAGCGCGTCGTCGATGTCCCGCGCCTGCTTGTCCACGTAGCGCGTGCGCAGGCGGAAGTCGATGCTGGATTGCTTGCACTCCACGGTGAGCGAGCAGGCGCCGGCCAAGGTGGCCGCCAGCGGCTGCGCGCCGCCCATGCCCCCCAAGCCAGCCGTCAGGATCCACTTGCCGGTGAGGCTGCCGCCGTAGTGCTGGCGCCCGGCCTCGACGAAGGTCTCGAAGGTGCCCTGCACGATGCCCTGGCTGCCGATGTATATCCAGCTGCCGGCGGTCATCTGGCCGTACATGAACAGGCCCTTTTGGTCGAGTTCGTTGAAGTGCTCCCAGTTGGCCCAGCGCGGCACCAGGTTGGAATTGGCCAGCAGCACGCGGGGCGCGTTCTCATGCGTCTTGAACACGCCCACGGGCTTGCCGGACTGGATCAGCAGCGACTCGTCGGCCTCCAGGTTTTTGAGCGATTCGAGGATCTGGTCGAAGCACTCCCAATTGCGCGCCGCGCGGCCGATGCCGCCGTAGACGACCAGCGCCTGCGGGTTCTCGGCCACTTCCGGGTCCAGGTTGTTCTGGAGCATGCGGTAGGCGGCCTCGGCCAGCCAGTTCTTGCAGTGCAACGGGCTGCCGCGCGGGGCGCGCACGGTACGGCTGGCGTCCACACGCGGATCGGCTGGGGCGGCGGCGCTGCGCAGGATGGCGTCGTTGGCGTTCATGGCGGGGCTCCTTCGGGGTCAGGCTTGGGCGTGGTGGCTGGGCAGGCAGGCGGTGATGGCTGGGGGCCAGGCGCTGTGCGTGGCCCACAGGCGCATGGCTTCGATGTCGGGTGCGAGCAGCCGGTCGCGCTCTAGAAACGTGACCTGCTGGCGGATGGCGGCGAACTGGGCTTCGATGAGCGGCGACGACTTGAGGCTGCGGTCGAACTCCATGCCCTGCGCCGCCGCCATGGCTTCGATGCCGACCATCACCGCCGTGTTGCGCGCCATCTCCAGCAGGCGCCGCGCGGCGTATGTGGCCATGGAGACGTGGTCCTCCTGGTTGGCCGAAGTCGGCAGGCTGGTCACGCTGCTGGGGTTGGCCAGGCACTGGTTCTCGGCGGCCAGGGCGGCGGCCGTGACCTGGGCAATCATGAAGCCGGAATTGACGCCGCTGTCGGGCACTAAAAAGGCCGGCAGGCCCGACAGGCCGGGATCCAGCAGCAGCGCCAGGCGGCGCTCGGAAATCGCGCCGATTTCGGACAGTGCCAGGGCGATGATGTCGGCGGCAAAGGCCACCGGCTCGGCGTGGAAGTTGCCGCCCGAGATGACCTCGCCCGTATCGGTGAAGACCAGCGGATTGTCGGACGCGGCATTGGCCTCGATGACCAGCACGCGCGCGCCGTGTTGCAGGTTGTCCAGGCAGGCGCCCATGACCTGCGGGATGCAGCGGATGGAATACGGGTCCTGCACCCGGCCGCAATTGGGGTGCGAGGGGTCGATCTCACTGCCGTGCAGCAGCGCGCGCACCGCAGCGGCCACGGCGATTTGGCCGGGCTGGCCGCGCGCCTCGTGGATGCGCGCATCGAAGGGCTTGACCGAACCCTTGATGGCTTCCAGTGTCAGGCAACCGGCGACCAGCGCAGCGCCAAACGCAGATTCGGCGCCGAACAATCCGGCCAGCGCCAGCGCCGTGGACACCTGCGTGCCGTTGAGCAGCGCCAGCCCCTCCTTCGGCCCCAGCACGAAGGGCTCCATGCCGATGGCCGCCATGGCCTCGCGCCCGCTCACCACCCGGCCCTGCACGCTGGCCTGGCCCTCGCCGATCAGCACGCAGGCCAGGTGCGCCAGCGGCGCCAGATCGCCCGACGCACCCACCGAGCCCTTGGCCGGGATGACGGGCAGCACATCGGCATTGGCCAGCGCCAGCAGCGCCTGCGCCAGCGCGGGCCGCGCCCCGGAATGCCCGCGCGCCAGGCTCACCGCCTTGGTGGCGAGAATCACGCGCACCACATCGGCCGGCAGCGGCTCGCCCGTGCCCACGCTGTGCGACAGCACCAGGTTGCGCTGCAACTCGGCCAGGCGGTCATGCGCGATCTTCGTGCTGGCCAGCTTGCCGAAGCCGGTGTTGATGCCATAGACCACGGCATCCTCATCGACGATGCGCTGCACCACAGCCAGCGACGCCGCCATGCCCTGCACCGCGGCGGCATCGAGTTCCAGGCGCACGCCGCCGGCCAGGATCTGCCGCAGCTCGGCCAGGGTCACGCGGCCGGGCCGCAGCACGAGGGTGGGAAGGGAGGTGGGGGCAGCGCTCATGGATTCTTCCTGCTTCCTGTATAGACAGGCATGTCGGCCAGTGCCGCACATACGGGGATATCAATGCCGCGATTGCACCACCGCACCGGACACCTGTATATACAGGTGAAACCCTAGGCCCGGGATGCTGTGGTGCTGCAACCGCCGCCCGGCTGCCCCCTCCTCGCTCAGCCGACCACCGGCTTGCCGTCCGACTGCATGCGGCTGCCCAGGCGGTAGCGCGCGCCGGGGTGCAGGCAGCGCACGGCGGTGATGGGCTCGCCTTGCAGCCAGGTGCGCCGCGTCAGCAGCAGGCAGGGGTCAGACGGCGGAATGTCCAGCAGCCGCGCCTGCTCGGGCGTGGGCAGCACGGCGTCCACCACATGCTCCATCTGGTCGTACGGCACATGGCGCACCAGCCATTCGGAAGGCTGGATGAGCGAGAAATCCTGCGCGCCGAACTGCGGTGCCAGGCGCGGATTGACCCAGCGGTCTTCGAGCTGCACCGGCACGCCGTCCTCCAGGTGCACGCACACGGCGTGAAACACCGATTTGCCGGTGCGCACGTCCAGCAGCGCCGCCGCATCGACGGGCGCGGCCACGCGCTCCAGCGTCAGCACGCGGCAGGCATAGTCATGGCCGCGCTGGCGCACCTCGACGCCGATGTTGGCGATGTGCAGCAGCGTGGATTGCGCCTTGCCCTGGGCCACAAAGCTGCCCACGCCCGCGACGCGCTCCACGCGGCCCTGCTCGGCCAGCTCGCGCAGCGCGCGGTTCACCGTCATGCGCGACAGGCCGAAACGCTGCACCAGTTCGCTCTCGGACGGCAGGCGATCGCCGGGCAGCCACTGGCCGGCGGCGATGCCTTCGGTGATGAAGTCCTTGACCTGCTGGTAGCGCGGGGCGGCGGCGCCCTCGGGCGCGCGCTCCGGCAACACGTCGTCAGCGGCGCGCGGCGGCATTCAGTGCAGGGCGCCGGCCTCGGCGCGGATCTCTTCGGTCAGGATGGCCTTGAGCTGCATGAACTCGGGCGCGGTTTTCACGGTGTAGTGGCGCGGGTGCGCCAGCGGCACGGCAAGCTCGGTCTTGATGCGTCCTGGGCGTGCGCTGAACACCGCCACCCGGTTGGCCATGAAGATGGCCTCGTCGATGTCATGCGTGACGAACATCACGGTCTTTTGCTGGCGCTCCCAGATGGATAGCAAGAGCTCCTGCATCTGCACGCGCGTCTGGTTGTCCAGCGCACCAAAGGGCTCGTCCATCAGCAGGATCTTCGGATCGTTGGCCAGCGCCCGGGCGATCGCCGTGCGCTGCTGCATGCCGCCCGAGAGCTGCTTGGGATAGTGCTGGGCAAAGCCCGTGAGGCCCACCTGCGCCAGGAAGTAGTCGCTGCGCTCCTTTTGTTGCGAAAGCGGCAGGCCGCGCTCCTTCAGGCCGAAGCGGATGTTCTGCTCCACCGTGAGCCACGGAAACAGCGTATAGCTCTGGAACACCATGCCGCGATCGGCCCCCGGGCCCTGCACCGGCACACCATCGAGCAGCACGCGCCCGCTGGTCGGCTCGTCCAGCCCGGCGACGATGCGCAAAAGCTGTCGATTTGCCGCAGCCCGATGGGCCCAGGATGGTCACGAAATCATTGGCGCGCACATGAAAATCCACCGGCAGCAGCGCCTGCGTGGCCTGCCCGCGCGCATTGGTGAAGGTGCGCGAGACACCCTGGATCAAGACCTCGCTCATTACAAAGTGCTCCAGGCAAACAGGCGCTGGTTGGCCCACTTGAACAGCGCATCCGAGACCAGCCCGATCAGGCCGATGACGATGATGCCGAAGATGATCTGCCCGGTGTTCAGCAGCGCCTGGCTGTCGATGATCATGTGGCCGATGCCCGACGAGGAGCCGATCAACTCGGCGACGATGACATAGGTCCAGGCCCAGCCCAGCACCAGGCGCAGCGTTTCGGCGATCTGCGGCGCGGCGCCGGGGATCAGCACGCTTTTGACGATGCCGCGCGGCGTGGCGCCCAGGGTGTAGGCGGCCTCGACCAGATCCTTGCGCGCGCCGCCGACGATGACGGCGACCATCAGGATGATCTGGAACACCGAGCCGATGAAGATGACCAGCAGTTTTTGCAGCTCGCCCAGCCCCGCCCACAGAATCAACAAGGGGATGAAGGCCGATGCCGGCAAATAGCGACAAAAGGAGACAAACGGCTCCAGGAACGCCTCGACGCCCTTGTGCGCGCCCATGGCGATGCCCAGCGGCACGGCGATCACCGCCGCCATGACGAAGCCGCCCAGCACGCGCCACACCGTCATGCCCACGTCGTAGGCGAAGTTGAACTCGGCAAACAGCGACCAGCCCTCGCGCACCATGGTGATGGGGCTGGCCAGGAAGGTGGGCGAGACGAAGCCGCCCAGCGTCGCTGCCGCCCAGACGGCGACGAACAGCAGGAAGAATGACGCGCCCAGCAGCCAGCGCGTGCTGGCGCGCACCGGCTGCAGGGGCGCCAGGCGGCGGCGCCGGCGCGTGGCCGGCGTGGCGGGGGCGCCAGGCACGGCGGCGAGCGCCGCGCCTGGGGTTGCCGGCATCGCGGCGGTGGGCACGGCCGCCGGTGCGGCGGCGCCGGGCGGCAGGGCTTGCGTGGCAGGGTCCATGGCAGGTGGGCGGATGCGAAAGGGGCTGGCTGGCAGGCTTACTTGATGAAGCTGTCGTCCACCATGGCCGACCAGTTCTCGGGCATCTTGCGGATCACCCCGGCCTCCAGCAGGATGGCTGCGGCATCCTTCATGAACTGCTGCAGCTCGCCGGCGAAGAACTTCTGGTTGGCCGCCTTGTCCTGCCAGCGCAGGTAGGAGGCCGACTTGGCAAACGCCTCACCCGGCTGCTTGACCACCGCGCCCATGATTTCGTTGGACTTGGCCGGGTCGGACTTGATCAGCTCCAGCGCCTCGAAGTACGAGTCCGCCAGCGCCTGCGCGGCCTTGGGATTGGCTTTGAGCCACTCGGGCGCGCAGCCCACGGTGTCCATGATGTGGGGGAAGTCCAGCGTGGTCGCCAAAATCCTGCCGGCGTCCGGGTTGGCGCGCACGGTGGAAAGATACGGCTCATACGTCACCGCCGCGTCGTTCTGGCCCGTCACGAAGGATTGCGCGGCCGGCTGCGGCGCCAGCGTCACGGTTTTCACGTCTTTGACCTTCATGCCGTTCTTGGACAACAGCCACGCCAGCGTGAAATACGACGCCGTGCCGGGCGCGTCCACCGCCACGGTCTTGCCCTTGAGGTCGGCAAAGGTCTTGATGTCGTTCCTCACCGCGATGCCGTCGGCGCCGTAGGACTTGTCGAGCTGGAAGATCTGCACGATGGGCACGCCGTTGGCGTTCCAGGCCACGTGCGTTTCCACCGTCGTCGCGGCGCACTGGATGGCCTTGGAGGCCAGCGCCAGGTGGCGGTCCTTTTGCGGAATCATCTTGAGTTCCACGTCCAGGCCGTGCTTCTTGAAGATGCCCGCCTTGTCGGCCAGCGACAGCGGCGCGAAGCCCGTCCAGCCGGACATGCCCAGCGCCAGCTTGGTCGCTTGCTGCGCCTGGGCGGCGCTGCCCAGGGCCAGGGCCGCCGCTGCCGCCACCAGCGCTCCCACGCGCCTTGCCGTTGTCCGCATTGCCATCGCCATCTCCTGCCAGGTGAATGAATGAGAAATCGTGAAGCGGCGATGATGCGCGTTGGCCGGCGCCTGTCTATACAGGGATAACACGCATCGGCGCCGCGCGCTGGCCGGTTTTTTATAATGCGCCTCCCATGCTTCGTTGGCTGCTTGCGCTCATCTGCCTGCAATTCCTGCTGGGCCTGGGCGCGTCCGCATGGGCGCACACCGCCCATGCCGCGCCCACCGAGGCAGCCTGGCCAGCGGCAGTCCCCGGGCAATGCGCAGCGGGCCAGCACGCGGCCGGTGCAGTCGCCAGCGACGACGACGGGGCCGAAGTCGTGGACGGCAGCAGCATCAACGGCGTGGACCTGCCCGACGACCAGGAATTCCAGCGCCCGCAATGGGCCGGCGCGGCGCCGGCCTTCGCCTGCCCCGCACTGGCCCAGCCCTGGCCGCTGCCCCCGCCCCCGCACCAGAGGCTGCGCCCGCCGCGCGCCTGAAAGACCCGCCGGCCCCGGCCGCCGCCCTGCGGCGCGCGCCGGCTCCCGCCCCTGCCTGCCCCCGCCAGGCGCCGCAGCCACGCCAGGCGCGCGCGCCCCGGCCCCAGGCCCCGCCCGTCTTTCCTGCCCCACGGTATTCCCATGCGCCTGACCACCCGCGGCAAGCACGCCGTCACCGCCCTCACCGACCTGGCCCTGCACTCGCACGGCCAGCCCGTCCCCCTGCCCGCCATCAGCGTGCGCCAGGGCATCTCGCTGTCCCACCTGGAGGACATCTTCAGCGCCCTGCGCCGCGCCGGCCTGGTGGCCAGCAGCCGGGGCCCCGGCGGCGGCTACCGGCTGGCCCGCCCGCCCCAGGCACTGAGCGTGGCGCAGATCATCAGCGCCACCGAGGCGGCGCTGCCGCCCGCCCGGGCGCGCCGCCCGCAGCAGGCCGCCCCGGCCGACATGACGGCCGAGCTGTGGAGCAGCTTCCACAGCCGCGTCATGGACTACCTGCAATCGGTCACCCTGGCCGACCTGCTGGCACAACAGCAGCAGGGCCAGCCGGCACCCGCGCGCAGCGCCGCCAGGCTGGCCGCACGCCAGCGCAGCCAGGCGCCGGCACGGCAGCTGCCGGCGGCCGATGTGCCCAACTCGGTGTTTGCGCTGGGGCTCAGCGTGCCGTAAGGCGGCGCACAAAGACGCCCGTTACACCATCCAACGACATTGATACGGGCAAACCCTAGTCCTGTCCCTACAATCGCCCGCTTTGTGCGCCCGGGGTGAACCGGCACCCCGCCAGGCGCCGACGGAAAGGCATGGGTTTTGTCCGCTATCGAGTCTCAAGGGAAAGCGCCTGGCGCCGCCGGCGCCCGCCCGGCGCTGGCCTACAACCCCGCGCTGGACGGCCTGCGCGCCGTGGCCATCGTGCTGGTCATCCTGTCGCACGCCCACGCGCCGCTGTTCGATGGCGCCTTCTACGGCGTGGACGTGTTCTTCGTGCTCAGCGGCTTCCTGATCAGCACGCTGCTGCTGGCCGAGCTGGACAGCACCGGGCGGTTGGACTATTGGCGCTTTTGCCGCCACCGCCTGTACCGCCTGACGCCCGCGCTGGCCCTGTTCCTGGCCGCCTACTGCCTGCTGGCGCCGCTGGCCTGGCCGGGGCTGGAGGACGTGCGGTCCGACGCGCTGGTGTCGTTCCTGTACCTGGCCGACTACGGCATCGCCTTCTTCGACCGCCCGGGCACGCTCCTGCACATGTGGTCGCTGTCGGTGGAAGAGCATTTCTACCTGGTCTGGCCGCCGCTGCTGGCGCTGCTGGTGCGCTGGTGCGCGCCGGGCCGGCGCTGGCGCGCCATCGCCGTGCTGCTGGTGCTGGCCTGGGCCTGGCGCGTGCTGTGGGTGCTGCGCGGCCAGCAGTTCTACGAAATTTTCTTCCGCTTCGATACCCGCGCCACGGGCCTGCTGATGGGCGCCCTGCTGGCCGCCCTGGTGCGCGAGCAGCCGGCGTGGTTCACCGCATTGCGCGCGCGCCTGTCGCACGGCATGTGGTTCGTGCTGGCGGTGCCGCTCCTGATGGCGCAAACCTGGGACGACATGAACGTGCTGGCCTGGGGCATCACGGTGGTCGAGTGCGCCAGCGTGATCGTGCTGATGTCGGTGCTGCAGCGGCGCGGCCCGGCCTGGGAGGCGCTCAGCGCCCCGGCGCTGGTCTGGCTGGGTCGCATGTCCTACGGCATCTACCTGTGGCACTACCCCATCGTGCGCTGGCTGCGCGCCGACCAGCCCTGGCCGGTGACGGTGCTGCTGGGCCTGCTGCTGTCCACGGCGCTGGCGGCGCTGTCGTACTACACGGTCGAGCGCTGGGCGCTGCGCTGGCGGGGCGGCAGCAGCCGCGCACGGGGGCCGGCGCCGGCCCCGCAGGCGCACCTGCCCGCCACGGCGCCGCGCGGCAGCCGCGGCTGAATGGCGGCAGTGTTGCTCCTATTAAGATAGCTAACTACGCTTTAAACACGCCGGCTGGCACGCGAAATCACCCAAAATAGCGCTCCAGACCCCCGCCAGCAGCCCCCAGCCGCGCCGGGCGCGTGCAGCCGCTACACTGCGCGCTTTTCCCGGCCCTGGCCCCGTGCCCGCAGGCCTTTTTTTTTGTCCCCGGCCGCCCCGGTGGGAACGCGACATGTCCACGGTCTTCAACTTCACCTTCGTGCCCTGGTTCCGGTCGGTGGCGCCCTACATCCACAAGTTCCGCAACCAGACCTTCGTGGTCGGCCTGACGGGCGAGGCCATCGCCGCCGGCAAGCTGCAAAGCATCGTGCAGGACCTGGCCATGATCCAGGCCATGGGCGTGAAGATCGTGCTGGTGCACGGCTTTCGCCCGCAGGTCAATGAGCAGCTGGTCGCCAAGGGGCACGCCGCCCAGTACTCGCACGGCATGCGCATCACTGACCCGATCGCGCTCGACAGCGCGCAGGAAGCGGCCGGCCAGCTGCGCTACGAGATCGAGGCCGCCTTCAGCGAGGGCCTGCCCAACACGCCCATGGCCGGCTCGCGGGTGCGCGTGATCTCGGGCAACTTCCTCACCGCGCGGCCGGTGGGCATCGTGGACGGCGTGAACTTCCAGCACACCGGGCTGGTGCGCAAGGTGGACGTGGAGGGCATCCGCCGCACGCTGGAGATGCAGGCGCTGGTGCTGATCTCGCCGTTCGGCTTCTCGCCCACGGGCGAGGCCTTCAACCTGGCGATGGAGGAAGTCGCCACGCGCGTGGCCAGCGAGCTGGGCGCGAACAAGCTCCTGTTCCTGACCGAGGTGCCGGGCGTGCGCACCCTGCCCTTCGAGCCGCCGGGCGACGACAACCCCATAGACACCGAGCTGCCCCTGGCTGCCGCCCGCCGCCTGCTGGCGCAGCTGCCAGCGCCGCAAAAGCCCACCGACGCGGGCTTTTACCTGCAGCACTGCGTGCGCGCCTGCGAGCACGGCGTCGAGCGCAGCCACATCCTGCCCTTTGCCGTGGACGGCTCGCTCCTGCTGGAGATCTACGTGCACGATGGCATCGGCACCATGGTCATCGACGAGAAGCTCGAGGAGCTGCGCGAGGCGACCATCGACGACGTGGGCGGCATCATCCAGCTGATCGAGCCCTTCGAGCGCGACGGCACGCTGGTCAAGCGCGACCGCACCGAGATCGAGCGCGACATCGCCAGCTACACCGTCATCGAGCACGACGGCGTGATCTTCGGCTGCGCCGCGCTGCACCCCTACCCCGAGGCGCGCACGGCCGAGATGGCCGCCGTCACCGTGTCCTCGCAAAGCCAGGGCACGGGCGATGGCGAGAAGCTGCTCAAGCGCATCGAGCAGCGCGCGCGCATGCAGGGGCTGGACAGCATCTTCGTGCTCACGACCCGCACCATGCACTGGTTCCTGAAGCGCGGCTTCGTGCCCGTCGAGCCCGACTGGCTGCCCGAGGCGCGCAAGCGCAAGTACAGCTGGGACAGGAAGAGCCAGGTGCTGGTCAAGAAGCTCACGCCATAGGCGTCCGTCCTACGCCCGCGCGCGCCGCTGCGCGGACGGGCGCCGGGCGGCGCCGGCCTAAGGTGCCAGGCAACGGAGGTTTGCCATGGACACCCTGATCTACAAAGACCGCAGCGAGGCCGGCCAGCTGCTGGCGCGCGAGCTGCAGCCGTACCGCAACGCCCCGGGCGCGCTGGTGCTGGCGCTGCCGCGCGGCGGCGTGCCCGTGGCCTACGAAGTGACGCACGCGCTGGGCCTGCCGCTGGACGTGTTCCTGGTGCGCAAGGTCGGCCACCCGCAGCACCGCGAGTGGGCCGTGGGGGCCCTGGCCAGCGGCGGCGCGCTGGTGCTGGAGCCGCACGCGGGCCAGGTATCGCGCCAGGCGCTCGACGACGTGGTGCACGAGGAGGCCCTGGAGCTGGACCGGCGCGAGCGCCTGTACCGGGGCGAGCGGCCCCTGCCCGACGTGGCCGGGCGCACCGTGATCGTCGTGGACGACGGCGCGGCCACCGGCGCCAGCCTGCGCGCCGCAGCGCAGGCGCTGCGCGCCCAGGGGCCGGCGCGGCTGGTGCTGGCGGTGCCGGTGGGCGCACCCGAGGCCTGCCAGGCGCTGCAGGCATACGCCGACGAGGTGGTCTGCCCGCGCCAGCCGGCAGCGTTCGGCGCCGTCGGGCGCTGGTACCAGGACTTCGCCCAGGTCGGCGACGAGCAGGTGCTGGCCTACCTGCAGCGCGCGCTGCAGCAGACCGAGGGGGCGCAGCCATGAAGGCCACGGGATCGGCGCAGCAGCAGCAGCACGGCGACGCCCGGCTGCTGCAGGCGCTGCAGCCGCACCTGCGCGAGTTCGAGCGGCTGGACTGCGCGCCCGGGCTGCTGGACTTCATTGGCGACGCGCGCCTGGTGCTGATCGGCGAGGCCAGCCACGGCACGCACGAGTTCTACCTGGAGCGCGCGCGCCTGACGCGCCGCCTGATCACCGAGCACGGCTGCTGCGCCGTGGTGGCCGAGGCCGACTGGCCGGACGCGCTGCGCGTGGACCGCTACGTGCGCGGGCGCTCGGACGACGTGGACGCCGAGGCCGCGCTGTCCGGCTTCGAGCGCTTCCCGGCCTGGATGTGGCGCAACACCGTGGTGCGCGATTTCGTTGAATGGCTGCGCGAGCACAATCGCGGCGTGGGCGCGTCGCGCCAGGTCGGCTTCTATGGCATGGACCTGTACAGCATGTACGCCTCCATCCGCGCCGTGCTGCGTCACCTGGACCAGGTGGACCCGCAAGCGGCGGCACGCGCGCGGGCGCGCTACGCCTGCTTCGACCACCGGGGCGGCGAGGACGGCCACGCCTACGGCTATGGCGCCGCCTTCGGCGCCGTGCCCAGCTGCGAGGACGAGGCCATCGCCCAGCTGCTGGAGATGAACCGGCGCGCCAGCGCCGTGCTGGGCGCCGGCCGCGACGAGGCCTTCCAGGCCCAGCAGAATGCCCGCCTGGTGCGCAACGCCGAGGAGTACTACCGCACCCTGTTCCGCGGCCGGGTATCGTCGTGGAACCTGCGCGATACGCACATGCTGCAGACCCTGGCGGCGCTGGAGCAGCACCTGCGCGCCACACGCGGCAGCGCGCCGCGCCTGGCGGTGTGGGCGCACAACTCGCACCTGGGCGACGCCAGCGCCACCGAGATGGGAGCGCGCGGCGAGTGGAACGTCGGCCAGCTGGCGCGCGAGCGCTGGGGACGCGAGGCGGTGCTGATCGGGCTGTCCACCTACCACGGCAGCGTCACCGCCGCCTCCGACTGGGACGGCCCGGCCGAGCGCAAGCGCGTGCAGGACGGGCTGGCGGGCAGCTGCGAGCAGCTGCTGCACGGCAGCGGCAAGGCGCGGCTGTGGCTGCCGCTGCGCGACCAGCCGCAGCTGGCGCAGCTGCTGCACGAGGAGCGGCTGCAGCGCGCCATCGGCGTCATCTACCAGCCCGCCACCGAGCGCCAGAGCCATTATTTCCACACCCGCCTGCCGGGCCAGTTCGACGCGCTGGTGCACATCGACCGCACGCACGCGGTGCGGCCCCTGGTGCCCGAACAGCTGTGGCACGAGGGCGAGGGCGAAGTGCCCGACACCTGGCCCAGCGGGCTGTGAGAGCGCCCCTCAGCGCAGGCCGCGCCGCGCCCCGCGTGCCAGCAGCAGCACCAGCAGCACGGCAAAGACGGCAAAGCACACGAACGACCAGTTGGCGATGGAGCCGCCCAGGAAGCGCCAGTCCACCGCCGTGCAGTCGCCCGAGCCGCGGAAGATCATGGGGATCGCCCGGCTGATCGGATAGTTCTCGATCATCCCGTAGAAGTCGCGCCCGCAGGTCGCCACCTCGGGCGGGTACCACTGCAGCCAGCTTTGCCGCGCCGCCACGAAGGCGCCGAAGCCCGATGCCAGCAGCGCCAGCGCGCTCCAGCCCAGCCGCCAGCCCCTGGCCGAGCCTGCCGCCGCCAGCGCGGCGCATGCCGCCACCAGCACCAGGGCGTAGCGCTGCACGATGCACATCGGGCAGGGCTCCAGCCCGACGGCGTATTGCAAATACATGCCAAAGGCCAGCAGGCCCAGGCAGGCCAGGCTGATGAGTGCCAGCACGCGGCGTGGCAGGGCGTCCATCCAGTGGAGCAACATATGGAAGTCTTCTTTCCCTTGAGAGAAGGCGCGGCGGCGGCCGCGCCCCTGCGAGGGGCTCAGATGCCGGCGGCCTGGTCCAGAAACACCTGGGCGCGGCGCGGTGTCACCACCAGCGTCTCGCCCTCGCGCAGCGCCATCGCATGGAACTGCTGCGCCGGCATCTGCGCTTCGATCAATGCGTCAGAGCCCGCATTGTCGGCCGGTTGGGTGCCATCCTCGGGCACAAGTTCCAGCCGCGCGATCGGTCCGACCACGATGGCGCGCGCCAGCTGCGCCACGATGCCGCTCGGGCGGCCCTGCGCGTCCTGCGCCAGGCCCGGCGCGTAGCGCTGCACGTCCAGCTCGTGCGGGCGCACGTAGGCCCAGGCAGCGGTACCGTCGCTCGCCGGCTCGCCCTGCGGGCCGTCGAGCTGCGGGCCGTCGTCCAACTGGATGCGCCCGCCGCTGGCGCGGCCCTTGAACAGGTTCACGTCGCCCAGGAAGCCATAGACGAACGGGCTGGCCGGGTGGTCCCAGACCTGCTGGGGCGTGCCCTGCTGCTCGATGCGGCCCTTGTTGATGACCACCACGCGGTCGGCCACCTCCAGCGCCTCCTCCTGGTCGTGCGTGACGAAGATGCTGGTCACGTGCAGCTCGTCGTGCAGGCGGCGCAGCCATCTGCGCAGCTCCTTGCGCACCTTGGCGTCCAGCGCGCCGAAGGGCTCGTCCAGCAGCAGCACCTGCGGCTGCACCGCCAGCGCGCGCGCCAGGGCGATGCGCTGGCGCTGCCCGCCCGACAGCTGCGAGGGGTAGCGGTCGGCGATCCAGTCCAGCTGCACCAGCTGCAGCAACTCCATCACCCGCGCGCGGATGACGGCCTCGGCCGGGCGCTCGCGGCGCGGCTTCATGCGCAGGCCGAAGGCCACGTTGTCGAACACCGTCATGTGCCGGAACAGCGCGTAGTGCTGGAACACGAAGCCCACGCCGCGCTCGCGCACGTGGACGTCGGTGGTGTCCTGGCCGCTGAAATGGATGCTGCCGGCGTCCGGTGTCTCCAGGCCCGCGATGATGCGCAGGAGCGTCGTCTTGCCGCAGCCCGACGGCCCCAGCAGCGCGATCAGCTCGCCCGAGCCGATGTCCAGGTTGACGTCCTGCAGCGCCTGGAACTGGCCGTACCGTTTGCTGATGTTGCCGATTTCGATGCTCATAAAATAATAGCTAGAAGCCGTTCATTCACGCCGGCTGGGGCCTCTCAGGAGGCAAATCGGCGGTTTTCTTCAGCGCCTGGGCGCCTTTCCACTCCGCCAGCGTCTTGATGGCCAGCGTGACCAGCGCCAGCAGCGCCAGCAGCGAGGCCGCAGCAAAGGCCGCCACCGACTGGTACTCGTTGTAGAGAATCTCCACGTGCAGCGGGATGGTGTTGGTCTGCCCGCGGATGTGGCCCGAGACCACCGACACCGCGCCGAACTCGCCCATGGCGCGCGCGTTGCACAGGATCACGCCATACACCAGGCCCCACTTGATGTTGGGCAGCGTGACGTGCCGGAAGGTCTGCCAGCCGCTGGCGCCCAGCACGATGGCGGCCTGCTCCTCGTCGTTGCCCTGCGCCTGCATCAGCGGGATCAATTCGCGCGCGATGAAGGGGAAGGTGACGAAGATGGTCGCCAGCACGATGCCCGGCACGGCGAAGATGACCTTGATGTCGTGCGCCGCCAGCCACGGCCCCAGCCAGCCGTTGGCGCCGAAGACCAGCACGTACATCAGGCCGGCAACCACCGGCGAGATGGAGAACGGCAGGTCGATCAGCGTGGTCAGGAAGGCCTTGCCGCGGAACTCGTACTTGGCGATGCACCAGGCGGCCGCGACGCCGAACACCAGGTTGAGCGGCACCGCCAGCAGCGCGGTGAGCAGCGTCAGCCGGATGGCCGCCCAGGCATCGGGCTCGGAGAGCGCCACCAGGTAGGCCGCCAGCCCCTGGCGCAACGCCTCGGCAAAGACGGCGGCCAGCGGCAGCACCAGGAACAGCAGCAAAAAACCCAGCGCCAGCGCGATCAGCAGCCACTGCACCCAGCGCGCCTCGGTGGTGCCGGCGCCGGCGCGGCGCGGCGCGGGAGGGGCCGGCGCGCTCATGCCGGCATCCCCGCGCGCTTGCGCTGCCAGGCCTGCAGGCCGTTGATGACCAGCAGCATGGCGAACGAGATCACCAGCATGACCACGGCCACGGCGGTGGCGCCGGCGTAGTCGTACTGCTCCAGCTTGCCGATGATGATGAGGGGGGCGTGATTTCCGAGACCATGGGGACATTGCCGGCGATGAAGATGACCGAGCCGTACTCACCCATGGCGCGCGCGAACGCCATGGCAAAGCCCGTGAGCAGCGCCGGCAGGATGGCCGGCAGGATGACGTGGCGAAAGACCTGCCAGGTCGTCGCGCCCAGGCTGGAGGCGGCTTCCTCCAGCTCCTTTTCCGTGTCCTGCAGCACTGGCTGCACGGTGCGCACCACGAACGGCAGGCCGATGAAGATCAGCGCGACCACCACGCCGCCCGGCTGGAAGGCGAGCTTGACGCCCAGCGGCTCCAGGTACTGCCCGACCCAGCCGTTGCCGGCCAGCAGCGCCGTGAGCGAAATGCCGGCGACGGCGGTCGGCAGGGCAAAGGGCAGGTCCACCAGCGCGTCCAGCAGCCGCTTGCCCGGGAACTGGTAGCGCACCAGCACCCAGGCGATCAGCAGGCCGAACACCGCGTTCACGCTGGCGGCCAGGAACGAGGCGCCGAAGGTGAGCCGGTAGGCGGCCAGCACGCGCGGCGCAGCCACGGCGTCCCAGAACTGCGGCCAGGACAGCGAGAACGCCTTGAGCAGCAGCGCCAGCAGCGGCACCAGCACCACCACGCTCAGGTAGAACAGCGTGTAGCCCAGCGTCAGGCCAAAGCCGGGCAGCACCCGGCGCGCGCGGCGCCGGGGCGCGGGGGCAGCGGCCGGGGCGGTGGCGGCCCCGGCGTGGCCGGGCCCTGCCGGCATGGCGCTGGTCAGCGCGGCGGAAACCATGGTGGTCAACGGCCCGGCTGGTACAGCTTGTCGAACTGGCCGCCGTCGTTGAAGTGCACCTTCTGCGCCTCGGTCAGGCTGCCGAAGTACTTGGCGACGGCGAACTGCTGGATGGGCTTGAACTGCTCGGCGTATTTCTTCAGCACCGCCTCGGAGCGCGGGCGGATGGCGTGGCGCGCGGCGATCTCCTGCGCCTCATCCGAGTACAGGTAGTCCAGGTAGGCGCGGGCCAGCTCGCCCGTGCCCTTCTTGGCCACCGTGCGCTCGACCACCGCCACCGGGTTCTTGGCCGTGATGCTGTCCCGACGGGTAGACGGCATCGGCCTTGCCCTTGCCGAATTCGCGCTCGACCGAGACGACCTCGGATTCAAACGTGATCAGCACGTCGCCGATGCCGCGCTGCAGGAAGGTGGCCGTGGCATCGCGCCCGCCCTTGGCCAGCACCGGAACATTTTTGTAGAGCTTGGCGACGAACTCCGCCGCTTGTGGGTGTCGTCGCCGCCTTCCTCACGCACGGCGCCCCAGGCCGCCAGGTAGGCATAGCGGCCATTGCCGCCGGTCTTGGGGTTGACGACCACGACCTTGACGTCCGGGCGGATCAGGTCGTCCCAGTCCTTGATGTTCTTCGGGTTGCCCTGGCGCACCAGGAACAGCATGGTGGACGTGGTGGGCGAGGCCTCGTAGGGGAACTTCGTCGCCCAGTCCTTGGCGACCACGCCGTTGTCGGCCAGGAACTGCACGTCGGTGGTGGTGTTGAAGGTGACCACGTCGGCGGCCAGGCCGTCGTTGACCGCCCGCGCCTGCGCGCTGGAGCCGGCGTGCGACTGGTCCACGCGCACGTCTATGCCCTTGGTCTTCTTGTAGTGGGCGACGAAGGCGGCGTTGTAGTCCTTGTAGAACTCGCGCGCCACGTCATAGCTCACGTTCAGCAGCGCGTTGGCCTGGGCCGCGGCCGAGGCCGCTGGCGGTGAGGGCAAGGGCGGCGACGAGCGCCTTGATTCGGGTTCTGGTGGTCATGGGAACAATGCCTGGCAGCGCCGGTTGGCGGATGAGGGGCATTGTGCGAACCGGCCATCAAAACCCAAACGAATAGATTCTTGTTTGTTTATCGTGATCAGGCATATCAAAGCCGTACCCGCAGCGGCATTTCCTCGCCCAGGAAGTCCAGCAGGCTGCGCACCGCCGGCGCCAGCCCCCGGCGCGAGGCGAACACCGCGTGCACGATGCCGCGCGCCGGCGCCCAGTCGGGCAGCACGCGCACCAGCCGGCCGGCCTCGATGTCGGGCATGCACAGGTAGTCGGGCAGCCAGCACAGCCCGGTACCGGCGACGGCGGCGTGCTGCAGCACCAGCAGGTCGTCTGCCACCAGGCGCGGGCTGAAGCGCACCGTCTCCTGGCGCCCGCCCGGCCCGTGCAGCACCAGGCTGGCGCGGCCGTCGCTGGCCGACATGGCCAGGGTGTCCATGGCCTCCAGGTCGGCCAGCAGGGCGGGCGTGCCCTGGCGCTGCAGCTGCGCCGGGCTGGCGACCAGGAATTGCACGCCCTCGCCCAGGCGCTTGACGACCATGCTGGCGCTGTCGTCCACCGAGGCGCGCACGCGCAGCGCCACGTCCACGCCCTCCTCGACCACGTTGACCACGCGGTTGCTGACCTGCACCTCCAGCCGCACCGCCGGGTGGCGCGCCAGGTAGGCCGGCAGCAGCCCGGCCAGCACCGATTGCGCCAGCGTCACCGGGCAGGCCAGGCGCACGGCGCCGCAGGGCTCGCTGTGCACCTGGTCCACCGTGTCCTGCGCGGCCTGGGCAGCATCGCGCAGCGCCAGGCAGTGGCGCAGGTAGGCCTGGCCGACCTCGGTCAGCGACAGGCTGCGCGTGGTGCGCTGCAGCAGCCGCACGCCCAGGCGCGCCTCCAGCTCGGCGACGCGGCGCGACAGGCGCGACTTCGGGACGCCCAGGGCGCGCCCGGCCGCGGCAAAACCGCCGCGCTCGGCGACCTCGGCGAAGTACAGCATGTCGTTCAGGTCCTGCATGGTGGCGGCCTCATCGTTTCATTGACGGGACAATCTAGCCTGCGGCCGCAGCCCTATCAAGCATTGGTTGCAGGGCCGGGCTGGAGCGTGCATTCCAAGGCGCGCAGCACCGGCAGGTCCGGCGCTGGCGGCTGCGGCGTATCATCGGCGCCGCCTTGCGCCACACCCACCTGCCATGCCTGATGCCGCCGCCACTGCATTGATCACCGCCCTGGGCGAGGCCATCGGCATCCCCGGCCTGCGGGCCGATGCCCAGGGCTGCTGCCGGCTGATGTTCGACGGCGACCAGATCGTCGAGCTGCAGGCGGCGCCGGCGCAGGGGCGCTGGCTGGTGTCGTGCGCGCTGCGCCGCCAGCGCCCGGGCGAGGCGGCGCTGCGCGCACTGCTGCAGGGCAACCACCTGGGGGCGGGCTTTGGCGGCGGCTGGGCCAGCCTGGACAGCCAGGGCTGCGCCGTCGTGCACCTGCCGCTGGCGTGGCCGGAGGCCAGCGCCGCAGCGCTGCTGCAGGCGGTCGAGCTGGTGCTGCAGCACGCCGAGCGCTGGCAGCAGCGCCTGGAGGGCGCCGGCGCCGGCCAGCCGGCGCATACGCCCATGGCCGCCTGGGCGCAGCGCATCTGAGCCCGCTGCGGCCGCCCAGCTGGCGCCGCACTGCGCTGCAACTGCTCCAGGTCAGTGCGTAGCGCCCGCCCGCTGGTAAGGTGCACCCACGCTACATTGACACTGCCTTGCAATCGGCATGGAACCCGGACGCCGCCTGCAGTTACCAAACCGGCAACCCCGCGACGAGTCCGGCACGGATGCCGGCCTCCCGAGGCAGCCCGGCACCACTTTCCTGGCACGGCCACAACATTTTTGGCGATGACTGTGAACATTTTCCCGCCCACCCCCGCCACCGGACCGACCGCCCCTGCGCTGGAGGCCTTCCAGCAGGCAGCGCAGCAGGGCTCTTGGCTGCACGTCAGCCAGGATGGCGCCCAGTGGCAGGTCATGGCGACCGGCACCACGCCCAGCCAGCGCAGCGTGGCCTGGATCGAGCCGCACGCGGACACCACCTCGGCCTTCGTGCAGGCGCTCGGGCAATCTTTTTCCCAGGGCATCCAGAAGGCAGTGGCCCAGGAGCTCGGCCTGCAGCCCGCGCCGGGCCGGCCCCTGGCTGCGCGCACCGTGCTGCAGGCGCTGGACATGGCGCAGACCAGCCAGAACGCGCTGCAGGGTGTGGATTTCCTCACCCAGTTGTCGGTATCGGCCACGCAGGGTTCGGCCGCCTTCACCGAGGCCTGCCGCCAGCTGGCGCTCGACCCGGCAGGCGTGGACGCCGGGCAGCGCGCCCGGATCGATGCCCGCATGCAGCAGCGCTTCGAGGCCGCCGCCGCCAGCCTGCAGTCGCCCGTCGCGCCAGCCACCGCCCGCCAGTGGCTGCTGCAGGAGCTGAGCGCGCCCTGACCCGGCCCGGGCGCGCGCGGCTGCGCGCAAATAGGGGTTGTGTCCGGACTTGTTTGGCCGTAACAATGATCGGCTTGCAGCGGGCCACGCCCGGCCCCGCAGCAGCCCCGGCATTCTTTCCTTTTCTTCCACCGTTTCTGCCGCCGTGTCCACTCCCAGCGTTTCCAGCGATGCGCACCTGCAGGCCGGCGCGGCACCCACGCCGGCGCTGCAGGCCGACGAGCTGGCCGCCCGCGACGCGCTGTTTCGCTCGCTGGTGCAGGCCCACGGCACGCGGCTGCACCGCTTCGTGATCAAGAACATCGGCAACTGCAGCGACGCCGAGGACCTGGCGCAGCAGGCCTTCGTGGAAGCGGTGCGCTCGTACCGCTCGTTCAAGGGCGAGTCCGAGCTGTCCACCTGGCTGTACGGCATCGCCATGAACCTGGTGCGCAACCACCTGTCGCGCGCGCCGCACCGGCGCTACCAGTTCGAGACCGACGAGGAGCTGGCGCACCTCGCCGCCGAGGCGCCCTCGCCCGCCCAGGCACACGAGCAGCGCGAGCACATGCAGCAGCTGCAGGCGGCGCTGTCCGAGCTGCCCCAGTCCATGCGCGAAGTGCTGCTGATGGTCGGGGTGGACGAGCTGTCCTACGAGGAAGCCGCCGCGCTGCTCACCGTCCCGGTGGGCACCGTGCGCAGCCGCCTGTCGCGCGCGCGCAGCGCGCTGCGCGCCAAGCTGGCAGCGCGCGGGGTCGAGCTGGACTTCTGACCAGCGCGCTCAGCGCAGCGCCTCGCCCGGGCGGGGCTGGCCCACACGCAGCGCGTCCACGGCTGCGGCCGTCTGCGGCAACAGCGACACCACGCGCGGCTGGATCATGAACAGCCGCTCGCGCGTTTGCTGGCTGCTGGTGCGGTGCGAAAACAGCAGGCCCAGGAGCGGCACCTCGCCCACCACCGGCACGCGGTCGTTGCGGTTGAGCTGCTGGGTGCTCTTGTAGCCGCCGATGAGCAGCGTCTGCCCCTCGGCCACGATGGCCTGGGTGCTGACGGTGCTGCGCCGCACGGTGGGAATGGTGTCCACCGTGGTCTCCTGGATCTGCCCGTCCTCGATGTCCACGTCCAGCTGTATCACCGGGCCTTCCGGGCGCTGCACGTAGTGCGGCGTGACGCGCAGCGTGGTGCCGGCGGTGATCGGGGTGACGGTGGCAACGCGCTCGCCCACGCTCCTGATGTAGAACGTCTCGGACAGGTCCAGCAGCGCGCCGATGTTGTCGATGGTCAATATCGACGGGCGCGACTGGATGGAGGCATCGCCCGTGCCCTCCAGCGCACGGATGCGGCTGACCAGGAAGTTGCCGGCGTTCACCACCAGCGAGGTGGGGTCTATGCTGGCGCTGCGCTGCAGCGCGCCCAGGAACATGTCGTTGCCGTCGCCCTTGGCGGCCAGGTTGCCGAAGCCGCCGGCGAAACCGCCCCGGCGCCCGCCCCAGGAAATGCCCAGTTCGTCGAGCTTGGTCGAGTTGATGTCGATGATCATGGCCTCGATCTCGATCAGCGGCGTGGGCACGTCCAGCTGCTCGATCAGCGCGCGGTACAGCGGGATGCGCTCGGGCGTGTCCTGCACGATCAGCGCGTTCAGGCGCGAGTCCGCCTGGATCGAAGGCATCAGGCGGCGCTGGGCTGCTGCTGCGCCGGGGCGCGCGGCCGGGGCGCCCTGGGCGCCCGCAGCCGCCGCCTGCAGCCCGGCCGCCATGCCGGCAGCCGCGGCCGCCGCTGCAGCCGCCGCCGTCCCCTGCGCATTGGCAGCCGCCCCCTGCGCGCCGCCGGCCAGCGTGGCCGCCGCGGGCAGCGCCGTCTCCACCGGCAGCCGCGCCAGCGCCGGGGCCAGGATGTTGCTCACCCCCGCCGATGGGCCGCCGCTGTCCTGGATCAGGTTGCGCAGCACCTGCGCCAGGCCGGGCGTGGTGATCTGGCGGTCGCGGTACTGGATGACGCGGTCGTCCACCGAGGCGTGCTTCAGGCGGAACACCGCCACCTGCTGGCCGCCGCCCGTCAGCGGCAGCGCCGCCATGGTGCGCTCGACCAGTGCGACGTAGGCCGGCGGACCGGACACCAGCGCCACGCCCTGCTCGGGCAGCTCGCCCCAGCCAAAGCGCGGCTGCAGCACGCCCACGCTGGTCAGCGCCTCGCGCACGGCGGCGATGCTGCCGCCCCCCGAGCTGATGCTGCGCGTGCTCATTTCGCTGGAGCGGGCGACGAACAGCGTGCCGGCGTGGGTGAACCAGGTCAGGCCATACACGCTGCCCAGCCGGTCCAGGAACTCGGTGGGCGTGGCGGCGTTGAAGCGGCCGCTGACCTTGCCTTCGACCAGTGGCGACAGTTCCAGCGACAGGCTGAAGCTGCTGGCGAAATCGCGCAGCACGTTGGCGATGGGCGCGTTGTCGGCGTAGTAGCTGTAGGGGGCGCCCGTCCAAGGCAGGGGCCCGGCCAGCGCTGGCGTGGCGGCCAGGGACAGGCTCAGGGCCAGCGCGCCCAGGGTGCGCGCGAGCGGGGAGATGGCGAATGGCATGGAGGAAAAAAGCGGCAAAGCGGGCAGTTCAAACGGTGTGGACGGCCTTGGCCCAGAACGCCAGGCAGTTGGTGAAGCTGCCCACGGCGTCGTCGATGTCCTGCAGCGACTGCACCGGCGCCGCCTGCTGCAGCCACAGGGCGCGCTCGTGCTCGTCGACCACGCAGGCGGCGGCATGCTCGCGCAGGGTGCCGCAGGCCAGCCGCGCCACGCCGGCCAGCAGCTCGTCGCGCTCGCGGCCGGGCTCGGGCAAGGCGCGCAGGCGCGACTGCACCACGATGCCGCCGCGCGGCAGTGCGCGCAGCCGGATGCGGTACTGGCCGTCGACGGTCAGGGCGATGGGGGCGCGCGCGGCGTCATCGCCGCCTTCGGGCAGGGCGCCGAACTGCGCGCCATAGCCGTGCAGCAGCCGGGCAACGGCCGCATCGGCCGGGGCGTGGGAGGTCTTCATGGCGCAGGTCCTTGCAGTTGTCGCAGCAGTTGCAGCAGCTCGGCGACCGGTTCGACGAGTTCGGAAGGGATGTACTGGCCCGCCGCGCCCTGCTCGGTGAGCGCGCGCGCCAGCGGGATGTTCTGCATGACGGGCACGCCGGCTTCGCGCGCGGCGGCCATCATGCGTTCGGCCAGCGCCCCTTCGCCCAGCGCCAGCACCACCGGCAGCGGCGTCTCGCCCTCGTCGTAGTGCAGCGCCACGGCCAGGTGCGTGGGGTTGGTGACGACCACGGTGGCCTTGCGCGCGCTGGCCACCGCCGTGTTTTGCAGCATCTCCTGGTGCAGGTGCTTGCGCTGGTGCTTGATGTGCGGGTCGCCTTCCATTTCCTTGTATTCCTGCTTGACCTCGTCCTTGCTCATCATCAGGCCCTTGCGGTACTGGAAGCGCTGCCAGGCGAAGTCGGCCAGCGCGATGACGCCGTAGGCCAGGCCGATGTGGACCAGCATGGTCTTCATGAGTTCGCCCACCACCTGCCCCAGGCCCGCCAGCCCGGCCTGCGGGATGCTGGTCATGAGCGGCAGCGCGTCGCCGATCAGGAGCCACAGCAGCACCGACAGGAAGCCGATCTTGACCAGGGATTTCAAAAACTCGACCAGGTTCTTCTTGGAGAAGATGTTCTTCAGGTTGGCC
The DNA here is from genome assembly GCA_034675505.1 of Melaminivora sp. Lineage (GTDB taxonomy): Bacteria > Pseudomonadota > Gammaproteobacteria > Burkholderiales > Burkholderiaceae_C > Melaminivora. The sequence continues at coordinate 7,991 of JAUCDD010000001.1, read as the reverse complement.
AGCACGTTGAGCTTCTTGGCCGAGGGCTTGAGCTTGTCGAACGCGAACAGGATGCCCACCTGCAGCGTGTCGCCCAGGAAGCCCGCCGCCAGCACGATGCCGATGAAGGGCAGCACGACCCAGGCGGCCTCGCGCAAGAGCGCCTCGACCAGCGCGTTGGCGGCATCGTTGAAGCCCAGCTTGAGCAGCGTCGAGGGCAGCACGATCATTTGCGCCAGCGCCTGCACGATGCGCCCGCTGGCGGCCACCAGGTAGCCGAAGATGGCCAGGATCAGCAGCGTCTGCGTGAAGTCCTTGCTGTAGGCGACGTCGCCCTTCTGGCGCGAGTCGCGCAGGCGCTTGCTGGTGGGCTGCTCGGTCTTTTCGCTCACGGCGCGCCTCCCATGGCGGGCGCGGCGGCACCGGCAAAAGGCCCCCACTGGCCGCGCAGCAGCTGCAGGATGCGGCCTATGGATTCGACCTCATCCGCGCCGTAGTCGAACAGCGAGGCGGCATACAGCATCAGCACCAGCATGGCCAGCGCGCTCTTGATGGGCATGGCCATGAAGAACACCTGCAGCTGCGGCGCGAAGCGCGACACCAGCGCCAGCCCGATCTCGGCCAGGAACATGGCCACCAGCACCGGCGCGGCCAGCAGCACCGCCATGCGCACCAGCCGGTCGAGCTGCGCCAGCATCACCGGCACGGAATCGGGCGTGAATGCGGGCAGCCAGCCGGTGATGCTCCACAGCGCAAAGCTGTCGTACAGCGTGCCCAGCAGCAGCGAAAAGCCGCCGGTGAGCAAAAAGAACACGATGAAGGCCTGGTTGAACATCAGCCCCAGCGGCGACGAATCGTTGCCGGTGAGCGGGTTGAGCGTGGAGGCGATGCTGGCGCCGCGCTGGTTGTCCACCAAAAAGCCCACCGCCTCGAAGATCCAGAACGGGATGGCCGCCAGGTAGCCGATGACGAAGCCGATGAACGCCTCCTTGGTGATGGTGCCCAAAAGCGTCGCCGCGCCCCAGTCCTGCTGCGCCACCTGCGGCTGCAGCGCCGGCACCATCACCACGCCCAATGCGGCGGCGATGGCAAAGCGCACCAGCCCTGGGATGAGCTGGCTGTTGAACAGCGGCAGGACGAGGAACATGGCCAGGATGCGGGGCTGGGTGAGCGCCAGCGTGGCGATGAACGACTGGGCCTGATCGTAGGTAACCGGGGCGTCCATGAAGGTTCCAGCGCCGCCGCCCTATTTGCCCAGCAGCGGCATGACGTCGAAGATCTGCAGCGTGAAGTTGAACATCTCGCCGCCCACCCAGCGCGCGGTGAGCAAGAGCGTCAGCGACACCGCCACCAGCTTGACGCCGAACGACAGCGTCTGCTCCTGTATCTGCGTGAGCGCCTGGAACAGCGAGAACAGCGTGCCGACAACCGAGCCGACGATGATCGGCGGCAGTGACAGCCACAGCACCAGGTACAGCGCCTGGGTGAAGTAGGAGACGACGTCAACGGTCTGCATGCGAAAGACTCCGATGGGGCCGGTCAGGGCAGCACGCGCAGAACGACAGCGCCGCATTGCCAGCGGACGCCGTGGATCTGTTTTGCTAGTCAACGGCGGCGTCCCCCTGCCTGCAGCGCGCAGCGCTGCGAGAGCGGGGGAAGGCGCGCAGCGTTTGGGGGGTGTTCACGCATACGTCAAAACAAGGCCCTGGATCAGGCGCGACCAGCCGTCCACCATGACGAACAAAAACAGCTTGAGCGGCAGCGAGATGGTGACCGGCGAGACCATCATCATGCCCATGGCCAGCAGGATGTTGGAGACGATCAGGTCGATCACCACGAACGGCAGGTACAGCAGGAAGCCGATCTGGAACGCGGCCGTCAGCTCCGAGACGACGAACGCCGGCATCAACACCAAAAAGTCGCGCGGGCCCACGCCGGCGCTCAAGTCCGGCCCCCACATGCGCTGCGCGGTGCGCACGAAGAAGTCGCGCTGCTCGGGCCGGCTGTTCTTGACCATGAAGTCGCGCAGCGGCTCGGCGCCCTCGCGCACGCTGGTGATGAAGGCGGGCAGGCTTTTCAGGTTGTCCGGCTGCGCGCCGATGCGCTCGAACATGTGCACGCCCACCGGCGCCATGACGTAGGCCGCCAGGATCAGCGCCATGCCATAAAGCGCCAGGTTGGGCGGCATCTGCTGCACGCCCAGCGCATTGCGCAAGAGCGACATCACCACCACGATCTTCAGGAACGCCGTGCAGACCACGACCAGCGTGGGCAGCAGCGCCATCAGCGCCAGCAGGACGGCCAGCGTGATCGGATCGAAATTCATCATGGCGCGCCGTCCGCCGGCCACAGGCTGCGCACCGACACGCCCAGCTGGCCGTCGATCTCCACCAGGTCGCCCTCGCCCACCAGCGCGCCATTGGCGCGGATGCGCACCGCCCCGGCCAGCGGGTGCGCCAGCGCCAGCGTCTGCCCGGGCTGCAGCGCCTGCAGCTCGCCCAGCGTCAGGCGCAGCTCGCCCAGGTCGAAGGACAGGCGCACGGGCAGCTCCTGCAGCGTGGCGGCATCGGGCGCGGGCGGGAGGTCGTTGGCGGGGTTGGCGGCGGGCATGCGGTCGCTCCAGGGATGCACTACGGTAAGAAACGGGGGGCAGGCGGCGGCGGGGCCGTCCGGCGCGGCGGGCGGCGGCAGCTGCACGTGCAGGCCGGCGCGGCCGTCCGCGCTCAGCCACAGGCCGCGGTCGGCGCTGGCAAAGGCCGTCTGCACCAGCACCACGTCGCCCGGCGCGAGTGCCTGCAGCTCCTGCAGCGCGACACGGGTGCAGCCCAGCTCGGCGTGCAGCGCCAGCATGCTGCCGCCCTGCAGCGGGCCGGGGCGCGGCGGGCGCTGCGCCAGCAGGCCGGCCAGCAGCAGCAGGCCCAGGCCGTCGGCGTGCAGGCGCGCATCGAATGCCTCGGGGCCGGCGGCGGCGCGCAGCTGCAGCGCCACGGCATGCGGCGGCAGGTCGGCGGGCGCGCCGTGGTGCGGCGGCTTCCACTGCAGCAGCCTGGGCACGCCCCGGCCCAGCTGCTGCAGGGCCTGCAAGACGTCGGCCAGGCCGGCCTCCAGCACCGACTGGGCCAGCGCCGGCGGCAGCTCGGGCAGCAGGGCGTGGTCCAGGTCGGCAGCGATCAGCTGATCCAGCGCCTGCGGGGGCACGGCCAGCACGAACTGGGCGCCGGCCCATTCCCAGGCCAGCCAGTGCGGCGGCGGCGCCAGGGGCGGCGGCGCCACCAGCGGCACCAGCCGCAGCTGCCAGGCGCTGGCGCCCAGGGTGAGCGGCAGGGCCATGGCGCGCTGGGCGATGGCGTCGCGCGCCTGGGCTTCGGCGCGCGACAGGGGCAGCGGCTGCACGGGCGTGGCGGTGGTGTGGGGTTCGGGCATGCGGGAAGGAAAAATGGATCAGCCGGCGCTGGCCTGCACGGGGCTGCGGTCCTCGGGGTCGTCGGTCTGCACGCACACGGAGGCGGCGCGCGCCAGGCGCTCGGCCAGGCCGTCCGCCAGCCACTGGCAGCTTGCGGCCAGGCGCTCGCGCGAATCCTCGCGGCTGCAGGTGAAGGTGGCCTGCAGGCGGCCGCCCTCCTCGCACACCTGCAGCACCACGCCGGGAAAGTGCGCGGCGTCCAGCTCGATCTGCACGGCGCGCTGGCCGCCGCTGCCGTCCGCCACCAGCAGGCGGCGCGCCATCGTGGCCAGCTGCCCGTCGATGTCCGGCGGCAGGCCGGCCGCGGCGGCGGGCGGCGGCAGCAGGCGTGCCCGGCAGGGCCGGGCTGGCGAACAGGGCGAACGGCCCGGCCGGCTGCGCCTGATCGGGCGCCGCGCCCGGCGGCGGCGGCGCGCTGCGGTTGCCCTCCAGCAGCGCACGCAGGCGCTGCGCCTCGGCGTCGAGCTGCTGCGCGTCGCGCCCGTCCTGCGGCGCGGCCTGCGCGCCGGCGCCGGCCGAATGGCCGAAGGCGCTGGCGCCGGGCATGTCCAGGTCGAGGTGGATGGGGCGGTCGGTGCTCATGGCGTTCGGGCCGGCGCGCCCATCCCCCTCTCTCCCCCTGGGGGAGAGGGTTGGGGTGAGGGGGTGGTTCGGGCGCGGCGAAGTGGTAGGGCGACACCCTCACCCCAACCCTCTCCCGCGCGCGGGAGAGGGGGAAAAACGGGGATTTTGGGTCAAATAGGGCTTTTGCCGGCGTCCATCAACGGCTTGTAGCTATTATTTGAATAGCAAACGGGGCGGGGCATGCGGGCCTTCATGCACCCGCCTCCGGGTCGTGCCCCTGCCAGTCCTCGCGGTCGCGCGCCACGCTGGCGGCTTCCTCCATCTCCAGGTCCTCGCGCCGCTCGGCCTCGCGCAGCTGCAGCTGGTCCCAGTTGCGCGCCAGGTCGACGAACTTGGATTTCTGCCGCGCCGCCTCCTGGTGCGCGGCGCGCGCGCTGGCGAGCTTTTCGTCCTGCTCGCGCTGCGCCCGCTCGGCCTGCTCCAGCGCCTGCTGCTGCGCCGCCTCGCGCTGGCGCAGGCCGGCGACGGACAGCTGCACGTCCTCGATGTCGCGCAGGCGCACCAGGCGCTCGCACAGCTCGCGGTACAGCTGCTGCTCGATCTGCACGCCATCGTGCAGCAGGCGCGCCAGCAGACCTTCAGCCTGTTCGCGCGCCGCCACGGCGTCGGCCAGCGCCTGGCGCTGCGCGCGCATCGCGCCCTCGGCCTGGTTCTCGCGGAAGGCCTTGATGGCCAGCAGCTCGCGAAACACGCTCATCGCGCAGCCCCCGCGCCCACCAGGGCGGACAGCTGCGCCAGCGTCTGCTCCATGCTCGACTGCTCGTCGGTGCGCTGGCGCAGGAAGGCGCGGATGGCCTCGATCTTGTCGATGGCCTCGTCGGTGGTGGCATCGCCGCCGCGCTTGTACTCGCCGATCTTGACCAGCAGCTCGACCTCTTCGTACTTGGCCATCAGCTCGCGCAGGCGCCCGGCCAGGCGCTTGTGCTCGGGCGTGATGACGGCGTTCATGACGCGCGAGGCCGAGGCCAGCACGTCGATGGCCGGGTAGTGGTTGGCCGCGCCCAGCTTGCGCGACAGCACGATGTGGCCGTCCAGGATGGAGCGCGTCTCGTCGGCGATGGGCTCGGTCATGTCGTCGCCCTCGACCAGCACGGTGTACAGCGCGGTGATCGAGCCGCGCTCGTTCATGCCGGTGCGCTCCATGAGCTTGGGCAGCGTGGCGAACACGCTGGGCGGGTAGCCGCGGCGCGTGGGCGGCTCGCCCGCGGCCAGGCCGATCTCGCGCTGCGCGCGGGCGAAGCGCGTCACCGAGTCCATCAGGAACAGCACCTTCTTGCCCTGGTCGCGGAAGTATTCGGCAATGGCCGTGGCGACGTAGGCGGCCTTGGCGCGCTCCATGCTGGATTTGTCGCTGGTGGCGCAGACGATGACGCTCTTCGCCCGCCCCTCCTCGCCCAGCTCGTGCTCCAGGAACTCGCGCACCTCGCGCCCGCGCTCGCCGATCAGCGCCACCACGGTGACGTCCACCGCCGCGCCCTTGACCAGCATGGCCATGAGCGTGGACTTGCCGCCGCCGGCGGCCGCGAAGATGCCCATGCGCTGGCCTTCGCCGCAGGTCAGCACGGCATCGAGCGCGCGCACGCCCAGCTCCAGCGGCTCGCGGATGATGCGGCGCTTGAGCGGGTCGGGCGCCTCGGCGAACACCGGGTAGAACTTGGCCGCCTCCAGCGGGCCGCGCTCGGCCTCGTCCAGCGGGCGGCCCAGGCCGTCGAGCACGCGGCCCAGCAGGCCGAAGCCCACCGGCACCAGGTGCGCGCGGCCGGTGGGGATGACCTCGGTGGCCGAGGAGATGCCGTACATGTCGCCGATCGGTGTGAGCAGCGCCGCGTCGCGCGCGAAGCCCACCACCTCGGCCTTCATCTCGAAGTCCTCGCCGGGGTTTCTCAGCAGGCAGACCTCGCCCACCTTCACCGTGGGCACGACGGCGCGGATGATGGTGCCCACCACCTGCGTCACGCGGCCCTTGATCTGCAGCACCGGCGTGTCGGCCAGGGCCAGCTCCATCATCTCGGCGATGTAGTCGAACTGGCGCGCTGCGCGCGCCGGGGCGGCCTGCGGCGAAGTCGAATCGACCGCGCTCATATGCGGCTGCCCAGCACCTTGCGGAAGGCGCCCTCCAGCGCGGCGACCTGGCCGTCGATGCTGGCCTCGACCAGGCCGATCTCGCTCTCCAGGATGCAGGCGTCGCCCTGCAGGCGCGCGTCGGCCACGATGTCCAGGTAGCCCACGCCGGGGTAGGCGGCCAGCAGCTCGTTGACGCGCGCGCGCACCGCGTCCACCTGCGCCGGCGGCAGGCGCAGCGTCATCTGCTTTTGGTTGCGCACCACGGCCAGGGCGTTTCGCACCACCAGCAGCACGCGCTCGTGGTCGCCGTAGCCGTCGATGATCTTGCGCACCGCGCCCATGACCAGGGCCACCATGTCGCCCTCGACGGCGGCGAAATAGTCCACCGTGCGGCCCACGGTGTCCATCATCTTCTCGACCTGCTCCATGCGCGCCTCGGCCAGGCCCTCGGCATAGCCGCGCGCGCGCTCGGCCGCCAGCGCGTCTTCGGCGCCGGCCAGGATGGCGTCCGCCTGCGCGCGCGCCGACGCCAGCAGCCCTTCGGCCTGCGCCCAGGCGGCCACGTCGGCAGCGCGCACGATGCGCGTGCCCGGCGCCAGCCGCGCCTGCAGCGTGCGCGTGGGGCTCAAGGAGTCGCGGGGAACGAGGAAAGCCATGTCGAATCCAGTGAGGCCAGCAGCTGCCGGCACAGGTGGCGCGCACGCAGCGCGTCCAGGCCGCTGGCCGTGCGCACCGCCGCGTCGTCGGCGCCGGGCGGCAGGCGGCCGTCGGCGCGCAGCTTCAGGCCGGCGGGCGCATCGTGCCAGCTTTGCGCCAGCAGGCCGGCGCCCAGCAGGTCGGCGCGGGCGGCAAGCCCGCTGGCGCTGCCCACGGCGGCTTCGGCCTCATCCTCCTGCAGCCAGGCGCTGTGCCCGGGCAGGCCGGGGTGCAGCTGCGCCGCATCGGCGCAGGCCCAGGCCAGGGTGTCCGCACCCAGCGCCGCACGCAGCGCCAGCACCTGCTGGCGCTCGACCACCCGGCACAGGCGCGGCGCCAGCAGCAGCGCGCCAGCGCGGCGCTGCAGCCGCGCCAGCAGCGGGGCCGGCGCCAGCGCCAGCGCCAGGGCGGGGTGCGCCGCGTCGGCCACCGGCTGCGCGCCGGCGCCCAGGCTGGCCAGCAGCTGCGCCGACCAGCGCCGGTGCAGCACGCGCAGCAGCGCCGGCTGCGCCGCCAGCGCACCCAGCGCCTGCAGCTCCTGCTGCCACGCCGGCATGCGGGCCGGATGCCACCAGCGGCTGGGCAGCAGGTTGAAGCCCTGCAGCTGCGTGCGCAGCGCGGCGGGTGCGGTCGCGCCGGCGGGCGCCAGGGTCAGCGTGGCCATTGCATGCTCTAGGCAGTGCGCACCGGCACCGGGGCCGCGCCCGGTGCGCGCCGCTGCGGCTGCAGCACGAAGCGCCACAGGCCATAACCCAGTGCCCCCAGGGCCAGCAGCAGGGCAGCCAGCAGCGCCCACAGCAGCGCCCCGAGGCCACCGGCCGCGCCGGGGGCGACGTCGAACCCCCAGACCTGCGCAAGCGCGGGCGCCGGCTGCGCTGCCTCGCCTGCGCGCGCCTGCGCGGCCGCGAACACCACCGACACCCGGTCGGCGGCCAGGCCGGGGATGCTGTTGGTGACCAGGCGGCGGATCTGCGGCTGGATTCGACTCCAGGTTGTAGCCGTCCTGGTGCTTGATGAACGCCGCGGCCGTGGAGGGCACGCCCGGCTCGCCGGCGGCGCCGCGCTCGGGCGGCACCACGTGCACCCGCGCGGCCGGCGCGCCATCGATCTTCGACGGCGTGCCCGACAGCTCCTGCGACAGCGCGAAGATGTAGCGCGCGCGCTC